>CARYZD010000001.1 GCA_949106495.1 uncultured Clostridia bacterium
ATTTTTCCTAAAAAGAAAAGACTGTCAACAAAAAAACTTTGTCAACAGTCTGAAAAATAGAGAATTTTTTATTCTCTATTTTTTTACATTACATGTTAATTCTTACATATAATTTTATTTTTCATAATAATAGCTATTCCAATTAATGAAATAATTGACACTATTGATAATACAATTACTTGTATATCTCCTGTATTTGTTACTTCAAATATTATTGTTTCTGGTGAATTATTATCTATTGTAAATTCATATCCAGTTAAGTCCTCATCTAATTCATATCCTTCTGGTGCTTTTATTTCAATAAATTTATATGTTCCCATTGGAGCTTTATCAATTACATATTCTCCATTTTCATTTGTAATAGCATTTTCTACTAGATATATAGGTTCTCCTGTTTTAGCATCTACTTTTTGCTCTCCTGTTTTTGGATCAATTAAAGCTATTGTAAATACACAACCTTGTAATGGTTCACTAGTTTCTGCATCTAATTTTCTTACTATTACTTGACGTGTTTTTCTTTTATTTGTTACTTTAATAGGCTCTGTTATCCACTTTCCATTTTCATCAAATTTAGCTTCAAATTCATGTGGTGTTGTATCTATTTCATAAATATCTGGAGCTTTTATTTCTACAAAAGTATATTTTTTATTGTTTTCAAACATACTAAGTGGAATATATGCTACTGCATTTCCATCTCCATCCAATGTTGTTTTAGAATGTAATAATACATTTCCATTTTCATCTCTTATTTCATATATACAATCTGGTATAGCTTCAGATGTAAATATATCTTCTTTGTATATCATACCACCTACGATAGAGTCATTAACTATTGTTTGATATACTTTATTTTCATTTGTAAGATTATTTTCAACCACTATTTTTGTAATACGTTTTTCTTCTTCTTCTGGTAATTGACATCCATCTGGTGCTTCTATTTCTTTAATATAGTATTCACCTATAGGAATATTGTTTACCCTAATAAGTCCTACCTTATTTGTAACAATTTCTAGAATTTTAAATTCCCCAGTAACTTCATCTCTAACTCTTACTTCCTTACCTTCACTACATTCTTTGTCTGCATAGATTCTAAATTTAGCTCCTGGTAAAAAATGCATTTTATTTTCATTAAGGTAATTCATTATCTCATCATCATTATTTAATTTACCTATGTCTTCTATTACTTTCTTTTGTATTTTATCTAGTTCATCATTAATTATTTCTGTGCCATTCATTACAATAAATCCTTCTGAATGTATATCTGATGATAATTTAACTATTACAAAATTACCATCAGTTGGCTTATTATTGTACTCTTCTCCTTCTACTACAACATATTCTTGTTCAGAATCATCATTATATTCTAGTTCAAATTCTGTTTTTTTAGAATTAATTGTATATGGAGCAGATGTATACAATTCTATAACATAATACTTTCCTTTTGGTAAGTCTCTATTACTTATTACATCTGTACTTCCATTTATTTCAACTAAGTCTACCAATGCATTTTTAGGTATAACAGCATTTCCTTTATAGTTTAAAATTGGTTCTGATGTATAAATTCCAAATACTGCTTTTTGTTCAACTTTTTCTCCAATTGTATATTTTACTTCTTCAAAATTCTTTTTAAATTTTAATCCTAATTTTTGTCTAATATCTGTTAATTCTTTTTTTACTGTTGCATTTTTTACATATTGATTTTTATTTTCTAGTATTACATTAGGTATATTTTCATCTTTTATATATCCAATTGGAGTTTTATATTCTATTATACTATATTCTCCTGGATAAATATCTCTTGCAACTGCATATCCCTCTTCATTTGTCGTAATATCTGCAATCATTTGACCTTTTGTATATCTTAAAATTCCATCTGGTGTATAAGTATCTTCTACTGCATATATTCTATATCCTACTCCTTCTAATCCAACTAGACTATATGTAGGTCTATATTTTTCTTCACTTATAACAACTTCATTATCTATCTCATAATTTACTTCTGAAGTTGTTACTCCTGTTATTTTCTCTGCTTTTTTATATAGTTCTAAATCTACTTTTAATGGAGTATTTTTAATATCTGTATTAACTACTAGACTTCCTGTTACTATTCCACCTTCAGGATAACTAGTATCATCTAATATTCCTGTTGTTAACTTATTAATTACTACTTTCTTACCACTAACTTTATCATTACCTAAATCTTCTTCTTTTTCAGGCAATCTCCATTCATCATCTAAGTAATATCCTTCTGGCGCTTGTGTTTCATATATTACATATGTTCCTGGTTGAACTGCTTGTGGTGTATATAAGTATCCTTCGTCATTTGTTTCAAATTCATTTATATATTCACCTGATGGATAAAGCATCATACTTACCCAATCATTATTATTAACATCCCATATTTTATATTTTGCTCCTTCAAGTTTTACAACTTGTTTTGAGTCTTTATCTTCTTTTACTATCTTTAACCAAGCTGGTACAGGTTCATCTGAATGTATTCTATATTCTACTTGTGTATCTCTTTTTATTTCTACTGTTTCTGGTTGAAGATAGAAATGTGTATGCTCTTTTGGATTACTTTCTTGTATTTCAGAGATTTCATATATTCCATAAGGTATTGTATATTCATAACCTAAATTTTCTAAATCTTTATTTATAAATTGTGCATATCCTTTCTCATTTATTGTTGCATAGTATACACAATCTTTATTTGATTTTAATGTTAATGCCAATATTGCTCCTGCTGCTGGAACCTCATCTGTAGAATTGAAATTGTTATTATATTTTATAACGTGGATTCTTCCAAGATTTGGTATATTAATTATTCTTTTTATAGAAACTGTTACTGTATCAGTACCTTGATTTCTATTATCATATGAAGCAGTATAAATCTTTTCTCTAAATGTAACACTCTCTCCTGGAACAACTGCATCTGGATTTATTCCTTCTGGGAAAGTTGTTTCTTTTAAATAATATGTTCCTGTTCTCATAGTTCCAGAGATAGCATGTCCTACAGAATCTGTTGGTCCAATTATTACAGTATTACCATTTTTATCTAAATATGGAATAGTAGCATTAGCATCTTTATATACTGTAAAATATGCTCCTGATACTTTTGCATCTGTTTTTCCCACAACTTCATCTAAAAGAACCTTTTCTACTTCAATTCTCATTTTTTTAGATTCATCTACTTTTGTACTTTCATATGTTTTTCCATGTTCTTGTACATTAATAGTAAAATCTTCTACTTTATATGCTTCATCTGGCCATTCTATTTCTGAAACAGTGTATACTCCAAATGGTACATTTTTTGCTTCACAAATTCCGTCTGCACCAGAAACATTTGTATAATATACTTGATTATTATCTTCATTTAATGTTATTTTAAATTTACAATTACTAAGATCTATTTCTTTATCATAATCTGTTGCACCTAGTTTTTTATGTATTTTTATAGTTGACTCATTTATCCAGTCTGATACTTCAAGTGTTAATCCATAATCTCCATCACTATCTGTTGCTGAATCTTGTGGATTTATTGTATAAACTGTTTCATCAATTCTTGTACTAGATGTATTATATATTTCTCTTACATAATATGTTCTATATTCTAAATAATCTGTTTTATTTGAATATCCATTTTCATCTATTGTTAGTCTTGCAACTTCCTCTGAACATCTTTCATCTTTGTATATTCCATAAACTGCACCTCTTGGTGAAGCATTTCCTTTATTTCCACTTGTTGATTGCAATGTTTTATGAATTCTTATTTTATATCCTGGTGTATATACACTATAATATCCAAATTCTGGTGTTCTGGAATCATCTACAAGTCTTGTTAAAGGTTGACCTATTTTACCACTAGATAAACCTTGTTTTTGCCAAAAGCCCGCAACTCCTCTACCATTATTTATATCTTTTTGTATAGACACTTTAACTGGATTGTTTTTTGTACCAACAACTGTGTTAGTGTATATTGTAACTCTATTTCCATCAACTTCACAATTAAGACCTGTTCCTTCTAATTTTTGAGTAATAGTTATTTTGTCTCCATTTAGTCCTAATTCATTATCATCTGTCATTGTATATTCAAATCTTTTCTTTTCTGAATTATATTGTAATTCATAAACAGGAGTATTATTTGGATCTGTACTTGCATATGTTGGCATTTTCATTGCTTTTTTTACTTTTCCAATAATATCTGAATATATATAATATGTTTCTTCTTCTAATTGACCATCAATCTCAATCAAATATCTAGCAATTAAATCTTCATATTGTGAATTAATTAAATTTGTACTTGCTACCCAACATGCAACTTGAGTTGCAAAAACTTTTGGAGCATTTGCATATACATGTCTTCCATCTGGTGTATTTCTAACAGCTAGACATGAGCTTGAAACACTTGAGCCATGTGATGAATCAGAATCAAAACCATATATTAAAGCTAAGCTAATTAAGTTTTTAGAATGTTCATCAATAACAGACTCATTCCAACCATATACATTATTTGAACTTACTAAAGTTTCTCCTGTATCTACAGGCATACCATATCCAACACAGTAAAACAAATATGCATCATATCCACCTGCAGGAGATGATACAGCACCTACATAAAATGTTTTTGTTCCTGTACTAGAATAAGTATAATGTTTATTAAATGGGGCTGGTAAAGATGGATTATCTGCACTACCATGTCCATATTTAGGATTTAAATATGCATAAACAGTTAAGTTCACATCTTTTCCTCTAATATTTGGATAATCATTCCCATCGAAATTATATGGTTCAATATTATTTACCATATCTGATAAACTTGGTAATGTCTCTGCATTTACTACTATATTACTAGTAAAAACAAGAGTTATTACAAATATTAAACACATAAAAATATTTTGTTTTTTCATATAAAAATTCACCTCTTATTATTCAATTATATAAAAATGTTATCATTAACAAAAACTTTAATCAATATATTTATAAAATAATGTTATTATTTATATCAATTATGAAATAAAAAAGAAACAAATCTATTTTAAATTAAATAAATTTGTTTCTTAAAATCATTAAATTTTTATCTTTTAATATAAATTCCTGTTTCTAATTCATCTATTGCCATTTCTTTATTTGGCATGTCACTATTTCTTAAATTTTCTATTTCTTTCTTAAAATCATAAGGTATTTTAACTATTTCATATGATATACTAGATACCTCTTTTGAGCCATATTCTCCCTCTAAAATCATATATGATGCAAATTGATTTACACTATTATTTTTTTCTAGTATGTCACAACCATTAGCTATCGAACCAGAATTTACTAATGTTTTATCTTTTAACCTATAAAAAAAAGGTGAATGAATATGTCCAAATATTAATACGTCTGGTATCTCTCCTTCAAATTTAAACATATCTTCAAGTTCATCATTTATGTTCTTGGTAATATCATAATATTTTATACTATTAAATAAATCATTAGGACTTGCATGTATTAATTTTATTTTTAAGCCACTCATATAAAAATCATATGCCACTGGCAAATTGCTTAAATATTTTGCATTTTCATCTCCAATTTTTTCCCTATTCCAAACATGTTCTATTGTATTACAATGACTACCTACTATTTCATCGCAATTTCCTTTAATTACAACTTCACATTCTTTTTTTATTAATTCTATTGACTCCCTAGGCTGAGATCCCTTTGCTACCAAATCTCCTAAACAAAATATATGCTTAATATTTTGAGATTTTATATCATTTATAACCGTTTTTAAAGAAACTAAATTTCCATGTACATCTGAAATAATTGCTATTTTATCCATATTTTACCTTCTGCTTCCTTTTGTAATTTTAATCTACTAAAATATTTTCCTGTTGCTATTTCTTCATATGATTCTTTATTATTAGGCATATCTGAATTTAATATTTTTTGTGCTTCTTTCATATTGTCATATGTAAATTTTACTATCTTATATGATATTTTGGATATCTTTTTATTATCCATTTCTCCTTCTAGTATTAAATATGAACCATATGTATAATTTTTATTTTCAATATTAATAATATCACTAGTATTGGATACTGCACCAGGATTTATTAAAATTTTATCTTTTTTTCTAAAAATAAAAGGTTTATGTATATGTCCAAAAATAACAATATCTGGATTATCACTATCTAAATTATTTAAATATTCTGTATTTTCAAACATTTTATCAAATCTTTCTTCAAATCCTTCATCAAAATCCCAATAATATGATTTTTCATGTATTGAATTTGGACTTGCATGCATAATTCTAATTTTATAACCACTCATATAAAAGTCATAAGAAAGTGGCAATTTTTTTATTTTTTCTTTTTGCTCATTTGTAAGTTTATCTCTATTCCATACATGCTCATATATTTTAGGTTCTTCTACACCTCTTTGTTCACAATTTCCTTTTATAACAACTTCACATCTTGAAAGTATTGTTTGAACACATTCTTTAGGTGATGAGCATTTTACTATCATATCTCCTAAACACATTATTCTTTTTATCCCTCTTTTTTCTATGTCATCTAATACTTTTTCTAAAGCTGTTATATTTCCATGTATATCCGAAATAATTGCTATTTTTTCCATTTCCTTCCTCCGTCATTATTATATCATAAAAGTATGTATTTTTATATTTTTTTATAACAAAAATAAATTTTAAACATTTAATATAGTATAGAAAGGAGTAGATATGGTAAATTTTATATCTTTACTTTTATTTTCAATATCAACTAACCTAGACAATATTCCTGTAGGAATCTCATATTCACTTAACAATAAAAAAATTAAATTTAAAGATATATTTAAAATATCTTTCTTCACTAGTTTAATTACTTTTATTATAATGGTTATTGGAACAAGTATTAATCATGTATTATCTTTAAAGTTTGCAAATACATTAGGTTCAACAATACTGATATTTATTGGTATTTATGGTATATTAAAAGAGTTTATAAGTTCAAAAAAATCTAATAATATTTCAAAAGATAATATAAATATTAATTTTTCAAATATTAAAACTATTTTCCTACTCTCAATAAATAATTTTGCAACAGGACTTAGTGCAAGTATTGCTGGACTTAACTATTTATTTTCTACTATATTTACATTTATATTCAGTATTCTTTTTTTATACTTAGGCTATTTTATAGCAAGTAAAATAAATAACTCAAAATTAAGTAATTATTCTAATTATTTATCTTCAATTATAATACTTTTACTTGGAATAATAGAAATGGTATTTTATAATTAAAAAAAGTGCTATAATACAAACTAAATTGATTGTATATTAAGCACTTGTATCTTTACCAAGTTAATTAAATTTTTAACTTGGCTTTTTTTATTTGATTTTATTTAACTCATATTTTCTCAAAACTAATAATATTAAAAATGCAATACTACCAATTACAATAAATATAATAGCTCCATTTCCACCTGTTTCTGGTAATTGTAATTTTATTCTGTCAGTTACAATTACATTTCGGTCTTTTGTATATTTAGATATTTCTACATCTATTGGTGTACTCTTAAGTTCATATCCATCTGGTGCTTTTGTTTCTGTTACTCTATATTTTCCAACAGTCAAATCTGTAAATTCTGTTTTTCCATTATCTCCTGTTGTCTTTTCTTGGGCTATAAATGTATCATCTAATATTCCTTCTTCTGTTAACTTCTCTATTTTAAACATTGCTCCACTTAATAATTTTGAACTATCATTTTTATCTACTTTAGTTATTACTATTTTTCCTTTTATTAAACTATATACATATATAACTTCTATTTGCTCTTCTGTAATTTCTCCATTTGCATTTTCTGGCGTCTCTTTTAACTCATAATTATCAAATTCTTTTGATAAAGTTGTATATTTATCTCCTACATTTCCATCAATAATTTCAGGTTTTACCAAATCTGTTCCATCTTCATTTTGATGTTTTACAACTACTTTAGATATTTTTTTATATCCATAAGTTATAGTTATATTTTCTCTTTCTATTGTAATAATTTCATTTTCGGGTTTTTCTATAAGCTTATATCCCAAAATATCTTCTGCCTGTACCTTATAGCTTTCTCCTTGTTTTAATTTTACAACTATATCATCTCTTAGTCTATTATTCTCATTTAATAAATCAACATATTTTATTCTTAGTTCTGATTGCTTTATATAATAAAATGTTATAGTTTGATCATTTGTACTGTATGTCTTTTCTATACTTTCTGTTGACTCTTCTATGGCATATCCATCAATTATAGATGGTTCTGCAGTATATGAATCTCCTAAATCCCCTATAGATTCTATTTGTGGACTTACTTCTTCTCCTGTATATTTATCTATATATTTTACAATAATCTTTCCCTTTTCTTGTTCATACACGTAATTTACAAATATATTTGAATCATTATAACTTCCACTTGCATTACTTGGTGTTGTTTTTAATTTATATAATCCAATACTTTCTGGTGCTGTTGTAGTATAACTATCTCCTCCCCAGCCAGACTGAACTATAGGATCTTTTAATACAGTTCCACTTGAACTTTTATATGTTGCTGTTACTGTTCCAGTATCCCATAAATCTATTTCTGAGCCTATTGTTCTTAAGTGCCAACCATCATTTGGATATAATGTTACATATGTATCTATAAGTTCAGATGCATAACTATTGGCTGATGTTTGTACTACTTTTCTACCTCTTGTATAAGCATTTGGATATACTCTAAATGTTGGTGTACTAGAATTTGTTGATACAAACTTATCATTTGCTGCCAAATATACATGTTGCATTGGACTTGTTCCAAATGTTCCTGAAGTTATTGAACATAAAGAACCATTATGATATACACCTCCAGCCTGTGAGTCAGTATTATCTTTTATACTAACTGGGCCACTGATATATAAAACAGAAGTATTATAAACTCCCATTTTGTTATCATATATATTACCTCCCCAAATATCTGTAGTTCCTTCATTATATACACCATTACCATTATTATATATATTTCCTCCGCTTATATTGGTTTTATTTCCAGCTTCTGTAAGAACTCCATTTGCTGAATTATCATGTATATTTCCTCCACTAATATTTATAGTACCACCTCTATTTAATACACCATGTCTTGCACCATATATATTACCAGCCATTATATTAGCTGTTCCACTATTAAAACTAACTATTGCATAATCTGCACCAGTTACTGTGCCACCTTTTAAGTTTAGTGTTCCATGATTATTATGAAGACCTTGAGTACGTCCTGCTATTGAACCATCTCCAACATACACTGTACCAGCACTACCTATTCCTACATTACTTCCCGATGCCGAAACAGTACCTGAATTAAAATATAATATACCACCATTTCCAACATGGATTCCTTGCTCTCCTCCATTAATAAATGAACTATTATTTACATTAAGTATTCCATTTACTCCTATATTAGTTGAGGATTCTGTTGTCATATTACCAGCATTTCCATTAAGAGTTACATTATTTAATGTAAGTGTAGAATTTTGCATAACAGTAAAGATATGATTAGTTGCATCTAAATTTCCAGTAAAATTTCTATGATTGTGTATGCCATGACCATTTCCATTTATTGTCTTATTTCCATATGTCATAATATGATCTCCTACAAATACTTCATCTGTTAAATTTATTGTATGATATACATCTTTTGCTTCTAAATACTGTTTTAGTGTTACCCAATCATTTCCAATGCTTACAGTATCAGCATATACATTAGAATATATGCTTAATATTATATACACAGTTAGTATGCTCATAAACTTTATAACTGTATTTTTTTTCATATATGCTCCTCCATTTTTTTCTATTATATTTATTTTACATCACTTATATATTTTTTAACAAATTATATAATTATTTTCTGCATTTTTATCTTTATTTATCAATAAAAAATCATTATTGTTACAATTTTAAAATATACACAATAAAACACTATTACAAAGAAAAAAAGTGAAAATCAACGTACACAATTAAATGTACGTTGATTTTCTTATTGATATTTATTATATTGCAACTTTAAGTAATATTGCTACTACTTTAGATGAATCATCTGGTTTTGATAAGTCATCATTTCTAAATTTAAGTTGTATTGTAACTCCTTCTATTTTATATATGTTTGTTAAAGTTGAATCATCTTCAGACATATATTGTCTTGATGGGCTTCCAAGTAATTCTTTAACTTTTAAATACTGTGTACCAAGTTCTATACCTTTATATATAACTATATTTCCTCCTCTATTTATATCAGTAGAAATAGCTGTTATATATCCATCTCCTATGTTATTCATACTTGCTTTTGCATTATATACATATGCACTATATTTTGCTTGTTGTAATTCATATAACGATACAATTGTAAAATAATTAGGTTGAATTTTTTGTGTTGCATATTTATTATCTATTGTTAAACCTTCCATTTTAGATTGTCTTAAAGGAAGTGTATATTCTTTTCCGTTTATTGTTAAAGTATTTAGTTCTCCTTTTTCGACTTCATCTATCTTTTGTATAAATTCAAAACTATTAAAAACTTTATCTTCTTCTGTTGTTTTATATTTATCTTGCTCTGCTTTATACGTTAAAGAATAAACATAATTATTTTTTATAGTAAGAATTCTAGTAGCTTTTTTTCCATTTTCTGTATAAGTAAATCTAACTGCTAATTGATCTGCAAATAAAGCATAAGAAGAATTAATATCTGATACTTTTTCTGGAACTATAGTCTTTTGTACCATTTCACCATCTTCTTCAACTTCAATTATTTTAGTTTCTGCTTTAATTAACTCTTTTGTTAATGATTCTTTCTGCTTTTGAATATGGTCTATATCCATCTGTGATACATCAATCTTACCAACTCTTAGCATTACTTCTGTTCCTGTTGATTTATTATTCATTACGGATACATAAGTTCCATCTTCTGTCTCTTCATCCTCTGGAATACTTAATCCATCTAAATATCCAAATCTTATTCCTAGCTCATCATTTCTATATTCTTTAAGTCCTTCTGCAAGTGGAGTCATTTCTGTTCCAAGCATACCATCTTCGGCTACAAATCCTTCTCCTTCAACATAATCTTCATATAATTTTACATCTACTATAGGAGTTTTACTTTTTTGTATAAGCCATATAGCTAAAAAAGTTCCTACAGCAACAAATATCACTACTACTAAAATTAGTATTACAAGTGCTATTTTTGAAATTCCTTTTTTCCCTTTCATATATTTTCCTCCATAATCTCTATATTTTATAGTATATCATAAAGAATAAAAAATCAAAATAATTTTATATATTTATTGATTTTTTTCTTTCAAATATTTCACTAATTTTTCAACAGCTCTTTTTCTTGCACTATATTTTTCTTTTTCTTTAAAGTTCATTTGTGCAAGAGTTTTATTTTCTTGTAGAATATAAAATATTGGATCAAATCCAAATCCCTCTTCACCTTGTTGCTTTTTTGGTATTTCTCCTTCTACTTCTCCTATAAAAGTTTTTATACTTCCATCTAGTTCTATAAGAGCAATTGCAGTTTGCCAAACAACTTTTCTATTACTATTATCTCCAATTTTTTCAATGTAAAACTCATTTCTTTCAAAATCTGTAACTTCTTTTTTTAATTCTTCTCCTGGTGCTCTTTTACTTTTTACTCCTGGATATCCATTAAGACAATCAATACATATTCCTGTATCTTCAGCTATAATATATACTTTTTCTTTTAAAATTTCTTTAATAGATTTTACTTTAATTATTGCATTATCTACAAATGTTTCACCATTTTCATCTACATTTAAATCTTCTATTCCTGCATCTTTTTGAGATACAACATTAAATTCACTTAACATCTTTTTTAACTCTTCTATTTTACCTTTGTTATTAGTTGCCATTACTATTTTATTCATTTAATCATCACTCCCAAATTATTATAACATAAAAGGTAAGATTATTTCATCTTACCTTTATTTTTTTACCCATTATATTCTACAAATCTAGTTTTTTGACCAGTAACATTATCTGCTCTTTTACTAATATCTTCCTCATCAGTAAACATATCATATGGTCTAGCCCATATTTTATCTTGGTCATAATGTTTATATACAACCATTTCCTCCATTGTCTCTGAATGAATAGCAATTGCAATAACTTCTACTACATGTCCTTTAAAATGCATGTATTTTTTTCCAGCTTCTACTTTCATTTTCTATTCCTCCTCTAAAAATCTAGCCATTTGAACTCCAGAACAAGACGCCATCATAAGACCACGAGTCATTCCACCACCATCTCCAATTGAATATAATCCACTAATACTTGTCTCAAATTTATCTGTTATTTTTACTTTATTACTGTAAAATTTAATCTCTGGTCCATATAATAAATTATCTGGAGCAGCAAAGCCTTCTACTACTTTATCTACAGATTGTATAAAATCTAGTATATTAGTCATTGTCCTATATCCGAGAGCAAATGTCAAGTCCCCTGGTTCGACATTTTTTAATGTAGGTACTACAGTATTATGCTCTAATTCCTCTTTCCAAGTTCTTTTGCCCCTATATATGTCTCCAAGTCTTTGTACTACTATTTTACCTGCTCCAATTGCATTTAAATTTTGTGCGATATTTCGTCCATATTCTATTGGCTTATTAAAAGGATAATTAAAATTATGTGATACCAAAATTGCAAGATTAGTATTTTCACTTTTCTTATCTTTATATGAGTGTCCATTTACGAGTGTAATATTATGGTCATATACTTCTGTAGATACAAAACCACTTGGATTTTGACAAAATGTTCTAACCTTATCTTTGTATCTTCCTACACGTCCAATAAATTTTCCTTCATACATATACTTATTTATTTTTTCCATAACTTTGTCTGGAAGCTCATATCTAATTCCAATATCTACTGTTCCACTTTCTGTTTTTATATTATGCTTATCACACATATTAACAAGCCAATTAGCACCTTTTCTTCCAACAGCAAGTATAACTTTATTTGAATAAATTTCATTATAATTATCTTTTTCTTCAATATAGTCTTTAGAGTTTTGAACTTTAACACCTTTTATTATATTATTTTCAACAATCAAATCTTTTACTGTTGTATTAAATATAATATGAATGCCATTATCTAATAAATACTGTTGAATCTTATAATATAATTCATGACTTTTCTCCGTTCCTAAATGTCTTATTGGTATATCTATTAAAGTAATATTTTCTTTTTTAGCTTTATTACAAATTTTCTTAACTTCTTCTTTGTACTCAGTTCCTTCTAAATGAGTATCTGCGCCAAACTTTAGATAAATATTATCTGTATAGTCTATCAATTTTTTAGTCTCTTCAACACCAATATATTTATGTAGTATTCCACCAACATGAATATCATCATCTTCTTTATTATATAATGATAATTTACCATCAGAAAAAGCTCCCGCTCCAGAAAATCCACAAGTAATGTTACACATAGGTTTACAACGTACACAATTTCCAGTTTTTTCTATTGGACATTTTCTATTTTCTACACTTTTCCCTTGTTCTATAATAAGTACTTTCTTTTTACTATTTAATTTAATCATCTCATATGCTAGAAAAACAGCACTAGGTCCAGCACCCACTATAACCACGTCATAATAATTATTCATAACTATCAACCTCCTTTTTTCCATGCTAAATATATCATAATATACTCTAAAAAGCAAGAATAGTATACTTATAATATAAGTATACTATTCCTTTATTCTATCATTAGATAATATTATTTTTGATATCTCATTATTATATCTAGAATAAATCACACCTAAATATATACTATTTTCTGTGTCAACATATTTAGATATTTTCCAATAATTATTATCATCTGGTTTATATATTTCAGTTTTATAGTTGCTACCAAGTTCACTCCATATACCATTTACTTTAGTTATTTTCTCCCCATTTTCCTGATTTATATCTAAAGATGTCTTTTTATAGTTTGCAATAATATATGAAATTTTTCCCTTTGAGTCTGTTTTTATGCTTAATTCTTCAAAATTATAATTACATTTATCTATAACATTTTCTATAGTTTTATACTTAGATAAATCTACTTCACTTATATTCATTCCTAGTTTAATATTATCTATTGTAATTGTAGATAAATCAGTCTTTTTAACAGCATAATCACTATCATAAAAATAATATTTTGTTCCAAGTATTGTAACTAAAAATATTACTACAAGTGTAACTAAATAAATAATTGCTTTAGAAAAGAAATTCAATTTTTTCTTTTTCATAAATATCCCTATCCTTTACACATAAATTATATATCAAGGGTATTATTTTAGCAATATATTTATAGCAAAATTTATATTATTTTAATATGATCCTATTACTCTAAACTCTTCACAATACAAAATTATGTTCTTAAATGTGTTTTTGATTATTTCATCTTTTTCATCACCTTCTAAATCTACAAAAAACATATAGTCTCCAAGTCTTGTTTTAGCAGGTCTTGATTCTATTTTTGTTAAATTAATTTCAGCAAGTGAAAATAAACCAAGTATTTTATATAATGCTCCTGGTTCATCTTTTGTAGAAAATATTATTGATGTCTTTTTAGTGTTTCTTTTGTTTTTGATTTTAGATAGTACAATAAATCTTGTTTGATTAAATTCTATATCTTGAATATTACTATTTATAATTTCAAGGTTATATAACTTCTCACATGATTTATTACAAATACATGCTGTATCACTCTCTTTCGAAGCTAAGCTTGCAGCATATGAAGTACTAGATACTGGTATCTTTTGTGCATTTATATACTTTTCATTTAATAATTTACTACATTGAGCTAGTGCTTGTGGATGAGAATATATTTTTGCAATTCTCGTATCCTTAGTTTTTGCCATAAGTATATGATTAATATCTAAAATCAATTCATCTACTACATATATATCCTTATACTCAAAGATTGCATCCATCGTATCTAAAACACTTCCATGAATTGCATTTTCAAATGGTACAACACACTTTTGTATTTCATCATTTTCTAATGCTTTTATAACTTTAGAAATTTCTGAATATTCTATTATATTATCTTCTATACTCATATATTTTTGCGTTGCTTCATAAGAATATGAACCTTTAGGTCCTAAATATCCTATTTTCATCCTATCACCTCTTTTAAAACTTTACAAAAGACTTCCATTTCATCTTTTGTTCCAATACTTACTCTTATCCATGTATCCATAAGCGGAAATCCATCTCTGACTATAACACCCCTTTTTAACATCTCATATACAATAAGTTTTGAATCTTGTTTTAAATTAATCATAATAAAATTTGCTTGTGTTTTTATATATTCTATATTTGCTTTATCTAATTTTTCATATAAAAAATCTATTGTATTATGTATTTTATCTACTGAAGATTTCATATAATCTTTTTCTTCTAAAGCAATTAATGCACACATTTGAGATATTGTAGAAACATTAAATGGGACTCTAACTTTTTC
Source organism: uncultured Clostridia bacterium (assembly GCA_949106495.1). Lineage (GTDB taxonomy): Bacteria > Bacillota > Clostridia > TANB77 > CAG-465 > CAG-465. The sequence continues at coordinate 15,531 of CARYZD010000001.1, forward strand.
AAGTTCTGTAATAATGTCACTATTTGCCACTATATATCCTATCCTCAAAGCAGCTAATCCATACGCTTTAGAAAATGTTTTTAGTACGCAAACATTTTTATAATTTTTAATAAGTTCTATAGCACTTATATATTCTTTATCTCTTACGAATTCGAAATAAGCTTCGTCTACTACAATTAAAACTTCCTTTGGTACCTGATTTATAAAATTAATCAACTCTTCTTTTCTTAATATCGTTCCTAAAGGATTGTTTGGATTTGTTAAATATACAATTTTAGTATTTTTATCTACAATATCTAGCATTTTATCTAAATTAAAATTATAATCATTTTCAAAACTAATTGTTTTTATATTTACATCTTGAATCATAGCTTCAGAAAAATAACTAGAGAATGATGGTAACTCTGTAACTATATTATCTCCCTTTTCTAGCAGTATTCTTGAAAGCATTTGAATTATCTCTACTGAGCCATTTCCAAATAATAAATAATTTTCTGGAACATTTAATTCATTTGCCAAACTTTTTCTAAGTTCAGTAACATAATTGTCTGGATATATATTATAATGTATTATATTTTTTAAAACATCTTTAATTTTTGGAGAAGCACCATATGGATTTTCATTTGATGCTATTTTAATAACTTTATTTAAATTAAATTCTTTTTTTATTTCTTCTTCACTTTTACCTGGTACATATGGTAAAACATTTTCTAAACATTCTCTATATTTCATACTTTATTCCACCTTTTTTATCTAAAATATAATATCATAGAAAATATTATTATACAATATATAATTTATAGTAGATATAATTATATGAAGCTGACCATTTGGTCAATTGACAAACATACAATAAAGATAGTATAATACGATTAAATGATAAGGGGGAAGAAACGTGAAAAACGAAGAAATAATCTATAAAACTGCTAAAAAAAGAGCAACTTTTAGAGAACTTGTAGATGAAAGCGCAAAAAAATATGGAGATAAAAATGCTTTCATTATTAAAGAAAAAATTGAGAAAAATCCTAAGTATAAATATATATCATATAATAAATTAAAAGAAGATGTAGATAATTTTGGCCAAGGTCTAATTTCATTAGGATTAAAAGGAAAAAGAATTGCAATAATTGGTAAAAATAGTTATGAATGGGGACTTACATACCTTACTGTTCTATCTTCTGTTGGTATATCTGTACCACTAGATAAAGGATTAAAGCAAGATGAAATTGAAGCGCTTGTACTTCGCAGTAATGCAGATTGTATAGTTTTTGATGAAAAATATTCTGATACAATTAATGATATAAAATCTAAAAATGAATCTAATTTAAAAGAATATATCTGTATGACAAAAAATGATAAGGGATATAAAACTATTGAAGATGTTATATCTATAGGAAAAAAAGAATTAGAAAGTGGTAAAAAAGACGTATATGAATATACAATTAATCCAAAAGATATGGCTATTATATTATTTACATCTGGTACTACTGCTATGTCTAAAGGTGTTATGCTATCACAAGATAACATTCTATCTAATATTTACCAAATGGAATGTATGATTGAATTTTTTGATTCAGATGTATCTCTTGCATTTCTACCTTTCCATCATACATTTGGTTCTACTGCGCTATTATTATTTTTAAACAATGGTGTATGCACAACTTTTTGTGATGGTCTTAAATATATTCAAAAAAATTTAGTAGAATATAAAGTATCTGTATTTGTTTGTGTACCATTAATTATTGAATCTATGTATAAAAAAATTATGCAAGAAGTAAAAAAACAAGGAAAAGAAAAATTAATTAAAACTGCTGGTAAAATTGCCAATAGTCTAAATAAAATACATATTGATATTCGTAGAAAACTATTTAAAGCAATTCTTGACCAATTAGGTGGTCATGTTAGATTTGTTGTAAGTGGAGCTGCAGCTCTTGATCCAAATGTTGCAAAAGGTTTTAGTACATTTGGTGTTACTGTTATACAAGGATATGGTTTAACAGAAACTTCTCCTGTTCTTGCTTCTGAAAATATAAGACACATTGCTCCAGGAACTGTTGGTGTTCCAATGCATGGTGTAGAAATTGAAATTGATGAGCCAGATGAAAAAGGTATTGGAGAAATCAAAGCTAAAGGCGATAATGTAATGCTTGGTTATTTTGAAAATGAGAAAGCTACAAACGAAGTTCTAAAAGATGGATGGTTTTATACAGGAGATTTAGGATATATTAATAAAGATGGTTATTTAGTAATAAATGGTAGAAAGAAAACTGTTATTGTACTAAAAAATGGTAAAAACATCTTCCCAGAAGAACTTGAAACTCTAGTAAATAATTTACCATATGTTGCTGAATCAATGGTATTTGGATATCCTAAAGATGATGATTTAGTAGTATCTGTTGAGATTCAATATAATAAAGATTATGTAGAAAAAGAAATGAATAACATATCATTTGATAAACTTCATGACATAGTTTGGAATGATATCAAAAAAATAAATACTACTCTTCCAACATATAAATATATAAAGAAATTATTCTTAACTGATGAAGAAATGATTAAAACAACTACTGCTAAAGTAAAAAGATTTAAAGAAATAGAAAAAATTCTAAAAAAAGAAAAAGAACAAAATAATAAGTAAAAAATATAGGAGTACATTTCAAAAACGTACTCCTATTCTCTTATTCATCGCATTTAAGATTTTCTACTATATCTTTATCTAATCCTGTAACTTCACATATAACGTCTACATCCATTTTTTTCTGTAACATTTTCTTAGCAATATCTATTGCTTTATTCTCTTCTCCTTTTGCAAGTCCTTCATCATATCCGTCAGATTTTGCAGATGCCATTTCCATTACATATTTTTGTCTTAACTCTGCCATTCTCCTTACATCTTCATCTCCTGACAATATGTCTAATTCTTTGTTTGCTTCTTTTATTAAGTTGTTGTCTTTCATTACTTTTTCCAACTCCTTTTTATTCTCTCCATCTATAAATGTTAGCCATTGTGATGTTATATCTTTTAACTCACATTCTTTCTTCCTAAATTTTGGTAATTCTATATAATAGTATACCATATCATTACTTATATCATATTCTATATGATTATTTAATACTGTTCTTGTTTTATTTATATGTTCTTCAAATGGAAAATAGTTAAAATTCATTATAAATATTACTATTACTGGTTTTATTTCTTTATATTTTTCTCCATTTTGTAGCTGCTCTGACATCATTTTTGCTGCATAATATGTCGACCTTTTTACTACATTTTTTTCGTCTCCCATTTGCATTTCGATATCTAAGTATGTATTATTATTTAATGTAGCTTTTATATCTAGTATTCCTATCTTTTCATCTTCTATATTTCTTTCTAGCACTACATCATGTTTTATTTCTATACTTTTTATATCTAATAATAATAAATCACTTAAAAACTGTATTAAATATGCTTCGTTTCCTTTTTTAGAAAATAGTTTTTTAAATACAAAATCATTCTTTACAGATAATTTTTCTAATTTTGATTCACTCAAATTTAATTCACCCCTATGATAACAAATATTCTGATAAAAATCAATACTCTTTAAGAAAAATGTACATTTTTAGTGTACAAATAAATTTTATCGATAAAAATTAAATGAATAAAAAATTCAGAATAAAAAATTTATAAATTAATTTACCTCTTTATTATATCTTTGTTTTTATGTTTGTAAATACATTCTACAAAACTAGTTTTTACTAGATAAATCTTTAAAATAAGTTTGTCTAAAAAATATAAGAAATGATTTCTCATTTCCTATATTTTTAATCTATCATCTATATAATTATTTACAAAATCATATATTTTTCTTGAGCGAGGTGTATCTTGCATTTTATAAAACATTTTCTTAGTATACTCATTTTCTTTTATAATTTTTAATGTAGTATTATATATTACATCTGATGTAATATATCCTAGTGATACAATTTGACTTTCTAAAACTGTTTTTAAGTCATATTTATATACTGATTTTTTACTCAAGATATTATTATATACGTAATCTGATATTAAAGGCTCGTCTGATTTATTTTTAAAATATGCTAAATTTTTGTTCGCTCTTTCATATACAGAAATTGACCTAAATCCATCAAGCTTATCTGCATCTCTTAATAATGTAGAATAAATATACATCTTTTTATCTGTAATTTTAGGTAAATCTTGATAGTTATGCATAAGTATTGAATCTATAACATAAGGTCTATCTTCATAGTCTATCATATTAATAATACCTTCATCTTCTAATACTTTTATACTTAGTTTTGCATGATCACATGAATTTGCATCATTAAATGTCTCATATTTATCATATTGATAAAACCTACCTATATCATGAAATAACCCTATAAATTCAACTATAAATAAATCTACATTTAATTTTTCTTCTTTTGCAATTTTTAAAATATTATCTCTAACGTGATATGAATGTATTCTTTTGTTAGTAAAATTCAAAATCTTTGCCTCATTACCTTGAGATTTTTTAATAAATTTATCTACATAATTTTCAAATATTTCTTCAAATACTTTAAAATCTAATTGTTTCATTTATTTGCTCACTTCCTCAAGCATCTCTAATTCTTTATATTGGTCTTTTCTCGACTCATAATCTTTTTCTGATACTTCTGTTATATAATTACAATCATACATATTATATTTTTTTAGTAACTCTACATCATATTTTAATTCGTCAATGTTTGGATGTACTAAACCATGAGTAGCTTTAAAATTAACATATCCATCATTGTCTGCTGTATATGAAAAATGAACTTGATATGTATATTTTTTACAAAGTTCTGGATTTAAATATCCTTTAGCATATTCATATATATCTTGTTTGTTTATGTTTGCTCTACAATACATATGACAAATATCAAAACAAACTTTAAGGTTTGGGTGTTTTAAATAATCTGCTATTTGGTATACTGTACATTCTTCTTCTGAAAACATAAATATATTTTCAAGTAATAATGTAACATTTTCTCCTTCTAATATATTTAATAAACTAGATAATTTATCTAGTGTTAGCTCTTTATGTGTTTTAAAATCTATTGTAGTATGATATACCATATTTATTTTTATATTATGTTTTCTTGATAGTTTTACCATAGTCTCAAATTGATTTTTAATTATATTTATATCTTTAAACATAATATTTTCTATATCATAATAACAAAGAGGTGGATGAATTGTAACCTCTTTTAAATATGGTACTTTCTCCATTAATTTATCTATAACTGACTCTATTTCAAAAGCACTCATAAGTTGATTATTCTCATCAAAAAATTGTAATTCTATTCCTTTATATTTTTCAACAAAAGGCATTAATTTATCTAATCCAACAAAATTTCTACAAGTTTTTGGATAAATATTCATTTTTTAAGTCCCCCTTTTCTTATATTATTATACCTTATTTGTCAAATTTGGTATAAAAATATGACGGTTTCCCGTCATATTAATTACCATATTTATATATATCTAGTATTAATGCTGCGTCATTTGCATTTATTATTCCATTATTGTCCATATCTCCAATTTGTAACTCTTCTGCACTTACATTTCCATATTTATATAAATCTAGTGCTATAGCTGCATCATTTGCATTTACTATATTATTTTTATCTAAGTCTCCCTTTTGGTATTTAACTACATTTACTTCAAATGTTGCTGTCTTATTATTTGATGTAGTTACTGTTATAGTTGCTTTTCCTAACTTTTTAGCTGTAATATTACCATTATTATCTACTGTTGCAATTTTAGTATCTGATGATTTCCATGTTAGTGTTACGTCATCTGGAACATATACATTTACTTTTTTTGTATTATCTAAAAATAACATGACTGAACTTTCTTCTAGCTCTATTCCATCTATAACTTTTATCTTACACGTTGCTATTTTTCCATTTAGTGTTTCAACTTTAACTGTTGTTTCACCACAATTTTTAGCTGTTATTATTCCATATTGAGATACTGTGGCTACATTTTCATTTGATGAACTCCAATTAGTAACTATCTCAGTTGACCCTTCTGAAAAACTTGGTATAAGTTGTTGTTTGGTATTTATATTCATTACACTATTTTCTTTATTAATGTTTACAAAATTTGGATATTCAATACTTGATTTATTATTTTCAAGTGATTTAAAAGCTGTTCTATATGTATAGTCTCCTATAGTACCATCTTCTTTATTTATATTATGTATTGTTATTTGATATACATATCCATCCTTTGCTGATAAAGACGAATTATAAAAAGATATATAATTACTATTTACATATAACCTATTTGTTCCATAAGTTGTTTTCTCAGTAAATGACCATTTTTGGTTATCATTAAGTCTTATAACATCAACTGTTGTATTATTTGTAGCTTCACCTTTATATAGTTTACATGACCAGTATCCATCACTATATGCTTCTATTGGTGTAACACCAACACTTGGCCAAGCAACTGCTTCTCCATTCCATTCTTGATATCCAGAAAATTTATGGCAAGATTGTTCTTCTACATTTCCAATTCCAAAATATTTATATGTAGGATTTAGTAGATTATATCTATGTCCACATCTTATAGCGTCACCTTGTCCATCATTTAAAGCTTTTGAAATCGAAGTTATAATAGAACCAATATATAAATTTTCTCCACTCATTCCACTCATTGCTTTATTATAAAATTCATCATCTACACCATCTGGTTTTTTAGGATTATGAGGATCAAGGTTTGATATATTATTTAGAGACATATATTCTGTCAAAACTGCTTTATGTTGTGCATAAATAGAAAGATTATTATCATGTTCTAAATTTGGCAAACCAGCTCCAGCTCTAATTGTATTAAGATACATTGTTGCTCCAACTAACTTATTTTCATAAATTTCACCTGCAAGTAGTGGTAATGATTTATAATTACAATTGATTTTAAAAATATTTTTATTTCCATCATTAAATATTTCAAGTGAATCTTTATATATTTGTTCAGCATTATTATATTTTTCTTTTTCTTCACTTGTAAGCTCTACTTCTTTATCATTTGTAAATACATTCTTAGATAAATATATAGAATGTATGCTTGCTCCATCTGCAGAACCTTTAGAATCATTAATATTATATCTCATATATAAATATTTGCACTCTTCACTTGAATTAAATCTATGTGCAGTAGCAGCAAGTCTTATTGGATTTGGTAAAGCCTCATATAATGAATCATAGCCTGAATCTCGTTGTGTTTCTATATATTTTCCATCTTTATTATTAAGTTTAACATATTCTCTTATATCTATGCTTGAATCTTCTATTCTTTGAACTTTATCATATAGTTCTTCATCAAAAACAGCTTCAACTGCTCCACGATTTATAAGATATTGATTTACAATAGCTATAGAATGCTTACACAAATATTTATCATAACTATTTGGTGATTTCATATATTCTTCTATATACTTTTTAGAATTAACTTTATCTTTATTATAAACAATGCATCCTTCTATACCATTTTGTCTCCTATCTATAATTGCACCTTGCATATATTCATCTTTAGTAAGTTTCTTATCTCCATATGAACATAAAGTAGACTCAAAATCATTTGCACAAATTCCTGCAGAAACAATTTCTTCATTTTCATTTGTTTCTACAAAAATTAAATCTGTATATCCATCTTTATACCATGTATATGCATGTCCTCCATGTGGTGTTGGTGTAATAATATTTGCCTCATGACTATATACTTTATTAATTTGTGATATAGTTGTATCTTTTGAAATATTAATAATATTACTTTTTATTAACATTTTATCATCTTTTAATACAGCTTTTACTTCATTTATATTTAATAATAAAATCTGTAAAACCATTGTTAAACATAAAGCAAAAATTACTTTTTTAATATTATTTCTTTTTTTCATAAACTTTTCCTTCTTATCTTATATATTAATTACCATACTTATATATATCTAGTATTAATGCTGCGTCGTTTGCATTAATTATTCCATTATTGTCCATATCTCCAATTTGTAATTCTTCTGCACTTACATTTCCATATTTATATAAATCTAGTGCAATAGCTGCATCATTTGCATTTACTATATTATTTTTATCTAAATCTCCCTTTTGATATTTAACTACATTTACTTCAAATGTTATCTTCTTATTATTTGATGTAGTTACTGTTATAGTTGCTTTTCCTAACTTTTTAGCTGTAATATTACCATTATTATCTACTGTTGCAATTTTAGTATCTGATGATTTCCATGTTAGTGTTACGTCATCTGGAACATATACATTTACTTTTTTTGTATTATCTAAAAATAACATGACTGAACTTTCTTCTAGTTCTATTCCATCTATAACTTTTATCTTACATGTCGCTGTTTTTCCATTTAAGGTTTCAACTTTTACTGTTGTTTCTCCTTTATTTAGTCCTGTTACAGTTCCATATTGATTGACTGATGCTATATTTTCATTATTAGTTGTAAATTTTGTACATACTTCTGTTACATCTTCTGCAAATACTGTTTTTAAGTTTATCTTTTGATTTTTATCTACAATATACTCTTCCTTTTCTAGTGATACTGACTCAGGATATTTAAGTTTTATATCATCATCTGAATATAGACTTTTAAATACAGTTCTATATGTGTAATCTGTAATCTCACTAGTTGATGAATTTTTAACATTATGTATTGTAAATTCATATACATAACCAGCCTTACCTGTCATATCTGCATTATAGAATGATAATAAATTCCCATTTACTTGAAATCTATTAGCTCCAAATCTAGTTTTTTCTGTAAATCTCCATGTTTTATTATCATTTAATCTTTTTACTTCTATTGTTGTATCTGGTGTTACTTGATAATTCTTATAAAACTTACATGTCCACCAACCACCTGCATATGCTTCAGTAGGAGTTATTCCTGCACTAGGCCATGCTACAATCTCATTTTCATATGACTGTGAACCACTAAATCTATGTGTACTCTGTCCTGCAGCTTCTCCGATTCCACATTCTGTCCAATATGGCTCAAGTAAATTATATCTATGTCCACAAGTAATAGGGTCTCCATATCCATCATTTATTGCATTAGGTATACTAGAAATTATATCTCCACTATATAGATTTTCTCCAGACATTTTACTCATTGCTATGTCATAAAATTCTTGTGATACTGCATCAGGTTTTGGAGGATAATGTGAATCTATATTTTTTAGCTCTTCCTTTGTGTAACCTGCAAAATTATTTACATATACAACTAAAACAGATTTGTGTTGTGCAATATTACTTAACTCTGCATTATATTTTACAGTTGGAATACCTGCAGCAACTCTTATTGCATTTATAAAATCCACTGCACCTATTAATCTATTTTCAAAAATTTTACCAGCAACAAGAGGCGTTGTTTTATAAACAGGTTCTATTTCATAATCCTTATTTCCACTTTGGTTAAACTCTTCTGTAGATTTTTTATACATTGCTTTTGCAGATTCAAGTTTTTCTTTTTCACCTTGAGTAAGTTCTACTGCTTCTCCACCTTTTTTAATAAGGTCTTCTGAAATATAATATTTTTCTACCTCTGCAAGATATTCTTTCGAATCTTTAGGCTCTATATGATATTTAAAATATCCATATTTTTTTGTTTCTGTAGCTCTGTATCCACTTGCACCATCTGCTGCTCTAAATGGATTTGGTAATGCTTCCCATGTTGCATGAAATCCTGTATCAGATCCTACTCTTTTATATGCATCTGTTTTATCGTTTTCTTTAGCATAAGTTTCTAGGCCTTTACCATTTTGTTCTATCTTAGCTACTGCATCATAAAGATCATTATTAAAATAGATTGGATCATCTCCATCTCTTGTTAGATAGCAATTTACAATAGGAATTGCATGCTGACACAAATTCTTTTCATATTCATATTGATTACTATACCATTTGTCTAAAAATTTCTTTTGCTCCGTATCACTTTTTACAGCATTATTATATGCAAGTACTCCTATTGCGCCATCATCCCAATCATCTATTACAAACCCTTGCATAAAAGAAACTCTGCCATCAAATGAATCATGATAATTTTTAAAATTAGATTTAAAATCTTTTGAGCAAGAACCAGCAGACATTACTATATTATTTTCGTTTGTCTCTACATATAATAATTCTTCATAACCTTCTTTATAAAAAGTATTGGCAGTTCCTCCAAATACAGAAGTTGTTGTAATTTTTGGAGCTTGTCCATACTGAGCTATTACTTGGTCTAAAGTTGTATTATTTTTAATAGTTACTCCACTTGCAATAAGTATTGTATTCTTATCTGATATAACAGCTAGTGTTACATCAAACACAGGGAGTACTACTTGCATAACCATAAAAATGCATAAAGTTAAATATATTAATTTATTTTTCATATATATCCTTTTCCCTTCTTATTTTTACAAATATATTTTATACCAATTCACAAATATATACAATATGTAATATTAATTTCAATTACGTATTTTTTGTCATTTTTTAGAAAAAAAGAAAGAATTCAAAAAGAACTCTTTCTTAAATTTTCTATATATTATCTGCAAGTATAATTTCATTTTTCTCTAATGTTTTTTGAACATCAATAATTCTTTGATTAGATGAACCTTTAAACCTTAAGTTTAAATCTCTTAAATCTTCATCATATTTGCCATCAACAACAACATCTAAATTAGATACTAGTTCTTTTGTTTCAGGCCATGTTTCAAACATTTTTTCCATAACATCATCATCAAATTTATATCCTGTATAGCACCAAATTGTTTTTTCTGGATATCTTTCTTTTGCTTTTTTTACAAGAGAAAGTAAACCTTTTTGATTAACATGTTCAAGTGGTTCACCACCAAGTAAAGATAATCCTTGAATATAACTTTTATCTAATTCTTTAAGAATAGATTCCTCTATTTCTTCATTATACTCATTACCAAAATTAAAGTCCCAAGCATCTGTATTAAAACATCCTTTACAGTGATGATGACATCCGCTAACAAATATTGAAACTCTAATTCCAGTACCGTTTGCCACATCACATTTTTTTACACTTGCATATCTCATATATATCCCTCTTTCTTTAAGTATTATAGATGAAGAACTCTTGATTTAATCTCTTTAGTTTTTCCTTCATTCCAGAAGTTTTCACCAAGGTATCCACATGTTCTTCTAGTAACATTCATTTTATTATGGTCCTTATTTCCACATTGTGGACATTCCCATTCATTGTTATCATTTATTATAATTTCTCCATCATATCCACATTCGTGACAATAATCTGATTTTGTATTAAATTCTGCATATTGAATATTATCATAAATAAATTTAACTACTTCTTCTAACGCTTTTAAATTATTTCTTAAGTTTGGTATTTCAATATATGAAATAGCTCCACCTGATGAAATATTTTGGAATTCACTTTCAAATGATAATTTATCAAAAGCATCTATATTTTCTCTTACATCTACATGATAAGAATTTGTATAATATCCCTTATCTGTAACATCTTCAATTGTTCCAAATCTTTGTTTATCTATTCTTGCAAATCTATAACATAGACTTTCTGCTGGTGTTCCATAAAGAGCAAAACCAAGCCCTGTTTTTTCTTTCCATTTATTTGTTGTTTCTCTTAATTTTCTCATTACTTTAATAGCAAACTCATGTCCTTCTTTAGAAGTATGAGATAAACCTGTAATAAGCTTTGTAGTTTCATATATTCCAATATATCCTAAAGATAATGTAGAATATCCTCCCTTTAATAGTTTATCTATTTTTTCACCTTTTTCAAGTCTTGCTATTGCACCATATTGCCAGTGAATTGGAGAAATATCTGATGCTGTACCAAGTAATGAATAATGTCTACACATTAATGCTTCATAACATAGTTCAAGTCTATCATTTAATTCTTTCCAGAATTTATCTTCATCTCCATCTGCAACAATTGCAATTTGTGGAAGGTTAATACTTACAACACCTTGGTTAAATCTTCCTTCCCATTTATATTTTCCATTTTCATCTTTCCATGGAGATAAGAAACTTCTACATCCCATTGGACTAAATACACACCCATTATAGTTTTCTTTCATCTTTTTAGCAGAAATATAATCTGGATACATTCTTTTTGCTGAACATTTAACTGCAAGTCTTGTTAAATAGTCATATTCTCCACCTTTTAATGAATTATGCTCATCTAAAACATATACAAGTTTTGGGAATGCTGGTGTTACATATACACCTTTTTCATTTTTTATTCCTTTATATCTTTGTTTTAAAACTTCTTCAATAATCATAGCATTTTCTTTAATGTATGGATCATCATCTTCTAAGTGTAGGAATAAAGTAACAAAAGGAGATTGACCATTTGTAGTCATTAATGTATTTATTTGATATTGAATTGTTTGAACACCTGATGCAAGTTCATTTTTAACTCTTAAGTTAACAATTTCTTCAATCATATCTTCAGAAAGTTTTCCTTCATATTGTTCCTTTAATTCTTTTTCAAATTTATCATGACTTTTTCTTAAGTATTTACCTAAATGTTTTAAATCTACAGATTGACCACCATATTGGTTAGATGCAACTGCAGCAATAATTTGAGTTGTAACAGTACATGCAACTTGAAAGCTTTTTGGACTTTCTATCATTTTTCCGTTCATTACAGTACCATTATCTAACATATCTGCAATATTAATTAAACAACAATTAAATATTGGTTGAATAAAGTAATCTGCATCATGAAAATGTAACACACCATCTTCATGTGCTTTAGTAATTTTTTCTGGTAATAAAATTCTTTTTGTTAAATCTCTTGAAACTTCACCTGCTATATAATCTCTTTGAGTAGATGCAAGCATAGTGTTTTTATTTGAATTTTCCTCTGCTAATTCTTTATTCTCATTTCTAATTAAACCAAGTATTGATTCATCTGTTGTATTTTGTTTTCTAACTAATGCTCTAGTATATCTATATACAATATATTTTTTAGCAAGTTCAAATTTTTGAAGCTCCATTAGTTTTTCTTCAATTATATCTTGAATATCTTCAACAAGGATTCTTTTTTTATCTAACTCTTCTATATAGTCCATTATAGAACTAATATCCTCTTTTGTTGCTCTTTCTCTAGGTTTTACCTCTTTATTTGCTTTTTGTATTGCAATGCTTATTTTTTCTCTATCATAGTCTACAACTCTTCCATCTCTTTTTATTACTTTCATTTACAATTCCTCCCTCTTGTTTTTTCAAATACATCAATATTATACAACCAATTTTCAAAAAATCTGTTGCAATTGCAACAAAGCAAGAAAATATTTTTTTGTCGAATCTTGAAAGCCAGTAATTACAAGGACTAGAGAATTTATATCATTTACATTACAAAAATGTAGTATTTATTTTTTCAAAATTTTATAGTATAATGTAACAGAAATGAGGTGATTCACTTGTATAGCGACTTTAACATTAAAGAGTTTACACAACAATTACAAAATAGTTGTGCAAAAGCTCAAACAAAAAAAATAGATAAAGGAGAAATAATTACAACATACATTAAAAATAGAAATCAGATATGTATCTTAAAAAGCGGCCTTGCTGACCTAGTAAGATATGATATTAATGGTAATAAAACAATTGTTGAAACTTTAAAAGAAAGTGATGTTTTTGGAGAAATATTCTTTCCCGTAATAACAAATAACGAATTATTTGTTGTTGCTAAATCTAAATGTGAAATAGTATATTTTATATATGATGAAATAACAAAAAAATGTACAAGGAGTTGTAAATTTCATGATGTATTAAACACTAATTTACTAAAATTAATATTAAATAAAACTATAAGTCAAAATATACGAATTGAACTTTTAACAAAAAGAAGTATTAGAGAAAAACTTCAGTCATACTTTGCTACTCTTACTAAAAGTGGATTATCTAGAACTTTCTATATTCCTTTGTCTTATACTGACCTTGCAGATTATCTAAGTGTAGATAGAAGTGCTATGATGAGAGAATTAAAATCATTACAAGAAGAAGGATTTATTACTAAAGACGGAAATAAAATAACTTTAAAATATTAAAAAGGTTAATCTAGAAAATATAGATTAACCTTTTATTATTATTCTGCAATATAAATTGGTTCAAAACTTTGAGATACATTTTGACCAAGTTCTGTATTTGCTGGCAATAAATTAAGTGGCATACCATTTAAAAATGGTATAGCAGCACTTGCTATTGTATTAAAATATTCCTTTTCATTTCCATTTGCATCTACTATTAATAAATAACTTAATTCTTCTTGTTTTGTCATAAGTAATAAATATGCTTTATTTACTTGTGGAATATTTAAAAATAAATCTTTAAGTTTTTTTACTAGTTCGTCTGGATAATCTTTTGGAATTCCAAGTTCTACTTGTGTATCTTTTTCTACAATTGATTCTCTTGTAATATTTTGTTTTATCTCTTTAATCATCTGTTTTGTAAAAGCTAAATTACATCCCATAGGGTCAATAACAAAGCCTTCTAAATTATTATTATTTGTAGCAATCATTGAATAATCTTCAAATGTGTAAATAATAGATTGTTGTACTTTAGATTTTTGCCATTTATTTACTTCCTCATCGCTTGTAAATGCTATTAAAAAATTTTTATCTTCTTTTGTTTTTATAACAGAAAATTGAATTTTTGTATCTTTTTCAACTTCAATTTTTCCACCACCCTTAGGTGCATTTTCTAATATTACTGGGCACAAAAATTTTGCTTTTAACACTTCTGATATAACATCACTTTGTGCCTCCATTGTTTTTTCTTCTTTTAATTTTTCTATTAATTCTAATAATTTGGTATTATCTATTTTATTCATAAGTTTCCTCCTGATTATACTATAATATCACAAAAAGCTTTAAAAATCTACAAAATAAGTTCGGTTTATTGAACTTTATTATAACTTTTCTTAATAATAATTATAATAAGGAGATTCTAGTATTAATATTCATCATGACATACTATTTTACGTTATATTACATATATTCTAGTTTTTAGATATTTTTTTGTATCTCATATATGATGTATAAGAATTTGTAATTGTAAATAAAATTGACACTATAATTAATACTATATTTTTTGACCATATTCCTGCAAAAACTAATGACATTGACATAGATATAAATATAGGTACTTTTACAAACATAAAGTTTTCATATAATGCTTTATACTGCCTTCCCCCTATAATATATCTTATATATAACTCATAATATAAAATATAGAAAAAGCACATAATACCAAACCAAATATTTGCATTTTTTATATTAAAAGAATCCTTGCTAATTATTAAAACAATAATATTTATTATATATAAAATTGCATTTATAATTAATAGAGTTCTATTTTTACCATATTTACTATTTTTTTCTTTACTATATTTTGGTTTTAATATTGTATGTATTAAAACGATTGGTAAAATAGATAAAATTGCTAATACTATTCCTAGATAAGGTGTTGTGTTTGTGCTATAAAAACTTAATTCTTTCATTTTTCTCTCCTAAATATAATTAATTATATCATATAAAGTAAAAAAGAAAAAAGAGTTTCTATTAAGAAACTCTATATAATTAAACTTGCTATATATCCACTATACATTAGCAAGTATACCATTCCATTAAATCTAGTCATTGTATCTTTTTTACCTAAACATGCAAAAACCATAAGCAATATACTAGATATAATTAATAGTATAAAATCCGTATTATATGAAATGCTATAAGCTATTGGACTTATTAGTGATGTAGCTCCAAGTATTAATAATAAATTAAAAATATTAGAACCAACTATATTTCCTATTGCAATATCAATTTCCTTTTTAAAAGCTGCAACAACTGATGTTATAAGTTCTGGTAAACTAGTTCCAATAGCAACAATTGTTACACTTATTATTCTCTCAGATACCCCTAATGTCTTTGCAACTTCAACTGCGTTATTAACACTTATGTCTCCTCCAAACTTTAATAATAAGATTCCTCCAATTATTTTAAAAATAGATAATACCATATCTTTCTTTGTAATATTACTTTTAATATTAGATGTTTGACTCATAGACTTTTTAGCAATTCTTATTGTATAAATAATAAAACATACAAAAACAATAAATAATATAATCCCATCATTTCTACTAATTGTTCCACCTAAATTTGCAAGTATAAATACAAGAACTGTAGCAAAAATCATTATTGGTATATCATATTTCTTGGTAGTTTTTTGAAATACAAGTGGACATACTATAGACGTTAATCCTAAAATTAACAGTAAGTTACATATATTACTCCCTATTACATTTCCTATAGAAATATCTGAATGTCCTTCAAATGCTGATGTAAAACTAACCATAAATTCTGGCATAGAAGTTCCAATTGATACTATAGTAAGTCCTATAATAATCTCTGGAATATGGTACTTACGAGCAATAGCACTTGCGCCATCTACTAACCATTGTGCACCAAGCATTAGCATTGCAAATCCAATAGCAATGAATACAATATTTTGTATCATATAAATCATTCCTTTCCTTTTATAAATTTACGCTCTAAGCTAAAAAACATTCTTAAGTTTAACGAATGTTATAAAATTTTCATGCAAAATATATTATAACATTTTTTAATCTTTTTTTCAATATAAAAAGAAAGAAAAAAACAGGTTATTTCAACCTGTTTAATTACATAATAATTGTTTTAGAAATTTAGCACCTCTTTTTGATGAAATTTTCAAATATTCATCAAATGTAATATTGTTATTACCACTTGGTGTATCAGATATACTACGTATTACAATAAACGGAATATTATCTAATAAACATGTCTGGGCAATTGCTGCTCCTTCCATCTCAACACAAATAGCATTAAATTCTTCATAAATATTATTTGCAATATTTTTATCTGTACAAAAAATATCTCCTGATGCTACTATTCCAACATGTACATTATAGTCCTTTTCTTCATCTAAAACTTGTATAGTATCCTTACACTTTTCTAATAGTTCTTTATCTGAATTTATATATTTTCCAATACCTGTAATGTATCCTTTTTCATGTCCAAAAGCTGTAATATCAAAATCATATTGCACAAGTTTTTCTGCAATGACAATATCTGTAACTTTTAAATCATCCTTTATTCCACCTGCTGTACCTATATTTACAACATACTCAATATCATACTTATCAATTAATATTTGTGTTGTTCTTGC
This sequence comes from uncultured Clostridia bacterium, assembly GCA_949106495.1. Taxonomy (GTDB): domain Bacteria; phylum Bacillota; class Clostridia; order TANB77; family CAG-465; genus CAG-465. Next base: position 32,791 of record CARYZD010000001.1, read on the forward strand.
TGCATTTACTTTACCAATACCACATTCAACAAGTACACATTCTTTTGAGAATATATTTCCTTCAAAAAAACTTAGATTATATATTTTATTCTCTTTTATGTTAGTCATAATATTTTTTATTTCTTGCATTTCCTCATTCATTGCAGCTATAATTCCAATTTTTTTCATTCTTATTCTCCTTTGTATTCTATACAAGATACAATGTCATATCCTGCAAGCAATTTTCTAGCCTTTAAATCTACTAGTTCAATTAAAGAACATATCCTTACAACATTTCCTCCTAATGATTCAACCATGTCTATAATTGCTTTTAATGTTCCTCCTGTTGCAATTAAATCATCAACAATTACAACTCTATCACCTTGTTTTACACTATCTTTGTGCATTTCTAAAACTGCACTACCATATTCTAAATCATATGACTTGGATATTGTTTTTCTAGGCAATTTTCCTTTTTTTCTAACTGGTACAAAAGATTTATTAAGATTATATGATATAGGCATACCAAAAATAAATCCTCTAGATTCTGGTGCAACAACTACATCAAATTCTATATTGGATAATTTTTCTTGCATACTATCAATTGCAAGTTTTAATCCATCTTTATCTCCAATTACTGATGTAACATCTCTAAATACAATGCCCTTTTTAGGAAAGTCAATAATACTTTCTACATAATCCTCTAAATTTTTCATAAGATACTACCTCCCATATATTTTTTCATGAGAATTATATCACAGATTATGTCAAAAATAAACATATTAAGTATATTTTTATACTATTGTTCCACCATTTACATGTATTATTTGTCCTGTAACATATCTTGAATCGTCACAAGCTAAATATAAATATGCTGGTGCAAGTTCAAATGGTTGACCCGCTCTTTTAAGTGGTACATCACTTCCAAATACCATTACCTCTTCTTCTGAAAAAGATGCAGGTATAAGTGGTGTCCATATTGGTCCTGGAGCAACTGCATTAACTCTTATTTTCTTGTCTGCTAAGGACAAAGATAATGATTTAGTAAATACTGTTATTGCGCCTTTTGTTGCAGAATAATCTATTAAATTTGCTTTACCATCAAAAGCTGTTATTGATGTAGTGTTTATTATACAGGAATTCTCTTTTAAATGTGGTAAAACAGCTTTCGTTAAATAGAAAAATGAGAAAATATTTGTTTCAAATGTTTCTTTTAATTGCTCTGTAGATATATCTAATATACTTTTTTGAGGATATTGAACACCACAATTATTTATTAAAATATCAATTTTATTAAACTCTTTTAAAGTACATTCAGCAATATGCTTTGAAAATTCTTCTTCTTTCATATCTCCTTGTAATAATAAGCATCTTCTTCCTGTAGACTCTATTATTTTTTTAGTTAAATTTGCATCTTCTGTTTCATTGTAATATGGTATTACAATATCAGCTCCTTCTTTTGCAAATAAAATAGCTACTGCTCTTCCAATTCCACTGTCTCCTCCTGTTATAATAACTACTTTATTTCTTAACTTACAACTAGGTATATAATTTGGATCTTCAAAAATTGGTCTTGGATTCATTAAATATTCCATTCCTGGTTGAACATCTTGATGCTGTGGTGGAAATGCTATTGGTACATTTTCACATTCTTTTTGTAAATATAAATAATCTAATTTTGGATACATAAAATTAACCTCCTTTTTAATATTAACCTATTTATAATCTATGCAAAAAAAAATTTTTTGATATACAAAAAGGTGAGATACCATATCTCACCTTTAATATTTATATTTTTTCAATTTCTTCTTTAGATAAACCTGTGATTTCTACAATTTCATCTACTGACATATTTTTTTCTAATAATATCTTTGCAATTTCTACTTTTCCTTCTTTAATCCCCTCTACAATACCTTCTTTTCTACCATCTCTAAGACCTTCTGCTCTTCCTTCATTATATCCAGTTTTTCTTAATGCTATCTCATCCATTATTGCTTTCTCTCTCATCTTGGCTAGCCATCTTTCATGCTCATCTTGACTTATCTTATCTAGTTCTTCTTTGGCTTTTCTTATATCCTCATTCTCACTCATAATTGAATCCTCCAACTCTTCTGGATTTTTTATGAATTTGCTCCATGCTAGTAATTTTTTATCTTCTTTTTCTAACTTATTCATTTTCTCCAGTTTACTTAGTTCAATTATATGGATTTCTAGCTTATTTGTCAATATTATGCTACTATACTTTTCTTCTCTAATGCTCCATTTTGTATGATATTTTGGTATCTCTTTTAATTTTTCTATTCCAAAATCTGTTATTAGTATGCATATTGTTCTTTTGGTATTATCATAACTTTCTCCACTTTCTACTGACCCTGAATACATTCTTGACCAATACCATAATATTCTATCTGCTATATATTCATTTCTTGCTACTTGCATCTCTAAATCTATATTATTACATTCATTTGCTACTACTCTTACATCTAGTATTCCCATTTTATTTTCTAGCAAATCTCTTTCTAGTATTGGGGTATATTTTAAATCTATTATTTCAAATTCTATTCCTGTTACTGCTTTTATTAAACTTCTTGTTATATCTTCATTTCCTTTATATCCAAATAATCTTTTAAATACATAGTCGTTTGTCGGTATTAATATTTTTTTATCTTTATTTTCTGCCTTATTTTTTTCCATTTATTCCTCCATTTAAACATTAATTTTTTAAAAGCTTTTTAGTTGTGTACCCAAATATTTATTATACTCTTAAACTTAGTATTTTCAATACTTTTGCCCTAACTTTCGGTCGTAAAATTACGAGCATTTCTTAAAATTTTTTTGTTAAAAAATGAGTACTATTTTTATATTAGTACTCATTTCCTTTTATATCTAATCCTTTTAGTTGAAGTTTTATAACTATTGATTGTATATCACTTTGGACAAAATCTAAATTTCTTAGTTCTTTTCTTGTATGATTACAAAGCTTACCTATAGTATCTATTTCATTTGTTTTTAGTTTTAGACAAATATTTGTATTTAAATCTAAATTTTCAACATCATCTTTAAGTATTTTATTATCTATTCTTTTCTTATTCATATTCTTTCGCCTCTTTAACTAATTCATTTATAAGATTTTTGGCAGTAGTTATCTTATCTATTCTATCCACATTATCTCCGCAAAATATTAATCCATTGTCAACATCACCATTTACAGAATTAATTAATGCTTTTGTTATACAATATGGTATTGTTTTTCTATCACAAGTTTTTATACAATTAAAACATTTTTTTAGTTTAAATTCAGGTAAATTATTTAAAAATTTATTTTTTATCGCTCTGCCTGGCATACCTACTGGACTTTTAATTATGATTACATCATCTTTAGTTGCTTTAACATATGCCTCTTTAAACTTAATATCTGCATCACACTCTTCTGTTGCAACAAATCTTGTTGCAATTTGAACTCCATCAGCATTATTTTTAAATGCTTTTACTATATCTTTACCATCATAAATGCCACCTGCCGCTATAACTGGTATATTCTTGCCATATTTTTCTTCATATTTTTTAGTAACTTCTTTTACTTTAGACACAATGTCATAAATATTTACATCATCTTTATTTAATTCTTCTAATTTAAATCCAAGATGACCACCAGCTTTTGGTCCTTCAACTACAATCATATCTGGAACATAGTTATATTTAGTAGTCCATAATTTGCATATTAAATTTGCTGCTCTATCACTTGATACAATAGGTGCAATCATAGTATTTGTTCCTTTTATAAGCTCTGGTAAATTTTTAGGAAGTCCAGCACCAGAAATAATTATATCTGCACCTGATATGGCTGCTTTTTTTACCATTTCCTCATAATTTGTTGTAACACACATTATATTTACACCAATCATACCATTATTTTCACTTATGCTTTTGGCTCCCTTGATATTTTTATCTAATGCTCTATAATTTGCTTCATATGTGTTAGTTTCAAAATCTTCTTCTCGAAATCCTATTTGAGCTGCAGAAATTACTCCAAGACCTCCACATTTTGCAACATTTCCTGCTAAGTTTGCAAGTGACACACCAACGCCCATTCCCCCTTGAATTATTGGCACTGTTAAAGTCTTATTTCCTATTTTTAGTTTTGGTAAATCCATTATGCCTCCTATATTCCCATAATTGAGTAACCATTATCTGCATAGATTACTTGACCTGTAATTGAACTAGATAATTCACTACATAAAAAGCTAATTACATTTCCTACTTCTGTTGTAGTAACATTTCTCTTAAGTGGTGCATTATTTTCAACTACATCAAGAATAGAACTAAAGTTTTGAATTCCTTTCGCAGATAATGTTTTTATTGGTCCAGCAGATACTGCATTAACTCTAATTCCTTCTTCTCCCATATTTGATGCAAGATATCTAACACTTGCCTCTAGTGCTGCTTTTGCAACTCCCATAACATTATATCCTGGAAATACTTTAGTTGAGCCATGATAAGTAAGACAAACTATGCTTCCTCCCTCAGATAAAAGTTCAACTTCTCTTGCTTTCCTTGCTACAAGTACTAGTGAATAAGCACTTACTTCATTTGCATGTAAAAATCCTTCTTTACTTGTATAAATAAATTCTCCTCTTAAATCTTGTGTATTTGCATGAGCTATGCAATGAACAATAGCATCTAATTTATCATGCTTAGCTTTAAGTTTAGAAAACAAAGATTCTACTTTTTTCTCATCACTAACATCACACTCAAAAGCTTTTGCACCTTTAAATTCACTTATTAGTTCTTCTATTTTCTCTTTATTTTCTTCTCCCATATATGTAAAATATAATTTTGCTCCTTGTTCATATGCAGCCTTTGCAGCTCCATAAGCAATTGACCATTTATTTCTTATTCCCATAATTAATATTTTCTTTTTCTTTAACATCTCTATTCTCCTCCAATTATTCTATATTTATTATATCTATTTTCTAAAAGTACTTCTTTTTTCATTTGCATTAAATCCTTCATGCTTTGAATTATATCTTTTTTTATACTGTTAGACATTTCTATAATATCTGTTTTAGCATTTCCATTTGGTTCATAAAGTATATTATCTATCACTTTTAAGTCATATAAATCTTTTGCTGTAAGTCTCATTTTCTCTGCAGCTTCCTTTTTTAAAGATGCATCTTTCCACAATATACTTGAATATCCCTCCGGTGATAAAATTGAATATATTGAATTTTCAAGCATTACAACTCTATCTGCAACACCAATTGCAAGAGCACCACCACTTGATCCTTCTCCTATAACATAAGAAATAGTTGGTACTTTTAAAGAAGACATAGTCTCAATACTTTTAGCTATCACTTGTCCTTGCCCTCTTTCTTCTGCTCCTATTCCTGGATATGCACCTTTAGTATCAATAAAAGTGATAACTGGTCTTTTAAATTTTTCTGATTGTTTCATAATTCTTATTGCTTTTTTATAACTTTCAGGATTAGGCATTCCAAAATTTCTAATTATATTTTCTTTAGTATTTCTTCCTTTTTGTTCGGCAATAATTGTATAGTTTTTATTATTAAGAGAGGCTATGCCACAAACTATTGCACCATCTTCTGCAAAATCTCTATCTCCATGTAATTCTATAAAATTATCAAAAATATTTTCTATATAATCTAGTGATGTAGGTCTTTCTATATCTCTTGCAATTTCTACTTTTTCCCATGCATTATTATCCATTGTAATCCCCCCTACTCATAGTAATTATCTTAGAGATTGTATCTTTTAAATCTTTTCTTTCTACAATTTTATCTATAAATCCATGTTCAAATAAAAACTCTGAAGATTGAAAATTTTCAGGTAATTTTTCATTTATGGTTTGTTCAATTACTCTTTTACCAGCAAAGCCTATCATTGTTCCTGGCTCTGCAAGAATGATATCTCCAAGTGTTGCAAAACTTGCTGTAACACCTCCATAAGTTGGATCTGTTAATACACTGATATAAAGTATTCCATTTTCATTGAGTTTTGAAACAGCACTACTTGTTTTTGCCATTTGCATAAGAGATATTATACCCTCTTGCATTCTAGCTCCACCTGATACAGTAAATATTACAATAGGTAATTTTCTTTTTATTGCCTCTTCCATTGAATATGTAATATATTCTCCAACAACATATCCCATACTTCCCATAAAGAAATTTGAATCCATTGCACAAACTATAGCTTCACTACCATTTATTTTTCCAATACCACATTTTACTGCCTCTTTAAGTCCTGTTTTTTGTCTTAATCCTTCTATTTTATTTAAATACTCAGGCATATTTAATGGGTCTTTACTTTCTACATCAAGTTCAAATTCTTTAAATGTATTTTTATCTACAATTTGTTCAATTCTTCTTCTACTTGAAAGTCTAAAATAATTATTACATTTAGGACATATACTATAATTGTTTTTTACATCTTCTTTATATAATATCTCTTTACATTTAGGACATTTAATCCATTTACCAATAGGTATATCTGCCTTTTTATTTTCTATCATAGTTCAAACTCCTCTTTTATAAATGATGTTGTAAATTCTCCACTTACAAATTTATCATTATCTAAAATAGACTTTAAAAATTCAACATTAGTTTCTATCCCTTCAATAATACATTCTCCAAGTGCTCTTTTCATTTTAGCAATTGCTTCATTTCTTGTTCTTGCATGAACAATAATTTTTGCAATCATAGAATCATAATATGGTGGTATAGTATATCCCTCATATACAGCACTATCTACTCTTGTTTCATTTCCACCAGGAAGAATTAATTTTTCAATTTTACCAGGAGAAGGTCTAAAATTCTTATATGGATTTTCTGCATTTATTCTGCATTCAATGCTATGTCCTCTTGGTCTTATTTTTTCTTGAAGTATATCTAATCTGTTACCAGATGCTATTTTTAGTTGTTGCTTTACTATATCTATTCCAGTCATCATTTCAGTTACAGGATGTTCAACTTGTATTCTTGTATTCATCTCCATAAAGTAATAATTATTATTACTGTCTACTAAAAATTCAATTGTTCCAGCACCTTCATAATTTGCAGCAACTGCTGCTCTTACTGCGGCTTCTCCCATTTCTTTTCTTAGGGAATTATTAAGTACAATTGATGGACTTTCCTCTAAAATTTTTTGATTATTTCTTTGTACAGAGCAATCTCTTTCTCCTAAATATACACAATTATTGTATCTATCTGATAATATTTGAATTTCAACATGTCTTGGATTTTCTATATATTTTTCCATATAAATAGTATCATCATTAAATGCTCCTTTTGATTCTTGTTTTACAAGATTAAAAGAATCTTTTAGTTCTTCTTTTTTAAATACAATTCTAATTCCTTTTCCGCCTCCACCAGCAGATGCTTTAAGTATAACTGGATAGCCAATATTATCTGCAACTTTTAATGCTTCTTGATAATTTTTAATTTCTCCGTTAGAACCTTCTATAACTCGTACGTTATTATTTTTCATAAGTGTTTTACTATTAATTTTATTTCCCATAAGTTCTATTGTCTCATATGATGGTCCTATAAATTTAAGATTACATTCTTCACACATCTTAGCAAATTTAGCGCTTTCAGCTAAAAATCCAAATCCAGGATGAATACTATCTGCACCAGAAAGACATGCAACTTCTAAAATATTTTTTTCATTTAAATAACTCTTACTAGATTGTGCAGGACCTATACAATATGCCTCATCTGCAAGTTTTACATGTAAGGCCTCTTTATCTGCTTCAGAATATATCGCAACTGTTTTTATATTCATCTCTTTACATGCTCTTATTATTCTTACTGCTATTTCTCCTCTATTTGCAATTAATACTTTTCTTAACATATACTTACCCTCTCTATACTACTGCAAATGTTAATTCACCTTTTGCTGCTACTTTGCCATCAACATATGCAACTGCCTCGCCTACACCAATTGGTCCTTTTTCTTTAATAATATTAACTTCTAGTTTTAATACATCTCCTGGTACTACCTGCTTTTTAAATTTTAATTTGTCAATTCCACCAAATAAAGCATTTTTTCCTTTATTTTCTTCTTTAGAAAGAATTGCTACTGCTCCTGCTTGTGCTAAAGCTTCAACAATTAATACCCCTGGCATAATTGGTTGTGAAGGAAAATGTCCTTTAAAATGTGGTTCATTAATGCAAACATTTTTATATGCAACACAACTTTTTCCTGGTTCATAAGTTTCAACTCTATCTATCATTAAAAATGGTGCTCTTTGAGGTATTATCTTCATTATTTCATTTATATCTAGCATATTTTTTCCTCCTATTTTATTTTAAATAATGGCTTGGCGTAATCTACCATTTCTTCATTTTTAACACAAATATCTATTACTGTTCCATCGAATTCTGACTCAATTTCATTCATTAGTTTCATTGCCTCAATAATGCATAGTACTTGACCTTTTTTTACTGTATCTCCTACTTTTACAAATTCTTTTGCTTCTGGAGATGGTTTTAAATAGCAAGTACCTACCATTGGCGACTTAACTACATTACTTGTGTCATTATTATCTGATACAACTTCTTTTATTGTTTTTTCTTCTAATTGTTTTGTTGTTACAACTTTTTCTACCACATTATTATCCTTTGTAATATTGATTTTTACTCCATCTGGAAATTCAATATTAAGACTATTAAGACTAGACTCACTCATGTCATTTATTATTTTTTTAATTTGTTCATATTCCATAGTAACCTCTCCTTTTAATCTTCATATTTTTTTAATATTACTGAACTATTATGACCACCAAATCCAAGTGAATTTGACATTGCATATTCTATTTTTTTATTTATTGCCTTATTTGGTACAACATTTAAATCACATTCTTCATCTTGCTCTTTATATCCAATAGTTGGTGGTATAATTTCTTCTTCTATTGCTTTAGCACAAATTATAGCCTCAACTGCACCTGCTGCTCCAAGTAAATGTCCTGTATGACCTTTAGTTGAACTTACATAAAGATCTTGTGTATCCTCAAATGCAGTTTTAATTGCAGCTGTTTCATATAAATCATTTAAATGAGTAGATGTTCCATGAGCATTTACATATGTTATATCTTTTGAGTTAATTTTTGCATCTTTTATAGCTGAAATCATTGCTCTTGCTCCACCTTCACCATTTGGTGCTGGAGAAGTTATATGATAAGCATCAGATGATGCTCCATATCCTACTACTTCTGCATAAATATGTGCTCCTCTTTTTTTTGCATGCTCTAATTCTTCAAGTACAAGTACCCCTGCTCCTTCTCCCATTACAAACCCTGCACGAGATTTATCAAAAGGAATACTTGCACGAGTTTTGTCTTCTGTGACATTTAAAGCTTTTATTGTTGTGAACCCAGCAATTCCAGATGGAGTAATTGAAGCTTCACATCCACCACAAAATACAGCATCTTGATATCCATGTCTTATTAATCTAAACGCTTCTCCAATTGAATGGGTTCCACTAGCACATGCAGTAACAATAGATGATGACTCACCTTTAAGACCTAAGTCTATTGCTATATTTCCTGCTGCCATATTAGATATTGCCATTGGAATATACATTGGTGATACTCTGTCTGGACCTTTAGTATTTAAATTATTAATTTGCTCTTCAATTGTACTAAGTCCTCCAATACCAGAACTAACAATAATACCAACCCTCTTCATATCTGTATTTTCTGATGTTATTTTAGAATCTTTCATAGCTTCTCTTGCGGCTACTATTCCAAATTGTGTAAATCTATCCATTCTTTTTGCAGCCCTTCTATCTAAGTATTCTTCAGCATTATAATTTTTTACTTCTGCTGCAAGCTTTACTTTAAAATTTGTAGTATCAAAATGTGTAATTTTATCTATTCCACATTTTGAGTTTACAATTGAATCAAACATATCTTTAACATTATTTCCTATAGGAGTTATTGCTCCCATTCCTGTAATTACTACTCTTTTATCCATAATTTCCTCCTACATTACCATTCCGCCGTCTATGTTTATAACTTGACCTGTTATATATGAACTTTCTTCACTTGCTAAAAAATATACAGCACTTGCAACTTCTTTGGCTTCTCCCATTCTTTTTAAAGGAATTTGTGTATATATATTTTCTTTTACTTTATCTGTTAAAACATTTGTCATATCTGTATCTATAAATCCTGGTGCAACTGCATTTACTCTAATATTTCTTGCTGCAAGTTCTTTTGCAAGAGATTTTGTAAATCCAATTATACCAGCTTTTGATGCTGAATAATTTGATTGACCAGCGTTTCCTGCCACACCAACAACTGATGAAACATTAATTATATTACCACTTCTCTTTTTCATCATATATGGAACAACATTTCTTGTCATATTAAATGTTCCTTTTAAATTAATGTCTATTACTTTATCAAAAGCATCTTCTTTCATCATAGCTATAAGCCCATCTTTAGTAATTCCTGCATTATTTACTAAAACATCTATTTTTCCATATTTTTCTATTGTAGCTTTTACTAAATTCTCACATTCATCAAATTTTGATACATCAGCTCTATATACTAATACTTGAACACCATATTCTTTAAATTCATCAATAATTGCATTTGTATCTGTATTTTCTGATACATAATTTAAAACTAGATTATAATTTTCTCTTGCAAATCTTTCTGCTATCTTTTTTCCAATTCCTCTTGTAGCTCCTGTGACTATCGCAACTTTATTTTCTTCCATTATTTTTACTCCTTTACCAATTCTATAAGTTTATTTAAATTTTCTAAGTTATCTATATTAATAACTTTTAAATCTTTATTTTCCTTTTTTACAAATCCACTTAATGCTCTTCCAGGTCCCACTTCAACATATAACTCTACTTCCATCTCTTCTAGCTTTTTAATTATCTTATCCATTCTAACAGGACTCACCATATGAGTAGATAATATATCTATAAAGTTATCTTCTGCTTTGTATTCTTGTGAATTTATATTTTTAAGTACAATATTTTCTCCTTTTAAAAATCTTACTTTTTCTAATTCTTCTTTTAACATTAAACTTGCCTCTTTAAGTTTTTCTGTATGAAAAGGTCCTGATGTCTTAAGTGGTATTACTTTTTTTGCACCTAATTCTTTTAGTTTACTAGTTGCCATTTCTACATATTCCTTCTCTCCAGAAATAACTGTTTGCATAGAATAATTATAGTTTGCTGCAACAACAAAACCGTCTATACTTTTACAAACTTCTTCTATAATCTTACTTTCAAGTCCAATTACAGCAGCCATCATATACTTTTGTGAATTATATTGCTGCATTATATTTCCCCTTTTTTGTATTAACTTTAATCCTTCTTCAAAGCTTATATATTTTGAATAAATAAGTGCTGTATATTCTCCAAGACTAAGTCCTGCACATACATCTGCCTCAATATTATATTTATTTAATACATTACAAATTGCAAGTGAACTAACAAGTACTGCTATTTGAGTATTATCTGTTTGATTTAATTCTTCTTCTGATGAATTAAAGCATAAATCTACTATATTTCTTCCAAGTATTTTACTTGCATTTTCATATACATCTCTTGCCTCTTTAAAATTATCATAAATATCTTTACACATTCCAACACTTTGTGATCCCTGGCCAGGGAATAAAAAAGCGATTTTCATTTTTTATACCTCCATTAATATACTACCTAAATTCAATCCTCCACCATATCCTAAAAGAATTATTTTATCTTTTTCTTTTATTGTCTTAGATGAGTATAATTCATCTAAAGCAATGGGAATGCTTGCGCAAAATGTATTTCCATACCTTCTTATATTTGTATACATGTCTATATCTATTTTTTTAGATATTTTTTCAAGTATTTTAATATTAGATTGATGAGGAATAATAAATTTAATATCTTGAGTATTGATTTTAGATTTTCTCACTAGATCTATTAAATTTTCTACTGTTTTAGTTGTAGCAAATTTATATACTTCTTTACCATTCATATATAGTTCATGATTTGTATTACATGTGAGAATTTTATTTTCATCTTTTATACTTTGAATCATACTGTAATACATTTTGAATTCATTTGACTTGCTTATATATATACAACCAGCACCATCGCCAAATAAAATTTTAGAACCTATATCTTTATATCTATTTTTGGATAGTATTTCAGCTCCAATAACAAGAACGTTATTAACACTTGATGTTGCAACATATTTTTGTGCAATATCTAAAGCATTAATATATCCACTACAACCAGCTAAAATATCCATACATATGCAGTTTTGTATATTAAAGTATTCTTGAACTTTAAATGCAAGTGATGGCATTATTTCTTCATATGAAGTTGATGCTGTAATAATCATATCTATATTATTAATATCCAAATTATTATTTTTTTCTAGCATATCTTTTACTGAATTAATTGCTAATTTTTCTAGAGTTTCCTCTTTAGAATAAAACCTTGTCTCAATTCCAGTTCTTTTATATATATAACCTTTTTCTAAATTATTTTCTTTCTCTAAATAATCATTAGATACTTTAGTTTTAGGTATATATTTACCTGTTGCTATTATTTTTATTGAGTTCATACTTCATCCTCCAACTATAAATAGTTTATATTAATTTTAATTTAAAATCACTAACCTGACTGGTCAGTCTAATACAATAAAAAAATTGTAAAAAAAGAGAAAGTACTTTAATTTTCTTGTACTTTCTCTTATATATTTTACATATTAATTTTACTTAATAATTCCCGAAATTATTATATCGCTATATTTTTTAGCAGTTTTAAACATATCTATCTTTTTATTATTTTCATATCTAAGCATTACTCCTGAACAAATAACTCCAAATATTTCAAATGCAATTGCTCTAGTATCACATTCCTTAATATCTCCATTTTCTATTCCATCTTTTAATACTTTCTCAATAACATCTACACATTCATAAACACATTGTCTACATTTCTCATTTCTTTTGCTGTCGCCACAAAATTCATTCATAACTAAATTAATTAAATTTTCATATTTGTCTACTACTTTTATTTCAACAAGAATCATTGCATGAATTTTTTCTTCAAAGTTTTGTGCAAGTCTAGATTTTAATTCAAGACTATGTTCTAATAGTTTCATCCCTTCTGCAATCAAAAACTCTAATATTTCTTCTTTACTGGAAAAATGATAATATAATGTTCCCTTAGCAATTCCTACAACAGAAGTAATTTCTTCAATACTTGTTGCATCATATCCTTTTTTTGCAAATAAATCCATAGACGTATCAAATATTTTTCTTTTTGTTCTGTTCATACTATCCCTCCAATAATTTCAAATACTCATATTCAAATATATTAAAAAATTCTGATATAATATCCTCTCGTATACATTTTATATTAAACTCATTTATTATAGAAGAGGCAATATCTTTAATATTTTCTCTAAATCCCTTTTGTAATATATTAAGTCCAATACCAATATATAGCTCTTTAACATTTTGTCCAATAACTTTAGTTTCTGTAAGAATTCCACCTATCTTTTTAGAATTAATAACTATATCATTTGGATATTTTATATCTAGATTTATATTATATAACTTTTTAAAAGTTTTTACTATACATCTGGCTATTATAACTGTAATATCTTCAAATTTAGATATATGAGTATTTGGATAAAGTACAAAAGTCATAGCAATATTTTTTCCTGATGTATCTGTATACCATACTCTTCCATGTGTCCCTTTTCCTTTTGTTTGATTTTCAGCAATTATAACTGTTCCATTTTCTAAATTGTCTCTTCTTTTAATTTCATCTTGTGTTGAATCTATTATATCTAGTACTACTATATCTTGTCCTATAAATTTTGTTTTTAAGTTATTTTTAATATGTATTTTATTCATTAGTCTCTTTTCCTTAAATCATCATATATTTTCTTTGCAGCTTCTCTTCCAGACTGACTTGCCCAAGCTACTGTAGATTTTACTCCAGCCACATCTCCACCAGCATATACATTATCTATATTTGTTTTATAGTTTTCATCTATTTCTATTTTATTCCAACTATTCTTTTTAAATTCTTTTAAAGAATTTTCTTCTAGCTCAGAACCTATAGCCATTACAACATAGTCCATATCTAAAATATAATTTGAGTTTTCTATATTTACTGGATAAGGTCTTTTTCCTTCTTCATAGACTAATTCTGTTTTTATACATTCAATCTTTTCTACTTTTTCTTTTCCTATAATTTTTACTATATTATTTAAAAACTTAAATTCTATTCCTTCTTCCTTTGCCTCTTTAATTTCTTTAAGTTCTGCTGGCATTTGCTCTTCTGCTCTTCTATATATTACATATACATGTTCTGCCCCAAGCCTTTTTATAGTTCTACATGTATCCATTGCAACATTTCCACCACCAATTACTGCAACAGATTTTCCTTTAAAATCTGGAAACTCTTTATATTCTAAAAGTTCATTTCCACCATATACACCTTTAAGACTTTCTCCATCTATCCCCATTTTAGAAGATTTATTTGCACCAGTTGAAATAAATACTGCATCATATTTACTAACTAGTTCATTAATAAATACATCTTTTCCAAATTCTGTATTATATTTAACATTTATCCCTAGACTTAAAATATTATCATATACATTTTTTACTATATCTTTTGAAAGTCTAAAATCTGGTATACCATGAATAAGTAATCCTCCGAGATAAGATTTCTTTTCTAGAATATCTACTTGCTTTATTCCAAGTCTTTTTAGTGTTGCAGCACAAGTTATTCCACATGGTCCACTTCCTATTACTGCAACTTTTTTATCTAATTCTTTAGCACTTTCTAACATAGTTATTTTAAGTTTTTTCTCTAAGCCATAATCTCCTATAAAGCTTTCAATCTCTCCAATACTAACACTCTCACCCTTTATTCCTCTTATGCAACTACCTTGACATTGTTTTGTGTGAGGACATACTCTGCCACAAATACTTGAAAGTACTGTTGTATCTAAAAATTTATAGTATGCTTTTTCATAATCTTTATCTTTCACATATTTAATAGCGTCAGTTATATCATTAGATAAAGGACATCCTTTAACACAATTTTTTGTTTTACAACTTAAGCAATATGCTGATTTTTCTTCTATAATCATATAAATTTCCCCTTTTTAGTGCATTATACTATATAATATAAAAAATGAAAAGGGTATTTAAAATAAAATGTTGTTTATATTTTTTTACTATGTTATAATTTTATTGAGGTGTTGTATATGAAAAAAGGGAGTTTAACTTTAATAACTATATCTGTAATAATAGTTATTATAATTTTATTTTTAGTAATAAATTTAACACATAAAAATAATATTTTAAAGTTTATATCTGACGATTCTCGCCAAATTACACTTGCTCAGAATATTTACAAAGAAATACTTGATGAAAATTCAAATAACATTGAAAATATAAATATTGATGTTGATAAATCTGTTTTTATTAATTTTATTACATATAATCATTATGTAATTAGTCATGAAAATATTATTAATGACATACTCGAAAATTATATGTTTGAAAATTCTACAAATAACTATACTTTAAGTAATGAATTTGATTTAGATAAATTAAAACTTACAGTTAGTTTAAAAAAAAATGATTCATTAGATATTAGAAATTATACATATAAATTAAAAATAGATAAAAAGAATAATACAATAAAATATAAGTTGGTAAAAACAGATTTTTCTATAGAATAGGAAATAATAATGGTAGTATAGAGTGCATCTATACTACCACTTTTTATACAATCTGAAAAATAAAAAATTTTAAATAATCTGTTTCATTAACATTAATAAGAATTGGATGGTCTGGTGACTGCTGTCTCTTTTCAATTTGTCTAAGTCTTACACCTGCATCTTTTGCAGCCTCTTTAAGCATGTTTAAAAATCTCTCTTCGTCCATAAAATGTGAACAAGAACATGTAGCAAGATATCCTCCTCTTGGTAAAGCTTTCATAGCTCTATAATTAATCTGCTTATATCCTCTTTTTGCATTTTCAATTGTTTTTCTAGATTTTGTAAACGCTGGTGGGTCTAATATAATAAAGTCATATTGATTATTTTTTATATTAGGTAATAAATCAAAAACATTTACAGTCTCAAAGCTCATATTATTTTCTAAATTATTTAATTTAGCATTTTCTCTTGCCATTTCTATTGCAGTATCTGATATATCTACTGCATGTACATGCTTTGCTCCACCTTTTGCAGCATTAAGTGCAAAAGAGCCTGTATGGGTAAAACAATCTAATACATTTTTTCCCTTAGCAATTTTAGATATTGCAAATCTATTATATTTTTGGTCTAAGAAAAAACCTGTCTTTTGCCCATTTTCTACATCTACTTTATATTTAATTCCGTTCTCAACAATCTCTGTTATAGTGTAATCTGGAATCTCTACATTGTTTAACTTATAATATCCTTTATATTCTTCAAGTCCTTCTAGCTTTCTAATTTCCACATCATTTCTCTCATATAATCCTACAATGTTTTCTCCATTTTCTTTTAATATTTTATATATTAAATTAAATATTATATCTTTTCTTTTCTCGATTCCTAAAGATAGTACTTGTGCTACAAGTATATCATTAAATCTATCTATTGTAAGGCCAGGAAACTCGTCTGCTTCTCCAAATATAATTCTACAGCATTTTATATCTTCACCCATTACAGTTTTTCTATAGTCCCAAGCATATCTAAGTCTTCTTTCAAAAAATGCTTCATCAAACTTATCATTTGCATTTCTAGATATAATTCTGACAATTATTTTAGAATTATTATTAATAAATCCAGAACCTAGATATTTACCCTTTTGAGATAAAACATCTACTATATCTCCATTTTCATAATTTCCTTCAATATTTGTCACTTCATTATCATAAACCCATGGATGACCATTTTCTTGCTGCTTTCTTCCCTTTTCATCTATAATTACTTTTGTATATTCTCTTTCTAATTTCATAACATTTTCCTTTCACTCTAGCTATTATACTATTTTGAAATTAATTTGTAAATATATACTTTTTTGACTTCTATTATATTTTTATGCTGCAAGCATTGACTTTTTATGTAAAGTGTGATATAATAAAATCTCACAAAAAATATTTCATAGTTATTCGTAATAGGAATAACAATTATTCAAAATTTTAATAAAAAAGAAGGAGGAATTTGAATATGAATAATAGTAATGTTCAAAGAGTAAATGTAATGAGCAAGGAGGCTGAAAATATTTCAGCAAATAACGATGAAAGAAAAGTAATGCTAATTGGAAATAATTTGGAAAGTGCTGCATCTAATTCTAGATATATGCCTATATTCTTATTATTTAAAACAATGGAAAGCAAATTACAAAATAAAATTTATCATAATATCAACTTATCTTATTTAACACTTGAAGCTTTTAAGAAAGCTCTTATTGAAATTGGAGATTATGAAAAATTTTTAGCTATGTATGAAGAAAGTATTGAACCTATTAATTTCTTCAAATTAATAAATGACTTAAGTATTCAAACAAAATATACTTCAGGAAGAGAAGTCTCTGATAGATTTTTAACTTCATCAAATGCCTTAACAAAATTAAATTCATTCTATAATGAATTTAAAGACATTTATGATGAATGCTTAAAAAATAAATATACTTTATTATATTTATTTGATGCATCTGGAAAAGGAAATCTACCAACAATGCTAAATTCATTTGGTAACTTAAAAAAATATTTCTATGATAAAGATAAGAAAAAGAATAGAATTATTTGCTATCTTTTTATAGAACTAGAAAATGAGACCAAAAAATGCGGCGCTGGTGATGACACTAAGGAAGAATATTACCATAAAATGCAAAAAATTAATGACAATATAGCTAAAATTTTTACTAAAATTGACTTAAATAATCTTTATTCTATAGATTATTTATGCTATGAATTACTTGCAATATAATTTTTTTAAACGGAGAGTTTTTTAACTCCCCGTTTTTATTTTCTATTTAATAATATTATTCTACTATTCTCATTTTTTACAATTGCAAAATCTTCTTTTGAATTTTCATTTAATCTTTCCTTATTTACAATCCTATTATATTCAAAAGGTTTATTAAACTCCATTTTACACTTAGTATCATCATCATACTCATCATTTTCTAGATAATATGGATCAAATATATACACATACTTTTCATCTATTCCAGTGCACAAAACATAATGCTCACAATCTGACCATACTCTAAGTATAGCAACGCCTCCATCTTTTATATAATCATAAAGCTCTTTATTATTTATATCTACTTCATCTTTTTTTAATATTTTTATATCTATATTAATACCTAAAGAGTTTTTATGTTCAATAATCCAATTTGTTAAATACTCCATACCATATATAGATGTTCCACATTTACCAATTTGTCCGTCAATATTAACAGTATCTAAAGTATACTGAGTTATATATTTTATTAAAATTGGTGGTATTTCTCCTCTATTAAATAAATATCTCATAGCATTTAAAAATGTTGCTTGTCCACAATCATATTCTGTGACTTGATATCCAAGTGGCGTTTTCATTTTTTCATATTTTTGTTCTACATTATATTCCATTATTTATTATTTTCCCCTATCTAATATTTTCATTTTCTCTTCTTTTTGCTTCTATATTTTTAAGTCTTATTTCTTCTATATCAATTACTTTTTCAAGGTCTAATGCATCTGAATTAAATATTGCAAGAGTAGTAACTTGAAAGCTTCTATTATATCTAAATCGTCTTCTTCTATCTGCTTCTACACAAATATTTTTTTCAGCATCTGATGAAATATATAATCCACTAAAAAATCTAACATATCCTTGTACTAATGCTTCTGTTATAGCTTCATCATTATATCTTTCATCCCATTCATTTCTCTCAGGAGACACTGCTCGTGGTAATTTTTTAAATATATTTATTTTAAATTCCTCATAATTATCTTTATACCTTTCAAAATCTCTATAAATTTGTTCTAAATATGATTTAATTCTATCATAGCATTGTTCTGAACTTTCTCCATCTTTTGGAAAAACTCCACATCTTAAATATGAATCTCTACTTTTAGGTTCTAATGTTTTATCCCATCTAAGCATATCTAAAAACTCTATTTTCTTCTTATAAAATCCATTTTCTACTCTACTTTTTATATCCATATATGCCTTATATTTTTTATCCTCACTTGCATGATATATACTATGTGGATCAAAAACATATAATTTTATTTCATTTTTAAGTATATCATGTTCAATTGGATCTATACTATCACTTACTGCAAATATATCTTCAAGTGCTATAACATCACTTAAATCATCGATTTCACATATTACATATTTAATATTTGGATTTTCAAGTTTTTTAGAAATTTCTCTTGCAACTACAGTTCTTACAATGTCATCTGGTATATTTTGATACTTGATACTAACATATATATTAGATAATATCTCTTTAAATTTAGACGGTCTTATTCTTACTGTTTCATTTTTAAGACTACTATACATTACATATCTTGTTCCTGGATTATATCTTCCATCATCTAATACTTCATCATTATTTGATTTTCCATCTGTTAGATCCATTCTATCATACTCTTGCCATTTTGAATAGTATTCTGGAAAAATTGATGGTGGAGTATACCATTTTATATTTGGACTTGATGGTTTTAATCCTCCTCTTACTCTTTCTATTTCTTTTGAATCTATATTAGTATAATTACTACACTCATCTGTAAGTAATACAAATTTTTCTTCCATTTATATATCACCTCAAAAATATTTTTACATTATTAGAATATCATAAATAATGATATTTTTTCAATAGAAAAAAGTACCATTAAGGTACTTTTATATTTATATATTATTTTAAGTATTCATCTAAATTTTTTGTTCTATATTGTAATATAGGCATTTCACTTGTTGGAATAAAACCAGGCTTTGAATTTATTACATCTGGTATCCTATTTACAACTGTTGCACATGTAAGTTCTACTGTAGCTGGTCTTGTAATTACAACTGTAGTATCTGGCTCACCATATATAGTCCATTCATTCTTATCACACTCATCTGGTCCATATACTTTTCCTATACATTCTGTCTCAAATATAATTCCTTCCTTTGTTTCTGTTGTAACTATTGCAGACATTCCTGTAGCATCTCCAGCTTTTACAGTCATTCCTAAAGTGGATGAATCCAAATCCGATGGATAAGTTGTTGGAACAGTTACTTGTGTTTGATGAGTTATTGTAAGCCCCATTTTATCTGCAAGCCAACCATTTACATTCCACATATATGAAGGTAAATACTCTCCTTTATTTATTACTTCTTGACGTTTCTCATCTGTTACTCTATCTACAGCTGCTACTTCTTTATCAAACTCTTCTAAAGTTAGTCCTGAACCATGTGCCTTTGCAAGTGCAATTCCATAATCTTCAACATTATAACTTGAACTTCCTTTTATTTTAGTTATTTTATGTGTTGCGCCTCCTAAAACTGTAATCAAATTTCCCCAAAATATATCTTGATATCCAGCACCAGTTAGAGTACAACCTGTTTCTTTTGCTAATCTATCTAGTTTATTTGTTAATTCTGGATTAGAATTTTCTGGATAAAAAGCTTCTTCACATGTTGAAATTGCATTTATTCCAAGTTTTGCACATATCTCAAATGCATCATATACATCACTTAAAAGACTCATTGTAGTTATTATACATATGTCTGGTTTGGCCTGTCTTAAAATTTCTTCTGCATTTTTAGAATCTGAAATTAAAACGCCTTTTTCTTCACCACCCATAATAACAGATATATCTTTTCCAAACTTATTCTCATCAATATCTAATGCAGCAACTATTTCTGCACCCTTTTCATATACATATCTCATTGTATATACTGACATTTTTCCACAACCATATTGTGCGACCTTAATTTTATTCATAAATACCTCCCATAGAAAATAACAATATAATTATTTTACTAAATATAGTATACCATAAAGTAATATATACTAAAACAAATATTGTAATTTTCACAAAGTTTTTACATTTTCTTACCAAACGTTAATTTATACACTTTCCACATTTTGAGCAACCATTACAAATCATTCTGTTTCCACATTTCATACATTTTTCTCCAAAATATGGTACATATAAATCTTCTTTTCTAAGTGGTATGCCAAGTTCATCTGTTAATTTATATTCTATAGTCTTTCCTTCATTATTAAGATTTAATTTACTAGCAAATTGAGTTTGTATATGTTTGCTTCTCATTTTATATATTTTCTTATCTTTAACAAATATATTCCCTGTTTCAATAAATATAAATCTTGTATTATACTTTTTACAATCATCACTTAGGGTCTTAACCCATTCAAATTTAAGTGGTCTTGCTCCATCATAATTTTCTCCACCTGCAATTACTTGCTCTATAATTCCTTCTTTTAAATATTCTTCAATTTTAACACTTCCAATAAATGGTGCAACCATTATTCCTTTATGTTTAAAAGGTAACGAAAATAACACTGGTATTCTTTCATCTGCTCTTTTTTGATTTTCACAAGTAACATTAAAAAATACATTTTCTAAACCATCTCCCCACCAATCTGGTAGATTTTCTTTTACTCTTTCAGGCCTCTTTGTAAGAATAAAGAAAATAACGTCTGGTCTTTGACGAATTATCTCCCACGCATCTTTTCTCCACTCATCTGCTTCTTCAAGAAAAAAATCTGACGTCATACATACTCTTAATTGTTCTCCACTTTTTATTTTATAGTTTCCTTTTCTGTCTTTATGAAGTGGATAATCAAAATTATTAGAAACCTTATATATATTGCTTCCATCCTGATTTCTATATCTATCTAAATAATACATATAACAATTTTTACAACCTTCGCTTATTTTCTTGCAGCCATGCCAAGGATTCCATATATCATGCATAATACTTTCCTTTCTTTTTATATATGTATTATACATTTAAAACATTTGTTTGTAAATGTTTTTAAAACAAAAGTAACAAATAAATTTGTTACTCTCCAAAACTATTTCATAGTTTTGGAGTTTTTATTAAGATGTTGTATTTAAGTTTCCACCTAATCTCTTAGGCCACCCTTTTCTTAATTGGTCGTTGTTCTCGGCCATTATCCATCGCTATTTCTAGGTTTGGGTTACTAATTTTCATATACTTTCTTAGTATATTTAAACTTCCATTTATATCTGCATTTATTTTCTTTCCTTCATTTGTTATAAATATACCTCTACTTATTCTTCTTTTCTTATTATAATTTTCTTTTGTTATTTCTTCTTTATCTATTGCACTTACTCCTGATGTATATTTCTCACTTATTCTTTCTACTTCTATTCCTTCTAGTTTTGCTTTATATTCTATCTTTTGAGTTAGTTTCTGTATTGGTACTTGTACAAAGTTTATATTATAATCCATTCCTTGTTTTATATCTTTTAAATCTCCTATTACTATTTTACCACATTTATTTATCTTTGCATACTCTATTACCATTTTTGATACTTTATGCATAAACGTATTCATATAATTTCTTCTGTACTCATATAATTTATCTATTCTTTTAGTATTTGATACATGTTTTTTATTTCTATTTTCTTTTGATAGTTTATTTATTCTTTGTAATTTACTTATCTCATTTAGTATATACTTATTCTTACTCTTTGCTTCTTTTCCTGATACTAGTAATGTATTATTATTTTCTTTATTTGTACATGCTACTATGTTATTTAATCCTAAGTCTATTGCCATTATATTCTCTTCTTTACTTTTTTCTTTTTCTTGCTTTTCATATATTATATTCATTTCTATTTTTTCTCCTCTTTTGGTTATTCTTATCATTTTGATACTTTCAAAACATATTAGCTTTCTCAATTTATTTGGTATTGAGAAATTTAAGCTTTTGACTTTAAATTTTTCTTGCATCTTTTTTGATAATGATAACTTTAAAAGATTTTTATCTAATCTTATTGCATACTTTGTAAATATTATTTCTTGTATATTATCTCCTTTATATCTTGGCTCTTTTGGTATTCCTTTAAATTTTGTTTTATCTTTATTATATTCTTCTAATGATTTTAAATATCCTTTATAGTTTTGAACTACATTTAATATTACTTGTTGTAATGTATGTGAATGTAAGTACTCACTATGCCAGTTATTTTCTCTATATTCTTTATATATAGGTGTCTGTATTATATTTATACTTTTATTTACATCTATATATCTTTCTTTTTCTCTTATCTCATGAAGTAAAATATTATATACCTTTGTAGTGTGCCACATTAAATCATTTACTATATCTTTTTGTATATTATTTAGCTTTGATACAACATATTTAAAGCTTAATTTCATATTCTCACCTCCTTGTGAGAATATTATAATATTCAAACATTTGTTTGTAAATACATTTTAACCATTTTTGTACACTTTTCGCCGCAATTTTCGACAAAAAATCGATTTTTCCTATAATATAAAAAATAGTAGTATTTTCTACTACTATCTTAAATTTTCTAAAAATAATCTGATACATATGGTATTTCATTTCCTATAGAATCTTCAAGCATTTCAATTATTTTACTATCTGCTTTTATTCTTCCTATTTTTGCTAAGTAATCTGGTCTTTTATATCCCATAAGCATTGTTGTCATTGTTTGTATATTAATTGTATCACTACATTTTTCTGATATTTTAACTGCCTTTCCATTTCCGTCTTTATCTATTGTTAAACAGAAATTTCCTTGATTTTCTTCCATAATAGGATCTTCTAATACAAATTTCCATTCTCTTTTTTCTAAATTACTTTTTCTAAATGGAAAATTTGCTATAAATTCTTTAAAATCTACAATTCTTGCCATATAATATGGTGATATTGTCTCTTTAATACTTGCATCTTCCAGTAAAAAAGCAAGTGGTTCATCTGTATATATATCCCCTACTACTTTATCTATCATAGAAAAATGAGCAGATACAAAGTTCCAAAGCCCTGCACGTGCATCTTCATTATTAAATATCATATCTTTAATATGAAATATATCATCTGCAAGCCAATAAATTATATATCCATCAGGTTCTTGATTTTCATTATAATATATTGCTGCCATTATATCATCTGAATCCCAAAGCCAATATTCATTCCATGCAAGCTCATCTCTTAAAATTGCACCATGTGTATGCATTGCATACTTCTCATATGTTTGTTTTAATTCTTCACTATCAACTTTTACACGTCTAACATCACCTGATACCTGACGATTCTTTGGTAGCTGATAATCATTTATTTCATATGATATTTTATCTGAGATTATTTCCCATCCTTTTCTTCTATAATATGGTATAGAATATGGAAATAGATAAGTTATATATTGTCCTTTCTCTTTCATTCTTTTTAATGCTGTTTCAAGTAGTTTATGCATTAATCCCTGATTTGAATACTCTGGATATGTTCCAACTCCCGTAAGACCTCCCATATTATATGTTCTATTAAAGATTCTAACTTTCATAGGATATACTGCAACTTGTGATACAAGTGTATCTTTATCAAACCAACCTATAACATCTGCTTTTTGCATAGTTGGAAATTTTGCTCTAATTATTTCTTTTTCTTCCCAGCCAATAGAGGTTAACTCTTGGTCTGTTACTTGAAAAACATATCTTAAAAGTGCATTATATTGATTCATATATTCATTTCCTACGTTTTTCATCTTTAAGTTTTTCTTATTCATTATTAATTAAAACTCCTTTTTACTTTAATATTATACCATAGCTATACATATGAATAAAAGCCTAATATATAAATATATTAAGCTTTTTAGTCAAAATTATTTTAATTTTTCTATTTCTTCTTTAGTCAAACCTGTAATCTTTATTATAGTTTCTATATCTATTCCATTATTTAGCATACTTTGAATTAGTTCTTTTTTTCCTTCTTTAATTCCATCTTTCTTTCCTTCATTATATCCAGTCTTTCTTAATGCTAATTCATCGAGTATTGCTTTTTCTCTTAATTCTGCTAGCCATCTTTCGTGTTTATCTTGACTTATCTTATCTAACTCTTCCTTTGCTTTCTTTATATTCTTGTTTTCTTCCATAATAGAACTACTCACTTCCTCTGGATTTTTTATAAATTTACACCAATCTAATAATCCCTTATTAGCACTGTCTTTTCCTATATTTTTCTCCAGTTTATATAGTTCTATTATAATTAGTTCCAATTTGTTTGTCAAGATAATGTCTTTGTACTTTTCTTCCCTTATATTCCACTTTGTTCTAAATTCTGGTATACTTTTTAATTTATCTAAACTAAAATCTGCTATTAATATACAAATTGCTCTTTTAGTATTATCATATGTCTTTCCTCTTTTCATTGAACTTGAATACATTTTTGCCCAATACCAAAGTATTCTATCTGCTATATAATCTGATTTTGCCACCTGCATTTCAATATCTATATCATTATACTTATTTGCTACTACTTTTACATCTAGTATTCCTTTTTTATTCTCTAATAGTTCTCTTTCAAGTATTGGTGTATTTTCTAAGTTAATATCTTCGTAATATTCTCCTGTTACTTTTTCTATTAAGTCTCTTGTTATATCTTCATTTCCTTTATGTCCAAATAATCTTGAAAATACATAATCATTTGTTGGTAATAATATATCTTGTTTTTCTTCATCTTTTATACCTATATTCTCATACATAATAATTACTCCACTCATAAAAAAGATTCGTTACGTAACAAGATATAATTATACTCTTAAACTTAGTAATTTCAATACTTTGAGGACAACTTTCGGTCGTAAAATTACGAGCATTTGTTGAAAATATTTTGTAAAAAAACATAGCCTAAAAATAGACTATGTTTCAAATTCATATTACAATCCCATTATTATAACAGCAACATTAAAGAATATTAAACATGAACAAGTATCTAGTAATGTTGAAATTAATGGTGCAGCCATTATTGCTGGGTCTAATTTTAGTTTTTTACAAATTAATGGTAATAAGCAACCAATACTTTTTGCAAGAGCTATAGCGATAATTAGGGTTAGCCCTACAACCATTCCAAGTTGAAAGTCATGATATTGTATAAGTATTCTAATACAATTTACAATTGCCATTATAATCCCTACAATTAAAGAAACTCTTATTTCTTTCCACCAAACTTTAAAAAAGTCTTTTGGTTTTATTTCATCTACTGCAAGTCCACGAATTACAAGCGTTGAAGATTGTGAACCACAATTTCCTCCTGTTCCCATTATCATTGGGATAAATGACACAAGTATTGGAAGTGCTGCAAATGCAGTTTCATAATGTGTAATTACAGCCCCTGTAACTATTGATGAAACCATTAAGAATAATAACCAAACTATTCTATTTTTTGCATGTTGTAATACAGAAGTTTTATAGTAACCATCTTCATTAGGTGAAATTGCAGCCATTTTTTCAAAGTCTTCAGATACCTCTTCTTGCATTACATCTATGGCATCATCTACTGTTACAATACCAACTAACCTATTTTCTTTATCTACAACAGGAAGCGCTATGTAATCATATTTATCAAAAATTTTAGCAACATCTTCCTTATCATCAAGAGTTGTAACAGTTATAACATTGTCATCCATTAAATCTGTTATTTTTTCATCTCTTTCTGCTACAAGTAAATCTTTTAAATCTAGTACTCCTAATAGTTTTCTATTTACGTCTAGCACAAAGCAATTATATACAGTCTCTTTCTTAAGTCCAATTTTCTTTATTTTCTTAAAAGCATCTTCAACTGTCATATTTTCTTTTAAGTCTACAAATTCAGTTGTCATTATGCTTCCAGCAGTATCATCTGGATAATTTAATATTTCATTTATTATCTTTCTGTCACTTTCTGATACATTTTTTAAAATACGTTTCACAACATTTGAAGGCATTTCTTCAATCATATCTACTGTATCATCCATAAACAAATTATCTATAACATATTTTAATTCTTTATCTGTAAAAGAGTTTATTAGTCTCTCTTGCATATCTGAATCGAGTTCTGCAAATATTTCTGCTGCTTCCTCTTTATTTAGTAATCTAAAAATTACTATCATATCTTCATCTTTTATAGCTTCAAAGATACTCGGGAAATCAGCACCATTTATCCTTTCTAAGTATTTTTTCAAATCATTAAACTTCTTTTGTTCTAATAACTCTAGAACTTCTTCTACTTCAAAATTTTTCTCTAACATAATACTAATCCCCACCTTTCCTGAAACTTTAAAAATAATAAAAAAGACTATCCTTTTTTAATAGTCTTTATACATTTAGTAGTTAATTTAACTACATGTATATTATACCACATTTCGACATAAATAACAATAAAAATTGTGCAAATAATTTGCATAAATAAGAAAAAAGATATGATTAAAATTTAACCATATCTTTTTAAAATTATATTAATTACAATATTTTCTTATTTTAATTATACCAATTATAGATAAAATCATAATACTGCTTAATAATATAATGTTAATATCTGATGTTGTAGTATCATTTACTATTTTATTATAATAATATATTATTTCAATTGTATCTTCAGTAAGTATTCCATCTTTATTTATAGGAATCCTTTCTTCAATTAATTCATATCCATCTATATCTTTTGGTTTTGTAGTATACTCATCACCTACATATCCTCCAATATAATCTCTTACCTCGATTTCTTCTCCAGTATCTTTATCTACAAATTTTACTACTACTTGTGATTCTACTTTTTTATAATAATATATAACTTCAATAGTATCTATTGTCATTTTTCCTTCTATATTTTCTGTAGTTTTTACAAGTATATATTTGTTTTCACTAGTCTCATTTATTTCTTCTACTTTATCTTCTGATTTATATTCATCATCTATTCTTCCTTCAATAATTTCTTCTTCTGCTAATTCTTCATTAGTATCAATATCTATATATTTTACTATAACACTAGTTTCTTTTTTCTGATAATAATATACTACTTCTATTTGATTTTCAATCATTTTTCCTTCTGTATTATCTGTAGACTTTACAAATTCATATTTATCATCATTTAAATTATTTATTTCATCTAATTTATTTTCTGTAGTGTAATCATCATCTATCTTACCATTTATAATATCTTCTTTATATATTTCTTCATTTGTATTTATATCTAAATATTTTACTATAACACTAGTTGATTTCTTTTGATAATAATATGTTATTACTTGTTTTTCTAATGTATATTGACCTTGTGCATTTCCTTCTACTTTTACAAATTCATACTTATTATCATTTAAATTATTTATTTCATCTAATTTATTTTCTGTAGTATAATTATCATCTACTCTTCCTGTTTTTTCTACTTTTTCTGATAATACTTTGTCTGTATTTAATTCTAAATAGTTTACTTCTATTTGTGCCTCTTTCTTCTGATAGTAATATGTTATTACTTGTTTTTCTAATGTATATTGACCTTGTGCATTTCCTTCTACTTTTACAAATTCATACTTATTATCATTTAAATTATTTATTTCATCTAATTTATTTTCTGTAGTATAATTATCATCTACTCTTCCTGTTTTTTCTACTTTTTCTGATAGAACTTTATCTGTATTTAATTCTAAGTAGTTTACTTCTATTTGTGCTTCTTTCTTTTGATAATAGTATGTTACTTCATGCTCTTCTCTTGTATAAATTCCATTTTTATTTTCTGGCTCACTTACTAATTCATATTTATTTTCAAATTTATTGTTTATTTCTGTTAATCTACTTTGAGTGGTATAATCATTTCCAACTAATCCATTTAAAACTTCTTGATTATATAATACTGTATTAGTATCCTTTTCTAAGTGATTTACTTTAACTACTGCAGGTATAGTTCTATATTTATATACAACATATATTGTATTAACAGTCATTTTACCTGTTTTATTTACAACTTCATCTGTTACCAAATCATATTGCTCTTTATGATTATTATTAATTTCTATCAATCTATTTTGTGTTGTATAATCATCATCAACTTTACCTTTTATTTCTTCTGTATTATATAGTACATCTGTTACTTCTTCTGGATTAGTTATATCAGTTCCTTCTACTACATGTAAAACTTTTATTTTAGTTTCTTTCTTTTGATAATAATATATTACTTCAATTTGTTCTTCTGTCATATTTCCTTCTGTATTTTCTGTTGCTCTTACAAATTTATATTTATTACCATATTTATTATTAATATTAACTAGTTCGTTTACTGTATTATAATCATCATCTATTTTTCCTTCTATTATGTTTTGATTATATATTTCTTCTTCTGAATCTATATCTACATATTTTGTTATTACACTTGTATCTTTCTTTTCAAAAGTTACTATTATGTGCTTATCTTCTGTCATATTAATAAATTTATCTAACATATATGAATTATTTTTATCTCCTGATAGTTCTTGCTCAACTCCATTTATTGTTATAGTTGAAATCATATATTTACTTTCTGGTATTACTATAATATCTTTTATACTATTTTCTCCATGATTTACTACTTCATATGGGTTTTCGTCTTTTCCTGTAATATCTCCGCCAATACCTTTAACTTCTGTTGTTATTTTATATTCCTTTTTAGAAAATTCAACTATAATGTGTTTATCTTCTATCATATTAGTAAATTTATCTAACATATATTCTTTTTCTTTATCTTCTGGTAAATTTTGTTCTTCTCCATTTATTGTTATTTTAGAAATAAAATATCCTTTTTCTGGTTGTATTACTATATCTTTTACACTATTTCCACCATGATTTACAATTTCATATGGATTTTCGTCTTTTCCTGTAATATTTCCACCAATACCATTTACTTCTGTTGTTACTTTATATGATTTTATAGTATTTGTTATAATTGTTCCATTTATAGTTTTGTTATATCCAGTAATATTTTCTTCATCAATTGTATAAACTATTTCTTGACCATTTTCATCATATTTTTGAAGATTTTCTATTTTATATACTTTTTCTTCATCTTGAGTTACATCTAATATTTCTTCTCTTACAATATTTTCACCATTTTTTATTATTATTTTTATATTTGATGGTCTAACATTATTTAAATTATTATTATCTAACCATTTTTTAGTTACTTCTAATTCTATTTTATCATCTGGTACTGTAAATGTATTTGTTATAATGTGATTTTCATTATCTATAGATTTACTATAAAATTTCAAATCATCTTTACTTACTTCTATTTCATCTACTTTATATATAATCTCATTTCCTGAACTATTGTACTTAGCTAAATTAATAAATTTATATGTTTGTATATCTCCTTCATTTGTATTTATAACTTGTTCTTGTACAACCACATCTTCATTTTTAACTTGTAGTTTTATTTTTGCTGGTCTTCTTTTATTTATATCACTATTATCTAACCATTTTTTAGTTGCTTCTAATTCTATTTTATCATCTGGAACTGTAAATGTATTTGTTATAACATAATTTTCATTATCTACAGATTTACTATAAAATTTTAAGTCATCTTCATTTATTTCTTTCTCATCTATTGTGTATGCTATCTCATTTCCTCTATTATCATATTTAGATAGATTTATAAATTTATATGTTTGAGTAGTATTATTGTCTACATCTATTACTTGTTCTTGTACTACATTATCTTCATCTTTAACTTGTAGTTTTATTTTATTTGGTCTCTTGTTATTAACATTGTCATTATCCATCCATTTTTTAGTTACATTTAATTCTATTTTCTCATTTGGTACTTCAAATGTATTTGTTATAACATAGTTTTCATTATCTACAGATTTACTATAAAATTTTAAGTCATCTTCATTTACTTCTTTCTCATCTATTGTATATGCTATTTCATTTCCTTTATCATCATACTTAGATAGGTTTACAAATTTATATGTTTGTGTATCTCCATTTTTGGCATTTATTATTTGTTCTTGTACTACAATATCTACATTTTTAACTTGTAATTTTATTTGACTTGGTCTCTTACTATTTTCATTACTATTATCTGTCCAAACTTTTGTTGCTTCTAATTCTATCTTTTCATCTGGTACTTCAAATGTATTTGTTATTATAAATGTATTTAAATCAATATTTTTTATATCTTCATTATACATATATAATTCATTTGTATTAGATTCTTTTTCTACAACTCTATAATTTATTTCTTTTCCTGATTCTGTATACATTGGAACATTTACAAATGTATATTTCCATGCATCTGTAACAGTTTCTTTAGAATCTGGTATTGTTAATGTAATGTTTCCATTTAATTCTTCAGTTATAACTTGAGTTGCTACTAAGTTACTTCCATTATATAATTCTGTATTTATTGAATTTGGTCTTTTTAAAGCCACATTATTACTATCTTTCCATACCTTATATACTGTTATATCTTTCTTTTGTATTTCAAAACTTACAACAATATGTTTATCTTGAATCATATTAGTAAATTTATCTAAACTATATGATGATTTTTTATCTTCTGGTAAGTTTTGTACTTCCCCATTTATTGTTATTTTACTTATTTGATATCCAGTATTAGGTGTTATAATAATGTCCTTTATACTATCTTCACCATGTAATACTTTTTCGTATGGATTTTCTGCTTCTCCAGAAATACTTCCTCCTATTCCATCAACTTCTGTTGTTATTTTATGTTCTTTTATCTTATAATAATATGTTACTTCTGTTAATGGATTTTCAAATATTCCATTTGCATTACTTGGTAATTTTGTACTAACAAGTTCATATTTTTCATCTAAAGTAGGATAAGATACTGGATTTGTTGTATACGACTCTCCTTCTTCTCCTTCACTATTTTCATCTGGAGCAACACTTGTTGATGTACCATCTATATAATGATGTACTAATAGTTCTAATGGCTTTAATTCATAGTAATATGTAATAACTTGTGGTTGATCTTTAAACACACCGCTTGCATTATCTGGTATTTGATATTTACCATCATCTAGTTTTACTAATCTATATCTATGTAAATCCATTTTTGGAGCTGTAGTATAATTATTACCTACTTCACCATATTGAACTTTATCTTCTGCAACACGTGTTGTTGTGCCTTTAATATAATGATGTTCAATTACATTTGATGAATTATTACTAAATTTAACAACAATATGTTTATCTGATGTCATATTAACAAACTTATCTAACTCTACTGTTCCATTTTCATTAACATTATATGGTACTTCTTCTCCATTTATTGTAATTTTAATAACATTATAACCGCTATTTGGTGTTGCTATAATATCTTTTACACTATCTTCTCCATGTTTTACACTTTCATATGGATTTTGGTTTTGTCCACTAATTTTTCCACCTACGCCATCTACTTCTGTTATTATCTTATATTGTTTCTTAGTATTTGTTACTGATAAACTTTGTAATTGTGGAATAGCTGCTGCTGTTTGAATAGAGCCAAGTTTAGATATAAACATTTTTTTATCTGTAGCAGTATTTCCTCCAACAAATAGTACACTATCATTTAAACATATTATACTTCTTACTGAACCACTATCATTATCTTTTTCAATTTCATATAAAAGATTTCCATCAAAATCATACTTTTGAATATTGTTACGACTAACATAAAAACCTTCATCATCACAATCAATTCCAAAAGATCTAAATCTTTTATTCCATATAATATTTCCATCAAAATCAAATTTCCACGTTTGAGTTAAACCATATTCTGTAATTATAATTCCATCATCAACCACTAATACATTATCATGATTATCATTTCCAAAGTATGAATGTTGTATATTTTTTTTCCAAACTAAATTTCCTGTATATGTATATTTTGCTATCCAGCTCCAATATTCACTATCTATAACATTTCGTTGTCCTATTAAAAATATTCCATCCTCAATATCTAACATTTTTATAGGCTCATAAATATCAGAATCAAGATTTTTAGACCACTTTAGATTACCATTAAAATCATATTTTATAATTTTTCCATTACTTGAGCCATCAATAACACTGCCTACTCCTACAAGAACACCATCCGAAACTAAAGCAATAGATTTATCGTAATTACTTAATGTCTTAGTAAATATAAGCTCTCCATTTAAATTATATTTATAAAAATAGCAAATAGATTCTCCATTTTCTTTGGCTATAGCATATATTGCACTATCATTTGCAACCATTTCATTATATCTTTTATTGGTATTTGTTTTATCCCAAATCAAATTACCATTAAAATCATATTTTTGAAATCTTCCTGTATCACTATATATAATCACTCCATCATTCAATTTACATGTTCTAATCCATAATTCACTTGATCCAACCACATCATAAGTTTTAGTCCATAATATTCCATCTTCATACTCTGCTGGTTGACTTTTTCCTATACCAAAATCTTTAGTATAGTTTGATGCTTGGTATCCATATAATGGATTCATTTCACTAATTCTATATAATCCTGTTGCAAGATTTAAACTTAATTCTCCGTTTTTATCTGTTTTTACTACTCTATCACTTACTAGCTTTACATTCTTTATATATCCTCTATCAAGTCCACTTTTTTGTGAACTATCTTTTACATATTTAAATTCTACTTTATATGTTCCTGGTGTTAAATCTATTTCATTATTTAAAAATACTAAACTATTATAATTTGTACCATAACCAGTTCCACCAATCTTTGTGTCTACTCCCCCAATTGTTGCATTTGTTTTTACATTTGTTATTGTATAGTATAAGTAGTCATAACTTGCACTTTCAGATGATACACTCCAATCAAATGATAATTTTTTATTTGTATCTATTGTAAACTCTTGTGTTTGTATAACACTTTCTGAACTATTAACATTATAGTTATTACTTTGCCATGTTCCATCTTCATTTTGAGTCCATTGATACTCTCCGCTTGTTTCTAGCTCTAATTCTTCTCCTTGACTTGCTCCTATAGGATTACCACTTGGATCATTTACATAGTTACCATTTTGGTCTGTTATTTTAAATTCAACCCCCTCAAGTGGCTCCCCTGTTTCAGAATCTGTTTTTGTAAGTTTAAATACTGGTTCATTATCTATATTTAAATTTAGTACTGGATTATCTGATGTTGCATCAGTTATACTACTGCTTCTTGTCGTACCACTTATAATTTGTACTTGAGCCCTATTACTAGAATTTCTATAAAGCTTAAATACTATTGGTGTTTCATTTAATATATATCCTTCTGATGGATATATCTCTTGTAATGTATATTGTCCTGTTATATTTTTTCCACTAACAAATTCATATAAGTTATCTATATTTATTACACCATTTTCATCTGTTGTGTAAACTTCTCCTTTTTTATTTTCTCCAGTAATTTTAAATTGAGCTCCTTTTAATACTTTTGATTTTCCTTTTTCTGTCTTTGTTATTTTTAAACTATATGTAGGAATTTTTTCATTTCCAAGTTGTGTTTTAACTACTGGTATTTCTCCACTTTTATCTATTTGTGGTAATGAATCAAAATCTCCACTTAATACATTAAATTTTAACTCTTTATTTGAGTCCCTAACCATCATAAATGATACAGGTTCCTTTAAATAATGTCCTTGTGATTCAGTTTCAGTTAAAGTATATCTAACATTAGGTTCTAATAATTTTATATTAAGTTTACCTTGACTATTAGTAGTATATCTTGTAACCTTACCATTTTGGCCAGTAAGTTCAAACCTTATTCCTTGTATTGGACTTGTTGTAGAAGATTCAATTTTATTAAGCTCAAAATTATATTTTACCTCATCATCAAAAGATGCTTTTACAGTTGTTCCTTCAATAACTGGTGCCTCTTTAAATCCTCCAGATTTTACTTCTATTTGAAGTTCTCCATTTACTATATGTCCAATTATTACTGTATTTTTATCATCTACAACATATTTTCTATCTGCTCTTATTTCTTTTATTGTATATTCTTTTTCTACAAATAATCCTTTTAGTGTAGCAACGCCATCAGAAAAAGTTGTTGCTGTTTTAACATTTTCACTATCTTTTTCCTCTGCTGAAAATGTTACACCAGATAATCTTTTATCTGTATTTATCTCATATTTTGTTATTTCTACATCAAATTTTTTAGCTATTTTAAATCCTAATTTATTTGGTTCAGTTTGAGTTTTTAACTTTCCTTCTGTTGTATCTAAGCAAAAATATACTGCATGGTCTGAATATGATACCTCATTATAATTTAATCCTGCTGGTACTTGTATATCATAACTAAATGTTTCTGTATTTCCTATTGGCATTGAATAATTAGATAAATCTATCATATAATTTTTAACTTTAGACCAATCTTGTGGCGAAGTTGTCCAACCATTTTTCTTGGAATTTAAATCCTCTGTTACTTTTTCATTATATGAATAATATATTCTTGCATATCTTTTTAAATTGTCTGATAATTTAATTCCACTATTTGTCATAGTTGTATTAAATTCTGACCCTAATTTTTCTCCATTTAGTTGATATGTATTTCCTTTAAAAGGAATCTTACCTACAACTTTTATTTCACTAATAGTACCAGAATAGTTATTTGTTAAATTAACATTAACAGTTGCTTGTCCTACACTATCTTTCTTTTCTATTATTGCCTCTTGTGGAGAAACTGCAATACTATCTTTTTCATCATAATTTGTAGCTGTTTGCGAAGTAAGTAAACTTGATGGTGCCATTATATTAAATGAACATTTAGTATATCCAATACTTTCTTTTATATTACCATTTCCATTTAGGTCATATATGTCTTCACTCTTATATCTAGCATCATAATTATTGCATGCTAAATTATATGAATATAACTCTATACTATTTGTTGCTGTTACATTTCTTGGGTCTGCTGTTATATCTACATCTAAATTTAGCTCTTCTGTTCCAGCCTCTTCATTTTCTGTATAAATTTTAGTATATATATTACCATCATGTTCATAAGTATCAATACCAACTACTGTTGTTTCTGAATTTGAGTATATGTTATTTACATTTACATCAATAACTTCTGATGGATATTTAATTAAAAATACACCATCTTTCCACTGACTATAGTTGAATTTATCTGTTATTGTTTTTATATTTATACTAACATTTTTAGCTGTTTCTTGATTAAATATATAATCTG
Organism: uncultured Clostridia bacterium; assembly: GCA_949106495.1. GTDB lineage: Bacteria > Bacillota > Clostridia > TANB77 > CAG-465 > CAG-465. The sequence goes on from CARYZD010000001.1 coordinate 68,982, forward strand.
GATCAATTGATAACTTAGCAACAGAACCAGGTAACTCATACTCAGCAAATTTTATATCACTATTTAATTTTTGATATTCATTACCATTACTTGGTGTTATATATCCTGTAACATAATTATATATCTGAGTATATGATAAAAATTCTTCATAGCTTATTTCTGCTGTTAATAACACATCATCAATTTCTTTTATATGTCTTATATAACAATATTTACTTTTTTCAGCTTCACTTGTTTCTATTCGTATATGTTTTACTGGTGTATCATACATAAATGGGTTACTTTCTGTATAATTATTCCAATCATCTTTTGTAAATTTATGTAATAATTCGTTTGTTTCATCATTATATACATTTATATATCCATCTTCTCCTAAAAGATAATTTGGAGTTGGATAACTAAAATACATTCCAACATTACTTACATATCTTTCAAAATCATGATATGTTCCATTATTGTCTAAAACTTTATCTGTATAACTTTCTGGACTATCTTTAACCATAAATTTATTTTTATATGCACCTTTACCAGTTCTAAGTTCCCACGACACATCATATCTGTCTTTACTATTTTCATCATTTTCAACTTGATTATATATGTTTGATGGTAACTCTTTTGATACTTTATATATATTTTCTTTTATATCATCATACCACTCACTTTTGCCAATTGTATTATGTACAATTGCAACATCTCCTTCTGGATTGTCATAAATAACTGCTACAACATCTTGTGCAATATTTGAACGATATGGATTGCTAAATCCACTGCTTGGATTATTATATCCTTCATACCAAGTTTTAATAGGAATATTTAATGCTACTGCATTTTCACTTGTTGCCTTATATGCTTCAAGTGGATATTCAATCTCAAATTGATATTCATTCCATCTATTAATACTTGTTGATATTTTTTTATTTTCATCTAATTTGGCTGTTCTTTCAACTGTAAAAGTTCTATTACTTGAATTATAATTAAAGTCTACATTTTGTTCTTTAATACTTACTTTACTTGGAGCATATCCATTAAGTAATGGAATAGTTCCTTCTAAATGTTGTTTTGATAGATTTAATTGGTCTTTTGATTCTTTTACTATCAAATTAAATTCAATATTTAATTTATTTTTTTCCTCATCTACTGCACTTACAATATTATACTCTTGAGTTTTACAGTCCTTATCTAATTCTGTAATTGTAGTTCCATACCAGTCATTAGTTAAATAAACAGTTTTAGATATTTGAGTTTCAGTTCCATTATCTGCTACATGTGTTCCTGTAAGTGTTACACTATTAGTATTTACACTATAATTATCTATGTTATCCCCTATAGCTTTAGCTGTATAATAACTTCCTGAATTAGAATAGTCACCACTTTTTACTATACCAGATATCATTTTTTGTGTTCCACTTGATATATCTTTAAGTGATATAACTTTCGTATTACTCGATATACTATCTTGTGCAATAACATTATCTTGTACTAATGCTGTTGAAAGATAGAAATTTTTTCCATTTATTTCAATTGATGCATTCTTAAGAGTACCATTTGTTAATACATTTAAATCTATATAAAGTGTATCTTCTGTTCCTATTTCTTTACATGTTCCTCTTATTTTTTCTGCATATCCATCTCTATTTATATCTCTTAAGTAAAAGGCATCAAAAGTAACATAGTTTGTCCCATCTACTTTCTCATCTCCTGCTTTTACCTGAGTATATGTTTTAGCTACTTGTTCTTCTATACTTAAATCATTATATTCTTTTTTTAAGTGCTTAGTAACAAAAGCTAATCCAATTATAAATATAAAAATTATTGGTATAATTATTATTTTTTTCTTATTTTTCATATATCCTCCTATATTATATATAATAATTATATATCTAATTAATAAAATATAGTATGTTTTTCATTATATTTTATACTTTTTTTGTGTACGTTTTTGTGTATGTTTTTTTTGTTTATTTTACTTTAATGTTACATACATATTACTTTTAATATACTATAAAAAAATTATTAAATATAAAAATAGATTCTATAATAAATATAATTTAACATATTATACTAAATATTTATTATAGAACCTTTAAATAATTATCAATTATATAGTTAATATTAAATTACTTATTATATCTATTATGTTTAAATTTAAATATATATTTTTTAACTATAAATATACTTAATATTAATATAGACATATTAATTACAACATTTATATCTCCAGTATTGGGTAATTTTTCTAATATTTTCTCATATATTATCTCAAATACTAGTTCTCCTTTTTCAAATTTTGCCTTTATTTTCTTTTCTCCTATTATTTTATAACCGTCTATTTCTGGTATTTTATAATTAAATGTTTCTCCTTCTTCTCCTATTTCTACATATTCTTCTCTTATTATATTTCCTTCCTCATCTACAAATTTTACTATTATTTTTGCATCTTCTATTGGTTTTACTTCTGATTCTTTTTCTAGTTTTATTCTTATTTCTATTACTTCTTCTTTATACTTTCCTTCTATATTTTCTGGTACTTCTACTACTTTATACCCTTCTATTTCTTTTACCTCTACTTTATATTCATCTTCTACTTTTCCTTTTATTTCCTCTTTTAATATTTCTTTTCCTTCTTCATCTTCATATATTACTTTTACTTTTCCTATCTTTCTTTCATAATAATATACTACCTCTCTTTTTTCTTCTCCTAATATTCCTATTTCATCTCCTACTACTTCTACTATTTCATATTTTTCTATCTCTTTTCTTTCTGCTTTATAATTATCTCCTATCTTTCCTGTTATTTTATAGCTTCCTATCTCTTCTTCTGTTTCTTTATTTACATATCTTACTACTACTTCTCCTGCTATCTTTCTATATTCATATACTACTGTTTTTTCTTTTCTATCAAATATTCCTGTTGTATTTTCTGGTATTTTTACTAGCTCATATCCTTCTAATATTCTTGGTGTTGTTGTATATGTATCACCTTCTATTCCACTTACTGTTGTACTATATATTTGTTCTCCTGTATTTTGATCTACTCCCTCTACTTCTATTTTTACTGCTTTTTTATAATAATACACTACTTCTTTTGGCTCTACACCTAGTACTACATTTGTAATCTCTGGTCTTTCATCTAATACATATCCTAAGAATGTTTTCTCTTCTAATACTATATTATCTTTCTCATTTCCTTCATATTCTTTATGCTCTAGTATTTCTCCTGTTATTCTATCTACATATTTTACTACTAGTCCTCCTGATATTTTCTTATAATAGAATGTTTTTGTTATATCTTCTCTTCCTACTATTCCTGTTTTTGATTCTGGTTCTTGCACTACTATATATCCTTCTATATTTTGGGCTAGTACTTCGTATGTATCTCCTTCTTTATATGTTTTTACTACATCTTCTGTTATTTTCTCATTTGTATTTGCATCTATATGTTCTGTTATTAATTTTGATTGTTTTTTATATTTATATATTACTTCCCTTGGTTCACCTGACATTTTTCCATTTGCTATTCCTTCTACTTCTATATATTCATATCCTTTTATTTCTTTTTTATTTGTTTCATATTCATCATTCTCTAATCCTTCTATTTTTTCTTCTGATAGTACATCATTTGTTATCATATCTATATATTTTACTGTTACAAATGTATTTTTCTTGTAATAATATATTACTTCTATATCTTTATTTCCTACTATTCCTGTTGCTTGTCCTTCTACTCTTGTATATGTATATCCACTTATATTTTCTTGATTTGTTGTATATGTATCACCTTCTAGATATTTTGTACTACTTTGACTATACAATACTCTTCCATTATTTTCATCTAGATGTTTTACTTTTACATAGGATATTTTTCTATATTCATATACTACCTCTATTTTTTCTACTGTCATTTCTCCTTCTTTATTTTCCGGGCTCTTTACTAACTCATATCCTTCTATTTCTTTTGGCATTGTTTTATATTTATCCTCTTCTAGGCCTTCTTTTATTACTGGTTCTGATATTTCTTCTTTAGTTACTTGGTCTATAAATTTTATCTCTACTCCTCCTGCTATTTTCTTATATCCAAATTCTACTTCTATATCTTTTCCATTAAATATTCCTTCTTGATTTTCTGGATATGATACTAGTTTATATCCTGATATATCTTTTGGTTCTGCCCTGTATGAATCCCCCTGTTTATATACTATTACATCATCTTCTATTATATATTCTCCACTTATTATATCTTTATATTTTATTATTAAGTTAAATTCATCTGCATACTCATATGTAAGTATTATCTTTTCCTCTGTAAATGTTACTGTCTCTTCTTCTGGTCTTGTTACTATTCCATACCCTTCTATTTCTTTTTCTTCTGCTGTAAATACATCTCCTACTAACCCTGTTTTTACTACTTTTTCTGCTAATTCTCTTCCTGTATATTTATCTATATACCTTACCTCTACTCCTGGTGAATTTTTCTTATATGCATATCTTACAGCTACATCTTCTCTTTCCATTGTTATTATTTTTGTCTCTGGTTCTTCTACTAATGTATATCCATTAAATACTTTTGCTGATGTTGTATAAGTATCTCCCTGCTTTAAATTTACTACTATATCTTCTGTTAATTTATTTCCTCCATTTGTTAAATCTATATAGCTTACTGTTAGTTTTGATACTAGCGCATATTCATATGTAAGTGTTATTTTTTCTTCTCCAAAAGTAATATTTTCTTGTTCTGGTCTTTTTACTAACTCATAGTTTTCTATTGGCTTTGCATTTGATGTGAACTTATCTCCTACTAATCCACTCCTTTCTATCTTTTCTTCTATTTCATCTCCTGTAAATTTATCTATATATTTTACTTCTACTCCTAGTGAGTTCTTTTTATATCCATATATTATATTTATATTTGTTCTTCCCATTGTCACTATATTATTTTCTGGTTTTTGTACTAATGTATATCCTTCAAATGATTTCTCATCCATTTCGTATGTCTCGTTTTGTTTTAATTCTACTACTACATCTTCCGTTAATTTATTATTTCCATATGTTAAATCTACATAACTTACTGTTAATGTTGAACCTTTTACATATTCATATACTAATGTAATCTTTTCCTCACCAAACGTTACTGTTTCTTCATCTGGTTTTGTTACCATTATATATCCATCTATTGTTTTCTTTTCTGATGTAAACTCTTCTCCTATTACTCCTGTTTTTGTAACTTTTGTTGCTATTTCATTTTTTTCAAATTTATCTATATACTTTACTTCCACTCCTGGTGAATTCTTTCTATATCCATATGTTACTGTAATATTTTCTCTTCCCATTGCTACAGCTTTTGACTCTGGTTCTTCTACCAATGTATATCCACTAAATGATTTAGATGATGTTGTATAATTGTCTCCTTGCTTTAAATTTACCACTATATCTTCTGTTAACTTATTTCCTCCATTTGTTAAATCTACATAGCTTACTGTTAATCTTGATACTAATGCATATTCATATGTTAATATTATTTTATCATCTGTAAATGTAGTTGTAGATGGCGATTTTACAATCTCATAGTTTTCCACTGTTTTTGGTGTTGGTGTATATTTCTCTCCAACTAATCCCTCTACTTCTACTTTATCTGCCACCTCTTCTCCTGTAAATTTATCTATGTATTTTACTTCTATTCCTGGTGATATCTTTCTATACTGATATGTTACTGTTATATTTGCCTCTCCTACTGTTCCTGTCTTATTTGTAGGTACTTTTACTAATACATATCCTTCAAATGTCTTTTCTTCTGATGTATAATCATCTCCATGTAATAATGTACTTGATATATCTTCTGTAAGTTTTGTATTTGAATGTGATATATCTAAATATTTTATTGTTACATTTGATTTTTTTATACAATAAAATGTTATTGTTTGACTACTTGTTTTATATGTTCTTGTTACACTTGTACTACTTTCTAATGTATATCCAGATGGTGCTGTTGGTGTTGCTGTATATGAACTTCCTATATCTCCTGTTTTGGTTGTTGAACTTATTACTTCATTTGTATATTTATTTACATATCTTACTTTAATCTGACCCCTTGCTTGTTCATATACATAATTTACTGTTATATCACTTCCTGTATAACTTCCACTTGCATTACTTGGTGTTGTCTTTAAATCATATAGTCCTATAGATGATGGTGCTGATGTTGTATATGATTCTTCTGCCCAATTTGTTGAACTTACTGGGTCTTTTAAGGTTGTTCCACCTTCACTTTTATATGTTGTTGTTACTGTTCCTTTATCCCATAAAACTATGTCCGAATTTTTTGCTCTTAAATACCAACCTGTACTTGGATATAATGTTACATATGTATCTATAAGCTGAGAGGGATAACTTGTACTTGATGTTTGTACTACTTTTCTTCCTCTAGAATATCTATTTGGATAAACTCTAAATGTTGGTTTGCTTGTATTTGTTATTATATATTTGTCATCTGCTGCTAAATATACATTTTGCATTGGATTTGTACCAAAAGTTCCTCCTGTTATTGTACAAAATGCACCATTATGATATACTCCTCCAGCTTGTGAATTTGTATTATTTCTTATTGTTCCTCCAGATATATATGTAGTTCCTCCTACATCATTATATACTCCAATGCCATTACTATATATCTGTCCACCACTAATATATGTAGTATTACCAGTTTCTGTAAGTACTCCTGTTGTTGTGTTACTATATATATTTCCTCCTTTGACATATACAATTCCACCTCTATTTACAACTCCATGCCTAGCCCCATGTATGTTACCAGAATTAATTGTTGCATTACCATTACTAAAACTAATTACTCCATAATCTCCAGCCTGTATATCACCTCCATTTATATACATTGTTCCTCCATTATTATGTGCACCTTGAGAATTTGCAACAATATTACAATTATTTATATTTACTGTACCAGAAGCTACACCAACTCCTATATCACTACTATTAAGAATACAAGAACTAAGTGTTGCATTACCTCCTGCTCTTACATGAAACGCCTGACTTCCCCCATTACTAAATGTACAATTTGTTGCTTCACAAATTCCAGCTACACCAACATTCCCAGAAGCATCACTATTTTTATTATTACCATTAAATTTAACATTATTTAAAATTAGTTTTGCACCACTATGTACATTTATAGCATGTCGGTCTGTACCTAAAGTAATATTATTAATTATAGTATGACCATTTCCATAAATTGTTTTAGTTCCTCCTGGTATAGCCATTGTCATGTTTACACCAATATCATTTCCTAAATATATAATTTCATCATTACCACTTTCTAATAGAGGTCTCAATTGATCATAAGTATTTATATCATAATTTGTTCCCCCATAAACTTTATCTGATATATTTAATGCTATAATAACAATAAAAATAATATAAATATTAACTATAATTTTCTTTAATTTTCTCATATTTTGCTCCTTTATTATCTAGTATTATTTATCATAATAAAAAAGGGTTCTATAATAAATATCTTGGATAAAGCGTTAATTTTATAATATTTATTATAGAACTCTAAACGAAAAGGATTACTAGAATATAATTCTAAAAGTAATCCTCTTCATAAGTGAAATTATTTATTTTATGTTGCATGCAAAATTAAATAGTTTTTTGGTAACTACAGCTACACTTAATATTAATATAGCTAAATTAATTACTACATTTATATCTCCTGTTTCTGGTACCTTATTATATATTACATCTACTACTACCTCTCCATCTTCATATGCCACTTTAAGAATTTTTTCTCCATCTATAAAGTAACCTTCAATTTCTGGTAATTCGATTTCGTATTCTTCTCCAACATATCCATTTCCTTCTAGGACTTTCATTATATTTCCTTCTTCATCTTTTAAGTTTACAATTACTTTTCCTGGAATTTTTTCCATTATATATGTTACTGTTTGTTTTTCTAGTTCATATATACCTTCTAAATTTTCTGGATATTCTTTTACTCTATAATTTTTTACTTCTTTTTCTTCTACTTTATATTCATTATCTACTTTATCTTCCATTGTCTCAACAAATAATTCATTACCTTCTTCATCTACATATATTACTTCTACTATTCCTGTTTTCTTTTCATAATGATATATAACTTCTATTGGATTTACTGTCATGTTTCCATTTGCATTTCCTTCTATTCTTACAAAATCATATTTTTCATATTCTTTTGTTTCTGAAGTATAACTATCATTTTCAAGTCCTGTTATAGTTTCTTGGTCTAGTATTTCTCCACTATAATCATCTACATATTTTATAGTTACACCATGTGATACCTTTTTATATGTATATATAACTTTAGATACATTTCTATCCATTGTTACTGTTTCTGTTTGTGGCCTTCCTACTAATTGATATCCTTGTAGATTTTTAGCTGTAGCAGTATAACTATCTCCTTCAATTCCATCTACTACATCTTTATATATTTCTTCTTTACTATTTGCATCTATTCCTATTACTTCTGTTGTTACTTGTTTTTTATAATAATATGTAACTTCTTGAGATGTTGGTGTTAAAGTCACTTCTGTAACTTCTGGTCTTTGTGATATTACATATCCATCTATTGTTTTCTCTTCTAAAGTAACTTTATCTCCTTCATTTCCTGTATAAGATTTTGTATCTAAAATTTCATTCTTTATTTCATCTACATATTTTACTACTAATCCTTCAGATATCTTTTTATATCCATATATTACAGTAATATCTGTTCTTTCTACTGTTCCTTCTTTGTTTTCAGGTTCTGTTGTTACAACATATCCTTCTTTATTTTTTGGTAATGTTGTATATGTATCTCCTTCTTTATATGTTGTACTTGTTTGTGGTTCTATTTCTGTATTTGAAATTTCATCTATATATTTAACTATTACATTTGATTGTTTTCTATATTCATATGTTACTACTGTTTTTTCAACAGTCATATTTCCTGTTACATTTGATGGTGTTTTTACAAGTTCATATCCTGATACCTCTTTTTCTTCTGATGTATAACTATCTCCTTGTAATCCATCAAAATGTTCTGCTGTTGCAACTTCTTGTTTTGTTACTTGGTCTATATATTTTACGTCTACACCTTCAGATATTTTCTTATATCCATAAACAACTTCTATTTTATCCATTGTCATAATTCCATTTGCATTTTCTGGTGTAGATACTAATCTAAATCCCTCTTTTTCTATTGGAGTTGTTGTATAATTTTGTCCAACATTTCCATTTATTGTTACTGATGTATCTATTTCTTTATTACTATCTAATACATCTACGTATTTAACTACAACACCATCTGATACTACTGTTACTTCTACATCTATAGTTTTTTCATTTCCTACATTATCTACTACTTTAAATGTATATGTTCCTGGATTAGTTACATTATATGTTGTATTTGCATTTGTAACTTCTGTATTATCTGGTTTTACTATTTTTGCAACTCCTGATTCATTGTCTGTTGCAGTAAAGTTTATTATTGCATTTCTAACACTAGATGTTGGTTGAGTTATAGTAGCTGTACCATTTGGACTTGTTCTATCTATTTTATATATTCCAAGTACTCTATCATCGCTAACATTTCCAGCATTATCTGTTGCTATAATATGTAAGTATTTTAATCCATCTTCTGCAACAACAATATCATCTTCTGAATTTGTAATTTCAGCTCCATATGTTTCTGGTGCTGTTTGAGTATCTGTTATTGCATATTGATATGATTTAAATCCACTTTCTCCCTCATCTGTAAATTTAACATGTACTGTTGTACTTTGTGCCCAATCTGCTTCTATTGGAGATGCTACAACTTCTGGTGCTATTGTATCGTCTATAACTTCTATTTTTTTAGCAAATTTTTCTGATGTTTTTCCAGAAGCATTTGTTACAGTTAAGTATACTGTATATTCTCCTTCTTCAACATCTGTAAAATCTACTTTTGGAGTATTAGAAGAATATATACTTACTCCATCTTTATATACTTCCCACAAATATGCTGTTAACTCTTTTCCAGCTGGGTCATATGATAAATCTTTTATTTCTACATTTCTACTATATTTTGTTATTGTTTGAGTTAAAACATCAAACATTGCAACTGGTAATCCTTCATTATTAATATATTTTGATATTGGCGTACTCCAAGAATTTTGATTATCTTTTACTCTTAGTTGTACAATATATGTTTTTGATGAATCAATTTCTGCTGGTAATTTTCCATCATGCCATTCAGTCTCATCTACATCTTTCCATTTCCATTCTTCTTCTGCAATGCCATGATTTTCTTTAGAATATTCGTCTAAATCATATGATTCACTTGTTAAAGTAACATTTGTACCTTCTATTTGCATTCCAATTTGTGCAACTGGTCTTCTATGTACAAAAACTTCAGTTGGAACTATTGATTGGTCTCTAAATGTTATTACATATCTACCTGTTTTATTAAATACATTAATAAAGCTATCTAAATATTTTCCAGAATCAAAAAATTGTCCCATATTATTTTCAAAATATGTATAATCATGATCAACTTTCCATTTTCCATATGGCCAATCTTCATCTATAGTGTTATTTTGAATATCACTTGGTGTTATCACAATATCTAAAGGTTCACCTACTATAACACTTTGTGTTTCTTCAGGAGTACCTACGACTTCTTTAATATATTCAACTGTCTTTTCAATTGCACTATTATATTCTGCATTATGTAAGAAAAGTCCATTTGTATTATTATCTTTTATTAATTTTTCAAATTCAGTTTCATTTACTGAAGTTCCCCATGTAACTAAATGAATATTTTCATTTAAAAGTCTTGTTAAAATTTCAGAATATTGTGCTTTTTCATTAAATTCAGAGTTTGAATAATCATCTACATCTACTAAGAATTTATATGATTCATCTCTCCAATCTGGTTCTCTTAATACTTCTGTAAATTTCTTTATTATTGATGTTTCAAGATTAATACCAGTTAATTGGAAAGAACCTATATTATCACATCCATGTGAATAATGGTCTGTAAAGAATCCATATCCATTACCTATTGTATTATCATCTCCTGGAATATTATATTCATAAGGAGTTGTAAGGCCTCCACCACTAATTGTAATTTTTGAATCAGTAGCAGAAATATCTACTGTACCTGATGTACTAATATTTATTCCTGATACAAGAGTTTTAGTCATATTAGTTGTATTTTGTCCTTTTACATAAGTAAATTTCCACAAAGCTCCATTTTTACTGCCTGATCCTGTGTAATAATCTTGTCCACTTTTATTAAAACTTACTGCATATCCTGTTAAAGTATTTCCAACTTCTTTAACTCTTAATAACATACCTGCAGCTTTAAAGCTATCACCAAAATTAATGTTATAACTAAAATGGAATTTTTGCTCTTGGTTTACTGTAGGCATTATCCAAATAGCATTTTTACCTGCATTACTTTTATTACCAGTCATTTTAACATTTTGACCATTATTAGTAATACTAATACTACCTATAGAAGATGATACATCTTGTTGCCATGTAAAATTTTCTACACTTGTAATTTGTTCTGTTTTTACTGCTGATACCTCTACATTTTCAGTATCAATATTTAAATTTTCTAATTCTCTAAATAAATCTTTTTCAAAATTTTGGATATCTACTAACGTTCTAGCTTTAGATAAAACAATGTCTATTTTTGGCTTTTGCATTATACTAAGTTTTACATCTTGTGTATCACTAGACTCTGTTTTACTTGCTTCACTTGTAGTATTTTCATTAAAAAGTTTTAAATCTTTATTTGTAGTTTCTTCTGCTTTACTAATACCATTTATTGCAAACGTAACTATTAGTACAAAAGAGAGTACAATTAAAAAACCTTTCTTTTTCATATATATTCATCACCTTTCTGTATACATTTTTAATTTTAGACTAAAATTTTCCAAAAAAGAATATATTAAAATTTATTTAGATAAATTTCTCTTTTATCTTTCTTGCAGATTACAAGCACATTACAGTAACAAAAAAAAAAAAAAAACATTAATGTTACTATTTATTGTAAACCTAAAAAATACATAAAAAAATAGCAAATTTTGAATCCAAAATTTACTATTTTATATAAATTATTTTTTACTAATTTAATCTATCTTCAATTATTTTTGCAAGTTCATGTGCTTTTTTATCTAAAACTTCTTGATTTTCTCCTTCAATCATTACTCTAACTAAAGGTTCAGTACCAGATGGTCTAATAAGGACCCTACCATTTCCTGAAAACTCTTTCTCAATTTTTTCTATAGCCTCTTTAATTACATCATCTTCTTTATATGCATATTTCTTTTCTGATGGAACTTTTGCATTTACAAGAACTTGAGGATATATAGTAATTTTAGAAGCTACCTCACTTGCTTTCATCTTAGATTTTAATAATATTTCCACAAGCATTAAAGATGTAAGTATTCCATCCCCTGTTGGATTATAATCTAAAAATATTATATGTCCTGATTGTTCTCCTCCAAGATTATATCCATTTTCTAACATATTTTCAAGTACATATCTATCTCCAACATTTGTTTGAATAAAGTCCATATTGTTTTCTTGTGCATACTTTTTAAGCCCTAAATTACTCATAACAGTTGCAACTAAAGTATCTTTTTTTAGTCTTCCATTTGCTTTTAAATAATCTGATATTATTGCAAGAATTATATCTCCATCTAAAATATTCCCCTTTTCATCTACACAAAGACATCTATCTCCATCACCATCATAAGCAATACCTAAACTATATCCCTTTTCAACTACAAGTTTTGCTAAATTGTCTATATGTGTTGAACCACAGTTTTTATTTATATTTATTCCATCTGGAGTATTGTTAATTACATCATAATTAATTCCTAATTTTTCAAATACAAGTGGGGCAACTTTACTTGTTGCGCCATTTGCTGTATCAATTAATACTTTAAAATTATCATCTAATACATCAATTAACTTATCTTCAAATATTTTTCTAAAGAAAAATACATATTCTTCAAGCATATCTTCTCTGTTTTCACTTACACCAATTTTATCATTTATTGCTGTAAGTTCATCTATTTTACCAGAATCCATTATCTCTTCTATTTCTTCTTCTAAACTATCTGGTATTTTCATTCCTTTATTACTAAAGTACTTTACACCGTTAAATTCATAAGTATTATGTGATGCAGAAATAACTACTGAAGCATCTGCTTTAAATTTACGAGTTAAATATGCAACAGCAGGAGTTGGCATAACTCCTAATGTTTTTACATTTGCCCCATAACTTAAAAATCCTGCAATCATAGCACTTTCAATTAAAGTTCCTGAAATTCTTGTATCTCTCCCAATAAAAATTGTTGGTGTATGTTCTGTATGTTTAGACAATACATATGCTCCAGCTTTAGCTACCTTATATACTAGTTCTGGTGTAAGTTCAGTATTTGCAATTCTTCTTATTCCATCTGTTCCAAAATATTTTCTCATATAAAATCCTCCTATTAATTTATATTCTTAATCTATATTCATTATTTCTTTTGCTCTTTTTAAATCGTTATTATTTGCAGTTGGGTAATTTTCTAATGGATATTTTAATTTTAGATTTTCCCATTTAAATTTTCCCAAATCATGATATTTAAGTAATTCAAATTTCTCTACACCTTTTAGTGATTTTAAAAACTCAGATAATTTTTTTAAATCTTCTTCTTTATCTGTAATTCCTGGCACTAAAACCTGTCTTATCCACATTTTTTTATCATTATCACTTAAAAACTTTGCAAACTCTAATTCTTTAATATTGGATACTCCTATTAAATCTTTACATATATCATCATTAATACATTTTATATCTAATAGAAATAAATCTGTTAAATCAATTAACTTTTTTATTTCTTCTGTAATTATAACATTACCAGAGGTATCAATACAAGTATGTATTCCTTCTTTTTTTAACTTTTCAAATAGTTCAATTAAAAACTTAACTTGAAGTAATGGTTCTCCTCCACTAATAGTTACACCACCATTTGGTGTTATATAGTTTTTATACTTTAATATTTTATTAATTAACTCATCACATTCATACTCAGTGCCACCAAACATATCCCATGTATCTCTATTTTGGCAATATTTACATTTAAGATGACAACCTTGCATAAAAATAATAAATCTTATTCCTGGACCATCAACAGCTCCTAATGTTTCAAATGAATGTATACGCCCCTTCATAAATCCTCCTAAACTTAAAACAAAACACTAGAACTATGAAGTTCTAGTGTTATATTTTTAAACTTTTATTATATATTAAAACTTCTCGTGTATTGTTCTATTAATAACATCAAGTTGTTGTTCTCTAGTTAATTTTACAAAGTTTACTGCATAACCAGATACACGTATTGTAAGTTGTGGATATTTTTCTGGATGTTCCATTGCATCTTCAAGTAATGCTCTATCAAAAACATTTACATTTATATGATGTCCAGTTTGTTTAAAATATCCATCAAGTAAATTAACTAAATTTTGTACTTGTGTATTATCTTCATTTCCAAGTGTTCCAGGAGTTATTGAGAATGTATATGATATACCATCTTCTGAATACTCATAAGGAAGTTTAGCAATTGAATTCATAACTGCAACAGCACCATTAATATCTCTTCCATGAATTGGATTTGCTCCTGGTCCAAAAGGTTCTCCTGCATGTCTTCCATCTGGGGTATTTCCTGTTGCCTTTCCATATACAACATTTGATGTTATAGTTAAAACAGATAAAGTGTGTTTTGAATTTCTATATGTTATATGTTTTTGTAGTTTTCTCATAAATGTTTTAACAATATTTACAGCAATTTCGTCAACTCTATCATCATCATTTCCATATTTTGGAAAATCTCCTTCAACTTCATAATCTACCACAAGACCTGTTTCATCTCTTATTACTTTTACTTTTGCATATTTTATAGCTGAAAGTGAATCAGCAACAACAGAAAGTCCAGCAATACCACATGCCATAGTTCTTAATATTTCTCTATCATGTAATGCCATCTCTAAAGCTTCATAAGAATATTTATCATGCATATAATGAATTGCATTTAATGCTTTAATATATATTTTTGCAACATATTCCATCATTTGGTCAAATTTTTGTACAACTTCTTCATAATTTAAATATTCAGAAGTTATTGGCTCAAATTTTGGTGTTACTTGTTTTCCACTCTTTTCATCTCTACCACCATTAATTGCATAAAGTAGAGTTTTTGCAAGATTTGCCCTAGCTCCAAAAAATTGCATTTGTTTTCCTATTTTCATTGCAGATACACAACATGCAATTCCATAATCATCTCCTAGAGTAATTCTCATTAAATCATCGTTTTCATATTGAATTGAAGATGTTTTTATTGAAATTTTAGCAGCATAATCTTTAAATCCTTTTGGTAAATTGTTAGACCATAAAACTGTTAAGTTTGGTTCTGGTGCAGGTCCTAAATTTACTAAAGTATGTAATACTCTAAATGAGTTTTTAGTAACAAGTGTTCTTCCATCAAGTCCCATACCTGCTATACTTTCTGTTACCCAAACTGGGTCACCACTAAATAAGTCATTATATTCAGGTGTACGTAAAAATCTTACCATTCTAAGTTTCATTATAAAATGATCCATCAATTCTTGAGCTTCTTTTTCTGTTAAATCTCCATTTTCTATATCTCTTTGAATATATATATCTAAAAATGTAGATGTTCTACCAATACTCATTGCAGCACCATTTTGGTCTTTTGTTGCTCCTAAATATGCAAAATATAACCATTGAATAGCTTCTTTTGCATTAGATGCTGGCACTGCTATATCATAGCCATATCTTAAAGCCATAGCTTTTAAATCATTTAATGCTTTTATTTGTTCGCTAATTTCTTCACGTTCTCTTATAACTTCTTCTGTAAATTCATCTGTATTTAATACATCTAAATCTAATTTTTTTGCTTCAATTAAAGCATCAACTCCATATAAAGCTACTCTTCTATAATCTCCAATTATTCTTCCACGCCCATAACCATCTGGTAAACCAGTAATTAAGTGTGAACTTCTTGCAGCTCTAATATCTGGTGTATATACACTAAATACTCCATCATTATGTGTTTTTCTTAGATGATTATACACATAATCTGTTTCTTCATCTACTTCATATCCATATGCAACACAAGACTTTTCAACAATCTTTATTCCACCATTTGGCATTATAGCTCTTTTAAGTGGTGCATCTGTTTGAAGTCCAACTATTTGTTCTAAATCTTTATCTATATATCCTGCATCATAGGCATTTACTGCTGAAGGAGTTTTTACATCAACATCTAATACTCCTTTTTCTCTTTCTTCTTCATATAACTTTAACACTTTATTCCATAGCTTATCTGTTCTTTCTGTTGTACCTTCTAGGAAAGAATCATCTCCCTCATAAGGTGTATAGTTGCTTTGAATAAATCCTCTAACATCAATTTCTTTTGTCCATTCTCCAGATTTGTTAAAGCCAGACCATTGTTTAAATTCCATAAAATACCTCCTCAAAAATTTACAGTTATTCTTTATTATTTTAACCATACATTATGATAACATACCTAAATATTTTTTTCAACAAATTTTACATTTAATATTTAAAATAAGTGCAAATTATTTTCATTTTATATTTTATGTTAATTTTCTATTTTTTGCCAAAAAAATATGAGGATATATCCTCATACATTTTATAAATATTACAATACTCCTAAATGCTCAAGTAATATTTTTATTCCAATAATAATTAATACAATTCCTCCTAAAAGCTCAGCTTTATTCTTTAATTTATCTCCAAAAGCTTTCCCTATTTTTATACCTATAGCTGAAATTACAAAAGTTATAATTCCAATTAATGCTATTGCAAGCATTATATTTACTTTTAAAAATGCAAATGTTATACCTACAGCTAAAGCGTCAATACTTGTTGCAACTGCAAGTGGTAACATTTCTTTAAAATAAAATGAACTATTTATATTTTCATCATCTCCAAACGATTCCTTAATCATATTTGCACCAATAATTCCTAATAGTATAAAAGCTATCCAATGGTCTATACTTACTATTAATTCTTGAAAATTAACTCCAAGTAAATATCCAACAAGAGGCATTAATGCTTGAAAACCTCCAAAATATCCACCTACAATTAAATAATGTTTTAGTTTTACATCTCTTACAGACATTCCTTTACAAATTGACACTGCAAAAGCATCCATTGCAAGCCCAATTGATATAAAAATAATTTCTAAAATTCCCATATTTTCTCCTTTCAAGTCAGAAAAAAGAGACCTATCTGTATGTGACTAACACACAGATAAGTCTCATCATTTAATTTAAAGCCAGGATTTTAATCCAATATGTTGACTTTAAAACGTATATCCGCTGACTACTCCCTTATTATGTAAATATAATATCATAAATATATTTTATTGTCAACATAAAAATATAAAAAGAAGATGAATGCATTCATCTTCTTTTGTTTTATTAATAATTTTCAGCTTTGATTTCAAAATATGCTTTTGGATGAGCACATACTGGACAAACTTCTGGAGCTTTTTCTCCAACATGAATATGTCCGCAATTTCTACATTTCCAAACTTTTACTTCTCCACAATCAAATACTTTTCCACTTTCAACATTTTCTAAAAGTTTTAAATATCTTTCTTCATGTTCTTTTTCTATTTTACCAACTGCTTCAAATAAGTATGCTATTCTATCAAATCCTTCTTCTTTTGCTTCTTTAGCCATTTTGTCATACATATCTGTCCATTCAAAATTTTCTCCAGAAGCTGCTGCTTTTAGATTTTCAATAGTAGAAGGTACTTCTCCACCATTTAATTCTTTAAACCACATTTTTGCATGTTCTTTTTCATTTTCTGCTGTTTCTTGGAATATAGCAGCAATTTGCTCATATCCTTCTTTTTTAGCTTTAGAAGCAAAATATGTATATTTGTTTCTAGCTTGTGATTCTCCTGCAAAAGCAGTCATTAAATTTTGCTCTGTTTTTGTTCCTTTTAAATCCATTTTTAACTCCTCCTAATTTAATTTATAACAGAATTCTCTCTCCTATTATCTACTTTATTCTATCATAAATACCTTTTTAAATCAATAATATAGTATAAATATATTTATCCAAAACTTTTTTATGCTAATTTAATATATATATATCCTAAAATATATCCTACAAGCAATAATACTCCTACTGATATTACTGTATTTTTTGTTCCATCTGTTGCTACATTTAATATTTCTTCTATTTTCTTCATTTTTTATTACTCCTTTTCTATATTATGTATACATTATAACATAGAAATATTGGAATTTACTTACTTTTCACAAGCATTTCACATGTTTTATGTAGATTTCACATTTTACTTTGACTTTAATGTTTACAATATGATATAATTGTATTGTATTTAAAAAATTATATAGAAAGGACGTGTAAGTATGCGGTCTGTAAAAAAAGTTGAAAAAATTTCTCCAACTGCTGACGCAAAGGAGAGAACTCCAACCTTTATGCTTGGAAGTCAGGAACGGCAAGAATCTACATTCAAACGTATGCTACAACAGAAAATGGATTTGGAAAAATCCAAAAAAGAAAAGCCGCCACCCCAACCAAAGCCAATCATTCGTGGTCCAGACACTATTGAGATTTCTGAAGAAGGCAGAAGACTTTATGAAGAATTAATGAACAAAAAGATTTAAAGGAGGTTGTACTAAATTTGATACTTGCAAACTTAGAGTTTATCTCTATCACCCATACTGCTAATTATTATTATAATGCAGTCTGTAAAAGAAACTTTATCAACACTAAATTGGTGAGTTCACCGATTTAAAAAAGGAGGTTACATTGGTATACGTAGCCTCCTTTTACATGCAAATATATTTTATAATTTTCTATATAATCTAATATTTGTTTATTTTCTTTATCTTTAATAGTATTAAATTTTACTAAATCTGATAATATATCTATTTCAGTCATTTATCACCTCTATTTTAGAAATTATATTCATCAAAATACAATTTATTTATATAATTTTTTATTGCTCTTTTTTCAGCTTCTATTGTATTTTCAGGTATCTTATCTATATCTATCCATTCTAATTTTTCACACTTATCCATTTCCATGATTTTGGGAGTACCTTCATATTTGTCTGTCTTGAAGAAAAAATTAATATATCTACAATGGCTTTTCTCTCTAATACCACAAATAAATTCCAAATCTTGCTCTTTTATATCAATTCCTGCTTCTTCTTTTACCTCTCTAACCATTGCCTGTTTTAGACTTTCTTCTTCTTCTACATGTCCTGCAACAAAGGCATACATTCCATCCATGTATCCAGTATTTTTTCTTTTCATCATTAAAATTTTACCATTATTTATTAAAAGAAGTCCAACCGTAATTTTAACACTAAATCTTTCTTCCATGTTTCTCTCCATTCTAATATTACTCTTCCAATAATTTTTCAAACTTACTATTAAATTCTACATTATATTTTTTCAAACTTATAGGCTTTAAGTTTTTATCTGTAAAACAATGTTTTGTCTCTCCTGTAAGAACAATTTTATTACTCTTTACATCTAAAACATTATATCCTACTGTCATCCTTACCCCATTATATGATTTCATAAAAACATGTATTTCTATCTCATCATTAAACGTAACATGATACTTATAATCTACATATACTCCTAAAACAGGAATTGTAATACCATTTTCTTCTAATAATGAAAAAGGTATTGTTAAATAATCTAACCATGCACACCTTGCTTCTTCTAAAAATCTTATATAGTTAGAATGATGTACAACTCCCATTCTATCAGTTTCATAATAATTTATTTTTCTCTTAAGTATAAATTCCTTCATTATTACACCTATCTTTCTAATTTTCTTCTTTTCCCTTAGGAATTTTAGTATCGTATTCATCTAAAAAATGATATACTTGTCCATCTTTTACATATGATATTACAGTACTTAAATTAACATTCTTTGTACTATTATATATGTTCATATCCACTTTATCATACACTTCTCTAAGTTGTTTGATTAATCTTTTCATCTCATCCCTTTTTGAGCCATCTTCATCGTCTTTTCTTCTTTCTGTTACTTTACATGCACATTGAATAAATTCTAATTTATTATAATCTCTCCAGTTAATAATATCTGCCTCTTTAACGTAATATAATGGACGAATTAGTTCCATTCCTTCATGAAATGTACTATGTAATTTAGGCATCATAGTTTGCATTTGAGCTCCATAGAGCATTCCCATAAGTATTGTTTCTACTACATCATCAAAATGATGACCAAGAGCAATTTTATTACAACCCATAGACCTTGCCTTTTTATATAAATGCCCTCTTCTCATTCTAGCACACAAATAACATGGATGATCGTCTATCTTTTCTACTACATCAAATATATTACTATTAAAAATGGTTATTGGTATATTTAAAAGTTTAGCATTATCTATTATTTTTTGCCTATTAATTTCATTATATCCAGGATCCATAACTAAAAATACAAGTTCAAACTCCATTTGTCTATGTCTTTTTATTTCTTGCATACATTTAGCAAGTAACATAGAATCTTTTCCACCAGAAATACAAACAGCTATTTTATCTCCATCTTTTATCATTTCAAACTCTTTAATTCCTTGAACAAATTTTAACCATATACTTTTTCTAAATACAGATGTTATACTTTTTTCTATTTCTTTGTATCTTTCTATATTTTCTTCCATTCTTCTTCTCCTAAATTTAATTATTTATTATATCTTTTATAACTTCCCCTGCAATTATAAGTCCCGCAACAGATGGAACAAAAGATACACTTCCTGGAACTTGCCTTTTTTCTGTTAACTCTAAACATTCTCTTTCTACAACTTCATCTAGTTTTATTGGTTCTTCTTTAGAATATAATACTTTATATTTATTAATTCCTAGTTCTCTTAGTTTCTTTCTCATAACTTTTGCTAAAGGACATACACTTGTCTTACTTATATCTGAAATTTCAAATTTAGTAGGGTCTAATTTATTTCCAGTACCCATTGATGATATAATAGGTATATTTAAAGCTTTAGCATCAAGTGCAAGTTCAATTTTTGCTGTTATTGTATCTATTGCATCTACAATATAAGTAACTGTATTATCTAAGATATTATCCTTATTATCTGGCATATAAAAAGTTTTAAATACCTCTACTTTTGCATTTGGATTTATATCTAATATTCTTTCTTTCATTAAATCCACTTTATACTTTCCAACTGTACTATGAAGTGCATGTAATTGTCTATTTAAGTTAGTAATATCTACATTATCGTTATCTACTAAAATAAAGTTTTCAATACCTGCTCTTACAAGACCTTCTGCAACAAAAGAGCCTACTCCTCCTATACCAAAAATAGCAATCTTTGAATTTTTTAATTTTTCTAAATTTTCTTTCCCAATTAATAGTTCAGTTCTTGAAAATTGATTTAACATCTATATTTCTCCCATTTTTTTATTTATATCTTCTTCACAACTTCTCATTGCAAGAATTGTTTTATCTAGTAATTCATCTAGTTCCCAGCCTAACATTTCTGCACCATTTGATATAACTTCTCTTGAACATCCAGCTGCAAATTTCTTATCTTTAAATTTTTTCTTTAAAGATTTCAGCTCTAAATCTGCTGTACTTTTAGATGGTCTCATAAGTGCAGCAGCTCCAATAAGTCCAGTTAACTCATCTGTTGCATAAAGAATTTTTTCCATTTGATGTTCTGGTTTTATATCTACAGTAAGACCATATCCATGACTTGAAGTTGCATGTATAATTTTTTCACCTATATTATTTTCTCTCATTATTTCTTGAGATTTTATACAATGTTCTTCTGGATACTTTTCAAAATCTAAATCATGTAATAGTCCAACGATTCCCCATAATTCTTCTTCCTCTTCATAACCTAACTCTTTTGCAAAGTATTTCATTACACCTTCTACTGTTAAAGCATGTCTTAAATGAAAAGTATCTTCATTATATTCTCTTAATAAATTCCATGCATCTTCTCTTGTTATATTACACATTTTTTATTCCCCCTATTTTAATTTAAGTCTAAGTGAATTTAATACAACTGTTAAACTACTTATTGTCATTGCTAAAGATGCAAGCATAGGATTTAAAACAATATCTAAATTCACAAAAAATCCCATTGCAACTGGAATCATACAAATATTATATATGAATGCCCAAAATAAATTTTGTTTAATAATTTTTATTGTTTTTTTACTAATATCCATTAAGTCAACAATTCTATCTAATTTATCTATCATAAGTACAACATTACTACTGTCCATTGCAATATCTGTTCCATTGGAAACAGATACACCTATATCTGCTGTAACAAGACTTACACTATCATTTATTCCATCTCCACACATCATTACTAGTCCATTTTTCTTGAGTTCTTTTATTTTATCTGCCTTTTGTTTTGGTAATACTCCTGAAACAACATTATCTATTCCAACTTTATCTGCTATAACTTTAGCTGTTTTTTCATTATCACCTGTAAGCATTAGTACATCAATTTTTCTGCTTTTTATTTTATCTATTACACTTTTTACATTATCTTTTAATACATCTTTTACACCAATAAGAGCTAATATCTTTGTTTCATTAGCTAAAAATAATATACTATTACCATCTGATATTAAGCTTTCTTCATCTGTTTCATTATAAATTTGTATATTATTCTCTAACATTAATTTTCTATTTCCTATAAAATATTTTTCATTATTATATTTTGCTGTTATTCCCAATCCAGGTATAGCACTAAATTCAGATACTTTTTCAATTGATACTAAATTTTGACTGGCATAATTTACTATTGCTCTTGATATTGGATGTTCAGATAAATTCTCAATACTTGCTGCTATTTTAATTATCTCTTTATCTTCTAAATCACTATAATTATATAATTTCGAAAGCGTTAACTCTCCCTTTGTTATTGTTCCAGTTTTATCCATTACTATTGTTTTAACTTTATGAGCATTTTCTAATGTTTCACTATTTTTAACAAGTATTCCTTTCTTACTACATATTCCTGAAGATACTACAATAGCAAGTGGTGTTGCTAAGCCTAAACTACAAGGACATGCAACTACAAGAATACTTACAAATACATTAATTGCTACCGAAAAATCTTTAAATAAAATTAACCATACAATAAAGCTAAGTACTGCTATAGCAATCACTATAGGAACAAATATTCCACTTATTTTATCTGCAATTTTGGATATTGGAGCTTTAGTATTTGTAGCTTCTGCAACAAGTCTAACTATTTCTGATACTGTAGATTCTTTTCCTATTTTTTCTGCTTTATATTTAATTGTTCCTTCATAATTAATACTTCCAGCTATTACTTTAGAGTTATACTCTTTTTTAACAGGTATACTCTCACCTGTAATAAAAGACTCGTTAATATGAGTTGTACCTTCTGTTATAGTTCCATCTACTGCTATCTTCTCTCCAGGTTTACAAATTACAATATCTCCTTTTTGTATTTCATCTAAAGTTACTGTTATTTCCTTTGAATCTCTTTCAATTAATGCAGAATTTGGTGTAATAGTCATTAATTCTTGTAAAGCTTCTTTTGTCTTATCTTTATTTCTTCCCTCTATAAATTTACCAATTTTAATAAAGAAAATTACAATTGCTGCGGATTCATAGTACAGCTTGTTTACATATAGTTCATTTCCTTTTAGTATTTGAAAAGTACCATATAAGCTATATATAAAGCTAGACAATACTCCTATTGCAACTAAAGTATCCATATTAGGTGTTCCATGTATAAGATTTTTATATCCATTTTTTAACAAATCCCTACCCAAAAACATTACACTCAATGTAAGTAAAAGAAGTGATATTGAATAATTTATTGGATATATATGCATATCTAATAATGGAACTGAGGGCAATCCAATCATATGAGCCATTGATATATATAATATTAATAATGAAATAATTGTTATCAATATTAATTTATATTTTTCTTTAGTATTCTTTTTTTCTTCTTTTTCTAACTTATCTATTCCTAGACTCTCAAAGCCTGCTTTAAAAACAAACTTTTCTATATCTTCTAATGATAATTTATTTTCATCATATTCAATTGATGCATTGTTCATGACAAGATTTACTGATGCAACTTTTATACCATCTTGTCTATTTAAATATTTTTCAAGTCCTGATGAACAAGCACTACATGTCATTCCACCAATTTTTAATAATACTTTTTTCAAAACAATTTACTCCTTAACTTCAAAACCAGCATCTAATATAGCTTCCTTTATTTCTACTATTCTAATTTTATCACTATCGTACTCAACTACTGCTCTTTTATCCTCAAAGTCTACTTTAGCAAAGTTAACTCCATCCAAATTGTTTAATACTTTTTCAAGTCTAGTTGAGCACCCTGTACAATGCATTCCCACAACTTCAAATTCTACTTTTTCCATAATAAATCCTCCTTATCTTAATCTTTTGAATAATTCCATAACTTCATTTATTATATCATCATTTCCATGCTTTAATTCACGATTTACACAATTTCTTATATGATTTTCAAGTATTGTATTTTCTAGACTTTCAATTGCTTTATTTACTGCTGAAAGTTGAGTTAAAACGTCATCACAATATCTGTCATCACATATCATTTGCTTTATCCCTCTTATTTGTCCTTCTATGATATTTAATCTTTTAGTTATGTTTTTCTTTTCTTCTTCTGTTCTATATGTATATTTTTCACATATATTACACTTGCTACATTTTTCTTTATTCATTGATTATACCTCGAAAATAATTATATACCCCCAAGGGGTATATGTCAATAAAAAAGATACAAGAATATTTAATACTTGTATCCAAATTTATTAATTAACTTTATTTTAATTTTTCAATTTCTTTTATAGGTAATTCTGTTACTTCACTTATAATCTTTATATCTATATTTTTTAACAACATATTCTTAGCCACTTCTATATTTCCCTTTTTTTATTCTCTAGTAATTCTCTTTCAAGTATTGGTGTATTTTCTAAATTAATATCTTCGTAATATTCTCCTGTTACTTTTTCTATTAAATCTCTTATCATATCTTCCTTTCCTTTATGTCCAAATAATCTTGAAAATACATAATCATTTGTTGGTAATAATATATCTTGTTTTTCTTCATCTTTTATATATAAATTCTCACACATAATAATTACCCCTCTCATAAAAAAGTTTCGTTACATAACAAGATATAATTATACTATTAAACTTAGTAATTGCAATACTTTGAGTCTAACTTTTGGTCGTAAAATTATGAGCATTTTTTGGAAATATTTTGTAAAAAAAGAGTACTAAATTTAATTTAGCACTCTTTTATATTTAGTATTCATAATCATAGTCATAACTATCTAATATTTTTTCTAAATATCTAATTCTTTCATTTTTTTCTTGTATTGTAGTATTCTTAGTTTGTATTGTGTCATTTAAATCTATAATAGTTTCTTCTTTTTCTTCTATTTGATTTTCTAATTTATTTATTTGAATTTCATATGACTGTTGTGTTTCACGTCTATTCTTCTTATTATCATTTAACTTTTGAATATTTTCTTTTGTTGTATAGACTTTGACTTTAAAGTAATCATAATTTCTTATCTCTTTATTATTTATATCATCAATATTCTCTCTTAAATATTTTAATAAATTGGATGAGCTTGAATTATAACTTATATATATTTTATTATTAGTTTGTATTTGGATATATGGCTCAAAGCAGTCATAATATTCAACTTCAATTCTTATATCATTATTATCACTTTCAATATATTCTGTATCTGCCCAAGACTCTACAATAAGTCCATCTGTTAATTCATAATTATATGAGTTTTTTATAATTGCTTCTTTTTTTACTTCGTCTATATAATTAAAGTTAGTAATTCCTATAAATATCATTCCAATGCCAATTCCAGCTACTAGTATTGATGATAAAAATATAATACCTATTCTTGTTTTAGCAATTTTTTTATTTACTATAAAATTATATACTATTTCAAGTAAAATTACGTTTACTATTATTGCTGCTATTAAACATAATAGTGCACCAATAAAAACAAAACCTGTCTTTACAAATAAGAAACTACAAATTAAACATGCACAAAGCATTAATAATGAAAATACAAAACCTAAGGCAAAAAATCCAACACAACATTTTATTCCTACTAATACCATTTTAAATACAGCATTTAAAAATTTAGATTCACTATGTGCAGGGTCTCTTATTATTATTTTTTCCCTTTTATTTTCTAAAACAACTTTATTATTATCTGAATTTCCTATAACTAATTCTTTTTTATTTTCTTTATTACTATCTTTCTCTTCTTTAGAATTAACTACTTCATAATAGTCTAAATATCTAACTTTAAATATATGAAGAATAATAATTATACCTACAATTAAAGCAAATATTAAGTATAATGAAGATGTTATATCTAAAAGAACATAATATCCTTTTTTTGGAACCCATCCAAAAATACCTGAAAATATAGAACCTCCTATACCGCCAATTATAGACATTATACATGTAATAATTATACCTATAATAATTTGTTCAAAAATACATTTTATTATTTGACCAAATTTCATACTTTCAAACATTCTTAATGTTTTAGTTATATATCCAAAAAAATCATCTATATACTTATTAAAGTTTATTTTAGATTTTTTATTTTCAGATACCTCTTTAACATTTTCATTCATAAGTTCATCAATATTATAGTCAAACAATTTACAAATCATTAATACTTTATCCATTTCTGGATAACTTTGTCCTGATTCCCATTTTGAAACTGCCTGTCTAGATACTCCTAATTTTTCAGCAAGTTGTTCTTGAGATAAATTATTGTCTTTTCTTATTCTTTTTAGATTCTCTGGTAATTTCATATTTTTTCCTCCTTTACACCAAAATTATACTAATTCTATCGGTTGCATTCCACCAATTTTTAGTTGTTTTTTGTAAATTTTGAGTTGCATTATATGAATTATACCACTTTTTAATGTAAAATTAAAGGCTAGAGGATTGCTCTAGCTAATTTTAATATTATTTATTCTCTTTTAAACTTAACACTGTGATATTTTCTATATGTTCACTATTTGGAAATAAATCTACTGGTGTAATATCACCTATTTCAAAATATGGACTTAATAATTTTAAGTCTCTTGCAAATGTTGCTGGTGAACAACTAACATATCCTATCTTTTTAGGTCTAAATTTAATTATATATTCTATACTATCTAAATCTAACCCTTTTCTTGGTGGATCTACAACAATTATATCTGGTTTTATACTTCTTTTTTCAAATTCTACTATTTTTGATTCAACACTTCCTGCAATATATTCTGCATTTTTAATATTATTTAGCTCTAAATTCATATTAGCCATTTTAACTGCTTGATTCTCAATTTCAATTCCATAAACTTTTTTTACACTATCACTTAAAAATATTCCTATTGAACCTACTCCACTATATAAATCAAAAAGAATTTCGTTGCCTTTTAATTTTAATTTCTCTTTTAAAGTATTATATAATACCTCTGCTTGAATTGTATTTACTTGAAAGAATGATTTTGAACTAATATAGTATTTATATTTACCTATACAATCTGTTATATATCCTGACCCAAATACAACCTTTTCTTTATTGCCTAATATTTCATTCGTTTTTGACATATTTAAATTTAATACTATAGTTTTTATATTTTCATCTTCTTTTAAAATTTTAATTATTTCCTCAATTCTTACATCGTCAAAAATTTCTTTCTTGTTTACTACAACTACTACCATTATTTCTCCAGTATGGTATCCTCTACGTATTAATATATGTCTAATATCTCCTGTATTATCTTGTTCATTATATCCTGTAAATCCCTTAAGTAATAATAGCTTAAATATTTCCTTAGATAACTTATCTATTTCTTGATTTTGTATAAAGCATTCTTCATTTTCTATTACATCATGACTTCTTTTAGCATAAAATCCAATTTTATTTTCGCCTTCTATTGTTCTTCTTACTGGATATTGCGCTTTGTTCCTATAATTTAATGGGATTCCCATTCCAATTACATCATTTAATTTAGAATATTCTACTTTCTGTTTTTCAAGTGTATTCTTTACTAGCTCCTTTTTAATCTTTAACTGTCTACCATAACTTATATGTTGGCCTGAACATCCTCCACATCTTTTATATGCACTACAAAATGGTTCTTCTCTATCTGAACTTTTGCTAATTATATCTTCTATTTTACCAATACAAAAGGAATTATTTTCTTTAATAATTCTTGCTTTAACTTTTTCTCCTTTTAATGCTCCTGGTATAAATATAACTTTATTCTCATATTTTGCTATACCTTCCAAATTTATACCATTATCTATGATTTCAACTTCAATCTCATCATTCTTTTTCAAAGCTATTCCACCTTTTCTCATCTCTTTAGAATTATATCATAACATAATAAATATATTCAATAATAATTATTATATCTTTTTATTAAATTTTATTTTTTATATTGTAACAAAAATAATTATTTAGAATATAGTATATTAAGTTGATTGAAAGTCAACAAACAAAGGAGTGAAATGTATGTGCATAAATAGTAGTAATGATAATCTTGTAT
The DNA here is from genome assembly GCA_949106495.1 of uncultured Clostridia bacterium. Taxonomy (GTDB): domain Bacteria; phylum Bacillota; class Clostridia; order TANB77; family CAG-465; genus CAG-465. Next base: position 97,726 of record CARYZD010000001.1, read on the forward strand.
GGCTAATAGTTTTAGTTTTAATACTTATCCTTCTCTATTTTATATGTAATGATAGGAATTCATCTACACCATTAAACTTCGACTCATTTTTCGAGATAAGTTAGAAGTTTATACATAACAAAGAGAGGTGAATAAGATGATGGATGAAAGATGCGGATGTGGTAACTGCGGAGGATGCGGAAACGGATGTGGATGCGGATGTAACTGTGGTTGCGGTTCAAACGGATTATTCGGTGGCGGAAACTGCTGTTGTATTTGGATAATCTTAATTATAATCGTTCTATGTTGCTGTTGTTGCTAATTGCACATAAATACATAAAAAGTGGAAGAAAATCTTCCACTTTTTTCTTATTTTAATATCTTTCTTAAAAATTCTCCTGTATAGCTTTCTTCTACTTTTGCAACTTGTTCAGGTGTACCAGTTGCTACTATTGTTCCACCATTATCTCCACCTTCTGGTCCTAAGTCTATAATATTATCTGCACTCTTTATTACATCTAAATTATGTTCTATTACAAGTAATGTGTTTCCACCTTCAACAAGTCTTTGTAATATTTCAATTAGTTTATGTACATCTGCCATATGAAGTCCTGTTGTTGGTTCATCTAAAATATACATTGTTTTTCCAGTAGACCTTTTTGAAAGCTCAGTTGCAAGTTTAATTCTTTGTGCTTCACCACCAGATAAAGTTGTAGATGGTTGACCTATTTTTATATATCCCAAACCAACATCCATTAATGTTTGTAACTTGTTTTTAATTGTTGGTATATTCTTAAAGAACTCTACTCCTTCTTCAACTGTCATATCTAAAACATCACTAATACTTTTTCCTTTATACTTAACTTCTAAAGTTTCTCTTGAATATCTTTTTCCTTTACATACTTCACATGGTACATAAACATCTGGCAGAAAATTCATTTCAATTTTAATTATACCATCTCCTGAACATGCTTCACACCTTCCACCTGGTACATTAAAACTAAATCTTCCTTTTGCATACCCTCTAATTTTTGCCTCATTTGTAGTTGCAAATAAATCTCTTATTGCATCAAACATTCCTGTATATGTTGCAGGATTTGAACGAGGAGTTCTACCAATTGGTGATTGATCTATGTTTATTACTTTGTCAAAATACTTTAATCCTTTAATTTTATCAAATTTACCAGGTCTAGTATATGCTCTATTTAAATCTCTTTCCATTACTTTACAAATTATTCCGTTTACTAATGTAGATTTTCCAGAGCCTGATACTCCCGTAACACAGTTAAATACTCCTACTGGTATTTTTACATCTATATTTTTTAGATTATTTTCTTTTGCCCCTTTTACTTCCAAATATCCAACACTTGTTTTTCTTCTTGTCTTTGGTACAGATATTTTTAGTTTTCCACTTAAATATTTTCCAGTAATTGAATCATCACATTTTAATATCTCTTCTGGAATACCCGAAAATACTACATTTCCACCATGGACTCCCGCACCTGGTCCAATATCTACTATATAATCTGATTCTCTCATAGTATCTTCATCATGTTCAACAACAATTAATGTATTTCCTAAATCTCTCATTTTCTTTAAAGAATTAAGTAACTTTTCATTATCTTTTTGATGAAGACCAATACTTGGTTCATCTAATATATATAGTACTCCTGTAAGCCCTGAACCAATTTGAGTTGCAAGTCTTATTCTTTGAGACTCTCCTCCAGATAAAGTTCCAGAACTTCTAGAAAGTGTTAAATAACTAAGTCCAACATCAATTAAAAATTGTAGTCTATAGTTTAATTCTTTAACAATCTGTTCTCCAATTGTTTTATCTTTTTGACTCATTTTATCATATTCTTTATTTATATATGATTTAATATCTACTATATTTTTATTACATAATTCATGTATATTTAATTTTCCTATTGTAACAGCTAAACTCTCTTTTTTTAATCTTGCACCATCACAATAGTTACAATGTGAACTTGACATGAATCCTTCATAAAAAGTTTTCATTCCTTGAGATTTAGTTTCATTAAATCTTCTTTGTAATGTATTTACTACTCCTTCAAATTCATCTTCAAAATCTCTTTGTAAATTTTTACCAGTATGTGAAAACTTTATCTTCTCTCCTTTACTTCCATATAACAATACTTCCATAAAATTTTCTGGCAAATCTTTTAATTTAGTTGCAGGATTTATATTATAATGAGTGCATAAACCTTCTAAATACATTTTACTTATTCCATCAACTATACTTCCCGCACCTGTCCAGCCTTTTATACAACCATAGTCTGTAAGCTTTTTCTCTTTATCTGGCATAATTTTATCTGGGTCTATTTTTAAAATTTCTCCAAGTCCTGTACAATAAGGACATGCTCCAAATGGACTATTAAAAGAAAACATTCTTGGAGTAAGTTCTTCTAAGCTAATTCCACAATCCACACAAGCATAATTTTGTGAAAATATTTGCTCTGTTCCAGTATTTAAATTACTAATTATAACTAAATTTTCAGCATATTTTAGTGCAAGTTCTACTGAATCTGCAAGTCTTTTTCTTATGTCTTCTCTAACGACTAATCTATCAACAATAACTTCTATATTATGCTTCTTTTGCTTATCTAGTGTAGGAATTTCTTCAGACAAATCATAAGTATCTCCATCAATTCTTGCACGAATATATCCATCCTTTAATACTCTTTCTAGTATTTTTACATGTTCACCTTTTCTTCCACGAATAACAGGAGTCATTACTAATATTTTAGTTCCTTCTTCATATCCAAGAATTTGGTCTACAATCTCATCTACGCTTTGTTTTTTTATTCTTTTTCCGCAATTTGGACAATGTGGTACACCTACTCTTGCATATAATAATCTTAAATAATCATATATCTCTGTTACTGTTCCAACAGTAGAACGAGGATTTTTAGATGTTGTTTTTTGGTCAATAGATATGGCAGGAGATAAGCCTTCAATATATTCTACATTAGGTTTTTCCATTATACCTAAAAATTGTCTTGCATAAGAAGATAACGATTCAACATATCTTCTTTGTCCTTCTGCATATATAGTGTCAAAAGCAAGAGATGATTTTCCAGAACCTGAAAGTCCAGTAAATACAACTAATTTATCTCTTGGTATTTCTAAATCTACATTTTTTAAGTTATTTTCTTTTGCTCCTTTTATTATTAATTTATCATTCATATTCTCACCTTCAAAATCAAAAGTATTATATCATACACTTGTTTGTTTTGCAATATTTTAAAGAACAAATGTACGTTTTTATCAAAAATACACCTATAATTAAATTATAAGTGTATTTTGCAACTATTTTAATCTTTTTATAACAGTTCTCATTATATTTCCATCGATAAATGAGTTATTTACTTCAAATTTATCTTCTGGTAGAAATTCTTCTATAAAAGTTACCGATGGTACATAATGCCATTTTCCTCCAATTTTTAATGAATTTAATATTTTCATATAAGCTTGTGCATATTCTATACATTCTTCATCATTTTGCTCTTCTGTATTAACTTCATTAAAATGTTTAGTAAAACTTAAATTTGATGTAATTAAATCATATGATTTTTCTTCATAATCTTTTTGTAACCAATCTTCTTGTTCAAGTCTATTAGTATCTTTACATTCCATATCTAGCCCATATGCATCCATTCCTTTAGAAACTAAATAATTAACTAAAGTCCCATTTTTTCCACATCCAATATCTAATGACTTTCCTTTTAACTCGTATTCTTTTACGTCTAAAATATCTAATATAAATTCAGGAGTATATCCTGTATCTTTACTCTCTTGTTCATCTTTTTTTAAAGTAAATTCATTTATAAAATTCCTAACTTCTGTAAAATGTTCAAGTGCAATTCTTTCATAATCTTTATTAAAATCTGATATGTTTTCAATAAGTTTATGATATATCTCTAATATGTTATTACAGTCTTCTTTTGTAATTTTTTTGCTTTCAGTCCCCTTTACTAAATTTGTAAGAAAACTCTTAGAAAGTTTTTCCATTACTTTATTATATTTTTCTGTATTCATTTCATTTATTATCTTTTCACGATAATCATTTTCAAATGATTCTTTATACTCAGTATTCTTTTTATTAAGTATTAAATTTTCAAAGCTTTTTCCTTCAAAAGCAGTTAAAATATATGTATATAATTCTTCTATATTCATATTGTCCTCCAATAAACATTAGTATTATACCACAATTTATGTAAATTTACTATATAGATATACAATTAATTATTTAAATGTGGTGTTAAATTTTCATATTCAAAATACATTTTATCTTTATCTACTACAAGTTTTGAAATAGATGTCTTAGTTATTTTCATCGATTTAACTTTATTAGACCATTGAATTCCATTGACTATATGTCTAACTATAGATATAACTCCTCCATGTGTGACTATAACTAAATTTTCCACATTTTTATTTTCTTCTATAATATCAAAAAAGTCTTTATTAATTCTTTCAAAAAACTCTTTTGGACTTTCTCCTTCTGGAAATCTTTCATCATATTCTAAATCTCCAAAATGAGCATGTTTATAATTTTTTTCTGCCTCTTCATTTAACATTCCTGCAAATATACCATTATTATTTTCTCTAAGTCGTGAATCAATATCTAATTTAACATTAAATCTACTATTTATAATTTCTGCAGTCATATTAGCTCTTTTTAAATCACTAGATATTATCTTATCTATTTTAATATTATTTTCAAACATAAATTTTGCCAACTTTTCACATTTTTCTATTCCTTTTTCTATAAGTGGTAAATCTGTCCAGCCACCTCTATATCTATCATCGTCATCTCCATGTCTAATAATATAAATATTCATATTTTATCTCCTTTTTTATATTATATATTCTAACATAAATTGTTACAAAAAGTAAGGGGTTTATATCCCCTTACTTTTCCTTATTTTATTAATTAAATTTTCTGCCTCTTCTTTTGAAATATAATTATTTTCTAGCATTGCATTTATTACTATTATTTGTCTTTGATATGTATAATTTGATTTATTACTAAGTTGATACACACTGGGAGCATTAGGAAGTCCTGCAAGTAATGTTGAATCATTCAAATTCAGTTCATTTGGTTCTTTATCTAAATATCCATTTGCTGCCTCTTTAATTCCATAATGGCCATCACCAAAATATATAATATTTACATATAGCTCCAAAATTTCATCTTTAGAATAGTTTTCCTCTAAATCTAAAACAACAAATACTTCTGCAACTTTTCTAGATAATTTCTTTTTTTGCTCAAAGTACATATTTTTAGCAAGTTGTTGAGTAATTGTACTTCCTCCACCTATTATTTTCTTATTTTGTAAATTACTTATAAAAGCTCTTCCAATTGAATAAAAATCTATTCCAAAATGCTCATTAAATCTTTTATCTTCAATTGCAATTACTGCTTCTTTATATTCCTTAGATATATCCTCTATTTTAACATAGTTTGGATTTTCTCGAATTTCTTTTACTTTTTCTTCTATACTAACATTTTGTATAGCTGATTTATATAATTTATATCCATCTGAAATAAAATATCCAATAATAAAAATGATAATAAGTAAAATTACAATAATTATACCTTTTATTCCTTTAAACAATGATTTCATATTAATCACCGCCTTATGAATTAATTATATATCATAAATTAATATTTAACAAGTTTTATTATTTCTAATTTGTATTCCATCAGTATTCAAATAATAATCATGCTTTGAAATTATATCTGCTATACTTGTTTTTATATCCATTATATTATAACAATTAATAACTAACACATCTGATTGAATAAAACACATATAATTATTTACTTTAGAAATAAAATTCTCGCTACCGTTAATTACTAGCACAATATTTTCATTTTGATAATCATTTACTATCTCCTCATTTAACCATTCCATATATATTATTTGTCTATTAATATTTTTAAAATACTTATTTACAATATTTTTTAATTTTTCTTTTTCACTTTTTTCATTTATATATATAACTTTAGCTTTTTCATATTCTTTAGAAATAAAGTTGTTTGCAACAATACACGAATGAGTGTAATTTGCTACAAATGTACACACCTTTATATTTTTCATAATAACACACCTCTGGTATTATTTTAAATTATAATAAATGAAAATTTTGTTCTATTATATATAATGACATTTTTAGAATTTTTTCTCATAGTATTATTTAATATTTTGCACATCATATTAATGGTGATTGATTTGAAAAATTATATATTAAAAATTAAGGATGCAATAATAAATAATAAAAAAATATTAAGAAAATATTTTACTATTTCTATATATGTATTTATTATTTTCTCTTCTATGTTACCAAATAGAGATAATACTTCTAATATCAATGAACTTAATAGTATTATTCCAGGAATAAATAAATTGTATAACAAAGATTATGATAAAGAATCTAAAAACCCTAGATACTCATTTAAATTATTTGAAATTTTACAAAATATTATATAATTGTATATTAGTTTGTTTTTGACACAAAATATAAATGACAATATAAATTTGTCAGCAGGAGGTATTTATGAAAACTTTTTACAACATATTGCTAACCCTAGTTATTATAGGAGCCCTAAACTGGGGAATACTAGGTTTATTCAAAGTAGACATTATCGGTTCTATATTTGGTGGAATGACTAGTATGATAAGTAGAATTATCTTCGTATTAGTTGGTTTATGTGGAATCGGAGCTATCGCTCTATACAAACCAATTAATGACGGAGAAATGAGTCATTCCTAAATACCTAGAAAGAAAAAACATCTAGAATAATAATCTAGATGTTTTTATTTTTATATTGTTCATATAAAACAATTGATGTTGCTACACCAACATTTAAAGATTCAATTTTATCTGACATAGGTATTTTTATCAACATATCTGATAAATTAGCTACTTCATCGGATACTCCATTTGCTTCATTTCCCATTACAAATGCATATCTTTTATTTATATCTAAGATACTTAAGGTATTATTAGTATTTAAACTAGTTGTTACTATATTATATCCATACTCTTTTAATTTTTGTAATTCATTTATATCATTTAAATAAATTACTTTAGTATTTAATATTCCACCCATTGTTGATCTTAAAGCTTTTGGAGAATATACATCTGCTGTACCACTTATACATAAAACTGTTTCTATGTCAAAAGCATTACAACTTCTAATTATTGTCCCAATATTACCTAAATCTTGAACTTTATCTAAAATAAGTATATTATTATTATTACTTTTTAGCTCGCTTTCTAAATCATATTTAGGTATTTCTAAAACTATAAGTATTCCTTGTGGTGTAACTGTATCTGTTACATACTTAAATATATTTTCATCAAACTCTAATATTTTAATATTTTCTATGCTTTCTATTCGTTCTAAAATTTCTTTTCCACCATTTGATGTAAGTAATATAGATTTAGAATAAGCGATAAACTTAATGTCTATCGCTTTCTCTTTATCTAATATTTCATTTACAACTTTTATACCTTCTAAATAAAAAGCATTATTTTTCATTCTAAATTTCTTTTCATTTAAACTTCTAACAAATTTTACATTATTGTTAGATTTGCTGCAAATTATTTCCATATTATTCTCCTATTCTACAGGTGTTGTTGTAGAATCATCTGCATTTGTTTTATCATCTTCAGTTGAATATGCATTTGCATCTATTTTCTTAACAAATGTTTTGAATTTTTCTTCATCATATTTGAAGTTTTTATCTGTAACTATATTTGTAAATTTAGAATTTGCATATTCTTGTCTTTCTGTTTCACTTTTTAGTCTTCCATTTTCATTTATAGCATTTAATTTTATAATATGATATCCATATGTTGTTTCAACTAATTGTGGATATATTTCTCCAGCTTTCATAGTTTTTACTGCATCTGCAAATTCCTTAACTGTATATCCATCTATATACATTTTATATTGTCCACCATTAGTTGCTGTTGCAGTATCATCTGAATTATCTTTTGCAAGTGTTGCAAAATCTTCTCCAGCTTTAGCTTTTGCAAGAATATCTTCTGCTTTTTTCTTTAATTCAGCTTTTTCATCGTCTGACATTGCAGCACCTGTTGATGAATTTGTGAAAGAGAATAAGATATGTGATGTATCATATTCATTCATATTAAGTTCTTCATCACCAGTTTTTTTAGAATTAATATATTCTAATACTTCATCATCTGATGCTTCAGTTGCAAGTTTTTCAATGTATGCTTGAATAATATAGTCATTGTAATATATTTGTTTTAATGTATCTATACTAAATGTATAATTTTTTTTGAAATATTCAATATATTCTTCATTTTTAAATATTTCATCAACTTCTGCTTTATCTTCGTCTGTTAAATTCACTCCTGCTGCTTTAGCATCTGTTAAAATCATTTTATCTTGTGCAGCTTTATTTAATATTTCTGTTGGTATTGAATTAGCATCATATCCATAAGATTTTAAATATGAAGCAAACATTTCATAATATACTTGATATTCTTTTTTAGTTACTTTTCCGCCATCAAAAGTTGCAATTGCTGCATTATCTTTTAATACAACAGCTCCAACTATTGCAGCTACTATAACTAATAAAATAGCAAGTATAGCAATTATAACACCATTTTCGTTTCCAGATTTAAAATTTCTTTTTTTAATGTTCATATTTTTACCCCTTTTCTTTTATAGTATTTTCTAATTTCTTTATCTCTAACTGTACACGGATAAGTATATCATTATTAAAATCATTTGTCAATGCGATTTTTAAATTCATCGGTTCAAATTTTATTAACTTATCTGTAGCTAAAATTCTGTTAATTCCAAGCTTTCTTGCTTTATTTCTTATCTCAACAATTTTTATTAAGTTTTCTGTTTCTTTAGGTATATCTCCAAATCTATCAAGAAGCTCGTCAACCACTTCCATAGACTCTTCTTCTGTTTTTATATCTGATATTTTTTGGTACATATCTATCTTTTGTATTGGATCTTTAATATACATATCACTAATATATGCAGATACATTAATATCTATTTTAACTTCTTTTGATAAATCTTCTTTTACTGTAGTATCTTTTCCTTCTTTTTCTTCTCTAATTGCTTTTTCTAAAAGAGCCAAATATAATTCGTAACCTACTTTTGCCATATGTCCATGTTGCTCTTTTCCAAGTAAGTTTCCTGCTCCTCTTATTTCTAAATCTCTTAACGCTATTTTGAAACCACTACCAAACTCAGTAAAATCTTTAATTGCTTTTAGTCTTTTTTGAGATACCTCGGTAAGTGATTTATTGGATTCATATGTTAAATATGCATATGCAAGTCTATTAGACCTTCCAACTCTTCCCCTTATTTGATAAAGTTGTGCAAGTCCTAAAGTATCTGAATCCTCAACAATTAAAGTATTGGCATTAGCAACATCTATTCCTGATTCAAGTATTGTTGTACATACGATAACATCTATTTCATGTGTCATAAATTCAAGCATTACATCCTCTACCATCTCTGGTGGCATTTGACCATGTGCAACACCTATTCTTGCTTCTGGTACTAAATTTCTTATTCTTGCTACTATTTCATCTAATTTTCCTACTCTATTATTTAAATAAATAACTTGACCATCTCTTGATAACTCTTTTTCTATTGCCTCTTTAATTACATCTTCATTATATTCTAATACATATGTATGTACAGGAAGTCTTTCCATTGGTGGCTCACTTAAAGTACTCATTCCTCTTATTCCAATCATTGACATATGTAATGTTCTAGGAATAGGAGTAGCTGTCATAGATAAAACATCTACTGTTTCTTTTAAAACTTTAATTGCCTCTTTATCTTTTACACCAAATCTATGCTCTTCATCTATTATTAAAAGCCCTAAATCTTTAAAAAATACATCTTTAGATAATATTCTATGTGTTCCTACAATTACATCTATTTTTCCGTCTACTAAGTCTTTTAATATTTTAGTTTGCTCTTTTTTGGTTTTAAATCTACTTAAAAATTCAACTCTTACACCAAAATCCTTCATTCTTTTTTCAAAAGTTCTATATTGTTGAAGAGATAATACTGTAGTTGGAACTAAGTATGCCACTTGCTTGTTACTCATTACTGCTTTAAATGCAGCACGAAGTGCAAGCTCTGTTTTACCATATCCAACGTCTCCACATAATAATCTATCCATTGGTTTATCCGATTCCATATCTTCTTTTATTTCTTCTATAGAAGTTTTTTGATCTCTTGTAAGCTCATATTCAAATGAATCTTCAAATTCCTTTTGCCATGGAGTATCTTTTTCGTATGCAAATCCAGTCATCTTTTCTCTTTTAGCATAAAGAAGCATAAGCTCTTTGGCAATCTCTTTTACATGAGTTTTTACCTTTGTCTTAGTTTTTTCCCATTCTTTACTTCCAAGTGTATTAACCTTAGGCTTTGCACCATCATCACAAACATATTTTCCTACACAATCAAGTTGTGCAATTGGGACATAAAGCATTCCTCTATCTGCATATTCAATTTTTATATAGTCCTTTTGTATATCTTGTACTTTAATAGTTTCAACACCACGATATATTCCTATACCATGATTTTCATGTACTACATAATCCCCTTCTTGAAGGTCTGCATATGTGTTTATTTTTTGACCAGTACTTGTCTTTTTTATTTTCTTATTTGTAGTAGAAAGTCCACTTACAGGCTCTGCAATAACAAGTACTTCAAATTCATCTGAATAAAATCCACCAGACATAATTCCTTTATTTATATATACTTTTCCAATATCCAGTTCATCTAAAGCAAATATATTATTTACTTCTTCTATTCTTATATGATTATCCTGTAAATAATTTTTTACTTGATTATATCTAGTATCTGTAGGAAATATAAGAAGAATAGCTTTATCTTTTGAACGCTCTATATCTAAATTTAATACCTCAAGAGAGGATTTATAAAAATTAGCTTCTTTAATACTAAAATTATATACTAGTCTATTTCTTTGTACCACTTTATCTATATTTATTCTTTCAAGATAAATACTAAACATATTTTTTTCAATTCTTGTTTCTATCTCCTCAAAAGTTAAATATGTATTTACAAAAGGCATATAAATATGTTCTCTTTGAGCTAACACCTTAATTGTCTCTGTATTTTCATATATTAAATTATTTGCCTTATCTTTACACTTTGATGGTTCATCCAAAAATATATTATAATCATTTAAATAATCTAATAAATTCTCTGGTCTTTTGACTAAAATATTAAAATACTTGTCTATTAAATTATCTAGAGAATTATTCTTTATTTTTTCAATATCTTCTTCTATATTTCCTCTTAGTTCTTCAGATATAGTTTCATTTTCTTTTATAAAGTCTTTTAGTTCTGTTACTACTGCCTCAACTTTCTCTTTTGTAACATAATTTTCAGAAACTTGTGACATGTCTATTTTTTTAACTGTATCAATACTTCTTTGAGTTATATTATCAAAAGTTCTTATACTATCTACTTCATCACCAAAAAATTCAATTCTAAAAGGTAAATCATTATTTATACAAAATACATCAATTATTCCACCACGAACTGCAAATTGCCCTTTTCCTTCAACATTTTCAGTTCTTTCAAATCCAAACTTTACAAGTTTTTCTATTACCTCATTAATTGATATATTATCTCCTGCTTTTATACAAAACTCTTCACCTTTATATCTTGCATTTGGAAACATTTTAACAAGTAAAGCATCAATTGTTGTTACAACTATATTTCTTTTTCCACTCAATATTTTTTCAATTGCATACATTCTTTGATTAGCTATATCTTTACTTTCTGCCTCTATATCATAATACTGAAGTTGTCTTGCAGGTAAATATATTATTTCAGTATCACTTGAAAAATATTTTAAATCTTGCATTATTTTATTTACTTGAAAAATATTATTACATACAACTATTGAACTTTTATTTGTATTTTCTGTAATTCCATAAACCATCCAAGCCTTACTGCTATCAGTAAGGCCAGTGATACTTAATTTATTATTTTCGTTTTCTTTAATTTTCTTAATTAAAGATGTATAGTTACTACTATTTGCTAATGTTTTAACTAGTGGATTCATTATTTATTTTCCCCTTCTTCTATTAATTTTATGAAATCCTCTATAGAAATTACTTCAACTCCTAATTCTTGGGCTTTAGTAAGTTTTGAACCAGCAGCTTCTCCTGCAATTAAATAACTAGTCTTTTTAGACACAGAAGACGATGCTTTACCAGAATTTGACTCAATTAATTTTACAATATCATTTCTTGAGAAATTATCAAAAGAACCTGTAATACAAACTGTCTTTCCTAAAAGTAATTCTGAATTTTTAACCTTCTTACTTCCTTTAACATTTACACCTAACTCATCTAATTTTTTAATTATTTCTATTGTTTGAGGTTTTCTAAAAAATTCGTTAACAGATACTGCCATTATATTTCCAAAATCTTCTAAAGCATTTAAATTTTCAACTGAAGCTTCTGCAATTTTATATATATCATCAAAATTTTCTGCAAGTATTTTAGATGCTTTTTTACCAATATGTCTTATTCCAAGACCAAATAATAATTTATCTAAAGAATTATTTTTACTTTGTTCAATTGCATTTATTAAATTTTGTGATGATTTCTCTTTAAATCCTTCTAGACTTAAAAAGTCTTCAAATTTTAATTCATATATATTTGTTATATCTTTAAGTAAATTTTTATCTATTAAAGTTTCTACTATTGCATCTCCTAACCCAGAAATATCCATACAGTCTCTTGAAACAAAATGAGTAATACTTCTATATGTTTGAGCTGGACACTCACTATTTGTACATCTAAGTGCAACTTCTTCTCCAGCTTTTTCTAGTTCTTCACCACATACAGGACATATCTTTGGTATTTCAAACTCTTTTTCTGTTCCATCTCTTTTTTCTATAAGCACTCTATCTACTTCTGGTATTACATCTCCTGCTTTTTGTATAACAACTTTATCTCCAATTCTAATATCTTTTTCTTTCATAAAATCAAAATTATGAAGTGTTGTCTTAGATATTATGCTTCCAGCAACTCTTACTGGCTCTAATATAACAACTGGTGTTACTTGACCTGTTCTTCCAACTTGTAAAACTATATCTAATACTTTAGTTTCTTTTTGCTCTGGTGGATATTTATATGCAACTGCCCATTTTGGAACTTTTACTGTCTGCCCCATTTCTTGACGAATAAGTAAATTATCTACCTTTACTACAGCTCCATCAATATCATATTCTAACTCATCTCTTTTTCTTCCTATCTCATTTATGGCTGAAATAACTTCTTCTTTTGTTCTACATATATATCTTAAAGAAATTGTTTTTAATCCTGCTTTGTCCAAATAATCTAAGCTTTCAGAATGTTTAGCAAATTTTCCACCTTTTTGAACATTAAATACAAATATACTTAAATTTCTTTTTCTTACTAGTTCACTATCTAATTGTCTTAATGTTCCTGCTGCTGCATTTCTTGGATTAGATAATTGTTGCTTATTTTGTGCAAGTAAATCTTCGTTTATCTTATCAAATTCTTTTCTTGGTAAATATACCTCTCCTCTTACCTCAATTGTATCATTAGTATTTAACTTTTCAGGTATATCTTTTATCATCTTAATATTTGGAGTTACATCCTCTCCTACAAATCCGTCCCCTCTTGTAGAACCTCTTACTAATATACCATTTTCATATTCTAAAGATACAGATAATCCATCAATTTTTGTTTCAACACAAAATTCTGTCTTATCTCCAAACTCTTCTATAACTTTATCTACAAAAGACTCAACATCTTCTAAAGAAAATACATCTTGAAGACTTTGCATCTGAACTTCATGATTTACTTGGGTAAATATATTCTTATTTTTTCCACCTACCTTTTGAGATGGCGAATTTACATTTATAAGTTCTGGATGCTCAGATTCAATTTTTCTAAGCCTTTGTGTTAATTTATCATATTCATAATCTGATATTTCAGGCTCATCTTGTTCATAATATAATTTATTATGATATTCTATCTCTTTTCTTAGTTGTTCTAGTTCTTCTTTTAATTTATCTATATTTTCTTCTGTAGAGAAAATATCCATTTGTTCATTATCCATTTTACACCTCTAAACGCAGTTTAACACATAGAAAACTTATTATTCTATGTGATTTATTTGTTATATTTTTTACTAATGCTATTTTACTATATTTTATGAATTATTTCAAGAAGATATACAGATAATAAACAAACCTAGGATTTCTCCTAGGTTTGATAAATTTTATTATTACTTTTTTATTTAGTTTTCAACATCTATGTCTTCTTTAAATCTTATAAAGTAATCTACAAAAGACCATAAAGTTGCTACAACTGTACATGCTACAGTTACAGACATTGCAACATTTAATAATATATCTGTAGTTGTCATAAGCATTGAATCACTTACAAAACTAAATATACCATAATTTGGAGCAATTATATAACTTACTAATGAACATATTATTGCAAGCATTTGGAATAATGTTTTAACTTTTCCACTTAATCCTGCAGCAACATCTTTAGAATTATCTGAACCAAACATTCTTAATGCTGTTACAAAGAAATCTCTAAATACAACTATAGCAGTTACAAAAGCAGGAACTATTCCAAGTCCTGTAAGCATAATAAATCCAGCAGAAACTAATAATTTATCTGCAAGTGGATCCATTATTTTTCCAAATTTTGTAACAATACCAAGTTTTCTTGATATTTTTCCATCAAGGCAATCTGTAATTGCAGCAATAACAAATATAACCAAAGCTGCCCATCCCATAATTGTTGTTCCAATGCTAAAACTTATATTATTAAAAAAACTTTCTGGTATACTTAAACATAAAATAAATATAGGTACTAGTACTATTCTTAACATAGTTAATTTATTAGGTAAGTTCATTTTTTTAAGCATTTCTATACCTCCTCTTTCAATTTTAAATTATAGCAAACTAAATTTACATAGTCAATATTTTACAGTTATTTCACATTATTTTCACTAATTTGCACTATGGTTGCCATTGTTGCATAATCTTTTTTATTATTTTGAACTGCTGCCCTATAAGAGTAAAAGTCTTCTGTATTACATCTTGTACAAATCTCTGCAACATATATATTTTCATCTAATATTCCGATGTTTTTTAGTTCATGCTTTAATATTTGTATTAAATCTATATGAAATCTTTTACTATTATTTTCATATTCTAAATATTCGTCTGTATATTTAAAAACACTTGTAAATTTTTCTTTAAATGATTCTTCCTCACTTGAAAAGCAACATTTTCTTATTGAAGGTCCTATACATACTATTAAGTCTTCTACTTTGCTATTAAACTTTTCTATCATTATATTAATAGCATTAATGTATATCTTATTTATTACTCCTTTCCAACCAGCATGAACATTGGCTGCAATATTATTTTTAGTATCGTAAATAATTATTGGATTACAATCTGCTGTTGTAATAAGTGTTGCAATATTGCTATCATTTACAACATATCCGTCAACTTTATCTTCACTTAATCTTTCAAATAAATACTCATCTTTATTTTTGTTATCCAACACTATTACTCTGTCTGTATGGTCTTGTTTTCCTTTACAAATATCTCCAAAATTTAATTCTTCTTTTACTATATTAACATTTTGTAAAACATTTTCTATATTATCACTACCAAGAGTTCTAAAATTCAAACTTGTGTATTCTCCAATACTCACACCACCATGCCTTAAAGTTATACAATGTTTTACATTATATTTATTTAAAATTTTAAACTGTATATATTCTAAATCCCCATTTTTTACATGTAGTATTTCATCTGTATTAAAATTACTCATTGATTTCCTCCTCTATTTTAATTTCTTTATTTAAGTTAAAAGAATAAATAAATGTATCATCTACATTATATTCTGTAAGTGAATTTATAGCCTCTTTATATATCTCTAATTGAATTTTATATTTTTTAATAAACTCTTCCTCATTATCTATTCTATCTGTTTTAAAGTCAACTAAAACAACTTTATCCTCTTTAGTAACATAAAATAAATCTATAACACCTTGTATTAGGCTATTTGATATATCTTTATTCATTAATATAAATTCATATTCTCTAAATATCTTTTTAGCTTCTTTTAACTCTTTACCAATTTTAGAATTTAGGAAATTATATATTCTTGATACGTTAATATATTTCTTATCTTGCTCACTTATTACTTTTTCAAATACTAACTTTTCTATATAATTTCTTAATTCCTCTTTTGTATTTAATGTTTTAAAATCTAAATTTTGTAATATAAAGTGAATTAATAAGCCTTTTCTAACAGCAGTATATCTTTCTTCTTTTTCTTTTAAGCATACTGGTTCTTCAAATTTATTTTCTATATCTATATTTATATCTTCATTTTCATCGTTCATTTTAGATATAACAATAATCTTATCTTCTTCATTTTTATTTTTCTTAAGATTACTTACACTTATTCTTGATGGACTATGAGCATCTTCTATGTACATATATTCAGACTCAAGATTATTTTTTATCTTATTTATTACTTTCTCATCTATATTTTTATCTTTAAATAAACTTATAGCTTTTTCATTCACTGACTCTTTTTTATTTTCTATATTTTTAGAAGTTAGCATTTCTTTAAGCTCTTCATCTGTGGTATTAGATTTTATTTCAAGCCTTTTTATATCTAAATCTTTTTTCTCTCCTTCAAATTTATTATAATATTTAATTACAGGTAACATATTTTTATAATAACTTGTATTAGAGGCAATTAAAGTCTCATTAAATTTACCATTTTTAAAACTAATAGATTGTGCTTCATATTCTTTTTCATAATCTTTTGTTGTTGCAAAAATGTAAAGTTTCTCTTTTGCTCTTGTAAGTGCAACATAAAATAGTCTTATCTCTTCAGATTTAGTTTCTTTTTCTATAACACTTCTAATTGCTTGTTTAATTAGAGATGGGTATGTTACTCCTAAATCTTGATTTACAATGTCTATTCCTATTCCATATTTATGATGAAATACGACTTTTTGTTTTCTTGCATCACTAAAATTATAATTTTTAGCAGTATCGGCAAGAATTACAATTGGAAACTCTAAGCCTTTTGACTTATGTATTGTCATTATTCTTACTACATCTTCGTTCTCACCTATTATTTTAGCACTACTTGTTGATGTATCTTGTTTATCTTTTAAATTATCTATATATTTAATATATGCATTTAATGTATTCCCAACTGTTGAATAAAAACTTGAGGCAAGCTCTATTAGATAATCTAAATTAGCTTTTTTAGATTCTGCATTCTCTTCAAGAGCAAATTGATAATATATATTAGTATCTTTATATAATCTAATTAGTAAATCTGATATACTATATATTTTTGAATATCTTGTATAATCTATTATTATATTTAAAAATATTTTTATCTTTTCTACTAATTTATTTTCTTTATTTATAAATTCATCATCATTTATAATATTATTTAATGTATCATATACATATGAACTATTATCATAAAGTCTAATTTTGGTAATTTCATCTAAAGTAAAATTTCCTATTATGCTATACATTATACTAATAATGTGTATATCTTGATAAGGATTATCTATAATTTTAAGAAAAGATAAAATTAATTTTACTTCATCTCCTTCAAAAATACTACTAGATGTATCACAAAATACAGGTATATTATTTTCTTTTAAAGCATCTTCAATTACATTTGCTTTATTTTTAACACCACGAAGTAAAATTACAATATCCTTATACCTAACATTTCTAAGTGTTCCATCATCACTCATTACTTTATCTTTTTTCATTATATCTTGAATTTTATATGCAATACATTTTGCTTCTATTTGAGTAGAAGTTAAATCTTCATCTATTTCTATACTTTCCTCAGAATCTTCAAACATGTCTATTGGCTGGTCTTTTAAATCTATTATATTAATTTGTGTTTTATAACTTGCATCTTCTGAATTTACATATTTGGTATTTCCACATTTTAGACTTTCATTTATACCATACTCACATTGACCATTTTTACTACTCATTATTTTTTCAAAAATATAATTTATTGAATTAATTACTTCTTCTCTACTTCTAAAATTCTTAGATAATATTATTTTACATGATTTTTTCGTATTATTTTCATTTTCTAAATCATATGAATTATATTTATCATTAAAAATATCTGGTCTTGCTTGTCTAAATCCATATATACTTTGTTTTATATCTCCTACCATAAATCTATTATCTTCTTTTGAAATTGCATCAAGTATTCTTTCTTGAACATAACTTGTATCTTGATACTCATCTGTATATATTTCTTTAAACTTATTTTTTAAATCTTTTGCTATATCTGTTATATTATCTTCTTTATCTACTAATAACTCTAAAGCATAATGCATTATATCATTAAACTCAGCTATTCCTTGTTTCTTCTTTTCCTCTTTAAAATTATTATCAAAAGAAATTAAAAAATTATATAAATATTTAATATATCCATATGCAAGGTTATTATCTTTTAATATTTCACTACTTGTAGAATATATTTTTTTTCTTGCCTTTTCTACTACTTCTTTTACTTCTTTTTTTCTAAATGTAGCAATTTCTTCTTTTAGTTCCTCATCGCTTACTTTTCCTATAGTAAATTTAGGCATACTAAAGTCTGCTAAATTGTTATATAAATTATCCCATGATTTATTTGCATTAACACAAACCTTAAGCATGTTTATATCTTCATTTAATATAACTGCACATTTATTAAATTCCTCAAGTCCCATTATTTTATTTAAATATTCATCATATTTTAATATTGCAAGTTCAATACCTGCTATAATATCATCATAAATATCTCTACCAAATTCTGTATTATATAAATCAATATCATAATCTATATTATATTTTTCTATTTGTTCTTCAAGCCATTTAAATGGATATGGAAAAGCTTGAATAAAATTATATATTTTTAAAATACTCTCAAGTAATTCTTCGTCTTTCCCGTTAAATAGCTCTAAAATATTATATAATCCAAAAACATTTTTCTCATCTACATACGACTCATATTCTTTTTCAAGTAAATCTTCCAAAACTCTAGTTTTTATTAATATACTTTGTGATTCTTCACATATTCTAATATTTGGGTCTAAATCTAAAATATTAAAATTCTCTTTTACAAGTTTAAAACAAAAAGCATCTATTGTTGTAATATTTGCTCTATTTATATATATTAGCTGATTTCTTAAATGATTTATTTTTTTAGGATCTTTCTCTATATCTAGTGCCTTATAAATTGCATTTAAAATCTTCTCTTTTAGCTCCTGTGCTGCTGCATTAGTAAATGTAACAACTAGAATTTTATCTACATCTAAATATTCATCTAATACTTTTTTAATTATCCTTTCTACTAAAACAGCAGTCTTTCCACTACCAGCAGAAGCACTAACAAGTATATTTGAATCTCTTTTATTAATAACTTTTAGTTGATCTTCTGTCCAATTATTCTCTGCCATATTGCCTCCCCTTTTTTATATATTTTATATTCTATTTTCCAATTTTGCAAGAACAATTTAATATTAAAATATTTGTTGTCATAAGTTTGCTATTTTAGCTATATTTTGGTATAATTATGTAGGTGATTTTTTTGAACGAATTAGATAAACAAAAAATTAATGAACTTTTCAGTACAAATTCTTCTTATGAATTTGAATATATATCTTCTTGTGAAGATGATACAAAAAAATTAGGTAAAGAGTTTGCAAAATATATAGCTCAAGGTACAATAATAACTTTAAACGGAGAACTTGGCTCTGGAAAAACTGTATTTTTAATGGGAATTGCAAGTCATTTTAATATACAAAATGATGTTTGTAGCCCTACTTTTACTATAGTTAATGAATATACTATTCTAGAAGATTTTCCTATATACCATTTTGATGTATATAGATTAAAAGATAGTGATGAGTTCTTAGAAGGTGTAGGTACAGAATATTTTTATAACGGAGCTTGTTTAATTGAATGGGGCGACGAAATTATTTCAGATATATTACCTAAAAATACAATTCATATAGATATACAAAAAGATGTTGGCTCACCTAATATACGTAAATTTAAAATTTGGAGGAAATAATAATGAATATTTTAGGAATTGATACAACTACTAAATCTGCTAGTTGCAGTATTTATAATAACAGCAAATACTATACAAAAAGTATTTCAAATGAGATAACTCATTCTGAAAAACTACTACCAATAATACACGAAACTTTAAAAGAGAATAATCTAACTTTAGATAATATAGATATGTTTGCAACTATTAATGGACCAGGTTCTTTTACTGGTATTCGTATAGGACTTGCAACAATTAAAGCTTTTGCACAAGTAAAAGAAATAGATATATTCTCTATATCATCTATAGATTTAATTAGTTATGTTGCATTTAGAAATTCAGACGAGAATGAAAAATATATTTTATCTTTAATTGATGCTAGAAATAACAGAGTATATTATGGATTAAATAAATTAATAAAAAATGATGATGGTAAAATATGTATTGAAAAAGTTATGGATGTAAATAACGATTTAATTGAAGATGCACTAAAAAACATAGATTATAAAGATATGATAATTGCTGGGGATTGTGTAGATAAATTTAAAGATATTTTATCTCCTATTTCAAATAATCTTTTTAATTTATACCCTACAACTGAAGATTTAATACAATGTTATTTGGAAATAGAAAACTCTAATAACTATATGTATAACGCATATAACTTAGATGCACTATATGCAAGACCATCTCAAGCAGAAAGAATGAGTAATAATGGATAAAGTAAAAATAGAAAAAATGTCAGTTTGCGATATAGAACCTGTTCTATATTTAGAAAAAACTCATAATATAAAAATATTAAATGAAAATGTGTTAAATGAGGATTTAAAACAAAATAATACATACTATGTTGTAGCTAAATTAGATAATACAATTGTTGGATATTTAGGAATATCATATGTATTAGATACTGCAGATATAATTTCTATTGTAATAGATAAAAATTATACAAAAAAAGGTATTGCCTCTCTTCTTTTAAATCACATATTTAAATTTTGTAAAACTAATAATATAGTAAAAATATTTTTAGAAGTTAGACAATCTAATATTGCTGCTCAAAATTTATATTTAAAACATGGTTTTAATAAAATCTCTGAAAGAAAAAAATATTATGATAATATAGAAGATGCTTATATATATGAAAAACAGCTTTAAAAAGGAAGTGAACATTACTTAGTTCACTTCCCTTTTATATTATTCATTCTCATGCATATAATGTAGCAATCCATAAATTAGCATAACTATACTGTAATGTATTATTTCTATCGACATCATAAAATTTAGCCCAATTTTTAGGTACCGATATATATCCAAATTCTTGTGAACCTACTCTTTTTCCTTCTTCTTTAAATTTTATAGCACTTTCCTCTTTAGATAATGCTACGTTGCTTTTATTATATGTATTATCTTCAACATTAGTATCATTATTTGGTAATTAATCTAATAAATTCACACCATAATTAAATATTATACTCCAACAAAATATAGTCCAGATTCCACATGTAAGTATTATTACAATCCATAAATTACGTTTCCTTTTCTTTTTAACATCTTCTGATACTAAATTATCTTTTTGATTTAATATTTTCTCTTCATTACTATTTAAAACATTTTCATCTTCTTCTGTTTCTCTATTTACAATATTACTTATTTCATTACCACATTTATCACAATGTTTAATATCGCTATTTTCTTCTATTGGATTTCCACATTTACTACAAAACATTCCTATACCTCCATATATTTTCATACTAACATATTATATAATTATTTTCAATTAATAAAACACCAACCATTATTAAAATGATTGGTGTTTTGTATTATTCATGTTCTTCATCATCATAAAGTATTTCTCTTGAGCTTACTCTATTTGCTTTTCTTTCTCTAAATACTTCTTTTGAAAGAAGTTCCTTTATTTCTTGTGAATTTTTAACATTCTTAATATCAAATTCTGGTGTTGTTTTATCTGCAGAGCAACAATGAATTGTTCCTACTCCAAATATTCTTTGAAATAACTTTCTTTCTAAAGTTACATCAGTTATTCTAAAAAGCATTATTTCCTCTTGCTTTTTGTTTAAAAATCCTGTATCAATCAGTAATTTTTCTCCTGTCAAAGTATAAACAGTAAACGATAATGGTAGGCCAAATATAGTTCTTTTTCTATCCCACCAAAGAATTTCATTCTTGTTCATAGAAAAAACCTCCTTTAAAATATTTTTTTGCCACAATATTATATCACAACTTTGCGTAAAAAGAAATATTTATTAGGAGATTTAATTACATAATTATAATTCTATATTAGTTTTTTGAACCATTGAATTATATTCATCTATAAATGTTTGACTTTTAGATTTTAATGTATTATTTTCAATAAACCATTCTGAACCATTATCTTTCATATATGTAAGCACAGCAATTAGTGAATCATTATATGCATCATATTTTGCATCTGCTTCTTTTATTGATGCAATACCTTCTTCTAGTTTTATTTGAGAAATAATATCTTTATATAAATTTGAATATCTTGTCTCAAGTCCATTTGATGATATTTTTTCATCAATCTTAGCACTATCTACTAAATTAGATAATGTTTGTATTAATTCTGCATTATCTGATTTTATCTTATTTAATTTTGTAAGCGAGTTAGCAAATTCAGGTCCATCATTTTGGTAATTATCTAAATTTATAACTTTAGCTTGAGATAATTCTTCATAATTAGCTCTTAATTTATTTACTGACTCAATATATGTTTTATAATCTTCTTTAACTAATTTTTCAACAATACCGTATTGTCCAGTTGTTTTTATATCTGTATTAGTATTTGTTTCAGATAAAGAATTTATTTCACTTGTTAATAAATCATTTTGAGATTTATCTTTAAATAATAATGTAGCTACTACTGCCCCAATTATTAAAACAGCAATAACTAAAATAATTGCAATCCATCTTTTTTTCATATGTATCCTCCCAGTAATAATTTACAAATAAATTATACATCTAAAATTTTTTAAAGTAAATAGTTTTCACATTTTTTACATTTTTCGATGTATATAGAAGGAAAATAATTATATTTTTAAATCATTATATAATTTTGTTGAATATTTTTTTCATATACTATACAATGTAAATATAGTGTAGACAAAAGATAAAATGGAGGTAATAAAATATATGAAAAAAGTTAAAGAGCTAAAGTCTTCTAACTTAAAGAATTCATTTAATATTGATTCTTTAAAATTCGAAACAACAGAGGAAGTTGAGCCATTTAATGGAATTATAGGACAAGAAAGAGCATTAAATGCAATTAAATCTGCTATGCAAATTCCACAAAAAGGGTTTAACTTATATATATCTGGAACTTTAGGTATTGGAAAAACAACATATGCTTTATCTGTTGTTAATTCTTTAAGTGAAAAAATGCCTGTACCTCAAGATTATTGCTATATAAATAATTTTGAAAATCCACTAGAACCAATAGCGGTTTCTCTTCCTGCTGGTGAAGGTATGGAATTTAAACAAGATATGAATAGATTTATTAATTCTATTACAACTAGAATCAATAAAGAACTTACTGGAGATATGTACGAAAAAGAAAAGAAAACAATAATGGATAGATATAAAAGAGCAAAAGATAATTTAATGCGTGAATTTGATAAATCTACATATGAAAAAGGATTTAAAGTTAGAAATACTGAAAATGGTATATACTTCTCTCCTGTTCATAATGGTGTTGTTTTAGATGAAAAATCTTTTAAAGTACTAGATGAAAAAACTAAAAAATACTTTGAAGAAAAGAGTCCAGAAATTCAAGAACAAACTTTACAAGTGTTAAAAGAAATTGATGCTTTAGATAAAAAATGTGAACAAGTTCTAAAAGAATGGGAAAACAATTTAGCAACATTTGCTGTTACACAATGTATGAGTGATTTAAAAATTAAATACAAGAAAAACTTAAAAATACAGAATTTCCTTTATTCTATTCAAAGTGATGTTGTTAAAAATGTAGACTTATTTAAAAAGACTACTCCTGAAAAAGATATGAAAATGATGTCTAATCCATATATGATGCAACAAATGATGCAAAAAAGAAATCAAAAACCATGGGAAAACTACAGAGTAAATTTAGTAATAAATAATGATAGGCTACAACATGCTCCTGTTATTTTATGCAAAAATCCTAATTATTTTGATTTATTTGGAAAACTTGAATTTGAAACTACTTCTCAAGGAACTAAAACTAATTATAATATGTTAAAACCTGGTCTTGTTCATAAGGCAAATGGTGGCTACTTAATTATTAATGTTCGTGATTTATTAGTTAATGCTCCTACTTGGGAAGCTTTCAAACGAGTTCTTAGAAATCAAGAACTATCTATTGATAGTTCAAGAGATATAAATCAACCAATTACAATAGTTTCTTTAAAGCCAGAACCAATTCCAATTAATATGCAAGTTGTATTAATTGGTTCTGAAATGCATTATCAACAATTATGTCACATGGATGCAGACTTTAAAAAATTATTTAAAATAAAAGCAGATTTTGATGATAGCTATGAACGTAATAAAGAAAATACAAAAAAACTAGTTCAATTTATTGCATATGTTTGTAAAAAGCATTCTCTTCTTGCCTTTAATAAAGAAGGTGTTAAAGAAATAATTGAATATAGTTCTAAATGTGCTGGAAATCAAAATAAACTTACTGCAATTATGCAAGATATTTCAGATTTAATTGTTGAATCTAGCTTTATAGCTTCAACTAATAGAAAAAAAGTTGTATCAGATATAGAAGTAAAAAAAGCTCTTGAATCAAAATCTAAGAGATTTTCAAAATATAATGATCAATATAATAAGATGATAAGACAAGGAGATATAATTATTTCAACTTCAGGATATAAAGTAGGTCAAATAAATGGTTTAACTATTGCAGTTACTGGTGATTGCTCTTTTGGTCAACCAGTAAGAATTACTGCTAATACTTATATTGGAAAAAGTGGCGTTTTAAATATTGAACGTGAAGTTGCAATGAGTGGAACAACTCACTCTAAAGGTGTATTTATTCTTTCTGCATATATTGGAGAAAAATATGCTCAAGAAGTTCCTCTATCTCTTACTGCAAGTTTATGTTTTGAGCAATTATATAATCCAGTAGATGGAGATAGTGCATCTTCTACAGAATTGTATGCAATACTTTCTTCTCTATCTGGTATACCAATAAATCAAAGTCTTGCTGTAACAGGTTCAGTTAACCAAAAAGGTGAAATTCAACCTATAGGTGGAGTTACAGATAAAATAGAAGGATTTTTCAAAGTATGTAAAGAAAAAGGTCTAAATGGTGAAAATGGTGTTTTAATACCATATCAAAACGTAAAAAATCTTACTTTAAGTGATGAAGTTCAAGAAGCTGTTGCAAATGGTAAATTCCATGTTTATCCAGTTAGTTCTATTGATGAGGGTATAGAAATTCTTACAGGTGTAGAATCAGGAGACTTAAATGAAAAAGGTGAATATCCTGAAGGAAGTATTAATTATCTAGTATCTGAAAAGCTTAAAAAATACGCACAAAATAGTGCAAAATATAACTAGTATACTAACTTTAAAGTTACTTATATTATTAAAAGAGTACCAAAATAAATTGGTACTCTTTATTAATTTTTGTTCCATATATTTTTTAAAATAATACTCATAAATGACTTTATTTTGTATAATTCCTATAGCTTATTAATATCTTTAGAATATTCGTCAATATATTTAACCCAAAATATTGAAAATGCATAGTAAATTATATTTTAAACTTTTACTTTACAAAAATAATCATAAATATCTTTATCTTTTATCATATAGCTTGGAATTGTACTATATAATCTTGGATAGATACATGCATGATACCAAGGCTCTCCCAGTTTAACCATCCTTTTTAATTCATGTACAGAATATTTACTATATTCTTTAATAATTCTATCTAAAAAAACCTTATTTTTAACATCATGAAATTTTATTTCATTTTTTTCTATACATGATTTATCTACATTAGAAAAATTGTTTATATAGTCATAAATTTTTCTATTTATAGGCCCTATATTTTTACATGCTTCAAATTCTGCTTCAAATAACTTATTCATCTTATCTGAATACACCTTATTATGTTCTGCTAAATAGATTGAATAAGCAAAATACATTATAATTTGCACTTTCCCCTTTGTCATACCTTTTGTAGCCATTATATAGTTTGCTACATCAATAACATTTTCCATACAAATTCCTCCTTTAAATTATTATTTTTTCATTGTATATTAATACTCTGATGCTTTTTTTTCATGTTCAATTATTATAGCACAGCTCCAATTTTATGTAAAGTGTTTTTGACAAAAAAGAATGGTAATTTTACTTACCATTCAAATTATATACTATTTCAACATTAAAATTTCTTCTTTTGTTAAGTTAGTAATTTTTATAATAGTGTTAATATCTATTTTTTCTTTTAACATCTTTTGAGCTATTTCCTTATTTTTATTTTCTGCTCCTATCTCTATTCCATGATATCTTGCTGAGCTCATATCTCTTTCATACTTTTCTCTTAACTCCACTCTTCTTTTGAATGCTTCGTCTCCTTCTAAGTATTCTAGTTCCTCTTTTGCTTTTTTTATAGTGTTATTCTTTTCCATTATCTTTTCTATCTCCTTTGAATTTTCACTATCAATAAATGTTAGCCATTGTGATGTTATATCTTCATAGTCTTTACTTTCTTTCCTAAACTTTGGTAACTCTATATAGTAATATTTTAAATATTCATTTACTACATATTCTTTATTATTTTCTAATACTGTTACTGTCTTATTTATATATTCTTTTGAGTTAAATAATTTATAATTTAATATACATATTACTATTACTGGTTTTAGTGTTTGATACTCTTCTTTTTTCTTTAACTCACTTGTAAATAACTTTGCTCCATAAAATGTTGACCTTGGTATTATATTATTCTCATTTTCTAGTTGTATCTCTATATTTACTATGCTTCTATCATTTATTATAGCTCTTACATCTATTATACCTAATTTATCTTCCTCTACATCCTTTTCTAAATGTATATCATGCATTATCTCTATTTCTTTTATCTCTAAATTTAATAATGACGATAAAAACTCTCTTAAAAATTCTTCATTTCCTTTATGGGCAAATATTCTTTTAAATACTATATCTCTTTTTACTGATAATTTATTTTCTTCTATCACTTGATATCCTCTCTAAGAATATCACAAATTTGTGTACATTTCAATATTGAATTATTCTTTTTTTACTTTTTTAGATTAAATTTATTTTTAGATTTAAAAAATTAATTGAATAAAATTAATTTGATTTAAATTTTTAGATTTAATATTCATGAACAATAAAATTATAATACCTAAAATTTAAGATGTAAATACTTTACTACTACATTACAAAACTAGTTTAAGTTAGATAAAACTTTATTTTTAAAATGTAAAAAAGAGACTATAAAGTCCCTTTTATCTATTTATATATTATTTATTAAACTTTTAAGTATTGTTCTTGCTATAACTTTTGTTTTATTATCTATATCTCTTAAAGGATTATATTCAACTAAATCTAATGATTTTAATTTATCTTTATGTTTAATTATTTCATCTATAGCCTGATATGCTTCTTCAAGGTTAATTCCATCTATTGCAGGAACTGATACCCCTGGACAAACTTCAGGGTCAATTACATCTAAATCATAACTTATATGCATTCCTTCAGTTCCATCACAAGCAATTTTAATTGCGTCTTCCATAACTGCATTCATTCCTCTTTGATGAATTTCTTCAGTTGTAAATACAGTTACACCTGCATCTTTTAAATTTTCTATCTCAAGTGGATCAATATCTCTTCCCCCCACAACTACTGTATTTTTAGGATTGTAATAATTTCCATTATGAAAATCTGTTAAAAATTTCTTTTCATATCCATCAATTGCAGCAAGTGGTAATCCATGAATATTACCAGTTATAGTAGTTTCAAAAGTATTGTAATCTCCATGAGCATCAACCCAAATTATACCAAGTGACTTATTTCTGTTTATTGATGCCAAAGCTGATGCAATTACTAAGCTATGGTCTCCACCAAGTGTCAGTGGAAAATTATTTCTATCAATTATATCTAAAACTGTATTATATAAAGCTTCATTAAATATATTTAATTTTTCTAAATTTTTCTTTTTATTGTCTTTTTCCCTTTCTTTATTTTCTCCATCTGAATATAATCTATATATTCCTCTAAGATTTCTTCCTCTAAGATATTTAGTTAATTCATCTGGTCCAAGACGTGCACCATCAACTGCAACTCCCAAATCTGTACATGCATTAATTATATCTATATCTCTCATTACTTTCCTCTTTTCTTTAGTTACTATGTCTTTGATCATATTCTTTTAAATATTTCTCTGTATATTCAACATCTGAAATACAAGGTAAATATTCTGTTCCATATTTTTGTCTAGTTTCTCTTCCCTTACCTGTTAAAAGAATTATAGTTGGCTTTTCTTCTTGTTCTGCTTTTAAAACAGCATCTTCAATTGCTTCTCCTCTTTCTTCGATTAAAGCATAATTTTGTGTATATTTTTTAACATATTGCGCTATATCATTAGATATATCTATTACTGGCTCTGCTCCTGGGTCTTCTGCTACCAAATATACAAAATCTGAATATTGTCCTGCAACAGTTCCTAAATCTTTTCTTCTAAGTAGTGCTTTTTTACCAGGACATCCAAAAATTGAAACAATTCTTCTATCTGGATACTCTTCTTCTACAGAAGAAAATAGTTTTTCAAAACTTAATTTGTTGTGAGCATAATCTACAAGTATTATTATTTTCATATCTTTTGTATGAAAAACTTCCATTCTACCACTACTTCTTGCAATTTCTAAACCATGCTTAATATATTCTACTGGAATATCCATAATATATGCTGTAGCAATTGTTGCTAAGGCATTTTCAACATTAAATAAACCTGGCATAGTTAATTTAAACTCTTCATCATATGAAGGTGTATGAACTTTAAATATAGTATTAAATCCATCTTTTCTAACATCATAAGCATAAAAATCTGTATCTTTAGTTTTCATTGAAAAAGTAAATACTCTAGCACTATCTCTTCTCGCAATAGCAACAGTATTTGATGCTAAATCTGCATCCATATTTACAATTGCATTTTTAGTATTTTTAAACATTTTTAATTTAGATTCATAATAATCATTAAAATCTGGATGTTCAATTGGACTAATATGATCTTCACTAATGTTCATAAATATACCTACATCAAAAAATACATCTGGAACTCTCTCAATTTTTAAAGCTTGAGATGAGACTTCCATTACTAAGTTTTCCATTCCTGAATTTAAAGCATTAGAAAAATGTTTATGTATATCATATGACTCTGGTGTTGTAATATGTGACTCAAAATTTTCTACTCCATCATATGTATCTATTGAAGATATTACAGCAGTATCTTTTTTATTCATTGCTTTAGAATATTCATCAAGTACAGTTTTAATATAATATGTTGTTGTGGATTTTCCTTTTGTACCACCTACTCCAATTATATTTAAAGTTTCTCCTGGATAATTAAAGTACATAGCAGCCATACAAGATAAAGCACGTCTTATATCTGTTACTAAAATACAAGGTACATCTACATCAAATTTATTTTCAGCTACATATGCAAATACACCATTTTCTATTGCCTCTTTAAGATACTCATTTTTAAATGCAACACCTTTTACAACAAATAATGTATCTTCTTCTACTTCTTTTGAATTATATGAAACAAGATTAACTTGCTTTTCTAAGATGTTTTCACAATCTATTATATCTTTTAAAATATTTTCTTCTTTTAATAATTCTATATATTCTTTTACACTATATTTATTCATCATTACTCTCCTTTTAATTACATTAAAATTATATACTATGTATAGTGTAAAATCAAGAGATAATAAGTCCACACAAATCCACAATAACAGAGTCTTAAAACTCACAAATTCACAGTATAAGAAAAAAATAAAGTTAATAGTTATCCTATTAACTCTATTTTTGATTTAATCTGTCTATTTCTTGTTTCTTTTGTTTTAACATAGAAACAATGTTCTTGTCTGTAATATTAAGATTATTATTAATACCTTTTCCAATTTCAATTACAGGTTGTCTTTTTCCTCCATGATAATCACTACCAACTGTTGGTACTAGATTATACTTTCTACAATATTCAAGAAATTCTTCTTTTCTCATTTCTTTGTGATTTGGTGTATATGTTTCAATACCACAAAGACCTGCATTTACAAGTTCTTTTATAAAAACTTCTTCTTCTGATTTTTCTAGTCTTATACTTTTTGGATGTGCAAGTACTGGTACACCGCCATATTCTCTAATTTTTTTAACAAGTTCTGTTGGAATTAACTTTTGCCTTTTAACATAACTATTTCCACCGTGGTCCAAATATTTACCATAAGCCTCTGATGTGGATTTAGTATAGCCAAGTTTTTTTAATGTTCTAGCAATATCAAAACGCCCTATACTCTTTTTATCTCTGCTATTTGCTATTACATCTTCAATGCCTATTTTAATTTTCTGTTCTTTTAAAAGCTCAAGAGTTTTTACTACACAATTATATCTATCAATTTCATACATATCTAACAACTTACATATATCTTTAGAAATATAATATCCTAAAATGTGACATACGTGTTGTTTTCTTGTTTTAGGATACTTAGACATATCTGCACCAATTTCAATTCCTGGTATAATTTCAATGTCAGCTCCTGCAAGTTCTGTTGCAATTTTATATGATGATACATTATAATGCTCTGTTAATGATATTACTCCAACATTATTCTCTTTTGCTTCTTTTAGTACTTTTTCTATACTATCAAAACCATCTGAAAAGTTTGTATGAACATGTAAATCAATACACTTTTCACTCATTTAAATCACACTCCTTAGTTAATTTGTGAAACAAAATTATATGTCTTTGGTCATATTATCATATACAAAAAGTTTTGTCAAGAAAAATAAATCTATCACTTATGCTTTGTAGTACTTCATTATTGATATTAACATAGCATTCATTATTGAGTTAGATAGTAAATTTACAGACCTACCATAGAAATATTCCATTTGTCTCTTACTACAACTATAATGACACTTATAACTTCCATTACTAAATTAATTAACATTAGCCAAATTATTACCAATTCTATTCTTATATAAATTTCTTTCATACAATTTCTCCACTTATATAAATATAATAACACTACTATATTCCAATGATAAAAAACAAGGACTACATTACGTAGTCCTCGTCTCACTGCTCATTGTGCTCTTAGCTTTTTACACTCTTAATACGTTCGACTATTTCCATATCGGAAATACATAGATTGTTGTTAATTCCAAGTCCGATTAATATTTCTGGTTTTCTGTCTCCACCATGATAATCACTGCCAACTGTTGGAATCAAATTGTATAATTCACATAACTTAAGATAATGCTGCCTTTGTTCATAAGTGTTATTTGGGTTATATACCTCTATGCCTTTAAGTCCTGCATCTGCGAGTTTTTTCATAAATTCAAGTTCAGAATTTGAACGTAACCGCAAACTTTTCGGATGTGCAAGCACTGGTACTCCACCAAAATTTATAATGGCTCTAACAAGTTGTTCTGGTCCAAGTTTCTTTCTCCTTACAAATCCTGAGCAATGGTAGTTTAAATACTTACCATAAGCTTCCTGCGGGTTACAGACATAGCCATAATATGATAATGCAAGTGCAATATCATAACGCCCTATG
Organism: uncultured Clostridia bacterium; assembly: GCA_949106495.1. Lineage (GTDB taxonomy): Bacteria > Bacillota > Clostridia > TANB77 > CAG-465 > CAG-465. The sequence continues at coordinate 129,738 of CARYZD010000001.1, forward strand.
CTATTCTTATCTCTAGCAACAAATTCAACATTACTAATAGATAATTTAATATTCTGTTCTCTTAATAGTTCTAGTGTTTTCTTTACACACTCTCGTCTGTGAGTTTCATAACTGTCTAAAAGCAAGCAAATTGAATCTGAGACAAAATATCCCAAGATATGACATACATGCTTTCTTCCTTTTCCTTCTTCATATTCAGACATATCTGCACCGATTTCGATACCTGGTATCACTTCAATGTGACCTTTAGCATACCGCTTAGCAAGCCTTAAAGAAGATATATTATAATGTTCAGTAATAGATATAACTTTTACATTATTTGCTCTTGCTTTGCGGATAACTGTGGCGATATCATCAAAACCATCTGAGTAGTTAGTATGAACATGAAGGTCGATGAGCTTCTCGGCCATATTAATCACACTCCTTAATTAACCAGTGATAAAAAATAAAGTTTCAATGTGATAATACCACTTTTATTGCAATTTGTCAAATTTACATATAAAAAAGCTTGGAAACTTAATTCCAAGCTCTTTTATATGTTTAAAATATTTTTTATGAGATTTTTATAATATTACATCTCCATTTGCATTAGAAGCTTCATCCATTATTCCAGCTGCATATGATTCTTTTATTATGCTATCAATTTTAGTTTCTAATAACTCTTTATCTTGATTTTCAGCAAGAACCATTTCACTTAATAAAATGTTTTTAGATGTTGCAAGCATTTTCTTCTCTCCTATTGAAAGACCTCTTTCCATATGTCTATGTGAAAGTTCTCTTACAACTTCAGCAACTTCTAATATGTTACCTGATTTAATCTTTTCTACGTTAAGATTATATCTCTTACTCCAATTAACATCATGAATGTAAGGATCTTTAGGTTTCTCTAGAACAGAAAATACTTTGTCTGCTTCAGATCTTTCAGAAACTTCTCTTACACCTATATCATCAACCTTATTTGTTGGAACCATTAATTTCATTCCTCCAATAGGCATTTTAATTATGTAATAATCATCAACATTTCCAAGCATCTCTTTTTCCTCTATAGATTCAATTGTACCTGCACCATGCATTGGATAAACAACTTTATCTCCTACACTAAACACTAAACATTCCCCCTTCTCTTAATATCAAGTAATACATTATTATTATACCACAATTTTAAGAAAAAGTAAAGGAAATGAAAAGGTATTTTATGTCAAAAGGATTAATTTCCTCCAAATCTACGATTCCTTTTTATGTATTCTTCTATAGCCTTATCAAATTGATATTCATCAAAGTCAGGCCACATAACATTTTCAGGAAAATATAGTTCTGAATATGTTGATTGCCATGTAAGAAAATTACTAAGCCTATATTCATTACTTGTCCTAATTATTAAATCTGGGTCAGGTATATCTTTAGTATAAAGATAGCTTGAAATAAGTTCTTTTGTTATATCTTCAATACCTATTTTTTCTTCTTTAATTAATTTACCTATTTCTTTAACAGATTTTACTATTTCATCTCTTCCGCCATAATTTAGACATATCCCAAAAACCATTTTTTTATTTTCTTTTGTTTTTTCTTCTAATTTTATTATTTTTTCTTGAAGCTTTTTATTTAGAGCAGAAATATCTCCATATACCTTTATTCTTATTTCTCTTTTTTCATCACTTACTAATAAATCACTAGTAAATTTATCTAATAGTTTCATAAGTAGAGTTACTTCTGCTGCATCTCTTTTCCAATTCTCAGTTGAAAAAGCATAAACTGTTAAGTATTTAAGCCCTGAGTCATATGCATATTTAGCTATATTTTTAACTGCTTCAGCGCCTGCTTTATGCCCCTCTGTTGGCTTTAGCCCTTTTGCTTTTGCCCATCTTCTATTACCATCTAATATTATAGCAATATGTTTTGGTCCTCTTTCATCTATAATCATAAATTACTCCTTTATATATCATAAAAATATGTAGCTTCTAAATCTGCTTCATGAAGTAATAATGCAAGTGGATATTTTTTAAAAGCTGCACTAATTGTATTATATAATTCTTTAGGCTCTGTAAATCCCATATGCCATCTAATAGCATATTTTTCCTCACTAGTAAGTTTAATATACTCTGTAAGCATCATAACAGATTTTTCTCCATGACCATAAGGAATTGTATCATCTACTGTATAATATGGTACTTTTTCCCATACTCCTGCCTCATTTTTTGCATTTCTATAGTCTACTTTATAATAATTTACTTTGCAAATATCATGTAAAAGAGCTACTATCTTTAGTGTATCATCTGATACTTCTACTTCCATTATAGAGTTTTCAACCTTATATTTTAGTATTTCATATACCTTCATACTATGCTCTAATAATCCACCTTCATAATTTCCGTGAAATCTAGTGCTAGCTGGTGCAGTATAAAAATCTGTTTTTTCAATAAAGTTTATTAAATTATCCATTCCTTCTCTATTAATACCATTAAGTAATGTTTTAAATTCTTCTATCATTTTATTTCTCCTTATTTTTCTCTGTCTTTTATATATAATGCTAAATCTAGTAAAAATTCTGACTTATCTCCAAATATACGTATACTAGTCATAGCTTCATTTATTACATCATCAAGCATCTCTTGTGCCCTTTCCAGTCCATATTTGGTAACATATGTTGCTTTATTCATTTCCCTATCATTACCAACTGGCTTTCCAGTCTTTTTACTATCTCCAACTTCAGATAATATGTCATCTTTAATTTGAAAAGCAAGTCCTATATTTTCTGCAAAATTAGTTAATACTTGTAATTCTTGATTTGTTGCTCCAGCAAGTAATGCACCAATTCTAACAGACTCTTTTATTAATGCACCTGTTTTATTTCTATGCATATATTCAAGTTGTTCTAATGTTAAGATTTCCCCTTGGCTTACTGTATCATAGTATTCTCCTGCAATCATTCTATCTTTAGCTTTTACAAATTCATTTAAAGCCATAATCTTCATGCTTATTTTTCTTATATCAAGTTCTTCTCTTAAGTCATCTGTAATTACTATATTTGAATAATTAAATAAAGCATCTCCTGCAAGTAGTGCTGTACATTCATCATACATTTTATGATTTGTTGGTTTACCATGTCTAAAATCATCATTATCTATGCATGGCATATCATCATGAATTAAACTTGCATTATGAACCATTTCCATTCCTATTGCAAATGGTAAACATTTTTCAAAGTCATCTTTAAATAGTCTATATGTTGCAAGCATAAGAATTGGTCTTATTCTTTTACCACCTGCAAGTAAACTATATCTCATAGATTCTCTTAATCTTTTTTCATATGTATTATCTTCTTTAAAATATTCATCTAGTTTCTCATCAATATAGTTTTGATATTTCTTTAATTCTTCTTTAAAAACCATTTTTTTCCTCCTAGTTAATAGTCTTTATTCTATCAACAACTTTTTCTATAGTCTTAGTAGGAGTCGATGCTCCTGACATTATACCTATTATATCATATTTTTTAGAATCTTCAATTTTTTTGTCGTTTTCATCTTGTATAATTATACAATTTTCACATTCTAAACTTGCAATATCATATAATTTTTTAGTATTAGAACTATTTTTACCACCAATAATTACCATGAAATCTACTTTTTGAGCAATCTTTCTACATTCTTCTTGTCTGTTCTTTGTACTAAGACAAATAGAATTTATACATTCAATATTATTAAATTTGTCCTTTAATGCTTTTTCTATTTCTAAATATTTTGTATAAGAAAATGTAGTTTGTACTATTGAAAAAACAGATTCCATATCTGGTAATTCTTCTACTTCTTCTAACTTTTCAATCACATATATATCTTTAGCATATCCTTTAGAGCCAATTATTTCTGGATGATTCTTTTTTCCTATTAATATTATTTTTTTGTTATTTTTCTGTGCCTCTTTAATTTGTTCATGAATTTTTGCAACTTTTGGGCAAGTATAATCTATTATTTTTATTTTTCTATCTTTTGCTATTTTATATATTTTCTCTTCTACACCATGTGCTCTAATTGCCAAAATCCTTTCATTTTTTATATCATCTATACTATCTATAAACTCCACACCTTTATTCTTTAAATCTTCTATTACTACTTCATTATGAACAATTTCTCCTAGACAATTTAATTTTTTATATTTTTTACATTCTTTTTCAACACCATCAACTGCACGCTTAACGCCAAAGCAAAATCCTGAATATTTACCTACAATTATTTCCATAAATCCTCCTAATTTACATATATATTATATCTAAATTGGTAGTATAAGTAAAGAAAATAACTACTAGTCTTAAAACTTAGACTAGTAGTTATTCTTTATTTTACTTATATTACTCTTGCTCTAATTAATGGTAAATTATATAATCTTTCTTTTTTAATATTTTTAATTTTTCCCATTAAAATACTTTGTCTTTTAATTTTCTTATTCTTTTTATCATTTGGTAAGTCTGTTACAAACTCTTTATATGTATTCATTGTGTCATCTATAGTATTAATTGCAATTTTAATTGTTTCTGAAAGTTTATACTCTTTAAATTTCATAATCATTTGTTGATTTAAACTCTTCATTCTATTTCTTATATAATTAATTGTATTTTTCATAATTACATCTTTTTCTTCTTCATTATTTTTTTCAACTTTACTTACACTATTTGCAGTTTTATTTACTTGTTTTGTATTTTCTGTATAACTATATATATCTAAAGATAATGTATTTACATTTGTTTTTAAAGCATTTATATTATCCTCTATAACAACTTCTTCTATAACTTCTTCATTTTTAGGTGTAGATATTACAATTTCTTCATTCATAATCTCATCATTTGTTTTATCTTTTTCATCTTCTATTTCTTCTTTTGGTTCTTCTACAATAGTACTTCCTTCTGCCATTTCTATTTTTCTTGTTAAATACACTCCCATATTAATATTTTTATTTAATAAGTCTACTTCAATATATTCATATTCTTTACTATACTCAAATCCATTAGGTGCATTTAATATTCTATATTGATATAATCCATATGGTAAATTATTTAACACAATTTTACCATTTTCATCACTAACTAAATTTATTGTTGTATTTTTTAATTCATCTATTTCTCTTATATCTACCATTTCATCATTTAGTAAAAATAAAAGTTCAACTTGCACATCTTTTACTGGACTATCTTTTTGATAAGTATCATCTACCATAAAATCTATTACAATTCTACCTTCATTTAATAATCCATTTGATTGTGAATCAATATTTTCTACTCCATAAACACTTTCTCTAGCAAATATCATAATAATACAAGTCGTAATAACCATAGTCCATCTTTTCATTTTAACTCACCTCTTTATACTTATATTATACCACAATTTCATTGTTATGTTAAATAAGGCTTGATTTCTGTAATATTAATGTAACATACGATGTTTGTAAATTATACAATACAAAAACCAAGTGTAATGTTTATGTTACATTTCTTTTTATATTTATGTAATCCTTAAATGTTTAAAATGTATCTTTCTAGCATATATTCTATTTTAAAATAATAAATATCAAAAAAAGAAACCACTATATTTGCCATACACGTGATTTCTAAATTACATAATTTCGTATTTGTTACATTTGTGTTACAAAATTATATATTATATAATTTTAAAATATTTTGTTCTTGTAATCTCTTTAATGATTGACTTATTATTTTAGCTCTTCTTTCTCCTATTCCATCCACATCATCTAATTGAGCAGCTGTAGCATTACATACAATTTGAAGACTACCAAAAGCATCAATTATTTTCTCAATTACACTAGCTGGCATTTTAGGTATTTTATTTAATACTCTATATCCTCTTGGAGATACATTTCTATCTAGTAATTCTGTTGTACTATCTGATTCATATCCTAAAAGTTTAATTAATTTTTCTGAATCAATAAGTCCTTTTCTATCTATTTTTCTAATCTCTTCAAGTATAGCCTCAGGTGTTCTTTTTGCTTTCTTCTTATTTATTACCATATAATCTTGTATAATTTGTTTTTCCTCTTGCTCTACATTATCTATTAACTCTAATAACTGAATATTTACAAGTCTTCCTTCATTACCAAGCTCAATTATAGTTCTTTCAACTTCTGTTTTCATTCTCATTACAGTTTCACTTCTATATATTGCATTTGCAACAAGTTCTAAGTAAACTATATCATCAAATTCATGTTCTGTTAAAACATTTAAAGTATGATCAAATACCTTTTTATATTTTTCAAGAGTTTCAAGCATCTGATTTGCTTCAATATTTACAGCATCTATATCTTTTATTACATATCTAAAATCTCCTTTAAATATTGTAATAATTCCTCTTCTTTGTGATATACTTATAACTATTTCATTTGTTTGCTTTGCAACACGTTCAGCAGTTCTGTGTCTTGTACCAGTTTCAACTGTCTTTATTTTAGAATCTGGTACAAGTTGTACATTAGCTCTTAATATTTTCTTTATATCACTACTTACAACAATAGCACCATCCATCTTGCATAGTTCATATATATTTGCAGGAGTAAAGTCTAAGTCTAGTTTAAATCCTCCATCTACTATATTCATTACTGCATCACTCTCAGATAATACAATTAAAGCTCCTGTTTTGGCTTTTAATATATTATCTAGTCCATCACGTAATACTGTTCCTGGTGCTACTTTTCTTAATACTTCTAAAATTTCATCTTGTTTCAAAAATATTTCCTCCTTATTTATATAATCTTATTTATTACCTCATCTACTGTTGACACTCCAATTAACTTTGCATCAACTTTTTCCTTTAAACTTTCTATTTGTCTCTTATTAGTATATATTGTGTTATATCCAAGTTTAGATATTTCTTTTATTCTTTTTTCAAAATTTGTTATATTTCTTATTTCTCCAGTCAGTCCAATTTCACCTAAAAATACAGTTTTAGGATCAATAACTATATTTTTATAACTAGAGACTATTGCCATAGCAACGCTTAAATCTACTGCTGGCTCATCTACTTTCATTCCACCTATTACATTAACATAAATGTCTTGAGAGCTTAAATTTAAACTACATCTTTTCTCAAGAACAGCTATTAACATATTAAGTCTATTTAAATCTATCCCATTTGGTACACGCCTTGGCATATTATAATATGAATGAGTTGTTAATGCTTGAACTTCCATAAGTATTGTAGAAGTTCCTTCAACAGTTGCAACAACTGCTGTACCTGGTAGGTTTTTATCTGTTTTTGATAAAAATATATCTGCAACATTTTTAACTTCCACCATTCCTTCCTCTTTCATATCAAAAATACCTATTTCATTTGTAGAACCAAATCTATTTTTAACTCCTCTAACTATTCTATGAGATAAGAATCTTTCTCCTTCTATATATATTACAGTATCTACCATATGTTCTAGAATTCTTGGTCCAGCAATAACTCCATCTTTTGTAACATGCCCTATAACAATTGTTGTTATTCCTTTTCTTTTAGCCTGATACATAAGTCTTGCTGTAACCTCTTTTACCTGTGATATACTTCCTGGAGTAGAACTTATTTGTTCATCATACATTGTTTGAATAGAATCAACTATACAAAATTTAGGAGAAATCTCTTCTATTTTATTCTCAATACACTCAATATTTGTCTCATTAAAAAATAATATATTTTCAGATGTAACATTAAGTCTATCTGCTCTAAGCTTTACTTGTGTTTCAGATTCCTCACCAGAAATATATAACACTTCTCCACTTTGAGCTAGATTTGAACACACTTGCATAATAAGTGTAGATTTACCAATTCCAGGCTCTCCACCTATTAAATTAAGTGAGCCCTCAACAATTCCTCCACCAAATACCCTATTTAATTCTTCATATCCAGTGTTAAGTCTTACTTCCTTTGTTACTACAATATCTTTTAATTTTTTTACAGTACTTGTTCCACTAAATGTTGATATATGACCATTTTGTGTTTTACTACTTGATTTTTTATTTACTTTTTCTTCAACAAAACTATTCCAACTATTACACCCTGGACATTTTCCTAACCATTTTGCTGATTCATATCCACATTCCTTACAAAAAAATACAGTATTTGAAGCCATACATCTTCCCCCATTTAAAACTCTATGTTTTTTCATATATTACGTACTAAATACGCCATACTATTATATCATTTTTATGTGTATTTAACAACCAAATATATGCATACTTTTTGTTTTTATTTATAATATACTAAAAAGCATCTTGTATAACAAGATGCCTATTCTTCTATTTAAATTTTAATTACAATTCCATCTAAATTACAAATATATACATTAGGTAAAATGTCTTTTATTTCTTTTAGCATTTCCTCATTTTTTTCATAGTTTCTTCCTACTAAAATTCCTTCAATAAAACAAGAAGGTATACCAAATAATATCGCACTTTCTCTATCTGTGAAAAAGTCATTCATATTCTTCCTATGAAATACAAATCTATCATAATAATATGAACTTACAAATGGTTTTGCCTCTTCATCACTAAATTTTTTTAATATATCTCTCTTTTTAAGCTCATTTATATAATCATTATTTCCATTAAATATAATTCCTATTTGAACTGAATCTTGTACTAAACTTGGTAAGAACCTAGATTCCTTTGTTTGTTCAAAAAGCCACATATGATATTCTTTTGATTTAATTTCACTTATAACATTTGGTAAATTAGATAATTCACTATATGGAATAACTTTAGTTATACATATATCTGTATTTTTATTCTCATAGTAGCCAAATGTTCCACCACTATAAAAATTAATATATTCATCTAAATAATAGTCTTTTTTTAAATTCCATAAACCTACACAACTTGGATATTTATTCTTTCTTCCTTCTACAAACCAACTTGATACAAGTCCATTTTTAACTATATTTTTAAGCCCTCTTATGTTTTTATATGTGCCATGCATTAATGTTCCTTGTGGAAGTAGTACTCTATCTCCTATTTTATATTTAGAAGACTCTACTTTATATTCTTTTAATGCTTTATAATATGCTTCTACTTGTTCAAGTAATATTTTTCTTGATTTTTCATCATTTTTCAATCTGTCATTAATTATATCTATATATTCTTGCTTTTTCACAAAAAATCCACTCCTAATTTAATTATACAAATAAAATAAAAAAATTACCAGAAAAAATATTTTTTTCTGATATTAAATTTATTTTAATATTAAGTATTTAATTTATCTTCACTTACTAGATTTTCTACTTTATCTTTTTTAGCAATATATAGAAATGGTGTATCACATATAGCAATAATTATTTCTATTATAGAACCTGTTATAGCAATGGATAAAATAGTTTGAATATCAAAAAGACCGACAAAAGCTAGAAAAGCAAAGAAAAAGTTTTCACTACAATTAGAAATAATTGTTGAAATATTATTTCTAAGCCATAATTTATTTGGAACCTTTTCTCTTATTTTTTCAAACAACCATATATCTAACAAATTACTTATTAAATACATTGTTAAACTTGCTATACTTGTTCTTAAATTAATACTAAACAATGTTTTCATACTATCTTGTGCTATATCTGTATCATCTGGTACAAATAATATCCCAATTTGAGTTGAAACTAGAAAAATTACACATGATACAACTCCTAACCACACAGCTTTTTTACTATGTTTTGCTCCATACTTTTCACTTAAAATATCTGTTGCTAAGAAATTGCTTGCAAACATAATATTTCCTAAAGAAGATGTAAGTCCCATTATATTTACTGTCTTGCAAACTAATATATTTGCAATTACAGTAGCTATACTTACCCAAACATATAACCCTTCTTTTTTAAATATTTTTTCCATTAAAACTACTGCCAAAAAGCATAAAATAACACTAATAATTCCAAGTATTATATTCATTTTTTCACTCCTTCATTTTTTTAAAGTAGGTTTTAGGTTAACTACTTTTATTTTTTTACCAAATAAAATTGGATTTTAAAGCCTCTCCATTATCTACAAGTAAATCTTGTCCTGTCATACTTTTATTTATTACTGAAACAAAATATACAAAATCTGCTATTTCTTCTACTGTTGCCCATTTATTAAGCATAGTCTCATCTAAAACCTGCTTCCATAAATCTGAGCTATCAATAATATGTTGATTTAGTTTTGTTATAACTCCACCAGCAGAAATACTATTGCTTGTTGCACCAAATTTAGATATTCTTAAAGCTACATTTTTCATATATGCAACCATTCCACCCTTACTTGCAACATATTCTGGAAACTCAGAGCCAGTTGAAGCACTTGCAGATGCAATAAATACAATAGATTTTATATTTGGTTGTATTCCATACTTTTCTGTAATATGCATTGTACCTTTTAAGTTTATATCTATATCTTCACCACTATCTTGAACTCCAGCATTATTTACTAAAATATCTACATCTTTAATTTCTGGTAAATTTAAATTACGTATATCACTTTGAATATGAGTATATAATTTATTATCTATTGTAGACTCATTTATGTCCATTCCTATTACTTCATGATTATTCGCAAGAAATTTTAATGCAATAGCTTGTCCTATTCCACTTGAAGTTCCAGTAATTAATATCTTCATTTTTTCTCACCTCCTCTTTTTTCTCCAATATTATAGCACCGCATATATAGTATATCAAGTGTATTTATTTTATATTACTTATCTAACATTTTATCCTTAACTAAAGGAGCAACATATTTTGAAATATCTTTACCAAGACTCATCACTTCTTTAACCATACTAGATGATACAAATTGGTATTCCTTATCTGCGAATAAACATACAGTATTTACTTTGTTATTAGATATTTCTTTATTCATTTGCTGTAATTGTACTTCATAGTCATAATCTGTTAAACTTCTAAGTCCTCTAATTATTGCCTTACACTCATAATACTGTGCTATATCCACAGTTGCACCACTACCTAAAATAACTCTTACATTATCATTTTCCTTATATAATTCTTTAATTATTTCTACTCGTTCTTCTAAAGTAAATAGCTCAGTTTTCTTTGATGGATTTTGTAAAACCACAATTATTACTTCATCAAATAAATTACTTGCTTGCTCAACAATATTCATATGTCCTTTTGTAATTGGGTCAAAACTTCCTGGATATAAAACTCTTGTCATATTAACTCTTCTACCTTTCTTAATATATTACTATCATTTGTTTTTACAACATAATCAAAAATCTCGTTGCTATAATCTATACTCGCTTTTTCTCTTAAATCAAATTCTGATTTAGATATATTATCTCTTTTTAATGCTCTTTTTTTTCTCTCTTCATATGGAATATCTAAAAGTATTTTTATATCACACATTTTAAAATACTTCGTATTTGGTAATAATATCCAATCTAAAATAATTACTTTCTCCTTATTATTACTTATAAATTTATCAATTTCTATTTGCATATACTTCCAAGTAATATCTGTAAGTTTTTCCATTTCTTCTTTAGAAGCAAATACTATTTTACCAAGCTTTTTTCTATTAACAATATCTTTATCCATAATTGAGTTTCCAAATGCTTTTATTAATTCTTCTTTTACTGTATCAATTAATAAAACATTGTGACCTATTTCATCTATATTCAAATGTAATGCTGGCTTTTTAATACTTTCAATTATTTTATCTGCTAATGTACTTTTACCAGAACCAGACTTACCACAAATACCTATAATCATATTAATTTTTTTCTCCTTTAAACTTTACATATAATAATTATACTGGTTCTATATCAATAAACCTAATTAATCTATTTTTAGATTTTAAATGTACTTTTAATTTCTTTTCAAGTAATAAATATTCTCTTATTGTTAAGTTTTCATCTAATTTCATTTGTATAAATACTGTATAATATGTTGACATTTTAATGATTTTAATTTTTCTTAAATTTAATTCTTTAAACTTACTTAATTCTTTAGTTACTTCTTCTTTTATTTCATCATTTTCCTCATCATTTGTAAGAATGCCTCTAATGTTAGATATTATAATTTTAATAGATGTATAAAAAACATATATTGCCATTCCTAAACTACCAATTTTATCTATATTTATGAAACTAGGTATATATTTTTCAAATAATTCTAGTACTAATACACTAAGTACTACACATGTTGATATAAAATCTGCTTTGGATTCTTTTGAGGCTTCAATCATTAACTCACTCTTATACTTTTTACCGTATCTTTGTAATAAACTTACAACTAATAATTTTATAATTAAAACAATTATAATTATACCAAAAAGAACTGGACTTTTATTTAATTCACCTTTAAAAAAGAAAAATTGATAAAGTATAAATACTCCTATTAAAAATAATAATATTCCAGTAAATAGATTACTTAAATAATATACTTGACCATAACCAAATGGATATGTTTTATTTGCTCTTCGTTTTCCTATCTTATTTGCTATTAAACTTGTAATATCTGTAATAAAATCTACAAATGATTGAACAGAATCTGCAATTAACGTTGAAAACGAGAAAACTATTCCTGAAACTAATTTTAGTATAAATACTATTAAGTTTAATACTGTTGTAATAAAAATAACTTTATTTTCCTTCATTTCTATTTTATCCTCCTAAAATCAAAGTAATATTTACTCTTTTAGTATATCATTAATTATTATTATACTCAATATATACAAAATAATATATAAAGCATATTTTTAGCAAAAAAATAAAGAGAAATTAAATATAAATTTCTCTTCTTTACGTTATTTTAAAATTTATTGGTGGAGATGGTGAGAGTTGAACTCACGTCCGAAAATTCATCTATACCATTTTCTCCGAGTGCAGTAAATGTTAAGATTAATATTATTTCACTTTAACATTTACAAAAATATGAAATAATATGATTGTAATTACCCTCTATCATACAATCTTTTGATAGATTTGTTAGCTAGAATTATTATGAAACCTTTAAATATCCTCTAGCAAAATATCTAAAGATTGCCGCTTTTAATTAAGCAGCCATTGCAAATTCTTTATCTGCGTTTAATTTTAATTTCTCGTTTTTATAGTGGCCAACGAGAATCCACTACTCGCTTATAGTATGTCAAAATAGCCGTCGAAACCTTACATCCCCATACAATTATATTATACCATATGAATACTAAAATATAAAGGAATTCTTGACAAAATACATAAAGTATTATATAATATTTATCACATTATGTATACTTGTATACTAAAAAATTAATATTTGGAGGGATTATTTTATGTTATCTACTGAAAAAAGACTAACAAATGTTCTAGATGGAACTTTAAAAAATTTTTTATCTTATCTTTTAAATACTAGAGATGAGTTTTCTAACGAATTAAGTGATACATATTCTCAAAAAGAAAGGTATGAATTTATCTATAGTTGTTCATTAAATACTATAGATGAATATATTCATAATAAGGATTATACTATTCTTTTGAGTTTATCTACACTTAGTATATTTAATTTATTTAAAGAAAATTTTAGATTAAGAATGTTTGAAAGAATTCTAATCAAAACCGACTATATTTCAGATAAAACACAAACTATTATTGATAAGTTTAGTTGTTTAAAAGAAAGTTTAAATGGGTTCCAAAAGAACGACATAATGGAAAATTTAGCAAGTACTACCAATTAGTACTTGTTTTTATTTGCATATTATTATATAATCTAGTAAACTTTAATACTCTATCTTAAAAATTAATATTTATAAGGAGGTATAATATGAACAAAGATTTACGATTTAGAAAAGAAGTTCTATTTGAAGCTTTAAAAATTACCATTGCAAGCATTTCAATACAACTTGAAAATGGTTGTACAAACTCAGAAAGACTTAAATTATATGCTAAATATTATGAAGCAATATGTTTAAAAGCATTTATGGAATTTCACAATATAAATAAAGAATATACTAAAAAAGAAATGGCTATAAAAAAATATACATTATTGTTTAGTGAAACAACTAGAGAAAATTTAAATTTTTCTGATGATTTACTTAAATATTTAGATTCTGATTCATATAATAATATACATTTATATCCAGATGAAAAATTTATACTAATTTCTATAATAAATTTATCCACATTTATTAATGGTAATAACCCAAATAAAATAAGACATCTTCTTAATACCTATATTCCTAAAGTAATAAAATGTATAAAAAATTCAAGTAACTACTTAAATTATTTTAGAAAAGACTTATCTTTTACAGAAATTAAAACAATATTATTTAAATTTCTAGTAGAAAATAGTTAAAAAAAATACGACCTTTTAGTCGTATTTTTTATTTGCATTATTTTAAACTAAATTATGCTAATTCAGCCATTGCACCAGCAGCTTTTAAATCTTCAACTAATTTTTCAGCGTCAGCTTTTGGCATAGCTTCTTTAACTGTTTTAGGAGCTCCGTCAACTAATTCTTTAGCTTCTTTAAGTCCTAATCCAGTAGCTTCTTTAACTACTTTGATAACTGCAATTTTAGTTGCACCAGCATCTTTAAGTACTACATCAAATTCAGTTTTTTCTTCTGCAGCAGCAGCACCAGCAGCAGGACCTGCAGCAACAACAGCAGCAGCAGCGCTTACTCCAAATTTTTCTTCGATAGCTTTAACTAAGTCAGCTAATTCGATAACTGTTAATTTTTCGATTTCTTCTACTAATTTTTCTATTTTTTCCATTTTAAATTCCTCCCTAAATATATATAAATTTATTTTTTATCAATAGAAATTAATTAAGCATTTTCAGCTTGTTTTTCTCTTGCTTGATCAAGAACAACTGCAAGATTACGGATATTTCCAAGTAATGCAGAAGCAAGCATAGAGTATAATGTTTCTTTTGATGGTAGTGAAGCAAGTTTTTTAACTTCAGCAACATCAATAACTTTTCCATCCATAACACCAGCTTTGATGTTATAGAAATCATGATCTTTTGCAAAATCATTAGCTACTTTAGCAGGTGCTACATAATCTTCATATCCGATTACTACAGCTGTTGGTCCTTCTAAAGTTTCTAATCCTTCAATTCCTGCAGCTTTTGCAGCATATGAAATTGTAGAATTTTTAACAACCACATATTCATTTCCGTCAGCTCTAAATTGAGCACGTAATTTAGTGTCGTCTGCAACTGATATACCTCTGTATTCAGTTAAAACAATCATTTTTGCTTTTTTAAATTTTTCAGAAAGTTCTTCAACTTTTGCTTTCTTTTGATTTAATACTTTTTCACTTGGCACTTTTTTGACACCTCCTTAAATTCAAAAAAAGTTTTTGCCAGACACTTACGAGATTTTTAAGTGTCTAACAAAAACTTACGTTCCGTTATCCTATTTAAAAACCTCGGTAAGATTTATGGATTTCTCCACTTACTGTCTTGGGTTAATTTTAATACCTACGCCCATTGTTGTTGATATAGCAATAGATTTTAAGTATGTTCCTTTTGCTGCAGCAGGTTTTGCTTTAACAATAGCGCTTAGTAAAGTTTCATAGTTTTGAAGTAATTTATCTGTTCCAAATGAAACTTTTCCTATTGGGCAGTGAATTATATTAGTTTTGTCCAATCTATATTCAATTTTACCAGCTTTGATTTCAGATACTGCTTTAGCAACATCCATAGTTACTGTTCCAGATTTTGGATTTGGCATTAATCCTTTTGGTCCAAGTAATCTAGCGATTTTTCCTAAAGAAGCCATCATATCAGGTGTAGCTACTACAACGTCATACTCAAACCAGTTTTCTCTTTGGATTTTTTCAATCATATCATCGTCACCAACGAAATCTGCTCCAGCTTCTTTTGCAGCTTCAGCTTTGTCACCTTTAGCAAGTACTAAAACTTTTTTAGATTTACCAGTACCATTTGGTAGTACGATAACACCTCTAACTTGTTGATCAGCTTGTTTAGAATCAACACCAAGTTTTATGTGCATTTCAACTGTTTCATCGAATTTAGCTTTAGGCATTTTTAAGGCAAGTTCTAATGCTTCTTTAGCATCATATAATTTTCCTGCTTCAACTAATTTACTAGCTTCGTCCATTCTTTTACTCATTTCTTTTTCCCTCCTTTGGTCTTAGCGAACAATAAATGTTCTCCCATTTTTAGTCTTCAACTACTATCCCCATTGATCTAGCTGTACCTTTGATCATAGATACTGCAGAATCTAGTGATGATGCGTTAAGATCTTTCATTTTAATGTTTGCGATTTCTTCAACTTGAGCTCTTTTAATTTTAGCTACTTTATCTTTATGAGGTTTTGCTGAACCTTTATCGATTTTAGCAGCTTGTTTTAATAGAACTGCAGCTGGTGGAGTTTTTAAAACATATTCAAATGTTTTATCTGCATATACTGTTAATATTACTGGGAATATCATTCCAGCGTCTTTTGCAGTTTTCTCGTTGAAATCTTTACAAAATTGCATTATATTGATTCCAGTTGGTCCTAATGCTGGTCCTACTGGTGGTGCTGGATTAGCTTTACCAGCTTGAATTTGTAGTTTTACAACATGTGTAACTTTCTTTTCTGCCATCATTTTCACCCCCTTAAGCATAGGTTATTTTTATATAAATATATTGTAAAATATACTTAATAACAAATTTATTATATTTTCTGTATTTGGTTAAATTCCAAATCAACTGTTGTTTCTCTTCCAAACATAGAAACTTTAACTTTTACTCTCTTCTTTTCTTTGAAGATTTCTTCGATAATAGCTGGATAATTGTAGAAAGGTTCTGTTGTTATTCTAACACTGTCTCCAACTTCAAAATCTAAGTTTATTATATCTTCTATTCCAAGAGATTGCATATCTTTTTCTGTAAGTGGTAATGGTTTATCCCCTACACCTACAAAGTTGAAAACTCCTTTTATGTTTTTTACAACATACCATGTTTCATCAGTCATTATCATTTTTACAAGAACATAACCTGGGAATACTTTTTTAATAGATGATTTTTGTTTACCATCTTTTATTTCAATTTCTTCCTCCATAGGAATTATTATTTCTTGAATCTTATCTTGTATGCCTTTATTTTCAACAATTTTTTCTAGAGTTGCCTTTACTTTATTCTCATAACCAGAATAAGTGTATACAACATACCAACGTGCTGATGAATCTGTACCTAAATCATTCTCCACAACATTCAACTCCTTCTCTATTTAAAATTATCTTTATAAATAAAAGAACAATATATATTAGCCAATTTTTGTTTGTATGAAACTCCAGATTTTAGTATCTGCAAATTCAAGTAACATATCAAATCCTAATATAATAGCTGCAAATACAACTACTAATAATATTACCATAGTTGTGCTTTTAATAAGTTGTTCTTTTGTTGGCCATACTACTTTTTTTAGTTCACTTTTTACGCCTTTAACAAATCCCTTTGCCATAACAATTCACTCCTCAATAAACTATTTTGTTTCTTTGTGTACTGTATGTTTTCCACAGAATTTACAGAATTTTCTTTCTTCAATTCTATCAGGATTGTTTCTTTTATTTTTTTCAGTTTCGTAATTTCTTTGTTTGCATTCTGTACACGCCATTGTTATATTTTCTCTCATTTATAAACACACCTCCACGCTTCTTTAACTCATGTATGCTTAGCTATTTTATCATATTATGGGGTTAAAGTCAAGAATAAATATCTATTTTTGTAAAAAAAGATTGTGTTTTCTACTTTGACTAGTAAAATCAAAAATTACATAAAAATAAAAGGTTATATTTCAACCTTTTATTTTATTAACTTACTTATTTTTCTTTTTATTCTTATTTAATAATATTGAAACTACAATTGCAACAACTATTACTGCTATTATAGCTATAAGTCCTGGCCAACCTAAAATTGAAACAATTTTACTTCCAAATGACATTATAATACCTGCAAGTAATACTCCAAGAATTATTGCTGTAATACTTGTTCTAAAATCTATTTTTAAAAAACTTGCTGCAAGAGTTCCAGTCCAAGCTCCTGTTCCTGGAAGTGGAATACCTACAAATAAAAGTAATGCCCAAAATAATCCACTATTTCCTGCAGATTCTTTTAATTTTTCTCCACCTTTTTCACCTTTTTGTAAACACCAAGTGAAAAATTTTCCAATTAATTTTTTATCTTTTCCCCATTCAAGAATTTTTCTTGCAAATAAATATATAAATGGTACAGGTAGCATATTTCCAATTATTGCTATTGGATAATATAAAAATATATTAAGACCTAGTCCTTCTGCAATAGGAATCGCTCCTCTTAATTCTACAATTGGAACCATACTAATTATTCCAACTATTATATACTTAACTAAAATTGGTAAACTTGACATTATTTCCTCCTATAATTTAACATATGCTACTTATTATATTATAATTATAATACTTTAGCAAGTTATTACTATATCATTTTTTCTCTTATATTATAAAATAAGTGCTGTTGAATTATTCCTGCATCTTTTCCAAAGTTTTTGTCTGAGTATTCTAATATCTGTTTTTTACTTACGTCTTTATCTTCAAAGTATAACTTTTTCATTACTCTTTCAACCCAAACATCAATTGGAAAGACTTCTTGTCTAGAACAAGAAAATAATAAAATACAATCAGCAACTTTTGGTCCAATTCCCATTAAAGTTAAAAGTAATTTTTTAAGTTCTGTAGTTTCCATCCATTGCATTTTATCTAAATCTATTTCTTTATCATTAATCTTTTTAACTGTATTGTATATATATTTATCTCTAAATCCTACTCCACATTCTCTATATTCATCTATAGATACATTTTTTAAATCTTCTGGTCTTGGAAATAAATAATATTTTTCTTCATCAAATTCAATTTCTTTTCCGTATCTTCTAGAAATTTCATTTACAGATTTTGAAATTCTAGGAATATTGTTATTTGCAGATATTATATATGAAATTATAGTTTCAAAAAAATCCTGTTTTAAATGTCTTAAACCAGTTGTATTTTTTACTGCCTCTTTAACATATTTATCTACTTTAGAAATTCTTTCTTCTATCTCTTTATAATCTTTATCTAATTCAAAATACTCTCTTACTACTTTTTCTAAATCATTTACATTATTACTTCTTATATATAATGTATTGTCTTCTTGTCTAATTTTTATTACTCTATCTTTTATTACTCCTACATAATAATTATCTATTTCTTTCCATCTAAAACATTGACCACATTCTAATGTATATTTCAAATTAAAATACTTAACCTCTATTTTTAGTTCTTCCATTTCTTCCTCCTATAGTTGCAACTTAAGAAACTAGTAGTTGCGGAAAACTTATTCTTACAAATACTCATAAATTATATCATTTTTTACAATTTTAGACAATATACATATACTATAATTTATAACGCAACTAGCTTTACAGATTAATTTTTTTATTGTATAATGATTTTTATAAAGCTTATCAATCATAAGTTGATATGTTATATCAGGGAGGTAATTATGGGTAAGGCTTTAAAAGTAATAGGGAAATTTATAATAGGAAATTTATATAGAGTAAAAGAATATAACAAACCAGATTTATCTAATGGTTCATATATACTATGTCCAAATCATGTAAGTGACGCCGATGGTCCAGTTATGTGGACTCACAATAAAAATATTAGAATACTTGCTAAAAAAGAATGTTTTCAGCATAAATTTATGGCAGTATTTCTTAATATGATTGATGTTGTAAAAATTGATAGAGATAGACATAATGGTGTTGAACTACTAGAAGCAATAGACTATTTTAAAGACGGAAAGAATAAACTATTTATGCTCTTCCCTCAAGGAACAATTTCAGATTTAAATAAAAATAAATTATCTAGAATTAAATCTGGTGCTTTCTTCATTTCTGCAAAAGCTAACGTTCCTATTGTACCAGTTTTCTTAGAACAACCAAGACCATTTAAGAAAACAAGAGTTGTATATGGAAAACCTATGTACATGGAAGGTGCTGTTGTAGATGGAAAAGTAGATAAGAAAGTATTAGAAAAATACAGATTACAGTGGCAACAAGAAGTATTTAAGCTTCAAGATATGGCTACAGAATTTGAAAATAGACCTATTAGAAAGTTAAAATTAAAACAAAAACATCAAAATAACAATGAATAATTAAATATTATACGTAATAAACTAGTCTAAATTATTTTAGGCTAGTTTTTTCTATTCTTTATAAATCATATTTTCTTTTTATTTTCATATACTGAAACAGAAACTTGTACAAAGGAGTGATTATATGTGGCATACACAATCTGTCGATGAAGTAAAAAGAAACTTAGATACTAATATCTATAATGGACTTACTGAAAAAGAAGTATTAAAACGAAAGAAGAAATATGGAGAAAATAAACTTGATGAAAAGAAAAAAGAAAGTATATTATCTAAATTCATATCACAATTTAAAGATTTTATGATTATAATACTACTTATATCTGCTATAATATCTGCTTTAATGTCTTATATTGAAGGTACTAACGATTATGCTGATTCAATAATAATTGTATCAATAGTAGTAATAAATGCAATAATTGGAGTTATTCAAGAAAGCAAGGCTGAAAAATCTCTAGAAGCATTACAAAAGCTCTCTTCCCCTACCTCAGTAGTAATAAGAAATTCCAAAACATTAACTATCAATAGTAAAGACTTAGTTCCTGGAGATATAATTGAACTTGAAGCAGGAAACTTTGTGCCAGCGGATTGTAGATTAATAGATTCATACAACTTAAAAATTGAAGAATCTGCTCTTACTGGTGAGACTGTACCAGTTACTAAAGATGCAAGTATGATATTAAACAAAAATATCGCACTAGGTGATACAGTAAATATGGCCTTTTCAACAACAATTGTTACAAATGGCCATGCAAAAGCAATTGTAACAGAAACAGGAATGAGCACAAAAGTTGGTAAAATAGCTAAAATGATTATAACTGATGAAGCTCCTCAAACACCCCTTCAAAAAAAGCTTGCAGGTATTGGTAAAACTTTAGGTATAATTTGTTTATTAATTTGTTTTGCTATTTTTATAATTGGAATTATAAAAGGTATATCTTTAAAAGAAATGTTTATTACTTCAGTTGGTCTTGCTGTTGCAGCAATTCCTGAAGGATTACCTGCTGTTGTTACTATTATGCTTTCTATTGGTGTAACTAAAATGGCTAAGAATAATGCAATAATTAGAAAACTTCCTGCCGTTGAAACACTTGGTAGTAGCTCTATAATTTGTTCAGATAAAACAGGTACTTTAACACAAAATAAAATGAGTGTTGTAAAAGTATATAATTGTAAAGAAGATATTACAAATAATACTAACTCTACAGACTTTAATTATATATTAGAACTTGGTAGTATGTGTAATGATTGTAAAATAAATAACAAAGAAGTTATAGGAGAACCAACAGAAGCTGCTATTGTAAATATAGGATTAAAATATGGCAAAAATAAAAACACATTATATTCAAAAATGAAAAGGGTAAATGAAATACCTTTTGACTCTGATAGAAAAATGATGACAACAATTCATAAAGTTGGAGATAAATATAGAATAATAACAAAAGGTGCTCCTGATGTTATATTAAAAAGATGTAGTTACGTTTATAATTCTGGTGCTTCCTCTTGTATGAACTACGACTATGAAAAAAATATACAAAGAGCAAATGAAAAAATGGCAAATGATGCACTTCGTGTTATAGCAATAAGCTATAAAGACGTATCATCTCTTCCATCAAACATTAATTCAGATAATATAGAAAAAGAGCTTACATTTGTAGGTCTTGTTGGTATGATAGATCCACCACGCCCAGGTGTTAAAGAAGCAATATATACTGCTAAAAAAGCAGGAATAAAAACAGTTATGATAACTGGTGACCATATATTAACTGCAAAAGCAATTGCAAAAGACCTTGGAATATATCAAGAAGGAGATATTGCAATAACTGGTAATGAACTAGATAAAATTCCTAATAGACAATTTGAAAACGAAATAATGAAATACTCTGTTTTTGCAAGAGTTTCCCCTGAACATAAAGTAAAAATTGTAAAGGCATTTCAAAAAAATGGAAATATTGTTGCGATGACTGGTGATGGTGTAAATGATGCACCAGCATTAAAAAATGCTGATATAGGAGTATCAATGGGACTTAATGGTACAGATGTTGCAAAAAATGCATCAGATATGATACTTACAGATGATAATTTTGTAACAATAGTAAAAGCTGTTAAAGAAGGAAGACATATATATGATAATATAACAAAAGCTGTTCACTTTCTAATATCAACTAATATTGGTGAAATAGTAACAATATTTCTAGGACTGCTTCTTGGTTTTGACACTCCCCTACTTGCTATTCATTTACTTTGGATAAATCTTGTAACAGACTCTTTTCCTGCAATTGGTTTAGGTTTAGAACCAGCAGATAAATATATAATGAATAGAAAGCCTAAAAATCCTAAAAAAGGTATTTTTTCTGATGGATTATGGTTTAAAATATTCTTTGAAGGATGCATGATTGGTGCTATTACTTTACTTGCATTCTATATAGGTACAAGTAAATATGGACTAAATGTTGGAAGAACAATGGCTTTTATATCTCTTGGACTTACTGAACTTGTTCATAGTTTAAATATTAGAAGTGATGACTCTATTTTTGAAGTTGGATTATTTAAAAATAAATACTTAATGCTTGCATTTATTTTTGGAACATTTATACAAGTAATAGTTACAATTATTCCATCTATTGCTCAAATATTTGATGTTGTCCCACTAAACTTTACTCAATGGATTTATACTATTCTAATATCCATCTCTCCTATTTTCATTATGGAGATAAAAAAGAAGGCCCATGAACTTCGTCATGGAAAAGTTGTATATAGTTTTAATGCAAAAAAAGCATAGTACTTAAATTAGGAATGAACAAATATCGTTCATTCCTAATTAATCTTTTACAACAAAATTATCAAATTTATTTTCTTTTACTATTTTCTTTATTATATATGGTTTAATATTTTCAGCCTCTATTTTATTTATATCTATAAATTCATAATAATTAGAATCTGAATCATAATTTATAAAATCTTTCTTATTCCTTTTAATAATAATATCATTATCATCTAATTTTATTCTATATACAAAATATAGCTCATGAAATTTTTGATTACTGTTCTCAAAAAAATTTTCAATAATACTTTGCAGTTTAATTTCCTTTTTAGATATGTCAAAATTCATCTCTTCTTTTATTTCACGAATTAAAGCTTTCTTAGTATCTTCTTGTATTTTCACTCTACCGCCTGGTAAAACACTATGACCTCCTTTACCACCTTTTTCAATTATAACTTTTCCATTATACTCAAATATTACTCCTACTCTAAAATTAAATTTAATATCACCAACTAAAACAGATATATCTTCCATAATATTTCTTCCTTTCATTATTTTTCTTATTATACCATATTTACTATATAATCATATAGTAAAATATATTAATTTATAGTATACTATTTAAAAACAATGGAGGTCTTAAATGAAAATATTATTATTTACACATAAAAGTGATATAGATGGTATGGGAAGTGCTGTACTATCAAAACTTGCTTTCAAAGATGTAGAATATGTACTATGTGAAACTTTTAATGTTCAAACTGAAGTAGAAAAATATTATAATAATGGAAAAATTTATAATTATGATAAAGTATATATTACAGATTTATGGCTTGAAGAACCAATGCTATCTATAATTGCTAAAGATACCAAACTAAAGAATAAATTTTATATTTTTGATCATCACAAAACATCAATTGAAAAAAATATAAATAATTATCCTTTTGTTACTTTAAAAATATCAGATGAAAATGGTCTATGCTGTGGCACTAGTTTATTTTACGAACATCTTATACAACTTAACTTAATAGATAATTCTAATTTAGCTATAAAAGAATTTTCTGAGCTTACTAGAAAACATGACACTTGGGAATGGAAAACAAAATATAATGATGATAAACCTCGTAAGCTTGCTCTACTTTTTGACTCAATTGGTTGTAATAATTATATAAATTTAATATATAAAAAATTATCCAATAGTACAAACTTTGTATTTAACGAATTTGAAACAATGCTAATTAATAATAAAATAAGTCAAGTTAACGAAAAAGTAGTCACTTATTCAAATAAACTATTCTATAAAGAAATTCTTGGACTAAAAGCTGGTATTGCTTTTATAGATTATGAGTATAGAAATGAGCTTGCAGAATACTTAAAAGAACAAAATTTTGACATAGATTTTATTATGATGATTGCTTTAGATTATGGAACTGTTTCATACAGAAGTATCAAAGATAATGTAAATGTTAGAAAAATTGGTGAGGCTTTTGGAGGAAAAGGTCATGATAAAGCTGCCAGCAACCCTATTTCAGATAATCAAAAACAAACCATAATTGAATTACTAACCGCTCTTAATAAATAGTATTTAAATTTAAGCTTATGTATAGTATAATAATACAAATATATTTTAAATTAGGAGGATTTTAAATGAAAGAAAATTACATTATTCTTCATGGAAGTTTTGGTTCTAATCAAGAAAATTGGTTTCCATGGCTAAAAGAACAATTAGAAAATAATAACAAACAAGTTGATGTACCACAAATGCCAGTAGGAATAGATAAGCAAAACTTTGAAAGCTGGTCTAAAGTATTAGATAAATTATTAATTAATGAAAATACTATAATTATTGCTCATAGTATATCTCCTGCTTTTGTATGTAAATATTTAATTACAAATAAAATAAAAGTACAAAAATTAATATTTGTATGTGGATTTAACAATTATTTTGGAATTAATTTAGATTTTGATACAGTAAATAAAACAATGTATATTAACAATTTTTATGATATAAAAAATTATTGTAATAATATTGTATGTTTTTATTCAGATAATGATCCATATGTAAGTTTTGAAGCAGAAAAAGATTTTGCAGATAATCTTACAACAAATCAATACATTATAAAAAATGGTGGTCATATTAATTCTGAATCTGGATATACAAAGTTTGAAGAAATATTAAAAGAGGTGTAATATGAATTTATATATTAGTGGTAGCAATAGAAAAAATAACAGCTATAATTTGCTAAATAAATTAAAAGAAAAAGATGATATTTTATATTCTTTAAAAGATTTAGATATTAAATATTGTTTAGGTTGTAACGCTTGTCAAAAAAATGATGATAATCACTGTATTTTAAAAGATGATATGAATAAAATTTACGAGTCAATTGATAGTTGTAATAAAATCATTATAATGTCACCTATCTATATGAACCAAATAACTGGAATACTAAAAAATATTTTTGATAGATTTAATCCATACTGTGCTAGCGAAAGATTAAAAGGTAAGAAAATATACTTAATTACTGTAGGACAAATGAGTGAAGAAGAACAAAAAGATGTATGTATAGCAATAGATAAATGGTTTAAAAGTATATCTGAATTTCTTCTTTTTGATTTTGAATATCTATATAACTTTACAAGTGGAGATATTTTAGAATATGATGATATAAATAAAATGTATAGTGATAAAGAATTAGATAATATAATAAAGAACATTAAACAAAAAATAGAACTGTAGCAACAGTTCTATTTTTATAATTTATTATAATAATACTTTATATCAAAAATACCAATCTAAAAAACTTAGACTGGTAAAAAAGTCAAAAAAAAATGTTGGAGCGGGTGATGAGAATCGGACTCACGTATTCAGCTTGGAAGGCTGACGTTCTACCATTGAACTACACCCGCAATCAACTTACATAAACTATTATAATAGCTAATCGCCTTTTTGTCAATACTTTTTTTAAAGTTTTTTAATATTTTTTCTATGTTAATATTTTTTATGTTTTCTCTTCCCTTATCTTTTACTAATATTATTATATGTATTAATTTTAAAAATATTTCTATTATTTTTATATTTTTTTAAAATAAATTAACCACAAATAGAATTTAATCTATTTGTGGCCTTTTCTTTATGTGTGAACCTATTATTTCTGATACATCTATTACTGTTACAAAAGCTTGTATATCATCTGCATTTACAATATTTCTAAGTTCTGTAAGTTCAAGTCTAGTAATTACAGAATAAAGTATCATAGTTTCTCCATTAATCATTCCTTTACCTTCAAAAGAAGTTACTGTCCTTCCTAATTTTTCATATATATCTTTTGCAACTTTTGCACTTTGATTTGTTACTATTAATACTGCCTTTCCTTGTTCTAATCCTTCTGATACAAAATCTATTACTTTAAATGTAATAAAATATGTTAGTAAAGAATATAAAGCTCTATCAAAGCCAAATACAAACCCTGCTGTACCATATATAAATACATTACATATTAAGACTATCTGCCCTACTGAAAAATTAGTCTTTTTACTTGCTATGATTGCAGCTATTTCTGTTCCATCTAAGCAGCCTCCATAACGGATTATTAGGCCTACTCCAAATCCTAATACAAGTCCACCATATATTGTAGCAAGAAGTTTATCATGTATACCTATATCTAGAGTTTCAGTATAATATAACATTCCTGAAAAAACTAACATAGCAAATAAAGCTTTAATTACAAACTCTTTTCCTAATGTTTTATATCCAAGTATTACAAAAGGAATATTAAGTAATACTATATAAATACTTGTTTTTATACTAGTAACTTGACCAAGCATAATTGAAATACCATTTATTCCTCCATCAAGTATAAGATTAGGTATTAAAATAGCTCCAATTGAAAATGCAGCAAGTGCACATCCAATAACTATTAAAACTATTGAAATTAAATTATTAACTACACCTTTCTTTTTCATTTTTTTCACTCCTTTTAAATATCCTTTTTATATTATACCATAAATCATTGAAATATCTGTAGGTATAATGTATTTTGCATTAATCTTTTTAGCAACAACTAAAACAAAAGCACACATTGCACGTGTAGCATACCACCATGCAGGCTCTTCTACTCTTTCTCTTATTTTATCTAAAGATATTTCTGTATAATATCTTTTTGTATCTTCAATTCTTGTATCAATATCCATCATAATTGTTTCATTTAAATCTTTGTATAAACTATTATCAAAATATCTTATTCCTGCTTCTCTAGCAAAATACTCGTGTCCACCACCTGCAAGAATCATAATATCTGTTTTAATATCTGGTACTTCTACTCTATCTTCAATATACTTCATAACATCTTCTAAAGGTGTTTTTGCAATATCTTCGGCTAAATCTGGGAACTCATTTAATACATCCATTACACCAAATTTATTATTTTTCATATCTTTTATACCATCATTAAAATATGAAATTTCTGTAGAGCCTCCTCCACCTACAAATACTAAAGCTTCATCTACAAATTTTGTCGCACCTTTAACAGTATATGTATTTTCTTCATTTTGAGAAATAATATTAAAATCTAATCCTGTTTCAATTTTAAATTTATTAATAAAATTACTCTCATCTTCCTTATCTAATTGCCTAAAAACGCTTGTACCACATACAAAAATATCACTTTTATCTAAATCATTTACAAGCTTTATTAATTTTTCTACATCATTTTCATTCAATTTATTATTTAATTTATAATTTTTTTTAAACTCTATTGGTACTGTTTTTAAATGTTGTATTTTATTACCATCAAATTTATCTACTTTTGTACAAGTTGATCCAACTTCTACTACAATTTTATTCACAATATCCTCTCCTTTATATATACAATATTTATATCATATTTCTTTTTTTTAGTAAATAAATAAAAATACAAAAATTTATATATAAACTAATAAATAAAAACTATAATTATGCAAATAATATATATAGGTGATTTAAATATGAAAAATAATAAAAAAGGTAATATTCCAATAGGTTTTTCAATGAGCCTTGCCCAAAATCCTACAGCTCTTAATAATTACTCTAATCTTAGTGACGAAGAGAGAGAAAAAATTAATGTTCAAATCAAATCTACAACTACTGGACCAGAAGCAAAAAATAAAATTGAAAACATTATCTCAAACTTAGAAAATAACGATATAAATAATATATTTTAACGTTAATCCTCAACTATTCCTTCTATAACGGAATAGTTGATTTTTTTGTTATTTGTATTTAAATCAACTTTTATTTTATAATTTGATGGCTGAATTATATCTACACTATTAATTTTATTTAAATAATTTAAATATATAGCTGTAGCTAAACTGCCACTACCACATGCTGTCTCATAATATACAGTATCAATAGATTTTACCCATACAATTGGATTTATTTTAACTTCATTATTTTGATTTTCTAATAACATCACTCCCATAGCTTCTATATCCATATCTAATTTTTTCATTAATTCTTTTAAATCTTTTTTTGTTTTTTCTTCATCTAAAATTAGTTTAGATATGTAACTACTAGATAAATCACCTCCAATCACAACATGATATATTCCATCTAATTTTACTATAATATATTTATCTTTAACTTCTACTAATTCATTTAATGTTTTATTTATAATCAACTTTTCATATACATTTTTATTTTCTCTTATCCCGCCACTTATTTTACTATTATAACCTGATACAGTAAGGTTAATTTGTCCTATCTTTCCATCAAGTAACTCCCATATTGCACATCTTGTTGCATTAGCACAAAACTCCCCTCCTGCCATATTAAGTGTTTTATTTTTAATGTTTAAAAATCCAACTTGTTCAACATCTTTATTTTCAGACAAAATCATATTATTTATATACTCTTTTTCCTCTTTGGTGTAACTTACTGTTTCATATACCAAAGCTGTTTTATTTCCTCCTGGATTTAATATCTTATAATCCACATTTTCTAATTTAACCATATTACTCACATTATTCCTTTCATCTAAAATTAAATATAATAATAAAAAAAGCTATTTGTAAAGAATTAATTTCCCTACAAATAGCTTAAATTTCAAGAATATTTTTAAACTTCTCGTAGGCACAGCAAACTAAGCTTGTACCTACACAACTTAATTTGGTAGTTACAAGCTCCTACGATGATGATGTATACTATTTAAAAATATTCTTTTATTCATAATAATTTCTCCTTTATTACTATATAATCTGGTACCGGTGGTGGGGTTCGAACCCACACGTCACAAAGACAATGGTGTTTGAGACCATCCTGTCTGCCAATTCCAGCACACCGGCAAAAATAAATGAAGTAAACTTTTAAAAGTCTACTTCATCATTATACAATATTTATATCTATATTGCAATAACTTATTATCCATTTTTTTTGTCTTCTCTAAAACCAGTTCTTGTTATATCTATATCATCATATAATATACTTTCATTATTACTATAAATATCTAAATCTTCATTTTTAGCTTTTCCAAACCAATTTTTTCTTTCTTTTTTTATAGTTTCTATTTCTTCTTGTTCTTTTTGTATTTGAACATTTTCTACTTCTCTTCTATTTCTTAAAAAATTATCTATTTTAGAACGCATAGCGTTAAATATAAATTCATTTTCTATCATATCAATATAGCTACTATCCTCATTTATTAAATATTCTATTATTCCCATAGCTTTATCGAATTCATTTTTAGTAACATATATTATTGCAATCTTATAATATGCTTTTAAACCATAATTTTCTGATTTGGTTATTTCATTATATAAAGATAATGCTTCATTATAATTACCCTTTAATAATTTTATATTTCCTAAACTATATATAGCTTCATTTATATCTGGATTTATAACAAGTGCAAATTCAAGATTTTTTTCTGCTTCATCTGTTTTTCCAAGTTCAAGTTGTATCATTGCAAGATTATACACTAACTCATATGATTCAGCATGATATTCAATTGCTCTTTTATATAATTCTTCTGCTTTTTTATATTCTCCTTCATTTGCATATAATATACCAAGTATTTCATACGCATCATAATATGAAGGTTCAATTTCCAAGCTTTTTTCATACATATCTATTGCAGAACTTATATCATTTTCTTTTTCTAAAACACAA
This sequence comes from uncultured Clostridia bacterium, assembly GCA_949106495.1. Classification (GTDB taxonomy): domain Bacteria; phylum Bacillota; class Clostridia; order TANB77; family CAG-465; genus CAG-465. Next base: position 159,754 of record CARYZD010000001.1, read on the forward strand.
CCAAGCATATAATATGCTTCATAATTTGAAGAATCTCTTTCTATAGCTTCATAAATAAATTCTTTCGCTTTATCATATTGTTCTAATTCATAAAAACATTTTGAAATTAGAAACATTGTCTCACTTTTTCTGCCTTCTTTATTTATTAATTTTTGTAAAGAATTTATACATTTTGTATATTTTTGAGTATTATAATACTTTTCTGCCTTTTTGTATAATAAATTCTTACCAAAGTTAATATTATTATATTGTAAAATAGCAAAAATACATGGTAACATAAATATTCCAATTCCAAGTGGAATTTGATATCTCATTCTTAAATATACATTATAAAAAACTACTGGTAAATAAATTCCTAATGAAAATGAACAAATTGCAATTAAGAATAAATTTACTGGCGCATGTTTTTTTACATAATTGATTGATAAATATGTTATTAAGATTATTGCTACAACTATTACTATTATATTATCAATTATCATTTTATCTGCCCCTCCGCACACGTATTATATAACATTTTTTGTCAACTTTCAAGCTTATAATACATATTGTATCTAAATTTTTCTCATTTATTGACTAATTTAATTTGGTAATGTATAATAAAGGTTGTAAAAAAGGATGTGACTATAATGAATAAAGACTTTGATGCTTTAAAAAATATACATAAAATACATATGATTGGTATTGGTGGAGTAAGTATGAGTGGTATTGCTCTAATATTAAAAAAAGATGGATTTGAAGTTACTGGTTCAGACAAAAATTATGGAGATATGATAGAAACATTAGAATCTAATGGCATTCCTGTATTTATTGGTTCAAATGCTGACCTTGTAAAAGATGCAGATGTTGTAGTTTATACATCAGCAATTAATCAACATGATCCAGAATTTGTTAGAGCAAAAAGTTTAGGAATTCCAACATATGAAAGAGCTAAATTTTTAGGACTATTACTTACTAGTTATAAAATGCCAATATGTATTAGTGGTACTCATGGTAAAACAACAACTACTTCAATGGTATCTTCTATATTCATTGATGCAAATATGGACCCAAATGTTCAAGTTGGTTCTAAGTATGAAAAATTAAATAATACAAACTATAGATTAGGTAATTCAGACTACTTTATTCTTGAAGCTTGTGAATATGTGGATAGTTTCTTAAACTTCCCTCATCATTGTGCAACAATTCTAAATATTGAAGCTGAACACTTAGACTATTTCTCAGACATAGAAGATATAAAAAAATCATTTAAAAAATTTATATTAATGTTACCAGAAGAAGGTATATTAGTAATTAATCAAGATGATACATATTGTATGGAAGTATTAGAAGATATAAAAGATGAACTTCAAAGAAAAAATGTAAGAATATTTAAATTCTCTTTAAGTGACCCAGACGCATACATATATGCTAAAAACTTCAAATGTAATATGAAAGGTTTCTATTCTTTTGATGTAACAGACCCAAGAAATGGTGAAACATATAACTTCTATCTTACTGTACCAGGAATTCATAATGTATATGACGCATTAGCAGCAATAACAACTGCTCTAGCTTATGGAATAGATTTCAAATATATGCAAGAAAGTTTAAGTAAATTCTGTGGTGCTAAAAGAAGATTTGAATATAAGAAAACAATTTCTGAAAATGTTGAGTTATATGACGATTATGCTCATCACCCAACTGAAATTAAAGCAACTCTTGCTGCTGCAAAACAAAAGCAACATAATAGAATTATTGCAGCATTTCAACCTCATACTTTTTCTAGAACTAAAGAACTATTAGCAGATTTTGCTCACGCATTCGTAGATGCTGATATTGTTTATCTAATGGATATTTATGCGGCTAGAGAAATTGATGATGGTACTATCTCTTCTAAAGATGTTGCAGATTTAGTAAATAAAAATGGAACTAAAGCTTTTTATGTTCCAACTTTAGAACAAATATCTGAAGAAATAAAGAAAGTAGTTGAACCTGGTGATATTGTTTTATCTATAGGTGCAGGAAATGTAACTCATCTTGCAGACTATTTTGAAGATATAAAAAAATAAATACTAAATTATAATAGCCAAAAACGACAACAGTGTTGTCGTTTTTTTATTTATTCAATAATATTAAACAAATTTAAAATAAAAATATTGTACAATACTTTCAAAATAGCTAGAATTATAATGTAACCCTAGCTATTTTTGCATTTAAAAGATTATATAAAATTATTGGTTCATCAACCAATTCTAATGGTTTTCTTGAATTATTAATGTCATATTCAGTTAATACATCTTCTTTTGATATATCATACTTTTCTATTAATCTATCAATTAATAATTTAAGAGAATCCATTTCATTTTTAGTATATCCACCATTTTTATCTAAACAAAGCATTATACTAATACTTCTCTCATCTATACTTTGGTTTCTTGTACATATTGCTGCTTCATCTTCTGGAATGATATTTATTACCTCTCCACTTATTCCTATTATGTAATGACAAGAAAATTCCCTATCCTCTTTATATTTACTCATTTCAATTACATTTCTATTCTTTAGACTACTAAATCCTTTATATCTTGATGAAGTTATTATAATTTTATTAACATTTTCTAATTTTTCCATTCTTCTTGTATTATTGCTTTTTGTTAAGTAATATTTTTTTATTTTCATTTTAACCACCACTATATATTATGTAAAATATGAGTTTTTGTTAATTTTCTTGACAACTAATTTATCTTTGATATAATATTAGTTGTATAAAAGGAAGTGTAAAAAAATGAAAATAGGAATAGTAGGACTACCAAATGTTGGAAAATCTACACTTTTTAACGCTATAACAAAAGCTGGCGCTGAAAGTGCAAATTATCCATTTTGTACTATAGAACCAAATGTTGGTATGGTATGTGTACCAGATAAAAGAATAGATGAATTATCCAAGATGTATGATACAGATAAGTCTACTTATGCTACAATTGAATTTGTTGATATAGCAGGTCTTGTAAAAGGGGCATCAAAAGGTGAAGGTCTTGGAAATAAATTCTTATCTCACATTCGTGAAACTGATGCAATAGCTCATGTTGTAAGATGCTTTGAAGATGAACAAATAGTTCATGTAGATGGAAAAATAGACCCAATAAGTGATATTGAAACAATATCATTAGAACTTGTTTTTGCAGATATTGAAACAATTGTAAAACGTATGGATAGAGTTGGTAAAATGACTAAATCTGGAGATAAAAAAGCTATTGCTGAAATGGAACTTTTAAGAAGAATAAAAGAACATTTAGAAAATGGCAATCCAGTAAGAACAATGGAGCTTACTGATGAAGAAAGAGAAACAATAAAAGATGCTTTCTTCTTAACAGATAAAAAAGTTATTTATGTTGCAAACGTTTCTGAATCTCAAATTTCAACTATTGATTCTGACCCTAACGTTCAAAAGGTAAAAGAATTTGCAAAAGCAGAAGGTGCTGAAGTTATTGCTCTATGTGCAAGACTTGAAGAAGAATTATCTGAGCTTGAAGATGAAGATAAAGAAATGATGATGCAAGATTATGGTATTGAAGAATCTGGACTTGATAAACTTATTAAAGCAAGCTATTCACTTTTAGGTTTAATTTCTTACCTTACAGCTGGTAAACAAGAATGTAGAGCTTGGACTATTACCAAAGGAACAAAAGCTCCACAAGCAGCAGGAAAAATTCACTCTGACTTTGAAAGAGGATTTATCAAAGCTGAAGTTGTATCTTATGAAGATTTAATGAAATATGGCAGCATGGTAGCAACTAAAGAAAAAGGACTAGTAAGACTTGAAGGAAAAGAATATGTAGTTCAAGATGGAGATATAATTTTATTTAGATTTAATGTATAAGCATGAGAAAACTCATGCTTTTTTCTTTTCATTAGAACGCTTTCCTATTCAGCTTTACATAAGGATTTTACTTAACTTTTATCATAAAAACTTTTTTATACTTTTCTGTATTTTTTTAACAAAAATGCTTGACTTTTAACTATATCTAGATTATAATAATAACTGTCCACAGAGATGTGACAATGTGGGCCTTTAGCTCAGTTGGTCAGAGCACTCGGCTCATAACCGAATGGTCCGGGGTTCGAATCCCTGAAGGCCCACCATTTATATATATTACTTTTGGGTAGGTGCCCGAGTGGCTAAAGGGGGCAGACTGTAAATCTGTTGGCTTACGCCTACGATGGTTCGAATCCATCCCTGCCCACCATAAATAAATGGCTAAATATCAACACTTTTAAGGTGTTGATATTTTTTTATGCCTTTATTTGTTTTTGCAAATTCTTGCAAAATATTGCATTCTTTTGCAAAAGATTATCCCAAAATCTTCCCAAGATTTTTATATTTTTATTTTTTGACCAATTAAAATCAAATTAGGATTTGATATATTGTTTTTAGCTACTAAATCTCCAACAGTTGTATTATACATTTTTGCTATTTTGCTTAATGTATCTCCTGCTTTCACTGTATATACTCTATCTGTAATATTATTTTTACAATTAATTTTTATAACTTGTCCTACTTGTATATAGTTAGGATTACTTATATTATTTATTCTTGCTAGTTCTTGATACGTTGTTCCATATTTTTGAGCTATTCCAGATAATGTATCTCCCTGTTGAATAACATAAGTATTATTTTCATTCTGTGACGAATTGTCACGTTTTAATTTTAATATTTGTCCTACAATAATTAAATTTGGATTAGATATGTTATTAATTGATACTAATTCTTCAACTGTTGTATTAAATCTATTAGCAATAGAACTTAATGTGTCTCCTGCTACCACTTGATACTCTGTTATTTCTGTATCAATATATTCTTTTACTGGTATATTATTACTCTCGGTGTCAAATCTAGTTAAAAAATATTGTTCTATTATATTTATTAATTTTGAACTATAAGAAGGGTCAGTTGCATATCCATCTTCTCTAACTTTATTGCACACGTCTCTATAATTATAGTTTCCTCTAAGATTTGCATATCTGTCCCATCTATTAAATAATGCACTGTGGTCCGCTAAGCTTTCTGCCCAACTTGGATATTTTCTAAAATTAGCATTTACTGTACACCATGCACCATTAATATATTCTGATGTAGGAAATGTACAATATGCTCCATTATAATCTCCTTTAATTCCAAATAAATTATAGTTTGGTGCTTGAGCTAATGCACTTCTTCCCCAACCACTTTCAAGTATTGCTTGTGCTATTGTTAAGCTTGCAAGTATTTTACTTTTTTTCATATCTTCATGAGCTAATGCTCCTATTTTTTCTATAAATTCTATATTTGTCATCAAATCTTCCTCCTTTAATTAATCAAAATGGATTAATTTAATATAAAAACAGACCATCTTCCTATTATCAGAAAAATGGTCTTTAGTTTACAATAATCGGCTTTCATATTGCCCTTTTAAGCGACTTTTATTCCTTGGGTAATATACTTTCATTACCTACTTTTTCGCTGTTTTCATCATTTTTTACATTATCTTCTTTTTTTGTAAAATAATAAGTAAAAACTGATGTAATTAGATTTGTAACCAATATTAAAATATTATCATCTAGTTTCATTCCAAAAATATTTGCTATTACAATTCCTGCAAGCAATAATATCATTGCTACTGTTACAAAGCTTTTTAAATCGTCTAACATACTTTTCATACTCTCATCTCCTTATTTTAAAATAAGAGCAATAACTGCTCCAGCTATTGCTCCTACTATCGTTTTTAAAATTGTATCAACTATATTTTCCCACTTTTTAGCAGGCTTATCTTTTATATCCTTTATATCTGCTTTCATCTCAGTAACATCATTTTCAACATTTTCAACTTTATCATTCACTTTTGTAAGTGCTATATACACATCACTTAATTTCTCTATTTTATCATCATGTTCCTTTATTTTTTCTGAATTAGATTTAATTTTTTCTTCAATTTTAGCTATTCTTTCTTTTTCTTCCATATTGTACCTCCTAAGTTACATTCCAACCTTTGCTTGTTGCAATCGCTATCTCCTCCTCAGTCAACTTAGCAAGGTTTGTAACACCTAATACTAAACTTTGTGCATATAAAGTTCCACCATTTTCTACATTATAAGTTAAGTTTAAATCATATAAATTATTTATTATATCAACTAAACTTTCGTGTGATAAATATGTGCAATTAGTTAAATTTAATTTATAATTATTATATGCCACTGTTTTCTGAGTAAATCCTTTTCCTAAATTCTTTAAGCCCCCAAAATATGTTAATTTACTCCAACTATTTGTACTTCTTTTAATAAAGTCATTTATATTTTTTGCCTTGCTAGCATCATATTCAGGAACGTATTCTAAATCTCCTGCACTTGTATTAGAACTAGTTGCTGAAAACATATTAGAAAAATTAGTTGCGTTGCTTGTATCAAAATTTGGAGCATGTTTTAATTTAGTACACATTGAAAACATATATGAAAAGTCAGTTCCTTTTGAAGTATTATAATCAGGTACATATTCTAATTTTGAACAACCTGAAAACATACTATTAAATTTGACACAATTAGAAGTATCAAATAAAGGAGCGTTTATGATATCTGTATTGCCACTAAATAGAGTACTACAGTTCCTAAATTGAGTAGTGTCTAATTCTGAACCACCTTCTGTTTCTATACTATCTATTAAATCAGGATAGTCATCTATCTTAGCATTTTCAGGTACTGTGACACCTTTTTCAGTAAGTGATGTTTTTATTGCCTCTTTAGCATTATTTAATCTTGCGATTTCTGTTTCTATACTCATAAATTATCCCTCCTATATATTTGCAAGAAGTGTTTCTATATTACCAATTTTTTCATCAATTTGTGTTTTATTATAGTAATTTAATTCCATTGTAGTCTCAAGAGTATTAATTAAAAAACTATTATTTTGAGCCGTTTTAGTATCAATTTCAGCTTTCGTGTAATAATCTAGCAATGCTGTTGAAAATTGCGTACCAAAATCGGTAAACATTTCATCAATATAGGCATTTGTTTCTGCTTTAGTTGAATATGCTTCTAGTACTTTGTTAAAAATATTATTTAAAGTGCCTTTGCTTATAAAGGTTGATTCAGGCTTAGAGTCATATTCCTCAGCTGTATACACTGCACATAAAACCACTCCATTTGACGATTGAACTCTTAAACCATTTTGAGGCAAAATAACTCCAGCTTTATTATTAACTCCTGCATAATCTGTATTTTTTATATAATTAGACAAATCTGGTGTTATTCCATCTTCTCCCTTTGGTCCTTGTGGTCCAGTATCGCCTGTTTCTCCTTTGTCACCTTTTGGTCCCTGTGGTCCAACTTCACCTTGTATTCCTTGTGGACCTCGAGGTCCTTGTACTCCCTGTAATCCATCATCGCCTTTTGGAAGAACAATATTTAATATTTGATTAGGAGTTTCTCCTGTAATTGTTACACTTGGTTCATCACCCTTACTTACATTACCAATAGAAAGAATATTAGCTGGTCCAACATTTCCTTGAGGTCCTTGTGGTCCAATTTCGCCTTGAGGTCCTTGCCCTCCATTTGTTACTGTATATGTTTTAGTTGTACCATCAGTATATATTATTTGATAAGTATCTACTAATCCATTTTTTTCTATTAGTTCTATATCATCTATTCCTTTTCCATCTTCTACATCAATGGGATATTGTTTACCATTATCAAGTTGTATAAATTGACGTATTGTATTTCCAACAGCAATTCTAATTATGTCCTTAATTCCAATGCCTTGTGGACCAGTCGCTCCCTGTTCACCTTTTAAAAAAGTATTACTAACTTCTGTTACTATCTCCTCTACTTTATAATCTTCTAAATCTACTTGCATATTTACTCCTCCTATTCATTTTCAATATAAGTTACTTCTTCTGTAAGTGTAATTGTTCCTAAAATCAATGTTGCAACAATACCAGAACTCATTAATTGAATATCATACACATAAGTACCATATTTTAACTTTGCTGTATCTTCATGTGTTAAAGTAATAAAATAGTACCCACTTTCATAGTGGATACTTCCATCTGATAACTTCTTCTGTAATATTGCATTTTTAGTATTATAATTTTTCTTTATTGTAAAAATTAACTCATCATTTGAATCCATTTTTAACAAATTGCCTTTGTTATCTTTTACTTGAAATTTTAAAGGCTTTGTATCTCCTCTTATAAATTCTATATCCATAAATTTCACCTCCTCATCTACTTAATTGTTAATTTATGTCCTACTACTTTAATTGGTATACAACATTCATTATTATTTGAACTATCACGTCTTCCATTTCTTGCTTTATATGTTACATCATCTACATAGTCCAAAATCCTTCTAACCATTGCACCTGTACTATACCCAATTGAATAAAGAGTAACAGAGTTTCCTTTAATACAAGAAGTAGATTGTTGATTTTTTAAATTTGCTTCAGAAATTGAAAAAATAAAGAAAACTTCCAAATAATCATAATTAGAATTTTTTAAATTAATAATTGTATTATCTTCAAAAGCAATACTAGGATTAGGATTTTCCCATAAAACTTCTGATACTTTAATTTCTGATTTTAAATTTATATAATCTACCATTTTATCTAAATAATCATATAATTTCATACTTTCCAAAGAATATTTTTTTATCATTTCTTCTGCATTTTTTGGTTGCATTCTATCTTGTCTATCAATTTTTCTTACTTTGTTAATTTTTTCAAACATAGTTACTCCTCCAATACATATAAGGAGTCGATTTCGACTCCTTTAAACTAACTTTTATATAACATATATATTAATTTTATTTTTTCACTTTTACTTGAATTTGAACTTGTAATATATTGTAAAATATCTTTAATATATCCTTTTCCAAATGATTTATATTGTTTTGCTAAGAGTATCATTTTTTGAGGTACACTTAACTTCAATGAATTAACATAGTTAAATATAAGTTGTTTTTTGCTTCCTGATATTGTTTTACCATTCTCATCTTTTAAAGCTTCTATATTTCCTATTTGTTCATAAAATTTATTTAATTCATCTATATCTATTCCTACATTTATTAATGACATATATTTTTCTCTAGCAGATAATCCACCTGTTTTAGGAGCTTTACCACTTTGCTGAAAATATGTTGTATAATTTCCTTTTAAAGAACTTAAATCATTATAAGAAGTACCTTCTGATAGTACGTTTAGTAATCCTTTTTTTTGTTCTTTTGATATATCCATATCCATTATATATGTAGCTTTTTTTGCATTAAGAGTACCAGATATAGTTTTATCTTCTTCATCTTTGTCTGCTTTATAATTTTTTGTACCTATTTTAAAGTCTGTATATGATGTTAATTTAACATTATTATTTTTTAATTTTACAAGTGTTTTCATAGTAGGAATAGACAAATCATTGTCTTTAGAAAGTTGATACATATCCATATATTCTTCTTTAGTTGCAATACCATTATTTATTATATATAGTGCATCTTGCAAAGCAGAATTTCCATCACTTTCTCTTACTTTATCACTTATAATACCATCTATAAACATATTCCACTTATTTTCAGTTGTATATTCCCCATTTATAGTATCCATAGCACATTCAGTATAAGAATTAATCTCCTTTTGAATCTCTTTTACTAGTTGTTTCTTTTCCTTATCTGATAGAGTGCTATCCATTTGAACTTCTCTTTTTTGTGCATACAACTTTCCTACCTTAGAAGATATTTTACTTAAATAATCATATTTAATTTTTTCTTCTTCTGTTGCTTTCGAGTCATTTTTCAACTTTTCATATTTATCTAGTGCATCATAAAACTCTCCAACAGTTTTATTTTTGGATATAGAACTTGTTGTAAATTTATCTGTAATAATATTATTTTCTGCTTGTGGTGTAAGCATCGGTAAAATAACATCACCTATTCCTCCACTATATTGGTCTATTAAATAATTTATTTTTATTGGACTTATATTCAAATTCTCTCCAAGCCATAATGATATTTTATCTGTCTTTTCATTATATTGATTCTTTGGTAATTGATTTTGCAATCTACTAGGAACTAAATCTGTTCCATACCAAGTCTTATTATTAGCTACTTGAATAACTGGAGCAAGTAAATTATCTTCTAATGGATTATTTGGAGCAAGTTGTTTAATTGCTTCATCTTTAAAGCCTTTTAAATCTACTTTTCCATTTTTAGCTCCGTCTATTAATGTTCTTGTTGCAGAACTTATAGTCGCTAAAACTCTTCCTTTAGGTATTCTTATAAAATCTCCATCATCACTTATTTTTATCAAATAATATTCATCTTTTATATAATCTTCAAGCTTTTCATAATCATCATCATCTTTATATAGTAATCCATTTAACAGTGTAGGTAATATTCCCATACTAGCAACTCTTACAATTAATTTTAATGCAATTTTAGTGTTTAAATTAGTAAATGTTCTTACAAATTTATCTAATCCTTGTACAGAAGCATTTAAGAAATTAGAACCATATTTATTTGCTATTTTAGTAAGTTCTCCACCTCTTTTAAAATTAGTTGTGATATCTGATGCATTATACATTGCTTCATTTTGTGTAGCTCCATTTTGAATACTAGTTATATACTCTGCAAGTCTTGGAGCTGTTTCAAGTATTCCATTTATCTTTTGAATTTTATTAAATAATTTCTTTACTCCACTTACTTCACTTTTTATTCCATTTCCATATTCAAAATATGAATTATCCATACCACCTAGAGCCATATATTTTTTATAATATTCTCCATTTTTTGCAATTTCCTGCAATGCCACAGTATAATTTTTTAAAAATTCTCCTGTACTATATTTAGTATAGAATAATCCATCTTGAAAATCTTTTATAGGATTATTTAGTGCAAATCCAACACTATATGTTGTAAGTAAATCTCTTTGTGCTTTTGTAAGTTTCTCTACTGGTGTAAGAAGAGTATTTAAAACTTTATTATTTCTTATTTTAGAATCTAAAGTATCTTTCCTTAACCCTTCATATAATTCTTCAGTTATATTAAATTGTTTTAATTCTCCATTTATATATACATTATATAAATATCTTCCATCTTCATTTAATATTACATTACCGTTTAAACTCATAATTGCATCTGGAGTCCATTTAGGTTGATACCCTATTTCTTCAAGCATTGCTTGATTTCCTGTACACTTTGCTAATTCTATTCCCAACTCATTCATTCTTATGGACTTTTTAGATGATAATACATTTTCTGCCATTGCAGTTTCTACATCAAGTATTTCTTGAAATCCTCCTTTTGCTCTTTTAATTGGAGAAGTTGCTCCTGTTTCTTTAGTGGTTTTAGAAGCTTTATTCACAGTTTCCTCAAGTATTCTATGTATTGGTACATAATCTCCATACATATTATGAAATAGTTCTTGAGTATCTTTAGAAATAAATCCTGCATCTACTAAATTTTGAAGTTCGTTATTATTATATCTATATACATCTTCTGCCCACTCCTTAAATTGTGGATATTGTTTTTCGTATTTTCTTATTTCATTTCTTGATGTTTCACTTGTTATTTCTGGACCAAAAAGAGATTTCTCAACGGCTTGTCTTTCTATATTTAATCTATTTAATAAGTAATCATTAAATTCTTTACTTAATCCTGCTTCTTTAACTGGTTTAAATACTTCTATTAATGACTTACCTATCTCATTGCCCTTATTATCTGTTTGAGCAATACCTATTGAATATTGTGCTTCTGCAAAAGTACTTAATGTTTTATCATTTGCATATTTTAGTTGTGGATTATTAGTTTCTTTTGCAAGTTTATCTATGTAATGACCTCTATTAACAAATTTTTGCATCAAAGAATCAACTATTTCATTAAAAGATGCTTTATCACTCTTTCTAGCATCTTTTAAATATTTTAATGTTGGTGATTCTTCATCAAGAATATTATTCTCTTTAGTAATTTTATTTGATTTTTCCCATTGATTTCCTGTCCACTCCTCTACATTATATCCTTCTTGAACTTGTTTATTATTTATTGGAGCAAGTCTTTTTTCACCTTTTTCAAAATGATATTCTAATCCATTTCTATATTGTTCTGCTGTTGGTTTAGAATTGTTTAAATACATATTTCCACTTTTTGATATTTCAATACTCTTATCATTACTTATAGCTTTAGTATTCTTTCTTCCTTCTTTTACTTCTATATTTCTTCCATCAAGAAGTTCTTGAGCTTCTTCAGAACTATTGCTAACTAACTCATTCCATAATTCATCTGAACTTTTAGACTTAATATTTTTATCTTCTATTACTTTTTGTATCTCTTGAACTTCAACTTTATCTAATCCATTTATTTTTTCATAACTTTTTCTTTGCTCTTTTAAAACTTTATCTTTACTTTTATTTTTATTCTTTGTTGGAGCAAGTTTAATATCTTTCATATATGTTTTTGTACCATCATTTGAAAAATTATCTTTTAAAAACTGTTGGTATACTCCATTATTTGTTTTTGAATATTTATTTATATTTTTATCTATTTTTGCATATTGCCCTTGAGTTGGGTCTATCCAAGCAATATCATTTATATTTACCTTTTTAGAATATACTTTACCATTTCCTGAATAACTTTCAGCTTCCATCTTTGAAGGCGATACAAAAATACCTTGTTCAATTGGATATGAACTATATACTGTTATTTCACCAACTTTTATAGCCTTCTCAATCATTTTTTTAGTTAAATCTGGATTATATTCATCATATTCAGCCCAATCGCTGTCTTCTATAGTTTCTTGTAATGTTTTTATATCTTCTATCGTTCTTATTCCTGTATGTGAATCATCTAACATAGGATTATATTTTTGTATGATTTCTAACTGTAACTTTTTTAAATTATTTATATTTTGCATAAAAAAAGAACTAGTTGGTGCTAATTCTTTTGGTGAAACATCATTTTTTGTGTCATTATTGACATAATTCTCATTTGATGGTATAATAATATTATTAGAAGTTACACTGTGGTTGGACAATTGGAGTCCAGTTGTAGTAAGTAACTTCCTTTTTTTTGCATCTTTTGTCATATATAAAATATTATTTATATCTCCTTTTATAGTATTATCAACTAACTGTTTTATATTATTTTTTCCATAAATAGACTTTATTTTATTAGTGTCAATTTCAATATCATTATAGTTTCCTCTAGCATTTAAATAAATAGGTACTATTATCTGTTCTCCAGATTGATTTTTAACATCTGTAACTATTACCCAAGAATTGCTTTTACCTGTTGGGCTAATAGATTTCATAACCATTAGTGGTGAATCCAATGAGTCTATAATTTCCATAAACAAATTTTTACCTAAGTTATGATAATTTGCATCGTTATTTAATATTCCTAAATTTTTAGCTTTAGTTTTACTTAGAATATTCTCTTTTAAATGATTTTGATTCATAAGCATAGGTAAATCTTTAAGTCCTAGATTCACTAAAATTTGTGGTGTGAAATCTCTTAATTTAACATCAATATTTATATCATATTCACCTTTTAACACACTATCAATATCATCACTCAAATTACTACTTATATGATACTTAGTTTCTTCATTTATATTATTAAATTCACTGCCAAAAGCTTTTTCAAATTTATTTTTGACATCTGCCCAATAAAGTTTCTCGAATTTATATCCAGTTAATTTATTAATTTTATTTAATTTGTCTACAACCCAACTATAAATATTTTGAGCTACTCCTCTATTTGAAGTTACTATACTATTTACAAATTCTTGATTACCTAGTTTTTGTCCTAGAATATCTGCTACCATTTCCTGCTCTATTCTACTATTAAATTCATCACCTTTATAATTCTTATATTCTTCTGAATACATATCTGACAATTCTTTAAAGGCTGTATCATAATTATTTTGTTTTCTAGCATAGTCTAATACAACTGTAGATAGCTGTTGATAAGCTGGTGTATTTTCCATATCGTGCGTCAATTCATGAATTGTTAAACTCTGTAATGCTTTAGTTGGATTATTTGGATTTACAATAACTTCTCTCTGTCCTGTTTCTTTATTTACTCTCCATAAAGCATCTTGATTTTGATTAGTAAACACTTTACCATCTATTCTTATATTTACACCTCTTTGATATGCCATTTCAAACATAGAGTCTAATACTTCTATATTATTATTTACATCAATATTATTTGCTTTCGCACTTTCAAGAAAAGTTTGTTTTGATATATTTTTATTAGTTGGTACATTTACTGTATTATTTGGTATTGGAGCTAATTGCTTATTAATACTATCATAACTATTAATCATTTTAGATATAACATTTAAGTTATTAAAATCCTCTGTAGAATCTATTTTATTTAATATTCCACTCTTCATAGATTTATCTATATTTTCACTTTTATTAACTACATCTACTAATTCTTGTTTAGCCTTATTTAAGTATATTTTTTCTGTTGCTCCTCTTTCAATTTCAAGCTGTTTAGCAGTGTTTACTTTTTCGCCCTTTTCTTGTAATGCTTGAATTTGTGATTGAACTTCTTGGTCTATTTGTGCTTGTACTTGTTTCGTATTCCCTGTTATAACATCGTTACCTTTAACTAAATTACTTATTGTTCCACCACTTTGAGTTATTCCTGTACTTACAAAAGCAGATAGCATATTTTGTAATACTTCATCGCTATTCCACTCCTCATAGAATTTTGCACCTTTTCCTTGACTTATCATATCAGTTGCAAGATTAGTTAAGTATCCTCCTGCATATTCTAAAAACTCTTCTGCTGCTTCTCCTCCTGCTTTTATTCCAAGTTGTGCCATTCCTTTTGCAAGCTGTGAATTTAGATTTTGAGTTGCTTTTTTAACTAAAACATCATCTAATTCACTACCACCAACACCAAATGCACCAAATATACTTTCTGATATTGCAGAAACAGTACCTTTTCCCGCTCCATTTAACCAAGCTTGTGCATCTGTTACACCTTCTTTAGTAAAGTTTTCAGTTACACTATTTCCCATCTCTGCTAGTCCCATTCCAATTGGTATGTCCTTAAGTTTCCCTACTGTTGCACTTCCTAATGGTTGAAGTCCTGCTGAACCAATAGTAGTTCCTATTCCAGATGCTACTTGGTCTGAAGAATTTCCAAAAACAGAATTTCCTTCAAAATACTTTTCTCTCCAATCATTTAATTTAGGTGATAACATTGATGCTGTTTGTGGATTAGTATCTGAAAGAGAATTTCTTATAATATTTGCCACTTTCTCATTTCCTGCCCAGTCTATCACTTGAGCTACTCCTTGTAATGGTAATTTTACTACTCCTTCTACCAAATTTGTTGCACCAGTAAATACATTCATTCCTGCATCAGCTAATGAACTACCCACAGTTTTTGATACATCACCTATTTGATATCCATCTTCAAATGCTTTTGGTTTTTTAAACAAATTCTTTCCCCAGTTTCTAGCTGAGCTTCTTAATCCTTCAAGTTGTTCACCTACATCTCCAATTTTTTCTTCTAACCAACTTTTATCTGTCTTGGTAGAACTAACTACACTACTTGTAGATTTTGTTCTTATTACTTTTTTATCAGCTTTTGAATTTAATATTGATTGATTATTACTATTACTTGAAGGTGCTATATTCTTCATTACATTATTAGAACTTTTATTATTTTGCTTGGCACTTTCTATTTGACTTATAAGTTCTAAATTCTTTTTAAATTGTTCAAGAGTCATATTAATCCTCATTTTTATCTACCACCCTTTTTATCTTCTTCTGTATAAGGCATTGCAAAATAACTTCCAGAAGCTTGTGATAATGGTGTTCCTTTTTCTTCACCAACTGCTACGTATCCTTGTTTAGCTAACTCTTCATCATATCCTGTATCTTCCTCTTTTTGTAACCCTGCCAAATATTCTTCTAATAGTTTTCCATAGTAATCATCACTAGATGATGACTTTGAATATAGTGATTCTCTTTGTAAAGCTAATTGGTCTCTTGCTAACTGATTTGCTATTTCATCTTGCTGTTTTTGATAATTAAATTCATCTAGCCATTGGTTGTAATTTACTTTTTTACCAGCTAAATCTGAATCAAAATTCATTTGTTGCCATAAGTTGCTCATTTGTGTTTGAAGTTTAGTTAAAGCAACTTGTGCCATTTCTCTGTTTCCTTCAAGTTGAGCTTGTGTCATTTGATTATTAAAATCTTCCATTAATCTGTCTGTACTTTCTCTTGCGGTTGCATATCTGTTTTGATATGTATTATAAGCATTTAGTTTACTTGTTTCGCTATAACCACTATTTCCAAGTCCATTAGAAAATATATTTTCTGCTTGTACACCATAAGGATTAATCAACTTTTGATAATCTTGATAAGCACCTCGAGCTTCTTTGTTGAAATCTTGTTGAGTATAATCTCTTTGCCTTTCTATTTCTGCTAAAGTTTGCTGTGTATTAGCATTAATTTGCTCATTTTGTATCTTCTCTGACTGATTTAATAAGTCATTTTGTTGGTTCATATTATTTGCATACTTTGTTTCTAAATCTGCATAAGGATTGTTATTTTCCATCTCTATCTCCCCCTTACATTTCCGTTACTTGTTCCAATGGTAAAAATACCTTGCTTATTTCCTTTAGCAGTTCCCACCCATACTTTACATCGTTTATTTGCTCCATTTATTTTTAATGTGCATGAAAAAACATCACCATTTAAAGTGATGTTTACATTTTTATCTACATGGGAGTTCCCTGTTTCAACTCTTATAATCGCATTTATACTATTGCTATTTCCCATTAATTTATATATTTCTTGTTTTTCATCATCTGTTAAAATTAATTCATATTCTCCCGCTGGAACTTTATTTCGCCTTACAACCTCTTTTCCATTTATGATAACAACTATATTACCTTCACCAGAAAGAGTTAATTTTACCCCATTTATATCAAAATCTCCTATACTTATTATAGTTGATTGCTTTGAAGTTGTAATGTATAAAGTATTGCTCTCTGGTCCAAATCCACCATTACCATATCCATATACTTTTATGCCATACTTTGTATTTGGAGTAAGATTTTCTAAAGTTATTTCTTTTGATGTAGTTTCTTTTAAAAATGTACTTCCATTGTATATATGATATTTTTCTGAATTTATTCCATTTGTATCACTACATTTTATTTTTATTGTAGTTGCTGTATGTGATATTTCACTAATTGAGACTGTTGGTTTATCTGGTTCTATGTCTATTGTTACTGTTTCAGTTTTGGATAATGTTCCTGTATTATATAAATATCCAGTTATGCTAATTTGAAAGCTACCAGAACTTACTTCTACACTTCCGCTTGCAAGTTGTCTTGAAGCTCCTCCTGATATGTTGGAATATACACCATTATTAAGTACTGTTTTGCCATCAATAGTAATATTATTAATTTGCATTGCATTATTATACCAATTGTCCCAATATCCACTTTCATCTTTAGTTTCAATTCCAGCTTGCCAATTTATTGTTTTGCTTTTATATCCTGCTTGTTGCCACGATACATAAAATCTTGAGTGACTTAATCTATTTGTATAAACTGTTGACATATTATCACCTAGTCGAATATTTGTATAAATATTTGCCCTTCTTCAAGCATTGGGACTGTAGTACCATATCCTATTATTGATTGTTTTTCTGTATTAAGTTTCTTTACCATTTCTGCACTTGCTACTTTAGTACTTCCACCTGTTGTTAAATCATTAACAATTGTAACTAAGCCACTATTAAGTGCAGGAACTAAAATTTCATTAATATACTTTTTTATTAAGTTTGAACCCTCATCAAATTTAGCTTTTAACTCTGTAGATGATAATGAAGGTTTATCATCTAATGCACTAATTATATTTAAGTTTTCATTTAATTTTTCTATTGCCATGTTCTCCCCTCCTATGTTCGTTTAACGTAACTTCCTTGAAATACTTCTAATGTTGCATCATATAGTCCAAATGGTCTATCCTCTGAATAGAACTTTAAAGTTAAATCTATAAATTTTTTCATTTTAATTTTATATACAATATAGCTCATTTCCTTAGTTGTAAATGCAAAATTGCTAAAATCAATATTATTAAAATCAAAGCCAGTAGCAGAATATTCCTTTATGAATTTCTCTGGCTTTCTATTTGTTTGAACCGACACTTTAATCTTTCCATTTGGTATTGTTTTTATTTTAGCAGTTCCACCTCTTTTATTTGTAGTCTTTAAATTATTTGTATCTCCAAATATATCAAAAAGTGTTTGCCAACACGAATAAATATTAAAATTATAATCTTTATTCAATGATTCATCTAAAGCTAAAATATATCCTGAATCTGTTCCAATCACTAGTTCTTCATTTACTGATAATAAACATGCTGGATTACCAAAATAATTTAAAAACTCTTCACTTGTATGTTTCCAAAAATACCACTCATACTCATAGCCATTTACTCCTTGATATTTCTGCCTTGAATCTGCCAAATAATAATTACCATTTACTAAGCATATTAGATAGCCTTTCCATTCTACCATTTGAACATCTTCAAAATTGTTTTCATTAATAAATTTACCATCAATCAAACTACTCCTATGAGATATTAATTGTTCTTGGTCTATATTACCAATCATACCTTCTAATCCTAAAGGACTTATAAATACTATATCATCATTAAAGTTAATACACTCTGCAATACAGCCAGTGCTTATATTTCCTTGTTTAGATGGATAAACTTTACCATATTCACTATCTATTACAGGACTATGGTAAAATATAGTATCGTTCTGTTGCGATGGTTCTTTGAACACCCATAACAAGTTATTACCAACAGTAAATGACTTTATAGCACTATCTGATGTTCCATCTTGGTAATAAGCTAAATCACTTATATATGCTGGAGTATTTAGTTCGCAATGAAATATTGCATTTTTATATTGTGGATTTCCTGTAAAGAATATTCTATTATCAAAAGCTATATTTTTTGTGCATTTTGAAATTCTAGTATCGTAATCTGTTCCAGCTTTACTAAATTCTATTACAACATTGTCTTGTCCTTCTGTTAAAGGTTTCTCAGGAGCTGTATTAAATGTTATACAGCCATTTACTCTATTCACAGTAAATTCTGTTGAACTAACTTGCGTATCATTTATATAAACCTTTACTTCATCTTCATCTATTAGCTTTACATCTAATAGATATTCTTTACTTGTACCATCTGCACAAAAACTGTTTTTTCTTCTTGACGTAAGTACATTTACAGCTTGATAAATCGTTCCTCCACCACTTGGTTTTCTTGATATAGTTGTAGTTGGTATAAAGGCATCATTTGACACTTTCTTTATATTAGTCCCATTATAAACTAAATAATTTAAACCATCATTTATATATAATTTATCATCAAATATAATGAATGAACTTTTAAAATTATTCATTTGATTATATATTCTTTTATATTGACTTCCATTTGGATAATCCCACGAAAATAAATATTTTCCAGCGTGAACTATTAGCTTTTTAACATTATTTATTTGATATAAGAACATTCCATTTATTTTTAAATAAGTTAATATCCCATCTTCTTCTACTGTAAAATTAAATAAATTTTTGAATCCGGGTCTGGTTTGAACGCAATTACCCTGAGTATCTGCATAATTCTTGTACATATTTATGCAGTTTGGACTTCTATTAAGTGCAACTTTTGCAGGGTCATTAGTAAAATCACAACCTGCTAAGTTAGAGTATAGTCTTGTCATCATATTTGCCATACTACCACCTCCTAGAAATCATAATCACATTTAATGCTCACAAGCATACCTGTTTCACTTAAATCTAATCTATTCGTTGCATCTTCATAAGCTTGTTTAAATGCAGTATAGTCTGCACTAGGGTCTGTCTTTAATATATTGTCTATTGCCTTATATGGTAATATCATTTGAACATCTTGGTCTATTTCTAGTTCAAAATCATCTTCAGTTTCATCTGTTATTACTTCTGGATAAGCATAATAGACTAATATATAGTTTGCTTCTAATGAGTCATTTAAATATATCTTTTTATTTTGTAAATAATAATCTCCGTCTATTAGTCTATTAGTATTTATATCTTGTACTACTATTTCTTTTATTTTGTATAAATCAAGAAGTTCTTGTGTTAAAACAGTTCTTTCAACTGTCTTAATCCCCATTGCTTCATACTCCCTTGTAACTCTTGTAGTAAGTTTTAAGTCTTTTATTGTTTGTTTTATCTTTCCTTTTCCGTCTCCAGTTGTAAACTCTGGTTCATCTAAATAAGTATCTTTCATTACCTTAATACCTAAAAAAACTTGCATTGATGGACTTAATATTACTTTCTTAAATTCTACATTCTTACTTTTACCTACTTTATTCATTAAATAAATCCTCCTCATTGGTTGAAGGAGCAGGACTCGAACCTGCACTCATAGTGTCAAAGACTATTGTCTTCCTTTTGACTATCCTTCAATATATAAAAAAAGAGGGAGTCCTAACTTGAACTCCCTAAAATTAAGCTACTTTTACAACATAAATTTGTTCAGGACGTACAACTTTAGCACCAAATACAAATAGACCTTTAACAGCATCTGAGAATGAATCCTCAGGTCTATAAGCTTCAGTAGAATCAATTTGACCAGCATAAGCAACAGCTTTTTTAGTTCTTAAGAACATACCTTTCGATTTATCATCAAATTCTGGTAAATTGTTATCTATGCAAATTAATGTATTACCATATTTACCAACAGCACCTTTCTTAATCATTTCAACGTTAGTTGTTGCAAGTTCAGTCATGCTTTGTCTCATTAGTGAGAATACTTTTGGAGTTACTTCATAATAAAGTTCCTCGTTAGTTTTAACATTGTTTGCATATAAAACTGTTAAAGCTTCTTCTAATGTAGCAATAGAATTAGTTTTAGTTACACTAACTGCTGATGCAGATGCTTGTACTTCCCCTGCATCTACTGCATCTTTAACTACTTTTGCTATATACTTGTCAGCTTCCTCAGCTAAGCCTTTACCTGCTTCTGCTGTTAGAGTTGCAAGTAATCCTTTTTGTGATTGTGCTTGGTCTATATCTTCAACATCAAAGTTAAAGTATCTATATTGGTCTATTTTTAATAATTGTGAGTTATCTGTACCTTGTTCTCTTGTTAATTTTGTACCAGGTACATAAGTAGAAATAGTTGGTCTTTGTACACCTAGTATTTTTACTTCTTTAGCTCCTTTTATTTCACCCTCAAATTCATAGTCAGAGTGATTTTTTAGTCCTGTTGTTGTTTCAAGTGCAGTTTGAATTTTTGCAGACCACACTGTTCTTTGAAAATGTGTAATTGCCATGTTTGTTCCCTCCACTTCTTTTTAAGGGAATAGTTTTATTTCCATTTAGCCATACTATCTTCAACTGCTTTTAAAAGCTCTGGATTATCCATAAGCTCTCTTTGAGTAAATTTACTTGCCTCTTCTTCTGTATAATACTCTTTAACAGTATTTGTTTTAGCAACTGTTCTTGTACTTCCAGTTGAAGCTGGTCTTTCTCTTTTTGGAGTTTCAACCACTTCTTTTGCATTTATTTTTTGATACATTTCGTATATATCTCCAATAGATGTTTGTGCATTAAATCTACTAGCAAATTCTTTAAAAGAATCATCTTGTAAAATTGACTCATCTACACCTTTTTCTTTTAATTGAGCTTTTGCCTTTTCTTGCATCATGTATTTTCCTAAGCTCTCAAAAACTACTTTTTGTCTTATAGTACGTTTTTCTGCTGGGATATTATAAATTTCACTTGCCATTTGATTAATATAATCTTCGCCTCCATTTATAATTTCTTCAGCTTCTGCTTTTGCAAGTATCTTTTCCTCTCTTTCAGAAAGTCCTCTTGATACTATATCTGGAATTTCTATTCCTTGTTCTTTATAAAATTTTCTTAAATCCTTGTTTAAGTCTTGGACGTTTCCGTCGTCTTTTCCCATACCTTTTCGTAAGGTATAAGCTAAATCTTCATACTCTTGGATTTTTTTAGCATACTCATTTTCTGCTCTTGCAAGTCTACCCTTTACATTTCTGTCAATAGCTTCTTGCAATTCTTCCTTTGTATAAAGCTTTTCTTTTACGCTCTCTTTTTCTTCTTCCACTTCGCTAGCATCAGCTTCTGAAGTATCTTCAAGTGTACCTACTACTTCTTCATTTTCTTCTACTTCTCCTGTAGGATTTGTTGTGTCAACGGATGTATCGTCAACCATAACATCTTTGTTATCTTCTTCCATCTTTTAACCCTCCTTGTTTATAGTCCTGTCGGACTGTCCTTGATAGCCTTTTATCCTCATGCACATGTTTTGGAGCATATAAAAAGCAACTGTCCGATTTTTTCGTACAATTGCTAATTAATCTTTTTTATTCTTTTCCTCATATTCTTTTTGTAGTTCTTCTTTAGTTTGAATAACTTCTTTACCACACTTTTTGCAGATAAACTTATACCCATTATCCACTTCTTTGTCGAACCACATATCTATTTTACATTCTCTACAATTCATTATCCTTGTCCTCCTACTTGTTGAAGATAGTTTTGAAATTGTCTTATATTCTCGTTTCCTTGATTTGCTATATTTGATATATCTTCTTGTCTTGCTTGTTGATTTAATAGTCCTTGTATCTGCATCATTTGATTTTGTGCATTTTGTTGCATCATTGATATATCTTTTTTAATTTGTTCCCTTTGTTTGATTATTTCTTCTAATCTCTTCTTTGGATAACTTGAATCATAAGGTAGAGCATTTACCCACTCTTCAAAAGTAATCTTATCTGCTGTAAATAAGTTTTCAAGTGATTGTTCCATATCCATTTTACTAAATGGTGTAGTTGGCGTTATATCTACCTTAACATTTGTTTTAAGCTCATTTAAAGCTTCATAAGATACTGGTACTCCAACTGTTACTGTTTCTGTTGTTATATTGCCATTTTCATCTAATACTTGTTGTTCTTGCTCATCTGATATAACTAATCCATCTATCATATAGTTTTGAATCATATCAAGATATATTCTTGCAATACTTTCTAAAAACTCTTTAAATCTATATAGTTGCTCATTTAATGGTTGCTCTTGGGCTTGTTGTACTGCAAGTATTGCTCTAGCACTAGTTTTAGTTACATCTATATTACCAGAAGCATTATCTCCTGCACCTGCTAAATTCTGTGTATAATTTACTAGTTCGTCAAGTAAATACTTACTATCTGCACTCATTGAAGTACCATTTATATATCCTATATATTTTCTTATATCATCAAGTCCTGCTCCCTCAACTTCAATAGAAGCTCCAACTTGATTTAATGATTTTAAGTTCTTAATATAACTCTTGTTGTATGCAAGTTTAGGATAAGCAGAGTTCTTAACAATAATAGCTCTCCTCATCTCTGTTTTATTTATCTCTATTTGGTTTGGTATGTTTGGTTCTACATCTCCCATACCTCTTGCATTTCCTTTTTCTTCTTCCCACACAAAGTGTGCTACTGGATAAAGTTTCATTTTTGTATCTTGTTCTTTTTCTATCTCTACAAACTTTGTACATTTTGTAAAATGAACTGTTTTTACTCCATCTGCATTTACTTTTTTATATAGTTTTAAAAGCTCCAAACACATCGGAGTTAATTCTTCATTATTTGTGTTGTTTATATATCCTGCTCTCTCTTTTTTCTCTTCATCTGATACTATAAGCTCTATATCTTCTCTTGATACACCTTTTCTAGTTGCTTCTTCTCTTACTACGCTTACAGGTTTTCTAAAAGCTATTATGATATATGGTTGTTCTTCAATGTTTTCATTTGTTTCATCACCATAGTAAATATTATTCTTATCTACAATCTCTCCTACAACTTCTCCATCTCTACCCTCATTCTCATCAAAGTACATAAAAAAGATGCCTTCAGAATTGATACAAGCATCTTTTACAATAGTTCTTAATTTTGATGTAATATTTTGATTTTCAAAAAATCTATCTGTATGTTTAGATAAGAGTTCACATAGCTTATTTGCCTCTTTAGCATTATTTTCCAAATATGAAGGGCTAAATACTACACTATAAGCATTTTGATTTATTACACCTACTTTATACTTAACAATAGGTTTAATTACATTTATTACAATTGGACTCATATCTCCTAATTTTGCATTTTCCCATTGTTTACCATGAAAGAAGTTATAGTTTCTATCTGTATTAGTATAAAGGTTCTTTCTTCTATTGTAGTTTATCCCTCTTTGGTATTCTTGCCATATTGAAGTAGGATTACAATTATCTAAATCTATTTCTTCTCTTTCTATCATATCTTAACCTCCTACTTTATAAAATCTTGCTGTCCTTTTTCTGTTCCATCATAAGCTTCAACATTATTAATTAATATTTCTTCGTTTTGCTTATCTCTTTCTATATCGTCTTTTAAAGCGTTTTCTTCTTCATTAGAGTAATTATCTACTCTTTCATTAAAACTTATTCTTTGACCATATTTTAGTCCTAGATAGTATGCTATAAGTATTAATAATGACTCACAAGCCATAAACAGTAATGCTAGTATCATACCAATAAGTAAATAAATCATATTATCACCTCTTCACTTCCTCTATCTCCTTGATAGTTGTCTTCTCTTTCTATTTCAAAGTTATAAAATTCTTTGTGTATTTCTGTTTTCTCTACATAAGTTCTTTGTTGCTCTCTAATATAGTAAACAATTGCAAGAGCCATTACCAAATCATCATGATAACCCACTTGTGCTTCTTCTCTACCTTTTTCATTCTTAATAAATACTAAAAGTTCTTCAAGAGTATCTTTGTCATTAATCTTATCTAAATGCTCTTTTAATACTCTTTTTAAATCTCCTAATATTATTGGTCTTGTTAAGGATGTAGTTTTAAATCCAAACGACTTTTTAATTTTGTCTTGTGCTGTATCTTCGACTTTTCTTACATAGAAATTTTTATATCCTAGTCTTTCAAGTTCTCTTTGTGGATATGTGCTAAAATTAGTTTCAATTCCTATCAAAGCTTCTTTATAGTACATACCTAAGCAATACATCTGCTTTGTATATTCAACTTCATCTGTTTTATCTTTATATACTGCTACTTGTCCTCCAGAAGTATTGTCTATAACTTGTCCTGTAAAGAAATCTGAGCCATCTCCTGCTGTATCTCCAGAAAGAACATAAGGATAGTTCTTTTTTGGTAATTTATATATTTTAATTGGACCATTTACATCATCTTGCCACTTAATCTTTGTTATCTTTAGTCCATTATACTTATATGAAAAATATCCTTGTTTAAGAGGTTCTTTTAACTCTGCTATTCTTCTTATAATTGCCTCTTTATCAAAAACACAATTTCCAGATGCTAAAAAAGCCTCTTCGGGGGTACAAGGATACTCTTGTTTTATTAGTTCTTTATCTATATATCCACTATACTTTTTGTAATACCAGTATAATTGTTTATTGTCTAACTTCTTTTTATCTTTAAGCCACCTTAATCTATCAAATATCCATTCTTTAGACTCTTTAAGATTATTCATAAACTCTTTTTTCTCTATTGTAGGAATATCCAGTCTATACTCTGGTGTTCTCCACCACTCATAAAAGCAATTTATATGAATACCGCTATCCCACATAGCTTTAAAGTCATTGAATCCATTTGCAGTTGATTCATAGATTTTGATGCAATTTTTAGTAAATGCTTCACCAATACCAGCTTGAATAAGTGCTATACCATCACGCCAAAAAGCACATTCTGAACCGTGAAAGAAATTTACAGTACGAGAACGTCCCATATTAGCTGTCGCGGTGTCAACTTGCCATGAGCTATTTAACTTTTCAAATAACAATTGCCTTTTATTATTAAATTTTTCTGTGGGTTTAATTACTTCAGGCAATTGGTCATAAGGATACTTTGCTTTGTTTTGAAATATTGCTTCAGTATTTGAGCTTTCATCAGCAACTGTAAATCCTTGAAAGTTCTTGTTAAGTATTGTACATGCTAATTGATAAGCTGTTATAAGTGTTGTAAATCCTTGTTGACGACCTTTTAATACTAATAGTGATATATCTACTATCTTACCTTTTTTAAAGTCCTCTATAGCTTGTTTTAATTTATTTATAAAATCTCTTTGAACATCATTTAGTATAAATGGTACTGTCTTTTGTTCTTTATCAACTACATAAAAAAGAAGCTCAATAAGTTTTTCTGGACTCTCTTGAACTTCTTCTCTTAATTCTCTATCAACTACTAATTCGTTTGCAATAGCTTCTCTTAATTTCTTATCTTCTTGTAACCTTACTTCTTCACTATTACTATTCCACTTTTCAATTCTTTTATTTATAAGATATTTAGCTGTATATTTCATTTACAACACATCTTCCAACTTTATAGCTCCACTATGCTCTATCTCATGCTTATCTCTCCATACATTTGGTTTTCTGTTCTTTAACCAGAATATCATATCTGTATCAGATGGTGGAATATAAACTTCTTCTTCTGCATAGACTATTTCTTCATCTTCTGAAATCTTCTTACCATTATCATTATATTCAATATGTTTCACTTTAAAAGGTTTAGATATATTTACTTTATAACCTAAACTCTTTTTTAATAACATATTCTCTACTTCTATATCAACAATAGGCTTTGTTCTTTTTTGGAGTTCTTTTAGTTCAAGATGTTCTTTAGCATACTTATAAAAAGTAGTTTTGCCTATACCTAAAGCTTCATACACTTCTTTATCTGTTGCACCATCTCTATACCAAGCTTCAATTTGTAATAAATTTGGAAGTATTATATCTTCATATTTTGTACTTTTCTCGTTTTCATCTTGCATCTAATCACCCCTTTGTTTTAATATTGGTAGAAGTGGTAGGACTTGAACCCACGCTCTCTCGGATATAAGCCGACTGCATTAACCAGATATGCTACACTTCTATAATAAAATAGAACTGATAGTTTTAGTATCAGTTCCGTAAGCAATAAAGAATAAAACCTTTGATTTTTATAGAGATAATAACCTACTACTTTTACTACCTCTATTGGTGTAGAAAGCAGGATTTGAACCTACAACCACTAGTTCCCAAAACTAGCATGCTACCATTGCACCATTTCTACATATAAAGAAAGGAGGTGAATGTATCCATATTCACCTTTGGTATTATTAGACTTTCGCCTTACAACTTATACTCTTCTCAATTATTCAGCCACGATGAAGACAAGTCTGAGCATTTCGGAGCTACCTAATACTTCTTGCCTCTTTCTAGCACCTGCAAGATTGACTACTTACAAATTTCACCCATCATTCAGAAAATATGTTATAGGATTCGAACCTATAAATTATCTTTTACCTAGATAACCAATTTACCAAATTTGTTCTGTTGGTGTCTCTTTGAGCTACTTTAACCTATTATTGCCTTATAGTGTACTTTACTACACTTCACGAGAAACAGTCTTATTTTAGCTTTACTTACATTGACTAATACTTGCAATAGTATTGTTTATAAGCTTCAACTCACAACTGTGATGTCTATTGCGACTGCGACAACCTTAGTGCTTTATTAAGCGAATATAAATTGCACATTACCCTTTAATTGAATTTTACTTCTTTTAAATGTATATTACTATACACTTAAAGCTACCTTGTAAAAGTATCCTTATACTTGATAACTCTTTTGAGTAACTCCATGACACATGATATTGTGTTTTGCACATGGTTAATAAATGGTGATAGGTTAAGCCTATCAGTCTTCTTATTTATAAATCAAATAAGAGGTTTTTATATATGAAAAACAATTTAATTAAGCCTTCGCCTATTATAATTATAAATCACCTTATTTTATTTGAAAAGTGGATAAATAGGGTACATTTAGGGACATTTTTATCTTTTATATTCATTTTGAAGTCTTATAAGTATTCTCTTCTTTCTTTTTTTTACTGCTTCTATTGTTATATCTAACTCTAGTGCTATCTTTCTATTTGTCTTACCTAATATATAAAATCCTTTTATTATAGTCTTTTCATCTTCTTTTAAAGAATCTGTTAACTTTTCTAAGAAATTAATCTTTCTTTCTAGCTTTTCTTTTCTATTAAGCAATTTGTTCTCTTTTATAATATTAGAAATTGCCATAGCTTCTGTAATATTCTTTTTATATCCTTTTGCCCTAACTCCTGTTATATCCATACCACCATTTGGAAGTCCAGATTCATTTTCACGCAATTCATTTATCTCTGCATTTATCTTAATTATTTCTTTTTTATATTCAAAATAATTATTTAGTTCTTTTTTTATATCCATATTTCCACCTCTATTTTTAAAATTTATACTTCTTCTATCTCTACTATAATTTTATCCCCATCTATGCTATCATAATCTATTTTATGATTAATTTGAGTTACATACTTTGGACCATCATTTTCCAGTATTTTAGCTTGTACTAAAGCATCTAAAATAAATTTTTGCCCTGACTGTACATTATCTACATCTCTTTTTTTAGTTTTCTCTATCCATAATATATTTAATTTTACTGGCTTAGTACATTTTTGTAATTTACATTTCTTTATATATGCTATTATATCTCTTTGAACAGATTTCTTATAATTATTTGCTTCATAAAAATTTCCTCTATTCATATTTGTATAAACATTATAACTTTCTAATCTAAAAGGTAATCTTAAAACTTGTTTCATATATCTATCTCTCCTTTAAAATGCTAAGCTCCATAAAAACAATAAAAGTAATGGATAAGCATTCTTAAAAATTAAGCATAATATTGCTATAAAAGTAAACCATATTAAAGTCCATAATAGTTTAAAGTCATCTTTTTCCATTTTCTCTTCCTTCCTACTTTGGCATCTTATAGAATTTAGCATTATTTGAAAGAGCCTTAAATATATTATTTAATATATATTTTACACTCTTTTCATCATATTGTCCTAAAACAATATTTCTATCGTTTTCTCCATATATTGCTAATATGTTTGCTTTTCCATTTAAGCTTTTTCCTTCTCCAATTATAGTTATTTTATTACTATCTATAATTGCATTTTGTTTTTGGTCCATTATAATCATTTAGTTTTCCTCCTAATTAATATTTAAAAATGGTATTGTATCTCCTGTGATTGTTGATGGTAATTGACCATTCCATTTATCAATAAATTGTTTTTGTAAATTATCACTATTTAAGCTCTCATTAATTATTCTATTAGCTTCTGCTTGACCTTCTGCTTCGACTTTTTTCTTTTCAGCTTCTACTTTAGTTGTTTCGAGTTCTTGTTGAGCAGTTAAAGTTCTTTGTGTAGCAATTTGTTTTTCTTCTATTGCTTGATTGTAAGCCTCACTAAAAGTTAAATTAACTATATTTACGTTTACTATTGATATACCTTGCTCATTTAATCTTGCATTTAATTTCTCATATATTTTATTAGATAATTCAGCACGTTTTGTTACAGTTTCTTCAGCTGTATATTCTGCACTAGCTGTTTTTATTGTATCTGCTAATATTGGTGTAAGTATTATATCTTGATATTTAGTTCCTACATTTTTATAAAGTTGATGTGCTTGTCCTACATTCACACAATAATTCACTGATACCTCTATTGCTATATCTTGTAAATCTTTTGTTGAACTTTCGTTCTTTGTGCTCATCTCTTGAGTCTTGCAATTCATCTTCTTCACACCTTGCACAAATGGTATTTTAAAGTTTATTCCTGCTTGCATTACTTTATCCTGTACTGCTCCAAATCTTGTTACTATTCCTATTTCTCCCGTTTTTATAAATACTATACTATTAAAAAATAATATTACTCCTAAAATTATTGCTATTATTATAATTCCTATTTTCTTTTCTTCATTATTCATACTCTTTACTCCTTATATTTCAATCTATCTTTCCATTCTTGCTCGTAACATTCTTCGCATACGCAATATCCCAAACCTATCCAATTATGAATTGTTAACGATGAATATGTATCTTCTGTTACTACTTCTTTTCCACAGTTTGCACAATTTATTACCTTTTTTAAGTCGTCAACTGTTAATCGTACATCTCTATCATCTGGCACATCAAAAGACTCATAAGTATGTGCTTTATAATTCCATTTTTGTAGTGTCATCTTTTACTCCTCCACACCATTCTGTACATTTATCTTTATAATACTCAACCATAGCGTCAAATCTTTCTTTTACATTGCATTCATCACTCAAATCAATTATGTATGTAAGACCTAATTTCTCATTTACTAAAAAGAATTTTATTTTATATCTACTGTTTTCTTTAAATTGAGTAGATACATTGCAATTATACTTGTTGTGCAAAAGCTGAGAATATTCAATAAGGCATTCAAAAATTTCTCTTTCTTTCATTTTTATAAATAAAAAGGTAGTCATAAGCTATATAATTTATTTAACTTTTAACTACCTTGCTCCTTTCTTTATTTTAATTCTTTAATTTTATCTAATACTTTTTGTGCTAGTTCTTCATCTTCATCTGATATTTCTTCTTCGTTTTTAAATTCACTTATTAAAAAGGCTAATGTGTCTTTTTGCATTCCTTGTGGTAATTCTTCAAGCAAACAAACAATTAAATACGCTATATTTGCTATTATTTCGTCTTCTTGACCAACAATTGCTATTGTTCCTTCTGTACTCAAAATATAGCTATCGTTCTTTTTTATTTTTTCTATTGCTATTTCTCTTCCATCTCTACTTTTTTTAAACATTCTCTTTTTCTCCTAAAATGGTAAATCATCTGTATCTTCTACTATGATTTCGTTATCTTCATCTTTTCTTGAATCCGCAAAATATGCTTGTTCTATTATAAAATCTGTTGCATATTTTTTAGCTCCTTCTTTATCTTCATAACTTCTTGTCTGTATTCTTCCCTCAACTAATACCTGTTGTCCTTTTTGATAATATTTTTCACAAAATTCTGCTACTTTCCCAAAAGAAGTCACATTAAAAAAATCTACTTTTCTTTCTCCATTAGCATCTGTAAATCTTCTATTTACAGCAAGTGTAAAATTTGTTACTTTGTTATTTGAGTTTTGCATAACTCTTGTTTCTGGGTCTCTTGTTAATCTTCCCATAAATTGAAATTTATTCATTTACTACATCTCCATTCATACTAAAAATATCTTCTATTTCATCATTATCTACACTAATAAAACTGTCTGCAATTTTTTTAATCAAACCTGTATATACTTTTTTTCCTTTTTCTGATTTGCAAGTATTCACTAATTCTTCTAAATATCCTACATCCTCACTATATACTTCAATCCAAGTCTTATTTTTATATTTACCAAAATTCATAGGCTTGTCTATTTCTGTTATATTTGCTTCTATTTTATTTTCCTTTTTAGTAACACTTTTACTATTTTTTTTGATGTCACTTCTAGTTAGCGATTGTGCATCATCATCTTCAGTTGCTAATCCAAAAGCCATAAGTAAACTGTATCTTCTTGCATAAGTTATAGCACTTCCTTGCTCTTGTGCAGGATTCCTTATTCCTGTTAAAACTGCATCTACAATTCTAACACCTCTTCTTGGTTCTTGTACTACACCATCTTTAATTGGAACAGTCATTATATAATCATTTCCATTTATAATTTCTATATATTGGTAATATGACATATTATTTTTTTCTAAATACTCATGAATTTGTGCTAAATCTGTATATTTATATCCATATCCTGTTCTATTTTTTTGTAAATTTGTATCTGCCATACGTACCTCCTTATTTTATTCTTAATGTTTCTCCTCTTTCTTCTAGATGAGCAAAAGATAATTCTTCTCCATTTTCTAAAGCTTGTCTTATCTTTTCATTATCATTTTCAATTTTAGTTTTTGTATATTCTTCAGGTACTTCTCCATCAATTTTTAATGGTTGTTTTCCTCCATTTTTAGCTATTGTAAAACTAAATAAATTTGTTGTGAATTTAGGTTTTCCTATCTCTTTCAATGTTTTATATAAATTTTGTTTTAAAGAGTTTATCCTATTATCAAAAACTTTTGAACTTTCTGTAAGCCTAATAGCTTCTAACTTTCTAGCATCTCTTTTTGATTCTAGTTCTTTTATTATTTTTGCATAACTATCTGCTTTATCTTCTATTTCCCCTTCTATAGATTCTAAAGTGTCTTCTATCATTTGTTCATCTGCATCTTCATCACATAACATATCAAATACAGATTTATAATTATTTTCTAATTGATATAAATTACTCATTGTTTTTCCCTCCTAGAAAAAATCATTATCATAAAATTCATCATAATCCTCATATTCTCTTGATTCACAATTTTTAATATTTTTTTCTTTATTTTTTTCGTTCCTCTGGACTGATTTAGTATTTTTCTCCCATGTTCTTATACAGGCTTTCCAGTCTTTCATAGGTTCTTTACCTACTTTCCAACCTTTACTTTCATAAAAATCATAAAATTGCTCTGCGTCTACATTGTTATTTCTGTCAGTACAATACTGTTTTATCTCTTCTATGGTTGGTTTTTGAAAAACTTTTCTTTTTTTTATATTTTTTTCTTTAATAACATTTACATTATCATTTACATTATCATTATCAGTTATTTTTGTTACATCTGTTATAACATTTTTAACACTGTTATTTTTGTTATCATTTGTTATGTTTTTTTTCCAGCGATTTTGCATTCCAAGTTTTCCTGCTTCTGCTTTTTTCTTCTTAACTTCTTCGTATTTTTCGCCATCTAGTATTAATTGATTTTTTATAAAAGCAAAAGCTATTTGAATATCAACGTCTACATTTTCTTTTCCTGTTAGATTAAATTCAAATATTGCTCTAAACAATCTACCTAGTTGTTCATCACTTAAACTCTTTAGAGGTTCGTAAAAACTAGTATACAAAATAAAACTATCCTTCATGCCTTCAACCCCTATCATATTTTATTTATATTCTTCTATAAAATCATCTGTTAATTTATTAAGCTGTTCTGAAAAATCATATACATTTTTATAATATGTATCATTATCTATTATCTCTTTTTTTATTAAATTATGTAGCTTATCTGTAAGTTTATTAATTGAATCCATAGATTTTATTATTGGATTTTTAGTTGCCTTTGATAGTTCTGATAAAAATTTGCCAAATATTTCATTAACTTCTCTCTTTTCATTTATACTTTCTTTATCTTCAAACATTTTATTTACCTCCGTTTGCTTTTTTATTATATTTTTGATATAATAAATTTATAGTTTTTTAGAATACAGACTATAAATTATTTAGAAGCATTACTTTTGTTGGTTGGTGCTTCTATTTTTTTATACGTTTCTACAAAATTTCCAAAGTCTTGTTTAAGCTTTTTTAATTCTTTTGAAACATAATCTCCTTTGATATAAGAATCGTAATAAATATTAGATATTCTTTTATCGAATTCTTGTAATATATTATTCAATTCTTCTTTTTCATTCATTTAACTCGCCTCCTTATACTCTCATTGTTTTATTTCTTCTAATATATTTTTCTAAATCTTCTCTTTCTACCATTTTTGAACTACCAACAATTACATAAGGAATATCATATCCTAACATTCTATATCTTACTGTATATTGAGATTTTCGTAAAATATCACTTACTTCTTTAACTGTTAATAATGGCATATTTATCACCTTCTTTCCACTTATATGCACTTGTTGATACTACCCCATTTTTATTTAATATAAGCTGTTGCTTTATAGGTAGAAAGGAATAACTAGAGTAGCATCAGCAAATACATATAAGATTTTATATTTTGTGCTAGGTCGTCGATTTTTTCGAATCACATACCCTTAGTGATGCTACTTTAGGTAATGAAAATGAAAACAAGGTTAAAAAAACTTTATTTTTTAAGTAGCATCATTAAAGATATGTGATTTTTTCTCTTATATTATTTTAAATAGTCTATGTCTTTGTTGCTTTTTAGCAACTTTTATTATAAAAAAAAGAAACTAATTCGTCATTATTTATATCAAGTTCTTCTTTTAAAATACAACATACCTCTAAAGGCATTTTTACTTTATTAGCAATCATTTGTCCTAAAGTATATGCAGAATATCCGGTTTTAGGAGCTAATTTTTGAATAGTTGTATCTTTCTCTACTATTCTACCTTTTAATTTTTTACTATCAATCATTTGTACCCTCCTCAGTTGCTTTTATGCAACTATTGTATAACATTATTTTTTTATTGTCAATACATTTTTGCAACTTTTGTTGTTTTTTTGCAAAGTACTATTGCTTTTTTAACAACTATTGTTGTATAATCAATGTATATTAATTCTTAAGGAGGCAATTATGGAAGAGCAATTTAAAAGATGCTCTGCTAGACTTAAACAATGCAGAGAAGAAAATAACTTCACATTAGAAGACATTGCTAAAAGAATAAATGTAAATAAATCTACAGTTTTAAGATGGGAAAACGGCGAAGTGGGAAAAATAAAAAGTCCTTTTTTAAAAGAATTAGCAGATTTATATAAAGTCAATATTGTCTGGCTAATGGGTTATGATGCTGAAAAAAATGTTATTACATCTAGTACCAAAACTTTAGACTTATCTGGACTTTCCGATGACGACATAGACTATTTAAAAAAACAAGTTGAATATTTGAAGTTTAAGAATCAAAAGTCTGATAAGACATAATCCCCCTTATTATATAGACTCTAAAAATTGGAATTTTGTCACATTTTTTGTCGAATTATGTAAAATTTGTATAGATTATACAAAGAAAAGAGGTTTTATATGAATTATTTTTTATTAATAGTTAATTGTCTAATGGGCTTTTTTATATCTGGAACATTATTTTGCAATGTACTATTGTCCATTTATTTTTCTAAACCATTTACTAAGAAATTATATACTCTTGGTTTGATAAAAAACAAAAAAGAATTATTATCTAAAATAAATTTAACAGTTTTATTGAATTTATCTATAATAATTATCATTTCAATTATAATTACATTTATTTCTTTAAAAGAGAGTATTTTTTATTATATTTCATTAGGGATTTATTTAATGTTATGTATAGGTAAAATAGGAGAAAATGATAATAATATATCTGATTATTTATTAGCTTATAAAGATTTTATTATAGTAAATGAACAGCTAGATAATAAATATAGTCAATTCTCAAAAAAAATTTCGAATAACAATACCGAAGATTATGCGAAAGATAATAATAAACAACAAGACTTATATTTTAGATATTTTTTTGAAGTACTTTTAAATGGATATATGGAAATTGAAAATTATAATCCACAATGTATACATGAAAATTTTGATTATAATATAATTGAAAGTAAATATAATCATTTAAAAAGCATAGCTGAAGATTATACAACTCAATTACATAATGAGTCTCAAACCTACTTAATTATCAAATTAATAAATTCTACTAAGCTATACCTTGATTTAATTGATAAAAGTATTTTTTTAAATTCAATATTAATCAAAAAAGCTGATGGAATAAATATATCTGTTAATGAATATACAAACGCTTTAAATGATATGTTTAATAGTAGAAAAAAACTTGAAAAATTTATAGAAAAAATATAGTAAAAAAATGGATATGCGCTTTAGTTTTCGACGACCTAGCACATATCCGAACCAAATAAAATTTGGAATGATTTTTATACAAAACTGCTTTCGCAATTTGTATGTGATTATTATATAATATAACTCACTCTTTTTGCAAGTAGCTTAGTAAATAAATTTGTAAAAGGAGTGAATTTTATGAAAGAAAATATTAATACAAAAGAATTATTGGAAGAATTACAAAAATTAAATAAAAATTTATCCAAGTCTAACAATTTTAAATTAGAAAATAACAAAAGAAAAGAAGGAACAATAGAAAAAAGGGGGACTAATACTTTTAGATTAAAGTTCACATATAAAGGTAAACCTAACACTAAAACACTACATTGTACTGAAGAACAAGCAGAAACAGAACTCATACTATTTGTTAATGAAATCAAAAAGAAATATGATGAATTTCAAACTACTAAATATAACTTTAATAAATTTGCAACTGATGAATTTTTGGAAAAACGTGTAAGAAGAAATTTAGGTCATGGGACTTACGATTTTTATAAATATTTAATTGATAGTAGATTAAATCCCTGGTTTGGAAGTAAAGATATAAGTAAAATAAAAAGAAGTGATATAATTGATTTTTTAGATAATTATTCATCAGAACTAGAATATTCTACTTTAAAGAAATACAGAAATTGTCTCGTTACCATATTTAATTATGCTATAAAGAAAGAATATTTAAAAACTAATGTTGCTGAAAAAATTGATATTCCTAAAGGTAAAGTAGTTGAAAAACCAAATAATTGTTATAATTATTCTCAATTGCAAACTCTTTTAAAAGAATTAAATAATGAACCTGAAGATAAAAAAATGTTTGTTATTATTGCAATGACTACAGGTTTACGAAGAGAAGAAATTTGTCCCTTAAAAATAAAACATTTAGACTTTGAAAATGATGTAATTATAATAGAAGATGCAATGATACAATCAGAAGAATTTGGTATAGAAATTACAGAACCTAAAAACGAACCATCAAAAAGACTTGTTGACATACCAAAATATTTAAAAAATATATTAATAGATTATATAAATACTCTACCAGATGAACGTCTATTTCATATTTTGCCAGATACTATGTCTTCTTGGTTTTCAAAATTTATTAAAAGAAAAGGTTTACCACATATTACATTACATGGATTAAGACATAGTTATGCTACTTATCTTTTAAGTAAAAATATAGATTTAAATACTATATCAACATTATTAGGGCATTCTAGTGTGATTACTACTGGTAGAATATATATAAATAAAAATCGTGAAAATACAAAAAAAGCTGTGAGTTTAATTGACTTTTAATGTCCCATTAATTTTCCCAAACATCCACTTTTGATTGAAATATCAACAAAGTATCACAGACTGTAAATCTGTTGGCTTACGCCTACGATGGTTCGAATCCATCCCTGCCCACCATATAATAAATGGTTAAGACAACACTTTAAAGTGTTGTCTTTTTATGCATAAATTTAAAGAGAGATAAAAATATATATTTTATCTCTCTTTTTACTTAAATATTTTCCACTTCTTCCTTTGTTAATCCAGTCATTTCTATTATTGTTTTAATATCAATTCCTTTTCTTAACATATTAACTGCTATTTCTAATGCCTTGTTTTTCTCTCCCTGTTTCATTCCTTGTTTTATGCCTTGTTCTAATCCTTCTTCTTTTCCTTCTTTATATCCATTTGCCCTTATTGCATTTTGGTCTCTTATCGCTTTTTCTCTTCTATACGCAAGTTCTCTTTCTGCTTCATCTTGACTTATTTTATCTAGTTCCTCTTTTGCCTTTTTTATGTACTTATTTTCTTCCATAATTTTTGCCTCCATTTCGTTTGGAGATAGCATAAATTTACACCAATTTAATAGTTCTTTTTCCCTATCATTTTTGCTACCTATCTTCTCAAACTTATCTAAGCTTATTATATGAAATTCTAACTTATCTGTCAATATTACGCTAGTATATTCTTCTTCTCTAATATTCCATTTAGTGTGAACTTTAGGAATTAACTTTAATATTTCCATATCAAAACAAGTTATTAATATACATACTGTTCTTTTAGCTACATCATATTCCCTCCCTTTTTTAAACTCATCTGAATACTTTCTTGCCCAATATTCTAGTATCCTTTCTGTCATATATTCATATTTTGCAACTTGCATTTCTATATTTATATTATCTTTTTCATCTGCTTGTATTATTACATCTAATATTCCAGATTTCCCACTTAATACATCTGCAAGTATAATTGGATTTTTAGATAAATCTATTTTATTATATTTTTTATTTAATATTTTCTCTAATAAATCACTTGTTATATCTTCATTTCCTACACTTCCAAAAATTCTTTTAAATACATAATCGTTAGTTGGTTCTATTTTAAAATTATCTTTACTGCACAAAGCAATTCACCTCTTCTTTAATATATAAAAATTTAAATAGCTATTTTTAATTTTTAACAGTAATAATTATAACTATGTAAATTATTATTTACAATACTTTAAGATCGACTTTCGGTCGCAAGTTTAGACCTAGCTTTTAATCTATATTTGTAATAATTAGTAATAAAAATTACATAATTTAGTTGAAATATTTATATAACTATGTTATAATAACCACGAATTAGTAATTTTTACACTAGAAAAATAATTTTTTAAGGAGGTACAACGATATGAATAAAAGTTGTATATTTATGAATACTATTATGTGGATTGTATCAGGACTAGCTATTACTTTAGGTCTTTACTTTACAAAAAATCCTGGATGCTTATGGGCATTTTTCTTTCCAACTGCTGTTACTTATCTCCACATTACTAACATCAGTACTAAAAACACTACTAATAATTAGCTGTAAAATCAAACGAAGTTTTATATAAATAATTTATTAATATTAATTTCATACATGCAAAAAACATCAATACCAATGTATTGATGTTTTTTACTATTTTTCTTTTTCTATCTTAGTTATATTCTCTAGTTCTTCAACTTTTATTTTCTGCTCATCAATAGAAGTTATATGACTTAATGGAAATATAAAGTCATATTTCTCCATATTTGGATTATGAGCATCTTTTCTTTCAATATCGAGTTGATACTCAATATTCTTCTTTCTATCTTTTTTAGACACAATCTCACCTCATATATATTATGAGTATGAAATTGTTTTTATATTACTTATTTTCTAAATAATCGTCAACATATTCATCCAAGTCAACTTCTATTAATTTTCCATCTGTATCTATAGCTACATTCTTTTCTATATCATATTCTTTAAATCCATATTCCAATTTATCACAAATTAATATTTTATCTTCATCTCTTTTTACAGTAGTTAAATATGTTTTTCCAATTTCAGCCATCGAAATAGTACTATTATTATCATAAATTACTTTAACTTTTTCCTCATTATTATATTTTGTAATATCATCTTTTATTTCAACATTTGTTCCTTTTTTTATTTCTTCAACTGTGAATATACCACCTGGTACTACCATTTCTACATCTCCTTCTACGTTATTTGCATAATTTTTTAATACATGTGCTTCTATCTTAGTTGATGGAATTCCTTCTACAACTTCATAATTTTTAATTTCTTTTACCTCTACAATACAGATATCATTTACAAAATCATTATCTAAAAATGATTCTTTACTTTTTACTGTTATACTTCCTGAAACTTCAGGAATCTTATTTTCAATATTTTTATTTTCATTATTTTCTGTTGCGCCCACATTATTATTTATATCCTTTGTTCTATCATAGTTTATTTTTAAACTAACTCCCACAATAGCTATGCTAACAACTAAAACTAATGTAACTACACATGCAACTGTTCTTTGTATTTTAAGCTTTCTTTTTCTACGTTCTTCTTGAACTCTTTGAATTATTTTTGTTGTATCAAAAATTCTATCTGGTACAACTATCTCATCATACTTTCTTTTTAATTCTTCTTCTATATCTTCTCTCATAACAATCTTAACCTCTTTTACTTTTCATACATAAATATATTATACCATAAATTAAAATTAATCAACAATTAATTATATAAATAATTTATTGTATCATGATCTTCTCTTTGAACTGTTGTTACTTTCATATAATTTATATTTGAAAACATTATGCTAGATGTGTTTGTTGTATGCGCTAATCCCAAAGCATGTCCCATCTCATGTTTAGCAGTTCTGTAATCATATGAACCAGATTCACTTGTATTAAATACTATTTCAGTATAAAAATAATTATATGTTGGTTCAAATCCTCTTCTTGCAACTAATGTACCATCGGTATTCCAAAATGTTGTATATCCTAAAACATTTCCATTTAAATTAGTATCTGAACCTGGATTTCTAGAATAAAAATCCATATGAGTTGCATAATTACTTGATACTCCTGTCATATAAATTGGATTCCAACCAAATCCTGTATCTACCCAGTTTGCTGAAGCAGAATTTATTTGATTTGAATATCCTGAAGCTGTTCCATCTATATAATAACAACAATTTCCTACTCCTCTTGTAAATTTCGAATTATTTGAAAAAGTTGGAGTCATTGCAAATATTGAACAACTAATTGTACAAGCTAATATAATATAACAAATAAAAAATTTCTTCATAATTATTCCTCCTAATATATAGACTCCAAAATTTAATATTTTGTCACAAAAAGTTTAATTTTTTTTAAAATTTTTTATTATTTTTGTATATTTTATATTTTGGGGCCAAAAAAAATGAGATTTTCATCCCATTTTTAATCTTCTGCTATAAAGTTTTCTTCAACTAATTCTCCGTTTTCACCTTGAACTAATATGTTTATTTTCTTTTCTGCTTCATCTAGTTTTTGACTACATTCTTTTGAAAGTTTAATACCTTTTTCAAATTCTTTAATTGCTTCATCTAAATTTAAGTTTCCACTTTCAAGTTTTGTAGCTATATCTTCTAGCTCATTTAAGCTATCTTCAAAAGTCTTCTCTTCTTTCATTTTTTATTCACTCCTTATTTTACAATAGCTGATATTTTTCCATCTGTAACTGTTATTTTTATCTCATCATTAGGTTTTACATCACTAACTTTATGTATTACTTTTCCTTCTGAACTTTCTGTAACACTATATCCTCTAGTAATAGTTTTTAGTGGACTTAATGTATCAATTTGAGTGATACTCTTTATACATCTAGTTCTATATTTTTCCACTTTGTATCTTAACATAGACTCAGATTTATTCATTAAATTATCTATTATTAATCTATATTTATTTATTTTATCTAAAGGAACTTTTTCAAGTTTTGCAGCTTTTAATCTTTCAACATATTGTCTTTTTCTTTCAATATAATTTTTAATAGCCATCATTGTTCTATTTTTATCTTTAGATATTCTATTTATTATTTCACTATACTCTGGATACACAAGCTCAGCTGCTGCAGATGGTGTTGGTGCTCTTAAGTCTGAGACAAAATCACAAATTGTAAAATCTGTTTCATGACCAACAGCAGAAACTACAGGTATATTTGAAGCATATATTTGTCTTGCAAGATTTTCATCATTAAATCCAAATAAATCTTCAAATGAACCTCCTCCTCTTGCAATAATAATAACATCCACATTATTTAATTCATTAAATGTTTTTAATCCTTCAATTACAGTAGTTGCAACATTTACACCTTGAACTGCAGCAGGATATACTAATATATTTACATTTGGATATCTTCTTGTAGATACATTAATTATATCTCTAATTACAGCGCCAGTTCTTGATGTTATAACACCTACTCTTTTAGGTAAAAATGGAATATTTTTTTTATGTAATTCATCAAATAATCCTTCTTTATTTAACTTTTCTTTTAATTGTTCATAAGCTAAATATAAGTCTCCAAGTCCTTCTGGACTCATAGACTTACAATATATTTGATATACTCCATCTCTTTCAAATGCACTCACTTGACCATTAATAACAACTTTCATTCCATCAGCTGGTTTAAATTTTACAAATTGTGCATAACCTTTAAACATAACACATTTTATTGTAGAATTTTCATCTTTTAATGTAAAATAATAGTGACCTGTATAATGTGCTTTAAAATTTGTAATTTCTCCTCTTATACTAATACTATTTAAAAGTTCATCACAATCAAAAAGCATTTTTACATATTTATTTACTTCAGATACACTAAATATTTTCTTCTGTTCCATTATTTTCTTCCTTACTTTCTATAACTTTTGCAATAACTCCATTAACAAATGATTTTGAATCGTTATTTCCATAAGTTTTAGCAAGTTCCACAGCTTCATTTGCACTTACTTTTTCAGGAATATCCTCTATATATTTTATCTCATAAATAGCAAGTCTTAATATTGCTAAATCTATTTTAGCAATTCTATCAAAAGACCAACTTTTTAGTTTAGATAAAATTATATTATCTATTTCTGCTAGGTTTTCTTTAATTCCTTTTAAAACACTTTCTATATATTCTTTTTCATCTGCATTATTGTTGTTTTCTTCATAACAATTTTTAAGAATCTTTTCTAT
This sequence comes from uncultured Clostridia bacterium, assembly GCA_949106495.1. GTDB lineage: Bacteria > Bacillota > Clostridia > TANB77 > CAG-465 > CAG-465. The sequence continues at coordinate 201,893 of CARYZD010000001.1, forward strand.
GTTTTCATCTCTACCAAACTCTAGTTCATAAACACATTTAAATGCATTGTCTCTTGCTTTCTTTCTACTCATTTTAAACTCCCATCTCAAATTTGTAACTATTTATTATTTTTATCATTATCACTATAGTAATATACTTCTTGTTTAAATCCTTTTCCTTTAAAAAATTCTTTAATTCTATCTTCATTGTCTTGTATCTTTTTTCCTAAGAAGACTGCACCTGCTATTAAAGCAAGTAATATTACAGCTCTTGTTAAAAAGTCTACTATTCCTAATGCATATAGAACTACAACTATAGTTACGCAAATAATAACATATTTATTTTTTGTAACATAATCAAAAAAATCTTTCATTAAAATCACATCCTTAATTTTTTAATTTACTTTTTTTGTTGCTCAATATATACGCCTTTGATTTTTATATTTGCCTCTTTAATTTCTATTGTAGTTTGTCTTTTTACTACTGATTTAATATTTTCTTGTAATTTACTAGATAATGTTGGAACAACTGTATCTGGTAAAATTAAAGAATATATGTTAGCTTTTACACCATCTTCAGAAATAGTAACATCAACTTTAGGATTTACAAGTTCTGGATAATTTCTTGCTATAGACATAATCATAGATTCAAAAGTATCTCTATTTAAAAATACTGTACCAGATTCATTTTTAATAGCTAGTCCACTTCTAGATTCATCTGATGAATCCGAAGAAGAGAATAATCCAACAAGACCAAGTAACGATATTATTGCACCTATTAAAAGTACCCATAATTTATTTGCTACTAAGAAACTTACAGCAACTGCATATAGTTCACTTACTTGAATCATACTTGTAGATACTAGTATTAAAAATACAGATAGTATTATCATAATAATTGAAAATAAACATAAAATAAATTTTTCAAACCCTCTCATATTATTTTATCCTCCTAATTTAATATAGCACGTAGCCCAAACCATAATTTAATAAGTTCGGGCTACAAATATTAGTATTTTTTATTCTTCAACTTGTTCAACTGTTACTTCAGCTTTCTTTTCTTCTTTTTCAAAAATAATTCCTTGAACGTTAATATTAACTGCAGCAACTTCTAAACCAGTCATATTTTCTACTGCATTTTTAACAGCTGTTTGAGCAGCCCATGCAACGTCTGGTATTCTTACACCATATTTAACATTTACAAATATGTCTACTGTTACTTTTTTACCAACTAATTCTATTTTTACACCTTTAGAATATTTTTTACTGCTTCCTAGAATTTGATTTATTCCATCAACAAATCCAAGTTGCATTCCTGCAATACCTTCAACTTCAGAAGCTGCAAGTCCTGCAATAATTCCAATAACTTCTTCTGATATGTTTAAATTTGTAGCAATCTCTACTTTTTCTTCTAAAGCAGTTTCTTCTACTACTTCTTCAACTTTTTCTTCTTTTTTACTCATAATCAAAATCCTCCTTTGTAGAACACTCTACTAACTGTATATATTATATCTCATTTTATATTAAAAGTCACGCTTTTAACAAAAAAATCAATAATTACACAAATTAATCATGAATTATTTTAGCGCCAAGTTTTTTTCCACCAATCAAATGATAATGTAAGTGTTTAACTTCTTGTCCGCCATCTTCTCCACAATTACAAATAACTCTATATCCAGTTTCATTTACTCCCATTATTTCTGATACTTTCTTAAAAGCTTCTTGAACTTTAGATACATATATAGAATTTTCTTCATTAACATGTTCTAAATCTTGAATATGAATTTTTGGTATTACTAAGACATGTACAGGTGCTACAGGATTTAAATCTTTAAAAGCACATACATACTCATCTTCATAAACCATTGTACTAGGTATTTCCTTATTTATTATTTTACAAAAAATACAATTTTCATCCATATTATTTTCCTCCTATTTAACAAATACAGCTTTTATTCTTCTAACTCCAGCAGATACTGCTTCTTCTTTTTTTATCTTAATATGAGATAATTTAGATGTATTTTCAACGTGAGGTCCTCCACAAAGTTCAGCAGATACTTCCCCTATTTTATATACTGTTACAACATCTGGATATTTTTCAATAAACATACATTCAGCTCCAGAATTAATTGCATCTTCCTTACTCATTTCTTGTTTAGTAACTTCATATCCTGCATCAATCCATTCATTTACTAAACTTTCTACTTTTTGTTTTTCCTCATCAGTCAATTTATGGTCACAAGAAAAATCAAAACGCATTCTTTCTTCTGTTATGTTACTTCCTTTTTGATGAACATCATTTCCTAAAACAACTTTTAAAGCAGCATTTAATAAGTGAGTGGCTGTATGATACATTGTTTCAGTTTCTCCAGTTGAAGCAAGACCACCTTTAAATTTCTCTTTAGCACCTGCACGAGATAATTCTTGATGTGCTTTAAATTTTTCTTTAAATCCTTCTTCATCTACTTTAATATTCATTTCACTTGCAAGCTCTACAGTTAGTTCTATTGGAAAACCAAATGTATCATATAATCTAAATGCATTATCTTTATCCATTTTACCATCTGTAATCTTTGATGCAATTTTTTCAAATTCTTTTAAACCTTTTTCAAGAGTTCTATTAAATTTTACTTTTTCATTCTTTAATACATCACGAACTACTTGTGCATTTTCTCCAACTTCTACATAATATTTTTTATATTTTTCAATAATTAAATTTGCAATTTCTTCTTCCCAGTTACTATTTATATCTATATTTAATTTTTTAGCATATCTAATTGCACGTCTAATTAATCTTCTTAGTATATATCCTTGGTCTGTATTGCTTGGCTTAATTCCTGATGGGTCAGCACTAATAAATACTGCACTTCTAATATGGTCAGCTATTATTCTCATAGCTTTTTCATTTCCTTCATAATTAAGGCCAGTTATAGATTCTATTTTTTCTATTACATCTTTCCATATTGATGATGTATAGTTATCGTTTACACCCTCGAGAACTGCTGTAATTCTTTCAAGCCCCATTCCAGTATCTACGTTTTTCTTTGGTAACTCTGTAAATGTTCCATCTTCATTATGGTTATATTGCATAAATACATTATTCCAAATCTCAACCCATCTATCATCTTCTGGATCAAATTCTTCTGGAATTTCATCTTCACTTCTAAAATAGAATATTTCTGTATCTGGTCCACATGGTCCCGTAAGTTCCATATTAGGCCACCAGTTATCATCTTCTCCTAAGAATTTGATTCTTTTATCACTTATTCCCATTTTTCTCCAAATATTTGCTGATTCATCATCTGCAGCTACTATATCATTTCCTCTAAATACAGTAACAGCTAGTCTTTCAACAGGAATATTTAATATTTTAGTTAATAGTTCAAAACTCCATGCTATACTTTCTTCTTTAAAATAATCTCCTAAACTCCAGTTTCCAAGCATTTCAAAAAATGTATGATGAGTAACATCTCCTACTTCATCTAAGTCATTTGTTCTCATACATTTTTGATAATCACAAAGTCTAGTTCCATATGGATGAGGTTCTCCCATTAAATATGGTACTAAAGGTTGCATACCTGCTGTATTAAATAATACAGAGGGATCATTTTCTGGTACTACTGGTGCACTAGGTATTTGTTTATGTCCTTTAGACTCAAAAAATTTAATATATTTATCTCTAATTTCTACAGCTTCCATTATACATTTCTCCAATCTTATTTTTAAATTTTAAAAAGCACTTAAAAGTGCCTACAATTAGCCATTTCATTATATCAAAAAAATAAATGATAGTCAATAAAATACGGGCATTTATATTGCTATTTTTACCAAATTATGTTAAACTAATTATTGTTTTAAACGGAGGTAAAAATGTTACAGTCAATAACTGGTCATATAAGACGTGCAATAGAAGATTATAATATGATAGATGATGGAGATAAAGTAGCTGTAGCCTTATCTGGCGGAAAAGATAGTATTACTCTTCTTTATGCTCTACATACATTAAGAAGATTTTATCCTAAACATTTTGATATAATAGCAATTACTATTGACCCTGATAGTGATACATTCAAAACAGATAAACTAGAAGAAATGTGTAAAAAACTAGATATAGAATATATTATTTATCATTCAGATTTATCTAATATATTATTTAATGTTCGTGAAGAGAAAAATCCATGTTCATTATGTGCAAATTTAAGACGTGGAATGCTAAATACAATTGCCATAGAACACGGTTGCAATAAATTAGCACTTGGACACCATTTAGATGATGTAATTGAAACACTACTTATGAATATGTGTTTAAATGGTAATATTCATACATTCTCACCTGTTACTAAATTTAGTGGAAAAGATATAACAATTATTAGACCAATGATTTATATTTACGAAAAAGAAACTAGAGCTTTAGCAAGAAAAATGAATTTTCCAGTAGTTGGAAAATGTTGTCCGAAAGATGGATTTACTATGAGAGAATATATGAAAAATATTGTAATACAAATGAGAAAAGATATTCCAAAAGTTAGAGAAAATTTAATTGGTTCAATAATTCGTTCTAATATTCCTGGTTGGAAAAAAGAAGATAAATAATAAAATAAAACTTCAACAAAACAAAATATATTTTAGCTAAGTTTTTTTATTTACTAATGTACTTATTTATTTTAGCAAACATAAGTAAATTTTAAGAGATACAAGCTGGAACTTGTATCTCTATTATTTTATGCTCAAAATATTAATTTAATAATCAAAAAAAGAGAAGATAGCTGGAACTACCTTCTCTTTAATGACATTACTCATAAATATTTAATAGTATTACAAATTGTAATTCTTATTATATTTATATTATAACATCGTAAAATATATTTGTAAATACTATCATTACTACTTTTCATCGCAATATTTGATATTTTTATTTTAATAATAATACTTATATTATCATCGACAAAACTTCTTATGTTTTATTAAATTATTTCCATTTACTATTAAATTTTTAAGTGTTATACTAAGCAAACTCCAATCTTTATAGATTTGAGATATTAAAGAAAGGAGGCTTAATATAAATGTACTCATTAATACACATTATGAATGCGATAGCTCATTTGATAAATACTTTTTGCAATTTATATAAAGTTATTAGCAAACATAAATAGTTTAAAAGCACAAGTTACCGCTTGTGCTTTTATATTATATACATCTATATTGAAATATATAAAAAGTGAGAAGATAGTTACCGCTACCTTCTCAATGTACTCATTAATAAATTAAGATTACAATTTATAATCTTTATTATATTTATATTATAACATTGTAAAACATATTTGTAAATACTATTATTACTACTTTTCAGCGCAATTTCTGACAAAATTTATTTTTCTATAATATAAAAAATGAGAAGATATTTTTTATATCCCCTCATTAAATCATTTAGTCTTTATCTATTTGTTCCTCTAGCATTTTTTTAATATCTTCATCATTTAAATTATCAAATATATTAAATGTTAACTCATCTTTTGGACCATCGTTTTTGTCTAAATCTACAAGTTTTATTCCACTTTGTGTATTATCTAGCTCTTCTGCTTTATATGAAAGACTTCCTTTTCTTCCTATATGTTCCTCTACAACAGGCTCATCTAAAAGCTCTACTTTTGGTGGTTCTATTTTAACACTTTCTTGAATATTTTGTTCTGGAAGAGTTTCTTTTTTATCTTCTTGCTCTACTTTAAGGATTGTTTTATCTTGTAAATCTGGGTCATCATTATTATTTTTACTTTTTCTTAATTTACAACTTAATACTAATATAATTATAAATTGAATTAATATAACAGAATACATTATTACAAGTAAATAATTTTTCTTAACAGCTGCCCAAATATATTTTAAATATGATATAACTAGTTCTTTTTTAGTTTTACTTTCATGTATTTCTTTTAGATAGTCTTTCATTTCTTTCTGTGCAATTTCTTCACCAGTTGCCTCTTTAACTGTATATTTTATTTTATACTCTTTTGTAGTTGTTCCATCTGGAGCAGTAACTTTAATAATTATTTCTCCTTCTCCGCTTTGGACTAATTTGTCTGCACCAATAATTTCTACTTTTGCATCTTTATCTTTAGTTGTTGCTGTAATACTTATATTTCTTACTGTAGAAAGAATCTCACCTATACTATATTCTAATGATTCAGACTGAAAGGGTTTATCCAAATTATAGTTTTCTACTATTAAATTTTCAAGATAAGCATTAGACTTTTCTTTATCTGCGCTTTTTGTAACAATAATAGTGTATATTCTATAGTATCCATTTTCGGCAGTAACTTTAATATTTATTTTATTATCCCCATCAACTAAATTAGTATTACCTGTAATTTCTACTCTTGCATTAGTATCTTCTGCTCTTGCAAGCACTTCAATTGAGTTAACATTTTCTCCTACTGAAATTGCATAATCTGTTATATTTCTTGTAAAGTTTGGTGTAAGACCTTCTTCACTTATTTGTAAATATTTTAAGTAGTTATTTCCACTTGAAGTATTTGAATTTGTATTAACATTTCCTGATGTATTAGGATTTGATGTAGGTTTTTCTTGCGGAGTTTCTTGTACCCTTTCTGAAACATTTATCATTTTTTCCGCTGTAATTGTTCCAAGATTTGTCATATCATTATTTGCACTAGTTACACCATTAGCAACTACAGCTATTCTAGAAGAACCAGCTTTTTTAGCTCTAAATGTATACGTTTTAGTAGCTATTCCGTTTGAAGCTTCTGTTTGGTCCCACCAAACATCTTCTTTAAGGCTATCTCCTGATACATATTCAAAAATATTACTATCATAAGATACAGATAAATCATCATAAGCTGCAACATTTTGCCCAAAGTTAAAGGTAACTGTTACAGTATCTCCCACATAAATATTAGAATTACCAGTTATACTTGCAGCATATATACTACTCGTAATAAATAGTATACATGCAAATATCATTATAGTAATTCTTTTTACTAGTCTTTTGTTCATATATATCCCCCTATTGTTCTATAGTGTACTTTCCTAATATATGTCTTTGAATTTTAAGTAAATCTGCAGCCTTTGGAGCCTGACTTACTTTATCTGTAATTGATGCTTTAATTTGAATATCTTTTAGTTTTGTTTTACCTAAAATATATCTTTGAAGCATAAGTAAATCTCTAGCATTAATTGTTCCAGAGCCATCTACATCTCCATATATTAATATCTCATATTCTTCAATTGTTTTACCATTCTCTTTAAATTGTATTTTAGTACCTGTCCCTACTTTATCTTCATTCTTTAATTGTGTTCCATCAATATTTACAAAAGACATATCATAATTTGTATTAATTTTAGATTTCATGTTTGATACTAAATTATTATTTAAGTCTATTTTAGATAATATATCATCTTGTAGTCTTAATGAGCTATCTACATATATACTCTTCTTCTGTGTTGTAACTATAACTTTAGCCTGAGCTGTAAATCCACCTTCTTGAGTTTTGAAAGTAATAGTTGCTTCACCTTCTTTTTTTGCTGTTATTATATTTCCATCAACACTTACTATATTTAAGTTAGAAGAAGTAATAGTATAGTTTGTATTGTGTGCTGTACTTGGTATTATTCTAGGATTTATAGCTAAACTATCTCCAACACTTAATACATAGCTATCCTTATCTAAACTAATACCTGTAACTTTATTTGATTGTACATTAACTGTACATATAGCTGTCTTTCCTTGGTCTTGAGTTGTTGCAGTTATTGTAGCAACACCACTTTTAATTCCTTTTACATTTCCGTTATTATCTACTGTTGCAATATTTGAGTCTGATGTAGTCCAACTTACATTTTTATTTTCAGCATTATTTGGATTAACTGTTGCTTGAAGTTTTAAAGTATCTCCTACATTTAAATCTGAATATGTTGTATTTAAACTTACACTTTGAACTTTATTGTATTTATACTCATAAATCCATTTTTTTAATATATATCCTACTCTTCCATCGTCATATTTAATTTTATCATAAAGAGTATTTTGACCTATTCCTACTCTTGTAAATTTTGTTCTGTTTGCAGCTCCATCTCTTGTTTCATATAAAACTTCAAGTACACTAGCTACAGTATCTGGACCTGTTCTAATCCAAAATTCATCTGTAACTCCTGAGTCTGATGGATCATCTAAATATACTCTTGTATTATCTTCTGTAAAATATACTTCATTTGGTAAAGGCATACTAGCTACTTCATTTGGCATATTTTCGTATACTGGTATATGGAACTCAAAAGAAGAACCAAGCATACCATAACTGTTATATGTATTGTAAGTTATACTTGCCTCACTTTTAGGAGCAAATATATTTGTCATATATCCAGTTCCAAGTAACCACTGTGCAGTACCAGGATTATTTACATCAAATCTTTCAAAATAAATTGTATCTTGTCCCCATTTTATATACTTACTATATATATAATTTATTCCACCAAGTAGTGATGCGGGTATAGTTGTCCATCCTTGATTTTTAGCATAATTTATTCCATTTGTAACTGCAGAGGCATTTGCTGTATCATATGCTCCAATATTAAAGAAGTTATATACTCCATAATCTCCATTTATTAAGCTTCCATTAATTATATTCCCACTATTTTCTTGTCTAATTCTTGAAGCAATATGAACTGGATTTATACCAACTTCTTTAGATAGCTTGTATATTAATTCTGCATATGTTGTGCCTAAATCTTTCCATGTTCCATAGCTTTTATATTGACTTTTATATTGATTTCCCATAGGTGTAGCTGCAAGTACTCCTTGTACAGCATCTACTGTTTGGGAAGCACTAGAAAAGCTTAATGTTTCAAATTGAAATATTCCACTTTCATTAATAAAATTACGTGGATCAAGAACATATGCTACTCCATCTTTTGATGCTGTAACATATGAACCATCTTGATAATAGTTTTTTCCATCCCTTTTCCATTCAGATGAAAAAATATCTTCAACTAAACTAATTCCTGCATTTACTTCATATGATTCATGAGATAAAACAGTATTCCAATCTAAACCTGTATGAACTGCTTTAAATACCCAACTTGGATGTTTAGCTTTTAAAGCGTTTATATATGGCAGATATGAATCTGGAAATTTCTCATCTATATATGATACAGGTAAATTTGTATTTATTGCTGCATCTGTTTCTTGAAAATTTATAGTTGAAGTAATGATACAAATTATAACTAATGATATTATTACTTTAAACCCTAATTTTCCTCTTATCATTTCTCCCCCTTATGACAAAATTCGTCATTATATACAAAATTATATCATAAACAAATACTTTGTCAAAGTATTTTATATAATTGTAATACCTATTTTACAATTTTCACATTATTTACATATTAGATATATAAGTATATTTCCAAAAACAACCAATTACATAATATATTTATATCCAAATTTTGTCATTTGACAATAAAAATAACATATAATATAATGAGTAAAAGTGTAAATTTTGATGGAGGTGAAAAAGAAGCAAAATTTAGGACTTAGCGCATGGACATATTAATATGTTGACGAGGACGATAGTTATCGAAAATATCAGCGGATGCTATCACGGTTAGATTAGTAATCGTAAGAATATAGTCAAAAAGCAAAATCTCTATTGTAACAAAACTATATTCACACTAATAAAATATATAGATTGTACATTGAAAATTACAAAATATTTAGGAGGTTATTAATATGTGTGGAATTATTGGATACACTACTAGAAAAAATAATTCAGTAGAGGTGGCTCTAAGTGGCCTTAAAAACTTAGAATATAGAGGTTATGACTCTTCAGGTATTGCATTTTTTGACGGAGAAAAAATGGATATCATAAAATCTAAAGGAAAAATTTCTAATTTAGATGATAAACTTTCAAACTTTAACACAAACTCTTGTTGTGCAATTGCACATACTAGATGGGCAACTCACGGAGAACCAAATGAAACAAATGCTCACCCTCATCAAGTTGGAAAAGTAACGCTTGTTCATAATGGAATAATTGAAAATTATTCAGTATTAAAAGATGAACTTCTTAAAAATGGTTATACTTTTAAAAGTGAAACTGATACTGAAGTTGCAGCAGCATACTTAGATTATTGCTACTCAAAAACTCAAGATAAGTTACAAGCACTTGTTGATGCTTGTAAAGCTTTTAGGGGTTCATATGCTTTTGACGTGGTTTATGAAGATGAACCTACTACAATTTATGCAACAAGAAAGGATAGTCCACTTGTTATTGGATATTCACATGATGGAAACTTTGCAGCCTCAGATATATCTGCTATTTTAAATTATACAAATAAGTATTCTTTAATTGAAGAAGGTGAATTTGTAAAAGTAACAAAAGATATTGTTACTTTTTATAATAAAGATTTACATGAAATTGAGAAAAAATCTGAAACAGCAACATGGGATGCTGCTCAATATCAAAAAAATGGATATGAACATTTTATGCTAAAAGAAATTTATGAACAACCAAAAGCTATTTCTGATATTTTTAATAGATACTACACAAATTGTTCATACAAAGATTTAGATTTTTCTAAATTTGATAAGATACATATTGTAGCTTGTGGAAGTGCAATGCATGCTTCTCTTGTTGGAAAATATTTATTACAAACATATGGTAAAATTCCAGTAATGGTTGAAATTGCATCAGAATATAGATATTCGGAAGAACTAATTACTCCTTCTACTCTACTTATTGTAGTTTCCCAATCTGGAGAAACAGCTGATACATTAGCTGCTTTAAGACTTGCTAAAGAAAAAGGTGCATATGTTGTAGGTATAGTAAACGCTGTAGGTTCCACTATTGCAAGAGAGGTAGATAAATGTATCTATACTTATGCAGGACCTGAAATTGCTGTTGCAACAACTAAAGGATATACTTCTCAAGTTGCAGTCTTTTCTACTCTAGCTTTAATGGCTATGGAGCAAAAAGGACTTTTAGACAAAAATATAGAGAAATTGATAAAAAATGATATGTTAAATATAGAAGAAAAAATAAACTCTGTTATATCTAATAGAGAAAAATATTTAGAAATAGCAAATCAAATATATAAACATAATGATCTATTCTTTATTGGTAGAGGAATTGATTCAACTGTTTGTATGGAAGGCTCTTTAAAACTAAAAGAGATTTCATATATGCACTCAGAATCTTATAGTGCTGGAGAATTAAAACATGGTACTATTTCTTTAATAGATAAAGGTACTCCTGTTATATCAATTGCAACTGACGAAAAATTATTTGAAAAGACAGTTAGCAATATAAAAGAAACAAAAGCTAGAGGCTCATTCTCTATTTTTGTTACAACAGAAAATCATATAGATAATTGTGATGAATTTGCTGATGAAGTTATCATACTACCAAAAGCAACAGACTTTACAGAGCCAATACTTACAGTAATTGCTCTTCAACTTGTAGCTTATGAAACAGCTAAATTAAGAGGCTGTGATATAGATAAGCCAAGAAATCTTGCAAAATCTGTTACAGTAGAATAATCTAAAATTAATTAAGAGTATAATGTTTTTTACATTGTACTCTTTTTTATTTTGTCTCTTATTGACTTTTATGTAATCTGATGATAAAATACTATGCGTATTTTAATATAATATCTTGAAATTAATATTATTAAGATTGGAGGGATTTATTTGAAAAAATCTAAAAAAACTTACAAACATATTTTAAATATATTTTTACTTTGCATTTTAACAATAATTATATTTTTAGGTACAACTTTTATACCATATATTACTATTACATATAATTCATATAAAAAACGGTTTTGATACCTCTAGAATAGATGTAGAAAAGGTACCTCATATATATGATAGAAATGGTAATTTAATTGCTATAATGTATGGATATTATGATAATAATAAGGAAAATTTTATTCCTACATATTCAAGTGTTTATACTGATATAACTTCATTGCCTAAATATGTATCTGATGCATTTATTGCAATTGAGGATGAAACCTTCTATGATAATAGTGGTATATCTCTAAACAGACTTTTATATGCAACATTTAACTATATTATAAAAGGAGATTCTTCATTTGGTGGAAGCACTATTACTCAGCAATTAATTAAAGTAACATCAGGGGATGCTTCTCACTCTCCTAATAGGAAGGCTAGAGAAATTGGAAGTGCTTTATATATTACAGATAATTGGTCAAAAACTAAAATATTAGGTAGCTATATGAATCTTGTATATTATGGTAATAATGCTTACGGAATTTATGAAGCTTCTAAAACATATTTTAATACTGAACCTCAAAACTTAAATATTGCTCAATCTGCAATACTTGCCTCTATTCCAAATTCACCAGAAAACTTAAATCCATATGGTTCCGATACTAATAAAACAAAACTATTTAATAGACAAAAACTAGTATTAAAAAAAATGTTAGAATTAGGACTCATTACAGAAACAGAATATAGCGAGGCTACTAATTTTAATATTGAATTTAATAATGGTTCATTAAGTATTGTGAAAAATAATCCAGCTATAAGCTCATATTTAAATGTTGCATTTTCACAAGCAATTGATGTAGTAAAAGAACATTCATCTTGTAGTAATTCTGAGGCAATAGATTTAATTTTAAATAACAATACAAAAATATATTTAAATTTAGATGTTGATTTTCAAAATAAAGCATATGAAATTGCAAAATCTAATTATACAGAATATCCCAATTTAGAACTTGGTGGTGCTATAACAAGTAAATCTGGTGAGGTTCTTGCAATAATTGGTTCTAGGACAGATTCACAACTTAATCATGCATATAATATAAAAAGACAAACTGGTTCTGCAATAAAACCACTTAGTGTTTATGGTCCAGCATATGACATGGGTATACTTACTCCTAATAGTTATGTGATAGATGAACCTGTAAGTGTAACTATATCATCCAAAACTTGGAATGTTACAAATGCAAGTAATACATTCAAAGGTACAGTTACAGTAAATGATGCTATTGCATTTTCATTAAACACTGTAGCAGTTACTACTCTTGAAGAAGTTGGACTTTTAAAATCATATGAATATTTACAAAAATTTGGTATAACATCTATAGATAAAAAGAATGATATGTATTATCCTTGCCTTGCTCTTGGGGGATTAACAAAAGGTGTTTCTCCATATGAGATGACACAAGCATATAATGCCTTAAGTAATGATGGTACATTTAGAAATATTTCAACAATAAACCATATTGATATTCAAGGAAAAACTATTACTAAAAATAAAAATGAACATCAAGTAATATCCATAGATGCTGCAAATATGTTAAAAACATCATTAAATGCTGCAGCAAGATATGGTACTGGAAAAACTGCAAATTTAAATAATGTAAAAACATATTTAAAAACTGGTACAACAAACAATGTAAAAGATATTTGGACATGTGGTTTTACAGATGATATTACAGCTTGTCTTTGGGCAGGATTCGATACACCTGAAAAAATTCCAATATATAATGTAAATACTGTTTGGAAACAACTAGTTGAATATTATTACAACAGATAAGACAAATGACATTAACTTTTTTGGGTTAATGTCATTTATCTTTTACTATTTTTTATTTTTTTGTCTTTTTATAATAGTTAAGACATTTAATATTATTAAAAGAATAATAATTATTAATGTAATACTAAACATTATTTTATTTCTTTTAATAAAGTCAATATAACTAGATACTTTTGAATTTTTTACTACTTCTTCTTTATTTATAATATCATTGTTATTATTAGTTTCTTCTATTTCTTCATTTTGTACTTTTTCAGCTTTTACTAAAAGTCTATGTGTATTAACAGCTTTTGGTGTACATGTAACAAGAGTTACTAAACATCTATCATTTTCTATCCTTAAATCTTTAGTATTCTCTGGTAATACTATATTTATATCTACTACTTTATATTTAGTCTTTGTGCCATAAAATGTTATATAAAATTCATCATCAATACTTAATTTATCTATATTATCAAAAATTTCAGCTCTAGATATTCCTGTATGACCTGCTAAAATAGAATGAGTATTTAAATCTCCATTAGGTAATGATGTATTTTCCATATGAGCAACTCCTTTAGTTAAGTTCTCTGTTGTAACTCCTTCATATATGGGCAATTCTATATTTATTTTAGGAATATTTATATAACCTATCATTTCTCCTAAATCTAAAAAATTATATGAGCTAATCTTATTTTCATCTTTTGCATCTAAATAGTCACTATCTATTATATTAGTATCAATAGAATTATTAGTATTAAACTCTTCTGCTTTTTTCTTTTTTTCTTCTAACTCTTTTTCTTCCATAATTGCAAGTTCTTTTTGATAATCATATATGCTTTCTGTTTGATTCATATATGATAAAAATCTTGTATAAATCGGATATATAATACAAATAAATCCTATTATATATAATAAAATTGTTATAAAGTTATTTTTCATATAAGCACCTTTAAAATTATAAATAAAAGAATAACTAGTTTATTCTAATTATTCTTTTATTATTTTCTTAATCTTCTACTTTATTTCTTTTTATAGATTTTGCAACTACTAATGTTACTACACCTATAATAAGTAGTAATATTGCACCTATTCCACCTGTTAATGGTAAATTAAGTGGTTTTCTATTTACTACTTTAACATCTACTGTATGAGTTGTTTTTCCAACAGAAACTCTTACTGGATTTCTAAGTAAAGAATATGGTTTTTGTTCACCATCTTCCTCGTAAGTTGGTGTTTGTGTTTCAACAAGCCAATAATCTTTTGGAGTTTCATCATCATTATATGCTAAACCATTTATTACTGCGTAACCATCTGCTCCACTTGTAACCTCAATATCTTCTCCATTTGTACCTTTTATAAAAGTTTTAGATCTAGCATCTGCTTCACTTGCTGCAATTTTAAACTTTGCTCCTTGTAAAGGAGTATTTGCTGAATCTACTTTAAATATTTTTAATCCACCTGTTAATACTTTTGTTGTATCATCTGTTGTAGATTTACTTTCTTGATTTTCATCTTTATTAGTTGAATACTCTAAAGAAGCAGTATTTATATTTCCATCTCCACCTACAACAAAGTTTTGATTAAAAGTAGCATTATATGTTATGATAATATTACTATATTTTAAAGATTCATCATCATAATTATCATCTATATACAATTTTGCTGTACTTAGATTTAATACAAATTCAAGTCCTGTACTACTTGATGTGATAGTATAACATTCGGGAGCAATTGTCTCAACTCCAGAGTCTGTAGTTCCCTCAACTATAATACTATTTGGGTCAAGTGTTAAACCACTTGCTATAGTATCAGTTATTTTATACATAGCATCAAATTGTAAAAGTGCTATAGTTTTTGGTAAGTCTGCTGTAATTTTAAATGTAACATTATCTGTTGCATTCATGCTTACTATGTCGACAAGATTTCCCGCTTTATCTTGTACTTTTTTATCTATTGTAGGCTTATCATTTAACCAAGTTATTTTTGTTAATATATCTTCATTTTCAACTTTTATTAAATCTTTTTCAAATTTCATTGCACCAACTTCACCTGGAAATGGTTGGAATATCTCATGTAAAGTATCACTATAATTTGTATGTACTACACCTTCTGCATCAACATATAATAATAATCCTGTAAAATATTGAGTTAGTATATATCCATCTGGTACTGAAACTTCTTCTAATAAATAAATACCATAATTATCTTGAATATCACCTTTTTCATATTTATGTGTTAAATTCTCAATTTTTATCTTTCCATTACTGTCTGTTGTTAAAGTTATTGCATTATCTCTATCTTCTTGAGTTGTAGTATATCCATGATGATTACCATCATTTCTTACCTGATAAGTTGCCTTTGTTAATTTAAAACTAACACCTTCTACTGGTTCATTTCTTTGATTTAATTTAGTAACTTCTACACTACCATAAGCAGTTTTAATCTTTGGTTCAACAGTAACATCATAAATAAAGCCTGAACCTTGTGTATTTGTTCTTGGAATATCTACTAAAAAGCTTTCATAACTTACTGCACCATTAGGTACTTCTGTAACTTTAGCATAATATCTTCCAAACTCTAAATTTTGAAATAGTGCCATTCCACTATCATTTGTTGTTTGTGTCTCTCCAGTTATAGAATTATTTGTAATATAGCTTTCAGCCGCTTCTGTATTTTCAGTAGATTCATCTACCTTATATAATACATATTTTATTCCCTTTAAAACTGGATTTGTTGTAATATCTCCATTTTTTTGTTCATGACAAATAATTGTAAGTGAACCTGTAGTAGGTTCTACTGCATTAACATTTAATTTAACAACACTTGCAATTATAATAAATAATGTTAAAAGTATTCTACTATGTTTTTTTATTATATTTTTCATATATTTCCTCCTATTTTTTATAATAAATACTTTTTCAATAATTGTATATTTATTACTATTATTTTTCTTTTAGAGCAAATATATACATTAAAATTTTAAATTAAAAATAAGCCAGATTAAATCTGACTTACTTATAGTTTTAATTTATTTTTGTTTTTCAAATTTACTAACTCTATATTTAGAATCTGTTTTAGTAAATGTATACTTAACAGTCTCAAGACTACTAGAATCTATTTTTTTCTCATCTATTAAAGATTTCACATATTCTATCTCATCAGCTTCTAAAAAGTTTATATCTTTTGCTTCACTAAAAGCCATTGTTGACTTAGCTTTATCATAATATAGGCTTATTTTAATAGAGCTTTCAATTGATTCCATTGCTATATCTTTTGTTACATAAAGTCTATATGCTAACATTTCTATTCTATCAGAATATTCAGTTACTTTATATGGTGTTTCTAAAACATAGCCTATGCTTCCTGTGGCAAACCCTCTAGGAATTATAACATAAGAATTAGTACTTTCATCAAAAGAAAGAATATCTTCTACTTGTTTTTCTGATATTGTTGAATCAGCAAATGTTTGTGAAATAACTGTATTCATATCTTCAGGTAAAATATATGAATTATTTGATTCTTCAGAATATTGTAAATATTGTTTATATTCTTCTTTTCTATATATTTTATCTAATGTAGATAATAATTTTACTTTATCACTTATTCCATTTCTATCCAACTCATTTGTAATATCGCTAGAATAAATTTCTGAATATTTAATTAATTCTTTTAATTGAATACCTATTCTACTATTTACATTAATATTTTGTCCTCTTTCTTCTCTTTCCACTACTTCTTCATTAACAGGAACATTCTCTTCTGTTTTTTCTTCTGCTTTTTTATTCTCTTTAACTTTAGAATTAATAGCTATATATCCAAAACAAATTACTGCAGATAAAATTAATATTGTACAAACAATAGTTATAGTTTTATTTCTCATCTTTCCCCTCCTATATCATAATCCACTAATCATTGCATCAGTAAAAACTTGTCCAAATAATTCAAAATCTGTATAACTTTTAAGTTCAAAAGAAAAAATCTTTTTAACTTCTACTCTCATAACATAAAAAATCGCATTATATGTTGCTTTAGAAATTCTAATTATTCTCTTTTTATCTACTGCTTTTCTACATTCCTCACATAAAAAAACATTATCTATAAAATCATAATATACAAATTCCTCATTTTCTTCAAGTAATGGTTTAGAACAACTTGTACACTTATCCTGTCTTGGAGCAAATCCAAGTAATGCAAATAATTTTATTTTAAAAGCATTTATAATAAGTCTTTTATCCTTATCCATTTTGTCTAAAACATAAATTGTATTTAAAAATAGCTGTAATATTTTTTCACAGTCCTGGTTTTCATCTGTAACTAAATTTAAAAGCTTAGTAATATCAAAAACTAATTGAAGTTTATCAAAATCAACTCTTAAATTATAAAATGTATTAATAACAGACGCTGAGTTTAAATAAAAATATCCAGTATTTTGATATAATACAAACTCGCTATAAACTAAAAATTGTGAGCTTGCAAGAAGTGGGCTGTTAGTTTTTTTAGCACCTTTTGCTATTGCTGAAACTTTACCTAATGAATCTGTTAGTATTGTTATAATTTTATCATTATCTTTATATGTTACTTCTCTTATTACTATTCCTTTCACTTTGATAAGTTTCATTTATTATTTCACCCTTTTTCTCATTTATTTCATTGTTTATTGCTTCTATTTTTTTATACTCCATAAATGTTTCAATATTCCCAGTTTTTACAAATTGATTCCATGCAAAATTTTTATACATATAAACACCTCATATTAGTATTATATGTTAAAATTCTACATCAATACAATTATATTTTAGATTTAATATTTCCAAGATAATTTTCATTATCTTGCCAATCTGGTCTAACTTTAACCCATAATTTTAAGTTTACTTTATCTTCAAGCATATTTTCTATATCAATTCTCGCTTGAGTACCAATTTTTTTAAGCATTGCTCCATCTTTTCCAATAACAATACCTTTATGTGACATTTTTTCACATATTATATTTACATCTATATCATAAACAGCTTGTTTTTCTCTATTTTTTCTTTTTTTAAATCTTTCAACTTCAACTTTTATTCCATGTGGAACTTCTTCTTCTAAATTATTTAAAGCCTTTTCACGAATTATCTCTTCAATAATTTCTCTTTCTGTAATATCTGTAATCTCATCCTCTGCATATATTAAATCACCTTCTGGTAAATATTTCTCTATACATTCTTTTAATATATCAAGACCATCTTGTTTATATACAGATATAGGAATAATTTCTTTAAATTCTCCTCCAACAGATTTAAAATATTCATTATATATTGTTATTATTTTTAATATTTTACCTTTTTCTATTTTATCTATTTTATTAATACATAATATTACATTATTCTTTTTACTTGCAATATTTTGCATAATAGTCTCATTAGATTTATCTATTGTTGGTCTAGTACCATCTACCATATATACAATTACATCTACAGATTGAATTGCACTCTCAACATTTTTCATCATGTACTCTCCCATTTTATCTTTTGGTACATGAACTCCTGGTGTATCTATTAAAATCATTTGAGATTTTTCATCAGTTATTATCCCTTTAATATTAAATCTAGTTGTTTGTGGCTTTGGTGTTGTTATTGCTACTTTAAAACCAACTAATTTATTTACTAACGTAGATTTTCCAGCATTTGGTTTTCCAACTACTGTAATATATCCAGATTTAAACATACTTTTTTTCCTCCATGAGAGTATTATACCAAAAAAGGTAAAAAAATACAATTAAAATTTTTTAATTAATTTTTAACACTTTTTTGTAATTGTTAACATAACAATTGACATTTTATGTCATTTATGTTATAATGTAATAGTAATAAACCTGCTTCAAAATATAACTTACTATGTTATATTTTTTTATGTATAAAATAATTTTTAGGAGGAATGAAAATGAAATCTTTGTTTAAAAACATACTAAACATGTTTTTAACAAAAGAGAATGAGGTGCAAGCTATTATAACTGGTTACGATTTCGTAACTAACAGCTTAGTCGCACAAGTAGGAAACAAAAGAGCTTATATTGCTCGAGAGGATATTTCAATATATCAAAAAGACACAAATGAAAATGTACATAAATTGCTTGGTAGTGTAATTAATGCTATAGTAATTAAAGAAAATAATGATGATATGTTGTTATCTCGTAAAGCATATATGCAAAAAAGAATAGAAAGATTGCAAAAAGGAGACAAAGTTATTGCAACAATAGTATCTGCTTCAGATAACGCACTTTATCTTGAATTCGATGAAGGTCTAATTGGTAAAATGTATTTAAATCAAATTACTTCTTCCAAAGTAGAAAAACCATTAGACTTATATAATATTGGAGACAAAATAAAATGTGTTATACATAAAAAGCAAGAAGATGGTAGATTTCTATTATCTAGACTTTCTCTTTATAAAGGTGTTAATCTTAATATAAAACGTAATAATGTTTTAAAATGTAGAATAACTCAAAAGTTAAGAGAAAATGATGGATACTTTGTTGAAGTACTTGACAATCCTTACTATTCAGGAATTTTTGATATAACTGAATACAATATGTATAAATGTTACAATATTGGAGATACAGTTAGTCTTAGAATTTTAGAAATCAAACCTGAAAAACAGCTAAAATTTTCTACTTACATAAAAACAGTAAAAAATAATGTGTCGTAATAACGGCGCATTTTTTTAACATTTTATATATTTTTTCATATAATATATTAGACTTATTAGAGGTGATTATATGGAGAGCTTATGTTATAACATTGCTGTTAGACAAATAAAATGCCAAAATGGCATTTCACTAACAACAGATAATGTTTACACAAATGTAGAAAATGACGCACAAATATTACTTGCTTATGGTTATGTATTAAATATAGTATCTAAAAATACTAATAGCGTAACTATCTCACTATATAATTTTGAATTACTTGAAACAGTTAAATTTAATATTCCAAATGATGAATATAGAACCTTTGATTTACCTTTATATAATGGAACATTTGTTGTATTAATTGGAGTATCTAGAAATACTTGTCCTTGTCCAAGGTTATTGAGGTGATAAAAAATGATAGTAAATTTAAATATTAATGATACATTCTGTACTCAGTGCTATAAAAATTCTATAGAAAAAAACGAACAAATAACATCACGAGATACATCAATAGAGCTTCAAAATAATTATTTACTAAATGTATTAAGTGTAACTAATATAACATGTAGCATTATAATTCAAAATGGAAACTGCGTTATAATTCGTAAAATATTATTGGGTGTTCCAACAAGTATACTTATTCCATCAAAATGCTCACATATTGTTACTATAACAATAAATAGCATAACTCAATAATATATATTAAAATATAAAAAAAGCTAGTTAAAAAACTAGCTTTTAAATGCATTTATTTGCTTTCTTGCCTCTTTTTCTTTAAGGCTCTCCCTTTTATCATATAACTTCTTTCCTTTACAAATGCAAAGTTCTACTTTAAACCATCTTCCTTTAGAATATAGTTTCGATGGAACTAGTGTATATCCACCTTGCTTTACATAGTTTAGTATTTTTAGAACTTCTTTTTTATGTACAAGAAGTTTTCTATCTCTTAAAGGATTTACATTATATATATTTCCATGTTCATATGGACTAATATGCATATTTTTTAATATAATTTCATTATTTCTAATTAAAGCAAAACTATCTTTTAAGTTTGCCATTCCATCTCTAATAGATTTAACTTCTGTTCCTTTAAGCTCAATTCCACATTCGTATTTCTCTATGATATCATATTTAAAATTTATTTCTCTATTTTTTATTTGTATATCATTTTTATTTATAAACTGCTTTTTCA
The DNA here is from genome assembly GCA_949106495.1 of uncultured Clostridia bacterium. Classification (GTDB taxonomy): domain Bacteria; phylum Bacillota; class Clostridia; order TANB77; family CAG-465; genus CAG-465. Next base: position 223,289 of record CARYZD010000001.1, read on the forward strand.
TTAAATCTCCTATTAACTCTTTAATGCCTCTTCTAATATTTTATTATATATTTTTGTTATCTTAATATTTTTATTTGATAAATCTACTATTTCTTTCTTTAATAAACTAATTAAATTTTCAAGTTCAATTATAGAATCTATATTATTTTCTTCAATATATTTTTCTAAATTTTCTGGTAAATCTATGTATATATACTTTGTATATCCAAAAATAGCATTATCTATATCTATTCCTGAATTTATCTCAGCTATAACAGCTGAAATTCTATCATTACTATTTTTTAATAACATATTTATATTGCTTGTATAGAATTTATATTCTCTTGAAAGTACCTCTTTATATTTATTGTATATTATATTAATTTTTTTAGAATTTTCTTCAATTTTTTTTGCTTTCTCTTGTTTTAATTCCTCTTTTGTCTTTTCTTCTTTATCATCTTTGCTCTCTTCTACTTTTTCTTGATCATCTTTAATATTATTTTCTTTCTTTAATTCTGTAAGTTCCTTATTTACTTCCTCTAACACTGTTTTTAAGTAATCTAAAGTTGCAATAGATGTCACTTCATAATTAACTGTTGTAATCTTTTCCTCTTTTCCTTCTTCAATTTTTTTTGTTACTTTTTTAGATGCTTCAATATATGAATTAATTGTAGATATTTTAGATTCATAGTTCTTTACTATATTTTCTAAAAATAACTTATAATCTATATCTTCTAAAGAAGATTCATAAAGGTTAGTAACATTAGTATTTAAATCTAATACATTTGATTCATTTGTTAACGAATTTCTTGTTAAAGTGTTTAAATCTGAATCAAGAATAAGAGTATTTTTAGTACCATTTTTTATATTATATAAATCCTTAGCTAATTCTAAATACTTATTATATTGTTCATTAACATCAATACCTAAAAATGAAAGTATTCTTATTTTATCTGATATTCCTACCAAATCATTGGATACTTTTCTTACTCTATCTTTAATATCTCTTATATTATTTTTTTTATCATTACTAATATAATCTCTAAATATATTATTTGTTTGAGTATTAATATACTCATCTACACTATTTACTTGAGATAAATATTGTATACATTTGGCAAGAGTAATCTTTGACTGTGGTAATGTCATAGTAGAATCTATATTTATTTCCTTTGTAGACATTACAATAGATGCTAGATATGAATCTGGTAATCTAATTTTTCTATTATTTACTATATCTCTAATAGAATACTGTGATGCCACATCAGATGTAGATATATCTCTTTTTACTCTTAATTTATTTTCTACTACAGAAGTAAGACCAAACATTGGAGTATCAATATTTAATCTAATTGCTGGATAATATTCAAACTCTTTTTGTTCTTTAGAATTTGATATATTTTTATCCATTAAGTCTATTTTTTCATTAATTTCTTCTAAATAAGCATCAATTAATTTTAAAATCTCTTCTTTTTCTTTATCTTCACTAATTATATTATCATTATTATCTTTTATTTCATCTTCTGCATAAATAACAGGCATTACTAAATTTAAAGAAAATGTTATTGTTAGTGCTATGAATAAAAATTTAATTTTTTTCATTTGTACACTCCTTCTTTATTTTTGTGTATTAATTATACCATGATTGTTGTTATATGTAAAGTTTGAATACTTCAATATGGCTAATTAATAAATGTAGAAAAATGGAAATTTGATATAGAAATATTCTCTTTAATTTCATTGATTAAATAATTTATTTTTTGATTAATATTTCCACCTCTTTTCAAATATCCTTCTTTCTTATTTAACATCATTAGCTCTGCAAAAATTTCTGCTCTATCTTCTTTTGCTGATACTTTAGAATATTTTGTTAAAAAATATGAAGTATTATTTTTATCTTCTGCCAAATATTTATTATATACATACTCATCTGTAAGTTTATCTATATTTTGTTCATATTTAAAATTAGTAGGATTATATGAATTCCAAGCATAATATAGAAATTTAACTTTATCTGACATATAATATTCTAAAACATGAAATAATTCATGATGTAGTGACCTTTCAAAATTTTCATTATTACTTAAAAAAACTCTATATTGATTTAGTGTATTTTTTGATGCTAAAGCTAAATTATTATCATTAAAATTTGAAACAAGTAATATATATAAACTATATTTTTCTTCTTTAAAAATATCAAAAACATCTGATGGATATTTTTTAAAAGCACTATATATTATTTTCAAATTATTATTTACTATATTTACGTCTTCTTGCACATTCGCATTTACAGAAGATAAAAAACTTTTCTCTTCTTGCCCATAGCCTATAGTTATCCCATATTCCTTTTTTATTTTATTTATATAATATTTATTTTCTTGTTCAATACTACTTATCACATCTTTTTGATACAATATTTCTTCTAAACCAGATGCAATATCTAATTCTTTAATTGTAAGAACTGTTAATCCTGCCATAAATACAAAAATAATAAAATATGTAAAAACAGAAAGCTTTCTTTTTCTTATTACTTTTCTTTGCATTTTTCCTCCAAATAATTAATTAAAATATATGATGTTTAGAGCTCTCATTATATATTGATAAGCTTCTTCTTCACCTTTTTCTATCATTTCTTTATATCCCTTCATAAAAATATATGAAGCTAAATTTTCTCTAGGATTATTTTTAGATTCTAAAATAATCTTTATTTGTGAAATGTCATCAAACTTGTCCACACTGCTAACTTTTTCTAAAACTTCAGATATCTCTTTTGAATATTCTTCTATCTCATTTCTTGTTATACTATCTATTTGCTTTGTAAATGAAATCACTAACTCATTAGTATCTGAATTTAAAACATATATATCAATCTCATCTGAATCATATTCTTTTTTTATATTTTCATTTAATTCTTTAGAAATATTATTTATAATTTGTTCTTGGTAATTATCTTGAACATTATACTTATCCATTAAATATACACTAAATTTTCCAGTTCCCCCATTAGAAGTTGTATCTTGTGTATAGAAAATATATTTTGGTCCATTTGAAAATTCATATTTAGATGATATGATTTTAAACCTACTACTTGAATGATATTCATCTATAAAATATTCTTTTAATTTTCCTTTTGAAATAGAATATTTAATATAGCTTCCATTAAATATACCACTTAAAATAAGTCCAATAGTGAATGAAAATATACCTACAATGCTACATTTTAATCCTTCTTTTTTTATTTTTTTACTAACTTTCTTTTTATTTCTAAATAATCTATATAATCTTTTTACAGACCATCCAAAAACTTCTCCTATTAAAGATAATATTACAATTTCAAATGTATTAATTAAATTTAATATAATATTTGCTGGTGTTTTCATTTGAAGTAATATAACACTTAAAATTCCTATAAAAAAGCTAGTCATAACTCTTTTTCCGAATATAATTTGACCTATCATACCAACTAAAAAAGCTATTGGTATCATTGTAATATACATATTATTTGTTATACATAAAGATACAGCTACTATTAGTAATATTATATATAATATAGCTTCACTATATCTTTTTATTAAATTCAAATTCTTTCTCAAGGTAACCACCTCTTTAAATTATATATTAAATAAAAAAATATATCAAATAATAATTACATTATTTTAAAATATATAATGAATACTTTTTAATTTGTATAAATATAATATTACGAGGTAAATTTATGAACAAAAAACTAAAATTAATAATTTTAAATTTATTTATATTTTTCTCATTTTCTACTACTTTTGCAGTAGAAATTTCTTCTCCTGCAGCAGTAGTAATTTGTGAAGAAACAGGCAGAATTCTATATAATAAAAATGCAAATGAGCAAAGAAAAATGGCCTCTTTAACTAAACTTATGACCGCCATACTACTTGTTGAAAATTGTGATATGAATGAAACTATTACTATTGCTAAAGAAGCTTGTTACATTGGAGGTTCTACTGCAGGACTGAAAGCAAATGACCAAGTAAATGCCAAAGATTTACTTATGGGAATGCTACTTCCATCAGGAAACGATTGTGCTATGGCTATTGGTTATCATGTAGGAGGAAATATAGAAAATTTTGCTAAACTTATGAATAATAAAGCACAAGAGCTTGGACTTAAAAATACTAGTTTTGCAAATCCACATGGTCTTGACACAGATAACCATTATACAACTCCTTATGAAATGGCATTAATTGCTAAATATGCCAAAAGTTATGATGTAATAAAAGAAGTAGTCTCTACTCCAAATGCCACTGTATCATTTAATGGTAGACCAGTAAATCTTCGTAATACAAATGCTCTTTTAAGAACCTATCCTAAAGCTACAGGTATGAAAACTGGATTTACCAATGGTGCCAATAGATGCTTAGCTGCTTCTGCAAGTGATAATAAACTTAATTTAATCTCTGTTGTTCTTGGTAGTGATACTTCACAAATACGATTTAATGATACTCAAGCAATTTTAGAAGATACTTTTTCAAAATATAAATTTTATGACATTTCTAATTTTTTAAATGTATATATAGACATACCAATTATTAAAGGAAAAGATGAAAGATATATAAAATCTTATTCTAAAGAAAAACATGAAGCTTTAACAGAAGAAGAATATGCTAAAATCTATGTATCACAAAATTTTATGCAAAAAATTGAAGCTCCAATGGAAAAAGGCACATATCTTGGTACATATAAAGTTAGTATTGATGATGAAATACTTTATAGTGAAGATTTTTACTTAGATAAAGATATTTTAAAAAAGACAGCTTTAGACTATTTTATGGATAGTATTTCAACCATGTTTGATAAATTAGAATTAATATAAAAAAGATTAGAGAATTTTAAATTTTCTCTAATCTTTTTTAGTTATTCATTTATATACATACCATTATTATTTAATGATTTAAGTATTGATTCTCTTTCTACATCAATTTGCTCTTTTGTCAAAGTATCTGTATAAGAACCAATTGTAAATCTAATTGTAACTGTTTTCTTACCTAATAACTTTTCAGTACTTTCATAAATATCTACTAATGAATAATCCATTAAGTATTCCATATTTGCATCTTTAATTACTTTTTCAATTTCCACATATTTAGTATCTTTATTTACAATTAAAGATAAATCAAATGTAACTGTTTGATATTTAGATATCTCTTTATAATTGATTTCATTTTTTGCAATTTCTCCTAAAGTATCAATTTTAAGTTCTGCAACAACAATTGAAGCTTTTGAATTTATTGCATCTTTTATCTTAGGATGTACAACAGAAATATATCCAAGTGATTGATTATTTACAACTATTTCAAAACTATTTACTGGGTGCATCCAGTTATTTTGAACAAGTTCAATCTCTTTGTATTCTACATCTAAGTTTTTATTAATTTTTACAATACTATCAATCATAGATTTAGTCTCAAAAGCAAGTTCTTTTTCAGTTTGTTTTGTACTTGCTACTGCAATACCTAATACTTTATACTCTTCTGCTTCTTTTCCATCAAAATTATAATTAAATGTTCTACCTACTTCAAATACTTTGCAATCATTCATATATTTTAAATTTTTATTTACTGCATAAAGCATAGTTGGAGCCATTTCTCTTCTTAATGTATTATCTAGTCTTACTATTCCATTTACAATTTTTAAATTATCTTTAACTTTAATACCAAGTTCTTGATTTAACTCTGTATTGTACCATACATAACTATGTATTTCATTCATTCCATATTTTGAAGCTAGTACCTCTTTTGCTGAATATTCTAATTCTCTTACTGGATCTTTAGCAACAGGAGTAACAGCCCAAAGATTTGTTTTTGGCTCAATATTATCATAACCATGGATTCTTGCAATTTCTTCAATTATATCTGCCTTTTGTGAAACATCTTTTGTAGCTCTAAATGTTGGAACTTCTATAGTAATATCTTTACCATCTACTTTTATATCATATTCAAGATTTTTTAGAGTAGTTGTTACTTCATCCATAGATAAAACTTTACCTATACTTCTATCTATATAATCTTTATCTATATGAATTGTTATATGTGGATATTTTTCAATATATACATCTGAGAAAGATGATGTAACTTTAATATCTTTATCTTCATCTTTTAGTATTCTTATAAATCTAGCAATGGCAAGTTCTGTAAGTTCTGGATCTAATGTTTTTTCATAACGAGCTGCAGCATCAGTTCTTAGGTCTATTTTACTTGCTGTTTTACGAATTGCAACTGCATCAAAGTTTGCAGACTCTAAGAATAATGTTGTTGTATCATCTTCAATCTCACTTGCAAGTCCACCCATAACACCAGCAATTGCTACAGGTTCTTTATCATTATGTATCATTAAAGTACCTTTATCTAATTTTCTTAATTGTCCATCAAGAGTAGTAAATTCACTATCTTCTTTTAATGTTTTAACTTCAACACTAGATACTATTCTATTATCAAAAGCATGCATTGGTTGACCAAGTTCAAGCATAATATAATTTGTCATATCTGCAAGTAAATTTATACTTCTCATTCCACAATAATATAGTCTTACTTTCATTTTCCAAGAAGCTTGTTTCTTAGTAACATTTTCTACTCTTAATGCACTATATCTTAAGCATAGTTGTTTATCATCTTGACACTCAACTCCAATTTGAAGCTTTTCTAAGTCTTTATATATTTCAAGATTTTCAACATCTAATGGCTTTAACTTTCTTCCTGTTATAGCTGCAATTTCTCTTGCAATACCATAATGTCCCCATAAATCTGGTCTATTTGTTAATGATTTATTATCTACTTCATAAATAATATCATCTACTGGAATAATATTTTTAATATCTTCTCCAAGCTTTGCATCATCTTCTAATATTATAATTCCTGAATGGTCATCACTTATACCAAGTTCTTTTTCAGATAAACACATACCATTACTAGTTTCTCCTGCTAAAGTCGCCTGACCTATTTTTTGTCCCCCAACAGTACTTCCAACTTGTGCAAATGCAACTTTTGCGCCTTCTCTTACATTTGGAGCACCACAAATAACTTGTAATTTTTCTTTTCCTGTATCTACCATTAATTTATGTAATTTTTTAGAGTTTTCAACATTTTCAACACTTAAGATTTGTGCTACAATTACTCCATTTACATCTTGACCATGTTTAGTAATTCCTTCAACTTCTGCAGTTGACATTGTAAATTTATATATAAGATTTTCTACGTCTATTCCATCTAAGTCTACAAAATCTTTTATCCAATTTATTGATATATACATTTATACTTTCCTCCTACTTAATATTCATTTGTTTTAATACTCTTACATCACAAGAGTTTAAAGCACGTAAATCATTAATATTATATTTCATCATTGCAAGACGACTAAGTCCAAGTCCAAATGCAAAACCTGAATATTCTTCTGGATCAATTCCACCCATTCTCAAAACATTTGGATGTATCATACCGCATGGGCATAACTCAATCCAACTACCATTTTTACATACCTTACACCCTACCCCATCACAATAAGGACATTTAATATCTAGCTCAAAACCAGGTTCAACAAATGGGAAAAATCCAGGTCTAAGTCTAACTTCTACATCTTTTTTAAATATTTCAGAAAGTAATGTTTTCATGAAATATATTAAGTTTGATATAGAAACATTTTTATCTATCATCATACCTTCCATTTGGAAGAATGTATTTTCATGAGATGCATCTAATGCTTCATTTCTAAAACATCTCCCAGGGAAAATTGCTTTAAGAGGAGCACCATATTTTAACATTATTTTATTTTGTGCAGCTGATGTTTGAGTTTTTAAAAGTTCTCCATTTTCAAGCCAAAATGTATCTTGCATATCTCTTGCTGGGTGATATTTAGGTACATTTACAGCTTCAAAGTTATTATATTCTGTTTCAACTTCATTACCATCTTCAACTGTAAAGCCCATACTTGAGAATATTTCTTCAAGTTCTCTTTGAACAATTGTAATTGGATGCAAAGAACCAACTTTATCTTCTATTGGCTCTGTTAAATCTATTTTTTCAGAATTTTTAATTTTATTTTCATATTCTTTTTCTTTTAACTCTTCTTTTTTAGTTTCAATTAATTCTTCAATTTCAACTCTTAATTTATTTGCTTTTTCTCCAACTTCTTTTCTTTTTGAAGCTTCAACATTTTTAAGATTTTTTAAAATCTCAATTACTTCTCCTTTTTTACCTAAATATTCAACACGAATATTTTCAACATCTGCAGTACTTTTAATTTTAGCCATTTTTTCTGCTACTTGTTCTTTTAAAAGTGATATCTTTTCTTCCATCAAAATTTTCCTCCTTACAATAAAAAAAGTCACTTCATCCTAAAACATAGGACGAAATGACTTTAAATTCCGCGTTACCACCTAAATTCATTCAAATTTATTTTGAATGCTCTCGTAAGCTATTACGGGCATACCCGCTTGTTCCTAATTATTTTACTGTTCAAAACAAGACCTCCAAAGTGAAATTTCAGTAATAGTATATTAGTATGCTCCCAGCCGATGACACACATTCTCTTTAAATATATTCTCTAATACCTACTTTGCTTTATCTTAGGTTTTATGTATTCATAGTTTGAATTATAGCATAAGAAATATATTTTGTCAAATCTCTTTTCTTAATTTTACTTGATACTCTTCAAATCCATTTCTTTCATAAAAAGCCTTTGCACTATGATTATTACTTAATACATTAAGCTCAATACTTGTTAATTTTCTACTTTTAGCCCATTTTTGTGCTTCTTCCATAAGTTTTCTTCCATATCCTTTTATACGATATTCTGGTAATACAACTAATTCATAGATAAAGGCATAATGATCTTCTACAAAAGAATCATATTCATCATATGGAGATTTTCTCTCTTCAATTAAAGCATAACCTACTATTTTATCATCATCTTCAATTAAAATATAATCTGAATATGAAGAATTAATCATTGATGATATAAAAACTCTTGGAAATGCTATAGGATTATATATTTCCCCTTTTAATTCATTTAAAACAATAAATAATTCTGTATTTAAATTATATATATCATCTATATCTTCATTATTTGCAATTCTAAGCATATATTTTCACCCTCTTTAATTTGACGTCATTATATTATATAGTAATATAATTTTCAATAGTAAATAAGAAAAAGTGAAACAATTTAGTTTCACTCTCTACTTAAAATTTTTATCTATATATTCTTTATGGTCATTATTTATATATTTATTTGAATTATTTGCAATTTGATTTAATACATTTTTTAAAACAGTATAAGCCATATCATATTGATTCTTAGTTATATCTTTTTCATCTAAAGCTTTTTGAAGCTCATCTTCATCCCATACATTAACAATATCTCCATTAACTTTATCTATTGTTATATCTAAAAATAAATCATCATAATATAATCCTTTTTCATAGTCTATTCCAATTCCATTAATAATATCTATATAATATGATATAGTATCTTTATTATCATCTAAAAATACTCTTACTCCATAATTTTCATTTTTAGGTAAATATTCTACCATATAATATCCTTCTTTTAATAAGCAAATCCCTTTTCCTGTATGGGTTGAAATATATGGTTTATCTATACTATTTACTTTCTTTATTACTGTATAACAATCTAATGCATTATCTTCAAATTGCATTAGTATATAGTTATCTACTCCTCTTAAATATGTATTAGTTACAAATTTTCTTTTCATATATAATACTCCTTCGTATAAATTATATCAAAAACATATAATTATCTCAAGAAAAAAATAAGTAGTTGGAAAAAACCACCTACTTATCTTGATTATTTTTAGATACCATTACTCCTATAGAGCCTTCTTTTATTCCAACAAAACTTACACTATATGGAATATTATTTGGTTCACTATGAATTGAATATCCTGTTGCAAAAGTATAAGTTCCTGTATACTCTATATCGTTTATTGTTAAACTATATGGAACTTCATATTCTGCTCCCTCTTGATATTTTAAATCTGAATTAATTTTTAAAGTAAGATTATCTTCGCCATTTTTAAATGTTAAATCTTGGTTTACATTTAACCAAACTTCTGTATTTAATTTTCCAGATACTTTTGAGTGCTTGTCGCTAACTTTATTATTTAAAACTACACAAATAATAATTAATACTACTATAATAATTGTTGCAACAGCTATTATACCTATAGTCTTTTTATTCATTTTTTGAGTATTTGATTTAGTATTTTTTTTATTCATATTATCTCTCTCCTTATTTTGCGACTTAATTATATCACAATATAATTTGCAAAACAAGAAGTGAATAATATTTTAATTATTTAACGTATTTTTATTACTCTCTCTTATTTCTTTAGCATTTTTATTTGAAACAATATTTTTACCTGTTTCCTTTTCTATTTGTTCCTTTGCAATTTTAGCAATATTTGCACCTTTAATAACTGTATCTTTTGTTTGTCCAAATCCTAAAGGATTTACACTTTTAGATATTTCAGTAGATGAAGTTTCGGCAAGCATATTTAAAACAAGCTCCATATTATTCATATTATCTCTTAAATTTTCTTTTTTTAATCCCTTTAATTCCTTATATTCCTTTACTGTATATCCACTCCAAGTTTGAGTTAAAATATTTGTTAACATTGCAAAATCATTAGTTCTATTAATTCCTGTCCTTTTTAGTTCATCTGTAAACTCTTTTCTTACATCAATTGTTTTTAATCTTTGGTTTATCCATTCTTCAGAATATCCTTTTTTTCTATATGTTTCTAATGCTCTATTAATTGTAATTTCTGGGTCATAAATTTCATCTATTCTTTCTTTTCCAACTTTTGCAAGCCACATTTTAAATGGTTCTGCTTTTTTTGATGGAACTGATTGAATAATTCTTAATAATTGCTCTACATCTGCTACATCCGTTAATCTATATTTTCCATCATCTGCTTTCAGTTTCAACTGTACGATATTATCGTATAGTTGACTTCCTTCTTCTTTTAATTTAATTTTTAAATCACTCCAATATCTTCTTGAATTGTTACTTTCAGTAAGTATTTGAATTATATCTACAATAGAAAAATACCACTTTTCTTCCTCCTCACTCCATAATACTCTTACATTCTTGTTTTCAAAAATTTTTAAAGCTTCAATTTCACTCATAAATGTACCTCCTTAACTTATACTTGAATTTTAGTACAAGAACATTAGTTTGCAAACCTATTTTATTCATTTTTTGTGTACTTTTCATCGCGATATTCGACAAATTAAAAAGCAAAAAAGTGACATATAATGTCACTAAATATTTTCCATATCCTTTATCATATTCTCAATAAATGCTCCATATCCTCTTAATGGGTCATCTAATAATACATGTGTTATACAACCTATTAATTTACCATTTTGAACTATTGGTGCTCCACTCATTCCTTGAACTATTCCTCCTGTTTTAGAAATTAATTCATCATCTGCAATTCTTATTGCAATATTTTTATTATCAGTAGAATTAAGATATACTTTCTCTATTTCAATTTTATATTTTCTTTTTACATTATCATCTAAAGTAACATATATATATGCCTCTTTATTCTCAATTTCTTCTTTAGTACTAATTTCTATCACTTCTTGATTTTGAAACTTATCTTTATCTTCAATATATCCAAAAATTCCATTTTGAGAATTAGTATATATTTGACCTAATGTATCATTAGTAAGAGTACCTTTTAACTCACCTGGAATCTTTGCTATTCCTTTTTTTATCATATATATTTCTGTTTTAGTTATTCCACCTGTTGTTATTGGTAAAATATTTTGATTAGAAGTTTCTGTTATTGCATGACCAAGGGCTGCAAATTTTAATGTATCTTTTTCATAAAAAGTAACAGTTCCAACACCTGCGCTGCTATCCTTAACCCATAATCCCAACTTATATTCACCTGTTGTTTGACCAAGTTTAGGTTCAATTTCTATATTAATAGTCTTATTTTCTCTTTCAACTGTAAGATTTAGTTTTTGACCTAAACTTGCGTATTCTTCAAGTTCAGCATTTGTTTCTATTTTGCAGCCATTTACTTCTAATATTACATCTCCAACTTTTAAATCTGTATCGGCTCTGTCATTTCCCATTACTAATACACCACTAGCTAAAAGCTTTATACCTACTGCTTCACCACCCAAAATATATTGTGTATTTTTCTTAGAACATGTAACAGCCTCTTTAGACTTACCAAAAACAAATGTAAGAGCTAAAATAGTTGCAAACACTAAACTACATACAATAATAACAATCTTTTTATTTTTAGATAAATTAGACATTTACTCCTAGTATTCCTCCAATAATTCCACTTAAAGAACAAATAGCTAAATAGATTCCAAGTGTATTGGTAATACTAACTCCACCATTTAAAATACTAGATATAATAAATAAAATAAGAACACATATCATATTTATTACTACTCCATGTATTAATCCTTTCTTCTTAACCATTTTACAAAGAATAAAAGAAGAAAAAAATGCCGATATTGCCATTGATAGAAAAATACCTGAATCTATAAATCTATCTTCTATTTTAGTATAAGCAAAAACTATTGACACTATAAATAAAAGTAATAATACTAATATAATAAAAGTAGAAATTCCAATTAAATAATTTTTTATTAATTTCATTTTATCAACCTCAGTAAAGTATATGAATACAGGTTCTAAGATATTCAAAGAAAAAAGCAAGATTAAAATTTAATCTTGCTTTTTAATAACTATATAATTAATTATACTAGTATTTTCTATCTTCATGTAAAGAATAAATTATAGCAATTATACCTGTACCAAATACTACAATAAAACATATAAGCATTCCATTTTCAGCTTTTTTATCTTCTTTTTCCCAAGCAGATGAGACATTTTCTTTAATCTCATTTATTATTTCAGATTGTGCAATCACCGTTCCTTGAGCTAAATCATCTGTTTTTAAATAGCATGTTAAGAGTTTAGATTGTATTTCTTTTGATGCAGGAGTACATTTTAATCTACTTTGCAATTTCTTACCCATTTCAATTCTTACATCTCTATCTGATGGAGAAACAAGTATTAATATTCCCATAGAGTATTTTCCTATATCATATTGATTGTACATTGCATGTGCATAATCTTCTATTTTATTACCTTCTAACGTCTCTACTGTAGAAACTACAACTTGTACTCCATTATACGTATCATTTAATTCTATAGCTTTTGATAGCATTTCCTGCTTTTGTTCCTCTGTAAAAATATTTGCAAAATCATTAACGTAAAAATCTGATGTTTGTGTCTCTACAATAATTGTATCATCTGCAAAACATTCCTTATTTCCTAAAAAAAGTAATATTAAACAGATAAATAAAATTAAAATACCGCATTTTAAATTTAATTCTTTTCATTTGCATCCCTCCTTATTAATTATAATTTAGTAAAATATATAATTTTTACTTGAACATTATAGCATAATTTTATGTAAATTTCAATTTTATTAAACTAATAAAAGAGATATATTTCTCAATATACCTCTTTTACTAAATATCTATATTAAATTTCTTTCTTTTCTTCTAATACTTTTTCATAAAAACATACATATGAGACTTGCATATATGGTATTAAAAATACAAATCCCATTCCAAATGTTAAATATGATAATATCACCCAACCTAAAAATGAAAGATTTAAACCAATCAATTTTAATCTATATCCTTTCATTAGTTCTATTGATTTATCTACACATTGCTTTCCTGTAAATTCTGGATTATCTATACCTATATACTGAGATAATGTTAAAGATATTACTCTTATAATTAATAATACTTCAAAAGTTATTAAAGCAACAAATATAAATATTGCCATAATAATAGATAAAATTTCTAGTTTTAATGCAGCTATAACTACCATTAAAATCATAGAAACTATCATTACACCTAAAAATATTAAATATAGTACTAATATTTTTACCATCATCCATAAAGCTATTTTCCATGCTCTACCAAAATTCTTAAATATATTTTTTATAAATTCTGTACATTTAGTATTATCATCTCTTTTTAATTTAATTATATTTTCTAAATATGAATATCCAAGTGGCACCATAAATACAATACAAATAATAAATAAAATATATGTTAATCCTATTGAACCAAACATTCCTATAATACTTTCTGCAGATAATTCACTACCAGAAATTGTTTGGAATGTAACTGATGCTATACCAGCAAACATTGGAATAAAGCTAATTATCATAATTATTACAGAAATAGCAATGACTATTAAATTCATACCAATAAATTTAGGCCATTTACCATATAAATTATCTCTAGCCTCTTTTCTAATTTCCTTAATTTTCATATTTCTCCTTTACATATTTTCTTCTTTAGCTAACTCTTCAGCTTCTAAATCTGTTCTTATAGCTATATTTGAAGATACTCTTTTCTTTTTTAAATATCTTCTTTTAGATTGTGCCTTATCCATAACATCTCTACGTATAATTGAGAAATTATTAAGTATCCTTCCTCCAAATACAATTATAGCTGCTAAATATATTTCAACATTTAATATTTCACCTAAATAAACTAAAAACATAGAAAATATTGCATTAAAGAAAAATCCAGATAAGAATATTTTCATTTTAAAATTCTTACCAGTACTTGCTGCTAAAGCTCCAAAAACTGAATCTAAGCATGCAAGTATTGCAACTGCTACATATTGATAACTTGAATATGGAATAACTATATGTTGTCCTAATAATATTCCACAAACAACAAATATTACTAAAATTAAAATTCCGACCATTCTACTTATTCTCCTTGTTTTGCAAAATTAAACGATAAAGCTCCATCATATTTTGGAATATTAATGTTACTTTCCCTTGTTAATACTACTTTTAAACCATATTCATTTAATACATCAACAACTCCATTTTTTATTGTTAATGCACTTTCTAAATATTGTGCATTACCAATTGCTTTAATCTCAAATGGCGCTGCAACTTTTTGGTAATTAACTTGAATTACAGACCCTACACATCTTATTGCTGAAGTAGTAATAATTCTTTGTTCATTAACACTTATTGCCTCAGCTCCTGCAACTCTTAATTCATTTACAACTGTTAAAACGTCACTATCGTGAACAAGAGAACCAGAGTTATTACCATCATATAGTGTAATTATTATTCCTTCTCCTTGAACATCTGTAGTCCCTGCAAGAAGTCCTAATGTATTTATTTGATTTTTCATAGATGCAATAAGACTATCATTTGAAGCAGAATTTGTTTGATATTCTTCAACAATTTCTTGACTTTCTTCATACTTAGCCTTTAACTCATCATAGTCTCTTTTAATTGTAACTAATGAATCTGCAAGTTCGTCTTCTCTTTTTCCTTTTAATACTTCTTCAGATTTACTCATTGTAGTTATTTGTGCAGTAATCATTACTGCAAGAAAAAATACAGCAATACCAATAGAAGTATAAGCAGGTATTGAGTTTTTCTGTATAAATGCTTTTAATTTATTATTTTTCTTTTTTTTAGTTTCTTCTTCCAAAATAAGCGCTCCCTCTAATCATATTTAGAATAAACAGGATTTTCTATACTCATGTCTATAGTCCCATCTATTATTCCACCATTTTTTTGTATGATTCCTTTTAAAAACGATACTTTATATTCTAAATTTGAATCATTTGCAAAGATTATTTTAAGTTTATCATCTAAGTATATTATTGTCAAGGAATTTGAAAAATTAACCTTTGTTATGTTACCTTTTAACTCGTATTTTTCTATCAATTTTTTAATTTGATTATAAATCTCTATTTTTTTTATATATACTTCATTTATCTTTTTTCCAAATTCGACATTTTCTTCAAATACTAATCCATCAATTAAAAGTTCATCTTTTCTTTTAGTTAGTTCACACTCTTCAAGCAGATATCCTTCATTATCTATCATATAATACTTTTTAGTATTTTTATCTTGCGCAATATATGCTGGATATCTTTCTTTTACAGTTATAACAATTGTATTTGGAAATTCATAGCCAAAACTAGATTTAGCCACATAAGATAGTTTAATTTCATTTTTTCCATCTAAAAACAACTGTCTAAATATATTTTCGCCTAATTTCAAATTAGATTTTGAAATTATATTATCTTCTGTATACTTTTCATTTCCTCTAACTTTTATATTTCCTAAATTAAATGTTTCTAAAGTAAACATTAAATATCCTATGCCAATTAATATAGCAGCAAATATGAAGATTTTTAAAATTACAATCGGTCTTATTCTTCTTTCTTTTTTATTATCTTCAACTTGTACATCTCTATCTGGTTCAACTCTTCTTACTCTATTTGGTATTATTTCTTGAGTATTTAAACTATCATCAAAAAAAGGTACATATTCTGCATCATAATCCATATTATTTAGTCTTACATTATTTTTTGCACTATGTGTATTTTTCTTTAGATTAACATTTTGCCTTTGTGGTTCTTTTCTTACACTAGTCTTATTTACTTTTTTTACATTGTTTGTAGCCTTTTTTATAGGTCTTTTCGTACTATTTTTAGAAGGATTAGTACGAATATTTTTTCTATTATCATTATTCTTATTTATGACTTTTTTATTTGTACTTGTCCTACTATTTTTCATACATATCACCTACTTCATTTTAATACAATCATATATTTTTTCTTCAACATTTTGTACTATAACTTTTGATGCATTTTGTCCCATTTTTTCTATATTATCATCTGATACTATTTCTAAAACTGTTTTATTTAAACTTTCTTCATTTAAATCCTTTTGCTCTATTATTTTTGCTGCATTAACATTTTCTAATACTTTAGCATTAAAAAATTGATGGTTTTCAGCAGCTGTTGGTAGTGGTATTAATATAGATGGTTTATGTGCAAGAGATAACTCACTTATTGTCATTGCTCCTGCTCTTGTAATGCATAAATCTGCTACTTTATACATCTCATCCATATTAAATACAAATTTTTCCACTCTTAAATACTCATCTAAGCTTTTACCTATTTCCTTTTCAGCATTTTCTTTTAAGCTTAATACTTCATCATAGTTTTTATCTCCAGTAACCAAAATATAATATATATTATCATTTTGATACTTTTTAATCATAGATAAAACTACTTCATTTATTTTTTTAGCTCCTTGACTTCCACAAGTAACTAAAACTATTTTTTTATTTATATTTTCCAATTTTAATTTATTAATACATTGTTCTCTATTTAAATTAAATATATCTTCTTCTGTAAATTTTGCTGGTGTTCCAGTATATACAACTTTTGCTTTAGAATTTAATCTTGCTTTTGTGTCCTCAAATCCTACCATGACACATTTTGCATCTTTTGCCAAAAGCTTTACAGAAACTCCTGGAAAAGCATTACTTTCATGTAAATAATATGGTATTTTTAATTTCTTTGCAGCCTTCATTACTGGTCCACAAATATATCCTCCTGTACCAATTACAATATCTGGTTTAAATTCTTTAAGAATAGTTTTAGCATCTCCTATTCCTTTATATGCATTAATTAAAGCAGTAATATTTTTAAGTGTAAGTTCTCTTAAAATCTTACCTGTTCTTATATGGCTTATTTTATATCCAGCATTTTCTACTAATTTATTTTCTAGTCCTGTCTCCGTACCAATAAAAAGTATTTGACTATCATTTTCTTTCTTTAATATTAAATTAGCCATAGCTATTGCTGGATTGATATGTCCTCCTGTACCTGCACATGCAAAAACTACTCTCATAAAATTCCCCTCTCTAGTCTTCTCTTACTTTATTACAATTCTTTGAAATGTTAAGTAATATTCCCATTGAACATAAATTTATAAATAATGATGTACCACCATAACTAAAAAATGGTAATGGCATACCAGTAACTGGCATTGTACACGTTACAACTGCTACATTTACTATTATTTGAAATGCAAATATACTAGTTACTCCAGCAGCTATTAATGAACCATAAAAATCTTTACATGTCATTGCTATTTTATATCCTTTAAATATAAAACATGCAAATAACATTAAAACAAGTGATGAGCCTACAAATCCTAATTCTTCACAAAGAATAGAAAATATAAAGTCATTTTGTGCCTCTGGTAACCATAAATATTTTTGTCTACTCTGTCCTAATCCTCTTCCAAGTAATCCACCAGAACCTATAGCATACATACTTTGAACTGGTTGCCAGTTTCCATCTTTTATATCCTGTTCTGGATTCATAAAAGAAAAAATTCTTTGTAATCTAAAGCTATCTGCAAATATAAATGCAGCTCCTGCAAGCCCTACAATTAAAACAACAGCCATAATAGTTTTAGCTTTAAGTTTTATGCCACTTGTAAAAATAACAGACATTGCAGCTACACCTAGTACTAAAAGTCCACTCATATGTTTTTGAAAATACATAAGAAGACCTACTATTAGTAACATAATCATTGGAACTATATATCCCATTAAATCATTTAACTTCTTAGTGTTTCTAGATAAATATGTAGCTATTGCAAGTACTAAAACAGGTTTCATAATCTCTGATGGCTGAAATTGCAAAACTTCTCCTACACCTAACCATCTTTTAGCACCATTTCTTGTTACTCCAAGAGGCGTAATAACTAAAAGTAATAGTATCGCAGCAAATATAAATGCTAAATAACTCCACTTCTTATATTTTTTATAATCAATTTTAGAGATTATTATCATTCCTACTACACCAACTACTGCAAAAATTAATTGTCTTACAAATAAATGATTACTATCTCCATAAAAAATAAGTGCATGATAAGAACTAGCAGATGCTACCATTACAAGACCGATACAAAGTAATGTAATGGTTATAACGAACATTCCAAAGTCTATTGCTCCACTCTTATTTTTCAAAATATCAACTTCTTTTTTCATTAAAAACCCCTATATTTTTAAATTAAATATGCTACTATACAACATATTATTGTTACTACCCAAAATATTAATACAACAGTTGTTTCTTTATATCCACTTAATTCTAAATGATGATGAAAAGGTGCCATTTTAAATAATCTTTTACCTTTTGTAGCTTTAAAATATATAACTTGTAACATAACTGAAATTGTATCTACTATACATACAAGTGCAACAATTGCAAGATATAGTGGCATCTTTAAAATTATAGCTGTAATTGCAACAGCTCCTCCTAATGCAAGCGAACCTGTATCTCCCATAAATACTTTTGCAGGGTGCATATTAAATAATAAGAAACCTATACAAGCCCCTACCACACTAGAACAAAATACTACCATTTCATAATTTTGTTGTCTTAATGCTTCTAACGTAAAGAATGTCATAATTATTGCAACAACTCCTGTTGCTAAACCATCAAGTCCATCAGTTAAGTTTACAGCATTTGTTGTACCAAGTAATATAAAAGCTGTAAATATTATAAACACTATTAATCCAAGTGATATTGGTTGATTAAATAAAGGAATAATAATTGATGTTCCCATATTAAATACAAATAGGTATAATCCTATAAGTATTGCAGTAACTATAAATAATCCTGCCATTTTCATTTTTGGTGACATTCCCTCTGGATCTTTTAAAATCAACTTTTTAAAATCATCTAAAAATCCTATTAAACCATAGCCAAAAATTGCAATCATTGGTAACACCAAAATAGGATAGTCCTTTACAAAAAATCCTAAAATTGTAGTAACAACTAATATAATTACAATTCCTCCCATAATTGGAGTTCCATTTTTTTGTAAATGTGACTTTGGTCCATCATCTCTTACCACTTGACCTATTTTCTTCTTTTTAAGTATTGGTACAACAATACTTCCAAGTATCACTGTTGCAATAAAAGAAACAAATAATAATGTTGTTTGTATGTTCATCTTTATCTCCTTGTTTATTGAATATTTTTATCTGGCATCTCTTCAGCTATTTTTCTAATGATTTCTTTATCATCAAAATATAACTTTTTACCATTTTCAACTTCTTGATAGTTTTCATGACCTTTACCAGCAATTATAATTACATCACTTTTCCATGCAATTCTCATTGCAAATTTGATTGCTTGACGTCTATTTTCAATTGATTTATATAAACCTCTTGTTTGCTTCATTCCAGATTCAATATCTGCAATAATTTCATTTGGTTTTTCATCTCTTGGATTATCTGTAGTAATTACAGTAAAATCTGCAAGTCTTCCTGATATTTCTCCCATCATAGCTCTTTTTTCTTTATCCCTGTTACCACCACAACCAAATACACAAATTATTCTTCCTTTAGTATATCTTTTAGCAGAAGATAAAATTGCCTCTAAACTTGCTGGTGTATGTGCATAATCTACAATAACAGTAAATGTTTTATTTAATTCTATAACTTCATTTCTTCCTGGAACTCTTAATGCTCCTAATGCTCCACAAATTGCATCCATTTGAGCTCCAAATAAGCTACAAACACCAATTGCTGCTAAAGCATTATATACTGTAAATCTTCCTGGAATATTTATCTTTATTGTTTCAAGCATTTTATTTACATACATTTTAAATTCTACATAAGATGGATTAACTCTAATATCTGTAGCTGTTAAATCCACTGCATTATCTAAACCATATGTTGCTTTTTTTATATCTATCATTTTAAGTAATCTTGGAGCATATATATCATCACCATTAATTATTGCAAAGTCTGACATTTTAAATAATTTTGACTTTGCATTTAAATAATTATCCATTGTTTTATGGAAATCTAAATGGTCCTCAGATAAATTAGTAAATACTCCAACTATAAATTTTAATCCATATACTCTATTTAATTCTAAGGCATGTGATGAAACCTCCATAACAACATATTCCATTCCAGCATCAACCATTCTTGATAGTAATGATTGTAAGTCTAAAGACTCTGGAGAAGTTCTTATTGACTCTTCTTTAACATCTCCATATGTATTACAAATAGTACCAATCATACCAATCTTTTTACCAGACGCAAGCATTATATCTCTAATCATATATGTAGTTGTTGTTTTTCCCTTAGTTCCAGTAACACCTATTATTTTTAATTTCCTTGCAGGATTACCATAATAAGTTGCAGACATAGTAGCAAGTGCTATTCTTGAATCTTCTACTTTTATATATGTAATTCCCTCTCTTTTTTCTACTTCATCTTGAAATACTACTGCTACTGCTCCATTTTTTATAGCAGCATCAATATAGTTATTTCCATTTTCTCTATATCCGTTTATTGCAACAAATATATCTCCTTCTTTAATTTTTTTTGAATCATACTCAATTTTATTAATTTCTTTACTTGTATCTCCACTAATTTCAACATTTGTTAAATTTTCTAATAAATATTGTAAAAGCATAATAAGCCTCCATTCTGATAAAATATTATATCACAATTACATATTACATGCAAATATACTATGGTAACTCACTTAAATCGTCAACACACTTAATTGTAACAATTGATCCTCTTTCTATCTGTTCATTAGGAGTAACATCTTGTGTTAAAACATAACCTGTTCCTTCTACCCTAACATTTAATCCAGCATTTTTAAATATATTTATAGCCTCGTTTGCTGACTTATTTCTTACATCTGGTACTCCTGATTTTTGAGATTCATCTCCTTCTTTATATGTCATTATAACAGAGCCTGGCTCTAAAGATGCACCAGATTTTGGTACTTGTTTACTTATAATTGTATCATCTGCAAATTCAGAAGATATATTTAGTTCAAATCCACTTTCACTTGCAATTTGTCTTGCTTCTGCATATGTTTTACCTGTAATATTTGGTACAACAACTTCATTATTTTCTGTTTCTGATACAGCATAATCTGTTTGTACATCTAAATATTTTAAAACTTCATCAATAATTGAACCAACTACTGGGCCACAAAGTGTTGCTCCACCATGTCCAGATGGTCCCTTAGGATCATATAAATTCATTGTAACAACTATTTCTGGATTACTTGCAGGCCCAATTCCTACAAAACCAGCAAGATATTTTGTATTATCTCCTCTTCCATTTTCACCTGTAGCTGTTTTACCTGCTATTTGATAATCTGATATTTTAGCAGATTTTGCTGTTCCTAAATTAACTGTATCTACTAAAGCACTCATTATATTTGATGCTGTAGTTTCTGACATTATTTGTTTTAGTACTTTGGACTCTATCTGCTCATCATAATTTCCAGAATTACTTTTTATTTCACGAACAATATATGGCTGAACTAAATATCCACCATTTGCAACAGCGCAATAATTTACAGCTGTTTGAAGTGTTGTAATCTGAATTGTTTGACCAAAAGATGATGTAGCAAGGTCAACTTCTGTCATAGCATTTTCATTATGCATTATACCTGTAGCCTCACCTGGCAAATCAATACCAGTTCTAGAATCTAGATTAAATGCTCTAATATATTCCATAAATTTTGCAATACCCATTTTTTGTGATACTTGCATAAAAACTGGGTTACAAGAATTCATTATTCCCTCTCTTAATGATTCACTACCATGTGGGTTATAATATCTCCAGCATTTTATATCCCAAGTTCCTACTTTAACTTTTCCTGAACAATAAAATAACTTATCATCAATATTTACTATATTTTCTTCTAATGCTGCAACTGATGTTATAAGTTTAAATGTTGAACCAGGCTCTTGTGTATCTGATATTGCTTTATTTCTCCACATTTGATTTAATGCTTCGCTTTTTTCTGATGAGCTCATATTTTCCCATGAATCTTTTAGCTCTTGAGTATTTGGTGTAAATGGTTCATTTGAATCAAAAGTAGGATAATTAGCCATTCCTAAAACTTCACCTGTTGAAGGTCTCATGACAATTATACTACCATATTGAGCTATATTTTCTTCTACAGCTTTACTTAAATATTTCTCTATAATTGCCTGAATTGATGCATCAATTGTTAGAACAACATCTTTTCCATCTTCTGCTGCTATATATTGTTCTTGTGTAAATGGAGTTTCTCTTCCTCCTCCATCAAAACTTGCAACTATTTTACCAGGATTACCTGATAAATCTTTGTCATAATACGCCTCAACTCCTGCAAGACCTTGATTATCTGTTCCTACAAATCCTAAAACATGAGATAATAATGTGCCATATGGATAAACTCTAAGCATATCTTCATCTACACTTATTCCTGTTATTTCATTCTTACTTATATATCTTAATAACTCCTCAGCTTTAGCTTGCTCAACTTTTGTTGCAATAGTTATACTAGATACATTCTTTTTTAATTTCTTCAAAATCTCTTCTTTATCTAGTTCTAATATATCTGCTAAATTTTGTGCTATTTCTTCTTTTTTGTCTTTTTTTACACTATTTGGAACTGCTGTAACAATGTTAGTTGATATACTTTGAGCAAGTATTCTTTCTCCAGTTGTATCATATATTGTTCCTCTTTTGGCTTCAACACTTTTACTTCTTGTTTGCTGACTATAAGCTTTTTGAGAGTAATAATCTGATTTAATTACTTGTATAAATAAAAGTCTACATAGTAAAATAACTACAACACCCATACATGCTGTAAGCATAAATAATACTCTTTTTTTAGTGCTAATACTTACATATGGCACAAAATTCACCTCTTTTCTTATAAAGAATAATAACCAAGACAAATCAAGTCCTACTACATAATACTTTAAATTTGCCCTGGTTATTCATAAATTTATAAAAATATTCCTTTAATATAATTAATAATCTTATCCCAAAAAGTAGTTTCTTGATTTACTTGTACCTTATTAATTGACTCAGAAGTATCAATATAAACTGTTTGATTACTATCCGCTTTCTTCATTCCTAACTGTTGTTTAGCATATGCTTCTATAGCATTTAAATCTGTATTTTGATCTACTGCTATTTGTGATGTTGCAGCTTCTGAAGAAACAATATCAAGAGTATTCATTAATCCTTGAACTTCTAAGTTCTTTTCATTAATTAAGCTAAATCTATAAGTAATTATCATTGACATAGTAAATCCACAAAGTATAAATGCCACCATAGAAACATTTTTTCTTCTTTGTTCTTGTTGTCTTTTTAGACTATTTTGTCTGACAAGATTTCTTCTTACAGCAGTTTTAGTATTTCTTCTAGGTATGTCTTCTTTAGGTAATATCTTTCTTGCTGCAGAGCCATCTTCATAATACATATTATTGATTTTTCTGGCTGGCATCTATACTTTCACCTCTTTTCTTTTAATACCACTTTTTACTACCAATTTACTACGTCAAAACTACATTTTTACTTTATTATTCTCTCAAAAACACGAAGTTTAGCACTTCTTGCTCTTGGATTTTCTTTAAGTTCCTCATCATTTGATACAATAGGTTTCTTATTTACAATTTTTCCATATGATTTATAATTACATACACATACTGGAAAATCTTTTGGACATGTACATCTTCCTTGCATTTCCTCATATTCATGTTTAACAATTTTATCTTCTAATGAATGAAATGTAATTATAGCAAGTCTTCCACCATCACTCAAAGATAAAATACTATCTATAACAGCTTGTTTAAGTTTTTCAAGTTCTTGATTTACTTCTATTCTTATAGCTTGAAACACTCTTTTAGCTGGATGTTGCTTTTCATTTAAAGCTTTACCTGGCATTGCAGACTTAATTATATCTACAAGTTCAAAAGTAGTCTCAATTTTTTTAATTTCTCTTTCCTTACATATTTTCCTTGCAATAGACTTAGAATATTTTTCTTCACCATAATCTAAAAATATTCTATATAACTCATCTTCTGAATAATTATTTACCACTTCAAATGCAGATATTTTGTCTTCCCTATTCATTCTCATATCAAGCTTTGCATCATGCATATAACTAAATCCTCTATCTGCTTCATCTAATTGATAAGACGAAACTCCTAAATCTAGTAATATCCCATCAACACTATTAACATTTAATTCTTTTAAAATATTAATTATATTTGCATGATTATCATGGACAGTGATAAAATTATTAAACTCAGATAGTTTTTGAGTTGCAGCTTTTATTGCATCTGTATCTCTATCTATTCCAATTAGTGTTCCTGTTCCATTAAGTTCTCTCAAAATATGATATGAATGTCCTCCGCCTCCTAAAGTGCCATCCACATATATGCACTCAGGTCTAATATTTAAATTTTCTATACATTCATTTAATAATACTGACTTATGTTTAAATTCCATTTTTACCTCGTTTTAATACTGTATTTAGTTTTTTTTTATCTTTTGTTCATTATTTTTTTTATCTTTTGTTTATAAACAGTTTTTTCTTTTGTAATATATCCTAAATGCCTAAATTTGACATTTGAGATGCAATTTGTGAAACATTAAGAGAATCTGATGTAGTATAACTATCCCAATTAGAACTGTCCCAAATTTCAGCTCTTGTAGATACTCCAACTATAACAACATCTTTTTTTATTCCTGCATAATCTCTTAATACTTGTGGTATATTAATTCTTCCTTGCTTATCTACTTCACATTCTGCAGCACCTGCAAAGAAAAATCTCATAAAACTTCTAGCATCATTATTTGTTAGAGGTAATTCCTTTAATTTATTTTCAAATGTTTCCCATTCTTGTTTTGAATACATAAACAAGCAGTTATCTAAACCTTTTGTGATAACAAAAGATTGACCTAAATCTCCTCTAAATTTTGAAGGAACACTTACTCTTCCTTTGGTATCAACATTGTGTCTATATTCACCTAGTAACATTTGACTCACCTCTTTTCCACTGTTTACCACTGCATACCACTTCACATTTATTCTATTATAAATAGAAATAAAAATCAATAGTTTTAAAAGAAAAATAATGAAAAAAATATCAAAAACAGAGTGCTTTAAAAACTATTAGTTTACTTAATTAGTCAAAAATCTAACAGATTTTATGTTACAAAAAAAATCAACTAAAACACTATAAATTTAGAAAGTAGTTTTTAAATTAATTTTATCTTCGTTTTTATTTAACATAAATTTGTATGCTTATAGTAATGTTTTTGAAACAGACTATAGAAAAATTATATTATACTAACTACTCTAAATTTTATAACATTTTAGTTAAATTTTTATTATACTTTATTTATTTTCTTTATACTTGATTTAATAACAGATACTAATTTTTCCATTTCATAAAAACTATTATCATGTGATAAACTTATTCTGATGCCTGATTTTTCCTTTCCAATACATTTTAAAACATGAGATATATCTGTATTATTAGAATTACATGCACTACCTGTAGAAACAAAAATTTTATTCATTTCAAGAAATAGTTTTAGTTCATCTGAATCTATACCATTAATAGAAAAATTTAAATTACTGCATACCCTATTTTCTATGTCTCCATTTATTTGAAAACCAGGAATACAACTTAATTTACAAACTAAATAATCTCTTAATCTTTTTTCAATTTCATTATTTCTATTCATGTTACAGTTTGTATTAACTAAAGCTTCTGCCATTCCAACAATTCCTGCAACATTTTCTGTACCAGGTCTAATACCGCATTCTTGATGTCCACCATTTAATAAATTCTTAACATTTACTCCTTTTTTTAAATATAATGCTCCTACTCCTTTTGGTCCATTAAACTTATGTGCTGATAGACTTAGTGCATCAAATTTTGAAGCATCAATTTTTATATGTGGAACTGCTTGAACCGCATCTGTGTGAAACAGTATTCCTCTTTCTCTTGCTAGATTTGCAATTTCATCTACATTTTGTATTGTCCCAATTTCGTTATTTACATACATAATAGATATTAAAATTGTATCGCTTCTTATTGCCTCTTTAATTTTTTCAATATCTATTAATCCATTATTCTCTATATCTACATATGTAACTTCAAATCCTTCTTCCTCAAGTTGTTTACAAGTATTTAATACTGCTAAATGTTCAAATTTAGATGTAATAATATGTCTTCCTCTGCTTTTATTTTCTTTTGCTATACCACAAATACATATATTATCTGCCTCTGTTCCAGAGCCTGTAAAATATATCTCTTCTGGTAATACATTTAAACATCTAGCTATTTTTTCTCTTGATTTTTCAATTGCCTTTTTAGATATTTGTCCCAGTTCATAAAGTGTAGATGCATTACCATAGTAATCTCTTAAATATGGCATCATTTTTGAAAGAACACAACTATCTAATTTAGTAGTAGAACTATTATCTAAATATATATAATTATTCATATTTTAAACCTCCTATTTTATTTTATGAATAATTACTTGTTTAGTGAATATAAAAAGGATGCCCTATAATTAAAGCACCCTTTTTATATTTAATTTAAATAACTTTAGTCTTTTAATCTTTTTGTTATTTCTTATGGTGATGGTAATAAATCTTTCATCTGCTTTGGTAATGTATTACTCTAGTCCAGCTAAATTCTGCCACTAATGGTGTCAGAATTTTATTATCTTTATATTCTATATAAAAATTTCTCATTCTCCATAGATTCCTTGCAAAAAATCCTTTAACTTCTGGAAACTCTCTTTTAAGTTCTTCTGCTAATTTGTAAATATGTTTATCACATTTTTGTGTACTTTTCATCGTAGATTTCGACAAATTCATGTATTTAATTCAATATTATACACAACCTTGCCCAATAATTAAAATTCTATAATATCAATTGTACCATCTGCTTTTATTCCAACTATTCCATATTTTATTTCTGATTGTGTTTCATCTTTTAATATTACTTTTGTAAGCTTTACATATCCTTTGCTATCTGTAACAGATTTAACAGTATAACTTTTATCTAAAATATTATCTATACCTATATATTTTACAGTTCCATCTTCCATTAATATAACAACTTTTAAATCCTTTATATCTTTTCCAATTATTGAAATTTGTGCATCAACAATTTTTTGAGAAAATCCAGTTATAGTATGACTTTCAGTATTTTCATTATATCCATAAATTAGATTAGATAGTTCTTTATCTAAGTTTATAATTAAAGAATTTGTTTCAGTATTTACATTAACACTTAAAACACTCATTGTATCTGATATATCTTGACTCACTTTAATGTTTTCTTTTTTGTTTGAAATCTTATTTTCATCAAAAAGAATACTTATATCTTCTTTTGAGCTATTATTTTCTTCAGTTTTATTATCTTCTGTATCTTGCATTTTTTCAATCTTAGAATTTAGTTCTTTTATTCCCTCTTCATAGTCTTTATTTTTTTGCTCTAGTGCTGTAATTTCATTATTTTTATTTATTACAGTTTTACATGAATATGCAAGACCTATTGTTAATCCTATTATTACTAAAATTAAAACAAACATTGCTATAAACTTTTTCATATATAAATACCTCCAAATTATAACATACTGTCAAGTTCATCATCTGTTAATTCATTTACATCTTTATCTTTATTATATTCTGGTACATCTTCTTCATCTTTTTTCTCTATTTCTGTTGTTTGATTTGAATTAATATCTATTTTTTCTCTATGATTTTTAATTATTGCTATTGATGTTATAAATCCTATCCCTATAACAATTATAATTATACAAATAATTAATATTAATTTACTCTTCTTATCCATATAATATCCCCTCACCTATCCTACATAATATTTATAATTAATATTTTATCATAAGGCTAAAAAAAAGTATAGCAAATTGCTATACTTTTTAAAATACATTATTTTTCTTATACTGCATCTTTAGTAAGTTTTTCTATATCATTTAAAGTTGCATATAATACTTTACTTTTTTCTTCAATAACTTTATCTAACTTTTCATTTTGCTCTTTTAATTCTTTGATTTTATTAATTTTATCTTGATATTTTTCATTAACTATTTCTTTATTTTCAATAGTTTTATTTTGAGAAATATTCTTATTATTATCTATATTACTTGTATTTTCTGGTAACATCTTTTTTTTATTATTAAATAATTTATTAAATAAATTTTTAATTTCCTTTATAATATTCATATTTTCACCTACCCTATATTTGGATTTTGTTTTTCTTCTCTTTCTTTCTCTAATTCTTGCTTTTTACTTCTAGCCATATCTATTCTTTCTTCAATTTCTGCCAACTTTTTTTGTTTATTTTCAAGCTCTGACTGTAAATCATCTATTTGGCATTGTAAAATTTTTTCATTTACGTTATCTTCCATTTCATTTAAAATTCTATAATCTGAATCTTCTTGATAATCTTTTATTAGTTTCTTATTTCTTTCTTCTAAAATAGGACCCATATTATTTTTTATATGTGAATATACCCTTTGACTATTTTCTTTTACATATTCAAAAATATCTTTTTCTTCTTCGCACTTAACAGTTATATAATTAAAATCACATGTATTATCACTCATATTTTTAATATATTCCATAGTTAATATATTATTGTTTTTATCTTCATAATGTACATAGTTTGTTAATTCTCCATAAGATTTGCACCAACTAGAGTCTTCTATTACAGAAACAAAATTTCCATCTTCAAATTTTTCTTCCTTATAGTTATATAAATAGGTATCATCATAAATATTTGTTATTTTTTTATCTATATTACCTTTATTATCATAATGTATTGAACCCTCATAACACATGCCTTCGTATTCAGCCATTTTTTCAATTTTAGCTGTTCCATCTTCAAATTTTTCTACTTTCTCATCATAATCTATATCCTCTTGTAAAAATTCAAAATCTTTATTTTCAAATAATTCCTCTAACGTTAATTCTTTTCCGTTAGAATCCTTTAAACTAATTTTCATGGAACCGTTAAGCTGATCAAAATCTTCAAATAAGTTAACTTCATTACCATTTCTATCAAAAGCTTTAACTTCTTTTTGTATAAATTGCCCATAACTTTGTAATGTTTCTTCCTTACTTTTTATATCTCCGTTTTCATAATATCTAGTTTGTTCATACTTATTATCATATTCATCTTGAATTGATTCCCATTCAATAAATCCATCTTTATTTATCATAACATATTTTATATCATAAGTGCCAGGGTCTCTATATCTAAGTAAGTATTTACCCTCATTTTTTCCATTATAATCCGATTCAACTTCCATCCACCCTTTGCTAGTATAATCATCTAATATTTTTTGTATATCCATACTTCTCTCTCCTTACTTTATAATATAATTTTATACTTTTATATTATTTTCCAAAATCAATTATAGTAAACTTATATAATTTTATTTTATATGTTTTAAACACATTTCTTTAATATTACACCAAAAAAACAAAAAAACACTTTTTTTGTTACATGATATATATAATAAAAAAGAATAAGCTAGAATTAATCTAACTTATTCTTTTAATTTTTATTTTACAACTTCAACATCAATATTTACATGTTCACCATTTATATTTGTGTCAGTATATGAATCTCTTTGTTCATTATATTTTACTTCTACTGTTAAAGTCTCTTTTTTAATTTCTTCTTCATGCTTTTTAACAAGTTCTTCAATCATAGCATTATCTGAAACGTATAATACTATTCTATCTAACACTTCAAAGTTTTTATCTTTTCTCATGTTTTGAACCTTAGAAAGTATTTCTCTTACATATCCTTCTTCTTTTAATTCTTCTGTAATATGTGTATCTAATACTACACCAATTTCTCCCTCACCTGCAAAAGCAAAACCTTCTTTTCCTTGCATTGTAATTAATAGATTATTAGAATCTAAGTTAATTTCAACATCATCAATCATAATTTGTTCAACTTTACCAGATTTTACTTTATTTGCTAAATCCATTTGATTTTTCTTAGATATTTCTTCTCTAATCTTTGGTATTAATTTTCCATACTCTTTACCTAGCACTGGAAGATTTGGTTTAATTTCAAAATTAACATATTCAGACATTTCTGCACCAAGTACAACATTTTTAACATTAAGTTCTTCTTTAACTATATTTCCATAGTATTCAGGTAATGTATCTACTGAAATTAACATTTCAGATAATGGTTGTCTGTTTTTAATATTTTCTGAATTTCTTGCGCTTCTTCCAAGTTGTACTATTTTATATGCAAGATCCATTTCTTTTTCAAGTTTAGAATCTATTTCTCTCTCATCTACTTCTGGCCATAAACATAGATGTACACTTTCTGGAGCTTCCTTGTCTAAACTACATACTAAATTGTTATATATTTCATCTGTTATAAATGGAACAAATGGAGCCGCAACTCTAATCATTGTTGTAAGTACTCTATATAAAGTTACATATGCACCAATTTTATCCTCTGTTAAATCTTGTGCCCAGAATCTTTCTCTATTTCTTCTTACATACCAATTAGATAGCTCATCTGTAAATGCTTCAAGATCATAGCCTGCACCAGTTATATCATAATGTTCCAATTTATAATCTACAGATTTAATTAAAGTATTTAATTTAGACACTATCCATTTATCCATAAGATTTTCAGATTTAAAATCTTTATATTCTAATGGATTAAATTTATCTATTTCTGCATAAAGTACATAGAATGAATATACATTCCATAATGTACTTAAGAAACCTCTTTGACTTTCTTGTACATTTTCAATTGAAAGTCTTGAAGAAAGCCATGGTGCACTTCCAGTATAGAAATACCATCTTGTAGCATCCGCTCCAACTGTATCTAAAAGTACTAATGGATCAACACCATTTTTCTTAGACTTAGACATTTTTTGTCCTTTTCCATCAAGCACATGTCCTAAAACAATACAGTTTTCAAAAGGTGTTTTATTAAATAAAGCTGTACCTAGTGCTGTTAATGTATAGAACCATCCTCTAGTTTGATCTATCGCCTCAGATATAAATTGTGCTGGGAAATTATTATCAAACATTTCTTTGTTTTCAAATGGATAATGCCATTGTGCAAAAGGCATTGAACCTGAATCAAACCAACAATCAATAACTTCTTTTGCTCTTGTCATTTCTTTTCCACATTCTGAACATTTTAAATGAACATTATCTATATATGGTTTATGTAGTTCAATATCATCTGGAACATTTATTCCTTTTTCTTTAAGTTCTGCTATTGAGCCTATACATTCTTGATGTCCACATTCACATGACCATATTGGCAGTGGTGTTCCCCAATATCTATCTCTTGAAATACCCCAGTCTATTACATTTTCAAGGAAGTTTCCAAATCTACCTTTTTTAATAGTTTCTGGATACCAATTTACTTTATCGTTATTTGCAACAAGTTCGTCTCTTAAAGTACTCATTCCAACAAACCAGCTCTCTTTTGGATAATATAAAAGTGGTGTATCACATCTCCAACAATGTGGATATGAGTGTTCAACTTTTGCTTTAGAGAATAATTTATTTTCATTTCTTAACCATGCACAAATATCTTCATTACAATCTCTAACAAATCTACCTTTCCATGGTTCTACTTCTTCAACAAATTTTCCGTTTTTATCTACTAAATTTACAAATGCTATACCATTTTGTTTAGATACTAAACTATCATCTTCACCATAAGCTGGTGCTATATGAACAATACCAGTACCATCTGTTAGAGTAACATAATCTCCATGAATTACCTCAAAAGCCTTTCCATCAACTTTGGCAAATGGCATTAATTGTTCATATTTAGTTCCTAAAAGCTCTGCTCCTTTATATTCTTTTAACACTTCATATTCCATATCTTTAAGAACAACAGGTGCTAATTCTTTAGCTAAAACATAAACTTCATATTTTGCCTCTTCTTCTGTTCCAACATTAACTTTAACGTCACAATAATCATAAGCTTTATTTACACAAAGTGCTAAGTTTGATGGTAATGTCCATGGTGTAGTTGTCCATGCAAGAATATATTTATCTTCTCCAACTACTTTAAACTTTGCAATACAAGTTAAATCTTTTACATCTTTATATCCTTGTGCCACTTCATGTGAAGATAAAGCTGTTCCACATCTTGGACAATATGGCATTACTCTATGTCCTTCAAAAAGTAACTTTTTATTCCATAGTTCTTTTAAAGCCCACCATACTGATTCAATATATTTATTATCATAAGTTATATATGGGTCATCCATATCTACCCAGTATCCAACTTTATTTGTCATTTCTTCCCAAATATTTACATATTTGAACACACTTTCCTTACATTCTTTAACAAACTTTTCAACACCATACTCTTCAATTTGCTCTTTGCCAGATATTCCAAGTTTCTTTTCTATTTCAAGTTCTACTGGTAATCCATGTGTGTCCCAACCAGCTTTTCTAATTACTTTATAACCTTTCATTACTTTATATCTTGGGATAATATCTTTCATAACCCTTGTAATAATATGTCCAGCATGTGGCATACCATTAGCTGTTGGAGGTCCATCATAGAAAGTAAAATATCTTTTTCCTTTATTCATATCAAAGTTTTTATTTATAATATCTTTTTCTTTCCAAACATCAGCAACATCATGTTCCATTCCAACAAATCCATCTTTGCTTAATTCAACTTTTTTATACATAAAAATTCTCCTTTCTTTCTATAAAAAAGATTAATTATATAACAAAAAAATCGCACATACCTGTATATAAGGAATGTACGATTATATTAACATAAAACATAATATAATATATACAAAATAATAACCACCTTAATATACAACATACCAACATATGTGCCCTTTATTACGTAAGGAATACGGCTCATCTTACTATTATTTCAGACTGCAACTCAGAGGTGATTTTCATAATATACTAGTTTAGAAAGGCTCTCACTATCCCTAACTCGCTTTGTATTTCATATAATATTACTCTTCCTCGTCATAGTTTTTGTTAATTATTATTTAATCTTTCTTTTTGTAATTTAATTACATAAGTTATTATAGCACAATTATAATTTGTTGTAAATACCATAATTTATTAAAATATAAAAATAAAGAAAGGAAGCGTTTCCTTGTTATAGAAATACTTCCTCTAAATTAACTATTATTTTGCTAATCTTCTTTTTGAAATAACTACTATTCCAAGTACTGAAATAATTGCTACTATAGATAATACAACAACTTGTATATCCCCTGTATTTGTTACTTCAAATATTATTCCTTCTTTACTATCATCATCTGCTACAAATGTTAGTCCAGTCATATTTTCATCTATTTCATATCCTTCTGGTGCTACCATTTCAACAAACTTATATGTTCCATATGGTACATTTTCTATTACATATTCTCCATTTTCATCTGTTACTGCATTTTCTACTAGATATACTTTTTCTCCATCTTTATTTACATACTCATTACCATCTTTATCTAGTAATACTATTGTAAATACACAACCTTGTAATGGTTCAGATGTTTTACTATCTCTTTTTATTACTTTAACAAAATCTATTGTTTTTCTTATATTTTCTACGTCAACTTTTATTGGTTTAAATTCTTGTCTTTCTTCATCAAATTCTGCTGTAAATTCATATACAGTTTCATTTAATTCATACATATCTGGCATTTTTACTTCTGTAAAGTAATATGTTTCTCCATCCTTTAGTATATCATTTGGAAGATGTGCTTCTCCTCTATCATTTGTGATAGCATGAAGTAATACTTTTCCATCTTTATCTGTTATTTCAAATACGCATCCAAATACTGGATCACCTGTTACATCATCTGTTTTTTGGATCGCTGGTCCAACCACAGAATCTTCTATTAATGCTTTATATACTAAAGCATCTCTATCATCAACTGTTAAATCTAATTTAACAATTTCTTCAGATAATTCATATCCTTTAGCTGGTTTTATTTCTTTAATATAATATGTTCCAAGTGGTATATCTTCTAGTCTAATCATACCTGTTTCATTTGTTACCATTTCAACATCAACATATTTATCTCCAGATTTTACATACAATGGTTTTGTACAATCTTCATCAACATATACTTTGTATGTTGCTCCTGGTACAAATTTTACTTCATTGTCTTCTAGATATTTTTCTATTTCTTCTTCTGTCATTCCTTTAAAATTGTTAATTAATTCTTGTACTTGTTCATCCATATCATCAACTTCTATATCTTGACCATTGATAACTACATTATCAAAAGTTGTTGTTGATAATTTAATTAATGATACATCTGCACCCTCATATGTATTTGTAAATTTTTCTCCTCCAGTAACTACAAATTCATCTATATTATTAGTATGTTTTAATGTAAAGTATTGTTTTTCTTCACTTTTTGTATATGGATATGATGCTTCAAGTTCTTGTACGTAGTATTCTCCTTCTGGAAGGTCTATTGTACTTGTTACATTAGCATTATCTCCTTCTACCTCTATAACATCTACTAATTTTCCTTGTGGTATTACTATATTTCCTTTATTATTTTTTAATGCTTGGTTTGTATATACCCCAAATACTGCTTTTTTCTCTAATGTTTCTCCATTTGCATAATTTACTTCTTCATATTCTTTTTCAAATGTTAATTTTAGTTTTTGTCTTACATTTGTTAATTCTTTTTTATGAGTTTCAACTCTTTTATACATATTTGTATTTGTTAATGTTACATTTTCTATATCTGTATCTGTTATATATCCTTTTGGCGTAACAACTTCTCTTATTTCATATTCTCCTGGGAATAATTCTTCTGTTATTGCTATTCCATTCTCATCAGTTGTTATAGTATCTACTAATGTTCCTTTTGTAACATAGGTATTTCTACCATCTGATGATTTTATATCATTTACTGAGTATATTTCATATGTTACACCTGGTAAACCTTGCATTGTATATTTTGGTGTATATTTCTCTCCATATTTAGTATCACTCATTAACACTTCAGAGAACATCTCACCTTTTTTATCTATTTCAAGTTTTACTTTTAAAGGATTATTTGCAATTTCCATCTCATAAATTAGTTCTGCATCTGGGTCATAAACTAATTGATCTCCTGTTATTAATCCCATTGCTACACTATCTATTCTTACTGCAACTCCACCTTTTGTTGCATCTCCTAAATCTGATTCTTTTTCTGGTATTCTATATTCATCATCTAAGTAATATCCTTCTGGTGCTTTTGTTTCATATACTACATAGTCACCCGCAAGTAATTTTTGTGGTGTTATAAAATATCCTTCATCATTTGTCTCAAATTCATCTATATATACTCCACTTGGATATATCATTTGTGATACCCATTTATTGTTTTGAACATCCCAAATTTTATATTTAGCTCCTGCAAGCTCTACAGTTGCTCCATTATGTTTATCTGTTTTTTGAAGTTTTAAATATGCCTCTATTGGTTCCTCGCCAAATATTCTATATTCTAATTGTTCATGTTTCTTTCTTAAATCCACTTTTTCTGGTTGAATATAGAAATATGTATGGAAACCTAAATCACTCTCTTTTATTTCTGTTATTGTATATTGTCCATATGGTATTGTATATGGATAATAATCTTTTAATACATCTCCTACAAATTCTCCATATCCTTTTTCATCTATTGTTACATCATAATATACTTGTCCATTAGATGAATCTAATGTAAGTCTTAATATTGCTCCAGTAGCTGGTCTTTCTTCTGTTGTTCCTAAAATATTTTCAAATTTTATTAATTGTATTCTACCTTTCCATACTTCTTCTTTAGAAGTTATTGGATGATATGATATTTTTTCTCTATTAATTGTTTGCTCTACTGCTGTTTCATATATTCTATAAACGGTTTCATCTAATAAATATCCTTCTGGAGCTTTGGTCTCTTTTACGAAATATTCTCCATATGGTCCATTAGCGTCTGCCTTTTTCATTAGTAATTCTTTTGAACTACCATTACCATTTGCATCTAATGTTATAACATCTGCAACCTTTGTTAAAGCTTCGTCTTCATATACTGTATATTGAGCTCCAATAAATTTAGCATCACCTTGTGTTTCCTTCCCTGTTACAGCATCTTCTTTACTTACTTGAACAACCATTTTTAAAGGTTCTGCAACTACTTTTATATAATGGTTGTTATCCACATTATTAAATGTAAAGTCTGTTTTTGCAAAAGGATCATAATTTAAAGTATTTTTTTCCTCTTCTGTTATATTAGTTTTTTGATTTCCAGCTGGTAAATTTGGATTTACTCCTGTAATAGTTGTCTCATGTTTATATGTATTTCCATTTTTAGTTTCTGGAATTCTAACTTTATTTATATTTGGTATTTCAGTTACATTTACAAGTTCTGGTGTTGTTTGGGCATATCTTTGTGATTGTGTTTGCCATTCAACTTTATCTATATAATATCCTAAGTCTGGTGTAAATGTAACAACTTTATTACTATCTCCACCAGGTATTTCAGTTATCATTTCTGATATATATGCATTAATAGATTTTGTTAATATGTCATAAATAACTTTTGTTTCAACTTCTTTTGAATCAACAGAAAAATCATTATTAAAGGTTGTTGTTGCTTTATTTTTAAATTTAGATTCTTCTCCTTCCCCTAAATCTTTTACTGTACAATCTATTAAAAATGTATAAGTTTCTCCTACAAACCTCATAGTATTATTTAAATAATCATTACTAAATATAAATGTTACTGTATTTGTTGCTGCATTATAGTCTATATGACATTGTGAATCACTT
Source organism: uncultured Clostridia bacterium (assembly GCA_949106495.1). Classification (GTDB taxonomy): domain Bacteria; phylum Bacillota; class Clostridia; order TANB77; family CAG-465; genus CAG-465. The sequence continues at coordinate 260,844 of CARYZD010000001.1, forward strand.
AAAGTCACTCCATTTTCATTTTTTACAGCAGCACTTACATATTCAACTTGTTCTGGTAATGGATCAGTTAATTTTAAAGCAGTATACTTAGATTTTAAATCTATAACTTTACTTGTATCAAACATATTACCAACTTTTTGTTGAATTGTATATCTTAGATTTTCTCCTTCACCAACAACAGCTTTATCTACTTGTTTAGTTGGTGCTGGATTAACTGTTACTACTTCATTTGAATCAAAACTATAGTCTGAATTAAATGTTGTTGTTGCTTTGTTTATAAATGTATATTGATCTCCTTCAACTACAGTATTAATAGTAAATGTATAAGTTTCACCTGTATATCTCATAGTATGATTTAAATAATCATTACTAAAAGTAAATGTTACTAAATTAGTTACTGCATCATAGTCTATATGACATTGTGAATCATTTAATACATTTCCAAATTCATCTTTTACAATTCCACCTGTAAATCTAATTCCACTAGGTAACCTATCTGTAAGTTTTAAAGCCTTAAATGCTGCTAACTGATTTATTCTTTTACTTGTATCATTCATATTTCCCATTCTTTGAGAAATCTCATATGTTAAAGTATCACCAGCTTTAGCAAAAGCTTTATTTACAGTTTTAATTGGTTCAGTTACCTCAGTAGATAAGCTTATTGGATAAAGTGCCATTTCAACAGATCCTACATCTTTACCAGCAACAAATTTATATACACTAAATGGTTTAGAGTATGTTCTAATATTTTCATTTACAAGTCCGTTTGCCTCTAATTGAGATCTTATTTTACCAACTTCTACCATATAACTTTGTTTCATTATAGTTCCATAATTTTCTTTAAACATTCCCCAGTTAGTAAATTCTCTAATATCTCTATACCACATTCCATCATAAGCAGTACCTGCATTAGATATAACATTATATCCTGTTGGATTTTGCATGTTTACATTAAATGTTTCCATTGGTCTTGCAACTCCCCAATTAGCATATACTTTTTGAGAAGATGGTGAAGCTGGATTTGTATCTTCATCTCTAGCATTTACTGTTTCATTACGAGTAACATAGCTAACTCTACATCTATTTTCACCTTGACCAAGATAATATGCTTTTAATCCATTAACAGGTTGTGTATCATATGATACCCATTCCCATTGATGCCCATTAACACCTGGTGTTGGATTTGTTGGTTGCATTTGATTTTTTACAGCAGCTATATGTTCATCACTGGCTTGACCATTATTAAATACTCTTTTTTCTGAATTCATTCCACCTACGCCTATGTAAGCTTCTCCTAAATCCATAGGTGTTCTATTTGGATCCCCTGTTCTAAAGAAATAAATTTCTACATCAGCTCTTAAATTATTTGGTCCAATTCCTGCAGATCCTACGTTATGCAAAATCCATGCAAGTCCAAATTTATTAAATCCAATTGTTGCATTATTTCCATTTGTTATATAACTTCCACCACTCATAAAATTAGAAAGTGTCATTACACAACTAATTGGTATTCTCTCAGAGCTGGTAACATAAAATCCAACATTTCGATATTCTGCTGAAATATATGCATATTGACTGTTTATATTAAACATCCAATAAGGTGCACTTGCTCCTGCAGCGCCAATAAAATCACCGTTATTTATTGGTGTATAGTCTCTACCTGCAATAATTCCAGCATATGTTATACTTGCAGGTAAATTCATTTCTAATCTATTTACTGTTACAGTATCAAATGAAATTTCTTGTCTGTTTAATTGTGCAGCATTTACTACTGTACTACCTAATACAAAAAAACTACATAAAATAACCATAACTAGTATTTTTATATATTTCCTCATATATACCCTCCTTTAATATATAAATATATACAAGTCTATTTTATCTCTTTTTATATTTTTTTGAAATAAATTGTAACTAAAATCTAGTTATTATTATTTAAATTTCAATATCATTTACGTACTGTTACAACATTTTTACGTTTTTTTTTCATTAAAATTACTTATTACCTTTAAGTGCTACAATATGTACATAATGCAAAACACTGCCAGTATTTTTAATACTGACAGTATTTATTAAATTACCAATTTTTATTATCGCAATTACAACAACATTCTGGTTCAAATTCTTCTTTGCAACAGCAACAACATTTCTCTTCTTGCCATTTATAAGAATCTTTTTTATTATCACAACAATAGCAACAACAATTATTGTTTTTTTCTTGATTCCAATGATTTTTTCTGCATTCACAACAATGATTGAAGTTATTATTGCAATTATTCCATCTGCTCATATTTTCCCCCTTTATATATTAGTACTAGCACTAATATATAATATGTTAGTAGGACAAAAATGTGATTTTTAAATAAAAAAGAGTTTATTAAATATTAAAATTAATAAACTCTTTTTATTTATACTATCTTTTTTACACTTCTTCTAAGCATTTTTATTTGTTCTGTTTCATCAAAAACTGCTTTTACACTGACTCTTAAAATATCATCATGATTTATTTCATACCAATCTATCACATAACCTGCATCAAAACAAATTTCACGTATTAATTCACGAATTGTTCGACCATTTCCTTCTCTAAAAGGATGTAATACATTAAGTTCTGTCATAATATATGATAATGTTTTTATGAACTCATTAAAAGACATTATTCTCATTTTATTTATATCAATCTTTTCAAAAATTTGTTTTATATTATCTTCTATATATACATACTCAGAAAATCTAAAATTTCCTTTAGTAATATTTTCTTGTCTGTATTCTCCCGCAAAATAAAAAATGTCTTCAAATAAATATTTATGAATAAACTTCAACCTTTCTGGAGTGTATCCCATATTAATTGTTAATGTACTAATAGTGGCTATTTTAAAAGCAACTATTCTTGTTTCATACTCTTTTAAAAGTTCTTCATCTTGTATATTTAATTTATTTTTTAAAATATCTGTTCCCTTATATGTATACTTTGAATTAATTGCATCATACATTTTTATTATTTAATTTAGATATTATATCTTTTTTAATAATATCTATTCCTTGTTCTTGTGTTATTTGATTATCTAAAAATTGATTAATAAGAGAAACATCTTTTTCATTTACATTAAAGCCTTCCATAGCCATTGTTGCTTTAATATTTTCAATTAATTTTTCATCATTTGTTAACATCAAAACTCACATCCTTAAATAAATATTATATATTTGCAATTGTATCTTTCATTCTATTTATAGTTACTTCTTTTCCTAGAAGTTGCATTATACTATATATATCTGGTGTATTCTTTTTGTTTGTTACTGCCATTCTTATTATAGAAGAAAAATCTGCAATACTTCCAATATATTTTTCAGGTTCTGCTTTATATTCTTTCATATTCACACAAAAACCTAGATTTTGTGCTACTTCTTTCATTCTTGCAAACCATTCATCTTTAGTATCATTTTCATTATATGCTTTAATATAATTTTCCAATGATTTCTTTATAACTTCTTTTGTTATAGTTGGTTTTTCTTCTGTAAGAGAAGTAATTATATATCCCTCTTCTTTTAATTCTCTAGCATAATTATCTTCAAAGAAATATCTAAATGTAGGTTCTACATCTTCCCATTTATAAATATCTTTTCTAATTTTAGTTGCATTATCTCTTTCAAGACCAAATACTTTTCTTGAATAATCTAAATCTGAATTAACTAAATCATAAAATTCTTTATTAAATTCTTTTGACCAATCAAGTACATTTTTTAGTACTTCATCTCCACTCATTCTAGCTATTGCCTCTTTAGATAAATCATTTAATTTTGGTATATCAAGTAGAGAACCTGCACTACTCATTTTATCTAATTTAAATTCAAAATCTTTATATGACTTATCTTTATTTTGTGCTTTCCACATTTCAAAATCTGAATTTAATATTGTCATTAAGTAATCATTTAAACCTTCAACTGGATATCCTGCAGATATAAAATATGATACAGCTGCAACTTTATCTTTTCTTTTAGATAATTTTCTTTTTGAATCTCCATCTTTAATCATAATTGTTGGCGTATGAATATAATGTGGAGCTTTAAATCCCATTGCATCAAATAATTGTAAATGTTTTGGAACAGATGGTAACCATTCTTCAGCACGTACAACATGAGTTGTATGCATAAAATGATCATCACAAATATGAGCAAAATGATATGTTGGTAAACCATCTGATTTAATCAAAACAATATCTTCATCATTATCTGCCATTTCAATTTTACCTCTGGCATCATCAATAAATGCAATTTTATTTAAATGTGAACCATTTGATCTAAATCTTAGTATAAATTTTTCACCACTTTTTACTCTTTCTATTGCTTCATCAATAGAACGATTTCTACATTTTGCATATACTCCATAATAACCTGGAATTATTTTATTTGCTACTTGTGCATCATGTGATTTTTGTAGCATTTCTGATGTACAAAAACAAGGATAAGCACGACCAATTTCTACTAAGTGTTTAGCACAAATTCTATATATTTCTCTTCTTTTAGATTGAGTATATGGTCCATAATCCCCAACTTCTTTATCTTTTCCTACTACACCTTCATCTGGCATAAGGTCAAAGTGTTTAAGTCCAGCTATAATCTCTTCTATAGCACCTTCAACTTCTCTTTTTTGGTCTGTATCTTCTACTCTAACAAAAAATTTACCACCACTTTGAGAAGCAAGCTTTCTATTAATCATTGCTTGAAATAAAGTACCTGTATGCATCATTCCTGTTGGAGATGGTCCAATTCTTACAACCTTAGCATCTTCAGGAAGATTTCTCTCTGGATATCTAATTTCAAGGTCATCTAATGTTTCATCTACATCTGGGAATATTAAATAAGCAAGTTCATAACATTTTCTTTCGTAATTTCTATCCATTTCCATATAAATAACTCCTTTTATATACTTTTATAATTTATATTTTTTTATCCATATCTACATCCATAAGTATAGGAAGTATCATTGGTTGTCTTTTAGTCTTAGAATAAATATATTTAATTAATGATTCTCTAACTCTTGTTTTAATTGTAGACCACTCTCTAATACCTTGTTCTTCACATTTAGAGAGTTCTTTTTTTGCTACATCTTTTATCTCGTCTATTAAAGATTCATTTTCTCTAACATATACAAATCCACGTGTAACAATATCTGGTCCAGAAACAACCTTTGCTGTTTTTCTATCTAAAGATATTACAACAATAATCATACCATTTTCAGATAATAGTTGTCTATCTCTTAAAACAATATTTCCAACGTCCCCTACACCTAGTCCATCAACAAGTACTATTCCTGATGTTACTTGTGTTGAAAGTTTAGCAGTATTTTTATCTATTTCTAATATTCTACCATTTTCCATTATAAATATATTTTCTTTTGGAACACCAGTATCTACTGCAAGTTGACCATGTTGTTTTAAAAATCTATATTCTCCATGTACTGGCATAAAGTATTTAGGTCTAACTAAGCTTAGCATTAATTTTAATTCTTCTTGACAAGCATGACCTGAAACATGAACATCAGCAATTTGATTTTGAATTACTTCTGCACCAAGTCTTTCAAGTTCATCTATTACTTTTCCAATAGATTTTTCATTTCCTGGTATTGCAGATGATGAAAAAATTATCATATCATCTGGTGTAATTTGTACTTTTTTATGTTCTCCAACAGACATACGTGATAATGCCGCCATTGGTTCTCCTTGTGAACCTGTTGTTATTATAACAAGTTGATCGGGATTATACATTCCAATTTTATCTATATCTATTATTGTTCCCTCTGGTGCATTTAAATATCCTAATTCCTGTGAAACTGCCAAAACATTTACCATACTACGTCCAACAACAGCAACTTTTCTTTTAAATTTAACTGCAGAATTAATTATTTGTTGCATTCTATGTACATTTGATGCAAAAGTAGCAACAATAATCCTTTTATTACAGTTAGTAAATAGTCTATCTAATTCTTTACCTACACTTTTCTCAGACATTGTATGTCCTGGTCTTTGTACATTGGTACTATCTGATAGTAATAATGTAACTCCTTCTTTTCCAAGTTCTGCTATTCTTTGTAGGTCTATGTATCCACCATCTATTGGTGTATAGTCTACTTTAAAATCACCTGTATGTAATATTGTTCCAACTGGTGTTGTTATAGCAATTGCCATTGAATCAGCTATAGAATGGGTTACCCTAATAAATTCTACTTTAAATTTACCAAATTTTAAAATTTGTCTAGGTTCTATAGTTACTAATTTTGTTTGTTTTTCTAAGTTATGTTCTGCAAGTTTTACTTTAATTAATCCCAAAGCTAATTTACTACCATAAACAGGAACATTAATTTTCTTTAAGAAATATGGTATTGCACCAATATGGTCTTCATGTCCATGTGTAATAAGTACTGCTTTAACTTTTTCTTTATTTTTTTCTAAATAAGATATATCTGGTATAACTATATCTACGCCAAGCATTTCATCTTCTGGAAATGCTAGCCCACAGTCTACTACTATTATCTCATTTTCATATTCAAAAGCTGTAATATTTTTACCTATTTCATTCATACCTCCAAGTGGTATTACCTTTAATTTAGATTTAGTAAAAATACTATTTACTTTTTTATTACTTACCTTTGGTTCAGGTTGTATATTTTCAATAATAATCTCTTCATTTTGAGATTTTAATAATTTTTCTTTTGTATCTTTTTTTAATTTGTTATTAATGTTATTTGTTTTTTTACTATTGCCACTTTTAATTTTTCTTGTTTTAGTGGCACTTTTGCTTTTGTTATTATCATCTTCCATTAAATCTCTCCTTCTTTATAAACTTTTCAATTTGCATTTTAACATAACTTTTTTTACCCGTACATTTTTTTATTTTATTAGCATGGCTTACTATAAATTAACTAATTAAGATATATATCACGTAATAAGACTTTAATATTATAACATAAATATTATGCAAAGTCAATTTTACATAAATTTTATAGTCATCAATTAGGATAATTATATCATTATATTATATATATATCAATAATATTTGTATTTTATAATAATTGATTAAAATAGTTTAAAATGATAAAATATAATTATAAATTTTAGAGGTATATATAATGGAAAAAATAAAGAAAAATAAAATAAAATTTAATATATTATCAGCATTAATTATCATTTCTTTTTGTATTGCAATTACACCAATAACTTTACAAAATGACACTTTTTACACAATAAAAATTGGTGAAACAATAAACCAAAATGGTATTGATATGCTAGACCACTTTTCATGGAATGAAAATCTTCAATACACTTATCCTCATTGGCTTTATGATTTAATAATATATTTAATTTATAATAAATTTGGCTTTTTAGGCATTTACATATCCACATGTATTTTATCTTCTCTTTTAGGACTTTCTATATATTATTGTAATACTAAATTAACAAAAAATAATGTAATGTCTTTTTTAATTACTTTACTAACTATGTTTTTAATGACTAGTTATATAACAGCAAGAGCACAAATTGTTACATTTATTTTATTTGTTTTTACAATATATTTTATTGAAAAATTTTTAAAGTCTGGAAAACCATTTTATGGAATTTTATTATTTATAATTAGTTTTCTTATTGCAAATATACATGTTGCTGTTTGGCCATTTTTCTTTATACTTTTCTTACCTTATATTGGTGAAGAAGTAATTATTAATTTTGGAGATAAATTAGTTTCAAATTGTTCAATGATTAAAGCATATCAAAAAGATATAAAAAAATTAAAAGATACTAACGCTAATAGTGAAAAGATATTAAAATATGAGCAAGAAATATTAAAACTTGAAAATGAAAGAAAAGAAAGAATAAATAACAGGAAAAACAAATTAAATAATTCATACAAAATAATTTTGAATAAAAACTCAAATGTAAAATGGCTTATTTTAATTATGAGTATCTGTGTGCTATCTGGATTATTAACTCCACTTGGATTAACACCTTATACTTATTTACCAAAAACACTACTAGGAAATAGTACACATTATATTTCTGAACATCTTCCAACTATATTAATTAGTAATGCACCTATACTTGTATTTTTAACATTATTCATAGGGATATTAGCATTTACTAAACAAAAAATAGAACTTAAGCATTTATTCCTAATAGGAGGTTTAATAGTACTTTCATTACTATCATCAAGGCAAATATCTATGCTAGTATTATTAGGTTCATTTGTACTAACTAGATTTTCAGAAAATGTATTAATGCCAAATAAAAGTAAAGACTCGGAAAAAATAATTAATATACTATCAAATAATACTATAAGTTATTTGTATATATTTATGTTTATATTTATTATTATAATAACTCCATTATCTAAAAATATTAATTCATCTTTTATAAATGAAAAGTATTATCCGACCCAAGCAACAGAATATATGAAAACTAATTTAGATGTTAAAAATATCAGATTATTTAACGAATATGATTTTGGTAGTTATTTATTACTTAATGATATACCTGTATTTATCGATTCGAGAGCAGATTTATATCTTCCAGAATATAATGGAGAAAATTGTAATGTATTTGATGATTTTATGAAAGTAAAATCTGGAAAAATATATTGTGAAGAAATATTTGAAAAATATAAAATTACTCATATTATTTTATCTAAAAATTCTTTAATTAATATAGAAGTATCTGGGGCTAATAATGGAAAATATATTGAACTTTATTCGGATGATTATTTTGTAATTTATGAAAGAATTTAAATAAAAATAGAAAATGAATTTTATTTCATTTTCTATTTTTTGATATAAACTATTTTATAGTTATTGAACAATCTTCTTTTTTGCTTTTAATAACTGCAATAGTCATAATACTAATACCAACTATAACAAATAAAATAATTCCTATTCCACCTGTTTCTGGTAATGTAAATCCTTTTGAGTTTTTAACTTGCACTGCTGTATCATATGTTGTTTTACCAACTTTTACTTCTAATGGATTTAAAAGTAAGTTATATGATTTAGTAACTTCTTCTCCATTAACTGTAGTTGTATATGTTGGAGCTTGAGTCTCAACTAACCAGTATGTTGAATCATCTCCATTATCTTCATATGCTAATCCTTTTATATCTGCTATACCATTTACATCTGTTATAACTTCTATATCATTAGAATTATTATCTTGTACAAATATTCCAGCTTTTGCATTTTCTTTAGATGTCGCAATTTTAAATTTAGCACCTGCTAATTTTAATTCTACATCTTTCTTATCTACTTTTTCTATTTTTAATGCTCCTGTATGTACTTCTGCATTATCTTCTAAAGTTATACTATCTCCCTCAAGTACTCCATTTTCTGAAATCTTAGATCTATATATACATTTAGCTGTGTTTACTATTCCATCTCCACCTATTATTTCATCAGTATTAAAATCTAATGTAGCAGAAAATTTTATTATTATTTCATCATAAAGTATAATTCCATTATTATCAGTTTCATTCATTGATATACTTTCACAACTAATACCTAATTGATTCATATCAGCGATATATTTAGGATTATCTATATTAATAATATTTGAATCTTTTACTCCTTGTAGTACTATACTATTTTCATCTAATATTAATCCATCTGGAAGTGAATCCATAATAACCATTGTTGCTCTTTCATCTTTTTTTACTGCATCTTTATAATTTTTTGGAATACTTACTCTAATTTCAAATTTAGCTTTATTATATTTACCTAAACTTACACTGTCTTTTAATTCTCCTGTAAGACTTTCTACTTTTTTAGTAAATTTTACTCTTTCATTTACATATGTAGCTGATGTTATATTTTCTTGTTGTGTAACATTACTTATATATTCTTTACAATTATCAGATAATACATCTATATCCTCAAGATCTGTTCTTATAATTGCATCATTATAATTAGTAACTACTTCTCCATTTTCATTAATATAAAAACAAAATTTACTTATAGTTGAATTATCTATAATATAACTTTCAGGTGCAGAAGTTTCTACTAATCTATAAACTACTTCTCCTCCATTTATTCTTCTTGGTAAATTATTTAAAGTGATTTTTCCATTTTCATCTGTTGTTAATATTAATATTTCACTATTATTTTTATAATCAGTCCAAAAATCCCAATCACCAACATTAGCAGAACCATGCCAATTTGAAAAAATAACATCATTTTTTTGTTTATATTGAATCTTAAAAGAAACATTTTTAAGAGGATTGTTATCTGTATCAACTTTATTTAATTCAAAATTCCCATAAATTGACTGTACTTTAGGTTCAACAGTTACATCATAACTATAACCTACTCCATTAACATTAGTCATTGGTATATCTATAAGAAAATCCTCATATTTTTCTACTCCATAACCATAACTTTCATTTGTATTATAAGCTAAATTAACACTTACCAAATATCTTCCTAACTCTAAATTAGAAAATACAACTTTTCCTTCACTATTAGTTATTGCTGTTTGAGTTGGAGTCAAGCCACTAATATGATATGCTTGCTCAACAGTATCAATAGATTCATCAACTTTATATATTTCATATGGTACACCTTCAATTGGAGTACTATTTTCTATATTACCATTTTTTTGTTCATGACAAATAATTGTAAGAGAACCTCTTTGTTCTCCAGCTGCATTTACTTTTATAGCTAGTGTTGACACTACTGTTAAAACTAAAACCATAAATATAAATGCAATATTTTTTGTTTTCTTATTCATAAATAAACTCCCTTCTTATAACTTGTTCTTATATACTTTTTACAGCCTCCTTTCATAATAAATATTATATTTTTATATAAGACCAATACAAAGTAATTATATATTTTTTTGATAATTTTTGTCTATATTTGTGTTATTTTTTATCTTAAATTTCATCTATTTTACCAAAATATTACATTATCAAAAAAAATAGATGAAAAATTTAATTTCATCTATTTTTTTACTTCTATTTTATTCGAAAAATTTTGTAGTAACTTCTCTAAACTCTATATCTGAATATCGAATAATAATAGGCTTATTCTTGTTTAAAAGAAGACCATTCATATCACCTTGCTCTTCATCAGTTTTTAATGTTTTATTTGGTTTTATAACTAAATTATCATTAAAGCATCCAGCATATTCTATAGTGTTTTGGATAGTTCTTCCTGAATCATCTTTTGTAAAGAAAATTACTTGACTAGGATATAAATTTCTTTCCCCATTGTTTTTTATCTCACAAATAAAAGTTTCTTCTTCTTTTATTAAATTAAATGAAATTTCATCCGGATAATAATTTATCATATCGTAATCTACTGAAATTTCTTTCAAAGATAAATCATTTGTAGTATTATATGCCACTACTTTATATTCCTCATCTGGTAACATATCATAAAGGTCATATATTCCGTTCTCCTATAGAAAATTCAATTTTCTTTAAATATCTACCTGATGTATTTTTCATAATTACTTCATAGCATTCTACATTATATTCATCGTTATATTTTTTCTCTGAGCTAATTATTTCTAAGTTTTTATTTTTTTCCTCTTTAATATTTGAACATTCTTCAACTTTAGAATTAATATTTAATAATTCTTCTTTTTCATTTTTTAAATGATTTATTGTGCCAACTAAAACACCTCCAATAACAATAGCTCCTATTGTCATACCTATTAAATAACTTTTTAGATCCATAAAATCTACCTCCTTTTTAATATATATAAGGTAAAATGACTAAACTAATTAGTTTCTTCCTTATACTAAATTTACATTATAATTATACCACCTTCTCTATTTTATGTCAACATTTAAATTGACTTATACTAATATCAATGGTATAATTAAAGTGTATTACAATATTATACTACTAAATAATTATATTGGAGGTGATTATATGGCTAAAAAATTAAGCCAAACCGATTTGCAAAATATTTGTAAAAGATATGTTTTTGATGATATATCTATGGAGCAACTTGCAAAAGATTACGCTTGTTCTTCTAGCCACATATCAAAATCTATACATAAGGCTATAGTACTAAGTATAGTAGATATAGATATGGCAAATAAAATAAAAATAAAAGCTTCAAATAATATGGACAAAAAAATGAGAGAAATGCGGATTTAGACATAAATCATATAAAGTAGAAAGGACTTATGAGAAGCTAATCTCACAAGCTATAAATAGAACAAAAGTAATTTGTCAAATTGAAGAGATTGAACACAAGCTTAATACTTATAATTCAACTTATTCAGATGCAGATGAATACACTACATCAAAAGATGAACTAGAACAAAAATTAAAATATTTAAATGCAGAAAAAAGAAAACTTGAAAAAGTGTAATAAAAAAGAAATTGAAATAAAATTCAATTTCTTTTTTTTATTTTATATATCTTTATTAAATTTCTTATTTAATGTTAAAGAATACATTTTCACCATTATATTGTGCAACAGAACCTAATTCTTCTTCTATTCTCATTAATTGGTTATATTTACATACTCTATCTGTTCTTGATGGAGCACCAGTTTTGATTTGTCCAGCGTTCATTGCAACAACTAAATCTGCAATTGTAGTATCTTCTGTTTCACCAGATCTGTGAGATACAACTGCTGTATATCCAGCTCTATTAGCCATTTTAATAGCATCTAGAGTTTCTGTAATAGTACCAATTTGGTTTAATTTGATAAGAATTGAGTTTGCAACTCCAAGTTTAATTCCTTTTTCAAGTCTTTCAGTATTTGTAACGAATAAATCATCACCTACTAATTGTACTTTATCTCCAAGTTTTTCAGTAAGTAATTTCCATCCTTCCCAATCTTCTTCAGCAAGCGCATCTTCAAGAGAGATTAATGGATATTTAGATACCATATCTTCCCAGAAAGCAACCATTTCTTCAGCAGTATATAATTTATCTGTTTTCCAGAAATAGTAGCATCCTTCTTTTCCAATTTTTTTAGCTTCGTCATACATTTCAGTTGCAGCAGCATCAATTGCAAGTTTAAAGTCTACACCTGGTTTGTATCCAGCTTTTTCTATAGCTTTTACTATAAATTGGAAAGCTTCTTCATCTGATCCTAAGTTTGGAGCAAATCCACCTTCATCACCTACAGAAGTTGCAAGTCCAGCTTCTTTTAATACAGCTTTTAAGTTGTGGAATACTTCTGCACACATTCTTAAAGCTTCTTTAAATGAAGGAGCACCTACAGGCATAACCATAAATTCTTGAATATTTACTGTGTTATCTGCATGTTTACCACCATTTAATATGTTCATCATTGGAACTGGTAATTCTTTAGCATTTACTCCACCTAAGTAATTATATAAACTAACTCCTAAAGCTTCAGCAGCAGCTCTAGCTACAGCCATAGAAACTCCAAGAATAGCATTTGCACCTAATTTACCTTTGTTTGGTGTACCATCTAGTGCAATCATAGCTTCATCAATTTCAACTTGATCTAAAGCATTCATTCCTTCAATTTCAGGAGCAATAATGTCATTAACATTATCTACTGCTTTTTGAGTTCCTTTTCCTAAATATCTTGATTTGTCTCCATCTCTTAATTCAACTGCTTCAAAAGCTCCTGTTGATGCTCCAGATGGAACTGCAGCACGTCCTACGAATCCTCCGTCTACTACAACTTCAACTTCAACTGTAGGATTTCCTCTTGAGTCTAAAATTTCTCTTGCGTATACTGTTTCAATTTGTAAGTATTGTTTCATTTAAAATTCCTCCTTATACTTAACTAATAATTTATTAAAACTACATAATATCACGTAGTTTTTGCCTTCTTTGTCTTTCTTCTGCCCTTTGAAGTAACTCATTTCTTCTCTTTTGATATTTTTCCTCAATTTCTTTTTTATATTCATCACTTCTAATTTTTGCTTCTTGTTTATCATACTCTTTTATTCTTTGTCTTAGTTCATAGTCTGGTATAGCGTACTGGTTGTCCTCTATATAATATTCAAGCTCTGCTTTATATAATTCATCTTCTTCTATATTTTCTGTATATTCTTCAAGTATCTCCTCTGTTTTTTCCTCAGCTTTATATACTTCAAGAACCCCATCAGAAAGCTCATATATTGTTTTTCTAAATTCTAACCAATCTATATCTAATTTTTTACCACCATATCTATTAACTATATTCTTAGACATATTTGTAAAAAGTACAGCAAATCTTTTAGGCGAAATTTCCTTGTTAAAGAGTCTTTCTTTTAAGTCTTTAGCTAAATCTTTTAAATCATCTTTTATTTGATCTATTTTCTTACTTTTAGCTTTTTCCTCTTGATGTTTTTGTTTCTCTTCTTTTTGCTTTTCTTTTTTTTCTATATATTTATCATATTCCTCTACAGTTACTGTCTCATATAATACTACTTTATTACAATTTGGACATTTTATTGTAAGAGGATCATCTTTTACAATATAATAATTAAAAGGATGTAAGTATTTTGGCATATTAGATAAATCATACATAGCCCCACATGACTTGCATTTAAATATCTCTCTTTTTGTATCTTCACTTTCATCGTCTTCTTCATCAAATACTTCAATACCTTTGACTACATCAGCCCAATAATCACTTGAAGATTTTACTTGATATTTTTCTTCATCAAAATCCATACTTACTTCCTCCTTTTACTTATTAATTTAATTCTACTAATGATTCACCTGTCATTTCACTTGGAATCTCTTCATTCATCATAGTAAGTAATGTTGGTGTTAAATCACAAAGTCTTCCTGGTTTTAAAGTTTTAACTCTATCTGATACAACAATTAAAGGTACATCAAATGTTGAATGAGATGTTATTGGTTCACCAGTTTTTAAATCTAACATTTGTTCACAGTTTCCATGGTCAGCTGTTATTAAAGCTTCTCCACCTACTTCTTCAATTTTAGATATAACTTTTCCAACACATTCATCTAATGCTTCAACAGCTTCAATTGCTTTTTCAAGATTTCCAGTATGTCCTACCATATCTCCATTTGCAAAGTTAACTATTATTACATCACATGTTTTGTCTTCAATAACTTTAACTAAACTTTCAGCTACCTCATATGCAGACATTTCTGGTTTTAAATCATATGTAGCAACTTTAGGTGAATTTATTAATATTCTTTGTTCTCCTTCATATGGTTCTTCTTTTCCTCCATTAAAGAAGAATGTAACATGTGCATATTTTTCAGTTTCAGCAATTCTTAGTTGTGTATATCCTTTTTTAGATATATACTCTCCAAATGTATTTACTAATACTTGTGGTTTATATGCTACTGATACTGTTTTAATGCTTTCATCATATTGAGTCATAGTTACAAATGTTAAATTATTTATAGCTTTTCTTTCAAAAGCATCAAACTCTGGTAACATAAATGCTTTTGTTAACTCTCTTGCTCTATCTGGTCTAAAGTTGAAATAAATAACAGAATCATTATCTCCTATTGTAGCTAGTGGTTTATCTTCAGAATCTGTTAATACAACAGGTTTAACAAATTCATCAAATTCTTGAGCTTCATATGAAGTTTCTATGGCTTTTTGTGCAATTTTATATTCTTCACCTTTACCATAGGCTATTGCATCATATGCAAGCTTTACTCTTTCCCATCTATTATCTCTATCCATAGCATAATATCTTCCTGAAAGAGTTGCTATTTTTCCAACTCCAATTTCTTTCATTTTTTCTTCAAGTTTTTTTACATAGTCTACAGCCGATGTTGGAGGTGTATCTCTTCCATCAAGTATTGCATGTACAAAAACTTTTTCTAATCCTTCTCTTTTAGCCATTTCAAGTAAAGCTATTAAATGGTCTATATGAGAATGAACACCGCCATCTGATACAAGACCTAATAAATGTAAAGCCGAGTTATTTTTCTTTACATTTTCCATGGCTATTTTTAATTCTTTATTATTATAAAAATCACCATCTTGTATTTGTTTTGTTATTCTAGTTAATTCTTGATATACAATTCTTCCTGCACCTATATTTGTATGACCAACTTCTGAATTTCCCATTTGACCTTCTGGAAGTCCTACCGCCATACCACTTGTTTGAACATATGTATTAGGGTATTTTATTGTTAGTCTATCAAGATTAGGAGTATTTGCTAGTTTAAAAGCATTTCCTTTTTCTTCATCATTTAATCCAACCCCATCCATAATCATAAGTAAATATTGTCTATTTTTCATTATCAAAAACCTTCACTTTCTAGCCTTTTACAGCATTACTATTATATCATTATTCTTAATAATTTACAATAGCAACAAAATCATTAGTTAGACTTGCTCCACCTACTAAAGCACCATCAATATCACTCATATTTAATATCTCATTTGCATTAGATGGTTTAACACTTCCACCATATTGAATTCTTACATTTTCTGCAGTTTCTTCATCATACATTTTTGAAACAACATCTCTAATAAATTTACACATTTCATTAGCTTGTTCTGCTGTAGCTGTTTTTCCAGTACCAATTGCCCAAATTGGTTCATATGCAATAACTACTTTTTTATTCATAGATTCTTTTTCAATTCCATCAAGGGATGCTCTAACTTGTCTTTCAACAACTTCAAACATCTTGTCATTTTCTCTTTCTTCAAGAGTTTCTCCAACACATACAATTGGAGCAATATCTTTTTCTAATAATTTCTTAGCCTTTTTATTTACTATCTCATCTGTTTCATTAAAATATTGTCTTCTTTCACTATGTCCAACAATACAATAATTTACTCCAACAGCAGCTAACATATCTACAGAAGTTTCTCCTGTATATGCTCCTTTATCCTCAAAATATACATTTTGAGCTCCGAGTTTAATATTTGTTCCATCAATTAAATCACTTACTCTATCAAGGGATACTAAATTTGGACAAATTACAACATCTACTTCATCTGTGTTTATAGTATCTTTTATTTCAGATACAAAGCTCTCTGCTTTATTTACACAGTAGTTCATTTTCCAGTTTCCTGCAATTATTTTTTTTCTCATAGCTATTCTCCTTCATCTACTCTTTATCTTCTAAAGCTTCAATACCTGGTAATTTTTTACCTTCCATAAGTTCAAGAGAAGCTCCTCCTCCAGTTGAAACATGACTCATTTCTTTTTCAAGGTCAGCTTTTTCAACTGCAGCAGCACTATCTCCACCACCAATTATTGTAACAGCCTCGCTATTTGCCATCGCTCTAGCTATTTCATTGGTTCCATTTGCAAATTTAGCTATTTCAAATACACCAACTGGTCCATTCCAAACTACAGTTCCAGCAAGCTCTATTTCCTTTTTAAATAGTTCTACAGTTTTTGGTCCTATATCTAGTCCCATAAACTCTTCTGGTATATCATCTGGATTACATACAATTGCATTTGCAGTTTCACTCATCTCATCTGCTGCAATAGTATCAATTGGTAATACCAATTTAACATTTTTTTCTTTTGCTTTAGCAAGTATTTCTTTTGCAACTTCAATTTTATCATCTTCTACTAAAGATTTACCAACATTTCCACCTTGTGCTTTTACAAAAGTAAACATCATTGCTCCGCCAATTAATAATGTTTCAACTTTATCTAATAAATTTGTAAGTACTGCAATTTTACTAGATACTTTTGAACCACCTACAATTGCAACTAATGGTCTTTGTGGATTATTTATTCCACCATCTAAAGCTGCAATTTCTTTTTCAATAAGAAAACCTGCAACAGATGGTAAATAATGTGTAACACCTTCAGTTGAAGCATGTGCTCTATGTGCACTACCAAATGCATCATTTACAAATACTTCTGCAAGAGAAGCAAGCTTTCTTGCAAATTCAGTATCATTTTTTTCTTCTTCTTCATATTTTCTTGTGTTTTCTAAAAGACATACATCTCCATCTTCCATAGACATAACAAATTCTTTTGTTTCTTCTGCTAAAATATCGCTTAATAATTTAACATCTTTATCTAATAATTCAGATAGTCTTTTTGCAACTGGTGCTAAACTTTTATTTTGACCAGTTTTTCCAAGATGTGAACAAAGAATTACTCTTGCTCCAGCATTTATTAAGTAATTAATAGTTTTTAAAGATTCAACAATTCTTTTATCACTTGTTATTTTTGATGGATCTTCTTTACTAAGTGGTACATTAAAATCGCATCTAACAAGTACTCTTTTGCCACTTACTTGAATATCTCTTACTGTTTTTTTATTTAACATATATATTCTCTCCTTATATCAAATAATAAGCTAGTGAAAAAAGTTTCCCGCCTTCCTCCACTAGCTTTATTATATTTTAATTATAATATTAAAATATATTAGCCTAATTCTGCAAAGTATTTTATTGTTCTAACCATTTGACTAGTATATGAGTTTTCATTGTCATACCAAGCAACAACTTGAACTTGATATAATCCATCTTCAATTTTTGTTACCATTGTTTGAGTTGCATCAAATAATGAACCTTGTGTAATACCAATGATATCTGAAGATACTAATGGTTCTTCTGTATATCCAAATGATGCACTAGATTGTGCTTTCATTGCAGCATTTATTGAATCTACTGTAATGTCTTCTCCTTTAACAACAGCAACTAAAATAGTTGATGAACCTGTTGGAACTGGAACTCTTTGTGCAGATCCAATTAATTTTCCATTTAAATCTGGAATAACAAGACCTATTGCTTTTGCAGCTCCTGTTGAGTTAGGAACAATATTTACTGCAGCTGCTCTTGCTCTTCTTAAATCACCTTTTCTGTGTGGTCCATCTAGTAACATTTGATCTCCAGTGTAAGCATGAACTGTAGTCATGATTCCTGATTGAATTGGTGCATAATCATTTAATGCTTTAGCCATTGGAGCTAAGCAGTTTGTTGTACAAGATGCTGCTGAAATAATAGTATCGTCTTTTGTTAATACATTTTCATTAACTCCAAATACAACTGTTGGTAAATCTTTACCAGCTGGTGCTGAAATAACAACTTTTTTAGCTCCTGCTTTAATATGAGCTGATGCTTTTTCTTTAGATGTATAGAATCCTGTACATTCAAGTACAACATCTACACCGATTTCACCCCAAGGTAAATTTTCTGCATCTTTTTCTGCATAGATTTTGATTGTTTTTCCATCAACTGTAATGCTATCTTCTCCAGCTACTACTGTATCTGCTTTATCATATCTTTTTTGTGCAGAGTCATATTTTAATAGATGAGCTAACATATCAGGACTTGTTAAATCGTTAATTGCAACGATTTCATATCCTTCTGCTCCAAACATTTGTCTAAATGCTAGACGTCCTATACGTCCAAAACCATTTATGGCTACTTTTACTGACATATAAATTCCTCCTTTAAAAATATAAAAACATAAATCATTTTTACAACCATTATTTTATATCACTAATGCTATTTTTTCAATAGTTTTTAAGTAAAAAATAATGATTTTTTCGGCTATTTTTAAGGCTTTTCGGGGATTTTTTATTTATTTATTTTTTTTGATTCAAATACATTGATAACTACGTTTTTTTGTGGTACAATATATATTTTATCCTGACAAAAATTGGTTGACTTAAATTATTAATTTATAAATAAAAATAAGACTCAAGTTTTTAAATCTTGAATCTTATTTAATATTTATTATTTATTTTTTCTATTTCTAAGTATTACAAATACTATTCCTAATATACAAATTACTCCAACAATAGCTATTGTTACAACTGCTATATCACCTGTATTTGTAACTTCAAAAATAATTCCATCTTTAGTATCATCATCTGCAACAAAAGTTAGTCCTGTCATGTCTTCATCTATTTCATAACCTTCTGGTGCAATCATTTCAACAAATTTATATGTTCCATATGGTACATTTTCTATTACATATTCTCCATTTTCATTTGTTGTTACATTTTCTACTAAATATATTTTTTCATCATTTGCATTTACATATTCTTCTCCATTTTCATCTAATAATACTATTGTAAATACACATCCCTCAAGTGTTTCGCCTGTTTTGCTATCTTTTTTTATAATTTTTACAAAATCTATAGTTTTTCTATTATTAACTACATTTATTATATCTAATGTCCATTCACATTTTTCTTCATCATATTTGGCTACAAATTCATATTTATTCTCATCAATTTTATATGTACTTGAAGTTTCTACCTCTTTATAATAGTATGTTTCTCCATTTTCAAAGAATATTATTGGTACTTCAACTATACCATCTTCATTAGTTACTCCTGTATAAACTGGTGCATCTTCTTTATCTGTAATTTCAAATTTTACTCCTGATATAGTATCTTTAGTAAACGAATCAAACTTTTGAAGTAAATTAGCTTTTTTTGTTGGTTCTTTTGCTTTAAGTATTATTACAGAGTTATTCTCATTAATTTCTGCTTTTATTACCTCATCAGATAAATCATATCCATATGGTGCTTGTAGTTCTTTAAAATAGTATGTTCCTGTAGGCATATCTGGAATATTAATTATTCCATCTTCATTAGTTTCAAAAGTTGCCTCTTTGTCATCTATTGTAATAACTGGTTTACTACATTCTTTATCATTATAAACACCATATACTTTATTTGTTATTCCATATACTTTAGCTAACTCTTCTAAATCATCTCTATCAACTATATCTTTAATATTTAATTCATCAAATACTACATCTGGATAAACTAATAATTCAAACTCAACAGTTTTTGCTACATTTGTAACTTTTCCATTATTAATAGTTACATTAATTGGATTATCACTTGTATTTGTATATTCAACACTAAAGTTAAATTTATCATTTAATTTAGAATATGGATTTGATACATATAATTCTTTTACATAGTATTTTCCTTCTGGTAATTCTATATTATTTTTAACTATATGGTTTTCATCCATTATAATAATATCTACAAGTTCATCTTTTTCTATTGTATTCTCATTTTTATAGTTTTTAATAGTTTCATCTGAATATATTCCAAATGTTGCTTCTTGATTTTCTATTTTAAACTTAGATACTGTTAATTCTTCAAATTCTTTTTCAAATTCTAATTTTACTTCTTGTTTTTCATTTCTTATAGTTTGTTTTACATCTTGTACTTTTTCATATTGATTTGTATATTCAATGTTAATTTCTATTGGAGTAGTATCTAGAACATACCCATTTGGAACAGATACTTCTTCAACTAAGTATTTCCCTAGATATACTTCATCAAATTTTCCTTTTCCATCTGCTCCAGTTGTAACATTTGATACAATTTGTCCTTTAGTATATCTTGTTGTTCCATCAGGTGTTACAATATCTTCAGCAGCTATTAATCTATATTTTGCACCTGCTAAGCCTTTTTCTTCAAATATTGGTTTACTTACATTTCCAAATTCTGCATTCTCTATTTCTACTTTTGTAAATTGATTTGCAAGTTTTTCAACCTCAACTACTGCTTTTTGAGATATATTATTTATTTTTATTGTATGTGAATACATTTTTGTAGGTATATTATCATATTTAATTGTTTCATATTGTAACTCATTTCTTTCATTGTTATGATATAAAGCAACTTTTCCATCTGCTTCTACACCTATTGAAAATTCATACCCTCTTGAACCAACCCTCATATCTTCATCTAAATAGTATCCTTCTGGGGCTTTAGTTTCATATAAAACATAGCTTCCTGCTTCTAAATGTCTATTTAAAGTAATATATCCTTCATCATTTGTTGTAAATTCTGATACAAATTCTCCTGATGGATAAGCCATTTCTTCATACCAATTTTGATTATTTACATTCCATATTTTAAATGTAGCTCCATTTGGTAGTTTCTTTAAAGTTTCTCCATCATATTTCTCAATTGTTAAACGCATTCTTACATATTCATCACTAAATATATAATTTTGTGTATGAGTTGAATAATTTATTTCTGTTTGTTGATTATATATAAAAGTATGTTCCCCTGAGTTACTTGCCTTAACTTCTGAGATTGTATATTTGCCATAAGGAATAGTATAAGGATAATACTTGTCTCTAGATTTTTCTTCTACCCATTCTACATATCCTTTTGAATTAATTGTTCCTTCATAATATATATCTGGATTTTTATTTAATGTAAGTCTTAAGACTGCTCCTTCTGCTGGGCTTTTATCTGTTGATACACTATTATTGTTATATTTTATTGCATCAACTCTTCCTCTTATTACCCTTTCTGTTGATATATCACTATGATATGTCTTTCTTACTTCTTGTTCATCTGGTTTTGATTCAAAATAGTATTCTTTTTCATCTACCAAATATCCTTCAGCATATGAATAATTATATACTTTTCCATCTTTTTCTTCTTTGCTAGATTTTATTTTCTCTTTTACCATATATTTTCCAACAAGTAATTCTCTTGACTCTGCACACCAATATCCATCCTCATCTATATGGTCTACTGTTATATCATATACATATTCTGTGTATGCATCTGTTTGTGGATCATATCTATAAATCTCATATATCGCTCCTTTGATTACTGCATCTCCTTGTGTATATTGATGATTTTCTTCTGTTGCGTATTCATCTACTTTTCTAATTTTAATTTGCATTACTTTTGGTATATCTACTATATGGCCACTTATATCTAACCAATTATATGATGTATCATATAACTTAGTTGTACCAATTTCTTCTCCTAATGTTATTGCATCAAAAGTGCCATCTTTTGGTACATAAGGATTTGTTTTTTCTGTTTTATCATGCTCTACAAACACTGTAAAATCTGCACACTTTAATGAAATTGGGGATACTGTTGTTTCTTTTACTATATATGTTCCATATGGTAAATTTTCAATTATACAATAACCATTTCTATTAGTTTCTGCAGTACATTCTACTGAAAATTCATGGTCTGTTCCAATACTTGATACAAGTGTTGCAGTGAATTTACATTTATCTAGTGGAAACTGTGGAGTATTTGAAGTTGCTCCAATATCTTTTATTATTTCTATATCATTTCTTTTTACTTTATCTTTTGATGTAATAGTATGAGTTGTATACTCAGTAGTTTGAGCTTCAGGATTTTGAGATACTGTATATACTTTTTCATCTATTAAATATCCTTCTGGTGCTTTTGTTTCTTTTACATAATAAGTTCCAACTAAGTACCAGCCACTTGTTGCACTATATGTTCCATCTTCATTTTTAGCAATTGTTAAAGTTTCAATTGCATCTGTACAATTAGAATTTCTATATAATGTATATTCTGCTCCTTCTAAATGAGCATCACCTTGTGTAGTTGTTCCAGTCTCAAAATCTTCTTTATATATTTTTATTTGCATTTTCTTTGCAATATCTTCTAAAGAATAAGATAAGTTTTCATTTTTGTTTATATCTATATTAAAGCTAGTAATTCTATCCTTTACACCATCTTTATAGAAAATACCTGAATATGCAATACTTGGTACTACATCTTCTATTATAGTATAATTTCCATAAGGTACACCCGAAATTACACAATGTCCATCTTCATCTGTATATGTTGAAAAATAGTCTTCTTCTGGACTTGCTAAACTTACTAATGGTGCAAATTCATTAATTGATAGTTTAAATCTTGCACCTTTTAATTTTTGTAGCCTTGTTGAATCAGTAGCCTCTATTTCTTTATCTATATTAATATCTACTCTTATTAAATCATATATATAAGTTACTTCAGTGATGTTTGTTTGCATTGTGCCAACTGTATTTCCACTGTTACTATATAAATAATATGCATATATATCCTTAGCTGAAGTTAAATATGAATCTAATAAATTTCCGTTAATTGTAGTATCATCTGCAAGTTTTTGCCCTTGTCTATTTACATAATGAACAACTACCTTAGCCTTTAATACTGTTGAAACAGTATTACTGCTTAATGTATGAGAATTATTTATTATTGTTGTAGCTCTATCTGTAATAGTTGCTGATGTTGATGTACTATTTACAGTAGTATTTATAACAAACCTATAATTTTGTCCATTATATGGCATACTATTTAACCAAGATGAGTTAAATGTATATGTTAATTCTCTTGTACTACTATTATAATTTGTTGTTCCAGCTGAAGCTGTTATATCTGCACCATTTTCATTATATACTTTTAAATAATTATATGTTAAATTTGAATCTATTGTATCTTTAAATACAAGAGATGAATATGTAAATGACGAATCATATCTTTTAGATATTTGCTGGTTAACTGTATATTCTAATGTATCACCTAATTCTGATTCAGTTTTATTTACAGATTTAACAGGTGCATTTGGTAAAGTTGCAGTTAAAGGCGTATATTCAAAATGATATCCTATATTATTTTTCCCTTCTAAACCAAATAGCTCAACTTCTATATAATTAACATTATTATATGTAAATGCAATACAGTTTTTTAATGACCCATCTGTACCTATAGCTGAAGTACCTGCATATACATTATAATATGTTTGAATATGTGATGTTACACTTTTAAATACCATTGAAGTATTTTGGTATAAGTATGTTTCCAAACATGTTTCAGATTTAGCACCCTCATTTTCATCTTCTGAAAATATCGATAAGTATGCATTTGATAAATTTGTTATTTGTGATCCATCTGAATAATAGAAATAAATTCTAACTTTAGCATGCTCTATTCCATTATACCACCACTCGTTGTCACTTATTTTATTAGTACCAAATGCAGACCAATATAAATAACAATCTTCTGCTGTATTTACCACTAAATCTGAATAAACTAGTTTCATATTAATTGATCTTCCATTTAGCGTTCCACAATTATAATAATTAACTGTAATTGTAGTATCTATTGGTCCGTTACCACCTGGATGTAATTCAACTCTTCTATATGTATATCCTGTTGTCACATTATTTCCAGTAAATGGTGTATCATAAACCGAATTTCCAACACTACCTGATACTGTTATTTGTGGAAGTGTTGAATAGTTTAACCATAAAGAGTCTAATGTTCCCATACCAAATATCTGATTTGAAGATATAGTAGAATAGGCCTTTACATTATTAGAACCACTTATTACTAAAAATAATGAAATAAAAATTGTTAAAAATAATAGTCTAAATTTATTTATAATTTCACTTTTCATATTCTCCCTCTTTTCTTTATATTTCTACTATTATTTTATATAAAAATAAGTAATTTTTCAATAAAATACATACGCTAAAGTAGCTTGTAACTTTTTTGTAATATATTAGAAATATTTTATACAATAATCTTTAGTTTTTAATAAAAAATAAAGTAAAAAAAGAAACTATGCATAACACATAGTTTCAAATTTTATATACTGATATTATTCAATAATCATATTAGCATTATATTTAGTATTTTCATTTAATCTTGATACAGCAGCATTATTTTCACCTGGTTTTAATATATCTAATGGTTTATTTACTACCTTATATTTCTTAGTATCTTTTTCAAATTCAAATACACTAATACTATTTTCTAAGTTTTCTTCAAGATGTCTAAGTTCAGTTGTAAAATACATGCTTTCATCTTCAAGAACCATTCCTACTTTTTTTATTATTCTAAACATTTCAGCTAAATGTTGTAAATCTTCCCCAACAAATACAACTTGTGGTTTTTCTGCAAAACCTGCATCATTTTTAGCAAAATTTTCATAAAAATCTGAATATAATTGAACTTTTTCAGCAAACATATTTTGCCAATCATCATTTCTTCTAACAACTTCAAAAACAAAGTCAACCTCATTATTATCTTCTTTTAATGTTACCATTCCACCAGTTGGTTTAAACTTAACATTATATTTTTTAGAATATAATAATATATTAGGATTTACTTTATTAAATGCAGCAACCTTTTGCATATATGCAATAATTACTTGATTTCCTGCAAGCTTTCTTTTTACTGCATATGCAGGTTTAGTATTTTCAGTTGGTTGCCATGTTGTTGGAATATTTCTTTGTTTTAAAATATAAGTTGCAATTTTATCTATGCAATATGCCCTATATGAGCTTTTTCCTGTCTCACTTTGAAAGAAATATCTAGCAATAACTTTAGATTTGGTCAAATCTTCTAACCACTTTGCAACTTTTGCTTGTCTCTTATCTTCTTCTAAATCTTCTAATTTTCCTCTTAACTCAAGAACTTGAGTTACTTGTCTAGATGTTACAAATCCAAATTCATTTACAACTTCTAATGCTTGTATATGAGATTCATTAATATATCCCATATCCATTTTAAAAACTATTTGATTTATTGATGCAAAACCTTCTTTTCCATCATAAACCTTTTTCTCATCTTGCCTTGCAGCAAATGGAGATACAGCAGTTTTTACTTCTTTATCATTTACCATTTTTCATCTCTCCTTAAATTTAATTTTGAAATTTTCTTGGTTAATCTAGCATATTAACTAGAGATAATTAAACATAAATCTATACTTAATTATCACTTGTATTATATAACATAAGAAAACTTATTGCAATATAGTTACATAATTATTTTAAATTATTTTATATAAAAACTTGCTTTTTTGTATTAATCATGATATACTTAACAAGTATTTTCAATACATTCCTAGTATATTTAATATACTATGGAATAATTTTAATTCTATATATCGTAATATCAAAACTCAAATTGCACATACATTTTTTGTATGTGCATCTCTTTTTTATAAAAATTAAAATATATACTTGAATTAGTTTTTTATATATGATACACTTTAAATGTACGAGAGATTCGTACATCATATTTTTCTTTTATATCGTATTTATACTTTGGTATAAATATATTTTAAGTTAATTCTTATTACGTTATTCAATATTCTATATAAGAATTCATAAAACTTATTCAAATAATCACATGTCATTGCATGTGATTATTTTTATAAAAAAATAATAGCAAAAAAATATTGCTATTATCCTATTATTATTAGTTTTATTTTTTTCTTTTCTATATTTATTTTTCTAATACTAACTAATACCTTTTGATTTGTTTCAATTCCATTTACATGCTCCGCAATACCAACAACATTCGGTTTTATCTCAACAAATACTCCAGATTTTAATCTATTTCTTACTACACCTTCTACAATATCTCCTTCTTTTAAATCTTTAACATTGTCTTCAAATGTACCAAGTAATTCCTTATATGTAAGTTCTATTCTACCTGTATCTCTATCATATTTTTTTACAATAACTTCTATTCTTTGTCCAAGCTTAAACATATCTGATGCATTATTTAACATAGATTCTGACATATCTTGTAATTTTAATATTCCAGTTACTCCTCCACCTACATCTACAAATGCTGCATAATCTTTAAGGCCTACAACAATTCCTCTTAGTTTTACTCCTGGTTTTAAATGCATATACATCCATTTTCTAACCTTTAATTCAAGTATTTTTTTAGACATTATAAGCTCTACACTATCTTCATTTTTAATTATTTCTTTAATACAAACTGGTAGTACTTTTCCTTTTTTATTTAAAATAAACTTTTCTTCTACCATTCCATCATCCCCAACAACACTAGAT
The DNA here is from genome assembly GCA_949106495.1 of uncultured Clostridia bacterium. Classification (GTDB taxonomy): domain Bacteria; phylum Bacillota; class Clostridia; order TANB77; family CAG-465; genus CAG-465. The sequence continues at coordinate 288,342 of CARYZD010000001.1, forward strand.
GCTTCTCCTCTTGGAATAATAGCTTTAATATTTTTTCCTACTTTTCCAATCATATTCAAGTTTTCATCAATTTCTTCGATGTACATATCTAAAACTTGTTGACTATCTTTAATACTCTGTAAATTTTCAATAGATAATTTTTGCGTTTTATTCCTATTTTTCTTTATTGTATTATTTTTTTTATTTTCCATAATATTTTTTCAGTAAATTATTACCTTAATACCTCCATTTTATACAAAATCTTTGTTATATATCTATATTATATATTATTTACTTTTTTAATGCAAGAAAATACTATATAGTTTTTAGGTACATTTAAAATTCCTACTATATAGTATTTTCTTTAATTTTAATTATTATAATTTTTTTAAGTTATAATATTTAATTTTCCTCATCTAGATTTGATAGTGAATATTCAATTAATTGGTTAACTACATTATTGAAAGAAATAGCTTTCTTGTCTGCAATTTCTGTAATTTTATCAAAAGTCGTACCACTCATTCTAATTGTTCTTGCAACACTATCCTTAGATTTTGATTTTATTACTAATTTTAACTTATCCATTAATTTCACTCACTTAACTAGATTATAACTCTTTTTTATAATTTGTATAGTACACAAATATGTGTTTAAATAAATTTCTACATTTTTTTATACATTTTTATATACAAATGTAACATATTCGTAAAAAAATATTTATTTAAATTTATTATATATAGTATAACATAAAATTATATTTTATTGCATTATTTTAGATAAAATTTATTTGTATTTTATAAAAAAAGACTATTAGCAAGTTCTGCTAATAGTCTTTTACTCATTTTTTTATAATAGTAAATTTAATATCACATGGATTATTACAATATATTCTAATTTCAAAATTATCATACTTATCTTTACAATTATATATATTACAATCATCTTCATATTCAAACATATATGAATCAAAAGTCATAATATATAATTCCTTATAATTATCTTTAATAAAGCTTTCAAACTTAGAATAATTATTTAATTTACTCTGTTTACAATTTAATAATTCATACGCTTTTTCAGGTTTATATATTATATACTTTCTTATTCTGTCAAATAAATCTTCAACATATTCATCATAAGAAAATTTATATGATTTATATTTATTTGCTTTATTTTCAGCTATATTATCACTAAAATTATAATCTAATATATTACCTTCTTTAATATTATCTAAACTATTATCTTTAATATAATCTTCTAAAAATAAACTAAAAGTTTCGTTATTAGTATCTAAACGAACAATAAAACTTATTTCCTTAAACACATTTATCTTTAAGTCTCTTACATTCCCTTTTACAAAAAAGGTATATATATTATTCTCTTTTAAATATAAAACATCATCTATAAAAACTTCTGTTTCATTAATTTTAGTATTAAATTTGTTTTCAATGTTTTCTAGAGTAATACCATATTTTTCTATATATGATTTATCTAATAATGAATATAGGTTATTTATACGTTCATCCTTACTAATTTCACTATTATCATCATATAAGCTTTGATAATATATATAATATTTAATAATACAACTTCGTACTGTATAATAATCTGTAACAGATTCCAGTCCATATAACTTTTGTTCTAATATTAAATTTTCTTTGTTTTCTTCATTATAATTTATATTAGTATTATTTGTATCAGATTTATTATAATAATAAATACCAAACACTGTAGAAATACATAATGTTATTATAACAATACAAAATATTAATTTTTTATTCATATTAATTTCCTCCTTTATTAAAATTTAGACATTATATTTTATTTTTTGCACTATTATTATATCACAAAATGCAGCAAATGTAAATTATGTAAATATTAAAGCATATAAAAAAGATGTAGAATTTAAATTCTACATCTTTAAATTTAAATTATAATCCTTCAATATCAAAAGTAAAACTAGAAAATTTGTCAAAATAAATATTAATGCATATTTTATCATCTTTATTGTAAGTTTTGAATGTAATACTTCCATCATTATTATTTAAATAATAGTTACTATAAGTTAAAAGAAATATTGTTTTTCTATTATTATTTATAAATTCAGTAAATTTTTGATAAGTATTAAATCTTGAAGACTTCATTTCTTCTGTTAATAATTCATATGCTTTTTCTGGACTATTTAATAATAATCTTCTTATATTATTAAATTTATCTTCTGCAATATCTTCATATTTAGCTGTTACATATCCATAAACATTGTCTTTTCTATTTTCTATTGAATCAGGTAATTCAAAATCAACTGTTTCACCTACATTTATATTAGAAAAATCACTATCTGGATAAATATCAAAAGTTCTATTATTTTCATCTAATACAACTATTATATTAAATTCTTTTGCATCATATGTTATAGAATCTCTAACAAAACCATTTGCAAAATATGCATATATTCCATTATATTTAGTTAAAACATACAATTTATAAATTTCTATTTCTGGTTCTAATATATTAACCTCATTACTTTTATCTATATTTTCTAAAGTTATTCCATTTTTTTCAATATATTTTGGAGCTAACATATTATATGTTGACTTTTTATAATCTTCTTTATTATATTCTTCTGTTGCTACTTGAGTAATAGTATTTTCTCCAAACATTGCACTGTAATTAATATAGTATTTTTGAATACATGATTGAACCTGATATAGACTATTTCCATCTGTTGATTTCTGTATTTTTCCAGTTGTGTTTTCAATATATTCATCTATTTCTGGAAGATTACTATCTAATTTATCTTTTTTTAATTCAGAAATAATTTTACTTAAAATATTTACTATCAATACTATTACTATTATAGTTATAATACCAAATATTAGTATTTTTGTAATTAAACTTTTATTTTTCATAAGCATATTTCAAGTTTAAAACTTGAATCCTCCTTTTTAAATATTATTACTTAGCAAGTAGGTCATCCATACAAACAAATCCGTTTACCCTATAACTTCCTGCTGTTGAAGTCTTAGGAACAATAGAAACTCCATGCCAACTTTTACCACTACCACAATGGCTTACAACATAATAATCATTTCCAACTGCTTCTACATATGCAGTATGTCCCCAAGAAGTACCATTATCATAAGATATTATACTATTTGCTCTTAATTGACTTACATCATTATATAATGGAATTCCATATGCTCTAGAAACTCCTGCGGCTAAGTCTACACCATTTCCTAATCCATCTCTTATAAATTGTCCATTATATTTATTTGGATCAACACTATGTAAATATATATTTGCTCTTCCTCTTGACCACCATGGACATTGATAATAATATACTGTATTAAAGAAACTACGATATGCATCACTTAAATATCCATTTGAATCTGTATTTGCAGAACCAGTTGGAACATTATTTCCAAATAGTTTTCCAACACTAATTCCTGGTGCTACTAGTCTTCCTCCAAAGACTTCATTTTGTAATGCTGATTGTAATTCTAAGCAAGCATTTTGATCAACGTTACCAGAAGCATCTATAACAGAAATTCCACCAAAGTTTCCATCTCCACCAGCTGTCCAGAATTTTTGCAATTTATCATAATATCCTAAGGAGAATAGTACCCATTCAGACATTCTTCTATTTACAAGTCCTTGTATAACCCCTTCATTACCTTGAGCTGTAACTGGTTTAGACATATAATTTGTATATAAAGCACTATTTAAATCTGCCTTAGAAGATATTTCACTTACAGCTCCTGAATTATCTTTATATTGCTCATAAATTTGTTCATATTTATCGTCAGTAGCTTCATTATAAAATTGTGAATGCGCTGCACCATATCCATCTACATTACCAACATTATATGTTCTAGCAACTAATGAATGTATTTGATATTCTTTTAATCCAAGACTTTCATATTGAGATTTTACCTTATCTAATTTGGCATTTCTAAAATCATCTTCTATCTTATCACAAATTTCAACATCTGCCAAATCTCCTGTTCCTAGAGAACTTACACCCATAACAGACATTATTTCTGATTTCCATTCTGGATGTGCTACTAGGTCTAATCCATATCCAACAGTAGGATGTCCTAAAACATCTAATACTGTATAATATGATTTACCATCTTTTTCTGTTGTAGCTCCACCACCTTCAAGAGCTCTAATGTATTCTTTAAGAAGTTGACTTCCTGTAGAAAAGCCGCTACTAGAAGACATAGTATCTACCTCGTATCCCAAAGATATTCCATATACATATGGTAATCTATTATTATTAACTATTGGTTTTAATAATTCAGATACATTATCATACCCAAGTTCAATAGTAGAATTACTACCATTTTTTCCTAAACCAATATATTTAGATTTACCAATAGGAACATACATTCCAAAAACCTTAGGATTTGAATCTAATATGTCAATTGAATTTAATTTACTATCACTAACTAAACTCTTATATAATTTCATATCATCATGTTGTGAAAGAACTGATTTTTCTATTGTCGATTTATATTTATCTCCTTCTTTATTTTCATTAAAATCAAATAATTGTTCTTCACCAAAAACTTGAGTTGATGTTGATCCTGGAACAACTTTATCATCCCACTTTCTTTGAACATCATATCTAAGTCCGTCATTAATAACATAATTTCCACATGTTATTTCAATAGTAGCTCTATACTCACCACTACTTAAAACATCACCCAATGATGACTGGCTCAATACTCTAGCAGAACCACCATAATTTGCAGCTAATTCAGCAGCTGAGCCTCCATTTAAATTACCTAAATCTACTTTAAAACTTTCATTATCTATAACATAATATTTAGACGATTTTGCATATTCAGAATCACTTCCTACTCTTTTTTTAGCATCATCATCACTATATTTTGTATAATTATATGATGCCTTAAATACTACATCAAAAGCTTTAGCTGTTGAAACATAATACACATTTTCATAATTAGAATAATCAGAAACAAAATTTTCTTTCATTACATCTTCTTTTTTATTTTCATCCCATCTGGTATTAGTATGTGTCGTATCTTCATATGATGTTGTAGTAAAATCAGAAACACCTACTATTGCTGCTCCTAATGGATTAAGCATTGTAGCAAGTTGTTCTCCTAACTTATCAAGAGTTTCTCTAGAAAATCCTGCATATACATTTACTTTAAAAGAATCCTTATAAGTTGTAGAATCATAATCTAAATAATAAGTATTTAAAGTATAATGTTTAAGTTGATATTGATCAACTGTAATATCGCTCATACCATGTTTTATTATTTGATAAGCAAAAGATGATTTCTGATTTTGTTGTTCTGACATAGAATTATTTATCCCCTCATAAACGGAACCAACAGCTTCTGCATTACTAGGTCTAGATGAAACTTTATCTGAACCAAATAAATTTGAAATAAAAAATGCTAATGGTATATTATGATTTAATAAATATGGTTGTACCATATCTATAAATTTATCAGCAGTCATTTCATCATCATTTGGATACTTTAACTTTAATGAATCATTAACATACAAATCTTCATCTTCTATTTTTGTTGCTTCATCTTTATCATGGCTATAATTCATCCATATAATATCATTAAAATTGTATTTTTCTGTATTTAAAATATGTTTATAAATTTCTCTATAATCATCAATTGTTATAGCACCATTTCTATAATATTTAGTACCAAAATTCTTTTTATATTCTTGACGTAATTCTTTGTCTGTATTAAAAATTACGCCTGATGTGTCTATAGCAGAATTATACAAAAAATCAATTTGATTTGAAGTATATCCAATATAAGAATCATACTGATTTGATATTTTGTTTGCATAATCAATTTGTTCATCTGTTCCATCTACTTGTCCATTCTGATAGGCTTGTTTCAAACTTTCTTTTCCTTTTTTTGCTGTAGTAGCAGCTTCATCAGCACTATCTTGATTTAAAAGCATATTTAATACTACTATTACTATAATAATTACTGCTACAACAATAGCAATCTTCCATCCACCAGCCATCAAAGCTTTTTTAGCTATTGAACTAGATGCTTTCTTAGCTACTTGCTTACCAGCCTCTTTTCCAACTTCTTGTGCTACTTTCTTTGTTGCCTCTTGTCCTACTTTTTCTCCAACTTCTTTAGTTAATCCATTAGATGAACCTTTAGATATTGGATTATTTCTTAAAGGATTGGTAAATTTATTAGAATTTAAATTTGAAAGTTCATTTTTTTCTGGGGATTTTTTTATATCATTTTTATTTTCTCTATTAAAACTTTGATTACTATATTCATTATTATCAGAGCTACTTTGTGAATTATCATAATCATTTTTATTTTCATTTGAAGTTGCATCATCTTTTTCTTGCTTTTTACTATTATTATCAAAATTCATTTTTTTATCATTAAGCATTTCTTGCTTTAATTTAGCATCTTCTTTTGTTTCTTTATTGTTCTTATTAGTTCTAATTACTATCTTCTCTTCATTTTTATCCATCAGTACCTCCTAATTTAATAATAAATTCATAGATACACTTTCTCCATTACTTTTCTTAATGTCACTAAAGCATATTTCATCAATATAACACTGTTTTTCTAGTGGAATTTTAAAATTTAAATATACCTCAACTGTACTTCCAGGCAAAGAGACAATTGAAGAAGTTTCATTTCCAACAACAACTGAACTCAAATTATATTTGATATTATCTCCTTTTACTTTTGCATATACACTATTTAAACTATTTACATCAAATACAAATTGCTCTGTATCATTATTAATTATATTAATCTTTAATAAAATTGATTCACTATATGAATTAACTACACTTGATTTAAATTGAATATTTCCTATATTTATTATATTTTCCTTGTCATTAATTATAGGATAATTTTCTTGATCAAATGATATTGTATAATCATTATAATAATTTTCTATAATATGAATTAATTTTTCTTCATTATTTACTTGATATGAATATGTATAAATATACTTTTTCCCATCACTTTTTATAGACTTATTATATACAATTGATGTATTTGATATATTAGTTAATAAATTATTATCCACTAAATAATTATAAATATTCTTAGAATTTAAATTATTTTTTTTCATATACTCATTATCAATTAAATCAATTGTATTTTCAAAATTTTCTTTATTAACAAGTTGTTTAACTACATATTTGTATTCTTCTTTCTTTATATTTTCATACTCTTCTGTAGTTGATAACTTAATAGTTGTTAATTTTTTTGAAATAGATTTACTACCATTAAACATAGGTGACCAAATTAAAATTATTACTATAAGTAATATTAAAATAATTAATCCAAAAGCAATATAGATGTACTTTTTTTCCTTATCTTCAACCATAATTAAAATCGTAAGATATATTTATTACTAAATATATCTTACACCCCTTTCTATTATAAAATTACTATTGTATATATGATATTTGGTAATTTGAATTATTTGATACTACTATACCAAAATATGCATCATTCTCATCTAATGTTTTAACTTTAAGTATATACATATCATAATCTTTAGAATAATATACCTTATCTATAAAATTTCCATATTCTAAATAACTAATATCATTCTCACCTAATACTTTTAAAAAGAATTCTTTAGAAGTCTTTTTAAATTTAAGTTGTGACATTTCTTTTTTATATGAATTTAATACTGTATTATTATAATATTTACTTAAAGAAATTTTTTTATCTCCTAAATAAAGACTATTATACTTTACTTTTAAAAAATCTTTAAGCACTCCATCTAATGAATTTATCATAGATCTATCATATATTATATTAGATTCAACAACAATTTCATTAATATTAAACTTCTTATAGTTAATTTCTCCTTCTCTATAATTATTGTTTATAAAAAAATAATATATAACTCCCAAAAATGCAACAACTACAAAAACAAAAAATATTTTTTTGTTTGTATTTAAATTTTCGTACCAGTCAATAATTTTTTCTTTTAAATTATTCATAGTCCCTCCAATAATTATGAGTTACCTGCATTAGAACTCTTATCTATCTTGTTTTGTACTCTTTTTAAACTATGGGTCATCATTTTATTTCTAGTACTAGCCCCCAAATTAGTTTTACTTACACGTTTACTACTTGTATAATCATGTATAATACTTTCTTGATTTTCCCTATACTGTTTAATAGAATCTTCAACATATTTATTATAAGCATTTACATCTTTAACTTCACCTTTTGAAATTTTTTCTTGAGAATCTTTTTTGAATTGTTCAACTTTATTATTAGATGCTATAATATTATTTTTTATTTTATCATTTAGTTCTTTATTTTCTATAGAAAAATCTCTAATATTACTTGATGCCTTAGATAATGATTCTCCAGCAAAGTCACCAGCACCAGCACCATGTAAAATATGTTCACCAACATTCTCACCTCTAGCTAATCCACTAACTAGACCAACAGAACCTCCTATAATAGCTCCTGTACTTTCCATAACAGATGATTTTTGTAAATCTTTTCCTTTTTGATACATATCTTGATATTCTTTTAACTTATCTTGTGCAGTATTTTTATTCGCGCTATCTGTTGCTGTTGTAAGATTTTTAATTGCATCCGTTAACTCTTTGATGTCTCCTAATGTTTGTAATTTTACAACTTGTTCTCCAATTTGTTGTCCAGCTTCTTTTCCTAAATCTGCATTATTATTTCCTTTTTTATCAAAATCTAAACCTTTATTAGCGTCAAGTTCTCCTCCACTAGAAGTTGCTAAATCCTTAATATTTTTATTTGCCTTCATTCTCATAACTGTTCCATCAGCAAATTTTTTACCATTGTCTAAAATTCTTTTTCCGCCTTTCCATGCCAACATAGTTCCAGCTGTTATTCCAGCACCACTTTTTAATGAAGGATCCCCATAAGCAGATGTAACACCAAAAATTTGTTTAACAAGCATCTCTATTTTCCCAAAGGAACTTAATGCAATAATAGCTAATAATGCAGAGGCATTCATATTATCTTGTCCACCACCTGAAGATGATAAACTATTAATTATAATAGACATAACAATAGCAAGTAAAAAAGCTTGAACTGTTTGTGTTAAAACTATAGTTGCAAATTCCCTAAACCATGATGAAAATACTCCTTTTTTCATAAAAAACTCTCCTTTCTTTTATGACATTGATTTCTGTAAGAAATCATATATTACAACGAATGGTGATATCAGAGCCAAAATAGTAACAAAGAAAAACCTTTTTACATACGCCCAAAAAAACATTACAGATTGTATTACAAATACTGCAAACAATACTCCTGATACTAAAGATTCTGTACCATCGTTATCCATATCAACATTTTCAGCAAACCAGTTCCCCATATCACCTAAATCTTTACTTTGATTATCTGGTAGACTATCTGTTTTATCAAATACAATATTACTTGCGACCTCAACCAATTGTTCATTAATATAAAAAACAAATGAAATTAAATAATGCATTCCAAATATTAATATTATGGCCGTCGCCCAATGCACAATAGCTTCCTTATATTTTGCCTTTTCCGAACCTATAGAAGAAATTGCAAGTCTAATTGCCATAACAGCTACAATAATACCTAAAAATCCTAATGAAATAGATAAACCAGTAAAGTATACATTTCTAACAGTTGTACCAATAGTTGTTAGTTTGCTACTGTTATCCATAAATAATGAATTTTTAGCTGGATTTATAAAATTAACATCTAATAAGCTTACTCCATTAAAAATCACCTTGTCTGCCCAAGGAAACTGATTTATACTAGAAAGCAATTTTACTACAGCTGTAACTAAAAATTGAATCGCCCTTCCAAGTCCATAAAAAGCATGCCCTAATAAATTTAGTAACTTATCTGTTAACCAACTTTTATTTCCTGTATCACCTGGTGTATTTATACTATCTTCAACATAATGAGAATTAACAGCAGCATAAGTATTAACTTCAATTCCCGTAAATATTAAAAATAGAAAAATTAAAACTAAATAAATTTTTTTCTCTTTTTTCATACAAAGTCCTCCACTTAATAAGATTTCATTACATAATCATATAAAACTGCAACTGGTCCCATTACAGATAATATAATTGCATAAAAGAATCTTTTCATATATGCAAATAAAAACATGATAGATTGAACTACTAAAACACAGTATAATATAGATGTTATTACATTCATAGACCTAGGTGACCAATCCCCATTGTCAACATCTATATAGTATGAATTTTCTCTAAAGTAATTTCCAAGATTTGACATAACGCCTCTAACTTTACCATCATATTTATCTTCACCATCATATATAAATTTATAATAAGCTTTACAAAATAATAAACTTATTCTAGCCTCATCTCTTTTTTTATCTTCTAAAGATGTATTATTAATTTGTGAAATTAAATAATTCTGTAATTCTTCGTATTTTTTAGCACTACTAATAATATTACTATTTTTCATATCTTTACAAACATAATATGTTGCTTCATATAAATTTTCTAAACCAGCAAGTCCTGTGTCAATTATTCCAGTTCCCCAAAGAACTGTATTAGAAAAACTAGTTAACCATCCTGTAATTCCACTATTAGAAAAACTATTTTGACTATTTCCTGCAACCATCCACAAAAAATTTTTTTCAAATGTAGCATCTCTGAGTAAATATGATGCGACATTAATACCTTGATCACCTAATGAATTTAATGCGTTTATAACATCATCTTTATCTGGAAAAATTTCATCATACATAGCTCTTATATCATCACCATCAAGAGTTTCTGTACCATCATTATCATTATCCCCCCAACCAAACTTATCTTTAAGCCAATCAATAGCTTTTTCAACAGCATTTGCTATTTCTTTTAATACTGTTTTTGCTATTGTAACTGGACTAGGAGAAGTAACATTAGCATCTTTATAAAAATTTTCTACTATCTTTTTATTTTCTTCAGAATCATTGTAATCTATAGTTTTTTCTGCTTCTATTATGCTTTCTTCACCTATAATATTTTGTGCGACATTACCAGCAACGATAACTAATTGTTCATTAATATAAAATACAAAAGAAACTAAATAATGCATCATAAATATAAGAATAACTGTCTTCAAGGTATCACCAATTGCTTCCTTATATCTTGCTTTACTACTAGCTATACTAGAAAAAATCATTTTAATTACATTTACTGCAACTGCAATTCCTAAAAAAGCTAAACAAATTGAAAGTAATGTAAAATATACATTTCTTAGTACTTCTCCAACCAATGTAAATTCACCAGCAAAATCCATAAATAAAGAGCCTTCTGAAGGATTAATAAAATTAATATCTAGTATAGGAACGGCATTAAAAATTATCAAATCAGCCCATGGGAAAAAATATTCTCCTGTCATTATTTTCATTACCTGTGATATAACTTTTTCTAAGGTCCTAAATATATTAAATACAATAGGCATTACTAATGTGCCTAAAGTACTCATAACAGATAAAGATACAGGTTCATCATCTTCTATATTTTCCTCATAGTGAGGATTTATTGCAGCATTAACTATTTGAGTATTATTAACACAAAAAAATATAAAAAGTGTAACTAAAACAAATATTAATTTTAATTTATTTTTCATATTTCACCTTCTATCTATTTATCAGCAGCCATTAATCTTTTCTTTTTCATTTCCATAATTTTTTGTAAGTTTGTTTCAACGAATTCAAACTCTCTCTGTGTTGGATTAATAGCTATAACTGCTGATTGATATCCTATTTTTATTAAGCCTTCACCTCTTGAACAAGTTATTAAGAAACTTGCTTCACCTTCACTAAGTTTAAATACTTCTTTTAAATATTCAATTTCAGATTTATCTTGTGCTAAAAATAATTTTGTTTCTGCAGATGTTAAAACTGCTTGACAAGCTTTATTTTCATAGAAATCTTGGAACTTCTGTGATACAACTGTTAAAGAAACATTTCTCTTTCTAGCACGTCTTGCCATTGTATTTAAGAAATCAACAGCTTCAGGATATGCTAAAAGCATCCATGCCTCATCAACAAGAACTCTTTTTGCTCTAGCTTTTCTTTTATCCTCACTATTTTTCTTAACATATTTTTCCCAAATCCATGATAAAAGAATTTGTTGTGCAAGTGGTCTTGCAAATCTTTCTTCTAGTTTAGAAATATTTATATTAATGAATGGACAACTCTCTAATAATTCAAAAGTTGATTGACCATCAAAATAAGCCATTTGACCATTAAATTTTCTACAATATTGTTTCATAACTTTTGTTAAATAATCAAAGTGATATTGATAAGTATCTATTGTATTTTCTTCATTTTTTCTTATTAGTCTTTCATACCAAGAACCAATTGTTGGCATTTCTTTTCTAACTTTTGCAAGTCCTGAGCCATCATCTTGAAATAATGATTCTGGATCATTTGTTATACCTCTTGATTTATATTCTTCTGAAACAATTTCAGCTATAATTTGTTTTGTTAACTCATTAACTTCTTCAGATTTAGTTGCACCTCTTGCCATAGTAAGAAGAGCTTGTGTAACGTCCTCTACTTTATTTTCAACATTTAAAACAGTTCTTTCTCTTCCAGTAATTTCATCTTTTATAACCTCTGTTTCAATATCAAAAATATTTATTATTGTACTAGATGTTGGACTTATATCTACATTTATTCCTCTTAGAGAATCAGCAACAACTGTATATTCTCCTTCAGCATCAAGAACCATATTTTCAACACCCATTAAAATTGCAGATCTTGCCATTATTGTTTTAATAGTAACGGATTTACCAGAACCAGATTTACCAAATATAATCATATTATAGTTTGTTAATGTACTACTAAAGTTGTCAAATATAAGTGGTAAACCAGTTTGTTTATTTATACCAATAGGTACACCACTTTCCATTCCTGCATCTGCATTAACAAATGGAAATACTGTAGACATAGAACCTCTATCAAAAGTATGTTTTCTACTAATATAGTTATTATTTAAAGGTAAATTAGATTTAAAACCTTCTTCCTGTAATGCCCATGCTGTTTTTAGACCAATCTGAGTTTTTGATGCCTCCATTGCAAGAATTTCAGACATTTTATCTAATTCTAATTTGTTATATGCAAATAAAGTACAAATAATTGTTGCTTCAAATAGTTTATTATATCCAGCAGCAATTTGATCTCTTAATCCTTCAGCTTCTGCTTGTTTTGTACTTAATATTGAAACCCTGTTTATATCTCCTCTATTATTTGCAACAACTCTTTCAGATTCAAGTTCAACAATTGTTTTATTTAAATCATTTATTGAATTGTTTTCTGGTATAGGAGTAATAAATACTGATGTGTTTACATCTCCAAATTCATAAACACCAGATAAAAAGTATGGAAATGTTGCTTGTCTAGGTATTGTTGTTACATAGAATATTCTAGCAAATCTTGATACTTTTGAAAAGATTTCTAAGTAATCAAAATGAGTACAATCTATACCAGATGGTGCTAATAAATCCTGTAAAGATGATTGATTTTTCTTTAATATATTTTCAGCATCAAAATCTGTTTTTAAACTATTCTCTCTTTGAGCTTTTTCAAGAGCTTCTTTTTGCTCTTTTCTAAGTTGTTTTCTACTTTTCTTTTTCTCACTCATATATCTTTTTCCTCCAATTAAACAATACTATCATTTTCTTCATCTGCATCATCATTTGAAGAATAAATATTATTGCTAAAATTATCCTCGTTTTCTATCTCATTCTCAGCTTTTTCACTTACTTCATTTTTATTTTCACCTGAAGCAATATTATTCTCATTACTTTCTTCTGCTAATTTTTTTTCAGCATCTTCAATTTCTTTATAATTTTTAGCTTTTTCTATTAGTTGAACTCCATATGGAGGCTTTTTATTCTCAAGCTCATCAATTTTAGCTATATCTTTTTCAGCTTCTTCTAAAATAGCATTTTTTTGAATCTCATGAATTTCATTTAAGTCTCTTTTATCTTCTCTATAGTCAGTAAGAATTTTCTTTGTCGCCTTATCTTTTTCATCTTGAGGATAATCTGAATTTTTAACGTAATTTGTAGCTCTTCTACTGATTTCTTCTTCTTGAGATAAAAGTTCTGATGCTGGTGTTTCTATTTCATCATGTTCTTTAGCATATTTTATTGCTTTATATGCTCTTAATTGTGCTTGATTTTTCAAATATTCATCTAATTGTTCTTCTTTTCTTTCAAAAGCATCTTCAGAAGTAGAATATAATCTTAACATTCCACCTTCTATTGCTTCTTTTACAGACATTAAACTCTTATCATCTCTGTTATAAGCAGAATATAATAAATCTGCTAATTCATTAGAATCTAATATTTCACCTGATACTGAACAAGAAGATAAAGCACTTATTATACCTTTACATCTTGTTAATAATTCTGTAGAACACATTTCAATAACTTCATCTTTATTAAATTTATCTACAGCATTTATTTCAGAAGTATTATAAGATACTAAAACGAAGAATTTTCTTTGTAATAAATTCTTATTTGTACTCATTTTCTCTACATATCTAATAATATCATGAGCATACTCATAAACATTTGATATTCTATCTCTTTCTTTTGTAACTCTATTCATTTCTCTTTCATCTACATCAAATGAACTTGCAAGTTTATTATATTCTTCTGTTATATTATTATAATCTACAGTTAAATCTTCTATATTACTTTTATATTTAGCAATATTTCCTTTTAAATCTATATTTTGGGCTTGTACATATAATTGAATAGGATACTTTAAAGTATTTAAAAATGTTATAAAACCTTCTTCAACAGATAATTGCTCCATTTCAGACATAAGATCATAGTTTATACCTTTACATCTAATAGCCATAGTAAATCTTGAACCACCATTTTGAACAATCATTTTATCCATTATTCTATCAAATTCCATAAATCTAAAAACATCTTCTTTTTTATATGTTTCTTTTTTCTCGGTAGTAGATGCATTAGATTTTTTTTCTTCTTTTACAACTGGTTTATCTTCTTTTATTTTTCCTTCCTTATCTATAGTCTTTAAAGTTTTTTCTTGTCTTGATGTTATTATTAAGAAAAAGATAAAAAGCATAAATAATATTATTAAAAAGATAATTGGAACCATCATCATTCCCATACTCATTTATTAATTCCCCCTCTTACTTTGTTTTATTGGATTATTAAGTATTTTGTTTTGTTTGTTTTCTAATTTTCTATTTAATCCATATATATATATTTTCTTTTTTGAACCAAAACTTGCTAGTCTAAATAATATATCCATAACATTTTCTCCGCCAGCTTTTTGTAATGGTCCCATAAGTGGAATATCTGGAATTTTTAAAGCTCCAATACAATATCCAACTGCAGCAAAAGGTATAATTGATATAATAACTGTAAAAACAGACATTTCAATTACAGACTTTATCATAAATATAATCAATGCTCCCAGTCCACCACATACTAAAGTTGTTACAAACGACTTGATAGTAAAAATATATAATATTCTACTTTCACCTTTAGCATTACGTGGTACGTAGTACGATCTTCCCATATATCAAATCCTCCTAAATCTTATACAATACTATTAATAGTGTCAGATATTAGACCTAAAACAGTTAATGTACAAAATATTAAAATAATACCTATAATCATTGCTGGTGATTTTTCCTTAAGTTGAGCTTTAGCATCAGCTCCAGCAAATATATATTTTACTCCCATAAACAAAATTGCAGCTACTGCAATAAATTTTCCAATAAAAACTAATAATGTAAATATTGATGAAAATGTATTCTCTAAATTATCATTAAAAAATACTAGACCTGTATTTCCTGTTAATCCGCCTTTTCCTGTAGCATTCCCAGTAATAAGTAAATCTCTTATATTTGCCCATCCAAAGAAAAATAAACATGCTACTAGTAATGTTATCATATTTTCTTTAGCTTCTGTTTTTCCTTGAACTGTTCCAAGCATATATTTTATACCTATTACTACTGTAGCAATTGCAATTACTGCTGTTCCAACAATTTCAACCATATTAGCAATACCAGATAAAACATTATCTGACAAACTTACATTAGTACTTCCATTTGCATACCAACTAGTTGCATCATCAAACCATCCAAGTCCATCATTAGCAGCATAAACATTAGCTGAAAAAACTAACGTTAAACATAATATTCCCATTACAATTAATGTAAAAATCTTATTTTTCTTCATATTACTTCTCTCCTTAAAATTACTCTATATATAAAGTATACCATATATTTTAGCTTTTTTAAATAAAGTAGTTTCTTTTTTATATATTTTTTATTTTTGTTACAAAAAAGTAACACTTTAATCAATAAAGTGTTACTTTTTTAATTCTATACCATATGATTTTCAAATGAACTTTTTATAAAATTAACAACTATTTCTGCTCCAAATATAAATATTGTCCCTATTATAATATATACTAAACTTTGTTTTATCTTTGCTTTATCCTGTGAATCTGCATACATATATCTTACACCATTTATAACAATTCCAGCAACTCCTAAAACTTTTAATGTAAAGAACAGAGTTCCAAAAATATTATTTAATGGGTTACTAAATTTATCCGCAAGTGTAGAATTATTTGCTGTAACTTTATTTTTTATAGTATCATTTAATCCCTCTCCTAATGCTGCATATACTTGAGTTACACAAATAAACATAACAAATATAACTAAACAAATAAATGATGTTTTTAAAAACTTTTTCATAATATTACCTCCTAGTTATACAAAGAATCTGGTTTAACACCAGATTCTCTATAACTTTTTTTTGATAGCAAGCTATCCAATTATTTTGCAGCTTCATTTGCAGCTTTCATGATAAGATCAACAACGATTGATGCTCCGAATACTAGTATAGCACCAACTACAAGTCCTAGCATACCACTTTTAATATCTGCTTTATTTTCTGCACTTGCAAACATGTATTTAACACCAGCATATACTATTGCAGCAACTGCTAATATTCTTAATACAGTTAATACAGTACCCCAGATATTATTTACCATTTTATCAACAGAACCTACAGAACCAGTTGGGTTAAATGGATCACCAGCTGCCCAAGCAACGTTTCCTAAAACAAAAACTGCTACAAGAACTATTGGCATAACTCTTAACATAAATTTCTTCATAATAAACACCCTCCTTTGTTTACTCTAATATAATTATACCAAATTTTAGTGCAAGAATCAATAGTTTTGGTTAATTTTGGCTTTCTATGAACTATTTTTTATACGTTTTTTACTAATTTTTACATGTTTTTAGATATTTATTTCATTTACTTTTCAATTTTAAAATTATATAATTTCATAGGTGATTTTTATTGAAGAAATACATTATATTTTTAATTATCATTTTATTATTTTCAATTAGTTCTATATCGGATAACAACAATGTTCAAAAATTTATATATCCTACTAAATATACTAATATCTCATCAGAATATGGATATCGAATATTATATGGTAATTCTAATTTTCATAATGGTATAGATTTTCTAGCCCCTCTTGGAAGTGAAATTTATGCAAGTGAATCTGGAATTATAGAATATGCAAGTTTTCTAAAAGATGGATACGGTAATACAGTTATTATTTCCCATGATTCTGGTATCAAAACGCTATATTGTCATATTTCTGAAACATTTATTGTAAAAGCTGGTCAACATGTTAATAAAGGTGATATTGTTGGATATGTTGGTCCAAAATATCTTAGTAATGGTGTAATGAATGGAAATACAACAGGACCACACTTACATTTTAGTGTATTTGAAAATGGTAATACAATAAATCCATTTTTAATATTAAATAAATAAAAATCTACGGGTATAACCCGTAGTTTTTCTTTGCGCCCTATAAGGGACTA
>CARYZD010000002.1:0-141689 GCA_949106495.1 uncultured Clostridia bacterium
TAGTCCCTTATAGGGCGCAAAGAAAAACTACGGGTTATACCCGTAGATTTTTATTATGTTTTATGTTACAATATTTAATATAGAAAAAGAGGGATGAAAATGAATAAAACAGTCATAGTAACAGGAGCTGCAAAGGGGATAGGAAAAGCTATAGCAAAAACTTTTGCATACTCAGGATATAATGTATGTATAAATTATAATACATCTGAAGAAGAAGCAAAAAAGCTTTGCTCAGAACTTGCTAAAGATGGTTGTAGTGCAATAATATATAAAGCAGATATAACAAATAGAGAAGAAGTAGATAAAATGGTAGATTATGTTATAGGTACATTTGGAAATATAGATGTACTTGTAAATAATGCAGGAATTAGTGAGTATAAGTTATTTATAGATATTAGTGAAAAAGAGTTACAAAGAATGCTTAATGTAAATATATTAGGAACATTTAATACAACTCAAGCAGTATTAAAAAAGTCAATGTTACCAAGAAAAGATGGAACTATAATTAATATTTCGTCAATTTGGGGAATGGTTGGAGCATCATTAGAGGTTGCATATTCAACATCTAAGGCTGCAATAATTGGAATGAGTAAAGCTTTAGCAAAAGAGCTTGCTCCTTCAAATATAACAGTAAATGTAGTAGCACCAGGTGCCATATCTACAGATATGCTTGCAAGTTTATCGGATGAAGATATGCAAGTTTTAAAAGATGAGATACCACTTGGAAAGATTGGTGCAGTAGAAGATGTAGCAGCAACAGTTAAGTTTTTAGCATCATATGAGGCAAGATATATAACTGGCCAAGTAATTAGTCCAAATGGAGGGCTTGTAATATAAAATAATTTATTAATTAAAATAAAGGTGAGAAATCACCTTTATTTTAATTATTCGTACTATTAAGTTTTTCATATTCTTTTAACTTTATCTTATATTCTAAAACTTGTGTAAGATATCTATAGTACATATATTGTTGTTCGTAATACATCATAGGATTGTTCATTGTAGGGTCAATGACAGGGTCCATATTTTGTTGTGGCATATTATTTGGTTGTACGTTAAAATTATATGGGTCAAAAAAAGGTTGGTTTTTATCCATTTTATCACCTCCTTTTAAATTTTATGAATAAAATATTATTAAATGTATATAATATTAGTGTAGACTTAAAGTTTACCCCCCTTCTTTAATTTATATATAGTAACTTGGAAATTATTATTATTTTCGAGTTACTTTTTTTAATGTAAAAACAAAAGTAAAAAGAAGAGATACTAATATAATAAAATATGAAGTTGTATTAAAAGTAATCATATTAAAGTTTAAATTATTACTATTGTTTAATATATTTAAAAGTATATAAGTAATTATTCCAGAGAGAATACCTTGTAGTAGTTTATTTTTTACTAAATGCCATAATTTTATAGGAATTTTATATATACATGAATATATTTGAAAGATAATAGAAAATCCACTAAAAGATAACATAAATGAAATTATAGCCATAGATATATTAAATCCTAAATTTGTATTTAAATAAAAAAGTTTAGTTCCATTTGTTACTTCAAATAAACCAGATAATGTATAAATTATATTTGGAGAAACATTTAAGCGTATTAATATAGTTTCTAATATAGAAAATGCTAAATTGAATATTATAATAAATCCTAGTATATTTCCAAGAGTAATAAAAGTAGACTTTATAGATAAGTCTATACTTTCAAACATACTTTTATGTAATATTTTATTATTATTTTCCTTAAAACTATTTGAATTTTCTTGTATTTCGTGTATAATATCATTATGTGCAAAATTTATTATACAAATAATAAAGGCTGCAATATAATGACTAATTAAAAGTAAGATACCAATATACATATTATCTAAGACACATAATCCTATTGTAGATATAATAAAAATAGGATTACAGTTATTTGCAAAAGACATTAAAAAATTAGCTGTTTTTTTAGATATTTTATTTTGACTATATAGAGTATAAGTTGCTTTAGCGCCCATAGGATAGCCACATAGAAAACCAATAATGCCAGCATAAATTATATTTCCATTTTTTTTGAATATTTTGTTAATTACTTTAGATATATCACATAAAATTAAAATATTTGTAAATAGTATAAACGGAAAAAGAGATGGCATAACTGATTCTAAAAAAACCGTAATTGTATTTTTTATACATTGGTAATTACTTTTTTGAAATATAAAAATACAAAGCAAACATAGTAATAAAAGAATATATTTTACTATTTTTTTATTAAATTTAATCATATTAATAACTTATGAAAAAGGAGAAAATAATATGCGTTATAGTAAAGAATTAAATGAATATGAATTATTAGATATGGCAAATGGTGAAAAACTTGAAAGATGGGGGAAATATATACTAATAAGACCAGACCCACAAATAGTATGGCCTGACAAAACAAATCCAGAATTATGGAGTAAAGCCCATGCAAGATATATAAGAAGTAGTTCTGGTGGTGGACATTGGGAAAAACTAAAGAAAATGGAAGATGATTGGAGTATAAAGTATAAAGACTTAACATTTAATTTAAAACCAATGGGATTTAAGCATACAGGACTGTTTCCAGAGCAATCAGTAAACTGGGACTATATGATAGATAAAATATCAAAAGAAACTAAAAAAGGTAGAAATATTAAAGTTTTAAATTTATTTGCATATACTGGTGGTGCAACTATTGCGTGTAGTTATGCAGGAGCTAATGTATGTCATGTGGATTCATCACAAGGTATGACAAACTGGGCAAAAGAAAATTTAGCATCTAGTGGACTTAAAGATAGACCAGTAAGATTTTTAGTAGATGATGTAATTAAATTTGTAAAAAGAGAAATAAGACGTGGAAATAAATATGATTGTATTATAATGGATCCGCCATCATATGGAAGAGGTAAAAATGGTGAGGTATGGAGTATAGAAAAAAATATTTATGAGCTTATTGAACTTTGCGGTAATTTGCTTTCAGATGAAGCAATGTTTATGATTGTAAATACATATACTGGAGGATTATCTGGTACAATTATATCGAATGTAATAAAACATGCAATTAAAAGAAAAAATATGAATATTGCTTTTGATGAGATAGGATTAAAACAAAAAAATAGTCAAGAGTTCTTACCATGTGGAATTACTACTATATGTGAGTTTTAACGCTAAAAAATATAAAAATTATGTATATTAGGATATTTACAAAAAATAAAAATTAGTATATAATATATGTTATAATTTTAAAGGGGGAAATAAAATGTTATCAAAACCAAACGTTAAAGAGATTATGCCTAAAGTTGGAAACAGATATCAATCTGTACTTGCAATTGCAAAAAGAGCTAGAAAAATCGAGGCTAATAGATTAGAAAAATATAATGTAAATAAAGATAAAATTAAAGAAGGAAAAGAAGATTATTCAGAGTATTCTTTCGATGCAGTAGATAGAGCAGCAAAAGAGATTACTAATGGAGAAGTATATATAAAAATTGATGGAAAATATGCAGTTACTCCTGAAGCAGAACTAGAAAAAGAAATAAGAGAAGCACAAGAAGCAAACAAGGAGTAAATTTTATGAATATACATATTATAAGTATAGCTGGAGATATAGCAAGTGGAAAAGGGACTGTTACATCTCTTTTACAACAAGAGCTAGGATATGAGATTTATAAAAATGGTGAATATGTTAGAAAGCTTGCAAAAGAAATGAATATGTCAATTGTTGAATTTCAAGAGTATTTAAATGCTCATGAAGAAGTAGACAAGCAAGTAGAAAAAAGTGCATCTATTTATGCCTCAGAGCATGATAACTTAATAATTGATGCAAGACTTGGTTTTTATGCAGTGCCACATTCTTTTAAAGTATATTTAAGAGTAGATATAAACGAGGCTGCAAGACGTGCATATAATGATTCATTAAGAAAAGATACGGAAGTTTATGAATCAATAGATATGGCAATTAAAGATATAAAATATAGATATGAACAAGAAAATATGAGATATCTTAAAACATATAATGTAAGACGTGATGATATGAGTAATTATGATTTAGTAATTGATACTACTAGAAAAGCACCACAAGAAGTTGCAAGTATTATTTTAAAAGAATATAAGACTTGGTTAAAAGATAAAGAATAACATAAAAATGTCTAGGGTTTTTTCCTAGACATTTTTCTACTCCAAAACAAATGTTTATTTCTCTTGACACTTAAAAATTACTAATATATAATATTACAAGAGGTGTGAAATGTTAGCTAAAATATTAATAAATACATCAGTAAATACACTAAATAAAGTTTATGATTACTTAGTTCCAGAAAACCTAGAACAAGAAGTAGAAATTGGTAAAAGAGTACAAGTAAGTTTTGGGAGAGGAAGGGACTTAGAAGAAGGAATTATAGTTAGACTTGAAACAGAATATGAATTACCTAAATACAAATTAAAAGAAATAAGTAGTGTTTTAGATGATGTATCATATATAGATGAAAATAGATTAAAACTTGCAAAATACATTTCATATGTATATTTTTGTAATGTTTATGATGCGTTAAAGCTTATGCTACCACCAGGAACAAAATCTAAAAATAGTAGCAAAAGTTTAGAAACAAGAAAAGATAAAAAAGTTATATTATTAAAATCTAATGATGAGATAATGCAAGACATTGAATCTAATGTAATAAAGAGTGCAAAACAAATACAATTATTATCTTTTTTAATGTATACAGACAATGTGTTAATAAGTGATATTGAAGATGGTTTATCTATTTCTAGAAGTGTAATATCCACTGCTAAGAAGAATGGATATGTAGATATTATAGAAGTAGATAAAGAAAATGATTTTTTAAAAGATTTAGAAGTTGAAAGAACAACTTCTTTACCACCTACGGAGGAGCAAAAAAATGTAATAGATGGTATAAGTAGATATATTTATGATGAAGAATATAAACAATGTTTAATTCATGGCGTAACAGGAAGTGGTAAAACAGAAGTATATCTACAATTAATTGAAAGAGTATTAGATCAAGGAAGAAAAGCAATTGTTCTTGTTCCAGAAATATCACTTACATATCAGACAGTAGAAAGATTTGTATCAAGGTTTGGAAATGATATTGCAATACTTCATAGTAAAATGACTGTATCAAAAAGAAAAGAAGAATATAAGAGAATAAAAATGGGAAAAGTAAATATAGTAATTGGCGCAAGGTCTGCTGTATTTGCTCCACTAGATAATGTTGGACTCATTATTATAGACGAAGAACATGATACCAGTTATTATTCTCAAACTAAACCCAAATACTCTACTAAAGATATAGCAGCATATATTTGTAAAGAGGCAAATGCAGTACTTGTTTTAGGTAGTGCAACTCCAGAAATTAGTACATATAATAAAGCAATAAATGGCAATATTGAACTTTTTGAAATGAAAAAAAGAGCAGGAGATGCAAAGCTTCCACAAATAGATATTGTTAATTTAAGAGATGATAGAATAATGGGAAATACATCAAATATATCTTTAAAATTAAAAGCTGCAATTCAGGAGAATATAGATAATAATGAACAAACAATGTTATTTTTAAATAAAAGAGGATACAATTCATATCTTACATGTAAAGACTGCGGATATGTGTTCAATTGTCCAAACTGTGATGTTGCTATGACATATCATAAAAGTAATAATTTACTTCTATGCCATTATTGTTCACATGTAGAAAAAAATGTTCATATTTGTTCCAAATGTGGCTCGGAACATATATCTAGTTATAATCTTGGAACTGAAAAGTTAGAAGAAGAATTAAAAGAAATCTTTCCAAATATAACTGTTCTTAGAATGGATGCTGATACAACAATTGCAAGAGATTCACAACAAAAAATATTAGATGAATTTAAGCATAATGGCACAGATGTATTAATAGGAACACAAATGATTAGCAAAGGACATGATATGCCAAATGTAACGCTTGTTGGAATAATTGGTACAGATTCTTTACTTGCTATGAATGATTTTTCTGCTTCTGAGAGAGCTTTTTCTAACATATATCAAGTATCTGGAAGAGCGGGAAGAAGTAAAAAAGAAGGAAGAGTTTTAATACAAACAAGTGATACAGATAACTATATTTTAAAAGCTGTTGAAAATAATAGCTATATAGATTTTTTTGATAAAGAAATAGAGTACAGAAAGACTTTTGGCTATCCACCATTTATAGATATTTTGTTATTTGAAATTAGTGGCGTAAATTTACAAGATGTAAAAGATGATGCGGAAAAGTTATACAATATATTAAATTATAATAACCAAAATGAATATAGAGTATTTTCACCTAGGTCACCATATATCCAAAAACTTAATAATAAGTTTAGAGTAAATGTTCTTGTAAAAGCTAAGCTTAATACTAAAATATATAGTCAGATGTATGGAAAAATAAAAATATATAATACAAAAAAGAAAAAAAATACATTGTTATCTATAACTAAAAATCCAATATTTATTTAGTAAATATTGAAAAAAGTTTAAAAATATAATAATATAAAAATATGAGAGGTTGATGTAGAATGAATATTACTTTTTATGGAGCTGCAAAAGATGTAACAGGCTCATGCCATATGGTTAATGTAGCAGGACATAAATTTTTAGTTGACTGCGGACTATTTCAAGGAAGTTTAACAGACCAAATGTTAAATTATGAAGATTTTCCGTTTGATGTACAAGAAATTGAATTTATGATTCTTACACATGCACATATTGATCATAGTGGTAGAATACCTAAATTATATAAAGCAGGATATACTAATCCTGTGTATTGTACAAATGCTACTAGAGAACTTTGTAAAATAATGTTGCCAGATAGTGGACATATACAAGAAAAAGAGATTGAATGGGTAAATAGAAAAAGAATGCGTGCAGGTAAGAAACCTAATGATCCTATATATACCCAACAAGATGGTATAGATTGTATTGAAATTTTTAAAGGAATTGAGTATGATACAAGAATAAAGATAAATGACAATATTTCATTTGAACTTAAAGATGCTGGTCATATGCTTGGCTCATCTATTGTAGAGTTATATGTAAATGAAAATGGTGAGGAAAAGAAACTTGTATTTACGGGCGACTTAGGAAATACAAATCTTCCAATAATTAATGATCCAACTATAATAGATAGTGCAGATGTTTTAGTTACAGAGTCTACATATGGAGATAGATTACATAGTAGTATTAAAGACCAATCTACTAAGTTTATACAAATTATTTTAGATACAGTAAGAAGAGGTGGAAATGTTATTATCCCTTCATTTGCTGTTGGAAGAACACAAGAATTACTCTATGAATTAAATAAGTATTTAGCAGATGATAAAATAAAAGAAGAACTTGGAAAAGTTCCTGTTTATGTTGATAGTCCACTGGCAGTAAACGCTACTAAGATTTTTGAAACACAACATCGTTATTATGATGAGGAAGCATTATCTTATCTTTTAAAGGGCGATGATCCACTTGTATTTGATAATTTACATTTTTGTGAATCAAGCGAAGAATCACAGGCTTTAAATGAAGATATGGAACCTAAAATTATAATATCTGCTAGTGGTATGTGTGAAGTTGGTAGAATAAAACATCATTTAAAGCATAATCTATATAGATCAGAATGTACAATACTTTTTGTGGGATATCAGGCAGAAGGTACTTTAGGTAGAAAAATAATGAGTGGAGAACCACTTGTAAAAATATTTGGAGAAGAGATAGCTGTAAAAGCTGAAATAAAATATTTAGATGCATTCTCAGGCCATGCTGATAGAGATGGACTATTAAATTGGATTGGAGCAATGAAGAAAAAACCAGAGCATATTTTTATAGTTCATGGTGAAGTAGAAGCACAAAAGGTTTTAAGTGAATATATAGAACAAGGATTTAGAATTAAAAGCACAATACCAGGATATCAAGAACAGTATGATATAAATGGTACATTATTATCTGATGGTAGAAACTCATATAAAGCAACTAGATATAATATCTTAGAGCTTATGACTTCTCTTAAAGAAGAAGTTGATACTATGACAAATAATGTAAAGAGAAATTTAAAAAGTGATGTGGATACTGAATATTTACAAACAATTGTAGAAAAATTGAAATCAGTTCAAGACTCAATAGATGGAGTAAATGAACATACATAAAAAATATTAATAACTAACATAAAAATGTTAGTTATTTTTTTATAAATTTCATCATATAATTTTACAGGTGAAAAGCTTTGAAAATATTAAATATTACATTTGATACAAGAGTAAAGATATTGGTTGTTATATGTGTTATTATAGCTTTAACAATAATTTCATATTCTTTTTATTATATTTGTATAAGAGAAAATAAAGAGGAAATACAGCCACAGAAAATCGAGAATATAGAAGAAATACTTGATGTATTATGCTATGAAGCAAAATATGATGTAACAGTAAATGCAAATAAGACTACAAACACATATAACGTGGCTGAAAATGTAGATTTAGAAAACAATACATATAATATGGTAATTGATGAAACACTTACAATTTCAATTAATTCGAATAATACAAGTGTTAAAAGACAAAATATGGAGTATGAGTATTTTACAACAACAGGAGAAATATTAAAAAATAATGCTATTTCGTTTTCTAGTATAATAGAATGTATAAAGAAAATATCTAATAAAGAAATAAAAGGTAATATTAAAAGAATAGAACAAGATGATAAATTTATATATCAAATTTCGACAGATGAAAACTATATAGAAAAGGTAAAAAGAATAGAAATCACTACTCAGAAAGAAAATTGTAAAATTACTGAAATAAAAATGTATAATTCTGAAGAAAATGAACTATATTCAATGATTTTTGAGTCTTTTATGGTCAAAAAATAATCTTTAAAGTATTTACTAAA
The DNA here is from genome assembly GCA_949106495.1 of uncultured Clostridia bacterium. GTDB lineage: Bacteria > Bacillota > Clostridia > TANB77 > CAG-465 > CAG-465. Next base: position 8,920 of record CARYZD010000002.1, read on the forward strand.
TATATTTAATAGTGTATAATAAAGGAGGTAAAATATTTTTGAATATAAAATTAGGAGACATATTTTATGCTAGTCTAATTCCAACTGTTGGTAGTGAGCAAGGTGGAGTACGCCCTGTTCTTATAATACAAAACAATAAAGGAAATAGATATAGTCCTACTACAGTAGTAGTTCCTATTACTTCTAGTTTATCTAAAAGAGATTTACCAACTCATGTTATTTTAGAAAACACAGTAGGACTCGAAAAGAAATCCATAGCATTAATAGAACAAATAAGAACATTAGATAAAACAAGATTACTAAATAAGATTACTCATATAGATAAATCAGATTTAGATAAAGTCAAAGAATCTATTAAAAAGAATTTAAACATAAGAGGAATGGATATTCTTTGGTAGAAACAAAATATGCAGGAGGATAAAATGGATAATAATAGTAATAAACCTTTAAATGTAAGACTTAGAGGAGATTCAAGGAAACCTTCAACAAGTAATATTAAAAAAGTGAGTAGAAAAAATGGTAATAATAACTCTAAAAATAAAGAACCTAATAATAAAAAGAATAAAAAATTAGGTTGGAAAATTTTTAGAGCAGTGTTATTAATTGGACTTGCTTTATGTATTGTTGGTGCTGGTATTGTACTTGGAGTAATTTCTGGAATAATTGGAGATACAGAAAGTATAAGTCTAGATGAGCTAGAACTTTTACCACAAACTTCATTTTTATATGACATGGAAGGTAATGAGTTAGCATCATTATATGATAGCGAAAATAGAATAATGGTGTCATATGATGATATACCAAAACATGCTGTAAATGCAGTTGTTGCTATTGAAGATGAAAGATTTTTTAGTCATCATGGAATAGATATTAAAAGAACAGCTGGGGCTATTGTAACATATCTTGTAAACAAAGGAGATTCTTCATTTGGTGGAAGTACATTAACACAACAATTAGTTAAAAACTTAACATCAGATAAAGAAAAAGCTTGGCAAAGAAAAATTAGAGAGTGGTATAGAGCTATATCTCTTGAAGGAAAACTAGATAAGAGCCAAATATTTGAATCATATGTTAACACAATATATTATGGTGACGGATGTTATGGTATTGAAGTTGCCTCAAATCATTTCTTTGGTAAGTCAGTAAATGAATTAAATATTGCAGAATCAGCAGCAATTGCAGCAATGATTCAATCTCCAGAGGCTACAAATGCTTATAGAAGTGATGAAGCAAGAGAGAAACTTTTAAAAAGACAAGAAGTAGTATTAAATAAAATGAAATCATTAGGAATGATTAGTGAGGAAGAATATAACGAAGCTAAAGATTATGAATTAGATTTTAAAGTCAAAAATGTAGATTATGGCGGAACTCAAACATATTTTGTAGATGCAGTGGTTGAAGCTGTAATTGCAGATTTAATGGATCAAAAAAATGTATCTAGGGGTATAGCAATGAAAATGATTTATACTGATGGATACAAGATATATACAACTCAAGATAAAAAAGTTCAGGCAGCTATAGATAAGGCATATCAGGACACTAGTAGTAGTATTTTCTATGATGATATTCAAAGTGGTATGGTTGTAATGGATCAATCTAATGGTGAGGTTAGAGGACTTATAGGTGGAGCAGGAAAAAAAGATGGTGCTTTAACACTAAACAGAGCAACACAAGGACGTAAACAACCAGGTTCTTGTATGAAACCATTTGGAGCTTATGGTCCAGCATTTGAACAAGGTGTATTATCTCCAGGAGCTGGTCTTGATGATACACAAATGTCAATGGGATCATGGACACCAGTAAACTGGTATCATACATATAATGGTTTTGTAACAGCAAGAGAAGCAGTATATGACTCTAAAAATGTTCCAGCTGTTAGAGCAAACTTATTAACAAGTCAAAAAACAGGAGACCAAAATTTTGCATGGAATTTTGCATATAATTGTGGCTTAACATCACTTGTTGAACAAGATAAAACAGCTGCATCTTTAGCTCTTGGTGGTGTAACTAATGGATTTTCAGTGTTACAAGTTGCAAATGCATATGCAACTATAGCAAATGAAGGATATCATATAGATCCAAAATTATATACAAAAGTTGAAGATAGAAATGGAAATATAGTTTTAGATAATACAAAAGTTGAAGGTAAACAAGTAATGAAAGATTCAACAGCATTTATGCTACAAAGTTGTTTACAAAGTGTTGTTGATACACCAGGTGGAACAGCTTATGGTGCTGTAAGAATTGCTGGTGGAGCTATTCAATGTGCTGGTAAAACAGGTAATACAGATAATGACTATGATAGATGGTTCTGTGGATTTACACCATATTATACAATAGCATGTTGGACAGGATATGATAAAAACCGTGTTATTGGTAGAGGATATCCATACGATTCAACTAAATTATTTAATATTGTTATGAATGCAATTTGTGAGGGTAAACCAGCTGCAAATTTAATGTCTCAACCATCTTCTGTTACTAAAGTAGATTTATGTAGAGATTCTGGAAAAGTTCCTACAGATGCATGTAGAGCAGATCCTAGAGGAAGCAGAGTGCTTTCAGACTATATAGCAGTAGATTCAATTCCTACAGATACATGTACAGTACATGAATTTGTAAATATTTGTCCTGTAACAGGTAAAGTAGCATCTTCTGCATGTAAAAATGCTACAAGAAGATCATGCTTGGTAAGAAACTATGGCCCATCAAGAGGAACATTTTCTGCTGACTGGGGTTATATGAAACCATCAGAGGCATGTGATGGAAGACATGGTGGTGGAACAGGAAATTCAGGAGTAATAATATACAGAAATGGAGTAGCACAATAAAAGCAAATAGAGTAGCAGTATAAAATTATGTAATATATACTGCTACTTTTTATTATTAGATGAAGTTATGTGTTTTTTTAGTGAAAAAAATATATATGTGTTGAAAAAAGGTATATTATTTGATAGAATAAAATAGAATTATTTGAAATAATTTCATTATGAAAAGAGAGGGAATAGAATGAAAAAAGTCTTGAAGAAACTTGCTAAGATATTAGGAGTTTTAGTTTTTGAGATAGCTTATATTTTAGGGCTTGGAATTTATTTAATTTATTATACAGAATTTTTTGTTACTACTAGAGATATGATTGTAACAACATCTATGACAACAATGACACATCAATATTTTGCAACATGGTTTTTATCTGATGAAAAAATTCAAGAAATACTTGCTGCAAATAGGGGAATAAATGAAAATGTTGAACAAGACTTAAAAGATGTAAATATTAAAGTATCTGGAAATCAAAAAGATACTGAAGGTATTGAAAAAATTGATGTTAGTACAGATACATTTAACGCATATTTATTAATTATAGATGATCCATCACGTGTAGATTTAGCAATTGGTCCAAAAGTTCCAACTGTTGGTTCTACAACATCTCAAATAATAGAGGCATATGATGCTGTGGCAGGAATTAATGCTGGTGGACTTGCAGATGATGCAGCAGGTACAGGAGCAATGCCTGTAGGTCTTCTTATGACGAATGGTGAAACATTTCAAAATGGACTTAGTAATTATGAAGCTTTAAGTATTTGTGGATTTACGCAAGATAATAAATTATATGTTAATGATTATATAACAAAATCTGAAGTTGAAGCTTTAAACTTAAGATGTGCTATTTCGTTTGGACCTGTAATGATTGTAAATGGTCAACCAAGAATTAGTAGTGGTAGTGGATGGGGAATTCAACCACGTACTTGTATTGGTCAAAGACAAGATGGAGCAGTATTATTTTTAGTTATTGATGGAAGACAAACAGATAGTTTAGGAGCAACTTTAAAAAATGCTCAAGACATATTATTAAATTATGGTGCATACAATGCATTTAACTTAGATGGAGGAGCATCATCTACTATGGTATTTGATGGGGCACTTGTAAATAAACCAAGTGATATTGCAGGTGAACGTTATGTTCCTACAGCATTTATAGTTAAATAATTTAAACATATGAAAAGAGGTAAGAAAATGAAAAAATTTGTAATTAGACTATTTGCTTGTATAGCAGTTGGAACTATAATTACTGTTGGTATTTTAAAATTTGTAGATGGATATTTATATAAAATAACTCAATCTAGTTATTTAGAAATAGATACATATAGAACAAGTGGAGAAGTAGAATTAAAAAGTGAAGATATCATATCTCTTCCTGAGAATGCTTCTCAAGTACAATTTTCATATAATAATAAATATTATGCATATCTAGAAGATGGAAGTATACATATAAATACAACTGAAGATAAAAATGAATACTCAGTTATTACTGAGGATAATCCAATTTGTTATTATTATTTATTATATGATAAGAATTTAATAATGTATTTTATTGAAGATACAACAGGTATATATACAACATTAACATTAAGAACATATGACATAGGAACAAAAAGAACAACAGATTATAACGATATAGATGTTAGAAATTTCTCTAGAATAAAAGATATTACTATGTCACCACTCGTTAATATAATTTATATTAATATAGAGACAAAAACAACTTTAGCAACTAATAATATAGTATATAAAATTGATTTATTTAACTCTATGTCTCAAGTAAGATCTGGTTCTATAATAAGTAAAATAAGAATGTTACAGCATGTAGATAGATTATATTATCAAGATACTAAAGGTGGTGTATATAATGCAGGTGCAACAGTAAATTACTTATTTGGTTATGCTGATGTAGAACTTATTGGTATAGACTCAGACCTTGCAAGCAGTGATGATAATGAAAAATTATATTATTTAAATACAGAAACTAATGATGTTGTTTATGTAGTTAGTGGTTCAAAACTAGTTGATACTATATATTTAAGTGATAAAGATTTAGTAACAACATATAATGAATATGGAAACGTATATTTAATTTATCCAACATACATTTTAGATATAACTGGAAAAAATCCATATAAAAGAATTGCAAAATTATCTAAATATGTAACATTTGAGGCGATTAAAGGAGATACAGTATATTTAAGAACTTCAAATAATAAAATTATAACAACAAAATTATTAGATAATTAAAGGAGAGTATGTAAATGAGTAATACAAAAAAGAATTTTATTATTAGTGGTTTATTATTAATAATAGCAATTATTTATACAATTTTAGTACAAAAAATAGATGTTAAACCTATTGGACCAGAAAATTCTAGTGTTGGATTTGCAACTGTAAATGAAGCAGTTGCAAACCAAATAAAAGAAAATACCACTTTAGGATATAGTGAAATTTTGTATGATATAACTAAATATTTAGGATATTTATCACTTGCAATGTGTGTTATATATGCATTTGTGGGATTAGCACAATTGATAAAAAGAAAAAGCCTATTTAAAGTAGATAAAGAAATATTTATGCTGGCTGCGTTTTATATAGTAGTAATAGCATTATATGTATTATTTGAATTATACATAGTTAACTATAGACCAGTTATAATGGAAGAAGGATTAGAGGCTTCTTATCCATCATCTCATACAATGCTTGCAGTATGTGTATGTGGAAGTGCGATTATATTAAACAAAAAGCTATTTAAAGATTTTAAACAAATCAAGATAGTAAATATATTATGTGGAGTTTTATTAGTAACTACAGTAGTAGGAAGACTTTTATCTGGTGTACATTGGTTTAGTGATATTATAGGAAGTATTATAATTTCATCAGCCTTATTAATGAGTTTTTATTCATTAATAAATATGAAAAAAGAAGAAAAATAATAAGATGGTGGCTAAAGTTTGTAATAATCAAATTTTAGCCATTGTTTTACTTAGAAAGAAGGAAAAATATGATAAAAAAGTTTATGATTATAGTAATAGTAACAATTTCGTTATTATTGTTAAATAAAAATTTGTATGCTACAACTAATTTCAATATAAAAAGAAAATCTCTAAAAATATATGAAAAATATGATATTAATAAAGATTTAACAACGGATAGTAATAATCTAAAATATAAATCATCTAATGAAGATATTGCAACAATATCTAATGATGGGGTTATATTTACCAAAAAGCAAGGAAAATTTGAGATAATTGTGAGTGATGAAAATTCAAGTGATACATGTGAATTTTCTTCTGGGTATTATGTTGGAATAGATGTTTCAAGATGGAATGGAATTGTTGACTGGAAAAAGGTTAAGGCTCAAGGAATAGATTTTGCTATGATAAAATCATCTACTGGTTGGTATGATGAAAATGATGAAGCAGCAGGAGAGGAATATGATTTCCAGTATGATAAACAATTTTTAAATAATATAAAAGGAGCAAGTGAAAATAATATATCATTTGGAATATATCATTATTCTTTAGCTAAAACTATAGATGAAGCAAGACTTGAAGCAGAATATGTATTAAATGCAATAAATGAGTATGGAAAAGCGTATAAAAATAATATGACATTACCTATTGCATATGATATAGAAGATTCATCACTTCAAAAATTAAGTAAAGCAAAGATTACTGAAAATATTATGGCTTTTTGCGTAAAAATATATGAAGCTGGATATACACCAATTATCTATTCTAATAATAATTTCTTTAAAAACTTTATAGATTTAGACAAGCTTAATGCTATGGCATATAATTATTGGTTTGCATCACCAAAAACTAATCCCAACTTTGCAGATAAAATTACAATTGCTAATACAAAAATTTCACCTATTATGTGGCAATATTCTTTTGATGGAAATGTTGAAGGAGCAAATACTGACCAAGGTAAAGTGGATATGAATGTACTTTATATGAAAGATAGAGTTAAAGTTTTAATTAAAAATGATGGACAAGTAGTAGATACAATAGGAGTAGATAAAGGTGAAAAAGTAGAAAGCTTACCTACATATGAAAAACAAGGATATGAATTTAAGGGATTTAAAGATGAAAATAATAATACAATAACTAAAGATTATAAATATAATAAAGATACAACTATTACTACTATATTTTCTAAAATTAAGATTACAGAAATAATATTAAATAAATCAAATATTGAGATAAGTAGTAAGAAAGATTACTATGTTCAAGTAGATAAGGTTATGCCTCAAACAGCTATTTTAGAATGTGAAAAGATATTATATAAATCAGATAATACAAATGTTGTAACTGTAGATGATAATGGTAAAATAACTCCAATAGCAGATGGAAAATGTAATATAGTAGCTTATTTGGAATCAGATAAAAATGTACAAACAGTATGTACAGTAAATGTTCACTTTGGATATATTAAAGGAGATTTAGATAAAAATGGTATAGTAAACGCAAATGACGCAGCTATAGCTTTAGATTTATATAAATATGGAAACGTTAAGGAAGAAGAGTTAAAAATTGGAGATATGGACAATAATGGAATAATAAATGCAAATGATGCTGCACTTATACTAGATATATACAAATATGGTGAATAGAACTTATATAGGAAATGAAAAAAACATTTCCTATATTTTTTTACAAATTTATTTTAAAGATTTATCTAGTAAAAACTAATTTTGTAGAATGGATTTACAAACATAAAAATAAAGATATAATAAAGAGATAAATTAATTTATAAATTTTCTATTCTGAATTTTTTATTCATATAATTTTTATCGGTAAAATTTATTTGTACACTAAAAATGTACATTTTCCTTAAAGAATATTGATTTTTATCAGAATATTTGTTATCATAGAGGTGAATTAAATTTGAATGAATCAAAATTAGAAAAGTTATCTATAAAGAATGATTTTGTATTTAAAAAACTATTTTCTAAAAAGGAAACGAAGCATATCTAATATAGTTTTTAAGTGATTTATTATTATTAGATATAAATGTATAGAAATAAAACATGATGAAGATGAAAAGATAGGAATACTAGATATAAAAGCTACATTAAATAATAATACGTATATAGATATAGAAATGCAAATGGGAGACGAGAAAAATGTAGTAAAAAGGTCGACATATTATGCAGCAAAAATGATGTCAGATCAACTACAAAAAGGTGAAAAATATAAAGAAATAAAGCCAGTAATAGTAATATTTATAATGTGGTATACTATAATATGTAGTGGAGATGGCATCAGCAAAATCCGATGAATATGATGAAGGACTTGCAAAAGAAGAAGAAAATAAGGCTATAGAGATTGCTAAAAATATGTTAAAGAAAAAAATAGACATAGATATTATATGTGAAGTTACAAGATTAAATAAAGAAACAGTTGAAAGACTAAAATAGTATAAATAATGATATGAGATAATAAATTAATATTATCTCAAATTTTTTATATATATTTCTTTATTATTTTTAAATTTTAATATATAATCTCAATATAGGAGAAAAAATTATGATAATATATGATGATGTAAAGAAAAATATCAAAATTGCTATTTATTCTAAACATGACAATATATTAGATAAAATAACAGATGAACTACAAAAAGAAGAATTAAAAGTAGATAAATATAATGATATAGAAAAGCTTTTTAATGATATTTCAAAAAAGAAGTTTAAAATAGTAATTTTACCTCAAACAACAGAAGAGGAGTTATTGAAATTAAATAATTTAAATATAAAAGTAATTTTATATAATAAAAAACTTAATATTGAAACACTAAAAATTGAAATTTATTATAATTTAAAATTAATTGAAAAAGAAGAGAGTATAGATTTTGAAAAGTATAAGCTTGAAATAGTTGGAAACTTAGTAGAAAGTATTTCTCATAAGGTACAATCAAATTTATTAGTTTTAGGTGCAAGTCAAGATATAATAAAAATGATTAATAGTGATTTAGAAGAAAATGATGAAAGAAAAGATGTATTAGAGAGTTTATATCAAAAAAATTCGTATGCATTAGAAAAAGCTAATATGTTACTTCAACTTGTCTCAAATGCAACAACACTTTCTCATGAATCAGTAATGCACTGTAATGATATAAAAGATATCATTAATGTAATATTAGATGAGTATTTAAAAGAAAATAGTGTAACATTGTGTATTGAAGAAAAAATTAAAGTGGGTTCCTATATTTGTGGACCTTTAAATGATGTTATATTTGTAATATGTAGAATAATTAAGCTATTGATTGAAGAAAATAAAAAAAATATACATTTGTTAATATATGAAGATGAATTAAATTGGTACTTTAATATAGATGCACATGAGAAAATACTTGATTCCGAATCGATTGAACAGATTAGAAAATTTATTGTATATATAAAAAATGTAAGACCTAAAATAAATGAGAAAAAAATTAGTTTGATAATTAAAAAAATAAAATAATAAAAAAGACTAAAAGTATAATTTTATACTTTTAGTCTTTTTATATAACATATTTATGTAATTATAGTATAATAGATAAAATAGTATGTAAAAGGTATATTTCGGTTTGAATTTACATAATTTTAAATAATGTTGTAAAATTATTGCATTATAAAAAGCCTTGTGCTATAATAGACGTGTATCGAAATTGAATGAGATAAAAGCGTAATTGCTTTTATAGTTCTTTCTAGTAATTATCTAAGAAAAAGTTTACGTAAATTAAAAATGAGAATACTCAAATTCTATTTCGTTCAAAAAAATATTATGAAAGGAGAATTGCTATGGGAAATTCAAATAATTTTTCTAGTAAAGAGGTATATAGTCCAATCGGGATATATATATCAAGTATTGTTACAAGTATAGTAATTGCATCTTTATGGTTTATAACTAATAATCTTGTAATTTTAATTGCATCTGTATTAATTGTTCCATTCTTGGTATTTAGACTAGCTAATAGAAAAGCTTGGAAACGTGGAAAAATTTTATTTGCAATTATTTTAATTTTATTATTTGGAATTTGCTCAGTATTTTTCAGAGGTAAATCGAATGATAAAATTGAAGAGGATGTTGAAAGTCCTGGAATAGTAATTGAGGAAGATATAACACCATCAGAAGATATTGCTACTCCAGAGGAAGCCGAAAGCAATTTGAATGAGGAAAACATTACTAATCAAAAAGTAACAAAAGGGAAAAGTAATAACAAGAAGAAAGGTAATGTTACACCTAAGCCAAATGAGGTTATAAAACCTACTTATCCAGATGATGTTAATCACCGGAGATGTATCAACAACAAATGGCGATTCAAATAAAATTGTTTGTGAAGACGATACTGCTAAGGAACATGAAAAACAAATACAAGATGATGTAAATAATGGTAAGGAGAAAACTGAAATGGATAAAGGAATTACAGCAACAATAGATAAGACACCAAAACCAGATGAAACAAAAAAGGATGAATCTACTAAGATTGATGTTTCAGATAAGAATAACAAAATTGAAGTTGTTCCATCAGGAGATAAACATAATGATATTCCTAAACCATTACCAGATAATGAACAACCTAAAGAGGATGCAAAAGTTCCTAATAATAATGAATTAGATGAGATGAATAATGCTACAGTACCAGAAGTAAATAATAAAAAGGAAGAGACAAATAATAAACCAAACAATGTACCAACAAAGCCTTCTGATACTGAAAATAAACCTAATAAAACTGAGCAAGATAATAGTATTAAAAATGATTCTGATTCAAAACCCAATGACAAGGTAGAGGGAGAAACTACTCAGACTACTAAAACTCCAGTTTCAATTTCGTGTTTAAGTGGAAACAGTGCTATTGCTGGAGATTCAGTTCAATTCAAAGTTACAGGTGATGTAAAAAGTGTAGAAGGTTTAGGAGGACTAAATCATACACCAATTACAAATGGTTATATAACTGTTTATACAACACCAGGAGTAGCAACAGTAATTACACCTGTTGTTGTAGGTGCAGATGGCACAAGTACTGCAACTACATCAGTAACAATTAGTGTATTAAATTAATCTTGAACTAGAGATGTGATAGATTAAAATAATGTTGTTATGTTGATTTGAACGAAGTAGATAATCAGAATCTTATTTTATGATAACGATTTGTATATGAGTGTTCAAAGATATTTATATATCAATAAAAAAGTGGTTTGATTATACTAGTTTTAGTGTAATATATTGATATATAATTTTCTCATCTTTGTTCCAGAATATGGGATAATAAACTTTTTAAATAAGTAATATTAAAATAAATTTAAAAAGTATATAGATAAGAAAGCATTAAATATATTTTTATCTATAATAAAAGATGTACTATAATTTACAATAAAGAATTAATATTCATATTACAAAGAGTTTCATTTTATGAGATTCTTTTTTTATGCAAAAAAATAGTAACGAAATAAAAATCGTTACTTTAAAAAAGCAATTGTTACTCCATAACTTCCTTCATAGTAGCCACCAAGCCTATGTTCTTTTACATATGGCGAGTTTTCTAAATATTTGTGAACCTCACGTCTAAGTATTCCTCCATTTTTACCATGAATTATTTTAACTATTTTAACATTATTACATATTGCATTATCTATAAATTTTTCTAGATTTGCAAGAGCCTCATCTACAGTTTGATGTCTTATCATAATTTCATCTACTGCAGGAGATGAAATTTGAACATTAACATTAAATCTATCTTTTTTGAGTTGCTTTTTATTTGTTTTACAAATTTTATCATCTGTTACTTTTATGTATTTATCATTACATAGTACAGTTATATACTGTTTATTTATTTTAACTATAATTCCTTCAATATTACTATTTAATATTTTAACATAGTCTCCTATGGTATACATCTTTATCCTCCTAAATGCAATAAAATAATTATACCATAATGTTATGTATTTTTGAATAGATGTATATTGAATATATGTTATATTTTTGGTATAATCTATAAATATGGAAGGATGAAATATGGTAAAAAAAGAAAATATTAGAAATTTTAGTATAATAGCACATATAGATCACGGGAAATCAACACTTGCAGATAGACTTTTACAGCTTACAGGTTCTGTAGAGCAAAGAAAAATGCAAGAGCAGCTCTTAGATAATATGGATATAGAAAGAGAAAGAGGAATAACAATTAAATCTCAAGCTGTAAGAATGAAATATATTGCTAAAAATAATGAAGAATATATATTAAATTTAATAGATACGCCAGGGCATGTAGATTTTAATTATGAGGTTTCTAGGAGTTTGGCAGCATGTGAGGGAGCAGTACTAGTTGTTGATGCAGCTCAAGGAGTAGAGGCACAAACACTAGCAAATGTTTATCTAGCACTAGATAATGATTTAGAAATTCTACCAGTTATAAATAAAATAGATCTACCTAATGCAAGAATAGATGAAGTAAAAAAAGAAATTGAAGATGTAATAGGTTTAGATACAGAAGGAATACCATGTATTTCTGCTAAAACTGGCTTAAATGTAGAAGATGTATTAGAACAAATTGTTGAAAAAATACCAGCTCCAACTGGTAAAGACAATGCTCCGTCAAAATGCTTAATATTTGATTCAGTTTATGATAATTATGAAGGGGCTATTGCCTTTGTACGTATAGTAGAAGGAAAAGTAAAAAGAGGAGATAAAATTATTACTATGTCAAATGGTAAAGAATATGATGTAGTAAATATAGGATATTTTAAACCTGGTGGATATATAAAGGCAGATGAACTTACAGCAGGTGAAGTTGGTTTTATTGCAGCAAGTATTAAGAATTTATCAGATATACGTGTGGGAGATACAATAACAACAGTAGAGAATAAAGCAGAAGAACCATTAAAGGGATATAAAGAAGTAAAATCTATGGTATATTCAGGTATATTTCCAGCTGATGGGTCAGATTATGAGGAACTTAAAGAGGCAATAAATAAATTAAAATTAAATGATGCTTCACTTCAATATGAACTTGAATCATCATCTGCATTAGGACATGGATTTAGATGTGGATTTTTAGGATTATTACATATGGAGATAATAGTTGAAAGACTTGAGAGGGAGTATAATTTAGAGATTATAACAACTGCACCATCTGTTATATATAAAATATATAAAACTAATGGAGAAGTTGTAGAGCTATATAATCCATCAGAATTACCAGCTCCTCAAGAAATAAGCTATATAGAAGAGCCAATAGCAAGAACAGAAATAATAACACCTAAAGAATATGTTGGAAATGTAATGGAGTTATGTCAACAAAGAAGAGGTGAGTTTATTAATATGAAATATATTGATCAAACACGTGTAATGCTTGAGTATAACTTACCATTAAATGAGATTATATATGATTTCTTTAATAGTTTAAAATCTAGAACAAGGGGATATGCTTCCTTTGATTATGAAGTAACAAACTATAAAAAATCAAATCTCGTAAAATTAGATATACTTTTAAATGGTCAAGTCGTAGATGCACTATCATTTATTGTATTTAGAGCAAATGCTGAAACTAGAGGAAGAAAGATTGCCGAAAAATTAAAAGATATTATTCCAAGGCAACTGTTTGAAGTTCCAATACAAGCAGCAATTGGTGGAAAAGTTGTTGCTCGTGAAACGGTTAAAGCTATGAGAAAAGACGTACTTGCAAAATGTTATGGTGGAGATATAACAAGAAAGAGAAAATTACTTGAAAAGCAAAAAGAGGGTAAAAAGAGAATGAGAAGAGTTGGAACTGTAGAGTTACCACAAGATGCTTTTATTACAGTTTTAAAGATTGATGAATAGTTATATTAAAAAAATATTACAGAGCTATTAAATATTACAGCTCTGTAATTTTTATGTGTTAAATTTGTTGAAATATGTTTGTCTATAGTGTACAATTAGTTACATAAGAGGTATTTATATGAAAATTAATAGATTGTTATTTACAATAATAGTATTTATTTTATTAATCGGTTGCAATAATTTAACTTTTGCAAATGAATATACAAATATGGAAGATGAAAAGTATAATCCAACAGATAATTCAAATATAAAAGAATCAGGATACTATTCTTATATGGAAACATCAGGAGGAATATATGTAGTAGAATATTCAGGCATAGAAGAAGTCCTTAATATTCCTGAAACAGTGGATGGAAAAAAAGTAATTGGTTTATATTCTGAATGTTTTGCTACAGCATATAATTTAAAAAAAGTTATTATACCAAAGACTGTAAATGCGATATATACAGATACTTTTTTAAATTGTAGCACACTTGAAACAATTGAAGTATCTTCATCTAATACAACATATTCTTCATATAATGGAACATTATATAGTAAAGACTATGTATATTTTGTATGTTGCCCAGAAGGTAGAAAAGGAGATGTAGTGTTAAGAAATGGAACAGTGTATATTTGTGACTTTTCATTTTTTAATGCATCTAAAGTGACTTCAATTCATATACCAGCATCTGTAATTGATGTAGGTGAAAAAGCACTTTATGACACAAGTTCACTATCTAGTATTACAGTAGATAATTCAAATAAGTATTTTGTTTATTCTGGTGGAATACTTTATGATAAAAACAAAACAGAAGTAATAAAATGTGTAGATAGTAGAATTAGTTGTGTAAATATAGCAAGTACAGTAAAAAAAATTAGGGAATGTGCTTTTTTTAACTGTAAAAAATTAATGGGACCAATAAATTTTCCTAATGGATTAGTTTCAATAGGTGAAAGAGCTTTCTTTAATTGTAGTAGTTTAACAGGAGATATAAATTTACCATCAACATTAACTACAATTGGTAGTGCAGCTTTTTATAATTGTAAGAATATAACTGGATTATCAATATCTTCAAATTTGGAGGAGATACCTGATGATTGCTTTTGCTTATGTGAAAGTGTTAAGAATATAGTTATACCAAATGGTGTAAAAAAAATTGGGGAAAGAGCTTTTTTTGAATGCAGAGGAGCAGAAAGTCTAATTATAAGTAATACAGTTACTCAAATTGGAAACTGGGCTTTTTCATATAATGAGTCTTTAAAAGGAGACTTAATAATACCAGATAGTGTTGTAACTATTGGAGATGCTGCATTTGATACATGTATATCACTAAATGGATATATAATTTTAGGTTCGAAAGTATCTGAAATAGGAGACAGTGTATTTTACTATTGTTCAAACGCTAAAGCAATAATATTTAGAGGACCAGTTCCTGCACCAAGTCAATATTCATTTACAGAGCCAAGTATACCATATTACCATTTAGATGGAAAAGTTGGATTTGAAGATGTTTTGGTAGATAAAGCTGTATATTCGTATGTAGAAAAACCAAGTGTTACATTTATGATTAATGGTTCAGAATATAAAAAGGTGAATCAAACAAAATATGGTCTTAGCGTTGCAGAATTTTCATCACCTAATATTCAGAATTATAATTTTGAAGGGTGGTATTATGATGAAGCATATACTAAACCATACAACTTTTCAGATGTAATAATGAACAATACCATAATTTATGCTAAAACTAGTACAAAAAATGTTATTAAGTTTAGAGAAAAAAATATATTACTTGCAATTGGAAATAATTTAAAGTTGAATGTAGAATATTCATTAGAAGAAGGGGCTACATTTCAAGATATAGATTGGACAAGTTCAAACGAAGAGATACTTACAGTAGACAACGAAGGAAATATAACTGGGGTGTCAAAAGGAGAAGCAACTATAACTGCAAGATATAAAAATACATCAGCAGAGTTGTTAGTAACTGTTTTTAAAGATGAAAATGAAATTTCTTTTTCAGATAATATAGAAAGAATTGTTATTGGAACTCAAAAGAAGTTGAATATTAATTATCATTTATTAAATAATGCAACTTTCGAGGATATAGTTTGGACTTCTTCAGATGAGAATGTAGCAACTGTTGAGAACGGATTTGTAAATGCAATATCTGAAGGTAGAACTAAAATTACAGCATCATTTGATGATGCAGAAGCAAATATAGAAGTACTAATTGTAAGAGGTAATAGTTTAGAGATTACTACAGAGAGTTTTACAATAAAAGAAGAAAGATATAAGAATTTAGATGTAAATTATTATTTTAATGATGATGCTACAGAAAGTGCAATTGAATGGATATCATCAAATTCAAATATAGCAACTGTTGAAAATGGGCTTGTTAAGGCAATTTCTACTGGTAATGTTACAATAACCGCTAGATATAAAGATGTAGAAGATAGTATTAATATTACAGTTGTTCGTAAAGATGTGATTTCATTTAATACTCAAAGTTTAAATATAGTAAATACAGTTAATACATATACATTAGATTATAACTTTTATTCATATGATTATTCAGTAAACGATTTGGAATGGTTATCATCAAATACAGATGTTGCAACAGTAGAAAATGGAGTACTAACTATACTTTCTAACGGTCAAACAACTATTACAGCAAGATTTGGAAATACTACTGCTAAAATATTAATAGAGGTAGTAGATTCTAATTGGATTGAATTTAAAAAAGATAGTATTAATATTGATTATAGAAAAGATACAAGCATTAATTTAGATGCAGACTTAGATTATTACTTTAATGATGGTGGAAATATAAATAATATAACATTTGAAAGTAGTGATTCTAATATTGTAAAGGTATTAAATAATAGATTAATTCCAGTTGGAGTTGGAAGTGCTACAATTACTGCAAAATATTTAGATGCATGTGATAATATAGATATAAATGTAGTATCTATAGAAAAATTAAGTTTTAAAAATGGTAGATGTATTCTTAAAAATGGAAAGTCTCAAATATTAGAATATTCATTTGATTCATATAATGGAGATTCAGAAAATATTACATTTACATCTTCAAATATAAATATAGTTAGAATAGAAAATGGATATATTTATGCAGTTGGAAATGGTGAAGCTACAATAACTGCCAAATATGGTGATATGATTTCTCAAATGGTTGTCGTTGTAACAAATGAAGATTATTTACTAGGGGATTTAGATAAAAATGGTATAGTAAATGCAAATGATGCAGCTCTTATTCTAGATTTATATAAATATGGAAATGTTACAGATGAAGAAAAAATTATTGGGGATTTAGATGGTAATGGAATAATAAATGCAAATGATGCAGCATTAATATTGGATATATATAAATATGGAAAATAAAGAAGGGAGTGCTAATGAATAAAAGAAAAATATGTTTTGGTATTGCAGTACTAATGATAATACTTTCAATTACTAATGTGGTATGTGCTACTGAAGAACTATATTTTGGACCAATAGAATATGATTCTTTTACTGATGGGTTTAAATTTATTATAAATAGTGATGGTGCAAAAACATGTACAATTTCAGGATATGAAAGTAAAGTCTATACTAATATAATTCCAGATGAAATAAATGGATATACAGTTACTAGAATTGATAATGAAGCATTTAAAAATATTGTTCAAATTACAGGTGAGGTTAAATTACCAAATAGTATTATTTCTATTGGGGATGAAGCTTTTCTAGGATGTGGGTATTTAACAAAAGTACAACTTAGTAACAATTTATTAAGTATAGGAAATAAAACTTTTTTAAATTGTAATGGGTTAGATAGAAAAGATTTAGTAATTCCATCTACAGTAAAAGAAATTGGTAGCGAGGCGTTTGCATATACTACATTAGGTTCAATTACTTTTACATCAAAAGAAGCTCCTAAAATAAATTCTGATACATTTAAGAATTATACAGGAAAAGTAATTATACCAAATGATTCTAAAGGATATATAGGAGAAGGATGGAGTGGAGCAATAGTTAGTGGAATAGAACATATGGGAGATTTAGATGGAAATAATATTGTAAATGCAAATGATGCAGCAATAGCTCTTGATTTATATAAATATGGTAATGTTACAGATGAACAACTTAAAATAGGAGATTTAGATAGAAATGGAATAATAAATGCAAATGATGCAGCGTTAATATTAGATATATATAAATATGGAAAATAAGGCTTACGCCTTATTTTTCTTTGCTTTAAATTTTTGAATTACAAAGTATAACGAAAAGAAAATACATGTAAAACAAATAAGATTTAATAACAGTGAAATATAATTTTGGGTATTAGGAAACATCTTTGCAGTTAAAAAGAAAGAAATAAATAGTAAAATTGAAGGTAATACTAACCATTCAAAGTATTTGAAATCTAATTTAATTTTTTTAAGTAGTAAATTTATACTTAAAAGTCCATTTAGATATTCGCTTACATATATAACTAAAATATATCCAAAAGTTCCAATATATGGTACACCAAAATATATAAGTAAAATACACGTTACAACATCAAGTATATTAATTTTCATAACTTTCACTTGTAAATCTAAACCTCTTAATATATTATCTACAATAAAATCTAAGTATACGACACATATTAATGGAGTTAAAACTTTAACATAATATGATACTTCAGTGTTTTTATATATTGAAAAGCATAATAAGTCTGAGGATATGTATATTAAAAATGATATGTAAAGTGAAGCAAGAAGTGTAAGTTTAAATATTCTTTCTGTTATATTTTGTATTTTAGTAGTATTATTAGTTGCAAAGTATCTAGAGTACTCTGGTAGTAATAAAGATGAAAAGCAATTAATAAATATACTAGGCATAAGTATAAATTGCCAGGCTATTCCATGTATTAATCCATACCTTGAAAGCGCATAATCATATGAAAAACCGTATTTTTGTAGTCTCAAAGGTATTAGTGTATGCTTTAATGTAGAAAGTCCTGAACGTACAAATGATGTAAATGAAATAGGAGCTGCAATTTTTAAGATTTTTTTTGAAACACTAATAGTACGAGTGTTTTTATTATTAGCATTACTTAGTGTTTTTATATCTTTTTTATACATTAAATAAGTGTATAGAAGAGAGACTATTTCAGATATAAGTAAACTAATTCCAAAAGCAAGGTATGTTTGGTTATAATAATGTATAAGTATAATAAGTGCAGTTGAACGTATAACATGGCATAAAAATTCATTTATAACAGGTTTATTAACTTTTCTTAAAGCATTAAAATAACCACAAATACTAGAACTAATAGCCATAAATGGAAGAGATAGAGCAAGTAGTATTATAATTCTATCATCTTCTAAATTATGTAGAAAGATATCACATATTTTATCTTTAAAAACAATAGTTATAACACATACTAAAACAGATATTAATGCACAAATTTTATTACCAATACTTATTGCTTTTTTTATATAAGTATTATCATTTATTTCATCTTTTTCAGAAACAATTTTTGTAATCGCAAGTGGTATTCCAAAAAGAGAAATTGTAACTAAAAAATTAAAAAAATTAGTTATTAGGGAATAGGAGCCAAGGATAGTAGTTCCAATTTTTTGAGTAATATACGCATTAGTTATTACTTCAATTATATTAATTATCCCAGTTGAAATACTTAGAAGTAAAAAGTTTTTTATAAATTTTAACACTAAGTTTCCTCTAATTCATCAAGTGAACAGAAAGTATATCCTTGGTCTTTTAATTCAGTTATAAAATCTCCTAGTATTTCCATATTTGTCTTAGATGTAGAGTGAAGTAATATTATCGCTCCATTATGAATTCTTTTTCTTAATGTAGCCATAGCGCTTTCATGTGATGGTTGACTATCTTGTTTCCAATCGACATATGCTACAGACCAAAATATTGTCTTATATCCAAGATTTTGAGCATCTTGTAAATTTTGAGTATTATAAATTCCTTGAGGTGGTCTATAATATTTTTTCATTTCTTCACCAGTTATATTTTTACATTTTTCTTCATTAGGTAGTATTTGTTTTTTAAAATCTTCAAAAGTAGACATTTTTGACATGTCTGGATGTGTAAGAGTATGATTGGCTACAATATGCCCTTCGTCATGCATTCTTTTTACAGTGGCAGCATCTGAATCAAAAAAGTTACCAACTATAAAAAAGGCTGCTTTTACATTTTGCTCTTTTAATGTATCTAGTATTGAATTAGTATATCCTGCCTCATATCCAACATCAAAAGTTAGATATACTTTTTTTTCATCTTGAGAACCAGTATAATATGCGTTATATTTTAGTAGTTCTTCAGAAGTTGCATTCCCTTCAGGAAGTGCATTAGGTGTTCTAAAGCATAGACCCCAAGATGTAGTACCTGAAGCTAGAACATAACATGATATACTACACATACAAATTAAAAAAAGAATAGAAAAAGATAAAATTAATTTTTTTCTTGTAATAATATAATACATTTAATCACCTTAATAAAGTATATTAAGTAAAATAAAAAATATTAAAATATGAAAACAATTATTATAAATTGACCATACTATTTTTATATGCTAAAATTAGTATTGAAATAGAGGAGGAAGAAAAATGTATTTATATGTAATAAGACATGGTCAAACAGATTGGAATATTCAAAAGAAACTTTTATCTGTTACAGATATACCATTAAATGATACAGGAATAGAACAGTGCAATGAGGCAGAAAAATTAGTTAAAAACTTAAACTATGATTTAGTAATTTGTTCACCAATGACAAGAACAAAACAAACAGCCGAAATTGTAAATAGTAAAAATATTGATATAATGTATGATGATAGATTAATCGAAAGAGATTCTAGAAGTTTAGAAGGAATAGATGTTGATACATTTGATTATCAAAAGTTTTGGACTTATGGAAAAGAACAAATTGAAGATGAAGAAACAATTGAGGAATGTAAAGCAAGAGTATATGAGTTACTAGATGAAATAAAAGAAAAATATAAAGATAAAAATATCCTTATAGTAACACATAATGGGATATGCAGATTAATATATACATATTTTAATGGCTTTCCTAAAAAAGGAAATATTTTTGATAAAGGACATTCTAATGCACAAATTAAAATGTATGAGTTAAAATAATAAAAGACGCCTTAAGCGTCTTTTTCTAAATATAAAGTGTAAATTTCATTAAGCCTATTTAAGTCGGTTGCTTTTTGTATTGCTGATACATTCATAGATAAACAAGTTTGTATTTTATGAGCTGAATCATCAAATTTTTCTAAGTAAAATTGATTTTTTAAATCATTGTACCTTACAACAATTTTTTCTTCATCAATTATAAAATGTTCTATTATCCATTCGATAGGAAAATATCTAAGTAATAGTGTATTAGTAAATATATCAATTGGATAATCATTAGGCATTACGATATTATACTTTGAAGATGAATTAGTTAAGAATTTGTTTGAAAAGTTTGCAGTTTCTCTTGGAAAGTCAATTACATTATAGCTATAATCTTCTTTACCAAATAGGACTTTAGCAGCACTATATGTTGACTGAGAATAAATTAGAAACTCTTTTATACATGTTTTATTAAAAGGTTTTGTTTTATCTGGCATTGTATAAGAGTCGTCCTTTTCAATTAATTTTAATAATTCATGTATTTTTATTTTTTGTGACCTCATAGCTGAAGTTGAATTATTAATTCCAAATAGGGCTAGAAATTTTTCTACCTCTTCATCATAGTTCATATTAATATCCTCCTTATATAAAAAATTACATAAAAAGTATAGCACGCACTTTAAATTATGTCAAGTTAAAAAGAAAATATAAAAGCTATTACTATAGGTAACAGCTTTTATTTATTATAATATTCTATCTGATTTATTATAAATTCTTTAAACTCTTTTTCTAATTTTGGTAAGTCTATAAATAATTTTTTATTATCAATAATGTACTCAACAATTTTACCTTTATAATAGTTGTTTTTTAGATATTTCATAAAAAAGAAAGAATAGTAATATCCATTATTCTTTGCAAAACTCTCATTTTCATTGCTATTTAATAATGATTGTATTGTTTTTAAAGAATTGTTATTATAGTCTTCTATAATTTTACTAAATTTACCACTTGTCATCTGTGAACATATATAAGTTGATAATGATTCTTCTAAAAGTAAATATCTCTCATTGTTACTTTCTATCTTTAATTGTTTGGAAAGAAAATGAATAATTTCGTGTAATGCTAATATTGCATTCTCTTTCATGTCAACATTAGAAGATAATACCATGTATACTCCTGTATCAGTGGTTATTCCTGTAATCCAAGTTGGTACTTCATTTTTAAAATCTAGGTCAATGGTTGAAAGATATATATCTAAATTTAGTTTTGACATTAAATGTAGGTTAAGCTTATTTTTAAAAACATAAGTGTAATCCTTAAAGTATTCATTTATGTTTTTTTCAATGAATAATTTATTTAATGTTTCAATAAATTTATTTAATATATTATCCGTAATATTTTCGCCAACTACATAATTTATATTGTTTAAAAAAGTTTTCATTTTATTCACCAATAGTATTTTAACATAATAAAGGGCTAAATAAAAGAAAAACGATTTATAAGTCGTTTTCCTTCTATTTTAATATATCTATTTTTTTATCGTAACCTTTACCAATTATACACAAAGAAAAGTTTTCTCCATTGTATGTATATCCTGAAAGAGAAGTTTTATTTTGAAGTTCTAAAGTCATTTCTTTAATTTCATCAAAATCATCATCCCATTTTAATTTACCAATTTTATCATTATAGTTTTGTATATTAAGAGATAGGTTAGCACCAATTTTATCTACATATTCTATAAGATAATCTGCTTTTTTTATTTTATTAACTTTATTAAAAGAGGCATTACGTTTTTCATAACTAAAAATATTTGTATGTATAAGTACATTTTTTTTAGCTATTAATTTAATTTTAGAATCAATACATAAAATAAACCATCTGTTTTTAGAATTATCTAATATAAGAGTAGAACTAGAGTTTTTAATTTTAATTGGGTTTGTTTTTATATTAGTAATATATAATTCATTATTTAATATAAAATCTTTAATTTTAGGATAAGTTTCAAAATCTATACTTTTATTTAAATCTTTTACGTATTTTTCTTTATCTATTTCCAACAGTTGCTCTAAAAATTTTGTCATTTTTTACCTCCAGGGCAAGATTATATCAAAAGTAAATAAAAAAGTCAAACATAGTATACATAAACTAAATTTTACTATACTTGAATTTTTAAACACGTTATAATATAATAATCATATTTGAAAGGGCAGACTTAAATATGAAAATAGAAGGAAAAGTTGCAACAATTATTTTTAAAAATGATACGAATAATTGGACAGTATTACTAGTTAAACAACAAAAAGAATATATTACATGCGTTGGGGAAACAGAAGAAATAGAAGTAGATGATGAATTAGAGTTTGAAGGCGAAGTTGTGTCACATAAGGTGTATGGTGAACAATTTAAATTTACATCATATAAAAAAGTATTACCTAAGACTAAGTCTGCATTAATTACATATATTGCAGATAATATATCTGGAGTTGGAAAGAAGACAGCATCAAATATTGTTGATGCATTTGGAGATGAAACTGTAAATGTAATTAGATTTTCTATGGATAAATTATATGAAGTAAAAGGACTTAATACTGAAAAGATAGAAAGGCTTAATGAATTTTTCAATACAGAATGGGAAAAATGGAATACAATTGAGTTTTTAAGTGAGTTTCAAATATCTACTGTAATGGCAAATAGGATATATCAAGCAGTAGGAAAAGATACTATTAGTATAATCAAAGAAAACCCATATAGTTTACTGGGGTTTGTTAGGTCTTTAGATTTTAAAACTGTAGATAATATAGGAAGAAATATAGGTATATCTTTAATTAATGCTGATAGATTAGATAATGGTATAATATATGCAATAGATAAAATAACAGAATTTGGACATACTTGTGTTGAAAAAGAAAATTTACTAAAATATTGTGTTGAACTGCTTGAAGTGGAAGAGACTGAAATTTCAGATAGTATTACAAGACTTGTTTTAAATAACAAATTATATATAGATAAGATAGATAGTATAGATTATGTATTTAGACAAAGTATGTATTTAGCAGAAGAAAACATAGCAAAGTGTGTAATCGAACATACTAGACAAAATGTAAAAACTAAAAATTTAAATAAATTAATTGAAAAGGTAAGTAGCAACAATAATATAGTTTTATCTAAAGAGCAAAGTGATGCTATATGTACATGTTTAAACAATATGATATCTATTGTAACAGGTGGACCAGGAACCGGAAAAACAACTATAATAAAATGTATAATAGATATACTTGAAGAAGAAAAAAAGAATTATGTTTTATGTGCACCAACTGGCCGTGCAGCAAAAAGAATTACACAAACAACAGGTAAAGAGGCAAAAACACTACACAGACTACTTGAAATAACTAAAATAGATGATAAAGATATAGATATGTTTTACGAATATCAAGTAAAACAAGTAGAAGATGAAGTTATAATTATAGATGAAGCCTCTATGATAGATTTAATGATGATGAATAACTTAGTAAAGGGAATAAAGCCTTCCACACAAGTAATAATAGTAGGAGATGTAAATCAATTGCCATCAGTGGGACCTGGAAGTGTATTAAAGGATATTATATCATCAGATATAGTTCCTACAGTAGAATTAAAACAAATTTATAGACAGAGTGCTAAAAGTGATATTATTGTCAATGCACATAGAGTAAATGATGGTATGTATCCAGAATTTAAAAGTAAAGATACAGATTTATTTTTTATTGCTACTAAAACAATAGAGCAAACCGTAGCAGAAATTTCATCTCTTATCTCATATAGACTTGAAACATATGCGTCCCTTGATATATTAAAAGATTTACAAGTTTTAACGCCTGTAAAAAAGACAGAACTTGGTACAATACAATTAAATGAAAAAATGCAAGAGATTCTAAATCCTAAATCTGAAAATAAAAAGCAAGTGGAATATCAATCAAAAATATTTAGAGAAAAAGATAAAGTAATGCAAATTGTAAATAATTATGATAAAAAGTATTCAATTGAAGGAAAGTTTTTTGAAGGAATATATAATGGAGATATTGGCTATATAGATATTATAGATAATGAAGAAGAAAAAGTATACGTTAAATTTGATGATGATAGACTGGTAGAATATGATTTTGATGAATTGGATCAACTAGAGCACTCATATGCAATAACAATACATAAATCCCAAGGTTCTGAATTTGACTATGTAATACTTCCAATATTTACAGGATATAGAAAACTGTTAAGTAGAAATTTACTTTATACTGCTATGACAAGAGCAAAAAAAATGTTAATTATAATTGGAAATAGAAATGTTATAAATTATATGGTAGATAATTTAGAATCTAAAAATAGAAAAACAGGTTTAAAAGAGAAACTTGAAAATTTATTATATATAAATCAAAATAAAGATAAAAAATAGGTATAAAATATATTTTTTCCTCAAACAATAAAAGTAGTTATTTGAGGTGATTAAATGAAGTTTACCAGTATAATAAAAAGAATAGATAATCTTGGTAGAATAGTACTACCAAAAGATGTAAGACGAAAATTAAAATTGAAAGAAAATGATGAAGTAGAAATAGTGGTTGGTGAAGATGGATTTATTGAGTTAAAAAAATATTCAGCAATTGATGAATATAAAGACGAATGTATAACCTTAGTAAATTTATTAGAAGAATTAATAGATAAGGAAGTTATAGTTACAGACAATTCTTCTATATATGTATGTGGTAAAAAGGATGATTCATATATAAATATGCCTTTATCTAAAAAATATATAGAAATACTTGAAAATAGAAAAGTATTTAATGAAAAAACTATGCCAACATTTAACATATTAGAAGGGGATGGTGAAATTTACGCAAAGTCAATTGTACCAATAATTGTAGAATCATCTATTGTTGGCTCTGTAGCAATTGTTTCTAAAAATAAGCAATTAAATATTAAAGATAAAGACATAGAGTTACTAAAATTTGCTGCATTAATTCTTTCAAATAAAATACAAAATTAAAATTTTACATCAATGTTACAAAAAAGAGATATTTGTTATAAAATATTTCTTTTTTTTATTCTATATGCTAATATCTATATATAAGATATATATTGTGAAAGAGTGTTGATAAAAATTATGGAAGAAAAAGTAAATTTAATTAAAGGAAAACTAACAGGAAACTATAGTGAAGATATTGAGTATTTAAATGTATTATATAATGCTCAAAATAAAATAGTAGAAGATGCTCTAGCAACAATTGAAGCGATTAATGTAATATTAGAAGAAATAAATAAGGAACAAACAAATGATGAAAATATAGAAGATAATACACAAGAAAATGTTAATAATAATGAAGAAAGAACACAAGAACAAACAGAAATAGATAATTTAATAGTAGAACTTACTAATAATATGAATGATGGAAATTTTGAAGAAGCATTAAAGAGTGTTGAAGAAGTTATTCCAAAAATCGAGTCTATATCTAAAACAGAAGACGAGAATGTACTATATTGTAGTTTCTCATCAGACTTTGAAAAAATGATATTTCAAAATATATTTGCAGGAGAAAAAGAAGTAAAAGATACACCTTATGCAAATGACGAAGTATATATAGTATATTCAGATATTCTTTTAAATAAAAAAAGACGTAAAGCTGCATTAGATGCATTGGATAGAGCTATTTATTGGAATTTTTTAAGTAGAGAAGCAAGAGAAAAGAAAATAGATTTATATTTTGCAAGAAAAGAAATTGTTAAATGTTTAGAGGCAATAAAAAAATTACAAATGATTTCTTATACAGCACAAGATATTGCAATTTGTTATAATAAATATGCTTATGTATTTGATAGTTTAAAAGATACAAAGTCTGCATATGCACTATATAGATTAAGTTATAGTTATTATAATAATGATAGTGTTCAGGAAATTATAAATAAATATGAAGAGCAAGAACCTTCATATAAAGATATTACTCTAGAAGAGATAATTAAAATTGCTCAAGATAATGAAGTAGAAATAGGGCCAAATAATAAAATAATTAAAGCACATAGAGATATTACAACAAAACTTATAGAAAATGGAGCAATAGAAGAAGCAAAAGTAATGATTCAGAATGATTATGCAATGACAAGAGAGGAAGCAATAGCAAATATATATGACCAATTGGTTGCATTAGAAAATTCAGTAGAAGAAGTTGAAGAAAATCAAACTAAAAAAACTTCTTCAAAAAGAAAGAAGAAAGCAACAGTATCAGAATAAAAATATAAAGCAGAGCATTTAGCCATTAAGGTTGAATGCTTTTTTCTACATATTAAAAAATAAGGTTTTATCTAACTTAAACTAGTTTTGTAATGTGATATTAAATTTATTTACATATAAAATTTTAGATAATATAATTTAGTAATTCATGAATATTAAATCTAAAAATTTAAATCAAATTAATTTTATTCAATAAATTTTTAAATCAAAAAAATAAATTTAATCTAAAAAGTAAAAAAGAATAATTCAATATTAAAATGTACACAAATGTGTGACATTCTTAATTAAATATAGAGATAAAAGAAATAGAGATAATGCATGATATACATTTAGAAAAGGATGTAGAGGAAGATAAATTAGGTATAATAGATGTAAGAGCTATAATAAATGATAGAAGTATAGTAAATATAGATATACAACTAGAAAATGAAAATAATATAATACCAAGGTCAACATTTTATGGAGCAAAGTTATTTTCAAATGAAAAGCTAAAATAGTATAGTAAGAATTTACATTTAAAAATAGAATGGAAAAAAATCCATTCTATTTTAATTTATACTAACTCTTTATATTTAAATATAAGTATGATATATTATTATAAGTAATAAATAGGGAGAAATATAATGATAAGTTTAATAGATGTAAAATATGACCATGGATATAAAGAAAAACTACTTGATGGTGTATCATTTGAAATAAAAAAAGAAGAGATTGTTGCAATAGTTGGAGCAAATGGGTGTGGCAAATCTACTATACTTAAATTAATAAATGGAGAAGACACAGTAGATGAAGGAAGTATTGCAATTAGTCAAGATATGAAATTGATGGCAAAACTTGAACAAATACCTGAGTTACTTGAAGACTCTGTAACAGTTCAAGATGTTTTAATGCCAGAAATATATAATGCACAAAGAGAACTTGAACTAGCTTCAATTGAATTTTCAAATCCAGATGCAGATTTAAATAAAGTTGAAAAGAGATATCAAAAAGCATTAGAAATTTTAGAAAAAGTTACAAATGAAGGAACACAAAAGATTTCTACAGCAAGGCAAAAGCTTGGCATTACAGAGGATATGTTATCTAAAAAATATAATGTATTAAGTGGAGGAGAAAAAACTAGAGTAAATCTTTGTAATATAATGGCAAAGGAACCAGATGTACTTCTTTTAGATGAACCAACAAATCATCTAGATTTTGAAGCATTAGCAGAACTTGAAAAGTTTGTTAAAAATTGCAAAAAGACGATTATTGTTGTATCTCATGATAGATACTTTATGGACAAAGTTGCAGATAAAACAATACTTATAGAAAATGGTAAAGCGTATGTAACTATTGGTGGATATACTAAATTTTTAGAGGAAAATAAAATAAGAAAGCAAAAAGAAGAACAAGATTATATTAATCAGCAAAATGAGATAAATAGATTAGAAGAAGCAGCTAAAAAATTAAGAAGTTTTGGTAGAATCGGTGATAATGAGGGCTTTTTCAAACGAGCAAAAGCAATTGAAGGCAGAATAGATAAAATAGATACACTTGAAAAGCCAAAAGAGAATAACAAAATTTCTTTAGGTTTTGAAGTTAAAGGAAAGGCAGGAAATGATATAATAAAATTTAAAGGCTTATCTATAGGATATGAAGATAAAAGTATTTTAGATAATTTAGATTTAAATTTATATCATTCAGAAAGAATTTGTATTATTGGTAAAAATGGAGCTGGAAAGTCTACTCTAATTAAAGCAATAATTAATGCTTGTAATGAAAAAGAGATAGATGGTTTCATTTCAGGAGAGATAAAGATAGGTGGAAATATTAGTATAGGATATATACCTCAAGAGATACATTTTGAAGATGAAAATCAGTCACTTATAGATAACTTTAGAGAATACTTTAATGGAGAAGAAACTAGACTTAGAGCAACACTTGTTCATTTTGGATTTTTTGGAGAAACAATATATAAGCCAGTTGGAAAATTATCTGGTGGAGAGAAGGTAAGATTACTTTTAAGCGAACTTATTCAAACAAAAGCAAATATTTTAATATTTGATGAACCAACTAACCATATTGATGCAGATACAAGAAATGTACTTGAAACTGCATTACAAGAGTATAAGGGTACAATCATTTTTGTATCACATGATAGATACTTTATAAATAAAATTGCAACATCAGTAGCAGAATTAGAAAATGGAAAAATAACTAAATATGTAGGCAATTTTGATGAGTATAGAGAGACAAAAGAACGTATAAGATTAGAAAAAATAAGACAAGAGGAAGAAAAAAATAAACCTAAAATCAATAGGCCAAAAACAAGAGGAAATTGGATATAAAGAGGCAAGAAGTAAAGCAAAAAGTTTTACTTCTTTATTTATTAATTTAACTTGTATGTTATATTATATGTGAACTACAATTAAAACATAAAATATTAAAACCTTCGGTATATATAAATAAGAGGATATTATTGGAAAAAAAGGGTTGAAAAATATATATTTTATGATATAATGTAATAGTTAAAATTAACGAAAATTATGTAATGGAGGAATTAAAATGAACGTTAAAGTAGAGAAAAAAGAAAATTCTGTTGTAGAAATTGAATTTACAATGGATAAAGAACAATTTAATGCTGAATTAGATAAAGCATTCAAACAAAACGCAAAAAAATTTAAAGTACCAGGATTTAGAAATGGAATGGTACCAAGAGCTGTTGTTGAAAAAACATATGGAGAAGGAGTACTATACGAATTTGTTATTGAAAACACAGTAGATGAAGCATATAGAACAGCTGTTATAGAAAACAACTTAGAAATTGTTTCTAGACCAGAATTAGATATAAAACAAATTGGTAAAGATAAAGACTTTATATTTGTTGTAAATGTTTGTGTAAAACCAGAAGCTAAAGTTTCAGATTACAAAGGAATTGAAGTTAAAAAAGTAAGCACAAGAGTAACAAAAAAAGAAGTTGAAGAAGAACTTGAAAGCATTAGAGAAAAAAATGCAAGAATTGTAACAGTAGAAGATAGAGAACTAAAAGATGGAGATATCTCTGTTATAGATTTTGAAGGATTTGTTGATGGAGTTGCATTTGAAGGTGGAAAAGGAGAAAACTTTGAATTAACAATTGGTTCAGGTCAATTTATTCCAGGATTTGAAGAACAAATGGTAGGAATGAAAGTTGATGAAGAAAGAGATGTTAATGTTAAATTTCCAGAAGAATATCATGCACAAGATCTAGCAGGAAAAGACGCAACATTTAAGGTAAAATTACATGAAATAAAAGAAAAAGTTTTACCAGAATTAGATGATGAATTTGCAAAAGATGTTTCTGAATATGATACTTTAGAAGATTATAAAAAAGAATTAAATAAAAAAGTTAAAGAGAGAAAAGAAGCTCAAGCAAAAGCTCAAAAAGAGCAAGAAGCTATAGATAAATTTATTGAAAAAGTAGAAGTTATTATTCCAGAAGGAATGATTGATGAAGAAGTTGAAAAAATGGTAGAAGAGATGAATGCAAATCTATCATATCAAGGTTTAAATATTGATATGTATTTACAATATATGGGAATGAGCCTTGAAGATTATAAAGCACAAATGAGAGACCAAGCTTCTAAGAGAATTAAATTAAGTCTTGGACTTGAAGCAGTTGCAAAAGAAGAAAAAGTTGAAGTAACTGAAGAAGAAATTGATGCTAAAATCAAAGAATTATCTGCACAATATGGTGCAGGAGATGAAGAATCTTTAGTTAAAAATGAAAATGCAAGAAATTACATGAGACAACAATTATCACAAGAAAAAATAATGAAAGTTATAACTGATAGTGTTGTAGAAAAATAATAAAATATAAGGAGGTTTAACATATGATAAATAATAGTTTAGTTCCATATGTAATAGAGCAAACAAGTAAAGGGGAAAGATCTTATGATATTTTCTCAAGACTTTTAAAAGAAAGAATAATATTTTTATCTGAGCCAGTAGATAGTGCATCTGCATCAGTAATAGTTGCACAATTACTATTCTTAGATGCAGAAGATCCAGGTAAAGATATCTTCTTATATATTAATACACCAGGTGGAAGTATAACAGATGGTATGGCAATATATGACACAATGCAATACATTAAATCAGATGTATGCACTATATGTGTAGGTATGGCTGCATCAATGGGTTCTGTACTTCTTGCGGCTGGTACAAAAGGAAAAAGATATGCTCTTCCTAATTCAGAAGTATTAATTCATCAACCATTAATTGGTGGTGGCGGAATTTCAGGTCAAACAACTGAAATAAAAATTCATGCAGACCATATGGTTAAAACTAGAGAAAAACTTAATAGAATATTAAGTGAAAGAACTGGTCAACCAATCGAAAGAATACAAGAGGATACAGAAAGAGATAATTATTTAACAGCTGAAGAAGCTAAAGAATATGGCTTAATTGACGAAGTTATGGATAATATCAATAATATAAAGGAGAATAAATAATATGGCAAATAAGGGTTCAAATAGTGGCAATCATAGCCCAAAACCCATATTTTGCTCATTTTGTGGTAGACTAAGACAAGAAGTAGATAAGCTAATTGAAGGTCCTAATAGTGTATATATTTGTGATGAGTGTGTTGAAATTTGTCATAAAATAATGAAGGATGAAGATGGTTTAACACAAGAAAATATTATGGGTTCAAAAGACTTAGTTTCAACAGATGAGTTACCTTCACCAGAAGTGATAAAAAGTGTTTTAGATGAGTATGTTATAGGGCAAGATGATGCCAAGAAAGTTTTATCTGTTGCTGTATACAATCATTATAAAAGAATAAGAAATATGGATAAACTTGATGATGTTGAAATACAAAAAAGTAATATATTATTGCTTGGACCAACAGGTTGTGGAAAGACATTACTTGCACAAACACTTGCTAAAATACTAAGAGTTCCATTTGCTATAGCAGATGCTACTACTCTTACAGAAGCTGGATATGTTGGAGAAGATGTAGAAAATATACTTTTAAGACTTATTCAAGCAGCAGATTATGATGTAAAAAAGGCTGAAAGCGGAATAATTTACATTGATGAATTAGACAAGATTTCAAGAAAAAGTGAAAATGTTTCTATTACAAGAGATGTAAGTGGTGAGGGTGTTCAACAAGCATTACTTAAAATAATTGAAGGAACAGTTGCAAATGTACCTCCACAAGGTGGAAGAAAGCATCCTCAACAAGAATTTATAAAAATAGATACATCAAATATTTTATTTATATGTGGTGGAGCATTTGATGGTCTTGAAAAAATAATTGAATCTCGTGTTGATACAAAAACAATGGGATTTGGAGCAAAAGTTGAGTCTAAAAAAGATATTGATGTTGGTAGAATTTTTTCACAAGTTCAGCCACAAGATATAGTAAAGTTTGGTTTGATTCCAGAATTAATAGGAAGATTACCAATTATTACAAGTCTAAATCAATTAACAGAAAGTGCTTTAATAGATATTATTACAAAACCAAAGAATGCATTACTAAAGCAATATGTAAAACTATTTAAAATGGATGATGTTGAATTAAGTGTTGAAGAAGATGCTTTAAATGCTATTGTTGAGTCTGCTGTTGAAAGAAAAACTGGTGCAAGAGGACTTAGAGCTATAATGGAAAATGTAATGATGGATGCGATGTATGAAGTGCCATCAAATAAGGATATAGTAAAATGTGTTATAACAAAAGATGTTGTAACAAAACAAGAAAAGCCAAAATATATTATGGCAGAAAATACAAAGTAAGGCAGAACGCCTTGCTTTTTTCTTTCATCTTCTGATATAATACATTTAAAGCAAAATAAAGGAGATAGAATGAAATATTACTCTTTAAATAATAAAATAGATTTAAAAGGGAATTATGGGCAAATTAGTGATGGTTTAATTGTAGAGAAACAATCCAAATTTATATCATATTTATTTAAAATAGAAAGTGAAGAACAAGCATTAGATAAGATAGCTAAAATAAAAGCAGATAATATGCAAGCTAGACATGTAGTATACATATATTCGTATTTAAAAAACAATGTCGCAAATATTAGATTTTCTGACGATGGGGAACCTAAAGGAACAGGAACTAAAGCAATATATGAGTTGCTTGAAAAAGAATCAATTACTAATGTTTGTATAGTTATAGTTAGATATTTTGGTGGGATTTTACTTGGAGCAGGACCACTTTCGAGAGCTTATTTAAATAGCGCAAGAATTTGTATAGATAAATGCGATAAAAAAGAAATATATAATTATATTAAAGTTTCATTTAATTGTACATACAATAGCTATAATATATTAAAAAATAGAATAGATAATTATTCTCAAAATGAGCATATAAAAGTAATAAAATGTGATTTTAATGAAAATGTAGAAATAGAACTTAGTGTAGTAGATTTTGAAATGGATAATATAAATAAAATAATAGAGGAAATAAATTATGGTAATTAATGATATTGAAAAGCATATTGCTATTGGAAGAGAAATAATACTTTATAGTAAAACAAACCTAAAGGTTAATTTAGATTTAAAAATAGGATATAGAATTAATAAAGAAGATAAAGAAATAAGATTATATGATGTACCTAAAATACTTACATTTCAGGAAAAAGTAATGGTATATTATGCAATATTAGATAAGTATTATTTTTATCCTTTAAGGAAAATTAATAATGAGTTTATAAGTGAAAATATAGAAAACTATATTATAAAAGAAAATGGATATACATTTCATGAATTTAATGGAATAGAAGATAAGCCTAATGGAATATTAGGTGAACTTATATTTGAAATTCCAAGACAAGAAATAGAACCTGAAAAGTTAAGTAGAATAAGAGATATTTATGATATGCTAATGCGAAATAAAAATCAAATAGGGGATAAACCTATTTGTATTGCATTTAATGGAATTATGCCAGATTTTGAAGATGTCTTTAGAGTTATACAATATATGTTTGAACATGATAAAGAACTAAGTAAGAAGAAAGATAAAGTAAAAATATTTAGAAGAAGTGGAATACTTGGTGGAAATAAAAGAATATTTATAGTATCAAATAGAATTATAGAAGAAGACTAGATGGAAAATCTAGTCTTTTAATCTTGTATTAATTACATAATTATGATATAATGTCTAAGCTTAAATATAATAAATCCAAATAATTAATATGAAGGAGGAAATTAAAATTATGAAAAGAGAGGTAAAAGTAAATAAATTGAAACAGAAAAAGATATTATTATTTACGCATACAGATTTAGATGGCTACTCATGCTATATTGTAGCTAAATATCATGTAAATAATGTAGATGTGCATATGTGTGAGCCTTCAAAAGTTGAAGAAAAAATGAAGGAAAATATGAATGCAAATATTATAACAAAGTATGATATGGTAATTCTTAGTGATTTGAGTGTATCTGTTGAATTTGCCAAAGAATATGCAATGTTTTGTGAAAAATGTGGTGTTGATTTTTATATTGTAGATCACCATAAAAAAGCAAATGATAGCCGGATTAGGTAATTTTTATTTTTCACGTATTTTTGTTTATAATGATAATGGGAATTTGACTTGTGGAACAGAGTTAATTCAAGATTTATTTAAAAGTTTAGGGGGAATTAGTACAGCTTCATTAGATGAATATATAGAACTTGTTAGACAATATGATACTTGGGACTGGACAAAAACAAATAATCTACTTTCAAAAGATATGAATTTACTATATAGAATATTATCAAGAGATGATTTTTATAATAATATAATGGACAAAATAAGAACATCATTTAAAATTATTTTAAATGATACAGATAAACTTCTATTAAAAATTGAACATCAAAGAGACGATGAATATATAAAAGAAAAGATGAAAAATATTGTTTATAAAGTAATCAAAGGTAGAAACTGTGCAATTGTTTTTGCTGAGAATAATGTAAATGAAATTTCACAAGAGTTATATTCAAATAAGGATGTAGATATAGCAGTTATAGTTGGACCAAATAATATAAACTATAGAACTAATAAAAACGTAGATGTCAATGAATTTGCTAAATATTTTGGCGGAGGAGGACATGCTAAAGCATCTGGTTCTTTGATAACTAAAGAGTCAAAAGATATATATTTAAAAAGTATATTTAAAGAGTAGTGGAATAATCCACTATTTATTTTATACTATAATCTGTTAACTACATTATTTGTGAACTACATATTCAAAAAAACTAAAATAAAAAGCTTCGCAAAAATTTATAAAAATATATTATTTTTTCTTGACAAACACATGTTCTTTTAATATAATATAAATATATTAAGAACAAATGTTCTAGAGGTGGTTATATGAAAAAAATAAAAGAAATGATAAAAAATACATTATTTATATTAATAATAATACTTTCGTTTAAAATTTTAATATCGTATGAGCTAGCAAAAACTGAATATAAATCATATGAATATATTGTAAAGGGAAATGATACATTATGGACAATTGCAGGTCAAATTTGTGATAAAAATGATGATTTGTATATTAGAAAAGTTATTGTTGATATAAAAGAAATGAATAAACTAGAGGATTCTATAATATATATAGGACAAACTATTAAGCTTCCAATCTATGAATAATACACTATAGAAAAGCAACTAAGATTAATTTCTTAGTTGCTTTAAAATTAAAGTTTAGATAAAATAATACTTGTTTGAATAAACATTAAGCTTTGAGCTATTGCAATTATAATACTAGAGATAAACAATAATGTTAATGTTATATTAACTATTATTGTTGCTTTTTTTCTTGTTTTTAATTTTGAATAATTGATATTAAACATTGCATCTGGAACCTCTATATTATTATATTTTTCTTTTAATAATTCTTCAATATCCATAATTATTCCTCCTCTTTATTTCTTAACTTTTCTAAAGCACGACACATTCTCATTCTGAGTGTGCCAGGTTTTTCATTTAATATTCTTATAGTCACAATTAAAGTAGTAGTATAAAGTAATAAGATTTTGTTCATCTTTACTTAAAGAATCAATAGTATCGTAAAAATTACGTTCTTTTTGCAAAACAGATAAATCATCATTATTATCTTTTATTGTACTTTCATAGTTTTCATCAAATTCATTTAAAACATCAAAATCATTATATAGTATTTCGTCCTTCTTATTTTCAATAATATCCATACAACAATTATATAATATTTTAGTAATCCATGGTTTAAAGCTTTCTACATTTAATAATTTCCAGATATTTAAATATGCTTTAATAAAAGTTTCTTGAAGAGCATCATCAATAAAAGATCTATATCCTTTTAATAATCCATTTGCAACCTTAGTTAAATGTGGTCTATAGAGTTCTACAAGTTCAGTAAAAGCCTCATCATCATTTTTCTTTGCTCTTTTAATTAAATCTTTTTCCATTTTCTTCCTCTCATGTATATGATTATATCACAAAAAAAGATTTGTAAATACAATTTTATACATTATCTTTTATAATTTTATTGCAATGTTTACATAAATGTGATATAATTCTCACGCAAAAAAAATTAAATCTATAATCCAAAATTCTAATGTAAAAGGAGGAATGTTAATATGATTAATGCAAATTTAACATTAAAAGGGAGTTTCTTTAAGAAAAAATATTCGGATGATGCTGAGGTACCTGCTATAGTACAATTAAATGATGGGAGTAGTTTTGAGTTACATTTTTTAATATATAGAAGGGTTATTTTAGTAGAAAATATTGAAGGAAACCAATACAAATTAACTCAAGAAAGAAGAATGGCAATTATTGATGCAGTATTGATGGAGTATACAACTATTTTAAAATCAATAATTCATTGCTCTATATCTTATGAAATTCAACTATATAAAATGGTAGATAATACAAGTTCAGTAGTCAATCTAGATGATAAAAGTATTAAAAATGTAATATTACAGGAATATTTAGAGGATGAACGTTCTAATGTTTCACTTGATATAGTATTAAGGTCTCTAAAATCTATTTATGATAAGCTTAAATTAAATTATAATGATATAAATAAAGCAGATGTAATAGAAGGAAGTATAGATTATAAATTAAACTTTATACAAAAAAAATGTTTAAATTATTATTTAAGATATATTTTAGACCATTCATTTAATA
This sequence comes from uncultured Clostridia bacterium, assembly GCA_949106495.1. Lineage (GTDB taxonomy): Bacteria > Bacillota > Clostridia > TANB77 > CAG-465 > CAG-465. The sequence continues at coordinate 46,065 of CARYZD010000002.1, forward strand.
TATTTAAATTTGAAGTAAATATAGATGCAAATACTAATAAATTTATTATAACCATTGAAAAGAACTAGATTTATTCTGGTTCTTTTTTACGTACGCTTGACATAAAAATACTATTATGATAAAATTTATATGCATAAAAAACTATTTAATCAAAATATTTAATAATAAGGAGGGTTCAATTATGAACAAAAACGAAAAAAAATTTAAGTTAGATTACACTATTGACAATAAATGGTCACTTGTGTATATTCTTAATCTTTCAAAACGGGAGCTCAGATTATGAGAAAGTATATGCAGCAAATGAGTTTTTAAACCAAATTTATTTTAAATCAATTATAGTAAATGATGTTAACGCTTTTAAAAATACATATATTGATCCAAAAAAGAGAGCACATATATATAAATATCGTGCTGTATTTGATGGTAAGTATATTCTTAAAAAAATGACATCTTTTTCTCAAGCACATTCTATACTTGCATATATAGTATTAGATAACACAGATATAAAGACAGAAAATGAACATCCAATTATTACTAAGCTAAAAGAAAACTACAAAGATATAATTAGATTTTCAAAAGATGATAGTCAAGAGAAACTTTTATTAAAATCTTATGAAGATATTAGATATAGAACACCATATAAAGAATTATTAAAGCACATTATGGTTTCGGATAAAGATTTTCCGAGTAATATAGCTAAAGATTCATTGACTAGAATTACAGATGATTATATTATACTTAAAAAGTAAAATTTAAATATGGAGGTCTTTTATATGAAATGTGTTAAAATAAACTTGTCATCAAGTTATATTGAGTACGACGATGGAAAAGACTTTTGGAATGCAGATATACTATATGTATATAATGAACAAGAAGAAGGAAAAGAAATTCGAATTATTGGAACAACAAGAACTTTGACAGATGAAGAGAGAAATAACATTATAACAGAACTTCTTAATAAATTTGCATTTGGAAATTATTTGCAAAAAGAATATGAATTATGGAAATGTAAATTAAAAAATAGAGGACTTGAAAAGAAAGTTGAACTTGGATGCAAAGATGAGATGTCTTACTCAATTATTGGAGAAGAAGTACTAGAGCTATCAGGGAATGTAAATGATTGTGAAATAGTTAGAGTCTTAAGAGAAATTTATTTAAACTTACGAATTCAAGCAGTAGAATATAAAAATAACTTAGAATCTAAGATAATAACTGCTTATAAAACACCATGGAATAGTATATCATTTAACTTTGAAGGTACTAGATATGAATATAATACTATTTGTAAAATACTTAATTCTATTAAACATGAATTTGAAGATGCTATAAGCAAACATATTAATCATAAAATTATTTTAAATATAGAAAAAGGTAAAATAGTAAATAGAATGGCAACTATACAAATTCAATTTAAAGAGGCAAATTAGCCTCTTTATTTTTATGTTTTTTTACTTGGTAAATATTAATTAAAAATAAATATTTAAGAATTATTGATTAAGTTAATCTTATGTGAGATAATGTATATGAATAGTAGGTGAATAGATATATGAAAAGTAAATTAAAAAAAATAATAGCTGCAGTAGGAATTATGACGTTAACTAGTTCTAATATTTTTGCTGCCACTCAAATGATATATAAATTTGATAAAACTCAAATAAAATATGAAATATTATTAGATGGAGAATCTTTACAAATTCCAGATGAAGTTACATTTGATGATGGAAAAAGTATTAAATTAAATGAATTTAAGAAATCATTAGCTGAAAAAGTAAGTGATGTAATCAAGTATTCTAATGGAACCTTTACATATAATGGAGGATTATCTCGAACTGGTATATATGGAGAGTACATTCCTTTTTTTACAAATATTGGACTATTAAAAGATGATATAAATCAAGAAGAAGTAATAAAAAGATTTGAAAAATATGCATTACTGGAAAACAGGAAGGAAAATATTGAAAATTGTAAAAAATCTATAGCAGAATCTACTGATGAAGAACATTTAAAAAAGTCTAATTTAAGATTAGCAAACTATATGGAAGATGTAGAAAGAATAGAAAAAATAGATATTAATACTAAGACAGATAACTTAATTGTAATGTCATCACTACCTTATATAAGTAGAGTATCTACTTTATCTGAAGAAATAAATTTAACATCAAATATTTTAAAAGAAACAAGAGATATGAAGTATTATATTTATGATTTAATTTATAGGGACTTAAGACTTATTAATCTAAAATATAGTGTAAACTCAAATACATACGAATATGTTCCAGGGTTTGATAAAGACAAATATACATATACAATAAAATTACCTGAAAATACACCAGATAACGCTAGCATAATAACAAATTCTACAAATTATATGGATGCTATATTAAAAAATAACAATGTAAATGGATATAATTTGGGAATTGAAGTAGAAGATGATGCAATAGAACTTGTAAATGGATATGGAGTTGCTAAAGTAAATGTTGTATTTAATATTTTAGACACATTTGGGAAGTATATAGATGGATATACATCCAATCCCAAAAGAGAATATAAAGTTATATTTACTAAATATGACTTTATAAAAGGAGACTTAGATAAAAATGGTATAGTAAATGCAAATGATGCAGCCATAGCTTTAGACCTATATAAATATGGTAACGTATCAAAAGAAGAATTAAAAATAGGTGATATGGACAATAATGGAATAATAAATGCAAATGATGCTGCACTTATATTAGATATTTACAAATATGGTAACTAATTTAACATTAATATAAAAAAATAATATTTTTAAAGAGGCAAAAATTGCCTCTTTATTTAATCTAAAAAATATTGAAACAAATTATATGTAGTGATATAATTTTTGTATATAAAAAATTATAAGGAGAATAAAGGAGGATATATGAAAAATAATATAATTAATAAATTTATTTTATTAGTATTAATGGGAGTACTTTTTTTTACAGGTAATGTTATTTATGCTAAAAATCTATCTGTAAATACTTATGAGTTTGGAACAAATGAAGTAATAAAAGATACAGGCAAAATGATAAATCTTACAACATATACGTTTTGTAAGCCATCAACATCTATGGATTTTGTAGATGAAAATGGATATTTTAATAATGTATATATAAGTGATAATAATGTATACTGGTCTAAATATGATGATAACATGAATCAAACATCTACTAAAACATTACCTTTATTATATAATATAAATAAAGAAGAAAATTCAAGTGATATGTATAAAATATTAACATATAATTTTGGTAATGCTGTATATTATAATGGTCATTTATATGTAATGTATTCAAGATATACAAGTAGAGGATTAACTAGGGATGAATATAAAGAAGAAAAAGTTATGGCAATGGTTAAGTATGATAAAAATGGAGAAGCTGTTGCAACAAGAGAATATAAAACAGTAGAATTATCTAACTCTTATTCTGTAGGAGACTTAAATTATACAACATGTGCTCCTTTTTATTCTGGAAACTGTAGTTTAGCAATAAATGATGGAATTATAGCATGTTTTTATGGAAGAAATATGTATAATAATCATCAATCATCCGCTTTGATATTTATTGAACCTAATTCATTAGAAATAGTAAGTGATCATCAAAACGAAACATCAAACCCAGATAAATACTGGTCAAAATATTATGAACCATATGGTCATAATATATCTCATTCATTAGGCCAAAGGATAATTGCTACAAATGATGGACAATTTCTAATGATGGAATCAGGAGACGCTGGTATTTTGGGAGCAACTAGAGGATTAATGTTAACTAAGCTGTATGAGGAATATGATAGTAAAATAGGTAAAGATGTTATAAAAAAATCTACAAAGAAAATGGTACATTACAGTGAAGGAAGTACAGGTTCTAACGGATATAATTGTACGTATTCAGTTCTTGGTAATATTATAGAATTAAACGATGGATATATGTATGTAGGTGGATTAGATAAAAATATAAATCAAGCTTATGGAAGTGGTCTTGATTCTCCATGGAATGTATTTATTCAAAAATATGATAAGAATTTTTATGATATGAGTTCTCAAAAGGAAATGCAGCTTCTAAAAAATACTAGTATAAGAAAAATTATAGGAGAAAAACCAACAAATACCTCTAATGGGAGACTTTATTTAAAAGGTGATGAAGAAGATCATGGTATAAAATGGTTAACTAATTTAGATGATACAAGAACAGCTATACTTGTAAGAGCAATAAAAATTAAGAATGATAATATTGTAATATTATGGGAAGAAGATAAAATGAATAAAAGCGATTATGGAGGCTATTATATATCTTCAACAGATAATACATCACATTTTATGATTATAGATAAAGATGGAAATACTATAGTAGAAGATACAATACTAGATAATATATCCATTTCTGATGAAGAACAATATGTGTATAAAGATGGAAAAATATATTGGACTACTGCTAATGGTCGCTCTAAAAAAGTAACTGTAAATACATTAGAAGTAGATAAATATCTCCAAAATGATTTTATTAAAGGTGATTTAGATGATAATGGTATAGTAAATGCAAATGATGCAGCCATAGCTTTAGACCTATATAAATATGGTAATGTATCTAAAGAAGAACTAAAAATAGGAGATATGGATAATAATGGAATAATAAACGCAAATGATGCAGCGCTTATACTAGATATATATAAATATGGCAACTAATACAATAATATAGATTAAAAATATATATTTTAAAGAGGCAATTTTGCCTCTTTAATTTAATATAAATATCTTGAAAATTTTTAATGTTAATGATATATATTAATTGTAGAAAAAAACAAAATTTTAAGAGGGGAAAATGGTATTATGAAAATAAAAAATATTAAATTTTTAATTGTATCTTTAATAATTATCTGTATGACTTTGTGTATTTCTACTATAGAAGCTATTACTATAAATACCAAAAATAAAATTAATATAGGTGAAATAATAAATGTAACATTAGATTTTGGTACATATATAGCAGCTTATGATAGTTTAGAGATAAAGTTTAATAACAGGATAATTAAATATAATTCAACATATCCTCTTATCGAAGGATTATGGTGGGATACAACTGAAGAATCAACAGGAATAAATAAAAAAGTATATTCATTTACCGGTATAGGCAATGGGACAAGCACTATAAATGTGAAGATAAAAGGTCTTGTTAGTGCCAATTCTCAAATGACTCCATTAGGGGACATAGAACTAACTAAAACAATAACTGTTGGAAATGGGGCAAAAAAAGGAGATTTAGATGGTAATGGTATAGTAAATGCGAATGATGCGGCCATAGCTTTAGATTTATATAAATATGGAAATATAACAAATGATGATTTAACTGCAGGTGATATGGATAGCAATGGCATAATTAATGCTAATGACGCAGCACTTATACTTGATATATATAAGTATGGTAATTAAAAGTTACATAAAAACATGTATTATTTTACATAATACTGTTGATTTTTTGTCGAAATTGTGTTAAAATTATAAATGTGTGATTTTTTTATAGGGAGGATTTTATGAAGAAAATTATATATAGAAATATTGTATTAGCAATAATTTTATTAGCACTTAACTTTAAAAATATTTATGCTTCAACTACTAGTGGTATGTATAAATATGATAATTTAACAGATGGGACAATTTGTATTGTTGGATATACAGGTAATATACAAAATGTTGTAGTTCCATCAACTATAGATGGTAAAAAAGTATCAATGATAGGTATGCTTGCATTTGAAAATGTATCTTCTGTTAAAACTATAGTATTACCAGAAGGAATTGTTAAAATAGATGCATATGCATTTGATTCATGTAAAAATTTAACAAATGTTACAATGCCATCAACATTAAAAAGCGTAAGTAATATTTTTCATAATGCGTGTCCAAAAATAAAATATACAATTCCTAGTACTTTAACTAAATTAAGTGATGGAAGCTATGCAGAAATAGCTACTGTAACAACAGTTGGAACATACAATTATGATTCAGCAAACAAAGTATTAGATTCTGTTAATGCTATACGTTCAAATTTAGGGCTAAAACCATTAACAATAAGTTTAGAATTAACTAATTCAGCAATGCAAAGAGCAGCTGAAATTGCAATATATTGGGATCATGAAAGACCAAACTCATTATCATGTTTTTCTGTATCTAAATTAATAAATGGAGAAAATATTGGAGTTGGTTCAAGTTCAGTTGATGTTATTATGAATAAATGGATGAACTCACCAGGACATAAAGCTCAAATTGTAAAATCTACATATAATTCTATTGGAATAGGATGTTATCAAATAAATGGTCTTACATATTGGGTACAATTATTCTCAAAAAGTGCAAGTACAAACACAACTAAAACAACAGGAAAAACTCAAAATGTTGAAAATAAGATAGATGTAAAAACTCATGATGGTAGACTAACATTAAATATTACTGGTTTTGATAAAGAAATGAATATGTCTATTGGAGAAACTAAATCTCCAAAGAAAGCTACAATAACAAATAAAGGATATTCATCTGCTAAAACTCAAATCAGTCTTAGTGATATAAAATGGTCATCATCAGACGAAAAAGTATTTACAGTAAATAAAGAAGGAAAAATAACTATAGTTGGTGGTGGTAAAGCGACACTTACTGCAACTTTAGGAGAATCAGAATTAACATATAATATTGTTGTAAATAATCCTTTACAATCAATTTCTTTGCCTAAAACTGCTACTGTATATACAGACTCAACAACAAATTTAACAGTTAAATATATACCAGAAAGCACTACTGATGATAAAACATCTACATGGTCAACTTCAAATGCTAAAGTAGCAACAGTAGACAATACTGGTAAAGTTAAAGGAATAAAAGAAGGAACAGCTACTATTACTGTAAAAGTAGGAACTAAAACTGCAACATGTGTAGTTACAGTAAAAAAGACTGTAGAAGAAAAAATATACTTCTCTAAGGATGAAGAAACTATTCTTGTAACAGAAAATACTAAAATCTTAGACTTTGTATATGAACCAGGAACAAACACAAATGATGAAACAATAACTTGGTCAAGTTCTGATACTAGTATTGTAGATGTAAATAATAAAGGTGAATTAATAATAAAAAATACAGGTAAAGTTACTATCGAAGTACAAACAGCAAATGGTAATAAAGCTTCATGCGAAGTAGAAGTTATTGATTATCTAAAAGGAGATTTAGATAAAAATGGTATAGTAAATGCAAATGATGCAGCTATAGCTTTAGACCTATACAAATATGGTAACGTATCAAAAGAAGAATTAAAAATAGGTGATATGGACAATAATGGAATAATAAATGCAAATGATGCTGCACTTATATTAGATATTTACAAATATGGTAACTAAGGTATATAAAAAATATAAATAAAAATTTAAAGAGGCAAAAGTCTCTTTATTTTTTTACCATATGAATTATATAATATTTACTAAATGAATATAAGAAATAGTATAGTAGCCTCTTTATTATTTTTAAAAATACTTGCTTATTTCAAATAAAATATTGGTAATTATTGACATAAAACTATATCGGTGATATAATATCCTATGTTAAAAAAGCATTACCCAAATTTAAGTAAAGGAGGAATTTTAAAATGGCTATTATTATAACCATTATAGTAGTTTTGTTAATATTGTGTTATATTAATTTAAAGTTACACGAAAGTGATTTTGGATACAATACAAGAGAAAAAATACTAATATTTTCACATAAGGATGATATTGACCGGTATGGGTGGCATTATACTTATAAAACAAGTATACAAGAATGTTAAATATGTATTATGTGATGGAACTAATATTAACGAATGGTTTAAATTTTATTATGATAATAACTTTATATATGAGTTCGATAAAATTTTTATAACTGATTTACATTTAAATAAAGAAAATTTAGATATAATAAATAATAATTCGAAACTAAAAGAAAAATTTATTTTATTTGACCATAACGAATCAGTTACAGATTTTAACTCATATGATTTTGTTAATATTATTATAAAGGATGATAATGGATATTGTTGTTCTACATCACTGTTATATAAGTATTTATTAACACATAATTTAATAAAACATACCAAAGCATTAGATATATTTTGTGAAGCTACCAGACAATATGACACTGGTGAATGGGAACTTAACAAGGATAAAGAAATAGCTAGGGATTTATCGCTTTTATTTGACTCTGTTGGAACTGAACGATACATTAAAATGATGTGTAATAAACTTAAGGAAGAAATTTACTTTTATTTTGATTATGATGAAAAAAGAATAATTAAAATAAAAAAAGACGCTACTAATGAAAAAGTATTATCATATATACAAAACATTAGATTCAAAGATATTGATGGCTATAAAGCTGGAATAATCTTCATCTCATATGAATATAGAAATGAAGTAGCACAATACTTAAGAAAAACTAATATGTATGATATAGATTTAGTAATATTAGTTGCTGTAGATAAGAAATCAATATCACTAAGAAATGTTAATACAAATGTAAATGTAAGACCAATAGCAGAAAAAATGGGTGGCAAAGGACACTTTGGTGCAGCAGGATGTAACATCGATGAAAAAAATATTAAGAAAGTAATAGAAATATTATTATAAAATTGAAGAGTAATGGCTCTTCTTTTTTTATTTATATATTTTCCTTATATTATTGTAAACTAAGTTAAGTAAAGAGGCTAAAATAAATAGTATAACTTTCATATTTGGATTTTAAGACAGTTTTTACACATAAGTAATAAACTTATATTTCAAAAAACTTAATTTTACATAATATATATAATTGAATAAAAAATATAACAGAATCATATATACTCTGTTATATTTTTTATTTATTATAAATTATTTAATGGATTTTTCTCTAATGCTTCTTTAACTTGTTCATTATCTACATGAGTATAGATTTCTGTTGTTGAAACACTTTCATGACCAAGTATTTGTTGTAATGAACGAATATCAACACCACCATATTTATGCATTAAAGTTGCTGCTGTATGTCTTAACTTATGAGGAGAATATTTTTTAGGGTCAAGTCCTGCAAGAGTAATATATTTTTTTACCATCATTTCAACAGTTCTTTTGCCAATTCTTGTACCACGCTCAGATATAAATAATGCTTCATGGTCTTTTACATCTTTAGGTCTTGCAGCAATATATTCTTTTAATGCCTTCTGACAAGCATCATTTAGGTATACAGAGCGTTCTTTATCTCCTTTACCTATTACTTTAAGGGTGTTGTCTTTAATATCCTTAAAATTGATTGCTACGAGTTCAGAGAGACGAAGTCCACAATTTAGAAATAATGTAATAATACAAGTATCTCTTTTTTCGTTTTTTCCCTCGATAGAGTGGAGGAGGGCAACGCTTTCATCTAAAGATAAATATTTAGGTAATCTTTTTCCAAGTTTTGGTGTTTCAAGTTCAACCGCAGGATTTTTTTCTAAAGCCTTTTGTTTAAATGTCATAAAATTAAAAAAAGATTTAATTGCAGCAATTTTTCTAGCACGTGTTGTTGGTTTATCTGAACGAATGTTTGCTAAATAATTTAAATATTCATATAAATCTGTTAATTCAATACTTTTTACAAATTTTAAATTTAAATCTGAAATATCTGTTTTTTCAATTAATTCGTTATTAATTGAATTTAATTTAACTTTATTTAATTTATATAATTTTAAAAATCTAAAAGTATCTCGTAAATCATAATGATATTCACGAATTGTACTTTGAGATCTATTTTTGATATTTTGCATATATAATAAGAATTCTCTTAAAAAATTTGGTATGTCATCATACATATAAAAAACCTCCAAAAAAACGACGTCCATATTTTGATTTTAAGACGTTTTTATAACCAAGGTAATATAGTTAGTTGTCAGTAAAATTTTAAAAGCATTTTAAAATCCAAATATAGAGAAACATTTTGCGCAATCGTATTAAACAATGTCATAATAGTAAATATATGGTAAAAGTACAAAGTAATCAAAGCCATAATATAAAGATGATTAGATTTAAGGTATAAAGTTACATGGAAAACAAATAAAATTGCCTTAAAATCGAAATATGGAGCTTAAATGTTTATACATATATAGTAAGAACATAGTTTAGATACGTACTATAGTAAATATATCATAAGCATTAACTTAAGTCAATAAATACTACTCCTATTTTCACAAAATTATTATTTTGCGCAATCGTATATATTTCTAAAAGAGGTCTTTAATCTCTCTCTTCCTATATAAGATTTTAAAATTTTATTTAGTTTTTAATTTTTGATTTATTTTAATTTTATTTCTTATTAATAAAATAAGGAGCTTAAATTTTTCATATAAGCTCCCTATATTAATATTTACTTTCCAATTAAGAAATCTATAATATTTTCTACAGCATTTACATCTCTTTTGTAAAATTCAGTATAACCACAATTTCTACAACTTATTGTATCAAATCTTTTATTTTGAACATCAAAAAGTTTAGAAAAAGTTCCTCCAGTTGTTCTTATAGTATCAGTATCATACATTTCACAATTACACTTTGGACAAATCCATTTAATCATTTTAGGCATAACTTAATCTCCCCTCTCTTAATAATCATTTGAAATTATATATATTAAATTATATGTATTTTATCATTTTTAGTATATTTTTTCAACAATAATATTTATAATCTATTGACAATATATATATAATTTGTTATAATTGTCGAGCAAATATAAATTGATTTAAAATAAGGACTAATTAATATGAGTACTGTATTGTAATTTATTAAATAATTGATTAAATAGATTATTACATATGTAATATAAAAAATACAAATATTAAGTAATTGCTCAATCTAAAGCTTTAAATCTAACAATATATTTGAAAGAAAAAATACTCATCCTATTCCTTCTTTCTTCTTTATTTAATTTAGTGAAATAAGAATCACCTCCTGTTAAATAAAAGAATATAGATATTTTCTAGAATAAATAGTATATCGATTTACTTATTAGAATCTATTAACTATATGGAGATATTCTAGAATCTAAAAAAGTTTTAGTATAATTGCTTAATATTTGACAACATATAATTAGTCTTTGTTTTAATCAAAGATTATCAGTTCTCTCTTAAATTATAAGAAAGAACCTTGGCTAATCAACTTTTGTAATTTTTTTGTTGATTGGCTTCAACAACCTATAATTTGTAGGTCTCCTTTCACAACAATAGAGTATTATAAATGCTCTATTGTTTTTTTATTCAATTTAGCGTTTATTTTGCTTTTAAGTTAATTTTAATGATATATTGATATTCTTTACTTATATAGAATTAAAAATCTATTATATCTTAAATTTGGCTAAATCAAATATTGACAATATTATTATGTAATGTTATAATCTATATATCATTTTAATTTATGTAAAGCTATATTAATATTGAACTTGTTTTAAAACTTTTAGACTTTCTGAAATATCATACACACGAACTTTCAGAAAACATGAGATAGTATCTAAAGTTAAATTATTATAAGTAAAATTGCATATAGCTTTCTATAAATTAATATTATAAATATATTTCTATACAAAGAAGTAGATTTTTCTACTTCTTTTATTTTTTTATGTTGACAACGAATATTCATGGTGATATAATACCATACATATATTTGATTTTTAAAAATCTAATTAATATTAAGATTTATTGTATGGCGTTAACTACTAATACTGTATGATTTATATAAAATACTTTACTATACAATTATATATTATAATAATATAAGGTGCACTCCAAACCCTAAAGAGATTATATAGTAAGTATTTAAGTTGATTAGATAGGTTAAGAACCAAATATATAGCATCCTTGTACAAAGGAACAAAGATAATGTGTATTTTCAATAATAGAGTAGATAAAATCTACTCTATTATCTTTTTTATATCGTTATATGATTTTTTAAATAATTCTTTAGCTGATTCATAAGTTAATATATCTATTGCCTCTTTATATTCAAACCAACCTATATTTTGTATTTCTTCATCTTGTTTAATTAATTCATTAGATTTATTTTTAGCTAGAAAAAATACAACTGTTTTATCTACGTTTTCTTTAGGAGAATAATGTACTTCATATCTATATTCTTTTATTAACTCTACATCTATATTAGTCTCTTCTTTTACTTCCCTTATTGCTGTTTGATATTCGTCCTCTCCTATCTCCATATGTCCTTTAGGAAAATCCCAATGTCCTGCTGTATGTTTAACAATTAATACTTCTATATTCTCGTTAAATATAATTGCACCACAAGATTTTTCTTTTTCCACAATAGTTTACCTCCAATATTATATGATTTAGCGTATATAAACAAATGTTCTATATACATATTATAATTAACAATAAATTTATTATAACAAATTAGTAAGTAAAAATAAAGAGGCTATTTTGCCTCTTTATAGTGTTTTATATATTAATGTTAAGTTAATTTCCATATTTGTATATGTCTAGTATAAGTGCAGCATCATTAGCATTTATTATTCCGTTATTGTCCATATCTGCAACCTTTAATTGTTCTGGTGTTACATTACCATATTTATATAAATCAAGAGCTAAGGCAGCATCATTGGCATTTACTATATTATTGCCATCTAAGTCTCCTTCAATAATTTTTTGTGCTTTTTTCTTTATTATAATTCTTGCCCAAGCTTTATTGCCATCATAATCTAGCTCATTGAAATTAATTTTATAAAATTCACCATTATTTTTTAATACAATCGAATCATCTTCTATTATATTTTCATCTGTAACTTTCTCTACACTATTTACTGTAAAATTCTCTTTATAGAATTCTGTGACTATAGGTAGAGCATAATCTATATAGGCTTTATCTGTGTCTTCTACAGATTCTGGTACATAAACAGTATTTACCATATAACTAGTAGAATAAGCTACATGATATAATATATTATTTTTAAAGAAATTAACATGAGTTGCGTAAAATCCTATATCTCCATATCCGCCACCACCAGCAGAACCATAAGCCGCAATTACATCTATAGTATCATCATTAATCATTTCTTTTATAGTAGAAACAAATTCTTCTTGTTTTCTATTATAAGTATCCTCTGTATATTCTTCAGTCATATCATAGTAATCTAATATATGATTAAAGTCTAATTGATTTACTTTATTTCTTACATATTGCTCATCTGAAGTGTTATAATTTCCAGTATAGTTTATTTTTATTTCTTTTTCTCCAATAACTTTATCAAAGTTCTTATTTTCTAATAAAAAGACTTTGCAAGTATTAATATCTGTAACATCTAAATAATAGTCTTCTTCAGTAAGATTTATTTTTGCTAAGTTAGATTTAACAATATCATTTATTTTATCTAATAATTGATAATCTAAATATGAAAAGAATTCATTTTCATTTTCGCCAATTTTTAATGCTTCATCATAAGTCATCGGTTCAAATTCAAGAGAACTTGGAATTCTATTTAATACTTCATTTGAATTTGAATAAGCTTCATACTTTGATACATTAACACTATTGTCTATTGATCCTTGAAATGTAATTGCTTTAACATTAGTTATAAGACTAAGCACTAAAGATAAAATAGTAAGACTTGCAAATGTTTTACGTATTTTTATATTTTTCATAATAAAACCTCCTGGAAGTATAATATCAAATATTATAACTTATTTCAATACTTTAATTATAATATAATAAGATGAAAATAAAGAGGCAAATTAGCCTCTTTATAATTGCTTTATATTTTCTCTATTTATTGTTAATTTCCATATTTATATATATCTAGTATAAGCGCTGCATCATTTGCGTTTATTATTCCATTATTATCCATATCTCCTATTTCTAAGTATTCATCCACATTACCATATTTATATAAATCAAGAGCTATTGCTGCATCATTTGCATTTACTATATTATTTTTATCTAAATCTCCTTTTAGATAATCTATAGATTTTAATATAACTTTATCTGTAATAGAAAATGTTCCTGTAGAAGACTTTATAGTAAATTTTACATCTAAAACATTTTCTTCTTTATCATTAAATTTTATACTTTCTATTTCAAAGGACTCATTTATATTGTTTTTAGTATAATTTTGAATTATAGGTGTGGCATAATTTAGTTTTTCTTGATTAGATGTATATTTTTTAGGTATAGATATTACTGGATTTATTTCTATTATTATTCCAGAATCTTCATTATATACATAATCATCTGAACCTAGAGCTAGTTCTATTATCTTGATTTTATTTAGCATTCCAGATGTAAAAGATGAAGGTAACTCTTTAACAAATATACTGTTATCTTTTATATTTAATATATTAGATATGTAATCATATGATTCAATTGTTTTATTATAATTATTGTTTAGCTCAAATTCTAATGATAGTCCAAATGGAATACTAGATATTATTTCATCTATTTTATTATTTACAACATTAGATATTGTGTAGCTATTATCATTAGTATATGTTATATTAATATCTTTACTAGTAAGGGAAGTGTTCATACCAGGTTCATTATCTAATATATATTTAATCTCTATTTGTAATGTATGTATTGAAGGATATAAAAATTCATATATATATGAATTTTTATCTTCTTGGTTTGACATGAAAGATATAAAATATGTTTTAAAACTATTTTCTAGACTATTTATAGCTAAGTCAAAGTCCTTTTGCTTATATGGTGAATTGTATTGTTTCATAAAATTATCAAGACAATTTTGAGCCACATTTGTTTTTAAAGTTACATCTATTCCATTAATAATAGTATTAGGTTCTATTTTTCCATTTTTACATTCAAATATAATATTTAATATATTATTAACAGACATATACTGTAGTTTAGCATCTACACCTTCACTTATCATCATTTTTCCAGAATAAGTAATATATTTAGATATCTCGTTATTATCATTATCCTTAAATGTAGTTATAAGCTTATATGTTTTTTTACTTTCTATATTTAAGTTAGATAAAGTTATATAATATAAATCACTTGGATTAGATGTAAACTCAGACTCACAAAAAATATCTGTAGTAGCTACTATATTATTGTTATCATCTACTAAATTAACTTCTGGTAATTCATTTAAGTATTCTACTTTACCATTTTCTAACTTTTTGTTTATTCTAACAGCTCCATCTAATACTAAATTATTATCTTGATTTTGTTCAACATCAATTTCTCCAAATTCAGATTCTTTTTCCAAATTTAAAGGCATAATTGTATTAATTTGAATTTGTTCAAGAACCGCTGTATATTCTTTATTTGTTTCATCATCTCCAGTATTTCCTGATGGATTAAATTCAATAGCACTAACAATACTTGGCATAAATGTATTAAATACTATTGAACCACTTAATATTAATGAAACTAATTTTAATTTATTTTTGGTATTTTTTTTCATTACTTCCTCCTAATGTATCTTTTTTTATGATATCACTAATTTAATAAATATACAATAGCTACATATTATGGTAACGCAAAAGAAATGTTTTAATATATAATAAAAAATAAAGAGGCTATTTAGCCTCTTTATTTAAATTTTATTAAAATCAAATTTTATTATTTTAGATTTATTTTGAGATTTTTTATATGCAATAATATTTAATTCTCCAACTACCTTATCTGATGTCTCATATGCTTTTATAAATTCTCTTTCACTAATACTTTTATTATTATATAGTCTAGCATATCCAAAAGCCTTTGCAATAATACTAATAGCTAAGTCAGGATTATATACTAGTTTATCATAGTTTCTCTTTGTCTTTCTAGTTGCATTTACTAAAGCATAAGCTATCCTATTAACCATTTTTTTATCTACTTTGACATTAAATTGTTTTGAATATTTTTGGATAGTATATTCTAATATTTTTTCTAAAGTCTCATCATTAGGTTCTTCTACCTGAATATTAGAAAATCTTCTTGAAAAAGCTGGATCAGATTGTATAAACTCATCATATTCATAGTCTGTAGTAGCTCCTACTAAATGTATATTATCTGAAGTAATAAATGGTTTAATAATATTTGCAATATCAAGACTATTTCCATATAAACTTCGTCCTGTTCCAACAAAAGAATGTATTTCATCTACAAATAAAATAATGTCTTTTTCATTAGATAAAATATCAAATAATTCTAATACTCTTTTTTCTAGCATTCCATTTAAAGTACAATTACTATTTAATTGTGCTGCACTAGTTTTTAATATTGTATAATTCTTTAAAGAATCAGGTACATTTCCTCGTTGTATTCTGTACGCAAGGCCTTCAATAATAGAAGTTTTTCCAACACCGAGCCTTACCTAAAAGAAGAGCAGATTTACCAGGTGTAAGTATAGCTATCATTAATTCTTCAAGCTCATTTTCTCTGCCTATTGCAGGATCAAAATCAAAATTCATATTTGTTAAACATTCACAATATTTACTCGTCTTTTCTGCAATATTATTGTAATGATACTTACTTTTAGATTTCGTGTTATCATAATTATAATCTGAATAAAACATCATATTTCCATAATCCTCCTTATCTTGGGTATATTTTCTTTTATTATTGTTTTTATATTTAGAATTATTATTTATTCTTGTTGTTTCTTTTCCATAAAACGAACTGATTAATTCATCATCATCTAATTCTAGCATACTTTGATATGCTTCTACATTATTTCCCTTTTCTATTTCTTCATGAAGATATTTTTTTATATACTTTTTGATAAGCTTCTTTTCATATGGTTCTATTGTTTTTCCATAAGCTATTCTTTTGGCAATAGATAAAATTTTTCTATAATATCTACCTGGGTTATCATACTCCAATTTCCAGTATTTATTATATAAATAATCGTCATATTCTTCCTTATGTGCATCATTATATTTTTTATAATGTAATCCTATTAAAATAAAAATAATATTTAATATTATAGTTACAGTCAAAAACATATTTCTTCCTCCTTTTCATAATATAAATTATTTATTATGTTAAAAACTAATAATGTTTAATAATTATATCATTTTTATAATATTATGTCAATCAAACAGATAAAAAAACAAGCCTATTTCTAGACTTGTTAGTAAACAAAATAGATGCCTCTACATTGCTATAGAGGCGATCATAAGAGGTTGATATATGAAAACTAAGGTTTTTTCCCTAGCTCGGCATGCTTTTTAGTATTCCCAAACACCAGCTAATGTTTGTTTAGCATATGCTTGAGATTCTGCTAATTTATTATATTCTAAAGCTTTTTTACTAATAGAAGAATCTAATATGATTTTTCCTTCTTTTAACAATTTAGCATTATATAAACTAGCATTTTCTGAATAAATGTATATCATTGCATATCCATTTGATACTTTATTCTCATCAAAAGATATGTCAACATATTTTCCAGATAAATCTTGATCTAAAGAATATACAGCATCAGGCATCATTGTTGTAAAATCTGTACCTATCATTTTAGCTTCTATTCTTTTTTCTCCTACAATTAATGTTAAAATACCTTTATCATTAACTGTTGCAACTTTAACTGTTGTTTTTTCTCCAACTTTTAAAGCTTTAAGATTTTCTGGTAGTATAGATTCATCATTTGTTACATTTACTTCAGTATTAGTATCGTTTGAACCACTAATAACTGGTGTATTTTGTTGTGGTTTGTTAATTTTAATATATAAGAATAAACCAGATGCAATTATTATTAAGCATATAATACCAACAACAATTTTAGTACCATATTGTTCAAAATAAAAATCCAATTTATTTTTATAATACATCTACCAAACCTCCTCTATATAACATAGAATACAATCTACACTTTTATTATAACACTTCTGTTATGTAAAGTCAATACTTTATTTCAAAAATATTACATTTTTATGTTTGTACATTATTACAATTATATTAAAATAGCAATATATAAAGCTTTTGAGCTAAATATAAATAGTCTCAAAAGCTTTAATTAATAACTTAATTTATATATTTAAATTACATATCTGCATTATGCCAAACATTTTGAACATCATCGTTTTCGTCCATTCTATCTAAGAAGTTTTGCATTTTTTCTTCTTCCTCTTCTGTAAGTTCTTTTTTCATATTAGCAATTTGTCTTACATCAGATTCTACAATTTTTGCACCTGTTTTTTCAACAGCGTCTAATACATCTGAGAATGTATCAGGAGAAGTAAATATTTCAATATATTCTTCATCTGGTACAAAATCTTCTGCTCCTGCATCTAAAACAGTCATCATTAATTCATCTTCATCTATAGATTCATCTTTTTCAATTAATATATATCCTTTTTTCTCAAACATATATCCAACTGAACCATTAACACCTAAAGAACCACCAGATTTAGAGAATATATGTCTTACATCTGCAGCTGTTCTATTTTTGTTATCTGTAGTAGCCTCAACTATTACAGCAACACCACATGGTCCAAATCCTTCGTATGTAATTTCTTCATAGTTATCTCCATTTGCATCTCCTGCTGCTTTTTGGATACATCTATTTATATTATCATTAGGCATATTGTTAGCCTTACATTTTGCTATTACATCTTTTAGTTTACGGTTGACATTCGGGTCAGGGCTTCCTCCCATCTTAACTGCTACAGTAAGTTCTTTTCCAAGTTTTGAAAATATACCTGCTCTTTTTGTATCTGTGGCTTCTTTTTTTCTTTTAATATTAGCCCATTTACTGTGTCCACTCATAACTATCCCTCCATCTTTTATAATTTAACTTAAATAAATAGTAACAGGACTTGTTACTATAATGCCTTTAAATTATATCACTTAGTTTGAAATTTGTCTAGTTTTATAACTATTAAATATAAATTATAAGAAATAAAAAATAGTCTATTATATAAATAGACTATTTTTTATTAAATTATTCAAATAATATCAACCAACATAAAGCATTTTGTATCTTTTCAATTTTTCTATGTTTTTCTTCTCTTTTTTCAACTTCTAGAATTTTTTCTTTATAGGTATTATACTCATTTATACATTCCTTAATATCATCATTAAAACTGGCTTCAAGAATTTTACTCAATATTTGTATGCATTCTTCAAATGTATAATTATTTGTATCTTCTAAAGGTATATTTGCATATTTACTAACATATTCTTTAAAATCCTCTCTTTCAGAAGTAAGTATTAATTTATCATATTTAACATCTATACTTATATCATCATAGTAATCTCTATCAACTCTTATAGTATATATAATATATGCTGAACCTATCATCAAATAGAATACTGCACTAATAGCAACTCCGAATAAGGCTAATTATAGACAACTCCATCCATATATCTGAATGTGAAAAGTTTGAAATTATATAAGTTAAAAC
The DNA here is from genome assembly GCA_949106495.1 of uncultured Clostridia bacterium. Lineage (GTDB taxonomy): Bacteria > Bacillota > Clostridia > TANB77 > CAG-465 > CAG-465. The sequence continues at coordinate 65,462 of CARYZD010000002.1, forward strand.
GCCAATAATAGTTAAAATTATGAAAATTAAACAAAACATAAAATTTTCCTCCTTATATATTAATGCGAAGATAATTTTTATAATGTTATAACACAATAATTATACTATTTTACATCCCCAAATTCAATAATTATGCAATCTATAACAAACAAAATATAAAGCAAGTATTCTTATACTTGCTTTTATCTCCTATACTAATGAAGGGTATATTTTTTTATATACTTTATATGCTTTTATAACTTTCTTTAAATAATTTGTTGTTTCATTAAATGGTAATGTTACATCTGTTGTATCTAACTTATCTGATATAGCACCTTGTTCTATCCATTTATTTACATTTCCTATTCCTGCATTATATGCACAAATAGCTAAATAGTAGTTACCATTATATCTTGATATTAAAGAGGCTAAATAATTACATCCTATTTCTAAATTAACATTTATATCATAAATAGTAAAATCATTTATTTCATCTGCAGAACGAGTTACATCATTTATTTCTTTTGCCGTAGGTTCTGTTACTTGCATGAGTCCCTTTGCCTCTTTATTTGAAGTAGCTTTATCATTAAATTTACTTTCTGTATTTATTATAGCTAGTGTAAGATATGGATCTAGATTATTTTTTTTAGAATATTCAAGTATCTGTTCTTTATATTTAACAGGATAAACATATGTTCTAAATACTAATATTCCTACTATAATTGCTATTATAATACAGATAAAAACTGTATACAAAGCTATCTTCTTTTTCATTTATTCCCCTCTTTTCATTAATTATTTTGCTTCATACCAACTTTTTCCAGTATTTAAATCTACATCTAATGGTATATTAAGTTTTACTACATTTTCCATTGTTTCTTTCATAAGTTTTTTAACTATTTCTAATTCTTCCTTTACTGTCTCTACAATAAGTTCATCATGTACTTGCATTACAAGTTTAGATTTTAGATTATTTTCTTTTAATGCCTTATATAAATTATTCATAGCAATTTTAATTATATCTGCAGCTGTTCCTTGTATTGGAGTATTCATTGCTACACGTTCTCCAAACTGCACAATTGTTTTATTTTTATTCTTAAGCTCTGGTATATATCTTCTTCTACCAAATAATGTAGATACATAACCATTCTCTTTTGCTTCTTTAACAATATTTTCCATAAATTCACGTATTCCATGATATTTAGATAAATATGTGTTAATATAATCCTTTGCTTCTCTCCACGATGTACCAACATTTTTTGCCAGTCCAAACTCACTTATTCCATATACTATTCCAAAATTAACAGCTTTAGCTTTTGAACGCATTTGTTTTGTAACTTCATCGAGAGGCACATCAAAAACTTGTGAAGCAGTTACTTTATGTACATCTATGTTATTATTAAAAGCTGATATCATAGTTTCATCTTTAGATATATGAGATAATACTCTAAGTTCAATTTGACTATAATCTGCATCTGCAATTAGACTACCATCAGGAGCAGTAAAGAAAGTTCGTATTTTACTACCAAGTTCAAGTCTAATTGGAATGTTTTGTAAATTTGGTTCAACACTACTTAATCTTCCAGTAGATGTTACTGTTTGCATAAATGTAGTATGTATTCTTGAATCTTCCTTTATAGTTGCTCTTAACCCATCAACATAAGTTGACTTTAATTTCATAGTCTGTCTATATTCAATTATTAAAGGTATTATTTCGTGATATTCTTCAAGTCCTTCTAGAACTTCTTTATTAGTCGAATATCCAGTTTTAGTTTTCTTTTTACCTGGTAAGTTTAATTTTTCAAATAATATAGTACCTAATTGCTGAGGAGAATTAATATTAAATGTTTCTCCTGCCAAACCATATATTTGTTCTTCTAGTTCATCTATTCTTTTTGTAATCTCTATTCCAAATTCTTCAAGTTTTTCTTTATTTACATACATACCTGTAGTTTCCATACTAGCTAAAGTTTCAGACAATGGCATTTCAATATCATACATAAGAGAATACATATTATCCATTTTTAATCTATCGTCCATTATACTTTGTGACATATATATTCCTTTAGTAGCAAGTGCAACTTCTTTAGATAGATTTTCATCTAATATGTTTTCATTTGAGTTTTCATCATCATTAAATAGTGATAATTGTATTTCTTCTTTAGCAGCAGACTGTGTATTAATAATAACACCATGTAATTCTTCCAAAATACCCTCAAATTTATAATTTCTTGTAGAATCTAATAAATAACATGCAATAAGCAAATCATAGCTAAAATTTGAAATATGGTCACAGATGTTAGTAAAGAAAAATCTTTGATCTTGCTTAATATTATATCCAAGTTTTTGACAAGTAGAATTTGCAAATCTTTTAAGTAAATTTATAATATATCCCTTGTCTTCTTTATTATCTGTATTAAAGCTATCTAAAGATATAATATAACATTTATCTAAAGAGGCAGAATATATACTTAAAAATGATTTATCATTTATAGATAGTATACTACTAAATGCTTGATTATCATAATTTATATTTAATATATATGAAATTTTTTCTTCGTTTAGTACCTCATCAATTGTTTTTAAATATTTTTCTATGTTATTTTTATTAACTATAATTACATTTTCTTCTTTTATATTTATATCTGATGAATTAATACTTTTTTCTTGAGTATCTGTTTTTATATTATCAAAATCATATTTGGCTAGAAATTTATTAAATGCAAGTTTTTTAAATAAAGGATATACCTCTTCTTTATTTATATCTGTAACTTTATTTACTTCGTAATCTAGTTCGATAGGTACTTCTCTATTTATTGTTGCAAGAGTGTAGCTAAGTCTTGCCATTTCTTCATCATTTCTTAATTTTTCGATTATTTTAGCACTTGCATCTAATGTATCTATATTTTTGTATATATTATCTAGTGTAGTATATTTTTCTATTAAATTATATGCTGTTTTTTCTCCTATTCCTTTTACTCCTAGAATATTATCTGATGCATCTCCCATTAAAGATTTTATATCTACTACTTGATAAGGTTCAATTCCCTTTTCCTCTTTAAGCAATTCAGGAGTATATATAGTATATTCTGTTTTTCCCATTTTTGTTGTTGGATAAATTATATTTGTTTTAGGAGAAATTAACTGGTAAGAATCTCTATCTCCTGTTAGTATATATGTAAATATATCTTTGTCTCCATTTTTTTCATTTAAAGAGGCAATTGTACCTAAAATATCATCTGCTTCAAATCCTTCAAGTTCAATAATATTTATATTCATAGCTCTTAAGACATCTTTTATTATTGGTACTTGCTCTCTAAGTTCATCAGGCATTCCTTTTCTTGTCCCTTTATATTCGTCATACATTTTATGTCTAAATGTTGGTGCTTTTAAGTCAAAAGCAACTGTTATATAATCTGGATTAAATTTATCCATAATCATATAATATATATTTAAAAATCCAAATACAGCATTTGTATGAATTCCTTCAGATGTTACCATCCTAGCAGCAGATAATCCATAAAAAGCTCTATTTAGAATACTATTTCCGTCAATTACCAAATACTTTTCCATTGTTTTCTCCCTTATTTTTATTGTTTATTCTTTTTAGTTATCTATACAAATTTTTCCCAAACTAAATTTGCAACTTCAAGTCCACGACTTGTAAGTCTAATATGATTTTTATCTTTTTCTATTAGTTTATTATTTTCTAATTCTTTTAATTCTTCACCAAATATCTCATATACATCTTTTTTGTATTTGTTATTAAACTTAGTTATATCAAGTCCTTCTGTTTTTCTAAGTGAAAGCATAACATATTCTTTCATTAAAGAAAGTAAATCTAGTTCTTCATAGCTTTCATCATCTATTGTGCTACAATTATTTTCTATACACTCAACATACTTCTCTACATTCTTTATATTTGAATATCTTGCTCCTCCAAAAAAGCTTGATGCACCACTTCCAAAACCTAAATATAGCTCTTGATTCCAATATCTTAAATTATGTTTAGATTCATATCCTTTTAAAGCATAATTTGAAATTTCATATCTATGATATCCATTTTTTTCAAATGTGTCTTTTAAATATTTATACATTTCATACTCTTCATCCTCATCTACAAGAGTTACATATCCTTCATTTAATAAAAAGGCAAGTTTAGTGTTTTCATGTATTTCTAAATTGTAAATAGATATATGTTTAATATTTTTACTTTTTAAACTTAATATATAATCTACACTAGCTTTAAAATGCTCTAAATTCAAATCTGGTAAAGGATAAATTAAATCTAGTGAAATATTATTAAATCCTATTTCATTTGCTAAATTTAAGGCATTTTCGAAATCCTCTAGTTTGTGTACTCTACCAATCTTTTTTAATATGTTATTATATGTAGATTGAAGACCAATACTTAATCTATTTACTCCAGCCTCTTTATATGTTTCTAACTTTTCTTTAGTAACACTATTTGGATTTAATTCTATTGTAACCTCTTTTAAATCTTCTTTATTTACAAATAGCATTAATGTATCTAATATTTGTTTTATGTATTTTTCATCTATATATGATGGTGTTCCTCCACCTATATATATAGTTGTTATCTTATATTGACTTAATATTTCTGCATTTTTTAGTATTTCATTACAAAGTGCAAATACATATTGTTCAATTAAATCTTCTTTTCTAGCAAAAGATGCAAAATCACAATAAAAGCACTTACTAAGGCAAAATGGTATATGTATATATATCCCTATTTCATTGTTCATATTATATTCTCCTTAAGTCTTTTCTTATTCTATCATAAAGATTTTTTCATTTCAAGGAAAAATGGTTTTACAATCTTTGTTTATTCATGAGCCTGTGTATTATTATGTAATGTTAATCTGGTATTTTAATCATCAATATTAACTTTCGCAATAAAAAATAGTATAATTATTGTGTCATAACATTATAAAAATTATCTTCATATTAATATATAAGGAGGATTTAATTATGCTTACTTTGATTTTTATCATTTCTTTAATACTAACTATTATACTTGCTGTACTTATTCAAAATGAAATTTCTGATGGGATTTTTACTATAATATCATTTTCTGTACTTGTGATAGTTACAATTTATACTGGTGTCTTTTTAGGTCTTGCTATAACTGATATTTCTTCTTCGCGTTCAATGCGTTCAATAAATTCAAAAATAGAAATATATGAAGAAGAAAACGCTAAAATATACTCATATTTAAAAGAAACAGTTGAAAAATACTATAAAGATGAACCATCATATAATATTTTTTCAACAGATACACCAGAAGGATGTATTAGCATATTATCTGACATTACAGAATTATCAAATAATGATGTAGTTATAATACAATCTAGAGAATATCTTTCAAATAAAAGAGAAATACTTTCATTAAAAGAAAAAAAAGCTGATTTAAGTACTACAAAATGGTTATTATACTTTGGACACTAATAATAAAGATAGTCTATTTTTATAGGCTATCTTTTCTTATATCAACAAATTAAAATTTTATCTTTTGTAAGTATTTAAAATATAAGTACAAATTGTAGTAATAAAATTTGATCTGTGTTATACTACTATCATAAATATAGAAAGGAAGTGAAATTTATGTTAAATGCAAAAAAAGAAATTCTTAAATTAGCTCAGAACTTACCAGATAACATTAATTTTGATGATGCAGTTTATGATATTTACTTAAAATCTTCACTAATACAAAGCGAAGATGATTTTAAAAATGGCAGATATACAACACTAGAAGAATCAAGAGAAAGGATGAGAAAAGAATATGAAGATTATAATGTCTACAAGGGCTCATAATGATATCTATTCTATATTTAAGTATATTTCTATAAATTCTTTAAAGTATGCTTCTATAACTTCAGAAATGCTATATTCTCGTATTAACATATTGGAAGTCTTCCCATACATAGGTAGATATGTTCCCGAATCTAAAGATAAGAACTATCGAGAACTTCTATATAAAAGCTATCGAATAATATATAGCATTTCTGAAGAAATTAATTCTATTTATATTCATTCTATAATTCATTGTAAAAGAAATCTTAAATTATTTCTTAATTCTAATAATTTAAAGTAAACTTCTTATTTTTTATAAATCTAAATTTATTTTAACTTTTTATATTTCAATTTAAATTTAAATTATTTCTATTTATATCTCTATTTTTTCAAATATAATATTACTTTTTTATTTAATAGTTTTAATACTATTGACTGTATGATATAATATCTACACACTTCATTATGAAAGGATGTGTTGTTTTTATGAATAGCAATGTAAAAGAAGAAATTATAAAAACAATTAATGATATGCCAGATGATTCAACATTTGATGAAATTATTTATGCACTATACCTTAAAGCTAAAAATACAGATAAACCAAATCATGAGTAATTTCTATTATTCATGATTTTTATTTTATGTAAAACAATATTTGATTGTTAGTTGACATTTAAGGAATGTTGTACTATAATAATAAATGTGTTTAACGCGAGAAGTAAGATGACAAGTTCATGATACGGATGTTTATAGACTGTTGGATATTTCCACAGCTACCTATATAAACGATAGACATTTATTTCTTTTTTCCTATTGTGGTAGTGCATAGAGCACTTGAACCCTAGGGGATTTCTCTAGATAGGCGCAAAAAATGGAACTAGGTATTCCATCTTCATTTCTTGACGAAGATATGTTGGATTTTTAGCTATTAGTGTTTTAGGATATTTGACGAAATGTCTGAGCTAATAGAAAAAGTTTATATAGAAAGTTGGGATGACTTGATATCCCAAAAAGCTATATAAATTTCATAAGAAGAAGAGCTGATAAACTCTTCTTCTATTTTTATATTATAAAAAAATTATACACATATAAAAAAATGCATCAACTCATAAGATAGTCTATTAAAAATAGGCTATCTTTTTATATTTTCTTATTCATTTTCTAACTCTTCTGCTATAGCAATAATTTTATCTAGTCTATGTTTTAAACCAGATTTTGATACTTTATCTTTTCCTTCTGTTCTTGATGCTATTTGTTCTAATGTATCTGTTGGATACTGTTCTCTTAAAGAGGCAGTATATTTTAGTTTATCACTTAGAGTAGAAAATCTACCTTTTTTTCGTATTACATTTATTGCATTAAGTTGTATCATTGCTGAATTAATTGATTTGGTCATATTGGCTATTTCACAGTTTGATGCTCTATTTTTTGAATTATTTACATCTTTTATTACTCTAATCCCTTCAAATTTTAGCATACATCTATTAGCCTCAAGTAAGCTTAGCATAAATGATATTTGTTCAGATTCTTTAAAATATACTACATATAAATTTGCTTTAGGCCTCTTTACAAGTTTAGGTGTAAACTCAAGTAAAGATAACATGTCCATAAAGTATTCTGCACAAGCTTTATTTTTAAATGTAGCCTCAAATCTATAATCTTTATTTGGATCTATTATACATCCACTAGCAAGAAAAACACCTTTTATTACTGTTTTTATTTCTTCTTCAGATAAATTAGAAATATTAAAATAATCCTCAAAGTCTACCATTAAATCATTCTTATATTGAGCTTCTGTTAAATATTCTCCAAATCTTTCAGCCTTTATTATATATGGGTCTCTTTTTTTATTATAATACTCTAATATTTCATCTCTTACTTCTCCTGAAAACGACATATTACCACCCTATCATTTCCGCCATAGTCTTTTACCGACTCTAGCAATTTAAATTCATTATTTTCTTTTATTAATCCTTTTATTTCTTCTAATTGATCATATCCTATCTCAAGTATTAATATTCCATTATTCTTTAATACTTTTTTTGACTCATTTAATATTCTAATATAAAAATCTAATCCTGATTTTCCTCCATCAAGAGCTAAATGTGGTTCTTTTTGAACTTCTTCTTGTAATGTTGGTACAACATTACTTCTTATATATGGAGGATTAGATACGATTATATCCACTTTTAAACTTTCTATTTCTTCTTGATTGTTACAACTATCTATATATTTTATTCTTTCACTAAGTAAATCTGAGTATCTAGTTATTACTTTTTCTGCCACATTATTTGCCATTATATTCCTTTTGGCAACATTAAGTGCTCCTAAAGAGATATCTATAAGTTCTACATTTTCTACATTACTATTTTTGGCAATTGATATACCTAGTGCTCCACTACCTGTACATAAATCTATCATGTTCTTTATATTCTCATTATTAATATATTCTATAGCTTTTTCTACAAGTATTTCACTATCTGCTCTTGGAATTAATACATTCTCATCTACATAGTATGTCTCATTATAAAAATACTGTTTATGTGTTATATATTGTAATGGATACTTATCTACATAGTATTTATTCAATAATCTATCTGCTTCAATTTCTTGTCTTAGTGATATTAAATAACTATCTTTTTGAAGTATTAATTTATTTCTATCTAAATTTGTTATATATTCAAGTATTGAGTAAATATCTTGTGTATCATAATCACTTATCTTATTTTCTAAATTTTCTTTTATATATTTTTTTACATAAGCTGTAACTGTTATTCCATTTTTTTCTCTAACTGAACCTAGTACTCCATATATAGCTAATTCTAACATTTCATCATTTGGTTCTTTAGTTGTAGCAAACTGTATTAATGTTGCTGGATAGTTTAAAATATCAAAAGGCTTTGGAAGTTTAGAGAATATATTTACTACTTCATAAGCTATTCCAATATTTAAAATACTCATAAACATCATAACAATTGCTTTTATTATTAGGTTATTAATAGGTATAAATAAAGAGGCAATCATAAGTAGCACAAAATACACAACAAAGTTTCCACCACATCTTTTGTGAAATCTTGATTGCTTTTTTACATTTTCTAAATTTATATTCTCTATGTCTAAATTTTCGTAAGCATTCACAACTTTATGTTCAGCACCATGATACATAAACAAAGTATTTAATTCAGGAGTATATTTCATAGCAATAATGTACAATGCAAACTCAAAACAAACAATAATAACTTGTACAATATTATGTATTATAATATTACCAAAAAAAGCTGAAATAACAATTGGTATTACTATACAAAATATAATAAGTAAAGCATATGTAAATATCGTTTGTAATTTACTAGTTTTTTCTTTTTCTCCACTAGATTCAACAAATTTAGCTGACGAATTTCCTATTTGATTACCCAGTCCTATAATTCCTCTTAATACTGGTATCTTATTTATTAAACTCTTATCATCTATAAAGTTTATTATACTTGAATTAATGATATTATTATTTTTTTGTACTGTCACTTGCCTATATTCTGATGTAAACAATATTCCGTTAAAAAGTGCTACACCACCAACATTTATCTTTTTTTTCATATTATCTCCTTTTTAGGATTATTATACCATATAACGAAAAAAAGAGCACCAAAAGGTACTCAATTTATTTAACCAATTATTATTTTTGTTTGATTCCGTATTTTTCCATAAATTTAGCAGCTCTACCTTGGCTAGATATTGCTTGTTTTTGCCCTGTATAGAAAGGATGACATGCGCTACATGTATCAACTCTCATTTCTTCTTTAACAGAACCTGTTTCAATAACATTACCACAAACACATCTAATAGTTGCTTTTCCGTATTTTGGTTGTATATCTTTTTTCATTCTTTTCACCTTCCCTATCATTAGTATTTCGATTGTTACTTTGTTATTTTAACATAGTTAGAATGAAAATACAAGTTTTTTTGGTTAATTTTATTATTTTTTATTATTTACTACTACTTTTTTATTATATTATGTCTAATAATTTGTTTAAACATATAATATATAAGGAGGTGATACATATTATTAATCCGAAGAAATTTTTAAATTCATTCTTATGTTCAACTAATGTAAAACTTCCCCTTACTAACTCACATTATATTACAGGAAAGGATATTTATTTATTTTCTAATTTAGCTTGTGTAGAAAATACACTTTCCTCTTTTACCAACAATGTAAACTGCTATCTAAAATCTTTTAAGTCGAAATATAAAGCATAACTTATTGTTTTTTTTGTCATTGTATGATATACTCAGTGTTGACTTAATTAAAAAATAATAAATTTAGATTGGAGGAAATATATATGGAAAAATTCGTAGTTCATGGCCCATGTAGACTTCAAGGAGAAGTAACAATTAGTGGAGCCAAAAATGCTGCAGTAGCTATTCTACCAGCAACACTTTTAGTAAAAGGAAAATGTCATTTAGAAAATGTACCAAACATTAGTGATATACGCGCTTATTGTAAAATTCTTGAGTCACTAGGTTCTAAGATAGAATACATTTCTGAAAATGAAATGATAATAGATAACTCAGGTGTTAATTCTGCGCTTGCATCATATGATTTAACTAGTAAATTTAGAGCATCATACTACTTACTTGGTGCTTTAATTGGACGTTTTGATAAAGTTCAAATTGGTTTACCTGGTGGTTGTAAATTAGGAGCAAGACCTATTGACCAACATATAAAAGCATTTAAAAAATTAGGAGCTAAAGTTATTGTTAGAAATGGTAATGTATATGCTTCTAAAACTGAGCCACTTCAAGGAGCAAATATCTTTTTTGATGTTGTTTCTGTTGGTTCAACAATGAATGCAATTCTTGCTGCTACACTATCTGAAGGTGTAACAACAATTGAAAATGTTGCAAAAGAGCCTCATATTGTAGACCTTGCAAACTTCCTAAATTCAATGGGAGCAAAAATTAAAGGTGCTGGTACAGATACAATAAAAATTACTGGTGTTAAAGAACTATCTCAAAAATCTAGTTACTCAATTATACCAGACCAAATTGAAACAGGAACATTTATGGTTGCAGCTGCAGCTACAAAAGGTGATGTTTTAATTAATAATTGTATTCCAAAACACATGGAACCTATTACAGCAAAACTTATTGAAGCAGGTGCTACAATTGAAGAATCTGAATCTAGCATTAGAGTAAAAATGGATAAAAAACCTACTTCAATTAGTGTAAAAACTATGCCTTATCCAGGATTTCCTACAGATATGCAACCTCAAATGTCTCTTCTACTTACTTTAGGAGATTCAACAGGTACGATTGTTGAAACTATTTGGGAATCAAGATTTCAATATACAGACGAATTAAATAAAATGGGTGCTGATATAACTGCTCATGGCTCTACTGCTATATTTAAAGGAGTAGATAAATTATATGGTGCTCCTGTTAAAGCTCATGATTTAAGAGCAGGTGCTGCAATGATAATAGCAGGACTTATTGCAGAAGGTCAAACTGAGATTTCAGACATACATCATATTTTAAGAGGATATGAAAATATTATAGATAAGTTTGCAAAGTTAGGTGCTAAAATAGATTATGTAAAAACAGAGGATGATGAATAATGTTTGTAGTTCATCCACTATATAGTTCTAGTTCAGGCAATATGTTTCATATTGCCTCTTCTAGTACTAATATATTAATTGATGCAGGTGTTAGTTATAAAGCAATAAATGAAGGACTTAAAACTATTAATTTAACTATTAAAGATATTGATGCTATTTTAATTACGCATGAACATATTGACCACATAAAAGGACTTCCTCTACTTTGTAGAAAAAATGATATACCAATTTATGCATGTCTTGACACTGCTAATTTTATAAAAGAAGATTTAAATAGTAAAAATATCGAGTCTACAATAATAGCTTTAGATTATAATACACCTATTAGGATTAAAGACATCGAAATTTGTGCCTTTGAAACATCACATGATGCTGTTATGCCCTGTGGGTATATGATTAAAGACAATAGTACAACAATTACATTTGCAACAGACTTAGGATATGTATCTCCTACTGTCTATGATAGCTTATCTAAAAGTGATTATACAATTATTGAATCAAATTACGACGAAACAATGCTTGAATTTGGCAAATACCCATATTCAATAAAAAGACGTATAAAAGGAATTACAGGTCATTTATCTAATGATGCATGTGGACAAGCAATTGCTCAACTTGCAAATGAAGGACACACAAGATTTCTTCTTGCACACATGAGTGAAAATAATAACAATATAGATATTGCTAAGCAAACAGTAGAATCTATTTTAAATCAAAATGGTATAGATTTAAATTCTGTAGAAATTAATTTTGCAACCAAATCACTATCTAATGAGGAGTATACAATATGTTAAATATAAAAATAGTATGTGTTGGAAAAATTAGAGAAAAATCTTTAAAAGATTTAATATCTGAATATGAAAAAAGAATAGGCAAATATGCAAAACTTGAAATAATAGAGTTAGATGATGAAAAAATACCGCAAAACGCTTCATCTTCTATAGAAGAACAAGTTAAAATAACAGAGTCTAATAAGATATTGGATAAATTAAAAAAATATCCTAATGCAAGTATACTATTACTTGATTTAAAAGGAAAGCAATATACTTCAGAGGAATTTGCTGAAAAAATAGACAATATACAGACTTACTCCTCTTCTACTATTGTATTTGTTATTGGAGGAAGTCTTGGAATGAGTCAAGAACTTCTAAATTATTCACAAGACAAAATATGCTTTTCTAAAATGACTTTTCCTCATCAATTAATACGTGTCTTTCTTCTTGAACAAATATTTAGAGCTTTTAAAATATTAAATAATGAAACTTATCATAAATAATGCAAAAAGAAATCACGTCATGATGAAGTGATTTCTTTTTTTATATTCAATTATAATTATGTACAAACTTCTTCCTAAGTAAGTACAATTTTATTGAGTTTCTTTTTTTGAGATTTAAATTTTGTCTCAACATTTCTATGTAGATTATTAATTTTAGCTTTTGTCCATGTACTAAAATATTCAATTAATCTATACATTATAATACTAGGAACATATATAATTGCTGCTGTAACAGTTGTGTAATCCATTTAATGTGAAACCTATTTTAGCTGTAATAAATCAATACTATTCACTTATTCTTTTTATACTTATTGCTTTTTTAGTTTTATCATCAAATTCAACTTCTATTGCATTAAACATTGCTTCATTATTCGAACATTCATAATGTATAAAATGACCTGATGTAAATCTTTCAATTGCTATTTCTTGTTTTAATCCTAATACACTATCTTTTGGCCCTGTCATTCCAACATCAGTTATATATGCCATACCTGTATCAAGAATTCTTTCATCTGATGTTTGAACATGAGTGTGTGTTCCAAATACACAATTAACTTTATCTTTTAGATAAAATCCCATTGCAATTTTTTCAGCTGTAGCTTCAGCATGAAAATCTACAAAGATATAATCCACATCATTTTTCTTTAATTCTTCAATCTGTTCAATTACAACTTTAAAAGGATTGTCTAGATTTTTTTCAATCATATCTCCCATTGCAAATGTTCCTAATAAGTTTATTACGCCTACTTTTATCCCATTTTTTTCTACAATAACATTTTTGTTTCCAACTAAGTTAGTTAAATTTGCAGGAATTGCAAGTTTGGGTAATTTAGCATATTCTGTAGCCATTTCTTTCCTATAATACATATGATTTCCCATTGTAATTGCATCTGCACCATAACTAATTATTTCATTATATTCTTTTGTTCTAAGTCCTCTCCCACTTGCAGAATTTTCTCCATTTACAATAATAAAATCTACATCATTTCTTTTTTTTAATTCTATTTTAAGTCTATCAAGACCTGATCTTCCAACTATATCTCCAACAATTAAAAATTTCAATTTTTATTCCCCCTAGTGAGATATTATATACCAATTTAATTAGAAAATCAAATCTAAATTTAATATATTTCACTTTAGAATAGCAATTTTCATATATTATATATAGGTGATACTATGTGTAATGGAACTTCTAATAATATTATTCTTGTAGCAACAACAATATCTCTTTGGATTTTTAATAATCTTTCAAGTGATACAATAAACTATTTAGCAAACTTATTACAAACTATAGGTCAAAATCTCTCTAGCATGTTATCTGTTGATACATGTACAGAAAACAGTGGTAGCAATAATATTGATATTTCTAATAAATAGAAAAAATAGCCGTTTAACGACTATTTATTTTAAAGCAAAACTTACTCCATTTTTGTCCAATTGTTCAAAAAAACCTGGATCACTTCCTGAAACTCCATCGATTTCGATTCCAATTTCTCTGTAATCATCTCTAGATTCGATGTGTCTCTTTTTGAAGTATTTTTCAACATCAATTGTTTTTCCATCTTCTTGACTATTAGAGAATTCTATCTTAATTGGTGTTTGTATTAGTAGTCTATATAAAGCTTCCTTCATATATGGTTCTCTAAGCCCGTGTTTTTACCAATTTGTCAAAAATAAATTTCTGTGAAAATTCCCTACCATCTCCAAGTACAATGTTTTTCTTTCTTGTGTCTTTTTGACGTGCATCATCAAATCTTTCATCATCAAATTCCATGATTAATATTCCTCCTTTATTTACAATATTTATGTAAATTAAAATATAACTAACTTACCTATACATTATAACACGATAATTTAATGATGTCAAATAGTAGAACATTCTTTTTATAAATTCCCGAAGGGATTTATTTTTAAAAATTATATTGTAGTTCACAAATAATATATTTAACAATTAATTATTTAAAATAAAAACGCAGGAATTTTACCTGCGCTTTTTGTTTCCTTTTCCATTCATCGATTCAGCTGAAGGCCTATTTTTTCAGACTTACATCGGCACTGATGCTCCTGTAGCTAAGATATCTGTTTTCTACCTGATTCTCATGCACTTGGCACCTTATTGTCAAATATTGTCCTGGTGTCATAATGTAGACATCAAAGTTATTTGTAGTTACAATTGGAGCTATATGCTCCCCATTTCTTTCTGTTTCTACATTGGTTTCAACGAATCTCTTACCTACTTTGTTAACAAAAACAGTCTTGCATTCTGCATCTGGGCTTAATATGCACTTATCCTTAAAATTACGAACGATAAATTCCTTCGCAATCTTTAACTTGATAATAGCCTTTTCCCGTAGCGTTTCTGTTAAACTACGCATGCAGCTTCGCTCAGTAATACTGTAATAGTTTTCTCCTACATCGATAAAATAATAATTTAAATTAAGCATTAGTCCTCTTCTCCTTTCTTAAATTATTAATTGGATCAACTACCTTCTATCTGTTTATATTATAACATTTTTCGCACACCTGTAAGTAAAGATAAAGTGTGTATATTGTGAAAATTATGTGATAGCACTTCTTAAGTAGCTGATTTTTCTATATTTTTGGATTTTTTAGTTGTGGTTCACAAATGATATTATGCATAGTTTTTTAAAGTTTTTTAGCTTTAATATAAAAAGAATAGCCAGTTTAAAACTAACTATTCTTGATTCCTTTTACAATTTTATTTAATTTTTTCTTTTGATTTTTGTCTCTGCTATTCTATATTTTCCAACAATCGATTTTGTAAATTCTACTTTTTCCTCTTCTCCTATTGTATTCTCCTGTAATACTATAGATGTCACTAAATGCAATGGATGTATAACTGTATAAAGAGAATACGTTTTATCAGGTATAAATGTTATATATATCTTTCTTTTCTTATTATTCTTCTTTTTAGTAATAGTTATAGTAATTATTATAGCAATTATACTAATTAAAATCATATATGGATAATATTGTTTTATAAAGTTAATAATTTTATCTTTTCTACTTAATACTTCTTCTATTTTTTCTATTTTTCTACCAGTTACAACCAGTCTGTACGTGTTAATTCCCTTGGGTGTACATGTAACTAATGTTACTAATGTTTCATCGTCTATAATTTGTAAACTTTCTGTTTCATATGGTAATACAATTTTAATATCTGCAACTTGATAATATGTAATATCTCCCATATACTCTATTTGGAATTCATCTTCAATATTTACTTTATCTAAATCATCTAATATTTTTGCCCTAGTAAGACCACTGTGGCCAGCAAGAACACAATGTGTATTATTTTGACCAGTTGGATAAGATGTGTTATCTAAATGAACTACACCTTTTTCAAGATTGTTTTCTTCCAAACCATCATATATAGGCAAATCTACATTAATAACTGGTATAATTAAATTTCCAACTACGTTTCCTGCTTTTAAAAAGTCAAATGAACTAACTCCTGAATTTGACTGTTGTATTTCCTCTCCCATGCTTACTATAGGTTTTTCATCTGATAATTTATCATTATAATCTGACAACTCTTTTTGCTTATTTTTTTTTTCTTCTTCAGACATATTAGATATTTCACTTTTATAATTATATACTGCTGTAGTTTGGTTAAAATACGAGATTAATCTTAATACAAATGGAAATATAAAAATTAGAAATCCAATAGCAAATAAAATTTTAGTAAAATTCTTTTTCATATCTATTTCTTTCTCCTATGTATATAGCTAATACTATTTAGTATTATTAGTATAATTATAACTACTAAAATTATAATAAATAGTCTAATTTTTGCTTTAATAAATTTGATAATTAAATCTAATTCTGTATACTCTTTTAATTCTTCTTCATTATTAGTTTTTATATCAGATTCTTCAACAATATTTTCATCTATAACTCTTTCACCAGTTATTAATAGTCTATGTGTATTAATGGTTTTAGGAGTACATGTAACTAGTGTTACTAAACATCTTCCATCTTCTACCTTTATACTACTTGTATCATCTGGTAAGACAATACTCTCATTAGTAATTCTATATTTACTCTTTTCTCCATAAAATGTAATATAAAATTCATCATCTGAATTTAATTTATCTAAATTATCAAAAATCTCAGCCTCATAAATTCCTGTATGCCCTGCAAGAACTGAGTGTGTATTTGTTCTTCCGTTAGGTAAAGATGTATTTTCCATATGTGCTACACCTTTAGTCAAATTATTAACGGTAACACCTTCATATATAGGAAGTTCCAAATTAATTTTTGGTATACTAATATATCCCATCATTTCGCCTAATTCTAAAAAATTATATGCACTTTCTAAATCATAATTTACTAAATTTGAATCTATAATTGCTGTTTCAAGAGAATTAGCTTTATTAAACTCTTCTGCTTGCCTTTGCTTTTCTTTTAGTTCTTCTTCTTTCATTAATGAAAGTTCTTTTTTATAATCATAAATACTTTCTGTCTGATTTTTAAATGCTAAATATTTTGAATATATTGGATATACAATACAAAAAATTCCAATTATATATAATATTATTTTTATAACTTTTATCTTCATAAAAACACCTATTTAAATTATATCGTAAAATAAAAAGAATAACTAGTCTTAAACTAATTATTCTTTAAATAAAATTAATTATTCATTTACTTTTTGTTTTTTTATTGATCTAGCTATAACTATAAATGCAACACCAAGTACTGTAAGTATGATTGTTCCCATTCCACCTGTTAATGGTAGATTAATTGGTTTCTTGTTTATAACTTCTACATCTACTGTATGAGAAGTACCACTTACTGATACTTTTACTGGTTTACCTAATAATGTATAAGCTTTAGTTTCTCCATTTTCTACAAATGTTGGAGCTTGTGTTTCTACTAACCAGTAATCTCTTGCTGTTTCATCATCATTATACGCTATACCTTTTATTAAAGCATATCCATCATCTGCTGTTGTTACTTCAATATCACCAATTTCGTCTTGTACAAATACTCCATTTTGGGCATTTGCTTCACTTGTAGCAATTTTGAATTTAGCTCCTGATAAATTTGCTCCATCCGCATTTACTTTATGTATTTTAACACCACCAGTTACAACTTTTACTGTTTCATCTGTTGATTTTACATCAGTTTCAATAGTAGTTCCATCAACATCTACTTTGTTTGTATATGTCAATTCAGCTGTATTAGTGTTTCCTGCTGTTCCTAAAACAACATTATTCATATCTAATTTTACATCATATGTTACTATGATTGCACTATATTTATCTATTTCTGTTGTATAGAATTCAAGTGTTAACACTTTATCTGTTTCTGTTTTTTCATAAGCTGATTCTGGTATAGTTTCAAATCCACTTTCTACAGCGCCTTTTACTACTAAATTAGTTCTTCCTGTTAATCCATCAGATAATGTATCTGTAATTTTAAATACACTCATATCTGCAATAACTGAAGGAACATCAGCTGTTACTGTAAATGATATTGGCTCATTTACATTTACACTTTCTACATCTAAGTTTTCTCCAGCTTTTTTAGCGATAGTTGGTTTTTCATTTACCATTTTAAGTTGTGCTACATCTGCTGCTGTTTCTTTTGTTCCATCTTTATGTACAACAACTGTTTTACCATTTGATTCTGCATATACATAGTCTAAGTTTGCATTGTCTATTATATATCCATCATCTGGTGTACTCATTTCAACTAATCTAAATTTTGCATCTTTTTGATTTAAAGTTATTGGAAAATCTTCTAATTTAACTTGTCCATTTTCATCTGTTGTTAAAGATAAAACTGTAGTTGCTCCCTCTGGAGTATAGTCTTCCCATACATCTTCTTCTGTACTTACTTGAACTTTAAATACTACACCTTGAATTGGCTTATCTGCTCCATCTACTTTGGTAAGTACTGCGTTTCCTGATGCAACTTGTACCTTTGGTTGTACATCTATATCATAAATCCAACCATTTCCAGCTTGGTTTGTCATTGGAACATCTACTAAAAATGACTCTGGTACTTCTGTTGTTCCTATTGGAACTTCTACTACTGTTGCATAGTATCTTCCTAAATCTAAATTAGTAAATGCTACTTTACCATTATCCCCAGTTACTAATTCATTTACTGGAGTTTTTCCTTTAATATAATTTTCTGCAGCGTCAACTGTTGTTATTGTAGTTCCTGCTACTTCATCCACTTTATATAATGCATATTTTACATCTTTAAGTGGAACTGTATCTGTTGAACCATTTAATTGGCTTAAAGCTGTAATGGTTACAGACCCTTTTTTACTAGTATCTACTAATGAAGCTGTTGATGCAAGTACAGTATTTGTTACTGTAACAACAACTAACATTAGAAATAAAGCTAGTGAAATTTTACTTTTTTTCATATACTTTTTCTCCCTTTCTTTAAATTATAAAAAATGAAACTTTTTTAGTATCATTTATTATCTAAATAACTTCACCTTACACTAATATAATACATTCTTTAACTTAATTTTTAAATCTTAATGTCACATTTTGTCTAAAATCAAGGCAAATTAATTCATTAATATGTTTATTTTGTTACATTTTAGGCATCTTTGTCATATTAGTGTAACAACACTTATATGGTTACTATATAGTATAAATATATAACACCAAATTGTAGCTCTACTACCTTTGGTTAAAAAAATACCCACTTAAAAAGTGGGTATTAAATTAACTATTTTGCAAGTTCAATAGCTCTTGTTTCACGGACAACATTTACTTTGATTTGTCCTGGATATATCATCTCTTTTTCAATTTGATTTGCTATATCACGAGCTAGTACAACGATTGAGTCATCGTCAACTTGGTCTGGTTTTACAATTATTCTAACTTCTCTACCTGCTTGGATGGCATAAGATTTATCTACACCACCATAAGAGTTACAA
Organism: uncultured Clostridia bacterium; assembly: GCA_949106495.1. GTDB lineage: Bacteria > Bacillota > Clostridia > TANB77 > CAG-465 > CAG-465. The sequence goes on from CARYZD010000002.1 coordinate 85,077, forward strand.
ATTTCTTCAAGTTTTTGTAATCTCTTAATATATGTACTAACAGTTTCTTTTCTAGCACCAGGTCTTGAAGCAGAAATTGTATCTGCAATTTGAACTAGTATTGCTTCTAAAGTTCTAGGTTCAACATCACCATGGTGTGCTTCAACAGCCCATATAACTTCATCTTTTTCTTTATATTTAGTAAGAAGTTCAACACCTAAGCTTACATGTGTTCCTTCAACATCTTGGTCAAAAGATTTACCTATGTCATGTAAAAGTCCAGCTCTTTTTGCTATAGTAACATTAAGTCCTAATTCTTCTGCAAGTAATCCACAAAGATTTGCAACTTCAATAGAATGGTTTAATACATTTTGACCATAACTTGTTCTAAATCTTAATTTACCAAGTAGCTTTACAAGGTCAGGATGTAAGTTCATAACACCTGTCTCATATAAAGCTCTTTCTCCTTCTTCTTTAATAGTATTTTCAACTTCTACTTTAGCTTTTTCTATCATCTCTTCAATTTTTCCTGGATGAATTCTTCCGTCTGCAATAAGTCTTTCAATAGCAATTCTTGCCACTTCTCTTCTTATTGGATCAAAGCTAGATAGTACGATAACATCTGGTGTATCGTCGATTATTAAATCTATTCCAGTTAAAGTTTCAATTGTTTTAATATTTCTACCCTCTCTACCAATAATTCTTCCTTTTAAATCATCATTTGGTAAAGATACTGTTGTAACAGTAGCTTCAGAAGTATGATCTGTTGCATATCTTTGAATAGTACTTACTAGAAGCTCTTTAGATTTTTTATCTACCTCTTCTTTTGCTCTTTCTTCTTCTTGACGAATGTAATCTGCCATCTCTTTTGTCATATCATCTTTAAGTTCTTTCATCATTTCAACTTTAGCTTCTTCTGCACTCATCTTAGCGATTTTTCCTAATGCCTCAATTTCTCTTTCTTTGGCATTTTCTAAATCTTTTTCTTTTTTGTTTAGTTCTTCATTTCTTTTAGTAATATTATTTTCTTTTTCTTCAATTAATGCTGCTCTTTTGTCTACTAAATCTTGTCTTTGATTAATTCTGTTCTCAAGATCTTGCATTTCTTTTTTTCTAAGCTTGGCTTCAGTTTCAAATTCATCTTTTCTTCTTATCATTTCATCTTTAGCTTGAAGTACAGCTTCTTTTTTTATTCTTTCAGCATCTAATTTACTATCGTTTACTATTTTCTCTGCTTGTTCTTCGGCTGAGCCTATTGTTGCTTCTGCAATATTTTTTCTATAATGTATTCCTACAAAAAAGAAAACAGCAGAACCTAAAATAAAGCAAACAGCCCCAACTAATCCATATAGCATTTGACTATCCTCCTATCTTTTATTTATTTGTCAATGTACAATTCATTGTCAGTGTTTGTATATAAATATAATATTTCATAAGTTCATTAATTATATATACTTGTTATTCACCTCAGATATCTTTTAATTATTTACATAAAATCAATAATTAAAAGTATCCATTAAGATTATACCTTAAAAAAACAAATATAGCAAGTACTTATTACAATAAAATATTAAGATAAAGTAGAAAAAAATCGGTAAAAATTACTTACCGATTAATTTTAACTAGATAATTTCTTTATCTTATCTATATATTCTTCTACTCCATATGAACTAAAATCTACAATATAATTTACTATATACAAGTTCTCCATTTTATCAAAATCATTTTCTTTTTCTATTGTAAATGCAAGAACTGGCTTTTTAGTAAGTTCATGAGCAATTTTAACAAGTCTTAACTGAATCTTATCTAAAAACTTATTAAATCTCTTTTTTCCTTTGTATAATGATGTCTCTATCTTTTCTAATTGATTTTTCATTTTTTTAGAAATCATCTTACAAGTCTTTTGAGATATAAAATATCTAGTTCTCATCTGCCACATTGCATCATAATGATTTTCCATATTAATAGCATCAGTTCTAGCAATAAAGCAAATTAGTGAAATAATTCTCTCATACATATACGCCAAACTTTTAGGTGTTTTAAAAGAGTCTAAAATTGTCTTTGCTCTACATATAAGTTGACAAGTTGCCACATTTCTTAAGCGTTTTCTTGTTGAAAGCATAAAAAATGGATTAAAAGATTGCAATATTATTTCTCCCTTATCTGAATATGAATTTAATAAATTAACAAGATTTCTTCTATATTTTGAATAAAATATATGCGCCTCTTTAGCATCAACAACAACTCCTACTCTACCATTATTATATTTAAGTACATCTTCAAGTTTAGCTGGCGCCTTATCCTTAAGCATTTCTAACAACTCCTGATAATTATACTTATTTACCTTTACTTTTTTATTTTGCAAAATTGAAAGTACATTATCATGAGCAAGAACTGGAATGTTATCTTTTGTATTACGTATATCACATTCAAAAGGTATGTTATTATCTATTGCAATCTTACAAGATTCAAATGAATTTTGCGAAATATCCTTATTAATTTTATTATAATGACCGATATATGCCTTTATGTGCTATAAGATGATTATCTAATAATGAAAAATCTCTATTAAGCCTTTTAATTACCATATATATCTCCTCCCTACATTTAAAATTTTAAATGAATATTTATTTATTCAATTGAAAAAACTATTTATATATATAAGCATTGAGATTATACCATTATGTCTGAAAAATGTCAAAAAAAGTATCCCATTAAATTGGGATACACATTTTTTCCATTTCTTGTTTATACTTTTTTATTAATAAAAGTTTATTAATTCTTTTTTGTATTCCATTAAGATCTCCACCTGGTAAAAAGTAAATCTTTTCTCTCTTTCCATATTTAGTATCCAACTCAATTGCATTAGCTTTTTTAATTAGCTCTTTTTTACAAATAGAATAGAAATGTGTTAGATTTATATAACAATATTTTTTACTACTTTTTCCACCGTATTACATTTCTATCTATTTTATAAAAATAATCTGTTGTTTTATATTTCCTACTTCTTATTGCATATAAATATACCATCTCACCTACTATCTTATAAATAAAATAAGGTCTACCTCTTAATCTACAATCGATTTCATTTGTATCTGGGAAACGCATAAATTGCAAGTATACTACTGCTCCTTCTTTAATATCATCTATATCTATTAACATATTATCATCACTCCTAAAAAATTATTTTTTTGTATATAATATTTTAAAGTACTATATTATTATACCATTTTTATAATTTTATGTCAAATATAACAAGTATAAATATATAGAGAGATTACAACATGTAATCTCTCTTATTTTTTATTCTATAGCTTTCTTGGATTTTTTTCTTGCAATCATTGTAGCATGTAATCTTGGTACATAAAACATAAGCATACCACAAAAAATAATTGCTAATAGTAAATATACAAAATTAAATCCATAAACAATATAATATGCAGCAAGTAAAACTACGATTATAGAAGACACAAATCCTGTAAATCCATTAAATCTATTAGATATTCTCCAAACCCCATCATCTTCTAGTGTTTCTTTAGTTCTAAGTCCTAGGATAGAACCTTTTTTATTTATTGGATATGTACTATATATTCCGGCCATTACTAGTCCTATTATTCCCATAACAATATAAATTACTGGTATTTCTACATTAATTAATGTTGTTTTAGTATAAATTGAACTAATGTATACTAGTAACCAATTTATACATATTAAAAGACCATCAACAAATGCAAATGTACCATCTTCTATTAGTTTACCTGTTGTCACTGGTTTATCCATAGTCTTTAATCTATAAAATACTTGAATTAAACTAATAACAATTACTAATAATGGTATTGCAAGAAGCATTTGCTTAGAACACATTTTACCTATATCACTTTTAAAAATATTAATAGGAACCATAGATTTTAAATTTGTAATTGCAAAAATAGTTAGTATAAAATTTAAAACTGCTAATAATAAAATAGTTAAATTTTTCTTTTTTCTATTCATCATATAAAATATCCTCCTCTTTATTTTTTTAATCCTCTAATATATTGTATTATTTCATTAAATGCTACTAAATTAAGAGAATATATTATATTTTGACCATTTTTCTTGGCATTAACCACATTTGCCTCTTTTAATATAGATAAATGATGACTAAGTGATGGTTTAGTAATATCAAAATGAGTATGAATTTCACCTGCACTTAATTCTCCATTTTTTAATATACTAAGTATTTCTCTTCTTGTTGAATCTGACAAAGCTTCCCATATATTCCTCATAAATTTCTTCCTTTCATAATAATTAGATGATTATTCTCTACTACATAAAAGTATATATCATTTAAAAACATTTGTAAAGAAAAAAATACACTCTAATTTAGAGTGTATTTTATGTTTAGCTAATTCCCATATCTATTTGACTTTGATTACTTACTTCTTTACCATTTTCATCAATCTGTTTTTTTATAATATCTGTATTTAGATTATTTAAATAATTATCTGCATCCATTATTGTATTTTTAAAATACTCCACAATATTTGTCTCTCTGTCTACTTTATTTTCAGATTCAATAACAAATTTTTCTATGTTCTCATTAAAGAACTTCTTATCTATTTCATATGTATTATATTTTATTATTACATCAAATTTATCATTATTATTCTTTTCTACAGAAGGAATAATTTGAACTAAATATCTTTTAGATGGATTAGAATAAGATAAATTTCTAGCTTTATTTACTGCCTCTTTATATAGCTCATTTACTACTTCTTTAATTTTATCATTAAATTCTTTATCTACCAAAGTATTACATGTATCTATAAAAAGATTATCTTCTTCTAAACCATATATATCTGATTCTATAAATCTTTTTGTAGTAAATATATATGGATTTGCATTAAAAGTCTTCTCAAACATTTTTCTACTTTCATAAAATCTTTTATATATTGCTACTATATCTCTATTTTCGTATAAATTTATAGTTTTAATTTTGTTTTCAGAATTTAAATAATATATATTTTTTGGTGATACACTAAATACCATATCATCTATTGAGTCATCTTTAAATAGTTGTTCTAAGTTTACTGTATTAATAAAAACATCTTTAATATTAAATTCTTTAAAATCTTTTAAATTTATATTAATACCTTTGTATGCATACACTACATTTCCATCAATATCGCATGTTTCTTCACAATACATAGTAGATAATACATTGTTAAAAATATATACATCTGTATAATTATATATATGATTATATAATATGTTTGAATCTTGAAGTTTTTTATCATTATACATTTTTTTAGCTTCTTCTTCTAGTTTAGTATTTATTTTTTCTTCAAGTGATTTATCTTTTAAGCCTTGAACTTTTATATATGAAACATCAACTTTATTTCCTTCTAAATTTTTAGAATAATCATAAAAGAAACCTTGTTTGGCAACATTTTCTTTTATCATAGAATAATTTAGACCTTCATATTTTTCGTTTTCTCTAACAAGTAACTTTTCTTCAGTTTTTAAGTTATTAGTATCATTTTCTGTATCTTTACCTGCTATAAATAAAGAATATATAACAATACACAATATAATCGCAAGAATACATACTATTCCAATAATTATTTTTTTATCCAATAGTTTTTTAGTCTTTTGCTCATTTGTATTTTTATATGATTCTTCTTCATTTAATACAACTTCTTCTCCTGCTACAACACTTTTTTTATCTAAATTTGAATTATCAGAAACAACATTTACTTCTTTTGTCTCAGAAGTATCTATCTTTGACTGGTACATAACTGCCTCCCTCTTATATTAATACTATATTATCATTTATATATAAAATATTCAATCTTTTTACTAATATAAATTTTATTCTTGATTTTTTATGTAAATGATGGTATAATAAAAGCTCGAAGCACATAAAATGTGACTTCCAAAATTTTGGAGGTCAGTGTGGCCTCCAAAAAATTATATATTAGGAGGTAATAAAATTATGGATAATCAAAGAACTGTTTTATCTAATAAGGAGGTTAGTCCTTGTAGACTAGCAAAAAAAGAACATTGCATTATAGTAAAATCTAAAACGGGTAAGGTCGATTACCTAGTAATGAAACCTAATGATAATATTCTTGAAAATGTAGCATATAAGAAAATATTTGATGTATTAAATTCTATTGAAAATAATTTAGAAAAGCCATTAAATTTTCCTGTTCATTTAGACTATATAACACTAATTTCTTTTAATGAGTCTTTTACACATGAAGAATTACAAACTTTAAAAGATACAATTGGTACTAAAATATTTTACTTTATAAATGATATAACTCATAAAAAGAATGTATATAAAACAGAATATATAGCAGATAAATATTTATACAATGATAAATTAAAAGACTTAAAGGAATTTTATACTATTCATAAGGATTTAGTAGAAGACTGCTTTGCAAGAGGATATTCTTCTCTACCACTTTTTGATGCAATATATGGTAATGAAAGAGTAAACTCTGTAATAAAGGAAATATATGATACATTAAAAGACACATCATTAAGTAATGAAAAAATGCAACTTACCTATGGTTTAATAATTTATGTTGAAAATGTATTACCTTTTATACAAAGTGAAAAAAAGAGAGAAGATTTTTACTTTATGATTAGAGAAATAAATAATAACTATAATAAAGTATTAAAAAGTAATATATGCAATGAATCAAATATAACAATTGAATCTCTTTATGATATAGTTAAACAAAGTTCTTAATTATAATTTAATAGAAGGCTTATAGCCTTCTATTATTATGCAAATTTATGTATTGATTTTAACAAAGGCAAAAGTAAACTTGATATAGAAAATAACTCAGATGAGGATATATATGTTAGAGTTGAAAAAAGCTTTATAACGATGTTAAAACAGGTGTTGAATTTATTAAAGCAAATACTAGTAAATACATAACAGTAAGTATATCTGATAAGGAAAAATCTGAAATAAAAGAATTGGTTTTTGCTGTATTAAAAGAAGACAACCAAGTAGCTAAATACAAAATAAACATAAAAGAATAATATTAAAAGACGGTATATTTTACCGCCTTTTATTTTTATGCATAAAAAATTATAAAAACTCCACATACTTTTTACAGTATGTGGGGAGAGAAAAAAATAGCTAATAAGCTTTCTATAAGAGCTCTCATGCTCTATTTTATATCACAAAACCTTTTGGTATCATTTTGTGTTTTCAACTGCCTGCTAGTGCAGCCATTTTTTAAAAACAATTTATGTACACTTATTATTCTTAAAAAATTATTTTTTAATTCGCTCAATTAACTACATCTACATTATAGCATCATTTTTATGTAAAGTCAACAAACTTTACATTATTTATATACTTTTAGCTCCATCTTTTATGATTTTAGCAGATAAATCATATAATTCTTTCTCTTTAAAACTAAAGTTATATAATTTGTTTTTTAGTACTCCACTACTTCCTACTATGCTTAAAGAACTAATATATACCTCTTTTTCTTCATCATATGTAGATAGTGGTAATTCTTCTTGTTCATTATTAATTATACATCTTGTAATTTTTGTAAGGGCAGTTGCAACGCCAAAACAAGTATATCCTTGCATACTTGCAACAGTAAAACCATCTTTTTTTACTTTGTCTTCTATTTCTAGCATTTCACTTTGCGATAGATAATCTTTTATATCATAAGTATTATTTACTTTAACAGATGACCAAGTAACAAACTGTGAATCTCCATGCTCTCCAAAAACATACCCAGATATACTTCTTAGAGGAAAATCTAATTTATTTGCTACTTCATATCTAAGTCTTGCAGTATCTAAAAGTGTTCCACTTCCTATTACTTTTTTATAATCATTATTATATTTTTGAGCTACTTTTAGTGTAATAATATCTAATGGATTACTTGCGACAAGTATAATACCATTAAATTTCGCTTTATTTACATTTTCCATTATCTTATCTATAATTTTATTGGTTTTATTTAAATCTTCCATTCTTGACCTTTTTTTATTTGTTTGAGGTACACCTGCAGTTATACACAATATATCTGCATCTGAAATATCTTCATATTTACCAAGCTTAACATTATTTATATATCCTCTTGAAAAAGATAAACTGTGACTCAAATCTAATGCTTTTCCTTGTGTCTTTTTTTCATCTATATCTATAAGTATAAGTTCGCCTATATCTAATCCTTGATTAATAAGTGAATATGCATAAGATATTCCAACATTCCCAAGTCCTATAATTCCAATTTTATAACTCATCTTATATCACCTATATTTATTATATTCTATTTTAAACTAATTTTTCAATAGAAAAAAAGGCCTACTTCAAAAAGTAGACCCATTTAATATTTTAAAGAAGCATAAGATTAAAAAAATTGCTATTATAATTGAAATTATTGTTACAGATATTACTACTATCTTAATAACTTTCTTTTTCTCCTCATCCTTTATGTCTAAGTAGCTACTAACAATTGCTCCAGCTACAACCATTAACACAATAAGTGAAATTAAGTATAATATTAAGTTCATTCTATCTACCTCCTTTAAAATTATTTAAAGATAATTCGTGTTGTTTATATATGTATTTTAACACAATTTTTTAAATAGTCAAACTAAATATTATCTTTTCTTATTGTTTCTATAATATTTTGTTTATTTATTTTATTTAAAGAGTATTTCATTATACAACCAATAAGTACAAATACTGCAATTATTACAATAGATAAGCTTAAATATGGTAATGTAAATTTCATTTCTAGAGTATTTACAAATTGTTTATAGAAAAAGTAAGAAAATACAAGACCTATTGGTATTCCAATTAATAATGATTTTACTCCATATAATATACTTTCAAGTCTTATCATTCTATTAAATTCTTTGTTTGTCATACCAATTGATTTAAGCATAGCAAACTCTCTACTTCTTAAATTCATATTCGTAGTTATAGTATTGAATATATTTGTTACTCCTATAAGTGATATTACAATCATAAATCCATATAAGAATATTGATATAACTAATTGCATTGCATTATCTTGTCTCATCATTTGATCATAATTATTTACAGAATGTTTTTCTCCATAATCTTTTAATATTATATCTTGTATATTATCTGCATTTTCTGCTTTTATATACATTTGTGTTCCTAAATTAAAGTTTATCAATTTATCAAAATAATATTCATCTACAACAATTATTCCACCAAAATGATTAACTGATTCAAATCCAATAGGATTTTTATCTGCACAAGCTGCTATCTTAATATTTAAATCTTCACTATATTCATTTGCACCAATATAAAACTTACCAGTAATAATGTCTCCTGGCACATAATCATAATATCTTTTTGTTACATATGTACCTTTTTTACCTTCCTCATCATATTCATATTGTGTATGATAATCTGCAAGTATTACTTGTTCTTTACACTCATCATAGTTAAGGCCTAACTCTTTTACATATTTCCTAAATTGTTCATTATTTAACCCATATATATTTATATCAAGATTATTATTTGAGTCTCCTGTAATATAATCTTTGTAATCATTTGCAAGCTTTAAATTACTTACATTTACAGTAAGATTATTTTCTTTATATATTGCAAAATTTTTAATTCCATCTAATAAAGATATTTTTCTAAAATCATCATAACTATCTTTTGTTCCAGAACTTAAACTTATATTAAATGCTCTTTCTTTATAATATATAGATGATGTTTTAAACGCATATGTTAGAAATGATGACATGGCTATAAATATTGCAACACTTACAACAATAGAGACAACTGTTGTCCTATATTTTTTCTTATTTCTCTTTAAGTTTTTATCTGCTATTTGTCCTCCAATACCAAAAATCTTTTTGATTAATTTAGAAGATTTTAATTTTTTAGATTTGATATTTATATCGTTATTTCCTCTTATCGCCTCTATTGGTGAAACTCTTGATGCTCTTATAGCTGATGTTATAGCAGATAAATATATGGTAACTAATGATAATACTATAGCAATAAATATTGCAAGCCATGAAAATGTAAATATAAATTGTATACCATCTAAATATTCAAATAAAATTGTACTTACAACTTTTAAAAGTATAAACACTGCAAATAATCCACCTAAAATTCCAAGTGGTATACCAATTACAGCAAGAATTAGACCTTCATATAATACGTTCTTTCTTATTTGTTTTGGTGTTGCTCCAATAGACGCAAGCATTCCATATTGTTTCATTTTCTCAGTTATTGATATTGCAAAACTATTTCTAATGCAAAATACACTTGTAACAATAATAATTATTATTACTACTATTGCTGCACCTAATAATGTAGATAAAATTGATGCTCCCATCTCAAAACTTTCAAATCTAAAAAGACCTTGATTTTTTTCAAAATCGTATTTTTGAGTTTCTCTAAGTTGAATTGATTTTTCTAAACTATAATTATCTCCTCCTATAACTTCAGATACCAGTTTTTCATCTACACCAATAATTTGAGATAAAACTTTATATTGTTCTTTTAAAGCCTTTTTAGTAAATAATGTATATACATCTAAATTTTCTTTAGACTCATTGTCCATATATGTTATAATTGAATATCCTGGGCAAAAGCGATTTTCAATATCATAATTTGGTCTTTCAATTATACCTACTATTTCAAATTCCTTTGTATACATACTTTTTAAATATTCATCATTTTCTACATATGTATTAGATTGGTGAAGTGGATAATCATCTTCAATAAGTAATCTCTCACTAATGTCTAATGTAAGTTTTTGACCTATATTAAAACTTACACCACCATTTGTTTTAATATGTTTTGCTATTACAATCTCATTTGAATTTTGTGGCATTCTTCCTTCAACAAGTTTAATTGATGAATTTAATAATGCAGAACTATCAAATTCTAGTAATCTTAGATATGGTTTTAAAGAATTTGTTGATTCTTTTAAATATGAATATCCTGCCTCTCTTATTGTATACATAGCCTCTATATTTCTATTATTTTTAAAGTATTTTAAATCATCAACTGGCACATCATAAAAATTATAGTGATAATTTCCATCAGTCTGTCTTGAATGCTCAATCATTGTTTCTCTAAAACTTACTACCATAGTTGATACCGCTGCAATTAAAGCTGTAGATAAAATAATACCAATTATTGTTACTATTGTCCTTTTTTTATTCATCTGTAGACTTTTTACAGTAAGTTTATTTAATATGTTCATAAGTCTACACCTCCGATACTATTCTTCCATCTTCTATTTTAATAATTCTATCAGCAATTTTAGCAATTTCTAAATCATGTGTAATCATAACTATTGTTTGCTTATATTTTTTATTTGATACTTTTAATAATTCAACTATTTCATCACTAGACTTAGAATCTAAGTTTCCAGTTGGTTCATCTGCAAGAATTATCGCAGGATTATTTATTAATGCTCTACCAATAGAAACTCTTTGCTGTTGTCCTCCAGATAACTCATTTGGTAAATTATTTTGTCTATGTTGTAAACCTAAGGTTTTTAATATTTCATCTATCTTTTGTTTATCTACTTTTTTTCCATCTAAGTCACATGGCAATGTAATATTTTCCACTACATTTAATATTGGTATTAAATTATAAAACTGATAAATAAGTCCTACTTGTCTTCTTCTAAATATAGCTAGGTTTTCTTCATTAAGTGAATATACATCTTTCCCCTCAATAAATACTTTTCCACTTGTTGGTTTATCTACACCACCAATTAGATGTAGTAATGTAGATTTACCACTACCACTACTTCCAACAATTGCCACAAATTCTCCTCTATTTACAGAAAAAGACATATCATCTACTGCTACTACTTGATTTTCTCCTTTTCCATATTTTTTAGTTAAATGTTCTACTCTTAATATTTCTTCCATAAATTTATCCTCCTTATGAGATAATTATATATACTAAAAATGACTTTTAAGTGACTTTAGAAAAAAATACTTACAAAAATGTAAGTATTTAGTTTTTTATATATTTAATTACAAATTTAGTACCAATTCCTTCTTTAGATTCAACACCAATATATCCATTTTGCTTTTCTATAATCGATTTAGATAGTGCAAGACCAATTCCAATACTGTCTTCTGAAGCATTAGATGATTTATAAAATCTATCAAAAATATGCTTTATATCCTTTTTACTTATTCCTTCTCCATTATCTTCTATTTCAATTTTAGAATATACTTTGTTATCTGATAATGTGATTTTTACTGTACTTTTTGAATGCTCAATAGCATTTTTTACTATATTTTGTATTGCCTCTTTATTCCAAGCAAAATCTAATACAACATTTACATTTTCTTTTGTATTTAGTTTAATAGATATATTTTTAACTTCTGCCATAATCTCAAGATTATTTACTATCTCTTCTAGCATACTATTTAAATTTACATTTTCATCTTTAAATTCTACTGCTTTAGCATCTATTTTAGAAAGTTTAAGTAATGATTTTATAAGCCAATTCATAGATTCAGCTTTTCTTGACACTTCAAATATAAATCTATTTCTTGTTGCTTCGTCCATATTCTTACTTTCATTTAAATTATCTAGTAATATTTGTATTGATGTAAGAGGTGTTTTAAGTTGATGTGATATATCTGATACAAGATTATATACCATTTCTTTTTCTTTAAGAGAGTCATCTGTTCTAGATTTTAGCATAACTGTAAGTTTGTATAGTTCATTTTTTAAACTATTTAATTCATCTTCTACATTATCTTCAATTTCTAATGTATAGTTTTTATTATTTATATTATCTACATATGTTATTAAATTGTCTATATTTTTCTTCCTATTTAAAATATAAAGATAGATTATATAAATTAAAGCTGCATCGGAAACAAATACTACTAACATAATAGCTATTAAAAAGATTTTATTATATTTTTCTAATTCATGTACGCTAGATATATTTTCATCAAAACCATATTGACTTAAAATACTATCATTATATTTATTAATGTCTGCATTTAATATGTCTAGTACCTCTTCTTCACTAACATTTGGATATTTATTTTTAATTTCTTCAACTATATTTGCTATTACTATATTTACTTTTTTGTTATATACTTTATTTTGAAAATTAACTATGCCAAAGCATAAAAACACTGAAATAAAAGTAGATATAATACAAAATATAAATAATAGTCTTGTTTTTTTATTATTTAAAATACTCATATTAATCTCCTACCCTATATCCAATTCCTCTTATAGTCTTTATTATATCACCTTTATCCTCTATTTTTTCTCTAATTCTTTTTATATATACTGTAAGTGTATTGTCATTTACAAAATTTCCTGCTATATCCCAAATATCATTTAATAGCTTTTCTCTTGTTACTAAAATTCCTTTATTAGAAAATAAATTTAAAAGGATTGTATATTCTAGTTTAGTCAAAATCACTTCATTGTCATTATTATATACTCTACCTGAAATAGTATCAATTTTAATATTTTTACATTCTATTACATTAGATTTTCCATTTTGTTTTAATACTCTGTTAATTCTAGATACTAATTCTCTATTTCTAAATGGTTTTATTATGTAGTCGTCTGCTCCTAAATCAAAACCTAGCACAACATCTTTTTCTTCATCTCTTGCTGTTAAAAATATAACAGGTGTTTTACCATTTTCTTTTATATATTTGCATATCTCAAAGCCATCTCCATCAGGCAAAAACACATCAAGTATTGCTATATCATATTTGTTTTCCTTTATTTTTACTATAGCATCTTTTTTCGTCATTGCTATATCATATTCAAATTTCTCTTCATCAAATAAGTATTTTAGTCCTAAAATAATAGTATCATTATCTTCTACTAGTAATATTTTACTCATATAAATTTCTCTCCTTAATTATGAATTATAACACAAGTAAATAGAAAAAACTACCATATGATTAAATCACATGATAGTTTTATAATAAACATTAATTTCTTTAAAATGAAATATATCTTACTATTTCATTATATTCTTCAGATGATAACTCATATATTCCTTTATGTGGCTCTTCTATATAATGTTTCTCATCTTTAGTATATACATATATTTTTTGCTCTGTTCCTTCAAAGCTTATTGTATAATATTCATCAACTTCTGGTATATCTTCTTTACTTGATTTTTTAGTAGTTCTTTTTTCACCATTTATTGAATCTATAGTATATTTTACTATATCATTATTAATTAATTCAACTTTACTACTTCCATTATTTTTTTCTATTACTATTTTTGATATATTACTTGCATTTTCTATATTAAAACTATATTTTTTACCACCTATAAATAGTTTAAATATTAAAAATATAAGTAATAAAGCAATTATTACAACTATAAGTAATCTTTTATTTTTCATATGCAATCTCCTTTTTTCGACATCCAAGATAACTATACCACAAATACATCAAAAAGTAAATTATTATTTAGATAAATATTTTTTTAATTCTATTATCTTGTCTTTTGTATCATTTACTCCAAGATTATACATCTCATTTAGAATTTTTTCATCTTTTTCTACTCTTTTTATTTTTATATATCTTGAAGGTCTAATTAGAAATACATCTTCCTCATCATTTAAAAATTCTACTTCATCTACAGCCTTATTATATACTTTATATCTTTTCTCCATTGTATCTATAAGTTTGGGATAATCTTTATATTTTACCTTTGCAAGTGTCATATTTGCTTTTCTCTTTCTATATCCTTTTGGTCTTGTAAGGACAACAATAATCTTATCTAGCCCCATACTCATCATTTTATTTATTGGTATAGCATCTGCAATACCACCATCTAAATATTTATTTCCATCTATTTCAATAGGTTTAGATACAAAAGGCATAGAACCAGAAGCTCTAAGATATTCTATCTTTTCTTTTAAATCATCTATTTTTATATATTCTGCCTCTCCTGTTTTTATATTTGTTACAACAGAGTAAAAATCTTCTTTAGTTCTTTTAAAAGATAAATAATTAAAATCATCAAGAGTTTCTGGGATATCTTTAAAACAAAATTCTTGATTTAATATATTACCTGTAGTAATTAATGAATATAATCCGAAATATCTTTTATCATTTATATATTTCATATTAAATCTATAAGCTCGTCCCTTTTGTCTTGATTTATAATTTACACCAAATAAAGCTCCTGCTGATACCGCCATAATACAATCTACTTTAATGTTATTTTCAAGTAAAATATCTAATACCCCAGCTGTATACATACCACGCATAGCGCCGCCTTCTAATAATAGTCCAACTTTCATTTTAATTTTCCTCCATATTATGATATTTATTATATCACTAAATAATAAGTATTTACTATCTCATTAAACCATTTTTTATTATCTCTAATTCTTCTTTATATTCTTTGAGTCCATTTTCTTTAGATACATTATTATTTAAAATCTCCATTTTCTTTGCAAAAGTAATCATAGAAATAACTCTAATTGCTGCATATATTTCATATTCGTTATTTAAATTAAACATATTCATATCTATATAATTTTTTATTTTAGTAATATCTATTTTTTTTAAGGGCATCAATTTTGTTTCTCTTAAATACTGAAATATATTAATATAATATGAGCTATTTTTCTCTTGCTTTTCTATTCTTTTAACTAAATATTTATATGTCGCCTCAAAAACATCTTTTGTTTCTTCTAGTATTTTTAAGTAATTCTCTTCTTCTTTTTCAAATTCCTTTTCTAAGATATACTTAATTACATCTTCTCTTGTTTCAAAATATTGATAAAAACTTCCTCTTGCAATACCTGAGTCATCAACTATATTTTTGACAGACATACTAATTAATGGTACTCTTGCAAACTCCTTCTTAACTGCTCTTTCTATTCTTTCTCTTTTATCATTGCTAAGATTATAAAAAGTAAATGTTGGCATTATAATTTCCCCCTTTAACTTATATAATATATAACATTGTGTCACATTGTCAATGAAAATTTTGTGAAATTTAATAATTTTCATACTTTACTTTTCATTTAATATACTAATATAAGGAGGGATTTAATGATAAAGACAAATAATAACTATTTAAACCTAAAAAATAACTACCTATTTGCAAAAATTGCCAGTGAAAAGAAAAAATATATCTCTAAAAATAATAGTCTTGAGTTAATAGATTTAAGTATTGGAGACGTCACTTTACCACTAGTTAAATCTGCCACAGAAGGAATTGAAAAAGCTAAAAATCTACTGTCTAATATAGAAACATTTGAAGGATATCCTCCTTCTTCTGGACACTCTTTTTTAAAAGAACAAATAATTAATAATGATTACTTTCCAAAAAATATATCAATAAATGAAGATGAACTTTTTATATCAGATAGCTCTAAAAGTGATATATCTAATATACTAGATATATTTTCATCAAATCTAACTGTCGCAATTCAAGATCCAGTATATCCTGTATATGTTGATTCTAATGTAATGGCTGGAAACAACATAATATATTTTAATTCAATAGAAGAATTAATTCTAAAATTAGAAAACCAAGAAATTAATTTAGATATATTATATCTTTGCTCACCTAATAATCCTACAGGTGATGTTATAACTAAAGATAATCTAGAAAAAATAGTAATGTATGCACATAAATATAACTATATTATATTTTTTGACTCTGCATATGAGGCTTTCATACAAAATAAAGATATACCACATAGTATTTATGAAATAGATAATGCAAAAGATGTGGCAATAGAGTTTAGAAGCTTTTCTAAAACTGCTGGATTTACTCCAATTAGATTATCTTATACTATAGTTCCTGAGAATATAGAAATTAATAATATATCTGTAAATTCACTATTTAAAAGGCTAAAAAATACTAAATATAATGGTCCATCTTTTCTTAGTGAATATGCTATATATAATGTGTATAAAACAAATAATCTACAAGAATTATATACAAATATAAATTATTATATAGAAAACACCAAACTTCTATTTGACTTTTTTAAATCTAAAGGTTTAATAGATAATAAAGATATAACTGTTAATTCACCATACGTTTGGATAAAAACAATAGATAATATGAATAGTTGGGACTTCTTCTATTATTTACTAGATAATTTTATGATTCTTGGTACTCCTGGAAGTGGTTTTGGTAAAAATGGTGAAGGCCATTTTAGATTTACTGGTTTTGGTACAAGAGAAAATACATTAAAAGCAATTGAAAGATTAAAAGATAAACTATAATGCAAATAAAAATAGATACTATATAGCTTAAATATAGTATCTATTATATAGCTTAAATATAGTATCTATTTATTTTTATAATTTACAATAACTTAATCAAATTTCGTATTCCATACATAATCCTAACTATGTCTATACTATCATTTTTAACTCTGTAAAAAATAATATAATTATCTACTGTCAACTTTCTAATTCCGATTTTATTTAATAATTCATCATCTATAACCTCATAGATTTTAGGATTATATTTTAAATTATTTATTTCGTTTCTTATTTTTGATATTAGTTTTTGTGATATTTCTGGTTTTTGTAAATCATATTTAATATATTGCTTTATTCCTAACAAATCTTCTTTAGATTCCTTTAAATATTGGATGTTGTATTTCTTCACAAATAAACCTTCCTTTTATATTTTATCTAATTCTTCATATACTTCTTTTTCAGAACATTTTTCCCCTTTTTCTAAAGAACTTATACCCTTTTCTAGTTCCTTATATAACATATATTTTTCTGTTAAAAGTTCATACAATTCAATGCTCATTACTACTAAGTCTCCTGCACCATTTTTAGTAATATATACTGTTTTTTAGTTTGATGGCAGATTGTAGAAATTTCATTATAATTATTTCGTAAATCAGAACTTGGTCTAATAATTGGCATAATAAAACACCTCCATTTATATTAGTATCTATATGTACAATATTATGTATATATACTTTTTTATATTTTAATTATAATATCTTAATTTTTATATGTAAATAGATTTCTTTACACTTCACAAAACTAGAAAAAGTAAATTTTTTTAAAATGTCAAAAAAAGTAGCACTTTACTAAAGTGCTACTTTAAATATTATTTTTTATTATCTGCTAAATAATCTTCTATAACTTTATACATCCAACCAGATGAGCCTGTATACCAAGTCCAGCCTCCACGTCCTGGATGCTCTTCATTTGAATAAATATCTGCTGCTACTACATATGGCTCAACCATGTAAACATCTGCCTTTTCTTTTGTATCTGAATGAGATATTGGTGTAATCATTTTAAGAATTTCTTCTCCTTTTTTATATTCATTCATTTCAAAATATGCTTTTGCAAGCCATACAGATGCATGAGTATATTGTCCTCCATTTTCTCTTATACCTGGAACATATGCTCTAATATATCCAGGGTTATTAGCTTCTTCATTATTAAAAGCTGGATATAAAAGTTTAACTATACCAAGTTTTTTATCTACAAGATATTTATCTGCCGTTTCTAAGCATTTAACTAATTTTTCTTGTACATCTGGATAGTTTTTCATAGATATTACAGCCCAAGCTTGAGATATTAAATCTACTTTACATTCTTTATTTGAATAAGAACCAAGTACTTGACCATTTTCAAAAAATGCTCTTACAAAATGGTCTGTATCCCATGTATTTTCTAATATACTATTTTTTAATTCTTCTATTTTCTTTTCATATAATTTTACAAGTTCGTAATCAAACTTAAGATTTGCAAGATAAATAAATTTTTCTAAAACATTCATCATGAAAAATGTTAACCAAACAGATTCACCTCTAATATTACTAAATCCATCATTCCAATCGCCATCTCCAATTTGTAATATTCCATTTTCTTCATTTACCCTACTCAGTCCATAGTTAATAGCTTTTTTAGCATGCTCATAAACTGTGTCTTTTTTATCTATGCTTCTGTATAAATCATAAACTTCACGTTGACCATTCATTGGTTTATCTTCTAAATATGGAGTAACTTCATCAAGAACAGAGATATCTCCAGTTCTTGTTACATATTCTGAAAGTACATATGGAAGCCATAAATAATCATCACTAAAATATGTTCTAATTCCAGCTCCACTATGTTCATGCCACCAATGTAGTACATCTCCCTTTTCAAATTGTTTAGATGAGTTAAGAACTATTTGTTGTCTTGTACGTTCTGGCCAGGTACTAATTAAAGATAGTGTATCTTGCAATTGATCTCTATATCCCATTGCTCCACCTGACTGATAAAATCCAGAGCGGGCAAATAATCTGCATACTATAGTTTGATATAATAGCCAACCATTTGCCATTATATTTAGATATTCATCTTCAAGTTTCATATTTTTTACTACAAGCTTCTTCCAATAATTAATAGTATTTTTATATTCTCTTTCTATTGCATCAGTACTATCAAAAGAAGAACTAATCTTTAATATATCCTCCTGATTTTCAGTACATCCAAGAATTATTGTAAATTCTGATTTTTCTCCCTTTAAAAGCTCAACTTCAACTTCTACTTTATAATTTTCTTCATCATATATTACATTACATTCTTTACTCTTAGCAACAGTTGTAATATATGTTATACAGTTAGAAAATTCTATACTATAAGGATTTTTCATTTCTAGACAGTTATCACTTTTCTTGCTAAGAATGTAGTTTCTATTAACATCTTTTGCTACTCCCATTACAGGATCAATAGAATATGATATTTTTACTTTTTTATTCTCTTTAGACATATTATTTAATTTAATTCTTTGTAATTTAATATTTTCATAGCTAGAAATAAATATATCCATTTCTTTTTGTATTTCATCATCTTCTTGTTTTACTTTAGTATAACCAAATCCATACACTAAATTATAGTTATTATCGTAAATGCCTTCAAATGTTTCTCCTTGTTTAAAACTAATCCAATCATTACACCAATTAGAAATTTTAAATCCTTGAGAGTTCTTATAATATGAGTATACAGTACCATAGCTTGAAACTATAGTACCGAAATGCTCATTTGC
The DNA here is from genome assembly GCA_949106495.1 of uncultured Clostridia bacterium. GTDB lineage: Bacteria > Bacillota > Clostridia > TANB77 > CAG-465 > CAG-465. The sequence goes on from CARYZD010000002.1 coordinate 105,089, forward strand.
CATTACATTACACCATGGCACTGGTGTTTTTGTATTTAATATATGATACTCATCACCTTTTTGGTTAAATCCACCATACATATTAAAGGCTCTAAGATTTAATGCCTCTTTATCCATGTTTTCATATACCTCCCATACATATTAATCTTATTTATTAAAAAATTCATTAACTGAATCTTCTTTTTTATCCACATACAAGAAATCACTAACATCTTTAATAAATCTTCTAGATAAGAATGATAGTAATGTAAGTTCTTGTTTTGTTAAACTATTAAGATTTAATATGTAAATATTACCTTTTGTATAATCCATATATACAGCTCTATCAAGTCTTTGTCTTACATAAGTATATAAAGGTCCATTTTCTTTAATCTTTTCATCAATTATTACAACAATATCTAAATCTATTTTTCTATTTTTTACATAATCCATAAATCTTATTACTTCTGATATAATACCAGCATCTTTTATATTATCTATATACACTAGTATAATTGGTAAATCTCCAGATATTGAGTACTTCCATAATAGTGATTGATTTAAGGATTCATTCCAAAAAGCTTCATTTTCTTTTAAATCTTTTTTACTAAATAAAACTTCTTTTAATATATTATTATATATTTCAGCTTTAGTTGGCTCTAGATTTAAATATCTTGCGATAACAGAGTTAAGTTCTGCTGTAAGTTTAAATTGGTCTTCAATTCCTTTTTCATTTAAATTTACAATTGCATTAGATATCTTATACTTAGTATCTGATGCACCAACAATATAGTAAAATTCTTGTCTTTCATATGGATCTAGTATTATTTTTCCTCTAAATGATAATACTGGCCATAATGGATATCTTGTAAGTTCTCCATTATATGCATCCTCATCATTATCATAAAGTTTTTTCTTTTCTGTTTCGAAATCTTTATCTAGTGTTACTCCAACAAGTCTTGAAAATACGAATATATCGCTCTCACTGTCACTTCTTTTTCTCTTACTTGCAACTAAAGTATCTAATTCTTTATCATAATAAGTTTCAATTTGTAAATTTGCAAATGAAGGATGAACAAGATTTGTCATATAGTCTGTCATTGCAGGCTCCATATATGTATTAATTAAAATTTCACGTTTTTCATTTGTAGTATTATATATACTAACTTTTCTAAGTTCAACATTAAATTCTTGTGAAACACATATATCTGTTGTTACTTCAATTTCACTTGTTTTAACATAACTTTCTACTTTATTTAATGAACTTATCCATTTACAACTATCTGTGTCTATATTATATTTACTATGAATATTACAATCTGTTGCAGATAATGTTTTATTTGCTGTAAGGTCTGTTATGTATATATAGTTTCCTGAGTTATCTACATCACTATAGCTTTGTCTATTTACTATTTTATCTTTATACTTAATATATGAAGCACCTGTATTAGTAACAATAGATGAAAGCCTTGAGCCTCTTAAAAATGCTATATTCATTTTTACACTAGCATCATTTAATGTAGCATACTTTTTCTCTGCATAAGTATAGCTTACATGAGTTGTATATCTATTTACATCTTTTTGTTTAAATTCATGTTCTTTATCTTTTGTTTTCTTTTGAATCTTAACATTTATTCTTTCTCTCTCTTTAAGTAATATTTCAGCAGCTTTAATACTTTCATTACTATGAAATCTATTTCTTACTATTCCATTATTAATATAGTTATTTATAGCAGTTAAAGTCATACCTTGATGATGTGCCATATATGTTCTAATAACTTCGTTATCTACATTATCATGAAGATGTTCTTTTGTATAATCTATAGACTCATAAAAACCAAAAGATGAATACATACCAAGTTTTTTTAACTTTTCTAAGTTATCATGAACTTTTTTTGGTGCTAATTCAAGCATTAAAATTGATGCATAAGGTGCAACAACAAGTGATGAATTCAGTCCTCGTTTAAGTCCAAGCCAAGGAATACCAAAAGATTTATATTGATAATTTAAATCTGTATCTCTTTTTGCATATGCTGATTCTGAAATTCCAAATGGAACTTTATATTTTTTGGCATATTTCATTTGTGAATATTCACAGAAAAACATTGATTGGTCAATAAGAGTATATTCATATGATTTCATAAATAAATATGGCATAAAATATTCAAATGAAGTCCCTGCCCAAGACATAAGTCCTTTATATCCATCAACATCTATCATATTACGAGCAAGTGCAAACCAGTGTTTTGAAGAAATATCTTTCTTCGCAATTGCTACCATACTTGTTATTCTATTTTCTGACATTAACATATCATAATAACTATCAACAAGTACACCTTGCTCTATATCAAAACCAATTGAGAAAAGATTTCGTGACTCAGAATATAATACTTTAAAATCAGTTTCCTCAATAAGTTTATTTGTACATTCAATTAAATCGTCAAGAGCATCTGTAAATTTCTCAACATTTGTCCCAGGCATATAATTGTATAATTTATTTCTCTCATTTTTTAAGAATTCTTTTGCGACATATAATACTGAAATGAAATTACCACTGTCTACTGTAGACACAAATCTTGGTCTTAATGGTTCTAATGTTTTAATATTATACCAATTGTATAAATGACCATGCCATTTTTCAAGTTTAATTATAGTCTTGTATATCTTTACTAATCTTTCTATTGCATTTTCTTTTGTAATGAATCCCAAATCGTATGCATCTATTATTGCCATAATTCCAAAACCAATATTTGTAGAAGAAGTTCTATTTGCAATTTTATATCTTCTATTTTCTTGGAAATTATCTGTTGGAAGATAGTTATTAGTATCATTCATCATACTATCAAAAAATCCCCATGTTCTTTTTGCAACATCTATAATATCTTTTTCATCTTTTTTATCTAATTTCTTTATCCTTCCAAATAAATGATCTTTTCCTAAAAGATAAGTTAAAAATGGTGCTAAAGCAAAGGCAAGTGCAATAAATATTTTAAAGTCTATAAATACTATATTACTTGTATTTAAAGCAAGTGGTACTAGTGCTATAAATAAAGCTACAATTACATTTGATATCATATTTCTATAATAAAATGAAAGTTTATTTTTTGCTTGTTTTTCAAGCATTTCTCCTGTAGTCCATTCAAGTAATTTTTTATGTGATATAAGCATTCTATAAATTGAAAGCCCAAATGCACTTAAGCATGTATATGCCTTATATGGTATTGTAATAAAATTATATACCATTGTTAATAAATCTGCACCTATTCCATGAATTAAAGGTATATATTGTAATTCTTTTTTATGAATTCTTCTACCATAAATTAATATATCTATAAATGATATAAAGTATCCAATATTTACAACAATAAAACTTGCAAAGGTTGTATATATAAATGCCTTAGATGATATAAATAATGATACAAGTATTGCAAATAATGTAATGACATCAAGCATAGGCCTTCTTATATTATCAAAAATTTTCCATTTAGATAATATAGATAGTTTAGACTTTGGATTTAGTAACCACTTAATTATTTGCATATCTCCTCTATACCATCTATGATTTCTCTTCATATATGCAATATAATTATTTGGAAATCCATCTTGAACATCTACATCTGATGCAAGGCCTGCTTTAATTATTGAGCCTTCAAGTAAATCATGACTAAGTACTAGGTTTTCAGGAATTTCTGGTGCAACTAATCTTTCAAACAATGATATATCATAAATACCTTTTCCACAAAAGATTGCTTCTTGAAAAGCATCCTGATATGTATTTGAAACTGCATTTGTATATACATCAATTCCTCCAAATCCACCAAATAATTTAGAAAATAGACTTCTATTAGCAGCTTCTATGTCTAAAGACACAGCTGGTTGAATAAGTCCAAATCCTTCAATTACTCTAGTCTTTTTCCTATTAAGTCTTGGTTTGTTTAATGGATGTGCCATTATAGATATTAATTCTTTAGCACTATTTAAGGATAATTCTGTATCTTCATCAATGGTAATTGCATATTTACATCTTACTATATCATCATAAATAAGATACATTGATTCATCTATTTGTTCAGGAGACATTTTCCCAAGAACTAACCAGTTAAATTGCATTAGTCCTCCTCTTTTTCTCTCCCATCCCATGTATGCACTTTCTCCCTTAGAGTACACACGTTTTCTATACATAAAGTTAAATAGCATATGACCATCTTCAGATTTATATTTATCATTTAAATCTGCAAGTCTTTTCCTTGCATATTCAACTATGTCTTTATCCATTTTTATTTCTTTTGTATTTGAAGCACAACAATCACCAAGTAACATATAATATATATTTTCAGATTTATTAGCAAGATATGTTACTTCCATTTTCTCTATCATTTTGTCTAATTTATCTAAAGATGATATTATTGTTGGCATAACAACATATGTTTTATTATTCTCATCTACAGTTTTAGAAAAATTATATCTTGGTAAAATTTTGGGTTTAACAAGTTTTCTAATTAAATAATTTACTACTTTGTCAGTTATTTCTAAATAAAATGAATATAAAACAACTACTGCACTTACTTTTAAAAACAAATTATTAGGATTTAACGCTTTATATGTTAATATAGTTAAAATAAGTGAGGCAATAAGCATTGTTGCTACATATAATATTTGTCTAATTGGTACAAATACATTATATAGTAATCTTTGACTAAGGCCAGATTTTCCAAGTGCTTCTTTTAATAAATATTTTTGGTCTCCTATAAGGAAAAATCCCACATGTTTTTTATATTTATTAGAGCACTCTACTGCTTTTTTAGCAACATAAACTTCAGATAAATCATATTGTTCTGCAAGCTTTATAATATAGTTTCTATATCTTCCTTTAGTTTTATAATCACATTTTTTAAACTCATCTGTATAATCATCCATTAATGTTTCATCAATTTTATTTACAGCCTCAAATATTTCTCTAAAGTTTAAAGCTTGTAACACCTTAAATGAAGATATTGCTCTACCAACATAATCTGTAGTTTTAGCAATTTCCATATGTTCCTTTATAATCGCTTCTTCAATAGAAAAGCCAAGTTTTGATATTTCATTTTGTAATTTGTTATAATACTTCTCTCCTTCTGTTCCCATCTCTTTTAATCTATAAGACATGTATTCAACAAAAGCAGTATTTGTATTTTTAATCTTTGTTAAATCAGATAATTTACTATCTTTTCCAACTCCTCTAAAGAAGTTCATATCCTTTGATATATCTATTCCTTTATCATTTCCTATTATACTTTCAACTTCAAGTTTTTTCATTTGAGAATTAGTAATATTAATAGCTATTCTTGAAATAAATTTTAAAAGTGCAACTTTTAACATAAGAACAAATAAATCAAGTTCTTCAGAAGATAAATATGTGAGCTTTTGATGCTCTCTTAAACAGTTATATATTATATTTTTATCTATATAGCCTGTATTATTTTCAACCAATTCATATGCTAAATAAAAAATAGCAACACATCTTTGTGAGTTATGTGTTCTAATCATAGGTAATTTTTTATTTTTTAAAATTCCTTTGTTTTCAATTATATCATTATATTGTTCCTCTATAATATACATATTATCTAGAATCCATTGTCCAGCTGAATGCATTTGTATTTTCTTATCAAAAGTTTTGACAAGAATTTTATATGTTTTGGATATAATTTTATAATCTCTTTGAGCCTCTTTAAAAATACTATTAAGTTTTCCTTTCATCCTTTTAATCCAACCTTTCATAAATTATTTCTTAATTATCTAAATTATATAATAAAGAGTTGTCATTTGCAATATAATTATTGCCAATATATGACATATTTTTTGCCTATATAAACAAAGAAAAAAGACAAAAAAATACACACACTTATAGTGTATGTATTTTTCCAAAAATTATTATGTTCTCAATAGTATCAAACTATATTGTTATATACTCAATCTCATTTCCATGTTCTTTTATAATATTTTCAATATCTCTTGTTGCAATAAATATTGTTGATGTATTCTCATTTGGATGAACACCAATTCTTGTTTCATTTTTTATTTTATCATCTATAAAAACTTTAACATTTTTTTCATCATTATTTAATATTCCAAACGGAGAAACACAGCCTCTAGTTAAGTTTAAATGTTTAATTAATCTTTCTTCTGACGCAAATGAAAGTCTAGTAGAATTTATTTTGTCTTTTAAAGCTTTCATATCTATTTGAGTATCTTCTTTTGCAACAATTAAAAAATGATTTTTTCCTTTTTCATCTCTTAAAAATAGATTTTTAACTTCTGTTCCTTTTTCACTAATATTTAGTTTGTCTATATCTTCCATTGTATATACTGCTTCGTGTTCAACTAATTCAAACTCAATATTTTTTTCATTTAGTAATTTTACTATATCTTCTTTATTTACCATGCTTATTCCTCCTTATATTTTGTACATTATATAATATTTTAGTATATTTTGCAAGGATATGAAAAAACACATACAAATGTATGTGTTTAAATTTTTCAAAATAAAGAAATAATACCATTAATAATTAAAACAATAACAAATACCCAATTTAAAAAGCCAACTGTTTTGCATAAAAAAAGATAAATATTTACCATGTTCTTATCTAAAAAATCATATTGCTTTATTACTACAATGCTGGAAAATATACCAATTATGATTTCCATTATAAAAGTTGGCGGAGCCTTTTCTCCATCAAGAACCACTTTATTTCTAAATATGCAAAGTGCCATACATAATACAATACATATTATTAGAACTACACCCAATATATCATACAGCATTTTCTCTGATTTAGTTAAGCTTTCTCTTTTTTCCATATATATTCCCCCCAAAAAACAAATTATTATTTATGTTAATTTTTATAATGTATTTTTAGTTTATTATTCCTTAGTTAATCTAATTTAGGAAACGCAAACATAATTCCTTTTGAAGCAAATGCTATAAATATAATCCAAACTAATAAATATTTTCTAAGCACATCAAATTTCCTCACATCATCACTTTCAAAAATTGTCATTAAAGATACTATAGTAAGCATTGATTGAAGTAAAAACTCAAATAATTCTACCGAAGCTCCATGATTTAAAAAAAGTATTAACTCAAATATACTTATAATAGTCATTTTTATGTACTTAGGTTTAATTAGTAATTCAATCGTATACAATAACATATTAATAAATAATGCTATTTCAACTAATTGTCCAACTACTCTATACCAATTATTTATATTATCTGCAGCATCAAGAGTAAGACAAAATGTTAAAATTGCAATTATAGCTATAGCTAACAAAGCTAAAAAGAACATAATAACCTTTCCAATAATATTTAATATTGATTTACAAACTTTCAATATTTTTTCCTTTTCATTTTTTCTCATTAGCAAATTCCTCCCATAAATAAATTTCTATTTATGTTAATTTTCATATTGTACTTGTATATTATAGCATATTCGATATCTTATGTAAAGTTTAATTTTAAATTTTAACCTATTTAAACAAGAAAAAGTACATACAAATTAATGTATGTACTTTTAAATCTATCTATTATTTCATTTAATTATCCAATAAAAAGTATTATTCCACTTGCTATTAATACAAGTCCAAAAATAAACAATATTCCTCTTGTTACAAATCTATTTTTATTAATTGTATAAAATAATATAGTACTAATAGAACAGATTGCTGCAAGTATTAACCAATAAGAAAATAAGCTTGATGCAAGCCCTATCATAAATACTATAAGATATACCATAAAAATCGCAACAGCGGGTACCACTATACTCAATAAAATCATAATTAATATATTATCTTTAATGTTTTTCATAAACACATCACTCCTAAAATAAAATTTTATTTTTGTCAATATTTATTTAAGTTTCATTATTATATCACAGTTTTTATTTTATGTAAAGTTTTTTGCGCTATTTATATTAAAAAGTACATGTAAATTAATACATGCACTTTACTTAGTTTAAATATTTTCTATTAAACCGTTAACTTTTGAATAATAATTTAAATTCCATAAGTTATTATTGATATAATATGAATTTAATCTTACACCATTTAGTTTAGCTACTTTTTCATGTAGTTTTAAAGATGGAATATTAAATTCAAATACAGCACTTGTTACACTAGCAAATCCTACCGAAAATAATTCATCATAAAATCTATTAATAACTATTGTTCCTAGTCCTTTATGTTGTATCATTGGATTTACTCCAATTTCAATTTCTGCATTTTTACCATTTGCATTAGTTCTTAATATATTTATATATCCAGCATAATTATTTTCTTTATCTAAGATGATATAAGTGTAATTCATAAAAGCTTTAAATAGTCCATAATTTTCATTTCCTTTTTGTAACATATATTTGTCTTCACCTAAAGGAATAGTAAATTGATTTCTATTTTGCATTGCTTTTATATGTCCTTCTAAAACATAATCTACACTTATATTTTCTTTTTCTAATACTTTTGGAGAGATAAGCTTAAATCCATTTTGTAATTCAATATTCTCTTCTATTTCTTTCTTTTTAGTATCTAATAAAGAAACTGGAATTGATTTATTTTCTGGAATAATAATATCTTCTCTCTTTTTCATATTTGGAATATGTTGAAACATGAAATTTGATTCAATATTATTTTCACTGCATGCACCAAAAGGAATTAAACCATAATACTCCATTTCAGTTTTTGCTATCAAGTCAATCATATTCTTATTGCTACCATTTACTACAAACATGACATTATATACATTAAGTTCATGCACATAATTAATATAATCATTAATTATACTGGGTAATTCACTTGCTATAATAGCATTTTTATATAAGAATATATTTAAGTTTGCTCTTCTATTCGCCCAAATAAGATTGCTAAGTCCTATTATACCAATCTTTTTATCATTTATTTTTATTGTAAATGACATTTGTAATTTTGGTATTGAATAATACTTAGATAAATCTTCTAAAATTTCTTCTGATACGCTTGAAACCAAGTTTTTATTTGAAATAGTCACATTACTGTTTGAATCAACAATTTCATTTTTTTGGATTTTGGCTATTTTACCGTTTTATATATATAAGTTCTTTTATGTTAGTTATATTTAATGATTCACTTATATATTTTTTAAATACATCTAATATTTCATCTCTATCTTTATTACTTAAATTAGTATTTGTTTCAAATCTAATAGATGAACTATTATTTTTAGCGTCAATATTAAATAATCCAATGTAACCTATATACTTGTCTTCTTTATTAGTTATTGCTGCTCTTGAAGTTGTAGGCATACTTTTAAAAATTGTTTCTGTCTCCTCGTCTGAAAGATTAGAATTTTTTTGAATTAATTTTTTTGATACATCTTGATATGCATCAAAGCTCCCGATTAAATATTTTTTTGTTTCTAGTTTAGAAATAAAATCCTTTCTCATAAAACCCTCCTATATTAATATTTTGGTATCTTTTTTTCTACACCTTTAATTATATCACACTCCATACTTTATGTAAAGTTTTGCACTATTAGGTATATAAAAAGTGAGCCCTATTGGCTCACTCATTTTAATTTTATTTACCTTGTTGTCTAAATCTTTTTGTTGGGTCTAATATTTTCTTTCTTAATCTAATGTTTTCTGGTGTAATTTCAACTAGTTCATCATCTCCAATAAATTCTAAAGATTGCTCTAAAGACATTTGTTTTGGTGGAACAAGTTTTAACGCGTCATCACTACCAGATGCTCTTGTATTTGTTAAGTGTTTTTCTTTACATACGTTTATTGTTAAATCTTCACTTCTAGAGTTTTCTCCAACAATCATACCAACATATACTTCAGTACCAGGAGTAATGAATAATGTTGATCTTTCTTGTGCTTGGAATAGTCCATATCCTGTTGCTTTTCCTTGTTCAAAGGCAATAACTGCTCCTCTTTGACGAGTTGTCATATCACCTTTATATGGTTCAAATCCACAGAATGTATGGTTCATTATACCATTACCTTTAGTATCAGTCATAAATTCTCCTCTATAACCAATAAGTCCACGTGCTGGTATTTTAAATTCAAGTCTTGAGAAACCTGCTTGTGAATGAGACGCTGCCATATTAGTCATTTCACCTTTTCTAAGTCCTATCTTCTCCATAACAGCACCAACAAATTCTTCTGGAACATCTATTGTTAAATTTTCCATAGGTTCACATTTAACACCCTCAATTTCTTTAAATATAACTGTTGGTCTTGATACTAAAAGTTCAAATCCTTCTCTTCTCATATTTTCAATTAAGATTGATAAATGTAGCTCTCCTCTTCCTGATACTTTAAAGCTGTCAGAAGAATCAGTATCTTCAACTCTTAATGATACATTCTTTTCTAATTCTTTATATAATCTATCTCTTAAATGTCTTGATGTAATAAACTTACCTTCTTTTCCTGCAAAAGGTCCATTATTTACACTAAATGTCATAGAAACTGTAGGCTCATCTATATCTACAAATTCTATTTTTTCAGGATTATTAACATCTGCAATTGTTTCTCCAATTTCGATTCCAGTAACACCTGTTACTGCAACAATATCTCCACAATAAGCAGCATCTGTTTCAACTCTGTTTAATCCTTCATATGTATATAGTTTTCCTATTTTTACATTTTCAGTATGTCCATCTTTTTTACAGATTGCAATTGTTTCTCCATTGTGAATTGTTCCTCTTTCAATTCTACCAATACCAATTCTTCCTGTATACTCATCAAAATCTATATTACTTACAAGCAATTGTAAAGGTTCATCTTTAGAACCATTTGGTTCTGGAACTGTTTCGACAATTGTATCAAATAATGGTTTCATATCTACATTTTCATCATCAAGTGATAATTTAGCAAAACCATTTTTTCCAGAAGCATAAACAACTTTAAAATCTAATTGTTCATCTGAAGCATCTAAATCCATAAATAATTCTAATATTTCATCTTCAACTTCTTGTGGTCTTGCTCCTGGTCTATCTATTTTATTTATTACAACTATTGGTACAAGATTTAGTGCTAATGCTTTTGCAAGTACAAATCTTGTTTGTGGCATTGGTCCATCAAATGCGTCTACAAGTAATATAACACCATCTACCATTTTAAGTACACGTTCAACTTCTCCACCAAAATCTGCATGTCCTGGTGTGTCAACTATATTAATTTTTATATCATTATAATTAATAGCAGTATTTTTTGAAAGAATTGTTATTCCTCTTTCTCTTTCAAGGTCATTTGAATCCATTACTCTTTCTTCAACTTGCTCGTTTTGTCTAAATGTACCACTTTGTCTAAGAAGTGCATCAACAAGTGTTGTTTTACCATGGTCAACGTGAGCAATAATTGCAACATTTCTTAAATTTTTCATTTTTAATATTCTCCCTTTCACATAAAATAATTAAAATAACCTAAAATAATCTTTAGGTTACTTCTTACCCGGCCATTTCACGAAAATAGTCTTTAATATTATACAACTTTTTTTAATAAATGTCAATATTTTACATTATATCCGCTTACTTATTCTCAAATAATTTTTTCATAGTTTCATATGAATTAATTAGGCTTTCTTTTTCTTCATCACTTAAATCATTCCATTTATTTTTATATCTTTTATTTAATATATCATTAAGTTCAGTTATTACCAATCTTCCGTTTCTTGTAAGTGAAACATCTACAACTCTTTCATCAAATTTTTTTCTAAGTCTTAATGTATATCCTTTTTGTTCTAATCTTTTGCACTGAGCTGACATATTACCTGTATCCATACTCATTTTTTCGCTTAAATCTCCTATTGTTAAAGCTCCATCTTCAAATAGTACTGCAAGTATTTGATATTGTAAATATGTAATCTTATGCTTATAACAATATGGTCTTAATTCTTCTTGTATTGCACTATCAATATCTCTATTATATTTATCTATTAAATTTTTATATGTAATAAAATTCATGTTTTCCTCCTAAAAATATAAAGCAGCAAATATCTTGATATATATTTGTACTTCACATATTATATAACATACAATATAAATAGTCAAGAAAAAAGAACTGTAAATTAATACAATTCTTATTTCTAGCATATTAAGTTATTTTATATATTTCATAGCGTTTTCCATTATTTCTTTATTTGGAAAAAGTGGTTTTATAGTATATTTTGTAAGTTTACAATATTTTGCGATAGTCTCTCCCCACAAGTCACCATACTCAATGCTAATTCTTCCATCATCCTTTTTATTTACTAAATAGTTTGTCATAATATTAGAATACGCACATATTTCAGTTTTGTTTAGATTATTTAAAGACTGTACATCAAATCTAGTCTTTAACTGGCTTTTCTCACGAATTACTTTAACTGAATTTCTTATACTAATTATTAATCTGTATTTTGAATTTTTATTATAAGATTTAAAATCATCTTCTCTATACTGTAATAATTCTTCTAAAAATGTATAAGTGTTAGTGTTATATTTGTCTTTATAATTTTCCTCAATCAAATTAAACATTGCTATTTTCCAATTACACATATCATTAAATAGTTTTCTAAAGTTACATACAGTCATATAAAACAATTCATTAAGTAATTCTAACTTTTCTTTACTATTTAAGCAATACTTACTAATATTAGTATCTAGTAAACAAATACACTTTTCATCTTTTCCGTTATCTTTTAAATTAATTTTTTCTATTTTAATTTTTATATCCTCTTTAATAAAGTCTATTTTTATATTTCCTGTTATAATTATTCTGCCATTTTTAATAGTGAATGGATATACTACAAATTTTGTGTTCTGCTTCGCCTTTTTTATGTTTTGGATTTTCACTTTTATCATAAAAAACACCTCCTAAATTATTTTTTGGTTCATATATTATTAAGTGAATATAGTATACCCTGTTTATGTAAAATTGTCAATAAAAGGGTACTGAACTTTTTTCAGTACCTTTAATATTAAATCATCTTTATTTATTTTTATATATCTTTCTTTTTATTACCGCATAAAATCTAATATTTCATAAGTAATCATATAAAAAGAATAATTATAACAATATGGATAATATGCAAATGTTTCATTATCATTATACATAACTTTTTTAGCCTCAAGAACTCCTCTAAATCCATTTGATTTAAGATATTTTATAAGTATTTTTTTATATACTTCTATTTCTTTTTTAGAATAATCAAATATAGGGTCAAGTTCTAAAAATGTTAATTTAATATTATTTGCTTCAACTATTTTATTGTATGAGAATTTAATATGTGATAGTATTTTTTCTTTTTTATTATATTGGTCAAAATCTAATTTATCATATTGCATTATACTCTCAATAATGCTTAATCTTGGATTTTGCTCTATATTCTCATCTATGAAAATATACTCCTCTATGTGTTCAGTAGTATAATTTTTGCTATATCTACATTCAGTTATACAAAAACAATAAAAAATTTCCTTTAAAACAACTAGCTTTTCATCATTATTAAGTGGCTTTCCTAAATTTACTCTTATTGTCTTTTTCTGCCTATCTATAATTAGCTTTCCTTTAAATATCTCATTATTAGTTTTTAACGATATTTCAAAATAAATGGGACTACAACATGTAGTAAGTCTTTTTGACTTTAAAATTTTAACTTTACTTTTCATAAATACCCCTCCTTTAATATTGATTAGTAGGCTCAAAGAAGTTAAATTATTTATTCTTTTTTCATCAATTGTGTCTGATTATTATACCACTGTAAAAATAAAAAAGCAAGAAAAAATAGCACCTTATAGTGCTACTTTTGTTTTAATTCATATATTTTATCTAATACAATATCTGAATATTTTTGCATTTCTTCCTTTGTATCGTGAACATTTTCAGGTAATACTATTGGCTCACCAAATACTACCACTACTTTTGAAAATAATTTTGGATTCTTCGTAATATGTACTGGTATTATTGGAACTCCAGCCTTAGATGCAATATATACAGGTCCAACCTTTGCTCTTCCTCTTTCTTTATCTTTCTTTATTCTTGTACCTTCAGGAAAAATAAGAAGTTTTGCATTATCATTATTTTCAATTACATTTATTGAATGAAGTAAACTACTTGCATCTCTTTGTCCACGCTTAATAGGGAAAACATTATATGCTTTTAAAAGTGCTGCCATTATCTTATTTTTAAATAATTCTGCTTTTGCCATAATCCACATATCTTTAGACTTAAAATATACCCAAAATGGATCAAATATTGTTGAATGATTTGGACATACAACACATTTTCCAGCATTATCTATATTCTCTAGTCCATAATATTTTACTCTAAAAAGAAAATGCGAAAATAAAAATTTTAATAATCCTAAAAATCCTTTTTTAAGCATCTAAATCAACCTTCTCTCTTATTTTTTCTACAACTATTTTTTCTTCTTCTTCCATTGTTAATTTAGTTGTATCAATTTCAAAAGCATCTTCTGCTTTTTTTAATGTTCCAACTGAGCTTGATTTATCATTATTATCTCTAAAAATAACATTTTTTAATATTTCTTCATAAGGAATATCTATTCCTTTTTCTTTGTTTTGTTCAAATCTTCTTTTTGCTCTTTCTTCTGCTGATGCTACAAGATAGATTTTAACTTCTGCATTAGGAAATACATTAGTACCTATATCTCTACCTTCCATAACTATTTTTTTACCCTTTGCAAGCTCTCTTTGTAAATTTACCATTCTTTCTCTTACAACTGGTATATGTGAAACTTGAGAAACATAGTCATTTACTTGTTTTTCTCTAATTTTTGTGGATACATCTTCTCCATTAAGATAAAATTTGTCTTCTCCATTTTCATTTGTCATGTCTATTTTAATTGTATCTAACAATTTAGATATTTCATCTATATTATCTAATCTTATATTTTCATTAAGCATCGCAAGAGTTACACATCTATACATTGCTCCTGTATCCATATATACTATTCCATATTTTTTAGCAATATTCTTTGCAAGAGTAGATTTACCTGTTCCCGCTTCTCCATCTATTGCAATAACATAATTTTTACACATTTTTTCCATGTTTTTAGCCTCTTCCCTTTATTTTTTATATTAAATATGGTATCATATAGCCAAAGATTTGTAAAGATAAAAATTTTAGAAAGGTCAGTGATTTGGCGTGCCTAGTGATTTAGAACTTTTTGATAATAAAATTATAATATTATATATTTTAGAAAAAAACTCAAAAGCTCTTACATTAGAACAAATTGCAAAGTTTTGTGAAGACTTTGAAGATATCACATATTTTGATATTTGTACTTATATTCAAGAGCTAAAAAATAACAATTATATTGAAGAAATATATACAGAATCGTCCAGTGTTTTGTATAAGATTACAAGTTCGGGTCTTTCGACCCTACAAGAACTATTAGAATTAATTCCAGGAGTTAATTTACACAATATAAAAAAGATAATTAACAAAAACATTGTAAAAATTAAAACAGACTTTTCGATAGATAACATTGTAATCCCTGTAGATAACGATGAATTTAAAGTTACATGTTATATTAAGGAAGGACGTGACGAACTTGTAAGTATTACTATGTATGCCGCAAATAAAGACCAAGCGCGTAATATTACTCGCAACTGGAATAGTGATGCTGAGTTAATATATGAAAAACTATTAAATATGATGACAAAAGAGCCCTCCGATGAGGATTAAAGCTTAAATATGTTTATAACTTGTCATATAATTTAAATATTATTTTAGAAGGAGTGTATATTTATGTTAGATATAAAATTTGTAAGAGAAAATCCTAATATTGTTAAGGAAAATATAAAAAATAAATTTCAAGATGAAAAACTACCACTTGTAGACGAAGTTATTGAGTTAGATAAAGATATAAGAAAATTAAAACAAGATGGTGATGCTTTAAGACAAGAAAGAAATACTATTAGTGATTCTATTGGTCTTCTTATGAGAGAGAAAAAAATAGATGAAGCTAATGCAAAAAAAGAACAGGTTGTAAAAATCAATGAAAAACTTGCTGAAATTGAAGGTAAAGAAAACGAATTATCTATTAAATTAAGAGATAATATGTTAGTTATACCAAATATTATGGATGCTTCTGTTCCAATAGGAAAAGATGATTCTGAAAATGTTGAAATAGAAAAATTTGGTGAACCTTTTGTACCAGATTACGAAATTCCACATCATGCAGATATCTGTGATGCTTTAAATGGAATAGATAAAGAAAGCGCTGGTAGAACAAGTGGAAATGGATTTTACTATCTTCTTGGAGATATTGCAAGACTACATGAAGCAATGCTTGCATATTCTAGAGACTTTATGATAGATAAAGGATTTACATATTGTATTCCTCCATTTATGATTCGTAGTGATGTTGTAACAGGTGTTATGTCTTTTCCTGAAATGGATGCTATGATGTATAAAATTGAAGGTGAAGACTTATACTTAATTGGAACAAGTGAACATTCTATGATTGGTAGATTTAAAGGACAAAAAATTAAAGAAGAAGATTTACCAGTATGTCTAACTTCTTATTCTCCATGTTTTAGAAAAGAAGTTGGTTCTCATGGTATTGAAGAAAGAGGATTATATAGAGTACACCAATTTGAAAAACAAGAAATGATTGTACTTTGTAAACCTGAAGATGCTATGGACTGGTATAATAAACTTTGGAGCTATACAGTTGAATTCTTTAGAAGCTTAGATGTTCCTGTAAGAACACTTGAGTGTTGTAGTGGAGACTTAGCAGATTTAAAAGTTAAATCATGTGATGTTGAGGCTTGGAGCCCAAGACAAAAGAAATATTTTGAAGTTGGCTCTTGCTCTACTTTAGGAGACGCTCAAGCAAGAAGATTATCTATTCGTGCTAAAGGTGAAAACGGAAACTACTTAGTAGCTACATTAAATAATACATGTCTTGCTACTCCACGTGGATTAATAGCATTCCTTGAAAACAATTATAATGAAGATGGCTCAATAAATATTCCAGAAGCTCTATCTAAATATATGGGTGGAATGACAAAAATCATGCCAAAGAAAAAATAATCAAAAATATAAGACCTTGATTAAAAAATCAAGGTCTCTTTTTTAGCGTAATTTATAGCTTGATACTTCTGGATGAGCTCTAGTATACTTATCCGCCTTCTCTACTACTTTGTATACCAAATCAAAATCAAATTCTTTCAAATATTTTATTTTAAAAGTAACTTGAGTTCCTTTCTCATCTTCAAATACTAAATATGAATTTCCATTATTATGCAAAAACTCTTCTGTAGGTGTTGGATCTACTCCATCCCAATAATCATCAACTGCTCTTCCATCATAGAATAATATAAAGTCCTCCTTTAAAGCAATATTGAAAAGTTTATTTATTCTATTTCTATTTAATTCACATTCACTATTATTACAAGCATCTAAGCTTAAATCTTTTTTATTTTTAACATCCTCTCTTATTTCTAAGAATTCTTTTAAAGTATTCATAAAAAACACTCCTTTCAAACAATCATAAAGTATTAGTATTGTAAAAATACATATTAATTAATACATATTTTTAATTTTTCTTAATGTACAATAGATTATAGCACAGATATTTTGTTATGTCAAATAAAAACATCATTTATATTTTACAAATCAATAAAAATATGTTATTATATTACTATTAAGAAAGGAAATAGTAACTATGCTTAAAAATGTTAAATTTGAAACTTCTGTATATGATTACAGTAAATTAGTTAAAACAGATAAACCACAAATTGTTTTAGTTGGAAAATCTAATGTTGGTAAATCTTCATTTATAAATGCTATTGCAAATCAAAAAAAACTTGCAAAAGTTGGTCAAACACCAGGTAAAACAAGAAGTATAAATTATTATAATGTTAATGATGAATTTTATATAGTAGACCTTCCAGGATATGGTTATTCTACTATGTCTGAAGCAGAAAAAATGAAAATAAATAAATTAATTGATACATATATTAGTAAAACACCTGAAATAAAATATATTTATTTTCTTGTAGATATACGTAACAATCCATCTCAAAATGATAGACAAATGTATGAATGGCTTTTAGATAAAAATATTCCATTTTCTATTATAGCTACAAAAGCAGATAAAATTGCAAAAACTAAAATGGATGATTATGCAAAAGAAATTACCAAAGCTCTATTCGCTAAAGAAAAAATCACTCCATTTTCAAGTGATAAAAAAATTAACATAGATTTAATATGTGATGAGATATTGGAAATAGCAAAAAAGTAGAATTCTAAATTCTACTTTTTTTGTTTGTACTCCATTTTTCCCAAAATAAATTTTCATATAGTCTTCCTTTTGGATTTAAATAGTATCTAACCATTCTAGCATTATGTAAATTTATATCAAAAAAAGTTCGTGCAATATTGCATGAACTCTTATTTTTTATTTTACTATATGTACATCTTTTCCTTTAATTTTACCATTTGTAAATGCTTTTAAAACATCATTTACATATTCTTCGGATAATTCTATTATACTTGTATCTTCTCTTACTTCAATTAATCCTATTTTTTCAGATTTGATTCCAGTAAGTGCTCCAATTGCTCCTATAATATCTTTTGCTTTAATATTATCTTTTTTCCCAAGACTAATTGTAATAATATAATCTCCTCTTTTACTAATTGGTAAATCTACTTTTTCTGAACTCTCAGAAATTGGAACATCTTCTCTTTCCATTCTTGTACTAGTATAAGTTTCTATTTCTTCTATTCTTTCAATTTGTTTTCCAGTATAAAATGTATATGCTACACCACTTTTACCTTTTCTTGCAGTTCTACCAATTCTATGCACGTAATATTCATTTTCAAGTGGAATATCATAATTAATTACAAGCTCTAAGTCCTCAACATCTATTCCTCTTGCAAGTACATCTGTAACAACAATTGCTTGTAGCTTCCCTTGTTTTAGTTTTTTTAATACCTTTTCTCTATCTTCCTGTCTTATATCACTATTTAACATATCTGTAATAATTCCATTTTTAGCAATATAATTATATACTTCTTCAGTCTTTTTCTTAGTATTACAAAAGATAATACAACTTTTTGCATTTTCTTTTTTTATTATTCTTAAAGCACATTCATTTTTCATTTTTTCTTTAACATCAATTGCAATTTGCTCAATATTATCTACAAGCATTGTTTCATTATCTTTTTGCTCAATATATATCGCCGTTTTTATTTTTTTATTTGCTATATCTTTTATTCTATTATCTATTGTAGCAGAAAATAATAATTTTTGTGTATCGTGAGAAATATTTTCTATAATACTATTTACTTCTTCATAAAATCCCATACTAAGCATTTCATCGGCTTCATCTAATACTAATGCTTTAATATTTTTTAGTCTTAAAATTCTCTTCTTAATTAAATCATTTATTCTTCCAGGTGTTCCAACTAATATTCTTACACCTTTTCTTAAAGAAATTGCCTGACTTTTATAATCCTGTCCACCATATACTGCAATAGAATTAATTCCATGTAAATATTTGCAAAATTTTCTTGTTTCTTGAACAATTTGTATTGCAAGTTCTCTTGTTGGTGTTATTACGAGTACTTGCGTAGCTTTATTATCTACATCTATATTATTTATTAGTGGTAGCATAAAAGCAGCAGTCTTTCCCGAACCAGTACTAGACATTGCTACTACATCTTTTCTATCTAATATTAAGTCTATTGTGCTTTCTTGTATTTTAGTTAATTCTTCAAATCCAATATCACAAATAGCTCTTTTTATATTTTCGTTTAAATTTGTATCTATAAATTTCATATTCTTTTTTCCTTTACATAAATTAAATTATATCACGATATGATTTAAAATACAATAAAAAAGGAGCCCAAGATTAAATCTTGGGCAGGTTTATATATGAAAAATTATGGTTATATAATACACCTCTATTGTGATAATTTTATGATTATTTGTTGTTACTTAAGTAAAATGATGTTCTATTTGAATTTTATAATAATATATAATAATGAGGTGAATTTAATGAAAAGTATATCTGGAAGTGGAGTTGCACTTATTACTCCATTTACACCAAATAATAAAATAAACTATGAAAAAGTAGATGAACTAATTGAATATCATATTGCAAATAACACAGACTTTATAGTAGTTTGTGGTACTACTGGAGAGTCTTCTTCTCTTTCTAACACAGAGAAAAAACAACTTATATCTTATGTTGTAGAAAAATGTAAAAATAGAATTCCTGTTATTGCAGGTACAGGGTCTAATAATACTAAAATTGCAATTGAAATGAGCAAATATGCAAAGGAAGTTGGTGCAGATGGAATATTAGTTGTAACTCCATACTATAATAAATGTAATCAAGATGGACTTTTTGTACATTATAAAAAAATAGCTGATGCAGTATATCCTACTCCTGTTATATTATACAATGTTCCTTCACGAACTGGTGTAGATATTTCAATTGATACTATAGATAAATTATCTAAAATAGATAATATTATTGGAATAAAAGAAGCCACAACTTCCCTTGAAAAAATAGCTCAAATAATACATAACACAAAAAATACAAACTTTAAAGTTTTTTCTGGAAATGATAATCTAACTTTACCTATTCTTGCACTTGGTGGAGATGGTGTTATTTCAGTATGTGCCAACATAATACCTGAACAAATGCATAATATTTGTATGAATAAAGATTTAGATTTATTTTATAAATACTTAAACTTAATGAATACATTATTTATAGATGTTAATCCTATTATGATAAAAGAAGCTATGAATTACCTTAATTTTAATGTAGGAGATGTTAGATTACCACTTTATAAAACAAGTAAATTTAATTTATTAAGATTACAAAAAGAATTAGACGAGATACTATAAATCTCGTCTATAATATATTATCTATTGATATTTCTTGCCTCTTTACAGAATGTTCCAAATCTTTTTTTACTTTTTCAAGGGCAACTATACACTCTTCTTTATTTTCAAATTTTAAATATTCTTTTAATTCTATAAGAGCTTCTTCTATATCATCTACTTCCTCATGTATAATAAACACATTCCATACTTTTTTTGTATCTGTCCATGTTTTAAAAGACTTTTCCATTTGCTTATTTGCAAGTTCATAATTATCATTTTCAATTGCATTTTTAATATAATCCATATCTGAAGATAAGAATACAGATGTTTTGTCTAAATATTTAATCTCTGCAATTCCTCCACCAATAAGAATTATAACACAAATAATCATTATAATTGTCTGTTTCATATTACACCTCTTTTTGTTGTTTTAATTGATATGTAAAATTATAATTAGAATCCATTTGACCAAATAAAACATCTTCAACTTTCAATTTCTTAGTTTTAAGTAATCTCTCAACTTCTGGTTTTGTTATACCAAGTAAACTCATATTAGTTTCAGCAAGTTTTCCATCTTCTATTATATTTACAGGAAGTGTCTCTACATTTTGGTCATTTTTTATAACACTAAGATTTCCATTAGTCTCAATTATTGCATACTTAACATCAGATATTGAAAATACATCTTTTTCATGTAATTGAGACATTAAGTCTGATACTGTATATTTTTGATTATTAAATTCTTTTTCATTAATCTTACCATCTTTTATTATTAATATTGGTTTGCCACAAACAATATCTTGTATTTTATTACTAGAATGATTTAAAAGTAAGAAAATCAAATATGCAAGTAGTAGCGTAATTATTGGTACAATACCATCAAGTAAAGATAATCCTCTAGATGACATTGGTGCAGATGCAAGATCTGAAATTACTATAATTATTGCAAGCTCAAATGGTTGAACTTTTGAAAGTTCTTTCTTTCCCATAAGTCTTATTACTAAAAATACTACACAATATAATACTAAAGCTCTAAAAAAAACAATTAACATTTTATATCACCTAAACATATTTTTTTCATATTTATTAAAAATTATACAAATAATATAAATATTAGAGGTGAATTTATGTCAAAACGTTTTTCACAAATTTTAATTAGATTTATATTATCTTTAGCAATATTTATTTTTACTGTTTTTTTAACGCCTAATTTTAATATTGCAAATATTTATATTTTATTTATATCTTCTATATTTGTAATTATACTAGATTATCTAGTATCCACAATTACAGGTATACATGATTATCCTTTAGGAAGAGGTGTTGTTGGATTTTTTAGTTGTATTGTCATAATTTATGCAACACAATTTTTTATTTCAGGATATTATATTTCTTTAGTATCTAGTATTATCGCAGCTATTATATATTCATTACTAGATTATATTCTTCCAAATAGAGAAATGGAATAGGAGTATTTTTCCTATTCCATTTTATATTTAAATTTTATTCTTCTTCGTTTAATGTAACTTGAATTGTTAATATTTTTTCTATATCTTGGCTAGTAACTATTTTATCTTCATCATCAATCTCTACTGAATATACATACTCATCTGTAATAGGTGCATAGTAATATGTTTTTACACTAGTATAAGAAGCTGCTCCACTTTTATATGTATACTCAAAATTCTTTTTATAGAAAGTATTTTCTCCTATCTTTATTTCTTCTCTATCTGATAATTTGACATTAGAGTATCCTTCCTCTTCTTTATAGCTTTTAACCATATCATCTATTGTTTCTTCATATTCTTCTAAAGTATCCCAGTTACAATCTACATCTATATATGCTGTTTCTTTAGTTTTACTATCTTTTGAAAATCTTTGATATGAAAGCCCTGCATATTCTTCTTCAAATGATGCTGGCACATCAAAAACAACAACATCTTCATCATATGATTTTACAAAGCTTTGACCTGGTCCAACAATTACTCCTGCTGGAACATTTCTATCTGAAGAATTGCTACCAGTATTTATTCCAAGCATATCTGAAATTTCATCCATGTATCCTGAGATTGCTTCATATAATTTTGACTCTGTAAAATTACTATATATTTCTTCAATATCTTCATCTGTTAAATCTTGATAATTTACTACGTTTGTTGTATCTATTGCATTTATACCTTTATTATATATACTAGTTATTTTAAGATTTAAAGCAAAATTTCCTGTTTCTTTCATATTTATAGATAAAACTATATCTTTTTGTTTTTTACTGTTTTTATTTACTGTAACATTTACTGTTCCAAGATTATCTAATACTCCATCTATTTTTTCTTTTATATTTATCTCATATACTTTTTTAGAAGTTTTAACTACTTCTATTATAGACTCATCTCCATATTCATCTATAGTAACTATATTTAATCCAACAAAGCTATTTGCAATTCCTGATGTATAATAATGAATAACATATTTTTCATCTAATCCATCTAATTCATCAGCCAAATCTTCAAATGTATCAAGGGCATCTATAATTTGGTTTCTGTCTTTATAACAAGCTAAGAAATCATTATCCATTTTTAAATATTTAGTTGTGTTTTCTATAACTACTTTTAATTCATCAGAAGTTATTGTTAATATATTATCTTTTACTTTTTTATTTTTACCATTAATTGTTAATGTAGCTTTTTCTCTTGAATATAATTCTTTATTTAGATTTTTATTAACTGCTTTATATATTTTTCTTGCTGCTTTTTTAGATACAGTTTTACTTCCAACTAATTCATCATCTTCTCCAAGATATTCGTTTATTACATTTTGTACTTCATCTGGAATTTGAGTTTTAATAACTTTACTATACAAACTTGATTCACTAATATATGCTTCATTTTGATTTAAATCTGCCATTGCTTGCACATTTAAATATGAATCATCATTTTTATTTATTGCTAAACCTAATACAGCTTGTTTTGTCTCGAGATTATATTGAACATTAGTTGCAAGTTTTAATCCATTTACTAAATCTTTCATTTCATTTATATCTGTAGACATTTCAGCCGACATACTAACATTTGCACTTTTAGCTGTTGTTGCATCTGATGCATACAAATCTGTTATAACTGATTTTATTACACTTTCATATAATTGTTCAGAGCTTTTAGCGCTAAATATAATCATGCCTATAACTGTAAAAATAATTATTATTGCTGCAAAAATTGCTATAGTTATTATACTATGTCTTTTTTTAATATCTTTCTCATTTATAACAATTGTTGTTTTTTCTATTATCTTTTCTGATTCTTCCTGTGTTACCTCTTTTAGTTCTTCTTTTGATTCTTCATTAGAATCCTCTACTACTTCTTGTGTTTCAACTACTGGTTCTTCTGCTATAGATTCAGATGACTCTTGCTCATCAACTACTTGAGTACTTTCCTCATTTTCTTCTGACTTAACTTCAGTTCCACAAAATGGGCAAAATGCACAAACGTCATCAATTTCTTTATCACATTTTGAACACTTCATCAAAATTCCTCCTTTTTCATATATACTATTAATATGATATAATAAACAATAAAAAAAGTAAATATTTATATTTCTTTTGTCTCTTTATTAATAAATATTTATATTATATTATTTCTAATATATGACAAATTTTTATTTAATCCTTCTTTATTAATTTTATGCTCTTTTAATATTTTCATAACACAATCAATATTATTACAAACAATATTATATTTTTCACCATATGTATCCTCTAAATAATAATTTCCATGAATACAAGGAGATGAACATAATTCTCCATTTTTTCTATTTTCTATAAATGAACCTAAAATACAATATCTCGATGTCATTGCTACAATATAATCATCTATTAGCTCTACATTAACATATTTCCCCATTTCATTTATTTGCTCTATATCTGCATCAAATGCTGGTGTTATAATATCAAAGCCTAAATTATTCATAAATATAGCACTATATGTATTAGAAATATTAAATGAATAATCTGCAATAAGTACAAATTCATATTTTTTCTTTAATTCTAATATAAGTGAAATATATTTAAATGTTCCAAGAATTATTGTTTTTACACCTTGTTGTAACAATCTTTCTAAATTATCTTTTACATATTTATCTAAATTACTTAATATCAAATTAGGTATTACTACACCTAAATTATATTTAGAGTAATTATGAAAAATACTTGTACTATTTTTTATGTAATCATTTATTTGAAAATCTATTCTCTCAATCTTTCTACCATACTTTTTGCTATATATTTCATCATAGTCTTTTTTATCATCATATGAAAAAACAGATAATACATTTTTGCATTGATTAATATTTTTCTTTTTATGTCTAAATTTATCTTTTTGTACTGTTTTAAGTAAATTATTACAATTACTTATGTCATTTTTAACTTTATATTTTTCTTCCACTTTAGATACAAAATTTCTTCTAATTTCGTTTAATTCAGATATTTTCAAAAACAAACCTTTTTCTACATATCCTACAACTTTTTCAAATTTTATTCCTGTATCTTGTGTTTTAGAAAATACATTATTTAAGTCTTCTAATGTAAGTTCTTTATTTATTGATACTTCTGGTATTACATTTGTATTATATATATACATTTCATCATTAATTATTGCACTAAGAGTAATTGGAGAATCTTTTTTTATTGTAATGTTTAATACTAAGCTTCTTTGTCTAATATTTTTTTGTACATATTTATTTTGAAGTTCTAAATTAAGTTTATATCTAGATGTTTTATATATTTTATCTTTTGGGTTTATATAATCTTCCTTTATATCACCCAAATATACAATATCTCCCCTATTACATTTTTTATTAATAAGCTTCATCTTACTATCATTAATACATGTTACAATAGTAGATGATACACCTTTTTTAGAATAAATTTCTATTCCATCATGAAGGTCTATATCTTCTTCCAGTTTTACTTTTACATATTTTCCTTTTTTCTCAATAACCTCACCTAAATATAATCCAGTATTTTTTGGTGACAAAGTTGTTATACTATCTTTATATTTTACACCATCTAAATATCCATGACTTTTTCCATTTCTATTAAACATTTGAAGTAAATCTTTTTCATCATCTAAGTCTACATTCAATGTATTATTCTTTACATATTCATCTATATATTTTCTATATTTGCTAATTACAAGCGAAACATATTCTGGACTTTTATTTCTTCCCTCAATTTTAAGAGAAGTAATATTACTATCTATTATTTTATCTAATATATCTAAACCAAATATATCCTTTTTACTAAGTATATATGTTTTAGGGGTTAATCTATCATTATCTTTACATAGTGTATATCTCATTCTACAAGGTTGTGCACAAGCACCTCTATTTGCACTTCTTGTTCCTATTGCTAAGCTTAATAAACATTGTCCTGATACACTTACACACAGAGCTCCATGAACAAAAGCCTCAATTTCTACATCTGTATTATCTGTAATATATTTAATTTCCTCTAATGTAAGCTCTCTTGCAAGTACTACTCTTTTAAAACCAAGAGATTCTAAAAACTTAACTTGCTCTAACGAATAAGCACTCATTTGAGTACTTGCATGCATATGAAGATTAGGCATTACTTTATGTATAATATCTGCAAGACCTATATCTTGAAGTATTACTGCATCAAGTCCTGCCTCATATAATTTAATTAGCATTTCTATTGCTTCACTAATTTCATCATCTGATACTAGTGTATTTAGTGTTAAATATACCTTTACTCCTCTAATATGAGCATAATGTATACAGTTAATATATGAATTTAACGTAAAATTCTTTGCCATAACTCTTGCATTATGCTTACCAAGTCCCATATATACAGCATCTGCTCCCGCATTTACTGCTGCAATAAAGCTCTCTTCATTTCCTGCTGGCGCAAGTAATTCTAATTTATTATTCATAAAAAATCTCCTCATTTTTCCTAATATAAATTATATCATTTATACTTTTTAGTGTAAATAGAAAAGAAGGCACTAGTATAAATATATCTAGTACCTATAATTTTACTTCCTATTTTATATTATTTGACTCACCTTATCCAATATATTTTTTCCATGTTAATCTCCAATTTTGCCAATGTCATTGGCAATTTTCTAATTGCAGCAGAAACTGATACATTTAAAGATTCAATTCTACCTATCATTGGAACCTTAACACATACATCATAATTTTTTAAAACAATTCCTGATATTCCTAAGATATCTAAAAAACATTATATTTATAGTTTTTATTTTATATTATTTAATTCTTCAATTGATAAACCAGTAATTTCAGATACATCATTTAAACTCATTTTCTTTTCTAATAGTATTTTTGCAATTTTATTTTTCCCCTCTTTAATTCCATCTCTCTTTCCTTCATTATATCCAGTTTTTCTTAATGCTAGCTCGTCTAGTATAGCTTTTTCTCTTAATTCTGCTAACCATCTTTCATGCTTATCTTGACTTATTTTATCTAATTCTTCTTTTGCTTTCTTTATATTTTTGTTTTCTTCCATAATAGAACTACTCACTTCCTCTGGATTTTTTATAAATTTACACCAGTTTAATAATCCTTTATTATCACTGTCTTTTTCTATATTTTTCTCCAGTTTATCTAGTTCTATTATAATTAGTTCCAATTTATTTGTCAAGATAATGTCTTTGTACTTTTCTTCCCTTATATTCCACTTAGTTCTAAATTCTGGTATACTTTTTAGTTTATCTAAACTAAAGTCTGCTATTAATATACAGATAGCTCTTTTAGTATTATCATATGTCTTTCCTCTTTTCATTGAACCTGAGTACATTTTTGCCCAATACCATAGTATTCTATCTGCTATATAATCTGATTTTGCCACCTGCATCTCAATATCTATATCATTATACTTATTTGCTACTACCTTTACATCTAATATTCCTTTTTTGTTCTCTAGTAACTCTCTTTCAAGTATTGGTGTATTTTCTAAATTGATATCTTCGTAATATTCTCCTGTTACTTTTTCTATTAAGTCTCTTGTTATATCTTCATTTCCTTTATGTCCAAATAATCTTGAAAATACATAATCATTTGTTGGTAATAATATATCTTGTTTTTCTTCATCTTTTATATCTAAATTTTCACACATAACAAATTCTCCTCTCATAAAAAAATATTTAAAATTTAATCGTTGTACAACAAGATATAATTATACTCTTAAGCTCAGTAATTGCAATACTTTGATGGAAACTTTTGGTCGTAAAATTGCGAGCATTTATTAATAATATTTTGTCAAAAAAATGAGTACTTTTACAGTACCCATTCTATTTTAATTATATTATTTCTTTAAATTCTTTTGTCTTACAATCTCATACATACTAATTGCAGCAGAAACTGATGCATTTAAAGATTCAATTCTACCTGTCATTGGAATCTTAACACAAGCATCACAATTTTTTAAAACAAGTCTTGATATTCCTGAGCCTTCATTTCCTACTACTATTCCTACAGGACCACTAAAGTCTGTATCATATAAGTTCGAAGCTCCTTCCATATCTAATCCATAAATCCATAATCCTTTTTCTTTTAAGTATTTTATACTTTCAGTTATATTTGTAACTCTAGCAATTTTTACGTAATTACAAGCACCAGCTGCTACTTTTTCAACAGTATCTGTTACTTGTGAAGCATTTCTTTTTTGTATAATTATTCCATGTGCTCCTAAACATTCCACACTTCTTACTATAGCACCTAAATTTTGAGGATCTTCTATCTTATCTAAAATGATTATAAAAGGAGGTTCATTTCTTTTACTCGCTTCATCTAATATATCATCTATAGTAAAATAATTATACTCTGTAACAGAAGCAACAATTCCTTGTGAATTTTTTAGTTTTTCATTTTCTTCTGTTATCATTCTATCTAGTTTTATTTTATCTGCTTCTACAACAACTATTCTTTTTTCCTTTGCTTTTTGAATTACTTGATATACTTCTTTATTTCCTTTTTGTGCATATATCTTATTTATTGTTTTACCAGAAGCTATAGCCTCAGTTACCGGATTTATTCCATAAATTAAACTCATTTTATTATCTCCTTCTTGTAATGTTAATTTCCATATTTATATATATCGAGTATTAATGCTGCATCATTTGCATTCATTGTTCCATTTTCATCCATATCTCCAATTAACATATCTTCATCTGATACATTTCCATATTTGTATAAATCAAGTGCAATCGCTGCATCATTTGCATTAATTGTACCATTTCTATCTAAATCTCCTTTTAGATATTTAGGATCGTTTATACTTTTTACAGTAACAGATACATCTTTAGTAAATGTACTAGTTCCATTAATATCATTTATTGTTACTATAACAGTTACAGTGGCTCTACCAGATTTTAATGGTGTAATTTTACCACTTGAAGAGTCTATTGTCAATACATCTGTATTACTACTTGTCCATTTAACTGATGCATTTCCTGAATAGTCTGATGGATTAATTGTTACATTTAAATTTGGTATATTACCCTCTTCTTTAATTATTGTAAGTGATTCATAATTTGTTGAAATACTTTCAACAGGCACAATTACATGAACTTTATATTCTACATTAATATCTCTACCTGTCTTAGTATAATCTCCACTAATTCTTGCTGTAATTGTTGCGGTTCCTGTAGAAATACCCTTTACAATTCCTTTACTATCTACAGATGCAATATTTGTGTTACTAGATAAATATCTAATATTTTTATTTGCATTTGAATTTGATGGAGAACATGTTGCCTCATATTGAATAGATTCACCTTTTGTTATAGTTTTAATTGTTCCTGCAATTGGTAAAATTAATTGTTCAACTGGAATACTAACACTATATGTGTATTCAGCATAAATTCTTGGATTATTTTTACTTTTAACTGTTATTTTAACATTACCAGTTTCTCCATTAAATTTAACATTACCATTTCCATCTACTTTTGCAATATTACTATTTGATGTAGTATATTCTACTTCGTCAGTGTCTATTGATGGCTCTCTTGTTAATGTTAGTTTATCTGTTGCTGTATAATTTCCATCTGCTCCTTTTGAAAGTTTTATATTTTTATTACTACTACTTAATTTTAGGCTTTCAAGTGTTGATTCAATAGTTAAATATAGATATGCCTTATATCCTGTTTCTACATTCTCAGCAATAATTTTAGCTGTTCCTTCTTTATCTATTCTAAATCCACCTGCATTATCATATTCGGTTAAAATATTAGTACTACCATCATCTTTATCTAAACTCCATTTTATATCCTTATTTACTGTTGTATTTTCTGGGTCATAAGTTGTTTTAAATCTGATAATACTTGTACCATTATTTTGATAAAATTTCTTATAATCTATAGTGGAATATCCTGGGTCTGTCATCGAAGTTCTTGAAATTGAAAGACCACTATTATTTCTGTTGTTATATCCAATTGTAATATAATTTAAAGGCACTCTAACTTCAACTCTACATGTACCTGTATACTCACCACTAATACCTTTTACATTAGCAATAATTTTATATGTATTATTATTTGATTCAGTATCAACAGCTGTAATCTTTATATTTCTTTTATCTTCACTTAAAACATCAACTTTAATATATTTTCTTATATATGAATTATCTATGTCATATTGAATTCCAGGATTTGCATCACTTACAATTTTCCAAACAATCTCTGTTATTTCATTTGCTTCTGTAGGTGTATAAGTTATTTGAGTTTGTGCTTCTTTACCTACATCTATTATTAAACTATTTGGTGTAAGTTTAACTTGCTCAATCTTATTATATGGTCTTACAACAATTTCATCTGTTAAGTTTCCTTCATCATAACTTACTGAAATTATCACATCTTCATCTAATATGCAATCTGGTATAATTGTACCATTTTGTGTTACTTTAACATGTGGATTTGAAGATATCCATGTAACCTTTTTATCTACAACATTTTCGTCTAAAATAACACTTGCTTTAGATTCTTCTCCAACTGGTACATAATATACATTTTCTCCCGTAACTTTAGATAGCTTACTTGCATCAATTTTTATACTATTACTTGATGTTGGATAGTTATTTTCATCTGCATATTCAAATACAGACCTATAAGTATAATCTACTGTTTTATTTGTATCTTCATCTAAAAGATTATGTACTGTAATTTCATATACATATCCTTGTTCTGGATAAATAGAGCTATCATAAAAAACAACTTTATTATTTAGTGATGTTATTTGTGTTGTAACACGTTCAAATCTTCTAGAAGATGTCTTCTCTTCATTTATAAATGTCCATGTCTTACTTGTATTTAAACACTTTACTGTAACAGTTGTATTATCTTTTACTTTATATTTTTTTAGAAATTGTGCTGTCCATGTAAATCTATTAGATACTAAGCTCTCAATAAATGTTATTCCTTCAGCAGGCCATGCTTGCATGCAAATATCACTTTTCTTTCCCCCAGAAAATTCATTTGCAAAAGTGTATGGACTAATACCATATCCAAAATCTGTAAATGTTGGGTCTAAAACTTTTTGTCTATGTGAAAAATTCTGTGGTGTTTCTGAACTATCATCTAAAAATAAATTTATATGATGCATCATTGAAGATACTGACGATGAAGCATTTAAGTACCCTAAGTTTTCTGCATATCCTTTTCCATCTCCAAGTGCTATATTATAATAACTATCTGAAAGCCCTGTAGGTTTTGCTGGCATGTGAGTAATGCCAAGTCCTAACTCAGTATATCTATAACTTATTAATGTAGATATATGTTGTGCTACTAAAAAATTCTGACTATTAACTTTAACTTTAGGTAAACCTGCTGCCACTCTAATTGCATTTACATAGTCTGTAATACCTTGTTTTTTGCTATCTTTTAATTCTCCTGCAAGTAAAGTCGAAACATTTGTTGATTGAGGATTAACATCATACATTTCACTATCTTTATTTAAATTCTTTTTTGCCTCATTATACTCATATCTTCCAGATGATAATTTAGATAACTCCTCTGCTGTTAAACTTACAGAATCGTATTTTTTAAATAAATCTTCTCCAACTGCAATTGCAGTTAAAAGCTTATTATCTATATCATAATCAAAAATAGCTATTGTTTTTTCTCCAAAATTTGCTGATTTATTGTTCTTTAAAAAATTTGCAAATACCATAGGGCTAAAAAGATAATAATTACTATTAGAAAGTGATATATTTTCTCCTACACCAATACCTTGCATATAATTAGATTTATTCATTGTACGAAGATATGTTCTAATAGATGAACCAGATTCTTTAAGTTGCTCATTAATATAGAATAATTCCTCATTAAATTTAAGATTTGCTCTTACACTTGCTATATTTACACTTAATGCATTATACATAGTAACACCATGTTCTGATATTCCTTTTAAATAATATGTTGGATTACTTTCATAAGTATTTATAAAGTTTGTAATAGTTTGAGAATAACTTCCATTTATATATGCTTTACTATTATAATATACCCCACCAGCTACAGTTCCACTATTATTATATATGCAACCATGCATTGTACGATTTTCTGTATAATTATACTTACTTCCAAAACTATATGTATTTGTTTTATATGTTGGGTCAACAGAACCAAATGATATTATCTTACCAGCACTAGTTGTTTCTATATATAAATAATTGCTATAATTACTATCTGTATAGAAAGTATATGCTTTACCACCAAACGCAGAAGGAGTCTCTATTTTAGGTTCTCCAAGTTTTTCTTTTATCTGTTCAATAGTTGTATTACTATTTACTGTAATAGCATATTTACCACTTCCAACACTAATTAAATCACTACTCGTTAGTGCAAATATATTCTTACCAAAAAGAGCAATCGCAAAGACAAAACAAAACGCCATAATTATCTTTAGTTTTTTCATCTATATCCCTGTCCTTTTTTATTATAAAAAGGGATATTTAATAGTAAATATCCCTTCTAGCTAAATTCTTAAAATTATTTATCTTAGATTTAATTATTTAACAAATACTTTTTTAGAAGCTACAACTCCCATTAGTGATATAGCCATAACTGCTAACATCATAGCAACTGACATATCTCCTGTTTCTGGAGCTTCTTCAACAACTGGTTCAACAGCTGTGAATGAGAATACATATGTTTCAGTTTCTTCGTCTTCTGGGTCACCAGCAGCGATTTCAACATCAACATCTCCAGCAGCTTTAACTGTTACAGTAATAACACCTTTTCCAGTTTCTTTATCATATTCAACTGTTACGTCTACTAAATCTTTATCAAAATCAACATTTATGAATTCAAGAATTTCTTCTACTGTATCAGTTATTTTTCCTTCTGGAGTAACTGTAAAGTCGATTTTTACAACATCTCCAACTGTTAATTCATTGATTTCTTCTAAAGTTTTTTGAGTTTCTTCAGAGAATACAATTCCGTCAACATGGATTTCTTTAACTTCTACTTCATATGTAGCAGTATGTCCTGCAACTGTTAATTTGATTGTAGCTGTTCCTTCTTTAACACCAGTTACAACACCATTTTTATCTACTGTTGCGATTTCTGGGTTTAAAGATTCCCAAACTTTAGTTGTATCATCTGTTGATTTATGAACTGTTTCTGGTTCTTCAGTTGTATAACTTCCTACCATTTCAAGAGTTTCACCTCTTAAAACTTCAGCACCAGCTTCGTTATCTATAGTAGCTCCTGTAACTTTGTTTTCTTTAACTGTTACATTAACTAATTTGTATAAATCTTCAGTTGTATTACCATCTGCAGATACTGCAACTACAGCATTACCTCTAGCAACACCAGTAATTACAATTCCATCTTCTACTTCTTTAACTTGTGCATATTCTGCTCCAGAGTTAAATGATCCTTCTAGGCTAGTCCATACTGCTCCATTTGGGTTAGCAGTAACTTTAACTTTAGCTTCATCACCTTTGTATACTACTACATCAGTTGTTTCTAAAGTTATAGATTTTAATGGTACTGCAACTGTTACTGGAACTGATTTACTTAAAGAACCAAGTCTTACAGTTACGTTTGCAGTTCCTTTTGATTTACCAGTAATGTTACCATTGTTATCTACTGTAACAACAGCTTCATTATCTGAAGACCAAGTCATTGTAGCTGCATCATATTGTGCATCTTCTGGTCCAACTGTAACATCATTTTTAATGCTTATTGTTTGATCAAAATCTACTGTATATTTTTGTTGTGCAAATGTAATTGTTGATGGTGAAGTTGTTACATTTACAGGTACTGTTGCAGAATATGTTCCACATCTAACTGTTACGTTAGCTGTACCATTAGCAACAGCAGTTACAACACCATTTGCTACTGTAGCAACAGCAGTGTTGTCTGATTCCCAAGTTATTTCATCAGTTGTATTTGATGGGTTTGGTTTAGCATAAGATGAAATATCCATGCTTCTTTTTCCAGATTTATCTAAATCTACTTTATCTAATCCTTCAAAAGTAATTCCTGTTGCAGGAACTGGGATTTTCATACCATCCATGTTAGTGCTAACATACCAAGATTCTGGTCTATGTGCACGTAATTCATCTTTTTCATTGTATTTATTTCCACTAATATCGAATCCTTCATATGGAAGACCCTCTTTCATTAAAAATAAATCTACATTTCCTGATGCATTATCTTTAACCTTAAATTTTAATTGATATACAACTCCTGTTAATAAAGTTGCTTCGTCAGGATTAACTGCACTAGCTATTGATACAAATTCTAATGTATCAGAGCCAGAAAGAGTTTGAATTCCTGCTGAACCAGTTCCAAATTTTAGCTCGGCTCCAACTTCACCAGCTATTACTGAAACTACTTTTTTGCCAAATTTATTTTCTTCTTGTACAACTTCCATTTTTGTTTTATCATAAGCAATTCTACTTGATATTGCACGTATACCTAGTCCATTACTTGGAAGTTTATTTAAAGAAACAGTAAGAGTAACTGTATCTCCTGGAGTAAGTGTAGTTTTATCTACATTATAGCTAAGTGCTACTTCTGCATTATCAGCTGTTACGCCGGCAACATTTTTATATTTCATATCTGCCACTGTAGCAGCGCTTATGCTTGGTACTAAAGATAGTCCCATCATAACTACCATAGCTAGTACGAAAGCTTTTAGTTTGAAATTTCTTTTCATATTTGAAAATACCTCCTTTTATAAATATACCCTTCCTCTTTAATTTTTGATTTTTTAAATCGTATATTTACTCTTATATGATAGCATATTAATTTTTTTTATTCAAGCATTTTATGCTTAATTAAATGCGTTTTTAACCTAAAAATACATGCAATTTTTGGCACTTTTTAAGTATTTATGTATTTCACTATTTTTGGAGATATTTAAATAAACATAAAAAAGTAACACACGTTTTAATGTGTGTTACTTTTATGTTACAAATTCGTGTAACAATTTATTTTTCACAAACTTTTAACATAAGATTATTCAATTGTTAGTTCATTCATATTACTTATTACATACCATGATGATGGTCTTTGTAATACAATTTGACCTTTGTCATTAACTGTATTTCCTCCAAGATCAAATCCAGCATATGGTGCATTTTCAGCAAGTATAAATAAATCCGCTTTACCTATTGTAGCATTATCTTTTACTATAAATTTAAATTGACATACTACTCCTGGTTCATAGACTGTTCCATTATAACATCCAAATGATATACATTTATAGTAATTGGAATTTGGAACGTTTATAACTGCTGCTGAATTAGATTTTAATCCCAACTCTTTTCCCACAGAGCCTGGCACTAAATCTGGTACATAAAATCCCCATTTATCAGTTTCTCCAATTGGTTCTATTTTTTCAGGGTCATATCCTATTCTGTTAGAAATTGAACGTATACCCAAACCATTGCTTGGCAATTTATC
This sequence comes from uncultured Clostridia bacterium, assembly GCA_949106495.1. Lineage (GTDB taxonomy): Bacteria > Bacillota > Clostridia > TANB77 > CAG-465 > CAG-465. Next base: position 140,884 of record CARYZD010000002.1, read on the forward strand.
TAATGTAATAGTAAGTGTAATTACATCTCCAGGTTGTGGTGTTGTGTTATCTAACATGTAGCTCATAACTACTTCTGCATTTTCCTCTGTAACTCCTACTTTATTACTATACATCATATCTGTAGGTACACTTGCTGCAAAAATGGTGCTTGCAAATAAGGTCACTCCCATAATAAAAGTTAAAACTAATGCTGTAATTTTCTTCACTCTTTTATTCATATGCATTTCCTCCTTTAAATTTTTTATTTTAAAATTATAATGTTATAAATAAAATTGTCAAAATTACTGTACTGTTAATTCACTCATATTAGTTTTTACATACCATGATGAAATTGGACTAAATACTATTTGACCATTTTCATTACGTTTAGCTCCACCAAGGTCAAAACCTGCATATGGTGCTTGAGTTGCTAATATAAATAAATCAGCTTTTCCTATTTCTGCATTATCTTTTACTGTAAATTTAAATTGACATACTACTCCTGCAACTTTTGATGTGCCAGTATAACAACCATATGATAAACATTTATAGTAATTTGAAGTTGGTACATTTATTACTGCAGCAGAGTTTGAATTTAACCCTAGTTTGGTTCCTACAGGTCCTGGTATTAATTCCAGTACATAATCGCCCCATTCATCTACTTCGCCTACTGGTTCTAATTTTTCAGGGTCATATCCTATCCTATTAGATATTGAACGTATACCTAAGCCATTACTTGGTAATTTGTCTAATGTAATAGTAAGTGTAATAACATCTCCAGGTTGTGGTGTTGTGTTATCTAACATGTAGCTCATAACTACTTCTG
>CARYZD010000002.1:141789-190412 GCA_949106495.1 uncultured Clostridia bacterium
CATTTTCCTCTGTAACTCCTGGTTTATTGCTATACATCATATCACTAGGTACAGTTGCTGCAAAAATGGTACTTGACAATAATGTCACCCCCATTATAAACGTTAAAACTAATGCTGTAAATTTTAAAACACTTTTCTTCATAAGCGTTTCCTCCTTTCATAAAAAAATTATTTTTTATGTCTCAATTTCTTAGTGCCTCTTTATTATAGTACTCTTTGGTTCATTTGTCAATAGTTTTTGTATACTTTATTTAACATAATCTTGTATTATTTTATCGAATTTTGTCGAATACATTAAAATAGCAAAAAAGATAACACAAAATTGTATTATCTTCTCTATTTTTGTTATTTATTTCTATTTGCAAATATCATAAAAGTTATTTCACTAAAATCTATTTTCTTTTGCTTTTCTATTATTAATGTTTCCTTTACTGCTATTTCTTTTATATCTTTAATATTAATAAATGTTGGATTATATCCTATTCTATCTAAAATCTTTCTTAAAGTATTTACCATTATTTCATCTGAATTTGAATATACTATCTCAACTTTAATTCCAATTTGTTCTAATTTCTCAATTAATTCAAGATTAAGAATAGTAATGTTGTCCTTTATTGATTCTTCTAAATTATCTATATTTAGTTTTACAAATATTTTATCTAATTCAACTAATATTCTATTTAAGAAGTCTCCTTTAAGTAATGTGTTATATAAATAGTTTGATGTATAGTCTCTATATTTTATATTAGCTTTTTCTCCTACACAAGATTCAACTTTTGATTCAAAATTGTAGAAAATATTATTTATTGCTTTTTCATCATCATTTTCTGAATAAATATCATAATCTACAAATTCACCCACATTTTCTATAGAATCTATACTTATACTATAATAGTATTCTTTATCTTTTTTTACATATGTTTCTTTTAGTATATTCATACTAACATATTTATAATATCCAAGACTAGATAAAAATTCTGATATACTATCTTTTTGTGATATATCTAATTGTATGTTTTGCTTATTAGTTATATCTATTTGACTTAAGTTATCTACTTTACCATCAAATGATAATATAAGTTCTTTATTATTTATTGTTCTAAGTCTTATACATGTATTATTAGATAATAAATTAAAATCTGTATCTAGATAATATATATCATTTTCCAATATACTGTTTTTAAAGATAAAGCCTTCTGCTTTCATAAAATCTTTTAATTTTTCTTTATCTTTACAAAAATATTTATTTTTAGATTTAACTCTTGTTGCCATATTTATTCCCCCCTTTTTAATCTAAATCTTTTAAGCTATACCCCATTTCATTTATTTTTGTATAAAGCTTTCCTAGTGGTAAACCTAATACATTATAATAGTCTCCATTAAGTTTTTCAAGAAATAGTGACATTGTTCCTTCAAGAGAATATCCAGCCTTATATAATAAGTCTTTTTCATGTGCTACATACCACTCAATATCGTCTTCGGATATTTTCTTAAATGTTACATCTGTTACACAAGAAAATGTTTTTATATTTCTATTACTTGTATCATATAAAGTCACACCTGTTATTCCTTGATTTTTACTTCCACTTAATTCTCTTAAATTTTGTTTTGCCTCTTCAATTGTTTTAGGTTTTTCATATCTTTTTCCATCTTTATATATAATTGAATCTGCTGCTATAATAATTGAGTTTTTATCTTCAACTTTTTTAGCTACAGATAATGCTTTATTTTTAGATAATTCTTCTACATATTCTGTTGGATTCTCTTTTTGAGATTTTTCTTCAACATCACTTGTTATTATATCATATTTTATATTTAATTCATTCATTATTTTTCTTCTTGTTATTGAAGAAGATGCAAGTATTACTCTCATATCATTTCCTCCACACTATTATTATATCAATAGATAGAAATTTGTCAAATTTAAAATCTATAAAAATACTAGCACTATAATAGTACTAGTTATTATAATCTTATTATTTTTTAATTTTTGTATATTTATAAAATCTTTTTCCTCTTGATGGAATCATTATTATATTTAATTTATAGTCATCATCTAACATATTATAATTTTGAATAAACTTTTCGACTTCACTAACGTTTTGACATTTTAAATAATTAAATCTCTCTATTATTTTTTTGATTTTTATATTTTTATCAAACAAGTCTAAAGATATATTCTCATATGTATTTAATATAAATGCTTCCTCTAATTTAATAAGATGTTTTAACTTTTCCAAATCAACATCTTTTTTAATAAAGGAGATTTTCAAATCAGTACAACTTAATTTCTTCTTACTTTCTCTAATTTTTACAGATAATTCTTTAATAATTTCTTCGTCTTCATCTGTGATTTTTTCTGGTAAATCAAATCTAATATTAAAATATTTTTCAATTTCAATTATGGCTTTAAGAAAATTAATATATCCTTTTAATTCTTTAATACTCTCTTCAGTATGTTTATTATTATCTATTCCAGACATAATTATTTTTCCATCATCATTATTATACATATAAAAAGTACCTGTAATTATATTAAGTATAAATTTATTATAAATATATACTGCTCTACAATCATTTAATTTCTCTTTATTTATATCAAAATGATAACTACATTTGATTTCTTCATCTGTAACAAATTCTAATATTAGCTGTATAAACACAGGATATGAAAGTTGATTATAATTATCTAAAACAAACTTATTACTAGCTAATTGTTTTGTTAATTTTAAATTAATATCTCTCAATTTAAATTTTGTATTATCAAATCCAATATCTATTTTAATTTCTACTTTAGGCAATTCTCTCTTTTTAGGCAATATATAAGTCTTTACTCCATCCCTCATAGGTGAAAAATCTGGATTAGGATACGGATCAATAACATCCCCTAAATACTGTTTAAAATCTGTAACTTTAACTTCTATTGGACTATCTGCAAATTGTAACATTTCGAGTATTTTATTTTTATCTCTTAAATCTTTAAACCTTTCATCTGTTATATTCAATGAGCCCTTAAAATTAATAGGATATTTTTCTAACGAGTCTTCTCTTGCTGGTTTACTTACAAATCCATATTTACCATCATTTAATTTTTTAGGTTCAACTTTAAAGTAAGGGGATAAATAATGTGAATACTTAATTTCATCATATTTATTTTTTTCCAAACTAACATTAATATTAGTCACATTATTTACTACAATTATATTATTCTGATTTTCTACATTTTGTTGATTAACGCTTCCTATATTGCTTTGCTTTATATCTCCTATTTTATTCTTTGAATCAAACATATTACTTATTCTCCTGCTTTATATCTCCAACTATACTACCATATATATTTCCTACTTTATTAATTTTTTTAGTATAGTTAACTCCACCCAAAAATCCTAAAATAGCAGAAATAATTGCCATTGCTAATTCTAATATTATTTTTATAACCTGATTATTCACAAAATCAAACATACTATCTACCTCCAAATAAAATATCTTACTCTAAATATTCCCTTAATCCTTCAACTATTTTGTATACTTTAGTCATTGGATTATTTTGAGATGCTTGTCCTTGTTCATTTAATGACTCCATATATTCACAATTCTTTATTGCTCTTTCTATTTTGTTATCAGCTGTAACTTTTTCAAATATGCTTTCATCATTTTTATGATATTCTCCTAATCCATTCATTTGAAATTCTTTATTAAGTTCAGTAATTATTTCATCTTTTGAAATGAATCTATTAACCTTTTTAAAATGAGATAATAACCATAACTCAAAATTAGGATTAGACCAAGCAACATTATATCTACAATTTCTAATTGCTAAATCAAATTGATTATCACTATAATCATCTTTATCAAATACAACCCATACTTGTCCATAAACTTTATTTGCATAGTTAACATACTTTTCTGTATATTTTACTAAATCTGTAGTGTTTCTTCCTGTTCCTCTTATTTCAATACTAGGAATCAAAACATCTACTTTATTTCCAAATTGTTCATTAATTTTTCTTTTTAATCCATTAAAATAATTTGGCTCAGTTTGTTTACCCTCGCAAACAATTAAGTAGTTAGCTGGTGCTAGCTTTCTACTTTTTAACCTAGCTTTTCTTGAATATTTATTATTCTTCATTAACCACCTTAAATTCATCTAAAACTGGAATAGCACCGTATCTTCCTGTTAGATAATCCTTATTATATGTGGCATCGTTTCTTACTTTTTTATCATCATCTAAGATATAATCAGATAAAGCATATATTTCAGATACACCATTTTTATCTTTTTCTGCGAACCAAATCTCGTCTCTTCTAAAAGTATCTCTGTTTAAATTTACAGTATCATGTGTTGAATATATTAGCTGACCATTACCCACATTTGTTTCACTATTATGAAATAAATTTATTATATATCTTGTTAAAAGTGGATGTAACTTAGCATCTAATTCATCAATAAATAAAACCATACCGTTTTTCAATGCTTCCATAAAGAAGTCAAATAAATGAAACATTTTTCTTGTTCCATTTGATTCCATATCAAGTGGTAAAGCTTTTAATGTATTATTTTCTCCTTTATGAATAAGTTCTATTTTAATTATATCATTATTATTCTTTACAGCTTCAATTGAATCAGGTGTAGTTTTTATTCCTTCTATTCCAGATTCAAAAGTTTTTATAAATTTTAATAATTCTTTTTTATAATTTTCATCAATTAATATTTTTGAAGAAATTCTATTAGTAATAATATCTTCAAATTGGGGATTACCTAAATCTAAATAACTAGAATTTACAAACCAATTAAATACATTTGTAAAATCCTCATTATTAGCATTTAATTTAGTATAAGCATTTAAAAAAAGTGTATTTTCTGTTATATTAAATTTATTTTCTTTTTTATCTATTTTTGCAATTACTTCTCCTTCTTCTCTATTAAATATAGTATAGAATTTATTTATGTTTTTATAATACAACCATTCTGAAATTATTTTATTTTTTAAGATATCAAAGCCATACTTATATATCTTTTTATTTTTGGCAAGTATTTCAACTTCTAAACTTATTGGCTCTTCATTTATCATAAAACTATATATATTTTCCGAATCTATAGAAGAATTGGTCTTAGAATCATCAGTTACAAGTACTCTTCTTTTCATATATTCAAAAGCTTGTAATACATTAGTTTTTCCACTTGCATTAGCACCATAAATTGCAGATACTTTTAAATACTCTGCATTATTTATTTTACAAACATTATATTCATGTTCTTTTAAAGATGTAGCTTCCATATCTAAACAATTCTCATTTTTAAATGATTTAAAATTTTTAAAACTAAATCTAATTAACATAGTAAAATCCTCCTTTGTTAATATTATATGATATTTTTATTAAAATATCAACTTTTTTGAGAGTTTTTCTCAAATTTAATATTATTATTTACTTTTTACCTTAATTTTTTCTATTACATAATTTATTAAAATATAAATAAAGTGATAAAATAAAAACATAATTATTCTTATTTTACCACTAAAAGTATTTTTTTAATCTTTTTCTTATAATAACCAATTTACAACATTTATTTTTCTTATATAATTATAATCAGCTCCTTATATATATTATATACTTCATATTCTTTTTAGTAAAGTTTTGGAAATATTTTTCCAATTCTTTTGATTTTTATACAGTATTGGAACAAAAATCTACATATTTCAACTTAAAAGAGATACTATAAAGATAAATGAGCTATTTAATTTATTCGCTATTGATATTAAAAGGCCACACGAAAAGTTCCGTGTGGCCATGCCAAGATGCAATGCGCAACATTAATCATTTGGATTTTTTATTGTTTATCAACTGGATAACTGCGTAGCTTATAATACTCACAATAAAGGCAACCACTCCACCAAGGGCGTAACCTGCGACTACTGGATAAATGCATACCGCAAAAAGTGGTCTGCAAAAAATCCAAGCAAAAGCCAATGTAACCATTATAAATAGCACAATGGCCAGAGCCAACAGTTTAAGCCAGTCAAAAAACATCCTTTTCATAATGCTACCTCCCTATTTTGTAGTATTTTCGCACATACTAAATTATCTGTATGGCTTAAAACAAATACTTGTAAATAGATTATAATACTTTTTTGATATTATGTCAATTTGCCTTTTAATATAACAAATTAAAATGACAATAAAAAAAGAGGCTTAAAGCCTCATTTATGGTTGCGGGGACAAGACTCGAACTTGTGACCTTCGGGTTATGAGCCCGACGAGCTGCCAACTGCTCCACCCCGCGATACTTGGTACTTTTTTATTATATTACAGTATATACTAAAAGTCAAGTCCTTTTCTATATTTTATGCAATTTTATTTTAAATATGCCTCTTTATGTATATATTATTTTAAATTATAATATAAAAAATCCCTCCTATAAATTTTCTCATAGAAGGGATTATTATATTTATTATTTCTTTTTCTTAGCTGTATCTTTCTTAGATTTTTTTGTTTCTGTTTCTTTGCTATCTTCTTTTTTTGCCTCTTTATTTTTTTCTTCATCTTTTTTTAGTTCTGCAAATCTTTTAATTTTCATTGTAGTAGTTTTTTCAAACTCATCTTTTTTTATCTCTAAGTATTTGATTGCCTTATATGAAGTAAGAGTTTTATTTACTTTTTTAATTTCATCCCAAATTAAGTTGTATATTTCTTCTTCTGACATATCTTTCTTTAGATTTTCTTTTATATACTCATAATTTGGTATTACTTTAACAGAAACTGTTAAATCGTCTTTATCTCCTTTACCGTATACCATACATTCAGATATATATGGTATTTTACCAAGTACAAGTTCAATTTCTTCTGGATAAATGTTTTTACCATTTGCAGTAACAATAACGTTTTTAGAACGACCAGTTATATATAGGTATCCATCTTTATCTAAGTAACCTATATCTCCACTATTAAACCATCCATCCTTTATTACTTTATTAGTTTCTTCTTCCATTTCATAATATCCAAGCATTAAAGTTGAACTTTTAATTAATACTTCACCTTCTCCGTTTTCGTTTGGATTTTGAATTTTAATTTCTGCACAAGTAACAGCTTTACCAACAGAACCTACTCTTGGATCAGCTTCTGGTGTAAGTGCTGCAATAGGTGCTGTTTCTGTAAGTCCATATCCTTGTAAAAATTCTATACCAATATCTTCAAGCCATTTAGCTATCTTTTTATCCATTGGTGCTGCAGCAGAAACAATAATTCTTAAGTTTCCACCTAAGTTTTCTAAAATTTCTGCAAAGACTTTTCTTTTAATATCTATACCAACAGCTTTAAGTGCATTTGTAACGTGAATCATAGAATTTACTATTGTTTCTTTTCCACTTTTTTTAATACTTTGATTAATTTTTCTATATACATTTTCAAGTAGTAATGGTACTGCAAGAATTGCTGTAGGTTTAGTTTCTTTTATATTTTGTACTAAATATTTTAATCCTTCACAAACAGCAACAGATGCTCCTTGAGAAAATGGATATAAAAATCCAATTGTTGACTCATATGTATGATGAAGTGGTAATACAGAAAATAATCTATCAGTAGGTCTTAGATATACATAGCATTGACATGCATATACATTTTCAGTTAAATTTCTATTACATACCATTACACCTTTTGATGAAGATGTTGTACCAGATGTAAATATTAATACTTTAAATTCATCTTTATCTATTTTAGTATCAAGAAGATTATTATTTCCATTTTCATATAATTTTTTACCAATATTTTTAACTGTATTAAATCCTACATCTTTTCCATTTAACTCGTCATCTGAATACATTTCAATAAAGTAGTCTACACAATCTAATCTGTCTCTTACCTTATCTATTAGGTCTTTTTTTCTACGAGAAAATATTACAGCTGAGGCATTTGCTCTTTTAACTAGATTTTCAAACTCATTTTCTGGTAATTCTTTATCCATTGGAACTGCAATACCAACTCCACAAAGAAGTGACATATATGAAACATACCAATCATAAGTAGTCTCACTAATTATTACTACTCTTTTATCTCTTAAACCTAAGTAATCTATAAGTCCTGTTCCAAACCCTATAACATCTTCTCTAAACTGACCATATGTAATATCCTCATATTGTCCTTTATGGTCAAATTTTTGTGTTATTAATACATTATTTTTAAATTTTTCTGTCACATCTTTAAATACATCCTGCATTGTTTCATATCTAATTGCAGGAGGTATTGGGTCACCTGGTTTGTACTCTTTTTGTTTACCTTTCTTCTTTACTTCCTCAGTTAAATCATCTATTTTTTCGATATTATCCATTTTAAATTTAGGAAATTTAAAATCTGGTATTTTAAAGTCTCTTAAACTCATCATATTTAACTACACCTCTCCTTAATTTATATAAACGTATTATACTATTTTGATATGGTTTTTGTCAATTGACCACTTGGTCGATTTAAGATTAGTTTTATACTATTTTCCTACTATATTTGCAAACAATTTGTATTTTTTTGTAAACTACATTATTATTTTTATTCACTATATTGACAAAAAGTCAAAAAAAATGTATAATAAAGTACTCGCAAATGATTTGCGTATTTTTTTAGGAGGAGAAAATGTTAGAAGTAATTATGGAGACTTTAGTAGACTCGATAAAGCTAATACCTTTTTTATTTTTATCTTATTTACTTATTGAGTTTATAGAACATAAATCGTCTCTAAAATTAGAAAAAGTATTATCTACTTCTGGTAAATTTAGTAAAGTAATTGGTGGTTTACTTGGAATAGTACCTCAATGTGGTTTTTCAGCTGTTGCTGCAAACCTATTTTCTGGTAGAGTTATAACTGTTGGAACACTTGTTGCTGTATTTTTAGCAACATCAGATGAGGCAATACCAATATTACTTACATATCCAGAAAGAACAAAAGATATATTAATAATACTTGGAATAAAGCTTATAATTGCAATTATTGCTGGTACAATAATTGATTTTATAATAAGTAAAAAGAATCATAAACATTCTGAATTTGATGAACATGAAATGCATGAACATATGCATGATATGTGTAAAGATTGTGATTGTGAACATGGGATATTTAAATCTAGTTTAAAGCATACATTAAGCATATTTTTCTTTTTACTAATTATTACATTTATTATTAATGTTATAGTTGAATTTATTGGAGAAGAAAACTTTAAAAATGTAATTTTATCTGGTTCTATTTTCCAACCATTTATTGCAAGTATAATTGGTCTTATACCAAACTGTGCTGCTTCTGTATTACTTACTAAATTATTTGTAGATGGAAGTTTAAGCTTAGGCTCAATTATTGCTGGTCTTTCTACTGGTGCAGGAGTTGGTGGAATAATACTATTTAAAACAAATAAAAATATAAAAGAAAATATAAGTATACTAGGACTTGTATATTTTATTGGAGTATTTTGTGGGATTTTAATTGACTGTATAATGAGGTTAATTTAGAATATGAAAAAAGATATAATATTTAATGTTATAAAAAATTCGCAAAATTCATTAACTGCTGAGGAAATTTATAATAACGTTTCACAAAATATAGATGTTAATTTATCTACTGTTTATAGAACACTAAATAATTTAGTAGATAAAAATTTAGTTACAAAAGTAATACGTCAAGACAAAATAGCATACTACGAGATTGCAAATAATGAAGACAAGCATTATTTAATATGTGATAATTGTAACTCTGCTTACACTACTACAGTATGTGATTTAGAAAGGTTATCTAAAAAAATAAAAAAAGAAACTGGATTTAATATTACAAGTCATACATTAGAATTTCATGGGATATGTCCAAAATGTTTAAAGAATGTCAAATAGACATTCTTTTTTCTTACCTTTTTTGATATAATATACTTAAATTTAAGGAGAACTAGTAATGACTAAGAAACAAAAATTAGATAAAATAGAAAAACTATATAATGCATATAAAAGTGGCTTACTTGGTGGAGAAATAATGCCTGAGGACGCTAATCCTTCTCTTCCAATAGATTCTAATGAAAATTATTTATATTTTACTTTACCAATGTCACTTAATTACCAAAGGAGCTCATATAAGCTCTGGGAAAGTGCAAAGTTAACTTATGAAGATGAAACAACTAACTTTATATTTAATCCTAAAAGAGTTCTAAAATCATCTTTTGAAGATGTACAACATGCTTTAATTAAATATAGACTTGCACTTCAAAAAGATAAACAAACTAAGATATGGATTAAACTATGTGATACAATAGTGAACTTACTAAATGGAGATATACGTAATTTATTTTCAATGTGTAATTATGATGTAAATAAAATACGAGACTTTATGCAAAAGCAACATAAAAAGGATTTTCCTTACCTTTCAGGTAATAAACTTTGTAACTATTGGATGTATGTTATTTACCAATATACTAATACAAGATATATAAATAAAGAAGCATTAACAATCGCACCAGATATACATGTACTACGTTCTAGTGTTAAACTTGAAATAATAACTCAAAAAGATTTTGAATCATCTAATGCACAAATTATTTGTATAGATAATTGGAATAAAATATTAAAAGGAACAAAATTTGCACCAATAGATATACATACTCCTCTATGGCTTTGGGGACGTTCTGGTTTTATGGATGTTTAATGACAATTCGAATCACCAAACGTTCGGTTCGTAGTCGAACGTTTAATGTATTTGTTACTCTTTATTGAAATTTAATAAAATATATAATATACTAATACATGTTAATATTAAGATTGGAGAGCATAAAAATGACAACAGCATTAATTATTGGAAATATATTTGGACTTATTGGTTCAGTTGTTATGATAATAGTTGGCAGTATAAAAGACAAAAATAAAGCAATTCTTGTTCAAACACTTCAACTTATAATTTTAGCTATAAGTAATTTAGTGCTTGGAAGTATATCTGGATTTATTATCAATTTAGTAAGCATAGTTAGAAACATACTAAGTAATAAAAATAAATTAAATAAATTAGCTATAGCTATAATAATTACTATATCAACTATACTAACTATTAAATTTAATTCACTTGGATTTATTGGATACCTTCCACTAATAAATAATATTATATTTATATTATTCATGAATACAAAAAGTGATATTAAATTCAAAATACTAATGATTATTTATATTACAATGTGGCTAATTCATGATATATATATTAAATCATATGTAACAGCAATATTTGACTTCATGACAATAATAACTAGTTTTATAACAATTTTTAGGATAAAAAATAGTAATAAATCTACTAAATAATATTTTTATATTTAAGACTCCAACAGTTTAATAAACTGTTGGATTTTTACCATATCAATTATTAACAATTAATATCTTCTATTCTAATATATTTAACATAATCGTTATTTTACTTTACATAACACTTGACTTCTATTTAAAAGTATAGTATAATAAAATAGACGTTAGTTTTATGGAAATGTATCGAAGAAAATAATTTCGGATACGTGTTATTAAAAGAAATGGAGGAAAAAATTATGTCAAAGCGTATTTTTGTAAGGGACTTAATGGAAGGTTACAAGGTTGAGGATGATATCAAGTCTGAAGGAAGAATCCTTATTAAAAAAGGAACTGTCCTATCCTCTTCTCAGGCGGCTCGGCTTCGCAAATGGTTTAATGGTGCTGATACATGCATCACTATTAGTGAAGATGATTGTCTTACTGCAGCAAGCAAGGACATTAACATCTCTAACTGTATCAGTGAAGAACTTGCACAAAAAACCATTGACGATTTAAAAGCTTTGTATAATGCCAGCGAAGAAGATTTTGCCAAAGCACTTGAGTCTCTTGAGGTATGTGTAACAGATGTTGCAAAGAAAATCGCAACGGCTAACAGCATGTGTTATGAACTGGACGAGTTCAGGTCGTCTCATGCAGACCAGCACGAGGAGCATCTTTTCAGAACTGCAAAGCTTGCAATTGCACTTGCAAATGTGTATAACAACACAGTTCCAGCTTCTGCTGAGATTAAGCTTTTCAATATCGGACTGGCAGCACTGCTTCATGACTATGGCAAAGTTTTCCGTGACAGGCCTACGGATTTGAAAAAGCTCAAAGCTGATGCGACGTTGTTCAAAAAACTTAATTTGCATCCGCAGCAGCAGAAACTGCCTTTTAAAATGGAGTATAATTCTATTTATGCTTATTTAGCATTAAAGGGCAAGATTTCCGATGAAGTATGTACAACGCTTCTGTTTAGCGGACTGCGTAACTATACAGTCAATAAGTTAGACAGACACTGTACTGAAGCCCGAGCTGCAAAAATCATTGCAATGTGTCGGGTGTACGATGAGCTTTTAGAAATCGTCATACGTAACAAAATGACATTACCCCTGGAAAATGTGATATCGGTTATCATGCACAGTGTACAAAACGGAGATCTCAGCAAATCCACATACAAATTGTTTATGGATAACATACTGATTTATGCTCCGGGAACCAAGGTTCTGCTTACAACAGGCGAATATGCCACAGTTGTCGGGAACACATCACACTTTCCTACCAAGCCTATGGTGTTAACGGATAACTCCACTGGGCTGCCAAGACTTTTAAACCTCAGCGAGACAACCACCATTACCATCAAGCAGATTATAACCAACAAAGGTGGTGTCAACAGTCAGGTCCATGACATTGAGTCAATACAGCTTGGCAAAATTGTTACGCCTTAAAATTAAGATGTAAGAAAAAATCCAAAGTTTTACCCAAAGGAGCAGTAGAATCTACTGCTCTTTTGGCTTTTATTATAACTAAAAAAGAGCTAAATGATTTCTCATTTAGCTCTTAATATATGGTAGCGCCAATAGGAGTCGAACCTATGACCTTTCGGGTATGAACCGAACGCTCTAGCCAACTAAGCTATGGCGCCATTTGTAACTTAAAAACCATCTTTTAGTTTCAAGCTACGTGAATTATTATACACTATTCATTCGTACTTGTCAATATTTATTTTAATTTTTCATCAAAATATGGACTTTGTTCTAATAAATTTTTATATCTAAGTTGTCTTTCTGCTTCATACGCAACAATTGCAACTGCATTAGATAAATTTAAAGAACGAATAATATCTCTCATAGGAATTCTTGCCGCATTATCAAAATTCTCTAATATAAAATCTTCTGGTAATCCTCTTGTCTCTGGTCCAAATACTAAATATGCTTCATCTTCATACTCAACATCTGTATAACATTTTTTAGATTTTGTAGATAACAAATACATTTTTGCCCCTTTTGTTTTTTCTTTAAATTCCTCTAAATTTTCATACTCAATAATTTTTACCTTATCCCAATAATCTAGTCCTGCTCTTTTCATATTCTTTTTTACTGCTGCATCTGATGTATCAAATCCAAACGGTTTTACCATATGAAGTGTTGCTCCTATTGCAGCGCAAGTCCTTGCTATATTTCCAGCATTAACAGCTATTTCTGGTTCAACTAAAACTATATTTAAAGCCATTTTATACTACTCCTCCATTATCTTTTTTATTTTTTCTTCTAATACCTCGTCATAATCTATCCAGTCTTGTACATTAATTATTTTATAACCACAAGTTGAATTTTTATCTTTTACAATAACTCTTTCTATACCTGCATTAATAACTACTCTTTTACACATACTACAAGAATCTATATAATCTAATAATTCCCCTGTTTTAGCATCTCTACCAACCATGTATAACGTAGCACCAATTATGTCTTTTCTTGCAGCAGAAATAATTGCATTTTGCTCTGCATGAACAGATCTACAAAGTTCATATTTTTCTCCACTTTTAATATTAAGTTTTTGTCTTGCACAAAAATCTAAATCAAAGCAATTTTTTCTTCCTCTTGGTGCTCCTGTATATCCTGTTGAAATTATTTCATCATTTTTTACAATAGCTGCACCATAATTTCTTCTAAGACATGTGCCTCTTTTAAGCACAGTATCTGCTATTTCTAAATAATAATTTATTTTATCTATTCTCTCCATTATATTATACCTCTTTTTCGTATTAGAAATTATATCATTATATAAGAACATTGTCAATTTATATACTTGTTTAGAATATATAATAATGATATAATTAGACTGGAGTGATACTATGAAACATATAATAATGGTAAATCCAGTATCTGGTAGAAAGAATGGATACAAGCACGCAGAAATTGTACAAAAGTTATTAAAAAAATATAACATAGAGTCTAAAATATTTTGTTCAGAATATTCAGGACATATGAGAAAAGTATCTTATGACATATCTCACAATGAAAAAACAAGATTTTATTCTATTGGTGGAGATGGTACTTTAAATGAAATTGTATCAGGAATAGTTAATACTGATTCAGAAATAGTAGTTCTTCCATGTGGAACTGGTAATGATTTTGCAAGATATATAAATTATTACAATTCTCTTAGGAAAATTATATTAACCTCATTAGATACTAAAAGTTCAAAATTTGATGTTATTAAGTTAAATAGAGATAAATATTGTATAAATATTTTAAATGCTGGCTTTGATGCTCTAATTGCATATAATATGAATAAATTTAGGTGGGTTCCTTTAGTCTCTGGAACTACAAAATATAATTTAGCTATAATATATACACTATTTTTCAATAAAAATTATAGACTAAGAATACATACTAATGAGTTCACAAAAAAAGATAAATTTACTTTAATTGCAATATCTAATGGTAAATATTATGGAGGTGGTGTTGTTCCTTCTCCAAATTCAAAACCTGATGATGGAAATTTAAGTATTTGTGCTGTTAGTTCTACTTCACTTTTACAGAAGTTAATATTACTACCAAAGTATAAAAAATGTAAGCATGAATATTTAAAACAAGTTAATATAAGTGATACTACAAATTATGTTTCAATTGTTTCAAATAAGAAATTTCCATTAAGTATAGATGGAGAAATTATTTATACAAATAAAATAAAGGCTCAAATATTAAAAAATGCTGTAAATATTGTCAAAATAGAAAAAGATAAGGTAAATGAATAATATCATTTACCTTACTTATTTATACAATTGATTCATTTTCATTATCTATATATTCTTTCTTCTCTTTCTCTGTTTTTATAGAAAAAAGATATGCATTTTTTGATGTCCTATAATTTTTATATTCTAAAGCTTTTGGTCTAAAAACTTCATCATTTTTATATTCTGGTATTAAATCTAATAAGCATTCCATATACATATTGTAAGTTTTAAATTTACCATCTGTTAAATATCCAATAAGCCCAAACTGTTCTATTCCCATTCTTTTTTCTGTTATTAAGTCATATAATAATCTTCCTTCTTGAGAATCATCTTTACCCAGTAGCATATTATATTTTTCTTGAGTAAGTGTTACAATTGGTGAAAATTGCACTCTTGAATATTCTTCAGATACTCTCATTAATGCTATAGTCATAATTTCACATTTTTTAGATTTTTCACTACAATCTATGGCATAATTAAATGAAAATGGTTTCTCAAGTATTGAATCTGGATATCTATTTTTAAATTCATTATATACCTTATTTAAGTCTGCTTTAAGAATATCCACAAGATTTGAAGGTTTTAATTCTTCTACAGGTATAAAATCTAAATGCGCAACCGCAACTATATATTTATCTCCTCTATATTGAAATCTTTTATTTACATATGTTTTAAAAGCATATTCTTTAGCATAACTTTTAGAATGTTCTACAAGTATTATTATTCTTTTTCTCTCTTCAATTTCTTTAGTAAAATCTTCTGTAATATCTTTAAATTCTATTTCAATTCTCTCTTTCTTTTTTCCCTCTTTAACATTATTTTTTCTATTTTTAACAATCGTATTCATCTGCTTTCTCCTTATATAATTACAGTATAATAATACCATATATATTTTTTAAAGTCAATTTTAGAAACTAGTATAATTATGTCATTATTTTAATTTTACAATTATTTCTAATGCATTTTTGCCCAATACCATAGTATTCTATCTGCAATATAATCTGATTTTGCTACCTGCATTTCAATATCTATGTCATTATACTTATTTGCTACTACTTTTACATCTAATATCCCTTTTTTATTATCTAGTAACTCTCTTTCAAGTATTGGTGTATTTTCTAAATTAATATCTTCATAATATTCTCCTGTTACTTTTTCTATTAAGTCTCTTGTTATATCTTGGAATTACTAAGTTTAATAGTATAATTATATCTTGTTACGTAACTAATCTTTTTTTTATGAGAGGAGTAATTATTATGTGTGAAAGTTTAGATATAAAAGATGAAAAAAACAAGATATATTATTACCAACAAATGATTATGTATTTTCAGGATTATTTGGACATAAAGGAAATGAAGACTTTGAGTCTAACTTTTGGTCGTATAATTACGAGTATTTTTTAAGAATATTTTGTCAAAAAAGAGACATAATTATATTACTAATTACATCTCTATAAATTATATTATTCTTCTATTTCATCTTCATCATTTTCAACGTTATCTCTTCTTTTTAGAAGTGGATATAATACAACGTCTCTAATATTATAACTACTTGTTAAGAATTGTAAGAATCTATCAATTCCAAGTCCCCAACCAGAAATTGGTGGCATACCATATTCCATTGCTTTAATGTATTCATGGTCAATGCTCATTGCTTCTTCGTCACCATTTTCTTTTAATGTATTTTGTTCAATAAATCTTTTTTCTTGTTCTTGTGAATCAACAAGCTCAGAATATCCATTGATGATTTCTTGTCCATTTACAATAAGTTGGAATCTATCAACATAGTCTGAATTTTCATCATTACTTCTTGCAAGTGGAGATAAATCTGTTGGATGTCCAGTTAAATATGTAGGCCTAATAATATATGGTCTACTAACTTTTTTGTATAGTAAATCTATAAGATTACCTCTTCCTAAATTTTCTATATTTTCATCCTCAAGCTCTATTCCTCTATTTCTTATTTCTGCAAGTAGTTCTTTAGCAGTAGGATAATCATTTATATCTATTCCACAATCTTTAATTAATAAATCTCTAAATGATACCTCGTCCCACTCTGCGCCAAAATCTATTTCAGTTCCACTTATTTCTACTTTTAAGTTTCCATCAAATAATTTTCCAATAATATATACTACCATTTCTCTTAATAGTTTCATATTATCTTGATAGTTATAATATGCGCTATATCCTTCAATCATTGTAAAATCTTGTAAGTGGTTAACACTTATACCTTCGTTTCTAAAATCTCTAGCAATTTCAAAAACATTAGTAAATCCACCAACAATTAATTTTTTTAATGTTAGTTCTGGAGATATTCTTAAATATACATCAGCATCATATGTATTATGATGAGTTATAAATGGTCTTGCAGTAGCTCCAGATGGTGTATTTTGTAATACTGGAGTATCAACTTCAATAAATCCTTTTTCCCATAAAAATTCTCTCATTAATTTTATAAAATTAGATCTAAGTAAAAATCTCTTTTTAGTATCATCATTCATAATTAAATCTAAATGTCTTTCTCTGTATAACATTTCTTGGTTTGAAATTCCATGGAATTTCTCTGGTAATGGTCTTAAAGCTTTTCCTAAAAACTCATAACTTGCAACTTGTATAGATTTTTCTCCTGCTTGAGTTGTAAATATTTCGCCTTCTACTCCAATAAAATCTCCTATATCTACTGTAGAATGTAATAGTTTATATGTTTCTTCTCCAATATCGTCTCTTTTAAATACTAATTGTATTTTCCCTTCGATATCTCTTAAATCCATAAAACTAATTTTTCCCATTTTTCTTTTAGACATAACACGTCCTGCTACTCTAACATTCTTTGTTCCATCTTCTAAATTTCTAGAATCTTTTAATGTATGAGTTACCTCATATCTTTCTGGATGTACGCTTATACCTAATTCTTTTAATCTTTCTTCTTTTTCTAAACGTACTTTCTTTAGTTCACTAATGTCTCCCATTTGCACTCACTCCTAAACTTTTTTTATTTTTATCTATTAATTTTTACTACTTTATATTTTGCAATACCTGCTGGTGTTTCAACTTCAAAATCTTCACCTTTTTTCTTACCCATTAAAGCTTTACCAACTGGTGATTCATGTGATATTTTATTTTCAGCAATATTTACTTCAGTTGCACCAACAATACTGTATGTTATTTCTTCATCAAATTCATAATCATAAACAGTAACTTGTGTACCAACTCCTACTTCATTTGTAGAAATTTCATGGTCTGCTACAACTCTTGCTTTTCTTACTGTTGCTTCCATTTCTGTTATTTTTGCTTCAAGTAATGCTTGTTCATTTTTTGCTTCTTCATATTCAGAGTTTTCAGATAAATCTCCAAATTCTCTTGCAATTTTTATTCTTTCAGCAACTTCCATTTTTCTTGGTCCCTTTAGGTATTGTAATTCTTCTACTAATTTTTTATATCCTTCTTCTGTTAATATTATTTCTCTATCTTCCATAAATATCCCTCCTAAAATTTAACACTAATATTATACACTATATGTCAAGTATTAGTCTACTTGCATGTATATAAAGTTTACCTAATTTTGTTTTTTCAAACCTAGATATTTCTATATCTAAATTTTTAAAGATTTTCTGAAATTGTTTTTCATTATTTTTAAAAATTAAATAAGTATTAGATTTTTTATCTAAATCACTATTATTATAGTCTAAGATAAATGAGTCTTCTGTTTGAGTTACCTTGTATTTTTTAGAAAATACAAGGAGTATATTATAATATCCATTTTGATATTTGTCAATAACTTCTACTACAGTTCCATACTTATTATTAATTTCATCTACATATTTTACAACGCTTCCGTTAATATTATTAGAACATATATCTACTATTTTATATTTTTGTATTAATTCTTCAATCTTTCTTTTTTGAAGTAATTCTAGTTCATCTATTACAACTAATACTTTAATTTTAGATATGTCTAAATTATTATTTTTTAAATACTCATTTATATATAATTTATCATTATCATATAAATTATTCTGATTTGAAACAAATATAAAATTTAGTAAATTAGTTTTTATAATCTGCTTTAATTTTATATTATTTTCTACTTCTTTACTTAAAGTAAGATATACTTTATTTTTATTAAATATATATTTAATAAATTTATTTAATATAAAATAACTCTTTTTTTTAGTATTTATATTTAAAAAATAAATATCTTTATTTTTTATTTGCTTAAGATAAAATCCTATTTTATCATACAAAAATTTATAATATTTATTTTGTATGTTATCATTACAATCTATAAAAAGAATATTCATATATAACCTCTTTTCAATGTTATATATGAATATATTTAAATTAATATTACTTTTTAACAATGTTTTTTATTACATTTGTTGTTTTAGTTCTATCTAATTTTTTATCTAATAATTCTCTTAAAGAGTCTGCAGTTAAATCTCTTATTAGTTTTCCACCTTCTGCAAGTGATATAGTTCCTGTTTCCTCAGATACAACAACTACTAAGGCATCCGAAATCTCTGTGATTCCAACTGCTGCTCTATGTCTTGTTCCTAAATTTTTAGGAACAGATACTTCTGATGCAAGAGGTAGTATACATTTTGCTGCAAGCATTTCTGAACCAGAAATAACTACTGCACCATCATGAAGTGGTGTTCTTGGCATAAATATATTTTGAATAAGTTCTGATGTTACTTTTGCATTAAGTGGAATACCTTCCTTTAATACATCTGATACTTTAGTAGTTCTTTGAAAAACTATTAAAGCTCCAATTTGTTTCATAGACATTATTTCAACTGCTTTAGCTGTTTCAGATATAGCATGCTTAACCATAATATTATCATCTATATCAAAAACATCTACTAATTTACTTCTACCAAGCTTTTCAAATACATTTCTAAGTTCTGGTTGAAACACAATAAGTAGTAATATAATTCCATAAGACATAAAATTATCTAAAAAGAACGTTAAAATAACCATATTACTCAATTTTGCAACCACATATATAAATGCCAGTAATAAAATACCTTTTACTATTTGACTAGCTCTTGTTTTTTTAATTATCTTAGTAATATATATAAACATTGTAATAACTAACAGAATATCTATTGCAGTTATAACATATCTTACTGGATTTGTTAAGTCTAATACATCTACAATAACATTAAACATTCCTTCAAGGGACTTAATAACGTTTTGCATAAATCTTCCTCCTCATTAATTAATTTAATGCTGCTACTAAACCAGCAAATACAGAGAAAATCATTGTAAATGTTATTACTCCAACTACAATATATGTAGCTGCTTTTTTACCAAAATGTTGTTTTTTCTCAGTGTTTTTCATTCTAATATCCCCCTAAAACTCATTTATATAGTAAATTTATCTTCAAACCAAGAATCCAAATCTTCTATTTTTACTCTAACTTGTTCCATAGTATCTCTATTTCTTATAGTAACAGATTTATCCTCTTCTGAATCAAAATCATATGTAATACAATATGGAGTACCAATTTCATCTTGTCTTCTATATCTTTTTCCAATACTTTGAGACTCATCATAATCTACCATGTATTTTTTAGAAAGTAATTCTTGTACTTCCTTTGCACCTTCAGATAGTTTTTTAGAAAGTGGTAATACTGCAATTTTTATTGGTGCTAAGAATGGATGTAGATGTAATACTACTCTTGTATCATCATCTGAAATCTTTTCTTCTTCATAAGCATTACATAAAAATGCAAGTGTAACTCTATCTGCTCCAAGAGATGGCTCAATACAATAAGGTACATATTTCTCATTTGTTTCTGGATCAGTATATGTCATATCTTCTCCTGAAAATTTCATATGTTGTGATAAATCAAAATCTGTTCTATCAGCAATACCCCATAATTCTCCCCAACCAAATGGGAATGCAAATTCAACATCTGTAGTTGCATTACTATAGTGTGATAATTCTTCTTTTGAATGGTCTCTAAATCTCATATTTTCTTCTTTCATTCCAAGATTTAATAACCAATTTCTGCAGAATTCTTTCCAATATTCATGCCACTCTAAATCTGTTCCTGGCTTACAGAAAAACTCAAGTTCCATTTGTTCAAATTCTCTTGTTCTAAATGTAAAGTTACCTGGTGTTATTTCATTTCTAAATGCTTTTCCTATTTGAGCAATACCCATTGGTAGTTTTCTTCTTGTTGTTCTCATAACATTTTTGTAATTTACAAATATACCTTGTGCTGTTTCTGGTCTTAAATATATTGTTGCTGTGCTATCTTCTGTAACACCTTGGAATGTTTTAAACATTAGATTAAATTTTCTAATATCTGTAAAATTAGTTTTACCACATTTTGGACATGGTATTTGATTATCCACAATATAATTAACTAAAGCTTCGTCACTCATACCATCTGCAATCATATCATTACCTTCATTATGAGCCCATTCTTCAATTAATTTATCTGCTCTATGTCTTGTTTTACATTCTTTACAGTCTATTAATGGGTCACTAAATCCTCCAACATGTCCTGATGCTACCCAAGTTTGTGGATTCATTAATATTGCTGCATCTAAACCAACATTATATTTACTTTCTTGAATAAATTTCTTTTTCCAAGCTGCTTTAACATTGTTTTTTAGTTCTGAACCTAGTGGACCATAATCCCAAGTATTTGCAAGTCCTCCATATATTTCTGAACCCGCATAAATAATTCCTCTATTTTTACATAAATTAACAATTTTTTCCATTGATTCTACCATACTTTATTGCCCTCCTTATTATTTTTGTATTTCTATATCAATTACATCAGTTGTATCTACTATATTATCTGAATCTCCATTAAATACAATATGAAATTTAGAGTCTTTAATATAAAAGTTCTCAAGTCCTGTAATCTCATAATTATAATTTGATTCTTTTATATATCCATTATCTACAATATAATTTTTAACTTGTTCTTTTAATATATCTTTATAATCTTTTCCTAATAATTCTAGTAATACATCTGATTGTGTAAGTGTAGCCTTTGCTGCTAAATCTATATTATATGTTGTTACCTTCTCAGATGTAACTTTTTTAGAATCTGTATCTATTATTTGTTGTGTAATAACAAGTGATACAATTTTTTTAAGTCCAACTATATTATCAAAATAAGTATATGTTACGTTAAAAGAATAATTACTCTCAGCTTTTTCCATTTGACTTTTTAAATTATCAAATCTAGTAGTATATTCTGTTTGAATTTTAGCATTAGTTTCTGCAATTTCTTTTCCATCTACATAAATAGTTGGTAAGTGCATATCGCCAGTAAAGTTTTTTGTACTTTTATCTACACTACTTACATCTTTTATTTCATAATTTAAATTCATTATTTGCTCTAATTTCTGAGCATCTGTTTGTTCTACATTTTCAAGTCCATCACTTACTGTTGGAATTGAGTCAGCAGAAAAACCTAACATTTTAGGATTGTCCTCATTTTTTATAGCATAAGCAACAAAACAGCCTCCAATTATTAAAAAGCTCATTACTATTATTGCTGGCCATTTAGTTGTTTTTTTTCTCTCTGTAAATCTAATTGTCTCCATTTTATCACCCTCGTGTACATTTTACTACAAAATATCTAGCATTTCAACACTTTTCATTATTTTAATCTTTCTTTACAATAGATGTAATATTAATATCAATTCCAAAAAGATTTATTCCTGTCATTGTATCAATTGAATGAATAGTAATATTTTGTACATTTTTACTAATTGTAGGAATATTTTTTCCAAATAAAATTTGTAAATCCATTTCTATTCTCATTCCATCAATATATTTTTCAGTAAATACTTTTAATACTTTATCTACGCCTTCAATTTTTCCCACAACATATGTAACAATTTCTTTTATTACATTGTCTGATATTCTAAATTTTCCAAGATAGCTATATGTTGGTCTAATAATTGTTTTCTCAGAGCTTTCTGCCTCATACATATTACTACTTTCTCTTCTATAAATATCAAACATTCTAAGTGGATCCATAAAATATCCTGAAAATTGTTTTTTAATTTCAAATGTAGGAACTGGTACAACATGCTTTCCTTCTTCAAATCTAGATTTTCTAGCTTCTTCTATTTTCTCAGGACTTGCTACATCTTCAATATATATTGTTTTTTGAATTTTTCCAAGCTTTAAATTCTCTGCTATTTTTTGTACCATGTCATCTGATGTTCCAAGAATAAGAATTTTATCTATATTTTCTTTTTTTATTACAGAAATCATTTCTTCTCTTCTATCTTCATAAAAGAAAATAGCAGCTTTAACTGAAGCAATTTTACTTGCCTCAGTTTTAGCAGATTTTCCAGCTATAACTTTTGTTTCTTTTATTAATATAGCATCATCTATTATATATTTTATATCATAAGATTTTGCTACCTTTAAAGCATTATAACTTTTTCCTGTTCCTGTTTTACCAACAAATGCATATACTTGCATCTAAACACCTCTAAACTTTCATTGCGTCTTTTGCAGAAAGACTGAATTTTCCATCTTCTTTTCCAATTTCAACTACTTTTACTAAAATTTCATCTCCAACACTTAAAACATCTTCAACTTTGTTTACTCTTTCATTAGATATTTTAGATATATGTAATAATCCTTCTTTTCCTGGTAATATTTCAACTAAAGCTCCAAATTGGAATAATTTAGTAACTTTACCCATATATACTTCATTTAATTCTACATCTTTTGTTAAAGATTCTATTATGCTGATTGCTTTATCTAACATCTCTTGATCAACACCAGCTACATAAACTGTACCATCATCTTCAATATCTATTTTTACTCCAGTTTCATCTATTATTTTATTAATTGTTTTACCACCAGAACCAATAACATCTCTTATTCTATCTGGATTAATTTTTATAGTCTCTATTTTTGGAGCATATTTTGAAACATGTTCTCTTGGTCTATCTATTGCTTTTAACATTACTTCATCTAAAATATAATTTCTTGCTTTATGTGTTCTTGCAAAAGCTTCTTCTATTATTTCATATGATAAACCATCAATTTTTATATCTACTTGTATTGCAGTAATACCTGTCTTTGTACCCGCAACTTTAAAGTCCATATCTCCAAAGAAATCTTCTATTCCTTGAATATCTGTTACCATTATATAATCGTCTGTTGAACCATTTTTAGTAAATAGTCCTGTAGAAATTCCTGCAACTGGAGCTTTAATTGGTACCCCTGCATCCATAAGTGCTAGAGTTGAACCACATACACTTCCTTGTGATGTAGAACCATTAGAACTTAAAACTTCAGATACAACTCTAATTGTATATGGAAATTCTTCTTGAGATGGAATTACTGGCTCTAAAGCACGTTCTGCTAAAGCACCATGCCCAATTTCTCTTCTACCTGGTCCACGAGATGGTCTTGCCTCTCCTACACTATATGGTGGCATGTTATAATGGTGCATATATCTTTTTGTTTCTTCTTCATCTAAACCATCTAATTCTTGAACGTCTGAGGAACTTCCAAGTGTAACCATTGATAAAACTTGTGTAAGACCTCTTGAGAATAATGCACTTCCATGAACTCTATCAAAAAGTCCAACTTCTGCGCTTAACTGTCTTATTTCATCATTTGCTCTACCGTCTACACGTTTTCCTTCAAGAATAACTAAATCTCTTACTGCTTTTTTCTCAGCTTTATATAAAGCTTCTGATACCATAGATTTATTTTGTTCGTATACTTCTTCACCATATTTAGCTTTATATTCCTCAATAACAAAATTATCTACTTTTGTTACATTTTCATCTCTTTGGTTTTTATCTGTTGTTTGTACAGCTTCTTTCATTTTGTCATATGCAATATCTTTAATAAAATCTGCTAAATCTTCTGGAATTGCAAAAGATTTATATTCTGATTTTGGCTTACCAATTTCAGCTTTGATATTATATATGAATTCACATAGATTTTTTATTTCTGCATGTGCAACTTTAATTGCTTCAAGCATTTTTTCGTCTGGAACTTCTTTAGCTCCTGCTTCAATCATACAAATTTTTGTTGGAGTTGCTGATACTGTTAAATCTAATGTAGATTTTTCTCTTTGAGCTAAATCTGGATTTAAAACAATTTCTCCATCTACTATACCGACTTTAATTGTTCCAACTAAAGTGTCAAAAGGTATATCTGAAATATTAAGTGCAATTGATGCACCAACTGATGCTGGAATTTCTGGTAATATATCTGGGTCAACTGCAAGTACTAAAGCATTTATTGATGTATCATTTCTATAGTCTTTTGGAAATAGTGGACGTATTGGTCTATCTATTACACGTGATACTAATACTGCTTTTGTTGAAGGTTTGCCCTCTCTTTTAATATATCCTCCTGGAATTTTTCCTACAGCATACAATCTTTCATCATAGTCTACTGATAATGGTAAAAAGTCTATACCTTCTTTTGGTTCTTTAGACATGTTAACGTTTACAAGTACTGCAGTATCACCATATCTTACTAAAC
Organism: uncultured Clostridia bacterium; assembly: GCA_949106495.1. Taxonomy (GTDB): domain Bacteria; phylum Bacillota; class Clostridia; order TANB77; family CAG-465; genus CAG-465. Next base: position 167,315 of record CARYZD010000002.1, read on the forward strand.
AAGAACCATTTGAAAGATTTGCCATCTTTCCTGTTTCAACTACAAGTTTTTTACCTGCAAATGAAGTCTCAAATTTCTTATACATTTCTATTCCTCCTAAAATTTAAATATTAGTAATTCATAGGTTTGTAATAATAATTTCTAAGCATTTAATTATACTCACAAATTATTACTACAATTACACCTATAATTACTCTTGTTACATTATACTATAAATAATATTATAGTTCAAGTCAAATGAAGGAAACACCTTAATTTTTAATTGTAGAAAAAAGATGACACATGATAGTTTGTGTCATCTTAAAATTCTACTTTATTTTGTACTATATCTTGAGTTTTCTCTTTTTGTGCATCATTTGTATAAATATCAAAATATTCATTAGTAATCTCTTTTACCATTGGTGCAAGATAATATCCTTCTGCACCATGTTCAACAATTGCAACAACTGCAATTTTAGGATTATTATATGGCGCAAATCCAACAAAGATTGCATTATTTGCACCATCTGAAACTTGAGCTGTTCCTGTTTTTCCTGCAACCTCTACCTTACTGTCTGCAAATATATCTGCTGCTGTACCACCATTTTCTGTTGTAACAGCATACATTCCTTCTTTTATAGCATTTATATAATTTGAGCTAATACTTAATTCTCTTGTTTTAAAATCTACTCCTGTAAATTCTTTGCTATAATTTGCTATATCACTTAGTAAAATTGAGTTTATATCACTTCCAACACTTTTTATTAATGATATTTTATTTAACACTCCACCATTTGCAATAGTTGAAATATAATTTGCAAGCTGAACTGGAGTATATAGATTTGTTGACTGACCAATGGATGCAGATAAAGTATCTCCAAGTGACCACCCTTTTGCATTTTCTCCTGCTATATTACCAGTTGCCTCACCTGAAAGTTCTATTCCAGTTTTTTGTCCAAGACCAAATTTTTTGGACCATTCTACTATAGTTTCAATTCCTATTCTTCTACCAACTTCATAAAAATAACAGTTACAAGAGCCCTTTAATGCACCAGCAAGATTTATATCTCCATGTGTTGTATTATGTGATGTATAAATCCAACACTTTGGATTATATGAATAAGGATATACTCCTGGGTCTGTATATATTTCATTTACTGTTATACCACCAGACTCAAGTCCTGCAATTCCCATAAGCATTTTATATGTAGAACCTGGTGAATAAGTACCAGAAATTGCTCTGTTAAACATTGGTTTTTGTACATCTTTTATTAATTCATTCCACTGCTTAGTTGTTATGCCATTTGCAAAGTTATTTATATTATATGTTGGATAACTTGCCATTGCTAAAACTTCTCCTGTTTCGACATCAAGTACAACACAACTTCCAGATTTTGCCTCTTGTATTGCCTCTTTACCAAGTGTTCCATTTTGAAGTCCTTGTAATGTAGATTTCAAAGCATTTTCTACAACATTTTGTATTCTATAATCTATAGTAAGTGTAAGATTATTTCCAGATGTAGCTTCTTGTGTAATAACTTCAGATGTAACATTTCCTAACGAATCTGTTACAACCTTTTTAATTCCATCTACACCTTTTAAATACTTCTCCATGGATTCTTCAACACCAGATTTACCTATCATACTATTAATAGAATAACCTTTTTCTTTTAAAGTATTATATTCTGTTGTATTAATCTTACTCACATAGCCCAATATATGACATGCAAAATCATCTGATATATAATATCTTTGTGGAACTGATACTATATTTATACCATACAGTTTACTTTTTAACTCTTCAATTTGAGCAACAGAATTTTTAGAAATGTTCTTTGCTATTATTGCACTATTAAATAGCGAATATCCATTTAAATTTGCCTCATATTTTATCTTAATTATCTTAATTTTATCTTCATAACTATAATCTTCAATAGCATATAATTTTTCATAATATTTAATATAATCTTCAAAATTTGCATTTTCATCTAATTTAAGAGATTTTAAAAGTTCTTTTCTTGCATCGTTATTTTCTAAATACTCTTCTGAAAAATTATCTAAATTATCATTTATTGGAAATGTAGAATATATTTTATCTCCATTTGATACAAGTATATCCACTAAATCTCTTATAGCATTATTAGTAAGCTCTATTCCAACTTTAGTTCTATATAGTTCTACATTATATGTTAATTTATTTGTTGCAAGAAGAACTCCGTTTCTATCATAGATTTCACCTCTAGAAGCAGATATTGATTCAGTTCTAATTATCTTGTTTTCTGCTTGCTCTCTATATGTTGAGCCATTAATTATTTGAATATTAAATAACTGTATAATAAATATAAATGCAACTAAAGACAAAAGAAAAGAAAGTACAAGTTCTCTATTTTCTAATATCTCCATTACTTTTTCTAATTTTGATTTTAAAAATTCCAAACTTGCACCTCCTTTACTACCAATACATTTTATTTTGTTTTTTATCTATATGTTCAATTAACTTTCCAAATAAAAAGCACATTATAAATACAAGTATAACATTTAATAATATACTTAATATTAATTGTTTAAATAAGAAAAATATATTTACATAGCTTGATAATCTTATCATAGCTTGAAAATATTGAATAAGTTCAAATAATGTTACACTAATTGTAGTAAGAATTATAGTAGATACATAATTTTCTTTCATATAATCGTCACTTACAAAACCTAAGAGCATACCAATTGCAGTATAAGATATTGTAAACATTCCTGAGCCGCCAAAAATTAAATCTACAATTATTCCAAGTATAAAAGAATATATTGTGCTAGAATATATGTTGGTATATAAACTTACTACAATAATTGATATTAAAAGCATATTAGGCTTAACTCCAAATAAACTCATATTATCAAAAACAAATAGTTGAATTAATAATGAAATAATAAATAATACTATTGTTACTATAATTTTTAAAATTCTTTGCATGTTATCACCTAATTTACTATTACAGCAACTTCAGATATTTTATTAATGTTTACACATGGTTCTACAAGTGCATATCTATTGACATCATTTTTACTATTTACAATTTCAACTATTTTTCCAACTGGTATAGAACTTGGATACATTACACCTATACCTGATGTATAAAGCATATCTGATATAGCTATTTCTGTATCAAGTGGTATATATGTGAGTTTAAGTCTATTTTGAGCTTTAAGCTCTAAATCTCCATTTACTACTGCTGGTTCATTAATTGTACTTATATTTACACTTACTGAAGATGATGAATCAAGTATTGTAGTTACAACTGATGTAGTTTCTGTAACATTTGAGATATAACCTACAAGTCCTTCTTCATGTACAACTGTTTGATCCAATTTTATTCCATCATTTGTACCAACATTTATTGTAAATGTCTGTGTCCAATTATCATGTTCTCTATATATAATATTCCCCATAACAATATCATAATGTTGATATTCTTTTTGAATATTAAGCATTTCTTTTAAAGTAATATTTTCATCTAAAATTCTTTGAGATTCCAAAACCTTCATTTTTAATTCTTCATTTTCTTTTTGAAGTTCTTCATTTTTTACTCTTAATTCCTGAACATCAGAACTACCTTTTCCTTTAATGCCAGATATACCACTACAAATGATGTTAATTGGCTTAGAAACAATTGTTGCTATGTTTGATACTACTTTATTATTACTATTTCTAAAAAAGAATGCTACAAACATTATAACTAAAATAGTAAATATTACAACAAAGATAATTTTCTTTTTTCTCTTCTTGCCATTATTTGAAAAATCTATTCCATAATCCATTCTATCTTTTTTCCTTTTTTTATTTCTATCTTTATATAATTTTTGCTAAATACTTATTAATTATACTAACCACAAAATTATATTACATTCTTCTACTTTTTACTGACTTTTTTAAAATTTCTATATTATCCAGTGACATTGCAACTCCTCTTGAAACACATTCACTAGGATTTTCAGAAATATATACTGGTATACCAGTTTGTTCACTTATATATCTATCTAAATTTTTAAGTAATGAACCACTACCACATAAAACAATACCTTTACTCATAACGTCAGAAGATAATTCTGGTGGAGTATTTTCTAAAGTTGTTTTAATTGCCTTTAATATAATCTCTAAAGAGTTTCTTATTGCTTCATTAATATCAAGAGTAGTAACAGTAACTGTCTCTGGAAGACCAGTAGATAGATTTCTTCCCTTTACATTTACTTTTTCTTCAGTCATTGCAGAACTTGCAGTTCCAATATGTCTTTTGATTTCCTCAGCCTCATTTTGACCAATCAATACATTAAATTTTGTTCTAATATATTCTACAATGTCTCTATCAAGTTTATCTCCAGCAACTTTTACAGAATTTTCTGCAACAATTCCTCCAAGAGATAAGACAGCCATTTCTGATGTTCCACCACCAATATCTACTATCATACATCCTTCGGGTCTATCAATTTGAAGTCCTGCTCCAATTGCTGCTGCCATTACTTCTTCCATTAAATATACAGCCTTAGCTCCAGCTTTATATCCTACACCTTCTACTGCTCTTTCTTCTACATCTGTTATTGCAGATGGTATTGTTACAATCATTCTTGGCTTATAAAAAAGACTTTTTGGAACTACTCTATAAACTAAATTTTGTATAAGCATTCTAGTTGCTTCAAAGTCTGCAATTATTCCATCTCTTAATGGTTTAACAGCCACTATACTATCTGGTGTTCTACCAAGCATTTCCTTTGCTTGATTTCCTACTGCAAGTATTTCTCCAGTTATTTTATTTATTGCTACTACTGTAGGCTCAGATAATACTGTTCCTCTTCCTCTTACACTTATTCTTGTATAGGAAGTTCCTAAATCTATGCCTATTTCCTTTGATATTGATTTCATATTACTTCTCCTTCTTATGCTCTATTTTATGCTATATTTTTAACCAACTTGTAATCCATTTTGCAATTACTGCAAATATTACAAGTCCAAAAACTCCTCCAACATTTATTCTGCACCAAAATCCTAATGTTATTTCAACTACACCTAAATCTAAAAATAATGGATTCTTAAGTCCAATATTTCCACCTATTGACATCCAATTTAGTGCAGTCCCTGCCATTTGATCACCAACAAGTACACCAACTATTAATCCTAATGCACATAAAATAATTATTAATGCTCTTCTCATATATCTTTCCCCCTAAAAAATATTAAATCTATACCTGATTATATAACGTTTTATTACTTTTTTCAAGTTAATACATTATATTATTCCAATCATAACATCCTTGTCCACTTTATTTAATGTAGCCTCTATCTCTTTACCAATTAAATCCTCGTCTGTTTTAATTTTAACCATAACATAATTAGATGTATATCCATGTGCATATCCATCTGAATATGATTCTATAAGTATTTTTTCTCTTTTACCAATCATGTTAATCATGTATTTATTTTTTAATTCATTTGCAAAACTTATTAATTCTTCACTTCTAAGTTGTGAAACATTCCCATCAACTTGATTTTCCATTTTAGCTGCTACTGTCCATTTTCTCTTTGAATATTTAAAAGCATGTACTTCATAAAAATCTACTCTTTTAACACCTTCAATAGTATTTTTAAACTCTTCATCAGTTTCTCCTGGAAAACCAACAATAATATCACAAGTAAATGCTGGGTTATAAAATTCTTTTCTAATATTATCCACAATATTAAAAATATCTTCTCTTGTATATTTTCTATTCATTCTTTTTAATACATCATTATCTAAACTTTGTACAGAAATATGAAAATGAGGACATAATTTTTTCACTTTAGCAAGTCTTTTAATATTTTCATCTGTTAAAATTCTTGGTTCAATTGAGCCAAGTCTAATTCTTTTTAAGCCATCTACTTTTGCAACTTCTTCTATAACATCAATCATGGAAATGCTTGAATTTTCTAAATCTTTACCATATGATGCAATTTCAATACCAACAAGAACTACTTCTCCTACACCGCTTTTAACTAATGAATTAACTTCAGTAACTATATCTTCTATATTTCTGCTTCTTACTCTTCCTCTAACATAAGGAATAATACAATATGAGCAAAAGTTATTACAACCATCTTCAATTTTAATACTTTCTCTTATTTCTCTTCCTTTATTTAGCTTATCTTCTTGAATATATCTTTTTAAAGTTCCAATTTCTGTTACTTTGTATAATGTTTTATTTTCTCTTTTTTTAATATATTCTTCTATAGTTTCTACCACACAATTTTTTTCTTGATTTCCAATTATTATATCTACGTTTTCAAGTTTTTCGTTTTTTTCTATTTCTTGTGCATAACAGCCTGCAAGTACAACAATTCCACCCTTTTTCTTTGCTCTACTTAAATACTGTCTTGTTTTTCTTGTAGATAAATTTGTAACACTACAAGAATTAACAACATATATATCTGCTTTTTCTTTAAAATCACAAATTTCATAACCTTTATCTACAAAACTCTTCATCATTAGGTCTGACTCGTATTGATTTACTTTACAGCCTAAAGTATAAAATGCTACTTTCATTTTTTCTCTCCTTAATTTAATACTTAAGAATAGTTATATATTCTTAAAACTATATTTGAATTTCTAGTTTTTCTAATTTCTTCTCCAACTCTTAATTTTCCACATTTTCTAAAAGAAACTATATCTCCATTTGAAATAGTAATATTAGGATAAAATATATTTCTATCATTAATATATAAGTCTCCTTTTACTATTTTTTCTTTTGTTTCACTCCTACTTAGGTTATATACTTCACTTAAAAGTGCATCAACTCTTAAAGATGGAATAATATAATCTTTTTCTATAAACTTTAATGATAGATTTTGAACTTCATCACAATACAAATCCAAAACTTTTAAATCAATTTCTTGTCTTCCTACAGAAGTTAAGTTATATATAAAATACTCTTCAACATTTTTCATACAGAAAAAATATGAGGCTTCATCTTTTGCAATTATATCTCCAACAACTTCTCTTTTTATTCCTAATGAATATATTGCTCCCATATAGTCTTTATGTTGCAATTTTCCTTTAGCTTTAGGAATTATTTTAATACATGATACATGTTCTTTAAAAATATCTTCTTTTTTATTTTCTAAATAACCAGGAATAAATGCTAAATTTCTTTTTTCTATATATGAATTAGTATAAAATTCAAAATATTTTATATTTAAATAATCTAATGCTTTTTTTACAATATTTAGTTCATTCATATTTAAAAAATTAGTAAAAGAAATACTATCTGTTTTTTCAAATTTTATTGCCTTATCTAGCACACTTGAAACTAATATTTTCATTTCTTTATCTTTAATACTTTCTAAAACTTTTAATTTAGACTGCTTATCTATCATACTAAAATCCTTTATTATATAACGAGTATATTATACCAGAAAAGGTGCCAAATATCAACAAAATATAAAATATAGAAAATATAAAAAAGAAGAATATTTCTATTCTCCTAAAAACTCTATAAGCATTTTTTTTACATTTTCTATGTCTTCTTCTCTGTTTACTTTATCTTTTACATATGTACTATTTTTAAGTCCTTTTAAATACCATGCAATATGTTTTCTCATCTTTAAAACTGCTTGCTTTTTATTTTCTTCATTTTCTAGTGAATAATTAATATGCTCTAATATTATTTCTAAACGTTCCTTATTTGTAGGTATATATTCATTATCTTCCAATATACTTTTAAATATCCATGGATTTCCTTGACTTCCACGTGCTATCATTATTCCATCACAGCCAGTATATTCAAACATTCTTTTTGCGCTCTCTAAATCTACTATGTCACCATTTCCAATTACAGGAATAGATACTGCCTCTTTAACAGCTTTTATTATATCTAAATCTGCTTTTCCACTATAGTATTCTTCTCTAGTTCTACCATGAATTGTAATCATTGCTACACCATATTTTTCACATATTTTTGCTACTTTTACAGCAGTAATAGTATTATCATTAAATCCCTTTCTTGTTTTTACTGTTATAGGTTTTTTAGATACTTTTGTTGCTTCTTTAATTATTTCTTCAACATTATCTAAATTAAGTAATAATCCTGCACCGTCTCCATTTTTTACAAGCTTTGGAGCAGGACACCCCATATTTATATCTATTATATCTATTGAGTCGTCTTCATTTAACTTTTCAATGGTATTTCTAATAACATTCTTATCACTACCAAAAATTTGAACTACAGATGGTCTTTCTCCATCCATTATATGAAGAATTTTTTCTGTTTTTTCACTGTTAAACTCCATTGCCTTAGTACTTGCCATCTCAGTAAATGTAAGCCCTGGTCCAAATTTTCTACATACTTTTCTAAATGGTATATCTGTAACACCTGCCATTGGTGCTAAAAACACATTATTTTTTATTTCAATATTTCCTATTTTCATTGGCTTTATGTAATTTTTAAGCATATTTTCTCCTTACACATTCACATAATATAATACTATAATCTAATTAAAAATGCAAGAAAAAATAAGTAGTTTTAACTTCTATTTAAAACTACTTAAACTTTTATCAATCTCTTTTTGATTTTCTAAATACTATTAATTTACTTAATAAATAATTTAATATAACAACCATTACTTGTGTAACAAGTTTTGCTACAACATCATTAATATTTAAAACTTTAACCATAATTGCAAATGTTCCAACATCACATAAAGCTCCTGAAACAATTCTAGATAAAAAGAATGATGCCATCTCTTTTAAAATCTCTCTTTTTCTAGTTGTCTTGCTTTCAAATACAAATAATTTATTTGTAATATATGCAAAAAGTACAGAACAAAGCCAAGATAATCCACTACTTATTACCTCATCTATTTTAAATACTTTAGCAAATATAAAATATGATACAAAATTTACCAGTGTTGTCAATACACCAAATATTAAATAATTTATGACTTCTTTATATTTTTTATATAGCTCTTTTATTTTATCCATATTAATTCTTTTCCTTTTCATATGTTTTATATTATATAATAAATATTTTTTTATATCAATGTTTTAAATATTTTTTATCTAATAATAATAATAATTTTAAGATTAACAAAATATTATTATAATAAGGAGGAAATAAAATGCGAAATATATATACTAAATCTATGGCATATGCAAAAATTCAAGGTTCGTCTGAATATCCAAATCTACATGGATATGTTACATTTAAACAAAAAAATAATGGAATAGTAGTAATAGCTGAAGTTTTTGGATTGCCATACAAAGAATGTACTGAAGAAATATTTGGCTTTCATATACATGAAGGAACTAGTTGCACTGGTAATCTAGAAGACGAATTTGCAGATACTAAATCTCATTATAACAAAGAAAGTTGTACACATCCTTATCATACAGGAGATATGCCACCTTTATTTGCAACAAACAAAGGTTATGCTTATATGTCATTTTTTACAAATAAATTTACATTAAATGATATTATTGGAAAAACTATAGTTATACATAGTAATCCAGATGATTTCAAAACACAACCAAGTGGTAATTCTGGCACAAAAATAGCTTGTGGAGTTATAATGTATTAAATAGATAAAAAGAAGTTCAATCGAACTTCTTTAATTTTTTTTAATCTCTGTTTCATTTTTTAATTTACTAATAATTCTGTTCACTTCCATATTTTCATCAAATTCATTTCCAAGCCTTGTTGCACCTTTAAAAAACAATGAAACTAATACCAATAAAGACAAGTATATTACTACACCCAAAAACAACTGAATAATCATCATTATTACCTCCTTTAATTACAAATTCTGAGGTCTGTATATCTAATGTATACATAATTATAGCACAGTTTTTTTTACATATACAATATATAATTATATGCAGTTAAACTAAATTTATGTATAAAAAAATATTGTACATCATTAATGTACAATATTTTCTATTTTTATCCAAACATTACATCCTTATTTTTTCTAGCTGAAATATTTAATATTATTCCAATAGCAATTCCTGATGTTAATAAATTACTTCCACCATAACTTACAAAAGGAAGTGGTACACCTGTTATCGGTAATAGTCCTATTGTCATTCCAATATTTTCAATAAAATGAAATGAAAACATTCCAACAATTCCAATTGCAACAAAAGATGTAAACATATCTTTTGCATAAGATGCAGTTTTTAATAATCTTAATAATAATATTAAATACAATATTACTACTAATACTGAAATTACAAATCCCATTTCCTCGGATATAACTGAAAAAATAAAATCTGAAGATTGTACAGGTAAATATCCATATTGTGTTTGTGAACCCTTAAGAAGTCCAGTTCCTAAAAACATTCCTGCACCAACTGCAATTTTTGATTGAATAGCATTATATCCATCTCCTAATGGATCTAATTCTGGATTTAAAAAGACATCTATTCTAGTTTTAGCATGACTTGGTAAAAAATTATATACAAGAGGTAATAATATGATTGCAAGTAGTATTCCTATTAGTATATATCTATATTTTATTCCTAGTTTAAATAGCATAAATGCTGTAATCATAACAAAAACTAGTGCCGTTCCAAAATCTGGTTGTAATATAATTAAAAATAATGGAACAACAAATAATGCTATCATAATAGTTAAAATTATAATGTTTTTTTTCTTATTTGGTTGAGGTGATTCTTTATTTTCCATATACATAGTCATAACCTTAGCTGCACATATAATATATCCTATCTTCATAATCTCTGATGGTTGATAAGAAATGCTTCCAATTCTAAACCAACTTGTAGCCCCAAATACTGATGGCATTGTAAGAACTAAAATTAATAATATTAAATTTATTCCATATAGAACATACCCCATAAAGGCAAACATTGATGTATCAATAGCCCACAAAAATATTGCCATTAAACAAACAATGCCAAACCACATTATCTGTTTTTGATATTCAGTATTTGCCCCATCAACATCTCCATATCCTGCACTATATATCCCAAATACACCAATTATAAATAGTGCAACTATAGTTATGATTAATATATAATCTGTATTTTTAAGTAAATTCTTAAACAATATTACTCCTTATAAAATGCTTTATATGCAAGATAAGTCATATATACATCATATTTTGAAGTAACTTCATAAGGTGAATGCATAGCAAGCACTGGTGTTCCACAATCTACAACTTCACATCCTTTATCTGCAAGAATGTATGCGATAGTTCCACCGCCACCTTTTCCAATTTTTCCTAAAGTTCCAACTTGATACATAATATTGTTTCTATCAAAAATAGACATTACTTTTGACATATAACTTGCATTTGCATCACTTGCGTTATATTTTCCACCTGAACCAGTATATTTTTCAACAGATATTCCACAACCTAACATACTACCATTTTGTATGTCTGACACTTCTTCATATTCTGGAGATACTCCTGCTGTAACATCAGCAGATAAAACTTTAGAATTATAATATACTTCTAATTTATCTACGCCCATATTATTTGTCTTTTCAATTATTTTATTAATAAACATATCAAAAGCACGAGAACTCATAGAAGTACTACCTGTACTTCCTATTTCTTCTTTATCTACTATCATTGCAATAGCAGTTTTAGAAAGATTTTCCCCTTGCTCATCAGCAGCATCTATAATAGCTCTAATTGTTGCATATGCACAAACTCTATCATCTTGACCATATCCACCAATAAGCCCTCTATCAAAACCAATAAATTTTGTTTTAAATGCTGGAACAAAACAAATTTCACTTCTTGCAAAATCCACTTCTTCAATTCCATATTTAGAATTTAAAATTTTAAGTATGTTTTGTTTTACTTTTTCTTTTTCATTTTCTTCTGCCTCTTTATCTTTTAAAGAACCAACTAATACACTCATTTTTTCTGGGTCGATAAAATCATTTGCATTACCTTTCATTTGGTCTTTTGCAAGATGAGGTAATAAATCTGCTATAGTAAATATTGGGTCATCCTCATTCTCTCCTATAGCTATTTTTATCTTTTCACCTTCTTTGTTATACATTACTCCATACATAGCAAGAGGGATTGACATCCATTGATATTTCTTTATTCCACCATAATATTGTGTTTTTAAAAGTGCAGCTCCACTTTTTTCTATAAGTGGCATTGGCTTTAAATCTAGTCTTGGACTATCTATATGTGCACCAACTATATTTACACCATTTACAATATCCTCTTTACCAATAACAGAAACATATAATGATTTATCTTTATTAATAAAATAGATTCTATCTCCTGGCTCTAAGGCTTGCTTTTCATCAAGTGAAATAAATCCATTACCTTCTAGTATTTGTACAGCTTCTTCAACTGCTAAATACTCTGTTCTTGCTTTATCTAAAAAGTTCATATAACTTTTAGCATAACCATTTGCATTATCTAATTCTTCTTGTGAGAATGTAGAATAAATGTCTTTCTTTTCATATTTTAAACTCATACTCTCTACCTCTTTTCTATATTAAATATAACTCTTTTTGTGTATTACATAATGGTACTGCTCCACTATTTGTAACCAAAATCATTTCCTCTATAGAACCACCATTTACTATATTAATTCTTGGCTCTAATGTATAAACTCCACTTTCAATAAGTGGTAAATTAGCTCTTTTTCCACTCTTAAGAGAAATTAGTGCTCCTGCCCCATGTACTTCTTTTCCTACAGGATGACCTGTTGCATGAGGATAGTTTGGATAACTATTATTTAAAATTTCATTTCTAACAATATTATCTATTTTATATCCCTTAATTTTAGGTTTCATATTATCTATTCCTTTTTGAATAGAACTTACAAGTGTATTAAATACTTCTTTTATATTTTCTGGAGCATCAGTTTCATTTTCTTTTAATAAATATCCCATTCTTTGCATATCTGTATAAAGTATACTACCATCTTTAAAGGTTGCCTTTATTCCAAAATCAAAATAAATAGTATCTCCTTGTTTAATTTTTTTATCACTTGGAAGTGCATGACCTCCCTTTTTTAGATTTTCTCCAACAAGAACTATTGGACAAATGTCCCACGCCATATCATAATCTACAATATCATATTTATTTTTTATATCTTCTAAATATTCAACTGTAGTTTTCTTTGTATTATTTGCAATTTCTATTTCGGTTTGAAATGGTTTTATTTTATAAAAAGATTTTCTTAATATTTCATCTGTAATATTTGCAAGTATTTTTAATTTCTCAATATCCTCTTTAGTATTTTTTGATATTATCTCATAAATATTCATCTCTGCAGACTTTACTTTAACTTTTCTTTCATTTTCTCTATATATTTTTCTAAAAAGTTTAGTTATTCTTAAATATGCACTATGTGTTATTATATCTGTATTTTCATCCGACATTGTAGTATAGCCTAAAAGAATATTCTTTGGAAAATTAAGCTCTCTTAATGCTTCAAGAATGTAATTATTTAATGTTAATAAATCACTATATATATAAACTTTACAGTATTTTTTATCTAATACCTCTATATTACCTTCATCTAATTTATGTACAAAAACATATGCAATATCTTTTGATACTATTACATAGGTAGAAGAAAATAGTTTATCTGTAACATATTTATTAAATATTTTATCTGAATTTTCCCTATTTTCCATTACCCATATAGTATCATCATTTTTTATTGTTTTAATTAAATCAATTAGCATTTTGACACAATATCTACTGTTTGTTTAGCTATTTCTAACTCTTCATTTGTAGGTATTACATATAATCCAATTTTAGATGAATCTTTTGAAATTCTTGCTTCTTTACCAGATGAAGCTTTATTTAATTCTTTATCCAGTTCAATTCCTAGACATTCCATATCTGAGACTATATCTTCTCTTTCAATATCATTATTTTCTCCATTACCACCAGTAAATACTATAGCATCTACTCTATTAAGTTCTGCAATATATGCTCCAACATATTTTTTATTTCTATGAGTTTGAATTTTTCTTGTAAGTTTTGCTTGCTCGTTTCCTTCTTGCTCTGCTTGAATCATTTGTCTTTGGTCACCAATTCCACAAAGTCCTAATCTTCCAGATTTTTTATTTAATATGGCTTCAACTTCTTCTATAGATAAATTTTCATCTTTCATTAGTTTAGTTACAATAGAAGGATCTAAATCTCCACATCTTGTTTCCATTACAAGCCCTTCAAGTGGTGTAAATCCCATTGAAGTATCATATGATTTACCATTTTTTATTGCACAAATTGATGCTCCACCACCTAAGTGACATACAATTGCATTTATATCTTCTTTCTTCTTTCCAAGCATTTCTTCAAGTCTACTTAAAATATATTGATAAGATGTTCCATGGAAACCATATCTTCTTATTTTATTATTAGTATAGTATTTATAATCTATTGCATATAAGTAATTATATACAGGCATTGTTTGATGGAAAGCAGTATCAAAAACAGCTACATTCTTTTTATTTGGTGCAATTTCCATCATTGCTTTTATTCCCATTAAACAACCAGGATTGTGTAATGGTGCAAGATCTACTAAACTTTCTACTGTATCAATTACTTCATCTGTTACAAGTACAGAAGAACTAAATTTTTCTCCTCCATGAACAACTCTATGTCCTACTGCATAGATTTCATCCATAGACCCGATTACACCATGTTCTTTATCCATTAAAGTGTTAAGTAATACTTCCATTCCTTCTTTATGTGTTGGCATTGCAACATCTTTATTCATTTTAAATCCATCTCTGACATTATTGTATATGATATTAGATTCCTTATATCCAACCATATCACATCTACCTTTTGCAATTACCTCGTTATTATTTTCAACATCAATAAGTTGAAATTTAATTGTTGAACTACCACAATTAATTACTAAAATATTCATAAAAAATCCTCCCTTTAAACTAATTATATCTTGTGTAAAAAAATTATATATTAAAATACTTTTTTATTTTGCTTGCATACAAGTTACTATTATAGTACCTACAATGTCTTCTACTGTACTTCCTCTTGAAAGGTCATTTACTGGTTTTCTTAAGCCTTGTGTAACAGGTCCTATAGCTAAAGCATCACCAAATCTTTGTGCCATTTTGTATCCAATATTTCCAGCTTCTAAATTTGGAAATATTAATACATTAGCATGTCCTGCGACTTTACTATTTGGTGCTTTAAGAGATGCTACCTCTGGAATAAGAGCTGCGTCAAGTTGAAACTCTCCATCAACATCAAAATCTACTTCTTTTTCTTTAAGTAATGCTAAAACATCATTTAATTTATCTATTGCTTCATTTTTAGCACTTCCTTTTGTTGAATATGATAAAAGAGCAACCTTAGGTTCATAACCTGTTAACATTTTATAACTTTGTGCAGATTCCATAGTAATATCTATTAATTGCTCCTTTGTTGGAAATTCAATAAGTCCACAATCTGAGAAAATTAATACTCCATTACTTCCTAAATCTTTTTTTGGTGTTTCCATTAAGAAAAATGATGAAACATTTTTTACCCCTTCTGCCGCTTTAATTATTTGAAGTGCTGGTCTTAAAGTATTTGCTGTTGAATGTATAGCACCACTTACAAGACCATCTGCATCTTCTGCTTTTACCATCATTGTAGCAAAGTATACTTTATCTTCATTTACTTTTTTAGCATCCTCTAATGTCATTCCCTTGTGCTTTCTAAGTTCATATAACATATTATCATATTCTTGTTTTTTAGAAGATGTAAGGTTATCTATAATTTGTACTTTATCATATGGCATATTAATGTTTTCTTTTTCACATTCTGCCTTTATTTCATCTTCATTTCCAATTAATACAATATCTGCAAAATCTCCTTTTGCTACAATTGCTGCTGCCCTTAATACTCTTAAATCTTCTGTCTCTGGTAATACAATTTTCTTCTTATTCTTCTTTACTTCTTCTGCCATTTTAGCGACTATTCCACTAAATTCCAATATTATCTCCCCCTATTCTACTATTTTACCAATATTTATTATATCACTAAAAATACTCATATAGTTTAAATTACTAAAACCATATATTTCTTTTTGATACACTAAGTTAATATTTCTTGCATACATTCCAATACATGCAACTTCATCAGATAATACATATTCTAAGTTTTGAATATTTTTAGTCAAATCTTCAACACTACTTTGTTCAACTTGTAAAAAAGCTTGAAAAGTTGAATCATTTATATCTAAATAATTTCTTAAAAATTCTATATTAGGTGTTTCATTTAAGTAAACTGTTGCAAGAACTATGTCATAATCTGAAGATTCTACTCTTTTTGTAATTTCTTCATTACTTAATGCTTCTATCACTATATTTATTCCAGAATTATATGCCATCGATTTTATATTATTTGCAACATTCATTTTATTTTCATCTTGAGAATTTACCAATAATCTTAACGTAGCATTTTCATACTTACCATTTTCCTTTTTCTCATATATTCCAGCACTGTTTTGATTCCAACTATTAGCATTCATTATATTTTTTGCACCAACTATGTCATACTTATATTTTATACTAGAATATATAAAAGGTAAATCTATAATCTCTATAAAATTATTGTCACTACTCTTTACAATTTCTTCTCTATTTAGAGAATACATAAGCGCACTTCTTATTTCTTTTTTAGAAAATATTTCTGAATTCTTATTTCCAAACAAAAATAATGTTTCTCCGTCCTTATATTTTTTAACATTATAATCATTCTTACCAATAAGTTGCATATCATTATTTGATGTAGCAAAAAACATATCTAATTCTTTTGAAGTAAATGCCTCCACAATCTCGTTTATACTACCATAACTATTTATTTTAATAGATTTTAAGTTTTTATTTGAACTTTTTTCTGTTCTATCAAATAATACAGAATTATCATTTTGAGTATATTTATATCCAAAATCTATTTTATCATTATCATCTAAAATTGGAAAATCTAAATAATATACAAAATATGGATTTGCCTCTTTAAGTTTTAATACTATTTCACCTTTTACTTTTGTATCTTCTACAGAATATATATTGGATATTCTGTCATAATACATAGTATTTTCTCCATATGATAATATCTTTTCAATTGAATATCTTATATCATTTATATCTAGTTTATATTCATCATTTAATGATATTTTATATTCTGTATCAGAAATTTTTTCTATTTTCTTTGCCACTTTATATACTATATCATAATTATTCTCAATTTTTACAAAACTAAAAGAAAGATTTTTATATAAATCATTTAATATTAAATTTGTTGATTTATATACATCTGTATTATCTAATAAAGAAAGACCAATTTTTAAATCATAATTTGGCTCTAAATTCACATTAGAACTATTTTCTTTTTCATTATCATTAAAAACAGTTGTTGTAATCTTTTCATCTATTTTCATAATCTTTGCTGATGTATATATTAAAACTATGCTTACAATAGCACAACAAGATATTATAAAAGATTTGGGTATATATACTTTTGGTTTAGTTTCTTTTATTACTGTTCTTTGTGGTCTTGAATATAAAAGTACCTCTTGCTCTTTTTTCTTCTCTCTATGTTTTCTTATCCTTAAATTAGATATAATAGAATTATTATCGTTATTTGTAGAATACTTATTTGTTTTTCTATAGTTGCTTTTTTCAGATTTTAATATTTTTTCATTATTTTTCTTCTTTTTTTCAAGTTGAGTTTTAGTTATAGTTTTATATCTACGAGAATCTATAATCTTAGCACACAAGACAATTACACCTACTTTTCTTAACACTTAATTATATCTTGTGCAAATTATATCATAAAAAGACTCAAAAAGATAGATTTTTATCTTTTTGAGCTCATATTTTTAAATTTATATTTTTTTAAAGTTTTGGTTCAACAACAAATTTAATTCCTGTTTTATCTTCGTTGTCAATTGTAACCTCCGTAAATGCTGGAGAACAAACTAGTTCTACACCTGTTGGTGCAACAAATCCTCTTGCGATTGCTACTGCCTTTACTGCTTGATTTATAGCCCCTGCTCCAATTGCTTGCATTTCTGCTTTTCCATTTTCTTTAACAAGACCAGCTATTGCTCCTGCTACAGAATTAGGGCTAGATTTTGCTGAAATTTTTAATATATCCATTTTCTACCTCCTATGATTTTATCTTTAGCTTAAGTTAGAATTTATCTAACTTGATTTGATTATATATAAAACAAAAAGATTTTGCAACACCTTTAATTGCTTTTTAAGTAAAAAAAAAGTAAATAAATGTAACTAAACATTTTACTTTATTATTTTTATGTAGTATAATATATGTATAAATAATGAGATTAAAATACTTTATAATTAAAGGAGGTATTTATATGTTTGATTGTGTTTTTGGCAATTCATATATAGATGTAAAGTATCAAGGAAGACTATATCTTGAAGAATCTTATAGTACACTTCAAAACCTAATAAATAATCAGAGTAGTACAATTCAAGTACATGTATTGGATTGTTTTGGAATAACAGGTACTTTAAAAACATTTAATAAAAGTGATATCACTTATTATGGTTCAAACTAAAAAAATAAACCTACATCATTTATATTGATGTAGGTTTATTTTTAAACTATATTTCTTGTTTTTTTCTTAATGCACAAACTAAAATATATCCTAATACTGAAATTATTGATATAACTAATACTATTTCTGCATCTGAACTTAATAATCCACCAGTTTTTGGAAGCTCTTCTTTTGTATTATATACAACAGCTTCTATAACTTTTTCATTTTCTATCTTAAATTCATGCTCAGTATTATCTAAAACATATCCTTCTGGAGCTTCTACTTCTTTATAATAATATGTTCCATAAGGTAGTTTTTTAGATGTTGCTATACCATCTTGTCCTGTTACAATTATATCTACTAAATTTCTATTTTCATCATATATATTAAATTTAGCGTTTGAAAGAGTTTTTGTTGTGTCTTTTTCTAATTTATATATTTTTAATTGACCTTTTACATAGTAGTTAATCATATCCCTAATTACATTTTGCCCGTCTTCTACTATTTCAAATTCATACATTGTACTATCTACTACAATTCCTTCTGGTGCTTTTATTTCTTGATAGTAATATTTTCCTTTTTCTAATTCTTTTGACTCTGCTATTCCTTCTTCATTTGTTACTATTGTATCTACAAGATTTTTATCTAAATCATAAATATTAAATGTAACTCCTTCTAAAGGCTTGTTATTTTCATCTACTTTTTTAATTTTAAGTTTTCCAGTTTTTATTTCATTTACTACAGTTTTTTCAATTACTTGATTATTTTCTGTTAAAGCAAATTCATATTTATTTGTATCTATTACAACATAATCTGGAGCTTCAATTTCTTGGTAATAATATGTTCCAAGTGGTAATTTTTTAGATACTGCTTTCCCTTCTATATTTGTGATTATTGTATCTACTATTTCTCCATTCACATTTATAATATTAAATTTAACACCTGCTAAATTTTTCTTATTACTATCATATTTTATAATACTTAATTCACCTTTGGCATAGTAGTTAATCATATTTTTAATTACATTTTGACAATCTTCTACTATTTCAAATTCATACATTGTACTATCTACTACAATTCCTTCTGGTGCTTTTATTTCTTGATAGTAATATTTTCCTTTTTCTAATTCTTTTGACTCTGCTATTCCTTCTTCATTTGTTACTATTGTATCTACAAGATTTTTATCTAAATCATAAATATTAAATGTAACTCCCTCTAAAGGCTTATTATTTTCATCTACTTTTATTATTTTTAATTTTCCTGTTTTTATCTCATTTACTACAGTTTTTTCAATTACTTGATTATTATTTGTTAATGTAAATTCATATTTATTTGTATCTATTACAACATGTTCTGGAGCTTCAATTTCTTGATAATAATATGTTCCAATAACAAGTTTTTTAGATATTGCTATACCATTTAAATCAGTAGTAATTGTATCTACTACTTTTCCATCTTTATCTGTAATATTAAATTTAACATTTGCTAAAGTTTTATTATTGCTATCATATTTAGTAATCTTCAAGCTTCCTTCTTTTAAATCATTTATTACTGTTTTTTGTACAACTTCATTGTTTTCATTTAACTTAAATTCATGTTCTTCTGTATCAATTATTACATTTGAAGGCGCTTCAATCTCTTTATAGAAATATTTACCTAAAACTAAATCTTTTGACTCTGCCACACCATTTTCATTTGTTACAATTGTATCTACTACTTCTTTAGCTTCATTTAAAATTTGGAATTTAACATTTGCAAGTAAATTTCCTGCATTATCATATTTAGTAATAACTATATTTCCTCTTGCAAATCTATTTACAATATTTTTTATTACATTTTGATTATTATATTCTATTTTAAATTCATATATAGTATCGTCTACTACTATTCCTTTTGGAGCTTCAATTTCTTGATAATAGTATGTACCTTTTACTAAATCTTTTGATACAGCATTACCTAAATTATCTGTAACTATAGTATCCACTATATTTTTATCTTTATCTAATATATTAAATTTAACTCCTTCAAGTGGTTTCTTGTTTTCATCTACTTTTATAATACTTAATTTACCATTTATATATTTATTTACTACAGTTTTAGTAATCACTTGATTATTTTCTGTTAAAGCAAATGTATATAGTTTATCATCCAAAACAATATTTTCAGGTACTTCTACTTCTTGATAAAAATATACACCTAAAGGTAATTTTTTAGACATAGCTATACCATTGCTGTCTGTTACTATAGTGTCAACTACATTTTTATTTTCATCTAATATATTAAATTTAACATCTTTTAATACTTTTTTATTTGTATCATATTTTATTATTTTTAAAGAGCCTTCTGCAGTATAGTTTACAACTTTTTTATTTAATACTTGATTATTATTTTCTATTCTAAATTCATATTCAGATGAATCCATAATATATCCTGCTGGCACTTCAACTTCTTTATAATAATATGTTCCTTTAGCAAGCTCTTTAGATGTAGCAATTCCTTCATTATTTGTTACCAAAGTATCTACTACATTTTTATCTTTATCTAATACATTAAATTTAACATTTGCTATTGGTTTATCATTCTCGTTTACTTTAGTTATTTTTAAAGTTCCTTTTACAACTTCATTTACAATATCTTTTCTTACTATTTGATCTTTGGTTTCAATCTTAAATTCATAAACATTCTTATCCACAACAACATATTTAGGTGCTTCTATTTCTTGATAATAATATGTACCTAAAGGTAAGTTTTTAACACCTGCTAAACCTTTAGCATTTGTTGTAATTGTTGTTATAACATTTTTATTTGAATCTAAAATATTAAACTTAACATTTTCAATAGGAGTATTGTTTTCATCTGTTTTAACAATTAATAAATTACCTTTGTATCTATCATTTGTTACTGTTTTATAGAAAGTTCTGTTTTCTTCATTAACTGTAAATTTATATAAAGTTTCATCCATGATGTAACCTTCTGGTGCAGATACTTCTTTAAAGAAATATGTACCATAATTTACATTTACACTTGCTTTACCATTTGAATCTGTAGTTACTCTTTTTACTACATAGCCTTCACTATCATATATTTCAAAAATTACATTTGCAAGTGGTTTATTTGCATCATCAATTTTTGTAATAACTAATTTACCAGTTATTCTTTCATTTACAAATTTTACAGTTGAAGTTTCCCCACCTTTAATTGTTACATTTTTAGATTTATCTTTTATTATATATCCTGTTGGAGCAGAAATCTCCTCTAAAATATATTCCCCAACTGGAACACTATAAAATGTAATTTTTCCATCAGTACCAGTTTCAACTTCTCCTAGAACATTTCCGTTTTTCTCTTTAAGAGCAAATTTTGCACCTACTACTGGTTGATTATCTTGATCAACTTTAATAAGTTCTATTTTTCCAAGTGTAGTAACTTTTTCCCAGTTAATAGTTAGTTCTTTTTCCATTGTGTTTGGTTCTGTATCAAGTCTTACAAAATCTTGAACACCTTGTCCTGCTTTTTCGTAAATACATCCAACTTTTCTATCTGCATCTGCTCTAAACTTAATGTTAAATGATGTAGATTCTTCTGAAGTATTCATTCTTACATATACAGATTCACCATTTGAAAGTGATGTTTTTGCATTACCATTTGCATCTGTTACTCTAGCAGACTTTGGGGAATTAACAAGTGTTGCAGTAATAGATTTTAAAGAATCTGTTCCTGAAATGTTTACTGTATATGGTCCAATTAAAGCATCTCCTTCAATATAATTTAAAGCAACATTTGAATTGTTTATAACCATACTAGGATTTGAAGTATAAGGCTTAGCTTCTGCCATTGCAACAAGTCTTGCAGCAGCTGCTACTGTTCTATTATAAAATCCTTCCATACCTTTTTTTGGAGTTACATTTTCAACTCTAAATATTTTTCCTGCTTTATGTGATTCACCTGTTCTATTCATTACTTCCCAGAAAGCCATTTGTGTTGCCATATAAGCTTCATCTGCTGAAGTACATCCTATTGACTGGGGACTACAATTTGGATATCCATGAATTAAAATTGCCATACCTTGATCAGATAAATACCCTCTAAATGTCATAGTACCACTTGGTGCAGCACATGTATAGTCCATACAATAAGCTGTAACACCACCTAATGTAGCATTAGCATACCATACATTTTTATTATTGTATGAATCATGTCCAACAGAAACAAGTCCTGCTGAATAAAAATTTAATTGTTGTGCAGTAGCCTTTACTGCAAATGGACTAAATTCCATTGTTAATAATGTAACTAAAAATAATATACTTACTAACTTTAATTTAATCTTTTTTATGCTTTTAAGATAATTCTTCATAAAATACATCTCTCCTATTATCTATTATCCGATTATTACAACTATGCAAAATTGTAATTTTACAATAATACAATTGTAACACATAGGTAATTGTTTTGCAACTTTTGTGTGATATTTAATTTGTTTTTGACTAAAAAACTTAATATTTTTAAGAAAAAGAATAAATTTCCACCAGCCTAGCTGGTGGTTTTTCATTTTCGGCTAAAAGCCTATA
>CARYZD010000003.1 GCA_949106495.1 uncultured Clostridia bacterium
ATTTTTCCTAAAAAGAAAAGACTGTCAACAAAAAAACTTTGTCAACAGTCTGAAATTGACATTGAATTTTTCAATGTCAATTTTTTTATTGTATTATTCGTATATATATACACTTTCCATTTGAAAACCAGCAACATCAAAATTTAACCAAGCATAATCTGGAGTATCCCATCCTGTACATGTAAATAATTGTTTCACTCCATCTATAATACGATATCCAACGACAAAATACCCATGTTCACCGTCATTGGCAATTACTGGATATCCTAACTTTATATCTCTTGTAACATCACTCCATGTATCAAAAAGATATACATCATGTTTAAACTTATATCCAGCATTTTCAGCATATGCCTTTACACCTTTATACACATTTCCAAAGTGAGTTCCTTTTTCAGGCGTATATCCAATTATGGAAGCAATATTATTATACATGCTTTGTGTAATGTCCCCAGAATATAATCTGCTATATCCAAAATTTTTATAGTATGATAAAATATTAGCTACTAAAGTTGGTCCACAATTATTTCCATATTGAAATTGTGAAAAGTCACTAGTATAGTATACTTTAAAACCTATATACTTTAATAAGAAATTTTGTGATGAAATAACAGGTGATGACGAAACCAAATAATCATTAATTACAGTTTCATTATTACAAATTATATTATTATCATTAGTTTCCATTGTTGCATAAGCATTTGGAGTAAATCCAATAATAGAACATAATGTTAAAACAATAAGTAATAAAGATAAATTTTTTTTCTTCATAAACATTTCCTCCTAAAAATTATTAAATTTTTTGTAATATGCTATGATGCTTAACTTAGTAATACACGGATGTAAAAATTACTCCCTCCTTTATAGAATGTTATTAAACTTCTAGTTTATCTTTTTTGTTTTATCAATATTATATATTACTTTTAATAATATGTCAACTTTTCACTTTTTTTTCATTTATTTACAAGTATTTCTTTTGTTTCTGAGACATAAAAATAGCTCCGATTTTTTTATCAGAGTTTTACTTTCTTTTAACATTAATTATGTATGTATATTACTAGATAAAATTTTATTTTTCTATTTCTATCTCTTTAAATAAAATATATTTTATAATTAAATTTCATTCTTTTTCTATTAATTTAAAAATTATTTTACTCAAGGTATTATATACATTAGACTCATTTTAAACGTATTTTGTCACATTTTTTCTAAAAATCCCTCAAAAAATATTTTTAACTACTTTTATCAATTCTAAAAAACATTTTAACTTATATTAATTAAAAAAATAAATACATCATAAAATTTACTATATCACTAACATTTATGATGTATTTATTTTTTGCTTTATTAGTTATTTTCTATTGTTAAATAACTAATTCCCTTTTCTGCAGAATCAAAATATATCTTCATATTTTTATAATCTACATTATTATTTTCTGTAGTATTATTTAAAGAATAATATCTGTATTTATATCCTTCTTCTGTTTTAGTACTTTCATATTTAATTCTTACCAATACAAAATACTCTCCACTTGCTATATCATCTAAATTTATATTACTGTTATCATCTATTATTGATGAAAACTCAATACCTTCTGTAGAGATAAAATAATCTGAATCGAATTCATATTTATCTCCTTCTTTATTTTTTAATACAAATTTAACATCTTGAAGTTTTATTACTAAATTTTCCGAGATATTATCATTAATCATACCTTTTAAAACTAACAAATTATCTTTAAGTTCAAATGTATCAACATTTCCTTGTTGTTTTTCTACAATAGATGAAATACCACTTGAATCAGATACTCCTTTATCTTGTTTTTTATTACTATTTGTTGCAAAAGATATACCAAGTATTATTGTAATAACTATACCTAAAATAATACAAAAAAGAATTATACCTCTATTTTCATCATGTCTTCCTAAGTAATTTTTTGTCTTCAATTTTATTCCTCCCAATATTTATTTATAAGTTCTTTTTTCTCGTCTTCTGTAATAAATGCTGCATTTACAGAATTTATATTTAATGCTTTTAAATCTTCATATTTTATACAATTATTTTTTATTAAATTTATATACTCATTTGCCAAAGTTGTATTAGATACAGTCATGTTATCTGTATTTATTGTTACATGCACACCATTTTTAGCTAGCTCTTTAATTGGATGCGTTTCATACGAACTACATATACATGTTTGTATATTACTTGTTGGGCAAACTTCTAAATATATATTATTTTCTTTTATATATTTAACAAGTTTCATATCTTCTATTGCTCGTACACCATGTCCAATTCTTTTAGTTCCAAAAGAAATTGCATCTTTTATACTTTCTATTCCATCTGCCTCTCCTGCATGTATAGTAAATGGAATTTCTAAACTTCTAACATATTCAAATATTTCTTTATACTCTTTAGTTTTAAATATTGCTTCAGCTCCTGCAAGGTCTACTGCACAAACACCTTTTCCAAGATATTTTTTAGCTAATTCTACAGTCTCATAATTTGCCTTCATATTATCTTTACCACGCATTATGCATAATATAAAATTAGCTTTTATATCTACTTTTTCTTTAGCTTCAATGACTGTTTTTATAACTTCTTCTTGTGTCATATTGCAATTTGTATGAAATTGTGGAGCAAATCTAATTTCTACATACACTACATTTTGATTTTTTAACTCTTTTAGTAATTCTATTGTAACTTGTTTTAATTCTTCTTTTGTTTGCATTATAGAAATCGGATAATCAAAACATGTTAAATAATCATTAAGATTTCTGCATTTTTCATTTGCAACCATCTTATTTTTTATTTCTTCATCACTTAAATTATATGTTTTTTTTACATATTCAGTTGGTATTGAACCATCTAAATGAAGATGTAACTCAACTTTTGGCATTTTCTGCACTTTTTTTAATAATGATTCTTCCATTTTTCTACCTCTTTTTTCTTGTATATTTTAACACACAGTTTATTTTATTACAATTGCTTTTATATAAAAATGTAAAAATTTAGTTTATAAACAAATAACTATCACAAAACAAACATAAATATGTAATTTATATATTAGTTTTTTATATTTCTTTTTAACATTCTTTGTACCTTAGTTTCTATTCTTGATACATATGACCTAGATATTCCAAGTTCATCTGCAAGTTCTTGTTGAGTTTTAGGATTGCTTCCATCAAGACCATATCTCTTATTCATTATATATTTTTCTCTTTTATTTAATTTTTCATCCAAATATGTTAAAACTTGCTTAAGTATTGCTTTATCATAAATATTATCTATAGTATCTTTTTCTTTTAGAACTAAAGTATCTATTAACTCCATATCATTTCCATCTTTATCTGTACCTATTACTTGATTCATTGAAACTTCTGCCTTTTGTTTTTTAGAGCTTCTAATATACATTAATATTTCATTTTCAATACATCTTGACGCATATGTACTAATTTTAAATCCCTTATTTTCTTTAAAACTATCAATAGCTTTTATTAGTCCAATTGTACCAATTGATGTAAAATCCTCAAGTTCTTGTTCACTATCTGTATATTTCTTTGCAATATGTACAACAAGCCTTAAGTTATGCTCTATTAAGACTTTTCTTGCCTCCTTATCTCCATCAAAATATTTTCTTAAATAATATTCTTCTTCTGTTTTACTAAGTGGTTCTGGATAAAGTCTATCATTAGATATATAACCAAAAAGTCCAAAAAACTTAGAAATAAATTCTATTAAGAAAGAAAAAAACATAAATATACCTCCTAATGTATATTTATGTTTTATTTTGTCAATTATTATTCCCACATATCTTTTGTTATTTCTTTTATATATTCTTCTCTAGATTTAGTCTTACTATTATTTTTCTTTACATTAACTATTCTTTCTTTATCTAGTTCTATATCTACTACATCACCCTCTAAAACCTCTCCTTGAATCAAGCTAATATCTACATTATACATTTTATCATCAATTTCAATAACAACTATATTATTTTCAATTCTATCTACTATACCAGTCATAATTTCTTCCTAATCTCCCATATATGTATATGATCCTGGCTCAACATTAAATGTAATATCTCTACCATTACTTATACATTCTATTGTTCCTTGTTCATCTGTTCTATATACAGGTATTTTTAAATCTTTTAATTTATCCATAGTTGTTTTTGTTGGATGATTATATGAATTATCTTTTCCAACTGAAATAACAGCATATTTTGGAGAAACTGCATTTAAAAATTTAATAGATGTTGAAGTTGTTGAACCATGATGCCCTACTTTTAAAACATCTGCCTTAATTGTATCATATGAATTTAATATTTCAATTTCAGATAATGTTTCTGCATCTCCTGTAAATATGAAAGAATTATTTCCATATGTCATTTTTATAACTACAGAATAGTTATTTAATGATTGATAACTATCTGAACTTGGAGCAAGTATTTCAAATTCTGCCTCTCCCAATTTGTATTTATTTCCTGTAAGTGGAGTTGTAAACTTCTTTTCTTTATTACTAACTGCAGTTACTAAATTTTCAAAAGTTTTAGTATTTGCTGTTACTTTTGGAAAAATAAAAGTGTCAAAATCATAATTATTTACTACATCATCTAAGCTACCAATATGATCCTCATGAGGATGAGTCCCTATAATATATTCAAACTTTTTAATCTTTTCATTTTGTAAAAATTTTAATAAATCATCTTTACATTTTGATGTACCACCATCAATTAGCATAGTATGTTCACCTTGTCTAATTAAAATACTATCTCCTTGACCTACATCAATAAAATCTACAACTAGATTTTCATTACTTGTAACTAAATCGTCTGTTTTTACAGTATTGTTATTAACACTTTGAACATTTTCAAGTGAATTAGAATCTATACTCTCTTTTAAATTCTTTAATAAATTGGAATCAAATTTATTTCCTATAACTAATATAACAAGTAAAGCTAATACACCAATAATTAATTGTATTCCTGTGCTTTTCTTTGAACTAACTTTTCCTCTCATATCATCACCTCTAAAATATATGCCAATTATATCATATAAATTTTTTTTAGAGAATATATTTTTTTACTTTTTTCTACAATTATTTATTCCAATTTTTATGTAAAATAATTTTTATATAATATTATTGATATTTTTTTAAAATTATGATATAATGTATAGTGATGGTGCATTATCCTAGTTGCACTAACTTTTATGAGGGTGGGGCTAAAAATCCACTAAAAGGCACATCGATGAAGTTTCTTGTTTGTGCGCGAAACGCCCAGTTTTGCGTGTATTCAGGGAGTAAAGAAATTAGGAAGGAATTATAATGGCATATAGTTTTTATTCCTATTTTCGCTGAGGCTAAAGAATTCTAAATATAATGATAGTTTTTTTAGTATAACCTATATAACGTGCCAAGACACAATATATAGCGTAGCCTGTCTTGAGTGATAATCTTGGGATTTATCCGCTAAAAAGATAAAAAATGTATATGGCCATATATATTTTTTATCTGATAATGAAATTGTTATTGCAAAAGAGACTAATAATTGTACAAGTGCACACCAAAGGAAAACTTCTAGGATGTTTGTTCTGTTAAAGAATAAGATTTTTTAAGGATTAAAGTATGGACTTAAGTGGCGATCCAGTTCTCTTTCTAGGTGACTGAAGAGTGTTTTCTTTAAATGGAAACAGCTAAATAGTAATATTTAGTAGGAAGCAGAGAAACTCTACTGGACCTAAACCATAGTGTTTACTTAAAAAATCACCATCTAAAATTTTTTATTTAATTTTTATGAGGAGAGAATGTTTAAAAATGAAATCGAAAGATTCAAAAAAAGATAAGGAAAATGACTCGTCGAGTAAATGGTTGATAACAGTTTCTCTGTTATCTTTTTCACTTTCAATTGTCTTTTCTTTTTTAACAACTACGATTGTTAATAATTTATCTGTTCCTCTAGCTATTTTAATATTAATTTTAGTAATAGCTATTGGTATAATTTTTGACATGATATCAATGTCAGTTACAATTGCAGAGGAAAAAAATTTCCATGCAAAAGCAAGTAAAAAAATAGATGGTGCAAAAACATCAATCAAATTAATACGTAATGCTCCTAAAGTATCAAGCATATGTGCAGACGTTGTTGGTGATGTATGTGGAATACTTAGTGGTGGTATTGGTACAATTGTTGCAATGAAAATAACTTCAAGTTATGGTCTTGAATTTGACTTACAAGTAATAATTAGTGCAATAGTTGCTGCTCTTACTATTGGTGGTAAAGCAAAATGTAAATTGATTGCTCAAGAATATAGTTCACAAATAGTAGATAAATTTACCAAAATTCTTAATTTATTTACATTTAAGAAAAAATAAAACAAAGACTATTAGATTTTAATTTCTAATAGTCTTTTTATTATTCATAAATATTAACAAAATATCTAACAAAGATATCTAATATCTCTAATACATCTAAGTTTTTTTGTGCTAATTCTTCATCAACATACTCTTTTCTTTTTCCTTTAAATTTAAGGAATTCTTTATAGTTTATTGCAACATATAACATATCTTCATGTATAGAAAAATTAATTACATTATCTATTTTATTATTAAATTCTAAAATTCTTGCCATAACTCCAGGTGATAATATATTTCTAACTTCAACTGGATTTTTTGAAAAAACATCATAGACAATATCAAATTCATTATTAGGTATTTTTACAGCCTCTCTATTTGATTCTAAATCTTTTTTTAGCACTTCAAATTCTGTCATAGCTTTTTTAGGTAATTTAGTAAATGCAAATATACCAGATAATTTTTCTTCTAAATCTTTATCTACTACGCCATCATTTTCTTCTATATTTAATTTTTTTATATTAATTTTAGAAATATTAATATCATATTTTTCATTTTTTATAATAATATATTTATCTATTTTAATTTTGTCATATTCATTAATTAAATTAGATTTTTTAAATTCATCTTTTACAATCTCATGTTTATCACAAAGCTTTATATCATTGAAGTTCTCTTTTAAAACCGCAGGTATAATTACATTTTCGTACACCACATTTTTTTTAGAAAAAGAACATATCTTTAAAACAAGAAATAGTATAATACATGCTATACTTATACTAACTATAATAATTGATTCAAGATATATTCCTATTAATGACAATATAATTGGTATTAATACTATGTTGTTTAATAGTCTAAATTTTCCATTATCTCTGTGAAATTTATTCTTTTGCTCAGATGTTAATAACTTATCTAGTTTCTGATTAAGTTCCATATTCTCCCCCTAAAATATAGATTACTTTTTTATGATTATACTACAAAAATAATTAATTTTCTACTTTTTTTAAAATAATTTTATTTTATTTGACAAATGCAAAAAAAATCTATATACTAGTACTATTAAAGGAGTGATTCTATGATTTCTAATCCAAGAGTTTCCGACTCTTTAGACATACTATATGAACTAAATGATTTCTTAGAATATAATGATAAAATAACAGCTTGTATTATACAGGATGATTCATTAAACGATTTTAAACTTGATGAATTAGTTATTTCTAATTGTAAATTTAAAAATGTAACATTTATTGCAGCAAATTTACCTAAAGCAGATTTTTCAGATATTATATTCGAAAATTGTGATTTTACTGGAGCTAATTTAGAAAAATCTACTTTCAAAAGAGTTAAATTTATTAATTGTAAATTAAATGGAACTATAATAAATAACTCATATATAGAAAATGTAACTTTTAAAGATTCTTTACAAAATGACATTGTCTTGGATAATACTAATTTTGTAAATGTAGAATTTAATAATACAATGCTTAAAAACAGTTCTTTTTCTAATATTAATTTTAGAAATCTTGAATTAATAAGTTGTGACTTATCTTACTCTAATTTTAGCAATACAGCAATGAGTGGACTAGATTTAAGGACTTGTAATATTTCTGGAATTATAACATATGCTAAAGATATAAAAGGAGTTATTCTAACAAGTGAACAAAGCCTTGCCTTTATTAAGCTTTTAGGAATAACAATAATAGATTAATATGGATAATGAAATAAAATATATAGGAACATTTACAGAAGAAGAAATAAAACAGAAATCTAGTCAAAAAACAAATAATAAAGTAGAAAAAAATAAGCCAAAATTTAAAATAAACAAACACAATATAAAAGTATCTAAATTTATATTATCAACTAAAAGTAAATTACTTAATAAAAAAGTAATATTTGGTATATTAATAGTACTATTAATATACACTCTTAAACCAATTACTTTTTTAAAACTTAAATTAGAACAAAAGCGAGAATACTATGCTCAAATGCAAAATAATAGTATTACATGTAATAACTTCTTTGATTCTTTAATATATGCTTCTGGAGCAGACTATTACAAGAATTGTAAAGATAAACTTGTATCCCCAGCAGATGGATTAATAACTTGTCAATTTGACTGGGCTCATCAAGGAATAGATATAGCATGTTATGAATATCCAGGAAACATTTATGCTGCTGCAAATGGTCATGTTTGTTACATTGGATATAGTAAAAAATATGGAAATGAAGTTCTTATAGAACATGAAATAAATGGAATAACACTATATACATATTATGCAAATTTATCTGTAATATATGTTACAAATGGTCAATATGTAAATCAAAATGAAGTAATTGCTCTTGAAGGTGGAAATCCTGAGAAACCAGCACAAATTATGGATTCAGATGGACATCACTTACATTTTGAAGTTAGAAAAAATAAAAATTCAGGTAGTGGACTAAATCCAATAATATTTATACAATAGCAAAAAGGATGTACTTAATGTACATCCTTTTTCACGTAGAGGTTGTTTTATTTTTAAAATTTATGTCGTTCTTTTAACTAATTGTATTATACACTAAATATTATAAAAAATCAAGTAAATTGAAATTATTTTAATTAGCTTAGTATTAATTCTATATTTTATGACATAATAATTATATTTAAATAATTGTACTTTTTTTGTATATATGATATTCTAAAATAAAGGAAGTTGATAAAATGTTATTTAAAATTTTAATACTATTTATTTTAATTTTAGTAAATGGATTATTTTCTGCTACTGAAATGGCTTTTGTGTCTATAAATAAAGCAGAACTATTAGACGATGTTCAAAAAGGAAATAAAAAAGCTATAAAAGTAAAAAAATTACTTGCTAACTCTAGTGATGTTCTAGCAGTAATTCAAATTTGTATAACTGTTGTTGGTTTTCTATCTAGTGCATTTGCAGCTGAAACAATTGCTGAAGACTTGGTAAATGTATTAATACCATATATTCCAATTGCTACTAGTACTTTAGAGACAATTACAATTGTAGTTATAACTTTAATTCTATCATATTTTACATTAGTATTAGGAGAACTTGTACCTAAAAAAATTGCACTTTCTAGTCCTAAAAAAGTAGCATATTTAACATCTGGAATTATTGTTATACTAGAAAAAGTATTTTATCCATTTGTTAGATTTCTTAGTATGTCTACAAATTTTGTAAGTAAACTTTTACATATTAAATCTGATGGAGAAGATAAACTAACAGAACAAGAAATTATTTCTATTATTTCTAAAGGTAGACGTGATGGTATAATAGATTTAAATGAAGAAGAACTATTACTTAGAGTATTTAAATTTGATGATACTACTGCTAGAAAAGTAATGACTATTAGAGAAAAAATAATTGCAATTGATACTTATACAAGTGAAAAAGCTCTACTTCATATTATAAAAAACTGTAACTATTCAAGAATACCAGTATACAAAGAAAAAATGGATAATATTATTGGAGTTGTTCCTGTAAAAGAACTTTTATTACAATATTCTACTAATGGAAAATTAGATTTCAAAAGTATAATGCATGAGCCTTTATTTGTAAATGCTGATGATAAAATTGATGATATATTTAGAACTATGCAAGAGAAAAAACAACCACTTGCAATTGTTAGAGATAATAATAAAACTGTTGGGATTATGACTTTCAAAGATGCTATAGAAGAAATCGTTGGAAACTTAACAGATGGATACTTAGAATAAAAAAAAGAACTCAAATTTAATTTTTGAGTTCTTTTAATTTTATTATTTTCCTTGATTATTTTTTATTTCAACAAGTTTTTCTTTTAGTTCTTGTTCTATTTTTTGTAGTTCTGTTTCAGCTTCACTACGTTTTCTTGCGCCTTCATCATGTATTTTAATTAAACTATCTAAAGTTTCAATTATATCACTATTTGTCTTTTTAAGAGTTTCAACATCAACAATAGCTTTCTCAGATTCTGCTGCAATTTCAATAGTTCCTTGCTTTAAGTTTTCACTATTTTTCTTTAGCATTTCATTTGTAATTTCACTTACAGCTTGTTGAGTATTTAATGCACTCTTAGCATTTGCAAGACCTAAAGCTATTACAACTTGGTTTTTCCATAATGGTATTGTATTAATAATAGATGATTGTATTTTTTCAACTAATTCACTATCATTATTTTGAATCATTCTAATTTGTGGAGCCATTTGAATTGATATAATTCTTGTTGTTTTTAAATCATATATTTTCTTTTCAAATCTTGAGATAACAGCCATTAAATCATTAACTTTTTGTGCATCAATTTGTTCTCCTGATTCAGAAGCATTTTTTTGAAGTTTAGGTAATTCAACTTCTTTTAATTCTTTTATTTTTTTATCCCCTGCAATTATATATAATGAAATTTGCTTAAATGATTCCAAGTTTTTGTCATACATCTCATCAAAAATTGCAATATCTTTTAACATTTGTATTTTATGTTGTTCTAATTTCTTTTCTATTTTGTCTATATTATTATTTACCTTATCATATTTTGCAAGTAATTTTGTAACTTTCTTTTTAAGTGAATTAAATATACCAAATATACCTTTTGAACTATTGATATCTGTTGCATTATCAAAGTCTTTGATTTCTACAACTAAATCTGTTAATAAATTTCCAACATCTCCTGTATTTTTAGTTCTAACATTTTGCAATACATCATCTGAAAATTTAGCAATTTCTTGTTGGGCACTTGCTCCATATGAAAGAATAATAGCTGTATCATTTACATCAACTTTTGATATAAACTCATCAATAGCATTCTTTTCTGCATCAGATAACTTCTCATAATTTAATGAATTTTCAACTTTTTCCTCACTAATTATTTTATTTTCAACAAGTTCATTTTCAATTTCTTTTGTTGAAATATCAGGTTTAACCTCTAAAATTAAATTTTCTTTTTCCATACTTTCTTCCCCCTACTTCTCTTTTAGAAATTCTATTAATCTGGTATATATATTCATTCTTAAACCAGATACCGTTGTATCTATTGTTTGTGGTACACCATTTACTCCTACACTACTTACATCATAATTTCCACCTGTAACACCAGTTCTAAATCCATACTTATTCCATGCTAATTGTTGAATATCTTTATCATTAAAAGCATTATAATACTTATTACCATTTTCTGTTAAAGTAGCTATACAATGTGAATTCCAAATTGTTGGAATAGGATATAATATTCTAATTTTGTCTTTTACCTGTGCATATCCATCTGGATTAGAATTTGCAAAGTCTATTATGCTTTTTTCATAATCTACTATCATTGGTTTTGCACCAACACCAGTTTTTAAATACATATCAAATAAATCTGCTGGAGTATTATTCATATAACCAGATTTATTATAAAATTCTTTAAGCTTAGGTAAGTTTTGTTCAATATTATCTTCTGTTACTTCTCCACCACACATTATTGATAATAATAGTCCATAATATGTTGCTCCTGGAGAAGATGTTATTGGATCTGTTGAAGCTATATTTATACTTCCATATAAATTATTAAGACCTATTTCCTTCCAAGTTTTACCTTCTAAAATATAGTTTAAAAGTTTATCCATATTTGTAATATAATAAATGCCATTATTTTCAGCAACTATGTTCTCCTTAATTAGAGAATCAACTACTATATCCCAACTATAGATTACTATAGGCGTATTAAGTGTAAGACTTCCACTTAATACAGTGTCTCTATCTGCCTCTCCATTTAACTTATCCGCAGGAGTTTTATAATAATCATAAAATCTTTGGTCAGAAAAGAAAATAAAATCAAACTTAGAACCATCCTCTTTTTTTACAGGATCTTTAACAAGTTTTCCATTACTCTTTGAAATATTAACAACACTTATTCCATATTTTTCTGTTAAAATATTATTAAATTCTTCATCTGCAAGTAAATTTTCTTTTCCTCCGCCAACAGCACCAAAAACCTTAGTTATATTATTTTCTCTATTATTAAATCCTTTTATAGCGACAACTATAGCTACTATAAAAATTAAAATAACTAAAATTACAAAACCTATTAACCTTTGATTAGGCTTTTTATTATCATTGTCTATAATAATATCTGCCATATTACTTCACCTCTTCCTCCTCAACTTTAATAATATTCATATTATCATCTACTAATCCATCAGATTTTAACATAGTTTCAAAAACTTTTATATCTGCATTAGTATTTAATAAATCGCTTTCATACATATTATTCAGTTGTATTTCACACGCCTCTTTAACTCTATCTAACATTTTTTCAACTCTTTTCATAAAGTCAATACTTTCTTTAGATGTTAATTTTTGGTCTTCAATTGTATTATATTGATTTAATATATTTAAAGTAAAAGGTAAATAATACTCAATAAATTTTCTAACTTGTTTAGTCTTTTTAGGACTTTCTTTTAAGCTTACCAAAATCTTATTTGAAGTATCACAAATAATTCTTATATTTGCTTTCATATCCAAATTATCTATTTGATTTTCAAGTAAATCTATTTTTCTAATAATTGTTTTTGCTTCTGAATATATTTTTTCATATTTTATTAACTCACTATTTACAGCTGTTTCTAAAATATTATCTTCATTCTTATTCAATATTAAAGTAAATGCTAAATATGCTATAATAGATATTATTAAACTAAATAAAATATTTAAATCTAACACTAAATATAACAGACAAAAACATATAACTCCTATAACTATAGATATCATATATGATAATTTCATAATAACACCTCCTAGTTATATCCTCTAACTATTTTAAAAGCTTCTAATAAATTAGTTCTTCCATCAAAAACTTTACCACTAGTTAGATTTGCTATTCTATTTAATTGTTCACTATCTGCATTTCCAAACATAATTGAATATACAGGTATTTTATTTTTAGATTTTTCTATTGTATTTACCATATTATTATAACTTCCATCGTTTCCTTCTCCGTCAGTCATAAGAACAATTGATACATTATACTTATTTAAATCTTCTTTGTCTAATAACTCAATAGAATTTGTTACTGTATCATAAATATTTGTTCCACCTCTTGGAACTTTTGTATTAATTGTTTCAAGAATTTCTTTAGTTTCAATTCCATTTTTTATACTTATTGGTTTATCTACTGTAGAACTAAACATTATGAAACTTATTTTATCTTTTGCAGAAAATTGTAAATAATTCTCTGCCGCTTTTTCTTCGGTTAAAATAAAGTCCATTGCTCCTCTTAGTTCTTCTATTCCACTTCCAGTCATACTTCCAGAGTAATCTAATGCAAATACAATATGAGTTGGTTTTCTAAGTTCAGATTGATATATACCTAAAGCTTTTTTTATTACTTGAGTTGATGGAAACTTTATTGGTGTAAGATATTTAGTTGTATCTATTCCCCATTCAGGATTAAATACCTCTTTATCTACATCCTCTTTTATTCCGCCATACCATACTCTTCTGCCAACTTTTACTAACTCACTTTGTCCTTCATTAGATAATAAATATGATTGAAGTTTTAAAAATGCTTCTTCATTTGGTGTATTTGATTTACCTAAATATGCAAAAACAGAATCACTTATTGAAACACCATCTTGGGTATATACTGCATAAATTGTATCTTCTTTATCTTCTATTTTTTTATTTATATCTATTATTGCAGTCTCATATGTAACTATTGCATCACAATCACCATTTATATACATTTCTTCAAGAAATTCTTCACTTCCAGAAGTTCTATTTACACCACTAAATAACGTTTTCAAGTTTTCTTTAATATTTTCATCATTTAAGTAATCCTCTGTAAGAATTTCTGGATTACCAGATAATACACTTAAAAATCCTAAATATGCACAAGCACCTGTATTAGTTTGTGTAGCAGATGTCATTGCAAATTTAAGTTTTCCATTTTTTATTGCATTTAATATGTCTTCAAGCTTTACTTCGTTTCCAACAAAACCTAGCTCCTCTGCTTTAGATTTTTTTATACCAAATACAACTGGATTCATACTAATTATCTTAGAATCTATTGTTGAAATATTATCTAGCATATATAACCACATTGAATTAGATGCTAGTACTGCATCATATTTTTCTCCAGAGTTTAGTTTTTCCATAATCTCCAATGTTCCAGCATAATCTATTGAAATATTTATATTATTTTCTTCAGCATAATCATATAAAATATTTTCTAAATCTCTGTTATCTGTACTAGATATTATTCTAATATTTTCTTTTGTTATTTCAGTAGAAAGATTAATCATTGCTACACTTAAAACAAATATAAAAGAAAATATTAGAAGACAAAATATAGTAATTCCTATATATCTACTTTTATTCAATATATCACCCCCAAAAAATTTCTTATTGATTTATCTTTTTCTTCTAATAATAGTTCCAGGTTTTAAATCATAAGGAATTTTTATTTTTACTTGTTGACCTTTTATTCCAGGATTAATTGTATCAATTGGTTTATCATTTTTAATATCATATAATTCTTCAATATTAAAACTACATTCTTCAATTGAATCTGGTAATAAAATTTCCAATCTATCACCTATTGATAATTTATTTTTAATTTCAACTGTATATAATTGATTATCTAATTTTTCTACTACTCTTGCACCATATTCATATTCAAGGTTTTCACTCTTTCCATCAAAATCATGAATATCTTGATTTTCTGAATCTGTAAAATAAAACTCAGATAATCCTCTAGTTTTTACTTTTTCAAGTTCAACTAAATATTTATTTGCATCGTACTCTGATTCTCTATGTTCTGATTTTAACTTTTCATAGTCATCAATTGCATTTCTATATGCTCTTACAACAGTTGCTAAGTAATAATCTGTTTTTAATCTTCCTTCTATTTTTAAACTATCAACACCCATATCTATAATAGTTGGTATTTGACGAATTAGGCACATGTCTTTAGATGAGAACAAATAAGTTCCTTTTTCATCATAATCTATATCTATTTTACTTCCAGGATTATTTACTTCTTCTGCTGTAACTTTATATTGCCATCTACAAGGTTGAGCACAATCTCCTTGATTTGCACATCTATTAGCAAGATATTTACTTAAATAACATCTTCCAGAATAAGCATAACAAATTGCACCATGAATAAACATTTCAACTTCTAAGTCGTCTGGTTTATTCTCCATTATATATCTTACTCTTTCTTTGCTTAATTCACGAGAAATAATAACTCTTTTTGCACCAAAACTTTGCCAAAACTCTGCTGTATGTAAGCTAACTGTATTTGCTTGAGTACTAATATGTATATCTATTTCAGGTGCTAAATTTTTAATCATCATTATAATTCCTGGGTCACTTGCAATTATAGCATCTGCTTTAACTTCCTTTAATATTTTAATTTGTTTTTCTATTTCCTCATAATCTGTATCATTAGCATAAATGTTTAATGCAACATATACTTTTTTACCTATACTATGTGCATATCTAATTGTATCTTCTAATGTATCATCATTTAATTCTGCTCTTGACCTTAAAGATAATTTAGCTGTTCCAGCATAAACAGCATCTGCACCATACATAAATGCTATTTTTGCTTTTTCTAAACTACCCGCTGGAGCTAATAATTCACTTTTACTCATTTTATATGTTTCCTTTCTTTATATAAAGCCATTATAGGCATATTATCACATGTACCAATTATACAATAATTATGTCAAAAAGTAAATATTTATTATGTTATAAAAAAGCGAAAAAAACGGTAACATGCCTGATTTTTAGGCACATTACCTCTTTTATATCATTTTATTTACTAAATTATCAACTATTGCAAAATATTTCTCTATTAATAGTGTTGCTGGTACAATACAAATTATAAATGTACTAATTACAATAAATGGTCCAAATGGTAAGTATGCATCTTTAATATTTTTTACTTTATTAATAATAAGATATATTACACCAAATATTGAAGATATAATAATACTTAATATCATAATTACTATTACACTTTTATATCCAAATAAAAAACCAATAGCACCTAATAACTTCATATCTCCATATCCAAATCCTTCAGATTTAGTTATCTTTTCAAATATAAAATCTATTATAAATAGAGTAAATCCTCCAATAATTAGTCCAAAAACATTATTTACTAAATTTTCTTTACTAAAATTAAAAACTAAGTTTACCACTCCAGAAAATAATATAGCAATACTTGAAGTGTCAGGAATTATCATATATTTAATATCTAGTATAAATGCAAGAATTAATGAAAAACATAAAGGTACTAATACTAAAATACTTTCTAAACTTTCCTCTTTAATTACAACTTCAAATAATATAAAAAATATAAATATGTATTTAATATCAATATGTGATAGTTTAAAATTATCAATATATTCTTTAAAATTAAAATTTTCACATTTTTTATTTGCAGTTAAATTAATAAAATTTGACATCAATATACTTACAATAATTGATAATATTATAAAAATAATTATACTCTGCACTTTTCTGCATTCTCCTGCTTTTTATAATAATGATTTAATATTAATCTTTCAATTGGTCTTTTTATTCTACTAATCCAAATTTCTTTTTTATTTATTCTTCTTACAAGAATAGTATTAATATTAAATCTATTACCACCCCAAACATCTGTAAATAATTGGTCTCCTATCATTAATATTTCTTTTTTACTTATCTCTGGGAAATTGTCACAAACTTTTTTAAATCCTTTGGTTGATGGTTTGGATGCTTTATAAAAATATTTCACACCTAGTTCTTTAGATATTTTCTTAACCATTCTCTCTGACATTGAATTACTAACTATATATAATTGTATTCCCTTACTTTTTATATTTTTAATCCATTTTTTTAAATCTTTGGAATATTTTCCTTTAGAATCTATAAGTGTATTATCCATATCCATAAGAATTAATCTAATTCCATCTTTATTTATTAATTCGTATGGTATATCCTCTACTTTTTCAAAAGTGTATTTTGGATAAAAATTCTTTAATATTGATTTCTTCCTTTTTTCCTGAGCTTTCATAATAGCCACTCCTTATTTGTCATATATCATCTTTATATTACTATATTTATTTTATTTTTGCAATATAAATACCTTTAATCTACAAATTCCTTTAAATTAATAGAGCATAATTTTTACTAAAATATATATTCATTACTTTTATTTTAAATTCAAATATGATATACTAATTAGCATATTAGTAAAGGTGGGATAAAAATGGAAAAAGAAATGACTCTTTATGAAGATCTTGAGTGGAGAGGTTTAATTAAAGATATAAGTAGTGAAGACTTAATTGAAAAACTTAATAAAGGTGGCATTACATTTTATTTAGGAACAGACCCTACTGCAGATAGTCTACACATTGGACACTATTCTACATTTCTTGTTGCAAAAAGACTTCAAAAAGCTGGACATACACCAATTCTATTAGTTGGTGGAGCTACAGGTCTTGTTGGAGATCCAAGAGGAACTGGAGAAAGAGAAAAAGCTGATGCAAAAGTCATTGAAAACAATTACACAAAATTAAAAGCTCAAGTTGAAAAATTATTTGATATTAAATGTGTAAATAACTATGATTGGTTTAAAGATGTTAATTACATAGACTTCTTAAGAGACTATGGTAAATATATAAATGTAAACTATATGATTAACAAAGATTTAGTAAGAAGACAACTTGAAATTGGTATTTCATATGCCGAATTTTCATACATGCTAATTCAAGGTGTAGATTTTAAACATTTACATGATAATTATGGCGTTACTCTTCAAATTGGTGGTTCTGACCAATGGGGAAATCTTACAACTGGAATTGAAATAATCCGTAAATTAACAGGAGAAGAAGTTTACGCATTCTCTATTCCTCTTGCAACAGATTCACAAGGTAAGAAAATGGGCAAATCTGAAGGAAATGCTGTATGGCTAGATATTGAAAAAACTTCTGCCTATGAATTATATCAATACTTATTTAATCTTGAAGATTCAATGATGGAAGCATATTTAAAAAGATTTACTTTTCTTTCTAAAAATGAAATTGAAGAAATCATGACAAAACATAATGAAGCCCCAGAAAAAAGAATTGCTCAAGAAGCTTTAGCTCATGAAGTAATTAGAGATATTCATGGTGAAGAAGAATACCAAAAAGCAGTTGAAATATCTAGAGCACTATTTAGTGGAGATATTAAAAAAATACCATCAAATCAAATTGGTAAAATATTTAGTAAAGTTGACCATATAGATATAACTGAAGAAAAAAATATTGTAGACTTTCTTGCAGATAATAAAATATGTTCAAGTAAAAGAGAAGCAAGAGAATTTGTTAATGCTGGAAGTATAACATTAAATGGAGAAAAAGTAACTGACTTAGAAACATTAATATCTAAAGATATTGCACTAGATAATAAATATGTTGTTATTAGAAAAGGTAAGAAAAAATATTTCTTAGGTGAATTTTAATGACAAAAACAAAATTATACACATTAGGTGAAGAAATAACCAATTCCATAACTCATGGAATTGGTTCATTATTATCTATCGCAGCTTTAGTTTTAATGATAATTAAAGCTGCAATTTATAAAAGTGCACTAGACGTAGTTAGTGTAATAATATTTGGAATAAGCTTAATTATTCTATACACAATGTCAACACTATATCATGCAATATCAAATGAAAAAGCTAAAAGTGTTTTTAAAATATTTGACCACTCAACAATTTATCTTTTAATAGCAGGTTCATATACAGCATTTACTCTTATTGCACTAAGAAGTATTGACCCTACAAAAGCTTGGATTATTTTTTCAATTGTTTGGGGTATAGCAATACTTGGTACAATATCATATGCTATATTTAAAAATAAATTTAAAGTATTAAATATAGTATCTTATGTAATTATGGGTTGGGTTATTGTACTTGCAATACCTGAAATTGTTGAATATTTTAAATTTAACGATGCATTAATTGGATTATATCTTCTTATTGCTGGTGGTATTTTATACACAGTTGGAATAATATTTTATGCATTACAAAAGAAAAACTACAAATACTTCCACTGTATATGGCATGTATTTGTTCTACTTGGATCAATATGCCACTTTTTCTCTGTTTATTTATATGTTTTAAAATA
Source organism: uncultured Clostridia bacterium (assembly GCA_949106495.1). Taxonomy (GTDB): domain Bacteria; phylum Bacillota; class Clostridia; order TANB77; family CAG-465; genus CAG-465. Next base: position 19,488 of record CARYZD010000003.1, read on the forward strand.
ACCTATTTAATAGGTTATTTTTAATATTGTACAAAAATTACCCATATTTGAAATTTTTTTGCTCAAAAAAACTTTACTACTAAAATTATTTATGCTATAATAAATACTGTGATGGCCCCTTGGTCAAGCGGTTAAGACGCGACCCTCTCAAGGTCGAATCATGGGTTCGATTCCCGTAGGGGTCACCATCTCTAGCAGACAATAGTCTGCTTATTTTTATATTAGGGAGTGTATTTATGGAAAAATTTGTATGTACTAAAAATGTATCTTTATCTGATATAGGTCAAAACTTTAAAATCACTAATAGAGGATTTTTAAATATATTACAAGAGGCAGCAAATCTTGCTAGTAGCTCAGTAGGTCATGGTGTAGATGATATTGAAAGAACAGGTACAACATGGGTATTATTATATTGGAGATTAAAAATAATTAATAGAGCAAAATATAATGATACTTTAACAATAAAAACATGGGCAAGTTTTGCTAGAAAAATATACTCAATTAGAAGTTTTGAAGTATACAACGAAAATAATGAACTTATTGCTGTTGCAGACTCTAAATGGGTATTTGTTGATGCAACTTCACATTCAATTTTAAAAATAAGTGATGATATTATTAATACATATAGACCTATTAATGAAAAATTATTTGATAATGAATTAAAAGACAAATTTAAACTACCAGAAAATATATCTGAGAACTATTGTTATACAACAATGAAAAGAGATTTAGATGCTAATCATCATGTAAATAATGTATCATTTTTAGATATAGCACTTGAAGCTTTACCAGATGATTTAATTAACAATGATTTCAAAAATATAAATATAGTCTATAAAAAAGAATTACATTATAAAGATACAGTATCTTGCTATTATAAAAATGAAGATAATAAACATTTTGTATATCTATATACAAAAGAATCTAATACATTAAATGGTGTTGTTATATTTAAATAACAATTAAGGAGAAAGTTTATTTTACTTTCTCCTTCTTTTTAATGTTACTATAAGTGTTACAAATATAATAATAACTCCTGATATAATTATAATTCCAGTTTTATTTAAAATAATCCATTTTTTCAAACTGAATTGTAACTTTTCTTTTAATATTAAATCTATAGATTTTAAATATACATTTCCATAATATATATCTACCTTACCTATTTTCTCTCCCACTTTAGTTCCATATTCTATTTCATCTACTCCATCATAAATTATATTAAGTTTTTCTTTATTAAATTCACTAATATATTTTAGTACTTCTTCATCTGAATAAAATGTAATATTATCTTGTTTGCAACAAATTGTATTAACTTTAACCAGTTCATCATTAATTTTTACAATTGGCTTTAATGAATATAGTTCTGAAATATATTCGTATAAACTTTCTGAATCAATTATATTATTAGGCTTTGATGAATACATAGAACTTCCAGTTACAACACAAATAAGTAATGTATTATCATCTAAAGAAAAACTAGCTAAACATTGCCCTGCATCCCCCGTTGTTCCTGTTTTTCCACCTATAATATAATCTAAAGTCATTCCATATCTCTTAGCTGCTTTATCTATTGTACTTCTTACTTTCAAATTACCATCACTTGTAGTATAGGAGTCCATACTCATTATTTCTTTTAAAGTATTATTTTGTATCGCATAATTAATAAGTTTTACAACATCTTCTATTGTTGAGTAATTATTTTCATCATCTAAACCTGTAGGGTTACTAAAACTTGTATTATTCATACCAATTTCTTTAGCTTTTTCATTCATTTTAGATATAAATGTATCATAATTTTCGCATACTGTGCTTGCTAAATACATAGCACTATCTGCACCTGATGGGACAAGCATTGTAGCAAGTAAATCATAATATGTTATTTTTTGATTATTATATATACCAGCAATTGCAAGCTCTGGATCTAAATTACTAGAAATAACATCATAATCTATTACTATTTCCTTATTTAAATCCTTAATGTTATCCACACAAACAACAGCAGTCATAACTTTGGTAATACTTGCAACAGAAATCTTTTCCTTCTCATTTTCACCATATAATAATTCCATAGTATCTGCATTATATATACCTATATTTGTTGATTGCATTATTGGTAAATTTTTAGCATACACACTATTTTTTACAAATGTTAAAGTAAAAAATAATATTAACATTGTTTTATAAAATATTTTTTTCATAATAAAATTTTAATTCAAAATAATATTTTTTTCAATATAATGTATACTTATTTATTATTTACTTACAATATTTTTAGGTGATTATTATGATTCAAATAATTCATAGATATGAGATGCGTGATGGAATTCCACAAATAGTAATATATGCTTATACACCAGTAGACTACGAATTTGCTACTGATTTTGGTACAATAAAATCTAATGCAATAAACACTGTAAATAAGATTCGAGAATATGTTGAAGATAATTTTATTAATACACCAAACGCAATGGCTATGTTAATAATAAATGGTGTTATAATTGGAAGTATTACTGTTTCAAATATAATAAGTAAACTATAAAAGCAGATAGAGTTTATTCTATCTGCTTATTATATTATTCAACGAAATTTTCACAATCTCCTGTTTCAAAGAAAGCTTTTACATTATCCATTGATACTTGACCAATTTTATTTAACGCCTCTTTAGTAAAGAATGCTTGATGTGATGTTATAACCACATTTGGCATAGATAATAATATAGATAATTCCGGACTTCTATAATATGAATTAGACATATCATTTAAGAAGAAATCTCCTTCATCATCAAAAACATCTAGACCTACTCCACCAATTTTACCACTACTTAATGCTTTTATTAAATCATTACTATTAATTAATTTTCCTCTACTTGTATTAATAATAACTACTCCATCTTTCATTTTATTCATTGATTCTTTATTAAGCATATTTTCATTTTCTTTAGTAAGTGGGCAATGTAGTGAAATAATATCTGAATTTTTATATAATTCATCTAGTTCTACATATTTAAATCCAATTTCCTCTGCTGCTTTTTCATCTTTATATACATCATATGCTAAAACTTCTGTTCCAAATCCTTTCATAATTTGGATAAATACTTTACCTATTTTACCAGTTCCAATAACACCGATTGTTTTTCCATGAATATCAAAACCTAATAATCCGTTTAGTGTAAAGTTATATTTTTTAGTTCTTTGATAAGATTTATATGTCTTTCTATCAAGACTTAGTAATAATGCTACTGCATGTTCTGCAACTGCATATGGTGAATATGCAGGTACTCTAACTACCTTTAAACCTTCTGGTAAATTTGCAATATCAACATTATTAAATCCAGCACAACGTAAAACTATTAATTTAACTCCACACTCTTTTAATTTTTCTAAAGTTTCTTTATCTGCAATATCATTTACAAATATACATACTGCATCATATCCTACTGCAAGTGGAGCTGTTTCATTATTTAACTTGCTCTCTAAATACTTAATTTCAAATCCATATTCCTTATTATATTCATCAAATAATTCTTTATCATATGGTTTTGTATCATAAAATAAAATTTTAACCATAACAATTCCTCCTGTCGAATTTTTGCCAAAAGATATTATAGCACTTTTTTTCTTGTTATACAATATTTTGTACATCTAAAAGATAAAAAATACGTATTTTTCCTATTTAATTGTATATCATATTTATATGTGATATAATTTTTACTAGTGAGGAGATTATGAGAAAAAGGAATATAGAAAAAGAGTTATCATTTACTTTATCTGAAATTGAAAATGATAAAGAATATTTAGAATATGTTGCAGATTTATTAAATAGTGAAATAGTAAAATCTATGGATAAATATATACAACATGGAACAACTACAACATTAGAACATTGTATAAATGTATCATATATTAGCTATAAACTAGCTAAAAAATTCCATCTTGATGCAAAATCTACTGCAAGAGCTGGACTACTTCATGATTTATTTTTATATGATTGGCATAAAGTAATAGAAAAAAAGCCACTATTTAAAAAACATGGATTTACTCATCCATTTGTTGCACTAGAAAATGCAAAAAAATATTTTAAATTAAATGAAATTGAAACAGATATAATTGCAAAACATATGTGGCCACTTACCTTTAGACATGTCCCAAAGTATAAGGAAAGTCTAATTGTAACATCTGTAGATAAATATTGTTCAACTAAAGAAACTTTTGAACCACTAATATATAAAATTCAAAATAAAAATGTTCAAACAAAGGAAAATTATTTACACTAAGCTATTGACATTTAAATACAAAAATGTTAAAATAGATACTGTTCTGATGGGAGTGTGGCGGAACTGGCAGACGCACAGGACTTAAAATCCTGCGAGGGTTAAACCTCGTACCGGTTCGATTCCGGTCATTCCCACCAAGCAATTTAATCCTATATTCATTAGAATATAGGATTTTTTTATTTAAGGTTGCATTTAATTGCAGCCTTTTTGTTTTTATGTAAAATTTTATACTTATTCTCTTTTATTTTATATAAAACTATGTTATAATAAGCAACGTACAAAAGAATATATACTTTATGGTTAATATTTATAAAGGAGGTAATTTAATATGAATGAAGCTATTACGAGTAATAACATAAATAATAATAATCTTATAATTAAAGGTGTAATTAAAAAAATTGAATTACACACATATGATAAAAAAGATATTTGGTATCCACTTATATTTAAAGAGTATTATAAAATTGCAAATTTTACAGAAAGAAAAAAATTAAATACAATAAACAGATTATTTCAATCTAAAAAAACTAATAAAATAACTGAATATGATTTTAATATAGAAGAAACAGATGATTTATTTGTCTTTCTTGATATAAATGATAAATCAAAAGACATTTTTAAAATTGGTAATAAAATAACAATAGAAATATATGAAAAAGACTTTTGCTATACTGTTAAATCTGTAAGTCTTAATCAGTAAAATAATATAATATGGAGGTAGTTAACATGTGTATTGAAATGCTAACTAGAAAATTTTATAAGCAAAAGAAATATAAGGATTATCCAATAGTGACAAAAACAAGTATTACTGGAAAAATATCTATGATGTCATCTTCACTAGAAAATGGTAAAATTGCTTATTTGTTTATGATAAAAGGACTTAAAAGAATATTTGTATACTATACAGATAATTATGAACAAATATTTAAAACTAATGATATAGTTTCTATAGATAACTATACTAAAGGAAATATATATTTAGTTGAATCAATTAAAAAAATATAAAAATTAAAAGAAATGTATAATTGAAGTATCCAACATTTGGGGTGCACTTCAAATTTTATACATTTCTTTTTTATCTGTTATATTCTAAGTTTTTCTCCAACATATATTAAATTTGGATTTTGTATATCATTTAATCTTACTAGTTCATTTACAGTTGTTCCATATCTTTGAGCAATACCAGATAAGGTGTCTCCTTGTCTAATTAAATATATTATATTTCCTGTTGCATGAACATTATATCTTACAGTTTCAATTCTTAATACTTGCCCTACATAAATAATATTAGGATTACTAATACCATTTTCTAAAGCTATACTTTGAACAGTAACATTATATTTATTTGCTATTTCAGATAAAGTATCTCCACTTCTTACAGTATAATACATTGTACTGCTATTTTCATTTCCTTGTACATTTTCAGTTGTTCTAATTGTTAATCTTTGACCAACATATATTAAATTTGGGTTTTGTATATTATTTAAACGTACTATACTTTCTACAGTTGTTCCATATTTATATGCAAGTTCTGCAAGTGTATCTCCAGCAACAACTGTTATAGTAACATCCGTTCCACCATTTTGCGGTAAAACGTTATTTCCGCCACTAGATATAGCATCATTATTATCTAAGAATATATCCTCTGTAAATCTATCTAAATCTACATAGCCATTTATTCCAGAAATTCTTCCAGTATCTGAATACTGAAATCCTGTCCATGAACTCCAATTACGATATAATTCTGGTTCATTTACACCATATTCTGCAATCCATAAAGGATAAGAAGATAGTGAAGAATCAAAAACATTCCCTGCATTATATGCATCACTATAAACTATAGCTCTTTTTCCTGTTACTTCTTCTAGTCTTTCTAAAAAAGCTCTAGATATTGCATTTACTTCATAACTTGCAAGTCCTCCAAAATATTCAAAATCCATTGCAAGTAAACAATCTGGTGAGGTTCCATTTATTACAGATGCAAAGTAATCTGCTTCAATTACAGCTTCTGAAGGACTTCTAGAAGTCACATAATGATAAAACCCAACTTTAAGCCCAGCTGCTTTTGCATTATTATAGTTTTCTCTAAAATATGGATCAATAAAATTTGTACCTTCACTTGTTCTAATATATACAATTTCAATACCACTATCTCTTACAAGATTATAATTTACATATCCTTGATATTCACTAACATCAATTCCATTATATATTGTTTCACTTGATGGTGGCAATGCATATACTACACTTACAATCATTTGTATTATAAATACTAACATTATTGTAAAAATACATTTTAACTTTTTCAATATTTGCCTCCTTAGATAGTAAGCTATCTTATATATACTATGAAAACAAGATTTTATTGTGAAAAAAAAGAAAGTGAACTAAAAAGTTCACTTTCAAATCTATATTAATTATAATAAATACATATAATACCATTTTTTTATACATATTTTTGGAATTACTTCATATGGTCCAACATAATCTCCTGGATAACTATACGAGTTAACAACTTTAATTAATTCAGAAAGACTATAGTTTTTATATTTTTCATATATTTCATCTATTAACACTTTTTTCTTTTCAGAAAAACAATATATCTTATCACAGTCATCGCCTTCTAATACAATATTTTTATTACATTCACCATATTTCTTAATAAGATAATTTGTCAATTCAACAAAACGAGGTCCATCACTAAAGTTTAAATATTCTCCTTCATATAATCTTTCTTTATTATATTTATTCATATAATATCCTTCAAATAAATACATTAAGAAATTAACCTTCAAGTAACAAATATCTATATTATCCATATTAAATTTTCTTATTAAATAATTAGCATCATTAAAAATAACATTATTCATAATAATACCTCCCAAATACAAAAATATTAATTTTGCACACATAATATTGTAAAATTTTACATATCTTTATATATAAAATATGTCCTTATTATAGCACAAAGATATTAACTTTTCAATAAGTTACATAATTTTTTATTTATTTTTAATTTACACTATAGAGATTTATTATCAAATATTATATAATTATTTTGGTGATAAAAATTGGAATATATTAATAAAATAAATCAAAATCTATATAACTATTTAAATAATACAATACTACCTAAATATAATGATACTATTGGTGGACATGATGTTAAACATATTGAATATGTTATATCAAGATGCTTTGAACTTATATCTGAATTTAATCTAGATGTAAATTACAATATGATTTATACAATAGCAATGTTTCATGATATAGGATATCATGAAGATCCAGATAATCATGAACAAGTGTCAGCAGATATGTTTAATAAAGATGAATATATAAAAAGTTATTTTACTGAAGATGAAAATAAAATAATATATGAAGCTATTGTAGACCATAGAGCAAGTCTTGAATATGAAGCAAGAAGTATATATGGTAAAATCGTATCTTCTGCAGATAGAGAAATATCTGTAGAAAATATGCTTATTCGTTCATTAAGATACCAAAAAGATAAACACATAAATGAAAATCCAAGCTTAAATGATGTAATAGAATACTCATATAAAAAATTATATAGTAAGTATAGTAAAAATAATGGTTATGCTAAAATGTATTATAAAGATAAAAAATATCTAGATTATATTGAAAATATAAATAAAATACTTGATAATAAAATTTTATTTATTGCTGAAGAAACAAAAATAGCTCAAAAAATAAATTTATTTTAATATACATATACTAAAATATTAATTTAGACTATAATTTTCATTACTAAGTATTGACACTAATTCCATTAAGTGGTAGAATAACTATCAATGGGAGTGTGGCGGAACTGGCAGACGCACAGGACTTAAAATCCTGCGAGGGTTAAACCTCGTACCGGTTCGATTCCGGTCATTCCCACCAAACAATTAAAGTCTATATTCAACAGAATATAGACTTTTTATTATTAAATAACATACTTACTTTTCTTCATTTTTTCATATTAGAAATACGCATTTTTTATTATTGTTAATTAGTATCAAGTATGATATATTATATATAATATTAAGGAGATTTTTATGAGAAACTATGACTACAACAAATTATTATCACCAAGAGAATTTGAATTTTTTTCTAAAAGTATAATTGAAAAAAAAGAAAATAAAGAATTTGAAATATTTTCTGAAGGAAAAGACAATGGTATTGATCTTAGAAATATTGAAAATAATTTTGTTACAATTGTACAAGTAAAGAGAATTAAAGATTCTAAGAGCTTAATAAATGAATTAAAAAATTCTGAAATAAAAAAACTTCAAAAACTTAATCCTAATAGATATATAATAATAACCTCTTCTTCAATATCTGTAAACGATAAAATAAAAATCAAAGATATATTTAAGAACTATCCTTTAGAAGAAGATATTATTGGATGTGAACAATTAAATAGTCTATTAGAAAATCCTGAATATAAAAATATAGAGAATGAATATTATCAATTATGGATTAATAGTACAAATTCTTTACAACATTTTATAAAGAAAAATTTAAATAATGATACTTACTTTTTTACAAAATACGAACTAGATAATATATATGAATCAGTCAAAACATATGTAAGACATGAAAATTTCTCAGAAGCTTTAAATATAATAAAAGATAAAAAATGCTTACTTATTTGTGGTGAACCAGAAATAGGAAAAACAACTTTAGCTCGTAATTTATGTGCTTATTTCATGGCAAAAGATGAAAATTTAGAATTTATATATACAACTAAAATTTCTAAAATTCCTAATTTATTTGATGATGAAAAAAATCAGTTATTTTTTATTGATGATTTTTGGGGAAGTAAATTTGATGGGAATTTAAACTCAGAAGAAGAAGTTTCATTAAAAAGAATCATTAAAATAATAAATAAAAGTAAAAATAAACTATTAATTCTTACTTCAAGAGAATATATATTATCTCAAGGTTACGCAAAATATCCCGAACTAGAAGAATTCTTTGATAATTATAAATTAAATTTACATATAGAAGATTATTCAGATTTATTTAAAGCAAGAATATTATTTAAACACCTAGAATATTCAGATTTAAATTTATCTGCTATATATCAAATTGCTAATGGATATAAAAGAATAATTTATAATGATAATTATAGACCGAGAATTATTGAAAATTATATTAATTATGTAAGTGATAAAGAAATAGAACCTCAAAATTATTTAGAAGATTTTGTATATTACCTAAAACATCCTTATAAACTATGGAAAGAAATATTTGAAAAACAACATGAAGGGGCACAGTTAATAACAATTTTAATGTTAGTTATAGAAAGCAATTATATTATAAAGTTAGAACATCTAAAAAATATATATGAGAGTTATATAGATTATGTTCCTAATATAAATCTTAAAAAGAGTGATTTTTTAAAATATATTTCACAATTAGAAAATACACTTATAACAACATACACTGAAGATGATAAAAATGAAGTTTTAGTTAAATTTAAAAATTCTTCTATAGAAAACTTCATTTATAAATTCTTCATAGAAAATACTGGAGAATATGTTAAGAATATAATAAATTGTACTCCTTATATTAATTCACTAATGTTTTTGGCTGGATCATGGAGTATATTAGAAACATATCAAACAGAATCCTTACTTAAAGAAGGCATTTACTATGACATATCTAATAATACTAACCTAATTAATGCAATTTGTATTAGACTTATTAACGATTTGGATAAATTAATATACTTTGAAAATGATACATTTGCTGGATATTCTGAATCAAAAGATAATTATGTTTATAAAATAAATTTATGTATGTTAATTTTAAAAGACTATCCTTCTAAAATGCTTAATATTTTTTTACAAGAAAAAATATCTGATATTTTATATGATTTAGAAAATAATAAGTACTTCATATATGAAGATTTATTTGATATTCCTAGTTTAGTCTATAAGTCAATTAAATTAAATATTAATAATACTATAAATATCTTAAAAATTATGAGAGATTCATTCAAAGCTATTAGATTTAGCCGTCAATTTTTAATATTAAAAGATTTTAAAAGTTTTTTTCCTAAAGAGTATAAAATTTTCTATAATGAAATCAAAACGAACTTAAAATCTCATATTCTTAATATGATTTTAGATGATGCCAATTTCTTTTTAGATGACTATATGTATGATGAATTAGAAGAATTAACAGACTTTACTATTCCTTCTCTTTGTGATTCATTTAGTCTAAAAATAACCAAAAAGTTTGCTGAAGAATATTATTTTTTAACAGATATTGATTTGCTACCAAGTAAAAGTATTGATAATACTTTTACTTCAAATGGAAATGAGAAAATATATAATTATGAAAATGAAACAGAACAGCAAGAAAAGGTAATTAATAAAGAAAAAGATGAACTAATAGATAAAGTATTTGATGAAGTATATGAAGTTAATATTGATGAATTTAAAACATACATTCATAACAATATATCAAATTCAAAACTAGCTAAAAATTTAGAGAACACATTTATGGATTATGATAAAAATTATATTAGAATTTTTACAGAGCATTGGAGTGACATTGAGTTATTAATAAAATATATAAATTATATTAATAGAATCCCACAAAACTCAAAAGATTTTTGTGAAAATTTCATAAAATTTATACAAATTGAAAATCCACAAATAAGCGATAATATAATAGAAAAATTAAAAGACTTAGCCTTTTTTACTTTCAAAGAAGGTAGAGAAAGATTTTTTAAAAGAGAACTAACAACATATTTTTCTGATGATATAATTGATGAGCTTTTAAAATGTGGTATTATATATAATATCAGGAAAAAACATTATTTTATAAATATATATTTTCATTTATATTTAGCATTATTGCGAACTATTGAAAACCATGAAGATTTAGCTTCAATATATACCAATCAAGAATACCAAGATTTCTCAAACCTATTTAATGATATTTGTTACACATATTCTGATATAGACTTAAATACATTTAATACTAAATTTTTAAGTATTCAAACAAATAATATTATTGATGCAATTTTGGACAATAATATTGACAAGATGATTCTTAATTTTGCATCGTACTTCTCTATTGAAATTGAATTTAACACAAATATAAATTCTAAAGAATATGATATTATTATTGGTAGTTCAGAATCTGATAGTAATGCGCTTTTAGCTATAAATTATCTAGGATTTAATATACTAGATATAGCTTGTAATAAATTAAATATAAAAGAAATGCAGTTATTATTTAAAGAAACATTTAATAATGGTAATTCATCAATAATATTAGAAGAAGCATTAAAAAATAATACTTCTATAGAGTATAAATTATTAGAAAAATTAGGATGTATAAAATATCTAAAATGTTTTTGCTTCTATCTAACACAGTGTAAACATATTCTAAGTAAAAATTCAAAAACAAATCTTAGAAATAGTTTTAATTTAGAAGAAAGTGAGTTATAATATGATAAATAAATACACATTACTTGTAAATAAAGAAAATAAAGTGCCTGAAAAAATAGAGAATATATTTGAACTTATTCAAACTAATGATACAGAAAATGAACCTGTACTAATTGAAAAAGAAACTTATGATGAATTTATAAAGTTAAAAAATTATATACTTGAAAAAGAAAATATACTAATTGGTATTGATGGTGGATACCGTTCTGTAAAAAGACAAGAAGATTTATACTATGAATTTGTAAAAAAATATGGAAAAGAATATGCTGACTCACTAGTAGCACCTGCTTGTTGTAGCGAACATCATACTGGTCTTGCCATAGATGTTGGCATATACTTTGAAAATGAAGGATATATTATTGTAAATGATAATTTTGATAAAGTAAATATTGTTTTTAAAAATCATATACACAAATATCTTAATTTATTTGGGTTCATTCTTAGATATCCTGAGAATAAAGAAAAAATTACAGGTTATCCATACGAACCCTGGCATATTAGATATGTTGGAAAAGAAATAGCAAACAATATTTATACTAATAATTTAACATTAGAAGAATATTTAAATTAATAATCCAAAAAGAGTAATTAGAATTTTATCTAACTACTCTTCTTTTTGTTTATTTTTAGCTTTTTTATTCTTATATACATTTTAATAGTTCATAAATCTTTTTAAAAATTCTTTTGTTTTATCATTTTTAGGATTTTCAAAAATCTCTTCTGAAGTACCTTTTTCAAGAATTACACCATCATTCATAAAAACTACTTGACTAGAAACATCTCTTGCAAAAGCCATTTCATGTGTAACTATTATAATTGTATATCCTTCTTCTACTAGTGACTTTATAACACTTAATACTTCTCCTACCATTTGTGGATCTAGTGCAGACGTTGGTTCATCAAATAATAATACATTGGGTCTCATTGCAAGTGATCTGGCTATTGCAACTCTTTGTTTTTGTCCTCCTGAAAGTTGTCTAGGTTTAGCATTAATATATGGTAACATTCCAACTTTTTCTAGAAAATATAAGCTTTCTTGTTTTGCTTTTTCTTTATCTAGTTTTAAAACTTTGGTTAATCCTATCATACAATTTTGTAAAACGTTCATATTTTCAAAAAGATTAAAATTTTGAAATACCATTCCAACTTTTGCACGATAAGCTGGTATATCTTTAGATAAAAGTATATTTTCTCCATTATACAATATTTCTCCACTAGATGGTGTTTCAAGTAAATTAATACATCTAAGTAATGTAGATTTTCCAGAGCCTGAAGCTCCAATTATACTTGTTACATCTCCCTGTTTTACAACAAAATCTATATCCTTTAATACTTCATGATTACCAAAAGATTTTTTAAGATGCTTAATTTCTATTATATTCTTTCTCATGCTGTTCCTCCTTACTAGGATATTTTAAAAGTCCACTTGTATATGCTAATGTATCTGTAGTTGAAAGTGAATAATTCTCTGGACCATTTAATTTCTTTTCGATAACACGAAGTAATTTAGATAATATAACTGTCATAAATAAATACATAGCCATTGTAATAGTATTTGCTTCAAATACAGTGTAATATGCTCCTGAGACAGTCTTTGTTACAAAGAATAGCTCAACAACACCTATAACAGAAAGTACACATGTATCTTTTATATTAATAATTAGGTTATTTCCTATCTGAGGCATAATATTTCTTAAAGCTTGAGGTAAAATTACATAGAACATAGTTTGAACATAATTCATTCCAATTGCCATTGCACCTTCTGTTTGACCATCTGGAATAGATAATATACCACCTCTTACTGTTTCTGCCATATATGCTCCAGTATTAATTGATACTATAAAATATGCAGCTGTCCACATATCCATATGTAAATTAAATAATACTGCTGAGCCATAAAAAAGAAACATTGCTTGTACCATCATTGGTGTTCCTCTAAACACTTCTACATATATATCCATTAAAACTTTTATAACTCTTAAGAAAATCCTTTTTATAATAGAATTCTTTTTATTAATAGGAGTAGCTTGTATTGTTCCTACTATAAATCCAATTATACAACCTATAATAGTTCCAACAATAGCAATATTTAATGTTGTACCTGCTCCCTTTAGCATAGATAATCCATATTTTTGTATTATAAAAATTATTCTTCCAATAAAACTCCCAGGTAAAGACATAATTACCTCCTATTCTGCTAAAGGTTGAACTCTAATAGCATCATTCATCATATTTTTAAAATCTTCTTCATTATAATCTCTTAAAACTGAATTTATTTTATCTAGTAATTCTGTATTTCCTTTTCTTACAGAAATACCAATGTTAATCTCTTCTTCTGATACATTAAAATTATCTGAAGTATTAGTAAAATCTAATAATTTCATATTTGGATAAACTTGAAGTGCTGCCATAGCTGTTGGCATATCAGTTACAACTAAATTAACTGTATTAGCATTTAATGCTACAAGCATATTAGGTGCTGTATCCATTGCTGGTAAAATGTTTGCATTTTGTATTTGAGGAAGACATGTATCATACCAACATGTATTTATTTGAGATGTACAAGTTGCTCCTCTCAAATCTGAAACACCAGTTGCATTTGCATATTGACCAGAATTATTTGTTAAAGTAACTATAGAAGCATAGTAATATGGTGTAGAAAAATCTACTGTTTGTAATCTTTCTGATGTAATAGACTGACCTGCTATAACACAATCAATTCTATTTGATTGTAACGCTAATGGAAGACTATCCCAATCAATTTGATAAATTTCAAGGTCACAATTTAATCTTTCTGCTATAATTTTTGCCATCATAACATCGTAACCATAAGCATAGCTATTACTATCTTTAATTGCTACTGCTCCGTTAGAATCATCTGTTTGAGACCAGTTATATGGAGCATATGCACATTCCATTCCAACACGCAAAACTTTCCTTTGTGGTTCATTTGTATTTCCTCTAAAAAACACAATACATGCTATTATAATTAAAATTAATATAATAGCTACAATTAATATATTTCTTTTATTCATAAAAAACTCCTCCTTATATTTGAAATACTTTGACACATAAAAAGACCCCATATGTTCACTTATGTAGAACATATAGGGTCTTAATATCAAAAAACTTACACTAAAGTTTAGCATATAAAATACTCAAACTTTAGCTGTATATATTTCAAATATTAGATAGCGCTCCACATAAGTGACAGTCCATTACATATTTTGCAATGTCCCAGCAATATTTATTTAGGTTATAAATACCACTTCGGCGATATTTCCTTTCAAATGTTTCTGAGAACCTAACTCAATTAAAACATTTTACTCTTAAATATCGCGACCTCTATCATTATTTTTTAATGACAAAATATTTAATTAAGAATGAGTATAACATATATAATTTTCAATTGCAAGCTTTTATGTAAATTTTTTATTTTTAATTTTTTATATTATTTATTTGCCACACTAATTGCTTCAATTGCTACACTTCCTCCTCTAGCAATTTCTACTCGATTTAAAAATGTCTTCTTAAACAAGTCTATCAAATCATTTATCTTTGATTCTGTTTCAGTCCATTCAATAATAACAGATGTTTTTCCATAGTCTATTATATTTAGTTTATATATATCTGCAAATCTAAATATTTCTATTTTATCTTTTTCATTACAAGAATTAATCTTAATATACACTAGTTCTTTTTTATGAATAGGAATATCTGTATAATCTACAACTTTTATTACTTCTACACTTCTATTTAATTGTTTCTTTATTTGTTCGAAAGTTTTATCATCAGAAATCATAGAAATGGTCATACGTGAAATTGTAGGGTCTTCAGTAGTACCAACAGTAAGGGACTCAATATTATATGATTTAGAAGAAAATAATCCAGAAATTCTAGCTAAAACACCTATTTCATTTTCTACAAATAAGCAAATCCATCTTTTTTCCATATTATTGTTCCTCCTTTAAAAATAGCATATCTTTAAGTGTATTTCCTGGTGGTACCATAGGTGTTACATTTAAAGTATCATCTATAATAAACTCAATTATAGTTGGAGTATTTTTATTTTGTTTTGCAAATTCAAATGCCTCTTTAACTTCTTCTCTTTTTGTTACTCTAACTGCTTTTGCACCATAACTATCAGCAAGTTTTATAAAATTTGGTGTATATTCAGGACAACATTTATCTTTATTTTTACAATTTTTCTCACATGATTTTCTAAATTTCAAACAAGTAGAAGAATATCTTTTATTATAAAACATTTCTTGCCATTGTCTTACATTTCCTAAATATCCGTTATTAAAAATACACACAACAATAGGCAACTCTTGACATACTGCTGTAGCTAATTCTTGAATGTTCATTTGAACTCCACCATCTCCAGAAATGGATATTACATCCTTTTCTGGACATCCAATTTTAGCACCTATTGCAGCTGGCAAACCATATCCCATTGTACCTAGTCCACCAGATGTAAGTAATTTTTTATTATTATCTATGTCTATAAACTGAGTTGTCCATAATTGGTTTTGACCAACATCTGTTGTTATAATAACATTATCATATAACTCATTTATAGTTTTAATAATATATTCTGGTGTTAATATATGATTGTTATCTACCATTTTTATTGGATAATCTTCTTTCCATTTTTTTATTTCACTTATCCAACTATCTAAATTTAATTTTTTAGCTTTCTTAATTAATACATCTATAGCATTATTTGCATCTGCAACAATTGGTATATCTACCGAAATATTTTTAGATATTGCTGCTGGGTCTATATCTACATGAATTATTGTTGCATTTTTTGCAAACTCTCCAATTTTACCTGTTATTCTGTCATTAAATCTTGTGCCAATTGAAAATAATACATCACAATTAGATATTGTAGTATTGGCAGCATAACTTCCATGTATACCTAAATTACCCACATATAATTCATGTGTTGTAGGGATTGCACCTTTACCCATAATAGTTGTAACAACTGGAACACCTGTAATTTCAACTAGTTTTTGCATAGCCTCATTAGCATGAGCAATATTTACACCTCCACCAATTAAGAAAACTGGCTTTTTAGCTTTACTTAATATATCCATTGCCTTATTAACTTGACCAATATGTACTGATGTATTTGGATTATATCCTCTAATATTTATTTCCTTTGGATAATTATCTGAGCCTAGTGCAAGTTGGATATCTTTAGGTATATCTACAACAACTACACCTGGTTTACCACTTTGGGCTATATAAAAAGCATTATGTATAATTTTTGCCAAATCTTCTCTTTTCCTAACTGTCACTGCATATTTACAAATATTACGTACAATTCCAACTGTATCTACTTCTTGGAATGCATCATTACCAATAAGATGTGTAGGTACTTGCCCAGTAAAGCAAACAAGTGGTACTGAATCATAATTTGCTGTTGCAATACCAGTAACTAAATTTGTTGCTCCTGGTCCACTTGTAACTAAACATACTCCTACCTTTCCTGTTGAACGTGCATACCCATCTGCTGCGTGAACTAAAGCTTGTTCATGACGTGGTAATATAACATCAATATTTCTATCTTCATATAATGCATCAAATAGGTCAATTGCCTGACCCCCTGGATACGCAAATAATTTTTCCACATTTTCTTCTTTTAAGGCTTTAACAAATAATTCTGCGCCTGTTATCTTCATTAAAAACACCCCCATAATATCTTTATTATTTATACAATTATTTAAATATGAAAAAAAGCTATGTAGTTTTACCTACATAGCTTAATGTATTTTAATTTATAATATTAATACAACTTTAAGTCTATTGTAGGTACGCCAACATGCACTCGTATCTACAATAGATACCAGTGCTTAACTAAGTAATAAGACGTTTAAAGTTACATTAATATTTTTCATTACAATTACTTCCTTTCAAATTTTAATGATATTATAATACTACATTAACTTTATTTTGTCAAATATAATTAAACAATTTTTATATAATAATCTATATAAACAATAATTGACAATAAACAAATAGAATGCTATAATTTTGTTTCAAAATACATTTTAACTCCATGATAAATATCAAAAAGGAGGTTGTTTAATATGAGAGTACCAATTGCAAGTTGTATAATTCATGAAGAAGCGTTAAAAAACAGTAAAATAAAAAAACGTCTTGAACACTATAACTCATGTAGTGAAGCAGAAAAAGAAAAAATCAAACAAATAGATAGATTTCATGCTTTAGCTTCACTAACTAATAAGAAATTTATAGAGGGAATTATTACAGATATATCATCAAAAGTAAAAGACTATAAAATAACTTACACTTTTTATATAAGTGGTTATAAACAAAAATTTAAATATTCTATTTATGAAGATGATGAAAAAGAAAAACTTAATAGTAATGACAATATCTTAGTAATAGTAGATAGAGAAGAGAATTATTATTTAGTTAATAGACTAGAACATAAGTTATAACAATAAAGAGTAATTAGAAATATATATCTAATTACTCTTTTTATTATATTTTTAAAGTATTAATTATTTATTTTCTCCATAATAAGCATCAATTAAGATTTGTTTTAAATCTTCAACTAATGGTAATTTAGGGTTTGCAGTTGTACATTGATCTTCAAAAGCTTTATATGCAAGTTCTTCAACTTTTTCCATATATTCTTTTTCATCAATTCCCTCATCTTTAAATGATGTAGACATATTTAATTCTTTCATTAATTCTCTAATAGCCTTAATTAAAGAATCTACACCTTGCTCTGTAGTTTTAGCATCAAATCCTTGACGTTTTGCAATATCTGCATATCTTTTATCTGCAATAAAGAACTCATATTTAGGGAATGATACAAATTTATCTGGCATAATTGAGTTATATTTTATTACATATGGTAAAAGTATTGCATTTGCTCTACCATGTGGAACATGGTACTCTGCACCAATTTTATGTGCTAGAGAATGGTTAATTCCTAAGAATGCATTTGAGAATGCCATACCTGCAATAGTACTTGCATTGTGCATTTTTTCTCTAGCATCTTTATCTGCAGAATCTTTAAATGATCTAGCTAAATAATTAAATACAAGTTCAATAGCTTTTTCTGCAAGACCATCTGTATAATCACTTGCCATATTAGATACATAAGCTTCAATAGCATGTGTTAATACATCCATACCAGTATCAGCTACACTCTTTGCTGGTAGAGAGTATACAAGTTCTGGGTCAATAATTGCTACTGTTGGAACAAGTGCATAATCTGCAAGTGGATATTTCATATTGTTTACTTTATCTGAAATAACAGCAAATGAAGTTGTCTCAGAACCAGTACCACTTGTAGTTGGTATTGCAACAAGTTTTGCTTTTTTACCTAAATCTTCAATTTTATATACTCTTTTTCTAATATCCATGAATTTATTTTTCATAGCATCTAAGTTTACTTCAGGTTGTTCATATAATAGCCACATACCTTTTGCAGCATCTATCGCACTACCACCACCAAGAGCTATAATACAATCTGGATTAAATTGTCTCATCATTTCAACACCTTTATTAATTGTATCAAAAGATGGATCTGGTTCTACTTGGTCAAATACATATGAATGTACTTTATTTTTTCTATTTCTTAAATGATATAGAATTTTATCTGTATATCCAAGTTTTACCATAGCATTATCTGTAACAATAAATACTCTAGATATATCTCTCATTACTTCTAGATATTGAATTGAACCTTTTTCAAAGAAAATCTTATTTGGTATTTTAAACCATTGCATGTTAACCCTCCTTTTTGCCATTCTTTTTACATTAATTAAGTTTACTGCTGATACGTTTGAAGTAGTTGAGTTTCCTCCAAATGTACCACAACCTAATGTTAAAGATGGTAAGTTAGTATTATATATATCCCCTATCGCACCATGAGTTGAAGGAGAATTTACTATAATTCTTCCTGCTTTCATGTTCTTACCAAATTTTTCAATTATATCTTTATCTTCTGCATGAATTACAGCTGAATGTCCAAGTCCACCATATTCAAGTAATTTACAAGCTGTACTAATTGCTTCATCTTCATTTTTAACCACATAATATGCAAGTATTGGACTAAGTTTTTCCCTAGATAATGGATATTCGTCTCCTACTCCATCAATTTTAGCAATTAATATTTTAGTTTTTTCATCTACATCTATTCCAGCATTTTTAGCAATAGTATAAGCAGATTGACCAACTATTGTTGAATTAATATTTAAAGTTCCATTTTTTTCAACTATAACATATTTTTGAAGTTTTTCTTTTTCTTTTTCTGTTAAGAAATAACAACCGTATTCTTTCATTAATTTTTCAAATTCAGATTTTACTTCTTTATCTACAATTACAGATTGTTCAGAAGCACAAATCATACCATTATCAAAAGTTTTAGACATAATTAAATCTGTAACTGATGTTCTTAGTTTTGCACTTTTGTGTATGTAACATGGAACATTACCAGGTCCTACTCCAAGTGCTGGTTTACCACAAGAGTATGCAGCTTTAACCATTCCAGTTCCACCTGTAGCAAGAATTATTTTTACATCTTCATGATGCATAAGTGCATTCGTTGCTTCAACAGAAGGTACCTCAATCCATTGAATACAATTTGCAGGAGCACCAGCTTTTACAGCAGCCTCTAATACAGTTTTTGCAGCAGCAATACTACATTGTTGTGCTGATGGGTGGAAACCAAAAATAATTGGATTTCTTGTTTTTACAGCAATTAAAGATTTAAATATTGTAGTAGCTGTAGGATTTGTTACTGGTGTAACACCTGCAATTATCCCAACTGGTTCTGCTACAAGTTCATAATCTTCTAGCTCATTATCATCTATTACACCAACTGTTTTATCATATTTTATATTATGATAAATATATTCTGATGCAAAGATATTTTTAGTAACTTTATCTTCAACTACTCCTCTTTTTGTTTCTTCAACAGCAAGACGAGCAAGTTCCATATGTTTAGCATTAGCTGCAATTGACATTTGCTTTACAATTTCATCTATTGCGGCTTGGTCTAAGTCCATATATTCTTTTTCAGCCTCTTTAGCTTTTTTTACAAGCTCATTTATCATTTCTGATACTTTATTTTCTTCCATAAGAATCCTCCTATTCTCAAAACTCTAATTATGATTTTAACATGAAGAAATGCTATTATCAAGCACATTCTATCAATTAAACAATTTATTTTTTATATCGATAAAAACTATTTACGTACATGATTTTTTACGATATAATATAGAGTATATTTTATTTTCTTGAGGTGAAAAATATGAAAGAAGAAAAAGATAATATTCAAAAAATTGTTGATGATATTAAAAAGAATAAACCCGAAAAAGAAAGAGACCCATTATTTTTAATAATTGGTGCTATTTTACTTGCTATTGGATTATTCATACTAAGTAGAAAAATAATGGTTACATCTGGATTTTTTGGTTATAATTTATGGGGATTTCATATGGGATTTGGGCTAGTAATACTTCCACTAATATTTGGTATAATTTGGATGTTTTATAATCCTAAATCTATATGGGCAAAAATATTAAGTATACTTGGAGCAATATTTATCATAGTTAGTGTAATAATGAATACTGGAATCCATTTAATGGCTATGAGTCTATATGACTATATAATAATTGTTGGTATGATAGCTGCAGGTATTGGATTACTATTTAGATATTATTTTAAGAAAAAGTAATATTCTTGTCTATAATATTATTAGGTGACTTATGGATAACACAAATAAAAATTATATTAAGAAGATTAAGGAAACATATGAATCCAATTTTTCATTTTGGAAGCTATTTTGGATTTTTTATATTGGTTGTTTTTCAGGAGTAATAGTTGAAATTATATGGTGTTTAGCTAAAAATGGTTATTTCGAATATAGAACAGCATTAATTCTTGAACCATTAAATCCTGTATATGGATTTGGTGCAGTTGTAATTTCATTATTACTTTTCAATATGAAAAAATGTACTAATTTCACATTATATTTTGCCTCTTTTATCATAGGGGGATTGTTTGAATGTGCTTGTAGTTTATTTCAAGAATTAGTATTTGGTACTGTTTCATGGGTATATAAACCAAGTAATTTTGGTATACTTGGCAATAGAACAAGCTTATTATATTGTTTCTTCTGGGGATTTTTAGGTATTGCTTGGTTAAGATTAATTTATCCTGTTTTATCTAAATCAATAGATAAAATATTAACAAGTAAATATGGAAAGAAAATAACAATTACAATTGCAATTTTTGTATCATTTGATATTTTATTTTCTTCGGGTGCTGTTTTAAGGCAAAAAGAAAGAAGGAATCAAATTCCTCCTAAAAATTTCATTGATACTTTTTATGACAATCATTTTTCAGATGACATTTTAAAATTCTTCTATCACAATATAACTGTAATAGAATAAAATTGCAAAATTATATTATTTTAAGAGTATAGCATTTGCTATATTCTTTTTTTGTCTTATTTTTTATTATAATACCGTATGTACTTCCCTCCTTTGATATATATTAATTAGTTGTTGCTAAGAACTAAAATACCTGCTTGCTTTATAGGATAGACTTCTTAAATTAGTTTTCATATCTATCTGGTATTGTAGTTCTCTTTATGTACATCGCTATTATACAGCTTTTTTCGTAGATTTTAAGATATTCGATATTTTTCGACAAACGTCGTCTATTCTTCTAACGTTTTTACATTTTAATACATATGTAATTATTTATTCACAAATATTTTTAATATTCATATCATATAGCAAGGAGGAAGAAAAAAATGGAAGAAAATACAACTAATATGCCAATGCTTAATAGCGATGCTCCTAGATTTACAGCTGATTCAACTTTTGGGCCATTAAAATTAACAGATTATATGGGAAAATGGCTTGTTTTCTTTTCACATCCAGGAGATTATACACCTGTATGCACAACAGAAATAATTTCTTTTTCTAAGATGAATAATGAGTTTGAAAAAAGAAATTGTAAATTACTAGGATTAAGTGTTGATAGTAATCCATCACATATAGCATGGGTAAATGATATGGAAAAAAATGCTGGTGTTTCTGTTCCTTTCCCAATTATTGCAGACTGTAATAAAGATATAGCAAATATGTATGGTATGGTAAATGATATGCATGACGATACTAAAACTGTTAGAAATGTATACATAATAGACCCTAACCAAACAATAAGATGTGTTCTTATTTATCCAGCAACAAATGGAAGAAATATAACAGAGATATTAAGAATGGTTGATGCATTACAAATGGCAGATAATGAAGGTGTTGCAACTCCTGCAAATTGGGTACCTGGAAGTGCTACAATTGTCCCTTCACCAAAAAACTATATAGAATTAATGGAAAAAATGAAAACTAATAATTCAAATAATTGTATGGATTGGTATTTATGTTTTAATAAAGAAAATTCAGATATAAGGAGATGGTAATATGAATGATTGTTGCTGTAACAACAATTCACAAAATAATATTTGTAGTTGTATAGGTAACTTATTTTGTAATGGTAACTTTATACTAATTTTACTACTAATAATATTTTTATTTTGTTTTTGTGGTAATTGCTAATTATAGAAAAAAAGAATATAGAATTTATCTATATTCTTATTTTTTAGCTTTTAGTATAATACTTTTTATATATTCAGCTTTACCATCTGTATACTTTTTTCTATCATTACTAAATTTATTATATAGCTCTAACTTTAATTTTTCATATCTTTTAGCTTCATCTATATTGTTATTTAAATAGTTTCTAAATAATATATAATTTCTTGCATAAACACTATCTTCAGGCAATACATGTATAAAAGCTTTCACTTTACCATCTTCTTCCTTTCTAATTAAGAAGTCGCCTTCATCTGTATTTTGCTCTTTTGTTGTATATATTTCATTTTCTACATATTTTTTAGTGTATCTAATAAATTCATCTAAATCTTTACACGTTAACAATATATCTATTATTGGTTTAGATTTAATATTTTTAATTGAAGTGCTTCCAACATGCTCAATTTTTATATATTTGCCATCAAATATTTTCTCTAAATTCTGTTTTTCTTCTTTAAAAATTCTATCATATTCTGGATTATAGTCTAAAAGCTCTAAATCACCTCTTTTAAGTCCTAAATTATCCAAATTATACACCTACTCTCCATTGTATATTCTTCTAATATTGTTATATACATCTAAAGTTATTTCACAGTCTCTTAGTGACCTATGTGCTCCGCTATAATCTATATCAAATCTTGCTGCAAGTGTTCCAAGTTTATGGTTTGGTACATCTTTTACTATTGCTCTAGATAATAGTAGTGTATCCATAGCATCATCTCTTACTCCTATTCCAAGTTCTTTTTTCATATATGCATCTAAAAAACTCATATCAAATTTGGCATTGTGTGCCATAAGTCTCATATCTCCACAAAATTCATTAAATACTTTAAGTGCCTCTTTTGTACTTAATCCTTCATCTACCATCTCATTTGTTATTCCTGTTAAATTTGTAGTAAACCAAGTAATTGGTCTTGAAGGTTTTACAAATATATCCATAGTATCTACTACTTCATTATCTACTACTTTTATTGCACCAATTTCTATTATCTCACCATTTTTAGGACTAAGTCCTGTGGTTTCTAAATCTACTATAACGAAACTATCTTCAAACATGTTTACTTCTCCTATTCTGTCTTGTTAATTATACATTATTTGAGTGTTTTTTGCAATTATTAACATATTTTTATTTTTTCTATTGACAGATTAATACTCTAGTGTTAGAATATTGCTACATTAAAATATATCTTATCCAGAGTGACTGAGGGACAGGCCCTATGAAGTCCAGCAACCTGCATTACAGCAAGGTGCTAATTCCTGCGGCATGACCGAAAGATAAGTTTTTCTTGACTAGCTTGCCGTAGCTAGTCTTTTTTTATATTCATGCCAAAATATTTTAATGATGTGTTAGGAGGAATTATTTATGACAAATTATTTATTTACGTCTGAATCAGTAACAAGTGGTCATCCAGATAAAGTTTGTGACTACATTTCTGATTCTATACTTGATGCAGCATTAAAGGAAGATAAAAATTCAAGAGTTGCATGTGAAACATCTATTTCAAAAGATACTGTTTTTATATTTGGAGAAGTATCTACTAAAGCAAAATTAGACTATGAAAAAATAGCTAAAGAAACATTAAGAAAAATTGGATATACAACAAAAGGAAGTGGATTCGATGTAGAAAACTGTAAAGTAATTGTTGGTATTCAAGAGCAATCAAGCGATATTGCACAAGGTGTAAACTCATCTTATGATAATGATGAAACGCTTGGTGCAGGAGACCAAGGAATTATGTTTGGATATGCTTGTGATGAAACAGAAGAGCTTATGCCACTACCTATATCACTTGCACATAAGCTAGCTAAAAAATTAGAAAATGTAAGAAGAGAAAAAATACTAGATTATTTAATGCCTGATGGTAAAACGCAAGTTACAGTAGAATATGAAAATAATTTACCAAAAAGAATAGATGCAATTGTAGTATCTACACAACATAAAGATACAATAAATATTGAAGCTTTAAGAAAAGATGTATACAAATATATTATTTGTACAACAATTCCAGAAAATTTAATAGATGAAAAAACAAAAATATTTATTAATCCAACTGGTAGATTTGTAATAGGTGGACCTGAAAGTGATAGTGGTCTTACTGGTAGAAAAATTATAGTTGATACATATGGTGGATATGCTCGTCATGGTGGCGGTGCATTTAGTGGAAAAGACCCAACAAAAGTTGATAGAAGTGCTGCTTATATGGCAAGATATGCGGCTAAAAATATAGTAAAAGCAGGTCTTGCTAAAAAATGTGAAATACAATTATCTTATGCAATTGGTGTTTCAAAACCAGTATCTATATATATTAATACTTTTGGAACAAATACTGTACCAAATAAAAAAATATTAAGTGCAATAAATACTGTTTTTGATTTTACACCTGAAGGAATAATTAATACATTAAATTTACGTACTCCTATATATAGTGAACTATCTCATTATGGACATATTGGAAGAGAAGATTTAAATGTATCTTTTGAAAAAACAGATAAAGTAGATGAAATTTTAAAGGCTATAAAATAAGCATAAAAAGGAACAATGGAATATATACTCCAATGTTCCTTTTTCATTTATTCTTCAAATCTTATTGAATATTCACATTCAAATTGTTCACCGATTTCAAGCTTAATATTATCTTTTTTGTTTTCAAAAATTTGGTCAGAATCTGTGTAATCTGCTGTAGTATACCATGGTTCAATACATACAAATGGAGCATTCTTCTTAGACCAAAATGCTAAATATTTAAAACCTGTAAAATCGAATTCCAATTTAATCCTCTCGTTTTCTATCAACCTAACCTTTTGTGACTCTAAATCACTCATTATGATCGCATCATGCGTAAAAGTATCTTTTTGTAAATTGATACATTTATTGTTAGATAGTAAAGACTTATTTATATAATTGTCCTTATATGAAATAAGTCCATTATCTAACTGGTAAAACCTTTCATTTTCCTCTATTTTATCAAACTCAAACCTATATTTGTTCTCTCTTAAATCTATCGCAAATGCAGGATGACCGCCAATTCCGAAAAACATTGACTTATCATCTAAATTTTTTACTATGTATTTTACTGTAAGTTTATCATTGTCTACTAAATAACTTACATATAGTTCAAACTTAAAAGGATACATCTTCAATGTTTCTTCGTTATATCTTAACATATATGTATGTTCCCTTTCTGATATATTAATAATGTCAAACTTCATGTCGCGCGCAAATCCATGTTGTGACATTTCATATCTTTTTCCTTGAATAGTTGTTGCATTATTTTTTAAACTTCCTACAATTGGAAAAAGGATAGGGGCTCGTCTTTTCCAGTATACTTTTCCTTCTTTATCTAATACGTTTTCTCCTTGATGTAAATACTCTTTTCCTTGAAATTTTATACTAGTAAGCTCTGCTCCACTAGGTGTTGTTATAATCTCTAATTTCACCTTATGCCTCCTATCAAAAAGGAGATTATTATATCATAGCATTTTCAAATATACAAGTTTATATTAAAAAAAATTTAAGAAATTTTACAAATTTCTACAAGAATTATAACAGTACAATTTTGTGTTGCTATTAAAGTCTGTATTTAGCTTTAAATTATTTTAATTATCAAATAGTATAATTTAACATTAATTATATAAAAATGCTTTAAATTTCAAATATAGAACAATAAGACAGATAAAAATTAAAGCCACATGTAAATACATGCAGCTTTATTTTCTATGCTATTTGATTTAAAGTATATTTTAAATCAATATTTCTTGTTTGAAAAATAGATTGACTATTTTCTAAAAATTTTTCTATTTCTAATAAATTGTCATTTCTATATCTTTTAAATGTAGTTATTTTTCTAGAATTAGTACTTTTAAATGAAAATTCAATTATAATTTCTTTAAATCCTTCACGAATTACTTTTTCAGATATTTTATATATTCTTGTTCCATCATGTAATTTTAGTGGTGAACCTTTAACATATTCAATAGAATTTCCTTTTACTATTTTATTATCTATAGCTCTAACATTTCTTGAAAGTTTAGGTCTGTTTTCTATCCAGTCACTAATTTTGTCTTTTACGACAACCTCCTTTTCTTCTTTTTTAAATTGATTCATACGTATATTATTACACATATTAAATCTCTCCCTTCTTAAAATTATTTTTTCTTTTGAAGCGCATTTATAATGTTTACATAAACATTATAACATTTCAAATATAATTATGTCAAGTAAAGTAAGTGATATTAATATATAATATTAATTTTGCAATAATTTTATACACAAAAAAGGTAGTATATTTAAATACTACCTTTAAAATCTATGCTACACGTCTTGATAGTTGCATAGCTGTTCCAATTATATCCTCTACTATATCCATTGGAACTTTTGCGACTCTTCCAGAGCCTTGTTCAAAGCATACATCTTTGCCAACAATATATTTTTCATAATCATTAGACATATATGCCTTTTGTACGGCCTTTCTAAATTCTGTACTACCAAAACTTGCCATTTTTAATACCTCAATAATTTTTCCTTCTTTTAATAATTTTTTGACTTTCATTATCAATCTCTCCTTTGTAATTTTTATTTTCATATACTATCACTAAAAGAACGAACTAGAAATACTAGAAAAATGTAGCATAAACTCTGCTCAAAAATTTTCTTGCATAACTAGAACATAATATTGTTCCTTCATATTTTTAATATACACTTATATTATACCATATTTGGGGATATTTTTCAAGTTTTATGTATACATAAAAAGCCAGAGTATTTAACTCTGACTTCCATTTTAATGTGAATCTTCTAAGTCTTCTATTTCACTTAGTTCATTGCACTTAATTAGCTCTTGTTCAAAATCATCTAAAGACAAAAATGTATGAATACTCATTGTAAATGGTGTCTTTTCTGATTTATAACTATCTAAAGCTGTTTTTTCTTCACTTTCTTCAAACTCTATCATTACATCTTTTTCATTTTCTCTATCATATTCTTCATCTTTTATTTCTAATTTAACTATTTTGCAATCATTACTGATTACTAATGGATGCTCATCTTCATATAAGATGCAGTCATCATCTCTTTGAGCTAACACCATAGCTAACTCATTTTGTTCTTCCTTATAAGAACTCTCCTCTTTAACTCTTCTTTGAAAATTTCCCAATTTCATATTTTTTCCTCCTAAAAAATTATTGCATAAAAGACTTTATTCTGTATAGTCAACAGAAACAAAATAAATTTAATGCTCTTTTATTATAGCACAACTTTATGTTTATGTCAACTTTAATGATTATAAAAAAGAGATAGTATATAACTATCCCCTAATAATCAATTATTCCTCTTTCTTATTCTCTGTTTCATTACTATCAGTATCTATGTAATCTTCTCCAAATTTATCTTCTAATTCTTCCTCTGTTCTTTCTTCAACTTGTTGTTCTTTTTCTTGATTATCTAATCTGTCATACTCATCATCATGAAGTGCAATATCTATATTATTATTTTGTGGTAATTCTATAATTGTATCTGTAGTAGTTTGTTTTTGTTTAGATTTTTGTTGCATTTTCCACATAGCTCTTTTAAACATACGAGTTATCTTTTCAACTACATTTTGTTCTTCTGGAACAACCATAAGCATATTTTTTAACATCTTGTCCTCTTCTTTGTCTTGCTTTGAACCTTTATATGCAAGTAGTTCTTCTTTCCAAACATGAAAATCATTTTTTCTAATGCTTTCTTCTAAATCAAAAATTCTTCTAGTAATTTCATTTAATTGTTCATAATCTACAATTCCACCATTTCTAAATCTATAAAAAACACTCTTATACGATATACATTTATTTATAATATATTTTAGTTCTTTCTCTGAAAGCTCATCTTTATGCTGTTCTATTTTTTCTTCTAAGCCATCTACCAATTGGTCTGCTTTGGCTATGTTTTGAATCTTCTCTAAGATATCTTTTTGAAGTTCATTATCCATATTAGGGTCACTTTCAATAGTGTCAAAGATTTCTCTTATTTCCATATCTTCCCTCCAGTATTAACCTATTAATATTTAAATTATATAATCTTTTTAAATAAAAAACAACTAATTTTAGCAATTATTACTTCATTTCTTTTACTTTATTTATCATTTTTTGGTATACATTTTTCATATGTGGCTCTGCAGATAGCTCTACTACTTTATCTATATCTTGCCAAGCTACATTACTATTTTCATCTGGTTTAATCTTCACTTCTTCACTTTCATCTGCTTCAAATATATACCCTACAGATAAATGTACATGTGAATTAACATACTTGCCTCTTTTAACATGTCCTGCAACTGGTAATGAGTCTATACTCATTATTTTTCCATTACCAAGTACATTTATATTCTTAACTGATGTTTCTTCTTCTACTTCTCTTTTAGCAACAGAAAGTAAATCTTCTTCTCCATCAGCATGTCCACCAATCCAGCACCAAGAATTATATATATTATGATAAATCATTAATACTTTATCTCTATTTTTATTTACTACCAGAGCTGATGATGTCAAATGAATAAATTCATTTTCTCTAGATAATATGTTATCAAAAGTATTTATAGAATCAAGTATAAACTCTTTATCTGTTTGTTCTTGTTCATCAACTGGGATATAATCTATTATTTCTTCTTTTAAGTTCATTTTTTCTCTCACCTGTTTTATTATTATATCCCAATTAATGTAATTACTCAATACTCATTTACTAATATAGTTTTCCTTCATATACCATCTCTGCTGTACCAATCATGCTAAGTTCACTACTTATCTCATTATATACAATTTCAAGCATTCCACCTTTTAAAGATACATTACATATATTTTCTGTTACTCCATTTAAATATCCAGCAATAACTGAAGCAGTAGCCCCTGTTCCACAAGCAAGAGTCTCTCCTACTCCTCTTTCCCATACTCTAATTTTTATTTTTTCTCTATCTATTATTTGAACAAATTCTACATTAGTTCTATCTTTAAATATATCTAAATTCTCAATCTCTTTTCCATATTTTTCTATATCTATATTATCCACATTATCTACAAATATAACTGTGTGAATATTACCTACAGATAAACATGTTAAATAATACTCTTTATCTAAAATATCAAATCTCTCATTAATTATTACATCTTTAGGATAATTAATCTCTAATTTATCTGTATTAAAAAGAGGTATTCCCATATTTACCTTTATATTTTTTACTATATCATCTTCTACATATACTTCAACATCTTTTAGTCCAGATTTTGTACCTATTTTCATTCTTTTTTTAGTTACAATACCTTTTTCATATACATATTTTGCAACACATCTTATACCATTACCACACATTTTGGCTTCACTACCATCAGGATTAAATATTCTAAAATATACATCTGCTTTTTTAGGAATACTTTCCATTATATCTTGTACGTCTTCTTTAAATATAAATATACAGCCATCTGAACCTATACCAAAATTTCTATTTGAAACTTCTTTAGTAAAGGAAGACATGTTCTCTATTTTCTCCACATCATTATTAATGTAAACATAATCATTTCCACACCCTTGCATTTTTGTAAATAATACCAAATAAAATCACCTCATGTTACAATATATGAGATGATTTTATTTTTATGTTTTTACTCTACATTGGATAAATCGAAATTAGGTACATATTCCTCTTCATGTTCTCCTAGCTCTTGTATATATCCATTTTCTATATTTAACTCCACTAAATAGTCTTGTATTTCTTCAAGTTCTTCTTTATTTATCTTTCTATTTATTTCAGGATACTTTTCTGCTTCTCCTGTAGGAAAATATTGTGCCATTACACTTACTAAAGTATCATTTTTAAACTCCTCAGAAATTCTTTTTAGTACCATTTTAGAATTTAAAATATTATTTGGTAATATCATATGGCGTATTATCACTCCACTTGTCATTATTCCTTCATCATTAAACTTTGGTTTTCCTACTTGATTTATCATTTCTTTAATACTAGATATAGCAGATTCAACATAGTTGTTTACACCAGAATATCTTAATGCCAACCTATTTGTTGCATATTTAAAATCTGGTAAATATATATCTACATATCCTTTTAATTTCTTTATTGTCTCTACTTTTTCATATCCACTAGAGTTATATACAATAGGTATTGTAAGTCCATTACTTTTGGCTATTTTAATTGCTTCAATTATTCCATCAACATACATAGTAGGTGTAACTAAATTAATGTTATTTACGCCTCTTTTTTGTTGCTCTAGAAATATTTCTGCAAGTCTAGTACTCGTTATTTCTTTACCGTATCCATTTCTAGATATTTTAAAGTTTTGACAATATACACATCTTAAATTACAATTAGAAAAAAATACTGTTCCAGAACCATTTTTTCCACTAATACATGGCTCCTCATAGTCATGCACTGACACAAGAGCCACTTTAATCTTATCCGTTGCACCACATACACCAGCATTTCTAGTTCTATCTATACCACATTCACGTGGACACATTTTACAATTTTTATATTCACACATATTATTTACACCATAATTATTATACCATATTATTCAATATCTATTGAATTTTAATATTTCAAATGATATAATGTAATTGTAGTAAGCTCAACAGGAAGAGCTCGTCTTAGACGGTGTGTCAGTTCGAATCTGATCTACTTGTTTCAATCCTTGTGATTGAAATAATCCTTTTTAATAATTTTTTTTCAAGCTATCCCTTCGGGGGTAGCCTTTTTATTCATAAGAAGACAAAAAAAAGAACATTGAATTTTTCAATGTTTCTTTATTTTTTTTATAAAAGTTTTAGGATACATTTGGACTACTACTAATCCAAAATATATTTCATCTATATCATGTATAATTCTTGGTGCTGATGAAATCACATGGCTCTCACTACTTACCAGTAATATAATATTAGTCGTAAGAGACTAAATGTAATTTAACGTATCTATAATATATACTATATTTCAATAAATTTGATAAATCAAATTAAATCTATATAATATAAATTCAAACCACTTTTATATACGTTTATACATTCCACATTCTTTCGTGTTATCTTTACTGTCACAATAAAATGCCATATACCAAAGATATTCGCGAACAAATGCATCCATTAAAGTTTCAAAATGTTATACTGTTATAATATAATACTGTCAATATAAAGAAACTTCTTTAGTACAAACCCCAGAGGGTTTATTTTTATTGAAGAACTCCGTTAACTACGATGTCAAAGTTTACTGCATTAACACTGTTGCTAACACAAACTGAAAGTACAGTTGCTTCTTCTCCGACATTTACAGTTAAAACACTTCCGTTAAAGCTATAGTTTATTCCATCAAGTCCTTCGATTTTGATATCATCTCCATCTATTTTGAATTGAATTGAATTTCCTACTGTAGTAGTATAACCATCAATTGCTGTAACATTTACTGCTTTTACTTCTTTAACTGGTTCAACTACTTCTGGTTTAACTTCTTGTTGTTCTTCTTTTTCTACTGGTTTAACAGGTACAACTGGTTGTACTTCTTCTTTTATAGTTAAATCAGTAACTTCTGTCTTACCTGTTGCTGGTTCTTCTGTCTTTTCCTCTGTTGTATCATTTTTTGTTGTAGAATCAAGCATATCTTCTAAGTCTTTATCTGTTGCATCTTCGATACAATCTGTTGTGTCTTTTACTTCTTCTACTTTTTCTTCTGTATTTGAAGGAACTTCTTCAGCTGACTTTTTGTCTTCTTCAATGTCTACCTTTTCAGCATCTTTTTTGTCATCTGCTTTTGTTTCTTCATTTTTTTCAATGGCAATTATCCCGTTGTCTAATTCTTTAACTGTGTCGCCATTTTTCTTAGCCTCTTCTACAGCTTTTTCTGTATCAGCTTCTTCTTTTGAATTATCTTCAAAAGTAATTGTTGCTGGAACATCTCCTGCTGTAGCTTCTGATGAAGCTGGTTTTGTAGCACTTTCAAATGAAACATTTGAAATTTTATCTACTGGGTTCTTTACAGATCCGTAGTTTTTTGTTTTTGAAGAAGTTTCTGTGCTTTCTTCTTCTTCTGCTTTTTCCTCTGGTTGTACTTCTGCAACTGGTTCTTCAGTTGTTTCTTCTACTACTGTCATATCTCCATTGTCAACAACTTCTTCAACTCTATGGCAGAAGTTTTTGTGCCACAATCCTAATGTCATTAGCATTACAACAACAATAACTGTTGTAATAGCTCCCTTTCTTGTAGGTCTACTTCCGATTTATCATAGCAAATCCTACATAATTTACTATTAACAAAGCTAATATTATACATATTGTAAAAACTAAGCATGTTAATGTAGCAAATTTAGCTATAATAATTGTAGAAGTACCTCCTAATAAAAATTTTGCCATATCCCTAGCTGTTTCATTTTGCTCAAATAAATAAGTAATTTTTTCCATAATTTTCTCTCCTTCCCATATACAACCTGGAATTAGTCATATATTTCGTTTCTAAATATTTACGATTAAGGTATCGCATGGACCACCAAAAGTTCTAGCAGAATTAAAGTGAAACTTTAATTGTATAAACGACAAATTTTCTAGTAAATAAATACTAGATTTTCATTATATTTCTCATTTAACAAAATCAAAGTATTAACTTCAATTAACCGAACATATTTTTGATACTTATATTATATCATATTTTTATGTAAATATCAAGTACTGACATTACATAAAATAGATTAATAATATAAATATTTGGTAACTATATTATACCACTATTTTACATAAAATTCAATATTTTGTATTTGCATAATTATAAATTTATATAAAAAATAGTTAAAGGTTTAATCCACTATGATTAATCTCCTTTAACTATTAATATATTCTATATTGTTTTATCTTCTTTTGTAACACTTTTTTCTTGTTTTTCATTACTTTCTATTTCTTTCTTTGCAAGTAAATATTCATATTCGTCTTTGTATGTATTTAGCTTTAGTTGTTCATTTTCTCTAAGTTCATTATATTCATCTCTTAAAGCTTTTACTTCATCTAAATTTGTAACTTCTTCATTAATTTCAGCAACTGCTGTAGGAACTGCTACATTTCTAATTCTTCCTTTGGCTTTAAAATTATTATGTATTTTAAGTTCATCTTTTTTAATTTGTTTAGCTTTTTCAATAGGATTAAATGATTTAAGTTTAAATCCACCTTCATCAAAGAATTTCTCTTTTTCACTTAATTCATCAATTTGGGTTTTAAATTTTTGCTCTATCGAACTAATTCTTGAATTGTATGTATATTGTACTTGTGATGGATATTCTCCTAAAAATGTTCTTAATTCAGCCTCTTTACTTGCATTTTTTTGTAATATCCTAGCCTTATTTTCACAATATTTCTTTGTTTCACTATGCATTGCTCTTAAAGCTTTTGTACCAACTATTTTCTCTGCTTTTTCAAAATCTTTTTGCTCACTTGCGTCTGAAGCATTAATAAATATTGAACTATACATATTCTGTATTTCTTGCATTTTCTCTTTTCTTTTTGCAGGAGAATAAAAAGGATTTATTTTAGCCCTTCTTAATGCTTTTGTATTTTCTTTTATAATTTGATATATTTCTTTTCTTGAACCATCTTTATTATATTCTTTATTTAAAATTGGCATTTTCTTAAGTAGTCTTGGATTTTGTTTTATTTTTTCATCTACTAATGTACTTGTTATATATTCTCTATCTCCATATACATCTTGGAATTGTAGATATTCAGTATCTACAAATGCATCATTTAGATTATTATCCATATTTTGAAGCATTGCCTCTTTAACTTGAGGTTTTTGTGCATACTTCCCAAGTACATCTATAGCATCATTATATCCTTTTTCTCTAGCATTTCTTTCTATATATTGTTTTCTATAGTTTTCACCTTTATGATAGTATTCCTTGCCATAATTTGATATAGCTACAAACTCTCTAGCATATTTTAAAGCTTCTTCACTATTTATATCTTCTATTTTTTCAGCTTTTTCTGTAGCAACATGCTGTTCTAAATGTGTCATTTCATGATGTATTGTTTGAATATATGATACAAAAGTATTTAATCTATCTTGTTTATCATCACTTCTAAGACCATTTTTTACAAAATTTAAGTTCAGATTTAGTACTGTTCCCATTTGAAATTTAGGTTTACCATTAACTTTATATATACCAGGTCCTTTATGATATTTTAATCTTCCACGTATTCTATCTATATTTACTTTTTCTACAGTTATATTTTTATTTATACCATACTTTTTCTTTTCTAAACTTATCATTTGCTTAGCATAAGATAATAATTTAGCATCAAGTTTCTTATTATTTAGTTTGGATTTTCTATCACAAACATCTTTCATTATTTGTCTAGTAAGTTCTCTTTTTTTAGCTATAATTTTTTCACTTTTTCTCTCAAATTTTGATTTCATAATCTAATCATCCCTTTTTATATCATTTTTATATTCATCTGGTATTAAATCACTAATATCATTAT
Source organism: uncultured Clostridia bacterium (assembly GCA_949106495.1). GTDB lineage: Bacteria > Bacillota > Clostridia > TANB77 > CAG-465 > CAG-465. The sequence goes on from CARYZD010000003.1 coordinate 55,383, forward strand.
TCTCTATATTATCTATCATACTGTCAAAAACTTCCATTTGTTTTACTTGTTTTTTCATCTTCATTTTAATCCATATTTTTTCAAATATATTTCTACCTTCAATTTGTTTCTTTTCTTCATCTGAAAGGCAAGACTCTAAATCCTTATAGTTTTCCTCTTCCATATATTTTACCTCCATAAAATATTTCGTTATACTCTAATACTTTTATTTTATAATATATTTTATTGAAATTTCAACAATAAGCTAAAATTTCAAGTTATTTCTCTAAAAAATAAATAAAAAAATAGCAAAAGATTAAATCTATTAAGATAAAATCCTTATGCCATACTTAGAAGCTTATTGGTTAAGCCATGTATCCAAGTCGTCACTAGATGTCTCCTCCATTGGGTTAACTGGCTCAACTTTTTCTTCTGTAATCCCTGAAGGTATCTCAACACTAGGTTGAGTTGTATCGATAGCAGGTTCTCCTCTATCTACTTTTTCCTCAGGTTTGTTCTCAGCAACAGCCTTGATGTCATCCTCTATTGCTGTTACATTAGCTCCGAGAATTTTTTGCTGATTCAACAGCTCTTGCAGTTTCAGCTCTTTCTACATCATTATTTTCGTAAATAATTTCTGTTGGAGCTTCAACTGTAGCTGATGTTTCAGCTGATTTAGTAGAGCTTTCCATTGTTACCTCTACTTTTTCTTCAGCAGGACATTCAGCTGGTTTAACAGCTTTTTTTGAAGAAGCTTCAGTTGTAGTATTTTCTACTACTTCTTCAATAGTTGTATTATCTACAACTATATTTTCTACAACTTCCTCTGGAAGTTGTGAAAATACTTCCTCCATTTCTGGAGCCTCTGCTCTAGTTGTTAGAGCTAAAACTCCTACTAATATTGTCATCCCTACTGTTGCTAATTTTTTTAATTTTATATTCATTTTTTCCTCCTTCTTCTAGCATAGTCAGCTAGAAATTAAAATTATTTTTATACTTATATTTTACCACTTTTTTACTATTTTTGCAAGTTTTATGTAAAATTGCAAATTATATTATAACATAGTTTATTTTTTATTTTTTAATTCATCTATTTTCTTTTTATATTCATTTGTTTCTTTTCTAATAGCTGTTATATTCTCACTAATTTGTTCTATTTCTTCTTTATATAACTTAGCTACTTTTTTTTGAATTTCAATATCCATATCTTCTTGTAATATTTCTCCTCTTTCAAATCTTTCTTTTATTTTCTTTATATTTTCCATATTTTCCTCCTAAAAAATAAAACATTATATTTATATTGTATTTTGTAATATAATAATTGTCAATTTATATTAGAGTATTGATAATTAACTTTTAAAATAATTTTTGTCATATTTAGTATTGAATTTTAAAAAATATTATGTTATACTTAGAACATGTTGATACAAAGGCTATGAACAAGAGGAGTAAGATAAAGGTTATCTTAAAAGAGAAAAAGACTCATAGGCTGAAAGGTCTTTTAGAAAAACATATCTGAAGGTAGCTTGGGAGCTGGTATACTGAAGTTTAATTATGTGTAAGTATACTCCGTTACAGTCGGTAAATCTGTTAATAAAGAGCATACAACTTTTTGTATGAATTAAGGTGGTACCGCGAATCACAGTCATTCGTCCTTAAGTTTTAAGGATTAATGGCTGTTTTTTTATATTTTTTTAAAATGAAAGGAGTAAAGTATTATGCTTAGAGATTTTGGAATATTTATTGCACTCGTCTGTTTATTACTTTCAATTATTATAGTATTAAATGCAAGATGGGTTATACATTGTATAGATAATAGTAAAGATTTAGAAAATAAAATGGTTGGTAAAATAAAGGTCGTCGCTACACTCGTGAGTATAATATCTTTATATGTCGTTGCTATTTTAATTAAATAAAATATAGAAAAGGAGAGAAATAAATAATGGAAAATAATTTTAACTATTCAAAAAGAGAAGATGAAATATATAAAAATTGGGAAGAAAAAGGTTACTTTAAACCAAGTATGGATAAAACTAGAGAAAGTTACTGTATAATGATGCCTCCTCCAAATGTAACTGGAAAACTACATATGGGACATGCACTTGACGCATCTATTCAAGACTTTCTAATTAGATATAAAAGAATGCAAGGATTTAACACCTTATGGGTTCCTGGAACAGACCATGCAGCAATTTCTACAGAAATGAAAGTTGTTCAAAGTTTACGTGAAAAGGGAATTAAAAAATCTGATTTAACTCGTGAAGAATTCTTAGAAAAAGCTTGGGACTGGACTAGACTTTATGGTGGAACTATACAAAAACAACAAAGAAAAATGGGGTGTTCTTGTGATTGGTCAAGAAGTAGATTCACACTAGATGAAGGACTATCTAAAGCTGTTGAAACAGTATTTTTAAAACTTTATGATAAAGGATATATCTATAAAGGAAAAAGAATGATTAACTGGTGTCCAAATTGTAAAACATCAATATCTGATGCAGAAGTTGAATACAAAGAGGAAGCTTCACATATTTGGCATATTAAATATCCAATTAAAGATTCAGATGAATATTTAGTAGTTGCAACAACAAGGCCAGAAACAATGCTTGGAGACACTGGTGTTGCTGTAAATCCTAAAGATGATAGATTTAAACATCTAATAGGTAAAAAATGTATTCTACCTATTATGAATAAAGAAATACCAATTATTGCTGACCCATTTGTTGAAATGGAATTTGGTACTGGTTGTGTTAAACTTACACCTTGTCATGACCCTAATGACTATCAAGCGGGTATTAAAAATAACCTTGAATTTGTTGAAGTATTTGACAGTAATTTAGTTATGAATGACTTGATTCCAGAAGTTGCAGGAATGAATGCATATGATGCAAGAAAAGTTGTAGTAGATATGCTAACAGAACAAGGCTACTTAATTAAAATTGAAGATTATACACATAATGTTGCAAAATGTGAAAGATGTAAAACAACAATTGAGCCTACAATTTCAGATCAATGGTTTGTTAAAATGGGTGAACTTGCAAAACCTGCTATAGAAGAAGTTAGAAATGGTAATATAAAATTTATACCTTCTAAATACGATAAAACATACTTTAACTGGATGGAAAACTTACAAGATTGGTGTATATCTCGTCAACTATATTGGGGACATAGAATACCAGCATATTATTGTGACAAATGTGGAGAAATACATGTATCAAGTGAAAAGCCAGAAAAATGTACTAAATGTGGTCATGAACACCTAACTCAAGACCCAGATACTTTAGATACATGGTTTAGTTCTGCATTATGGCCTTTCTCAACTTTAGGCTGGCCAGAAGAAACTGAAGATTTAAAAACATTCTATCCAACAAATACTCTTGTAACTGGATACGAAATTATATCTTTATGGGTTTCAAGAATGATATTCTCTGGACTTGAATATGTAGGTAAAAAACCTTTCTCAGATGTTATAATTCATGGTATGGTTAGAGATGACCAAGGAAGAAAAATGAGTAAAACACTTGGAAATGGTGTTGACCCACTAGATGTTATTGAAAAATATGGCACAGATGCATTAAGATTTTCATTAATACTTGGTATAACATTTGGAAATGATATTAGATATATTCCTGCCAAAGTTGAACAAGGTGCAAACTTTGAAAACAAGCTATGGAACGCTTCAAAATTTGTTATTATGCACCTAGAAAAATATACAGGTAAATATAATTTATCTAAACTTACTGCTGAAGATAAATGGATTTTATCTAAAGTAAATAGACTTTCAAAAGAAATGGCTATAAATATAGATAATTATGACTTAGGTGTTGCTACACAAAGAATTTATGATTTTATCTGGAACGAATTTTGTGATTGGTATATTGAACTTGTTAAAACTCGTCTATATGATGAAAATTGTGAAACAACACAAGAAGCATTATTTACCTTAAAAACAGTACTAGAATATAGCTTAAAAATGCTTCACCCTATTATGCCATTTGTTACAGATGAAATTTATACTACTTTAAATCCAAATGACGAAAGCATAATGATTTCAAATTGGCCACAATATACTAAAGATTATGATTTTGAAAAAGAAGAAAATGAAATTGAAATGCTAAAATCTATTATAACTGAGATAAGAAACATACGTAACAACATGAATGTTCACCCTTCTAAAAAATCTAAATTAATCTTTGTAACAGAAAAATACGAATTATTACTAAATGAAAGTAGAGCATTTATGGAAAGACTTGGATATGCAAATGAGATAACTATACAAAAAGATAAAGACTCAATACCTGCAAATGCTATGTCTATTATGCAAAAGGATTTAGAATTATATATTCCATTTGAAGACTTAGTAGATATCGAAGCAGAAATAGAAAGATTAAATAAAGAAAAAGAAACAGCTAAATCTGAACTTTCAAGAGCACAAGGAATGCTATCAAATGAAAAATTTGTAAGTAAAGCTCCTGAAAAATTAATTAATGCTGAAAAAGAAAAGGTTCAAAAATATACAGAACTAATAGAAAAAATAGAAACTAGATTAAATGAACTTAGTAAATAATTATAATATATTAATTAAAAGATGGTAGAATCTTGCCATCTTTTAATTTGGTTCGTTGACTAGAAAAATCACTTATGATATAATTTTAATTAAATTTAAGAGTAATTAAGGAGATAAATAACATGAAGAAAAAATTGATGTATATATGTATGATTTTTGTTATGATAGTAACATGTACTTGCTCAAATTTTGTAATTGCAGCGGTTATTCCTAGACCAGCAATTCAAAATCCAAGTTCAGGAACTGTTGAAGTTGGAGGAACAATTACATATCAAGTAAGATTTTATAATTCTCCTACAAGTATTACACTAAGCCCTGGAGATATTAGGGTATCTGGTGTTAATTGTAATATTAGTGTACAAGGTTCTGGTAATGAATATAGAACAATAGTATTAAGTAATATACAGGGAAGTGTTGGCAGTGTTGGTTATATATCTTACATTGCTGGAGGAATAGCAAAAAATGAAGCAGGTGGTTCAAGAGAAATGAACTTAACTTCAACATCATTTACAATTGTTGCAACTGTGCCACCTCCTCAACCTCAACCACAACCAAATCCTGGTAATAATAATTCAAACAACAACAATAATTTACCACCATCGAATAATAATACTGAACCTAATGAACCTACTCCAGAAGAGCCAAAAGAAGATGAGAAAAAAGATGAAACAGCTCCAACTATGGAAATAGGTAATCTTTCAGAGACAACAACTCAAATTGGTAAAGAAATATCTTTTGATATAACATACAAAGATGAAACTGAAATGGGTGATATTACTTTAAACAATAACGATATTACACTTTACGGTTTTAAAGCGGATGTTAAAATATCTGGAGAAGGAAATACAAGAAAAGTTACTTTATCTAATATACAAGGAAATTTAGGTGGACTTAAATATATTAGAATAGCAAGTAAAACTGCAAAAGATAAAGCAGGAAATGAAGTTAAAGAGAGCGGAAAAACTTCTATGTTTAAAGTAGTAAATAATGATACTAAAAATAAACCAGATGATTGGATAGAAAATCCAAATACAGGTAGATAATACTGTAGCCAGAGATAATTCTTCTCTGGCTTATTTTTTTTAATTTAGTTCTATTTTAATACTAATTTTATCTGTTGGTCTTCTACACTCTGTCGTATTTATATAGTCACATATATTCTCTTCTATATCTTCTTCAGAGCAATTTCCTTTAAACTTTAATTTATCTTGTATTTTATTTACACCTGGTATTCTATTTCTAACAATTGGTGCAAGCTCTTCAGATACTAAGCTAATATTTCTTAAAAAGTATGTAGGAAATCCAGCATCTTTTGCCTTCATCAAATTATCTGAATCTACTGAAGAAATAAATAAATTATCTTTCTTTTCTATAGTTAATATTTTTAAATCATCCCAAAATAGTTCTATATTCATTATATCTCCTCCATTTCTCTTTCATAACACTTATTATCTATTATTTTATAATAATCTAAGCCTATACATTCGCAAATATTTTGAAGCCTGTTATCCCATGCTACATGAACAAATTCTTTATATTCAGATGGAATTTTACTTTCTATCTTTTTTTCAACTTCTTGTATAGCTTTATTTATATCCATTTCTTCAGCACATTTTTTTGCAAAGAATATATTTTCTTCGTTTTCATCAAGTAAATAATATAAAGTATCTTCCCAATATGGATATTCTTCTTCCCTTTTATATTCAGGTACTCCTGTATCTGAATAACAAAGATTTATTCTATCTACAAGCATATCTTCATTTTCTAACATATCATATATTTCATCTTCATTAAAATTAGAGCCTAAACAATATGTGTTATGACATAGAGGTGCAAGTTCAATTGTATCTTCACTATTTTCTTTTTTACCAACAATAAAATCTAAATCTGTAGGCTTTCTATCTGTAGCTAAAGTAAATATATCTGCAATACAAACTTTTTGTATATCTTCTATACATTTATTTTCAATATCTTCATCTAAATATTCTGCTAAACAATACTCATGTACTGCATCAAATAAATCTTCAATATCATAATCATTATCATAAGTTAGATATCTTCTACTTTCAAGTAGTTCTGAACCATTAATAATAAATTCATTATATGAATATTCTTCTAAAACATTATCTGATATAGTAGCTAAATTGCCATCATATGTTGCTAAATCAAATTTAGCTGTGTCTATTCCTACTTGTTTCATCAATTCTTCATATATAAGCTCAGAATACACACTGTAATTGCTACCTATACACTCACTATCTCTAGGTTTAACATATATAAATTTTTCCTCTTCCTCCTTTTTAACTCTTGTCCAAAAATTCATTTCGTCATATCCATCAATATAGTATGGATATGTAAAGTTTGATGGATTGTCTAAAAAATATTCATCTAAATCTATAAATCCATCTTTTCTGTAATCTTCTATATTACTTTTCATTTTTAATCACCTCGCGTATATATATAACACACTTTTAAGAAAACAGGGTAGTAAAAAAATGCCATTTTTCTTGTAACCTTTTGCGATGACTAAAAGTAACAAATAATATTTATTTTTAATTAAAATTATTTGTTGAATATTGTATAATTTATTAACATATTTTTATTTTATAAAAATTTTTTTATACTAGAAGATATATTAAAAAATATATAAAAAAATAGAAGCTATATAGCCTCTATTTGATTTATATTATTCTTCTACTTCTTCTGGAGCTCCCATTGGGCAAACAGATGCACATGTTCCACAAGCGATACATTTATCTGGGTCAATTTCATATTTTCCATCTCCCATTGATATAGCACCAACTGGGCAGTTCATTTCACATGCTCCACAAGCAATACAATTATCATTAATTCTATATTTCATTTACTTTCACCTCCTAATAAATTTATTCAACTATTTCACTATTATCATTTTCTATAGTTTCTGTTTCTTCTTCCTTTTTATTTTGTTTAGGTGTCCATTTTAATTTTTCTACAGGGTATGTCTCATATCTTTCCTCATCTTCATCATCTATACCAAATCTAACTTTAACACTCAAATTTAATATATCTACAGATGTGATTTTCCCTCTTTCTTTTTCACCTTTTACTCTAACAATTTCTCCTACTTTTGGTAGTTTCTTTAAATTTTCTTTATATAATTCTTCTTCATATCTTAAGCAACACATTAACTTTCCACATGCTCCAGATAACTTAGACATATTTATTTGTAATCCTTGCTCTTTTGCCATTTTAATTGTTACTGGATCAAAGTTTTGTAAATGCGTTCTACAACAAACTTCTTTTCCACACATTCCAAGTGTAGGATATTCTCTAACTTCATCTCTTGGCCCTATTTGTCTAAGCTCTATTCTTGCTCTATATTTAGAAGCAATTATTTTTACTAATTCTCTAAAATCTACTCTATCTTCAGATACAAAATATATTGTAAGCTTTGTTCCATCTAAAGTATATTCAGCTGTTAAAACTTTCATATCTAAGTCTAATTTTTTAGCTTGCTCTTTACAAAATATTAAAGCTTCTTTTGCCTTTTCATCCATCTCTTTTTGGATACTAAAATCTTCCTCTGTAGCAATTCTTTTTATCTTTTGTAGTTCTTCATTTTCTTCTACATCTAATATTTTTGCTACAACTCCAATTTCTTCACCTTTATCTGTATCTGCAACAACGCTATCTGATATATTTAAATTGTCATCATCTGTTAAATAAAAAGAAAGTTTTCCTGTTCTTTTAAATCTTATTCCTACTTTCTTCATTTATGCCTCCTTAATGGTATCTATTAATCTTAGTAGCATACTATCTATAATTATATCATAATTCCCGTTAAATTTTAATCTATTTTTTGCATTTTCCACTATTTTCACACATTTATATTTATTATTCTTATATAATATATACTCTAAATAATCCAAAAGGTCATCTAAAGCAAAATTTATGTTAGAGGAATATTTCATTGCCTTTATAGTATTTAAAACGTTTAAAAACGAATATAGCTCGTCCACAGCATTAAATTTCTCTAATAAATTATTTTTTATAATATCTTCAGCTTTACCAATAGAACCATTTATATACTCTAATATATTATCATTAAATGTTAAATTATACTTTTCATATATATATTGCTTTAATTCATCACTACTTATTCCTTCAAATGGTATTTGTGTTACTCTTGAAAGTATAGTTGTTAAAAATGCACTAATATTTGATGATACAAGTATAATTGTAATATATTTTGGTGGCTCCTCTAAAGTTTTAAGCAATGTATTTTGAGACGCAATATTTAGAGACTCTGCATCATTTATAATATATACTTTTCTATCTCCTGCTGCTGGAACTATATATACGTTGTCTATAAGTTCTTTTCTAATTTGTTCTACTAAAATATCTTTTTTATCTGACATTTTAGATATAACTTTAAAATCTGGATGATTGTCTAAATTATCTGTTTTTAATATTTGTTTTGCAAATTCACAAGCAAACTCAAACTTTCCAATACCACTATTGCCAAAAAATAGATATGCATGAGAAATATTGCCACTTGCTATACTTTTGCTTAAAATTTCTTTTTGCTTTTTGTGTCCAACAATATTTTCAAACATATCTATTCTCCTTTTTTTCTTTAAATTATAATATTAATCTATAGTACCTAATTTATTTAATGGCCATATTCTCCATACAAGATATCCATTTACTCTTTTAAATGGTATACAACCAAAACTTCTTGAATCTTTACTTTGCTCTCTATTGTCTCCCATTACATATAATGTATCTTCTGGTACAACAACATCTGCATATTCATCTTCTTGTGATTCAGTTAAAGCTTCTCTAATATAATTTTCTTCTAGTTTTTCTCCATTTCTATATGCATTTCCATCTTTAATTTCAATATGGTCTCCTGGTAGACCTATAACTCTTTTTATATAACTTGTTTTATTTACATCTAAGAAATTATATAAGAATAATGTAAGTCCTGTATAATTTTCATATTGAGCTGTATAAAGAGTCTCATCTGTATCTAAATATAATTTATTATCTATTGGAGCTTCAAAAGTTATTATATCCCCATAATTAAATTTATATCCTTTTAACCAAGGTCTAATTGTTAATACCTTTTCGTTATTTTGAATTGTTGGATGCATTGATTGTTGTTTTACTGTAGGTACACATATTAAGAAATAATTTATTAATAAATATACTACAAATGCTATAACAAAACAAATAACCCAGTCTAACACTTCCCTTAATACACTCCTTGTTTTTGCCTTTACTTCTTCAGTATTATTTTTCTTTTGATAGTCAATATCATCATAATATTTTTCACTATCTACAGCTACTTCTTCTTTTTTCTCTTCAACTTCTTGAGGATTTGTATTAACTTCTTCCACATTTTCCTCAAATTTTTTTTCTAATTCTTCCTTGTTTTCATCATTCATATCTTTTGTTTACCTCCCATAACTATATTAACATACCTTATAATAATTAATGTATGTTAGCACCATTTTCTAGTGTACCATTGTTGTTATCTAATACTAATAATTTTACCACATCATAGTCACCTGCTGCAAGTAGCATTCCATTAGATTCCACTCCACATAGTTTTGCAGGTTGTAAATTAGTAACTACAACAACTTGTTTACCAGCTAATTCCTCTTCAGTATAGTATGGTACAAGTCCAGATACAATTGTTCTTAACTCTTTTTCTCCAACATCTACTTGTAATTTATATAGTTTTTTAGACTTTGCAACTTTTTCTACTTCTTTTATTTGTCCTACTTTAAGCTCAACTTTATCTAGTTCATCTATTGAAATTATTCCTTTTCTATCTTCTTCATCTTCTTGAACTTCTTCTTTTTCTTCTTCAACTTTAAATAGTTCTTCAGATTTATCTATTCTTGGGAATAATATCTCACCTTTTGATACTTTAGTTCCATCTTTAAGAACACCAAATTCTTTTGCACTATCCCATGTAGTTTCTTCTGATGATACTCCAATTTGATCAAAGATTTTCTTTGGTGTATCTACAAAGAAACTTTGTAGTGGTATAGTAACTATTCTTATTGTCTCAACTAAATTATATAATACTTGATTTAATCTATCTTTGTTTTCTTGTTTTGCAAGAATCCATGGAGTACTTAAATCTATATATTTATTTGCTTTAGATATTAATTTCCAAATTTCAGCTATAGCATCATTTGTTTTTAAATTATCCATTTTTTCCTCAAAATTTAGTATTGTTTGCTTAGCAGTATCTATTAAATCTTTATCTATATCTTCTATTGGCAAATTATCATTTTTAATAATAATACCATTATTATATTTTTCTGCCATTGCAGTTACTCTACTTACTAAGTTTCCTAAATCATTAGATAAATCTGAGTTAACTTTCTCAATAAATAAGTCTTCTGAGAAATTTCCATCTTCTCCAAATGTAACTTCTTTAATTAAATAATATCTTAAAGCATCTACACTTGTATCTCTTATATATACTCTTGGATCTTTATAGTTTCCAAATGATTTACTTATTTTATTTCCATTTACAACTAACCATCCATGTCCAAATACTTTCTTTGGTAATGGTAAATCTAGTGCCATAAGTATTGCTGGCCAAATAATTGAATGGAATCTAAAGATTTCTTTACCAACTAAATGTACATCTGCTGGCCAATATTTTTTAAATCTTTCATCTTCATCTGTTGTATATCCTAGTCCAGTTATATAGTTTGTTAAAGCATCAAGCCAAACATATACTGTGTGTTTTGGGTCAGATGGTACTCTGATTCCCCAATCTATTGTTGTTCTTGTAACACATAAATCCTCTAAGCCTTTATCAAAAAAGTTTTTAATCATTTCATTTTTTCTTTTTTCTGGTTCTAAGAATTCTGGATGTTCTTCATAATATTCTAATAATCTATCTTTATATTTAGATAATTTGAAGAAATAGCTTTCTTCTTTTACTTCTTTTACTTCTCTTCCACAATCTGGGCATTTTCCATCTACAAGTTGAGTCTCAGTCCAGAAAGATTCACATGGAGTACAGTAAAGTCCTGTATATTCTCCTTTGTAAATATCTCCTTTTGCAAGTAATTTTTCAAAAATTTGTTGAACAGCTTTTACATGATGGTCATATGTTGTTCTCATATATTTATCATAGCTTATATCTAATACTTTCCATAAATCTTTTGCTTTTGCTACAAATTCATCTACAAATTCTTTAGGAGTTATTCCTCTTGCTTTAGCTTTCTCTTCTATTTTTTGTCCATGCTCATCTGTGCCTGTCATAAAAAATACATCATAACCTCTTAATCTTTTATATCTTGCTAGCGTATCTGCCATTAATGTACAATAACATGTTCCTACATGAAAGTCTCCACTTGGATAATATATAGGTGTTGTTATGTAGTATTTCTTATTTTCTTCCATTATTTTCACTCCTTATCTATACTAACTACAGCCATTGCTATAGCATTTTCTCTTACATGCGAAATACTTAAATCTATTTTTATTTTGTATTTAATAAATACCTCTTCTAATGATTTACTTATTACATTAACCTTTGGTCTTTGTTTAAAAGCTTCATCATTAACAATTTCAACATCTAAAAATTTAGGTGTATAATCTGATTCTACTGTAAACTTAGATATAGCTTTATATATTGCCTCTTTTGACGCAAATCTTCCAGCATATCTTTGATACTTAATATCATCATTGCTACTTTTTTCTATATCTTCTATTTCTGATTTTGAAAATATATTTGTTTTAAATCTATCATTTTCAATAATAGCTTTTTTTATTCTTTCAACTTCTATTATATCTGTTCCACAGTATACCTTCATTATACTTCCTTCCATTTTGCATGTTTTAGTTCGATTCCAGTCATTCCTACCAGAATGCATATTTACACAATATATCTTATACTTTTTCGATAATAAAGTCAATATTTTCGAGGAAAATAAAGAAAAAGTGTTTATATGGTTTACAGGAAAAGTGTGTGATAATTATCATTTTTAATTATCATAACATTAAAAAAGCAAGTATCAAAAATACCTGCTTTAATATATCATATAAATTATCCCTCTTTTTTATTATCCATGTTAGAATTTTTTGCTACACTTTGAAGTTTTTTTCTTTTTATAATGTAATATGTAACTCCAATTATACCAACAAAAAATGAAATACCCATATAAGTAGTCAAACAATTAGTCAAATAAGTATCTAAATAATCCATCTCTCCTCTCACACTAATTGTAACACTATCACTTATAGTATTATTTACTTTTGCAGTAATAGTTGCTGTTCCACATCCAATAGCTGTTACTTTTCCATTATTATCTACTTTTAATACATTCTCATCGCTAGAACTCCATTCTATTTTATAACTAGCTCCTTCTGGTAAAACAGTAGCTCTCATCTCTACCCATCCATCTAATGACATATTTGTAATAGTATTAGTTATCTTTATCTCTTTAGGATCAACAATAACATTTATATCTATCTTGTCTTCTTTTCCATTATTTGAAGTTACTGTAATAGTGCTTTTTCCACTTTTCCAAGCTTTAACTTCTCCATCTGAAGAAATACTTACTACAGAAGGATTACTAGACTCATATTTCAACTCTTTATTTGTTGCATTATATGGTTCTATTGATGTAGAAATTTTATAATCCGAATCCAATTTAATTTCTTTTATAGTAGTCTTATTTGATATTTTTACTTCCTCTACTTCTATATCTGGCTTTACTGCATTACTATTATCATTACTTGTACTAGTATTGTTATTATTATTGTTATTATTATTGTTATTAATATTAATATTAGTATTAGTATTAACATTACTATTATAATTACTACTATATGGACATACTCCATTATCATGCAAGTGAGCTGGATGTCCTCCACAATGATAATGATAACTTCCTAATCCACTCGAATTTTTATTATCCCTATGTCCTCCATTTGAATCTGTTCTTCCAGAATGTCCATAACACACTTGTACGATTAATATAATTGTTACCAATACAATAACATTAATTTTTTTTAATTTTTTTTCATATATAACTCCTTTATAACTATATTAGTATAATATAATTTTTGTAGAAAGAAGTCAATAAAAGTTGTAAGTTTTATACATAGTAATAATATTTTTTATTATATAAAAGAATAAGAGAACCTCTTAAGAAGTTCTCTTTGATTGGTCGGAGTGACACGGTTCGAACGTGCGACCTCATGGTCCCAAACCACGCGCTCTACCAACTGAGCTACACCCCGAAAATACATTATATTACTATGTACGCAAATTATTATAGCACTTATTATTTCAAAAATCAATAGTTTTTTATAAAAATATTGTTTAAATTTAAAACTTAACCTTATAATTTAAATTATTTTAATAGTTATTTAATTTTTTACCTTAGGGTTATGAACGTAAATTTGTTTTTCTTACTATTTATTTTGGATTGTTCTAAAATGGTGTAAAGTGTTACAGCAGTGAGTATTTGTTTGTTTTATTTTAGTATAAATTATTTTGCAATATTAGGTCTTATTTACCATTTTTGAAACTTTCGCTGTTGGAATTTATAGAAGATTTTGAATGTATGGTGGATGCATTTGGGACATAGAAAAAGCAGGAGTTACCTGCTCAAACTTATATAAATTTATTTAGTGGACAAATTAATCCCATACATTATTAATAATTAACAAATCTTTATTATTATGATTAAAAATATTTGACTTATCTTCTGCAAAATTATTTGATAATAAATACATTAGTATTCCTGAGCCAAACAAAGTGTCATTGTCTTTTTTTACTATGTCTAATGTTTTACGTAAATTCCAATATAACTCTGTAGAATCAGCTATGACAAATATATATTTATAATTTAATTCAAGGAATTCTTGATATAATTTCCTTCCTTCGTTTTTATAATTTTTACATTCACCATGAAACTTTTTAATATATGCTTGTCCATAAAAAAATGATTTTATCTCTTTATTATTAGCTTTAGCTATATCATCATTAAATACTATTTCTAATAACATATCAATATCTTTTTCTTCAATATTTTCAAAAATTGATTTTATATGATCTAATAATATTTTTCGTATCACTTCAATATCATTTCCAGCTATTAATATTTCTGAATCTCTGACTTTAAATTTATCATTTATTAATCTAATATATCCATTATAATATTTATACTTTTTAGCATTAAAACCATTACTTGTATAAATTGCCCCTCCCTTACCATAAAAGCAATTATATTCTCCACTTTCATATGTATTTAATATTTTGTATTCTGGATCTTCTACTTTAATAATACTACATATAACTCTATACATATTTATTAAAGTTTCATCTTGTTCTTTAGAATACATATAATTTAAATCGTTAATATATATTTTATGTGCAGGTTCTGTTCTTAACCTTCTAATTTCATCAAGCTTGTCAAATGATAATGAATTAAATTCAGAATATTTACTAAAATATGTTTTAAAGGTCTTAAATTCTCTAAAATCTTCTTTTTTTAAATCTTCCAATGTAAATTCATTTTTGTTAGACATATCTTCATACTGCTTTTGTATTAATTTCTTTAGTCCTTTACCATTTATGTTGTCTAAAAATATTTTTGCTAACTCCATCATAAAATTAAATCTATTTACTTTTGTCGGATAAAATAATGGCAAAAAGAATTGTAAATCTTCTACATCATATTCATTTTTATATAATTTGAAATCATATTTTTTTGTAAATATATAATTTACTATTTTTATTCCAGTTAATATTACTGTATAAATATCTAATTCTTCTGTTTCAAGCCATTGACCATCAAATAAGTTTTTATAGTTATACTCATGAAATTCATATTTATCGTCTTTTTCAAGCATATATGGTTGCAGAATCTGTTGCGATTGTTCAGAGCAATCCATTAAATCTACAAGAAGCGCACCTATTATAATTTTATTTTTTTCTAAGTCATGACATAGACATAAATCTTTAATATACACATCCAACATAGAATCTTCAGTCGAACATACATATCCTCTATATCCACTCCATACAAAATGGAATTTTGGATTGTTTAAAAACAAATGCATTATTTCCTCGTCAAAATAAACTATGTGTAATGCAAAATATTCTTTAATTAATTCTTTTTCAAATTTATTTAGCTTCAAATTATCAATTACTTTTTTGTAATCTGTATAAAATTTAGTAGATAAGAAATAATATCCTTCCATTTGAGAATATATATAATTATTTTTTATAAGGTAATTCTGTATCTTTTCCTCAATACTGAGTCTACATGCATATCCTCTTCCTTTTATAAATGTTTTACAAACACTTAAAACCTCTTCACTATTTAATTCTTTATTTTCTTCTTTTATTGAATTAATATTTTTTACATCATTTATCCACTCTATTATGTTCATATATTTCATTTCCTTCTTTATTTAAATAAAAAGCAAAATACTCCTGTAATGTTATTACTTTCATACTTTGCCATTCTTTCAATTATTTTAATTCTTTAAAACCTTCATATTCATTAAATGCCAATAAATATAATGCTTTTAATAGGTCTGGATTTTTATCTTTCAATTCACTAATAACTGTATCTGTACCAACCTGTAACGCTTTATTTTCATTTATAATTTCATCAATTAATATTGGTAATTCTTCACAAATTTTATAAAATGCATCTTTATCTCCTGTAACAATTTCATAAAACTTGTCCATTGAAACTCTTCTTATTTTTTCATTTTCAAATCTTTCTCCATCAAGAGATACTTTCCAAATTATATTTTGACTATTTTTTGCAATAGCTTCTACTAAAAAACATTCTGCTGTATCATCTTCAATTATTTTATTCTGCATTCTCATGTAAGTTTTTTGAGACGAAGAAGAGTTCATTGTATTATGTTTATTTTTCATTTCAATGTATATTTTATTTCCATCATATTTGGTATAAATAACATCAAATCCCTCATCAGGGACTTCACAATTTTTTATATACTTGAACATGTTTTGATGAAAATATCCTATAGCATTTGAATTAGTTTTGTCCCTTTGTCTTACTAATTCGTCTTTAATGACCTCTTCAAAACTCTTTCTATATACTTTACTATCAAATACCATTTTTATTGGATCTACAATGTTAGAATTAAATTTATTTAAATCTATTCCATCTAAAGTTCTTTCATATGTAGAAATTGTGTTTTTTATATGTTTTTTTAAATCTTCTCTTGTTATAAAATTAAGATTCCACATTATTATTTCCTCCATCTTTTAAAGCGTTTATAATTGATATACCTACTTCTTTTGCTAGTTCAACAGGAACTGCATTTCCTATTTGCTTATATATATCATTCATTTTTCCTGCAAACTCCCATTCATCTGGAAATGACTGTATTCTTGCATACTCTCTTGTAGTAAATGGTCTGCTTTCATCTGGATGACATCTATCTGTTTGTTTCATCATTGGAGAACATGTCAATGTTAGAGATGGTTCATCCCATGAAATTCTCCTTGCAATTCCAGTTCTTCCTCCGCCCATAAAATAACAAGATTTCATATATTCTCGTGCAACATCATCTGGTAAATCTCTCCAATATCCTCCTGGGGGCACTAAATCAAAAACTTTTTTCTTTTTTTCTGGATATTTAGCACCTATTGATTCTGGAACATTTTGTAATACATCTTTTAAAACAGGTTTATATTCGTGAGGTTCTGGATATTGAAAGTTAACACACTCTTTTAAATCATTTCTTGTTCCTATTATAACAACCCTTTGTCTTTTTTCTGCTACTCCATAATCCCAAGCATTAAGAACTTTCCATTCAACTTTATATCCTAAATCTTCAAAAACATCTACCATTGTTTGAATTGTTCTTCCACCATCATGTGTCGTCAAGCCTTTCACATTTTCTGCCAAAAACATTTTTGGTTGTAACTGCCTTAAAAATTCAGCATAATAGAAAAACATTGTTCCTCTAACATCTTCCAATCCTAATTTCTTACCTGCATAACTAAATGATTGACAAGGATAACCACCTGATAATAAGTCTAATTCTCCTTTTTTTAAATTAAATTCTCTTAGCAAATCTTTTTGCGAAAATTCTACAATATCTTCCTCTATAACATTCCAATTTGGTCTATTTAATCTTAATGTATCACATGCTATCTTATTTATCTCAATCAATCCTATCTCTTCAAAACCAGCCTTTTCTAATCCAAGAGCAAGACCTCCTGCTCCAGCAAATAGTTCTATACATTTTCTTTTCATCAATTCCACTCCTTTAAAATATTTTCTTAGCTCCTATATTTTCTATATAATTTAATAATTCTTCATACTTTTCCCCATATGCAAAAGACTGAGGTGCCGTAAAATTAAAATCTTTTTTTAAATTTTCTAAATTTAGTGGTTTATTTATTTCATAAACATTTTCTATGAAATATGCATATTTCTTTTTTATTTCTTTATTAAACTCTCTATTTCCTATTCCATTTTCTTGTATTTTATTTGGTGTAACTATAGGTTGTTTAACTTTTAATATATATTTAATTTGTTTTATTGGTACAGGCACATATACTATAATATATTCAAAATTGTTCTTTGGCTTTTGAGTTCTAAACTCATAATTCTTAATTCTCTTTAAAATTTTATTCACATGTATTTCTTTAATACTCATAAATATGGCTTTTTTCATTTTATCAATTCCTCAAGTCTATATATTTTTCTATTATATTTTATATCATAATTTCTTCTATTTCTCAACATTTTCACTATTATTTTTAAAACTTGCTTGACAATAGATTTTAACATTCTAGATCATTTATTTGTAAAACTTATCATGTATATTATTAAAACCTTTTATTTTTCCATCTCTGTTTAAATATGTCCGAATTAAATTTAAATTATCTTAAAATTTTATAGTATCTTATTCAAACATTTTTATATTTTCCAAAAAAATCACGAAAAACTTATAACTGTGTGAATGTAGGTATGCTGTCGGTCTTGAAAAAATTTTAAATTTTATATAAGTAGCACTCAAGGAATGTTTTTTATCGTAAGTTAAATAACACATACCATATATGTAAAATCACATATATTAAGCCTTATGTTCCTTGCTATACATGTGTTAAATCACACAACGATAAATTCCTCTATAACTATTTACTTTTAAGAAATTTGCCAACTTTTTTTCAAATTTATTTCTATAACCCATATATTTATCATAGTAAACAGTACTAAACACAAGGAATTAAAAAATTTGAAACATTATGTTCTTTAACATAATCTGCTCCTGAGTATTCGTTTAAATAATTCATTAATAGTCGCATCAAAATATAATGTGCTGACAATGAAAATAAAGCATTATTTAGACTTCCCTTTTTAGCATTTTTCATTCGATCATGTTTTAGCAACTGATAATTTTCCCACCACTTAAGACCACCGTATTTTAATTTACTATTTACATTTTTAAAAGGTGTTACGGTTAAAAATTTTTCATCAATAGTAGTTACATATCCTGGTGCATATGTTGTTTCTTTTATTTCATCATCTATTTCTAAAATTTTTGCATAATAAAACATATTATATTGCTTGTTTCCTAAATTTATACCATTTAACTTACATAACAATTTTAATATTGAATCTATCTCCGAGCAGGACAGTAAAATTATCTTCGCAAATTCATCTGAATAGGTATCCTTATTTTCATTTGATGGAGCAACATATTGAATTGTATTAATCAACATTTTTTCAATTGATATGTAATAACTCCAATAAATTTCAAATGTCATTCTATCAATATTCATAAAATCATCTCACTTTCAACTTGTATAAGATTATAATTTTGAATAAACTTTATTTTATTGTTTTAATTTTAAAATATATAACAATGAATATGCTATATTATATAAGTATTCTATGAATACAGAATCTGTAATTGCTTCACGCTTTTCTTTTGCCTTATTCAAATATTCATTATGTCTAATATCAAAATACTCATTAGATATTTTCATTAATTCATTAATTTCATTTTTAACAACTGAATATACTTTCCCATCTATATTACTTGATATTTTTTTAGATGCTGTTGCGTATTTGTCATTTATATTCTTACCTTCCTGTATTGAAATAATATATTGCAAAGAATCAATTATATAGTCTAAAGCACATTTCTTATCTAATGTTTCTTGGCTCATAATCATTTCTTCAGCATATTGTATTTTTCTTTCTAACATTGCAAAGTTAATTATTTTTTCATTTATAGTAGTGGTTTTATATCCTGCCTTAATAACTTTTCCCTTCTGTAATTTATATGGCATTTTAAACTTTTGAAATATTGAATTTACATCCTTAGTAAATTCATATCTATTTTCTATCCATTGATTAAATGCTAATTCAATAAATAATTTAATATCACTAATTGTAGTTGGTTCTACATAATCAACTCCATATTGCAAATTGTATTGATAATTGTAATCTAAATCTAGGTAATACAGCCCACCATCCCAATTATCATACCTAAGAAATTGCCCCTTTAAATATCCTTTGTTCGGTAATTCATTTTCAAAATAAGCTTTAAAACTTGTCCAAAATTTATTGGTCTGACTTTCTACTTTAGTACTTTTCTTATATCCATTTTTTATAAGAAACTTTCTTATAATTCCTATAGTAGTATCTACATCTCTATTTAATGAATCACTATGTAAAAATACTGATGTTTTAATTTCTGGAAGTTCTTTTTTAAAAACATTTCCTATTTCAATTATTATATCAAATATATTATCTGCATATCTATCATAGTCCATTTTTAATGGATCAAATTCTAATGCTTCCTCAATTTTATCTAAATACCCTGCCATAAATTCTAAATATTCTTGATTCATTTTCATCTTCCTTTATATCTCTATTAATATTTTTCTCTTATTATATCACGCTTTTTTTATTTTTTCAGCATATACTAAAATTTCCGCCGTTTTTTGAAACAATAAAAAAAATCAAGGAACTTTTAATCCCTTGATAAATCTGGTTGCGAGGGTAAGACTCGAACTTACGACCTTCAGGTTATGAGTTTTTAAATTTATTAAACTATCATAACTCTTTCTTATATTATACTTTTACACGAATTAGAATAAAATTCTAATTTTTTTGATATGTTTTCAAGAGATTCAATAGCATAATATCCATCTTTTGTATGACCTACACATCCTATTAAAGGAGAAGATAAAAAATCAAGCATAGTATGAATCTCATTTGGAGAAATATCTTGTATTTTTTCTTCATTTCTTAATGATCTATATAGATCTCTTTCTGTAAGTATTCCTTCTGTATATTCATCATCGCTTTCATCTATTAAACAATCCATAATTGATTGCATTAGTATTCCTATTCTTTTAATTTGGTTTCTATCTTCATTAAGTATTTCTATATTTGCAGTTCCATTTTGTTCAAACAACTTTCTGTATGAATCAAAAGATAATGGAATATTTTGATTTTCTCTAATAATTTGTTCCAAATCATCAATATTTAAAAGTAAAACATTATGTTGTTTAGCTCTTTCTATTAATCTTTCCCCCTGAAACTTTTCTCCTATTATTACTGCATAATTAGCATTATGTTTTTTCTTGTGTTCTTTTATAGTATCAAAATTTATTAAATTTTCTGTAACATTACCTGAGGCACTAGATTTCGCATCTACTACAACGCTATATGAAAATTTAGGAGTAGTATGAGTTTTTAACAATATATCGGTTTTCCCAGAACCTCCAAGCCATTTAGAATTAAATCCTAAAATATCCCAAATATCTCTAAGTATTTTTTCCAATCTATTTGGATTAACAGAGTCCCTTGAGGCCATTCTCATTTCTAAAATTTTATCTTCAATTAAAGAATTTTTAGAATAACTTATTTTTTCATTATTAATATCACTCTTAACTAAATTTTCACTTCTCTTTTGTATAGATACTTTATTTAAAAGCAATTTTCCTTTATTAGTTATTGTAAATGTTCCTAAGCTATCTTCCATAATTAAATTATTGACTAATAGCATCTTTATTCTTTTCCTTATTTCATCTATATTAGCAGATTTATACCCATAATATACTTTTGCTATTGACACTAACTCTTTAACTGATAAACTTTTATCCTTTATTTCAAATAATATTTCAAATACAAACATATATTTATAATTAATCCAGCATAGTAAATCTAATTCGTTTTTCTCTTCATTCCAACTTAATGCATTATTTGATGCTTTCAATATATACCTAGATTTGTGTTCTATGAATTCCATTGCATTTAAAGTTGATATAAATGATCCTGCTGATGAATTAGATATTCCATATGTTTCCTTAGAAAATTCATAAATATTTTTACATCCATAAAATTTTCTGTAAGATGAACATATTCTGAAATGGTATTAGTAAAGTCATCTATATTTCCAGGTATATATCCAATACTTTCCTTTCTCAACTTTAATTTTTCATCCGAATTATTTAATACACATTCTCCAAATACTGTTAAATTTAATTTTTCATCATTTATAGTATTATCAATTCCAATTTTTATTTCTTCTGGTTTAGTATAATTTATATTTTTTGAGAATTCTATTCCCTTAGAATTTAAAATATATGTCATTTTATAATCATTATAATCTATAAATTCAAATTCTCTTAACCATGTTAATCTAGCATTAATATCAGATTTAGTTTTCCAATTTATTTTGTAATCATTTACTGCTATATCATATAATTCTTTAGACGTTTTTTCTGTTTTTAGATTTTCAATCATCTCTGAAAAAAATTTTATATTGGCACAGAATATTTTAGCTAGATATTCTTTTTCCTTTTTTTCTAAATATTTTTCTCCTATTTCAGATAACTCCCATATTCCATATGTTTGCTTTACAATTCCTATAGGTCTTAACTGTATACACAAATAATTTAAATTTGTATTTGCGTTTGTATCATGAATATCTAGATTTGCATTAGGTGACACTTTATCTTTAACAGCTTGTAAAATAATATTTATTGTATTTATCATTCCTTCTGATCCTCTTGGAACTTTTGGAGTTGCAAATACCTTTAAATTCCATTCTCTGTCTTTTATTTCTTTATTCATATTTTTTCTCCTTTACACTTTTACTTTAAAAATATCTGTATCTAATTTTATAAAATACATTATTATCAAATTTATTACTTATAAAAATTTAGTAATATTTTATCATAACAGAGTTTATCTCACAATAAAAAATAAAGTATATGTTATAGATAAATAGAAAAAGCCCACCGCAGGTACACCTGCGATGGGCCAAAAAGAATCATTTCAAAATAATAGTGCCATTTGGAACGAGCTTTTTAGTGTTGTCTGAACTGCTTGTATACAGTACTTCATTTGCGCCTAAGAATTCCATATCGAACGGTTTGTCGGAAAGGTTCACGCCTACATACAGCCTCTCGTCCTTTTTAAGGGACTCACGTGCAAAAGCACAAAGACCGCCGTGGAACAGCAGGGGAACGAACTTTGCATCCCTTAAGAACGGGTTTACCTTTCTAATTCCTCCAAGAGTCTGGAAAAACTGGATAAGTTCTGTGTCTTCTCTTCCCCACGGATAGGTCTTCCTGTTAAACGGATCTTTAAAACCGGTTACACCTGCTTCATCACCATAGTACAGGCACGGATTTCCCGGAAGGAAATACTGGATTGCCGACATAAGCATTAACAAGTGTCTTCCTCTTGCATAGGACTGTGAATCAAGATAATCATTCTGTGCCTGCCAGTATCTGTCATGACCATTCGCCGCACCTCTTGCAAGGCGTGTAATTGCACGTTCAATATCGTGGCCAGAAATCATGTTCATCATAGCATCAAGATTATCTTTAGGGTAGTTCTCAACAGTTCTTAAAATCGTATCGAGAAGGTATTCAGACTTTCTAAATTCAAAAAATCCGAACAGTGCATCCTTATACACATAGTTCATCGCGCTATCAAGCGTGTTCTGTGTAAAGTAATGTTTCCTCTCGCCGTACGCCTCTTTAGTAGAGACGTCTTCCCACACCTCGCCTGTAATAGAGGCATGCGACTCAAATGCGATTTCTTCCTTTATTGCCTTTGATACCCTGTAAAGCATGTAGTTTGTGAGTTCATCCACAACGTCCAGCCTAAACCCAGAAGCACCAAGCTTTATCCATTTCTTAACCACTTGGCAGAAAAACTCAATGCACTCCTCTTCCTGCTTATTAAGCTTAGGTAAGGTATCAAAACCCCACCAAGAATCGTAGCCATCTGGATGGTTAAAGAAGCAGTACCACTTGTAGTATGGACTATCCTTGCTTGTATATGCTCCTACTGTTGCATACCGTCTTTCCTTGTTGAAGTAAATGCTGTCAGAGCCGGTGTGGTTGAACACTCCATCAAGGATTACTCTTATCCCGCGTTTCATAGCCTCACTGCAGAGTTCCACAAAGTCTTCTTCCTTACCGAGTAAAGGATCAATCTTCATGTAGTCTGCTGTGTTGTAGCGGTGATTTGAATGTGCCTCAAAAATCGGGTTGAGGTAAATAATGGTTGTACCCAATGACGCAATATAATCGAGTTTCTGGGTTATACCTTTTAAATCGCCGCCAAAGTAGTCGTTGTTTAAAATCAGTCCCTGCTCGTTAGGCAGATAGTCCGGATTTTCATACCAGTCACCATGCATCTTCCTGTCCTGTGGCACGCCTTGTTTAGGCTCACCAGAGTTGTAAAATCTGTCCGGGAAAATCTGGTAGAAGGTTGCACCCTTCATAAAATCTGGTACAAAAATGTTCTTTGTGAAAACTGTAAGCTGGAAGCATTCGTTTTCCTGGCCGCCGAAGCAAGACTTTGAAAACATGTCTTTTCTCACTTCAACGTATTTTCCGTTGATACTTAAGGTAAAGTAATAGTAATACACATCAGGTTCTTCTGGCGTAAACGTGCAAGCATAGTAGTTGCTGTTGAAAGTTGCCTCAGAAAGGTTTAAGTTTAACTCCTTCCTCTCATCCCACTTGTCGATTCTGAAGATAACAAGCTTCGGGTTTTCAACAATACTTACCTTATCAAGCCGTATACGAAAAGTTACTGGTGTTTGTTCCATTACTGGGCCTACTGGATCCTTACATTTAGGGTCCAAGCTGCAATAAATTTCG
Organism: uncultured Clostridia bacterium; assembly: GCA_949106495.1. Lineage (GTDB taxonomy): Bacteria > Bacillota > Clostridia > TANB77 > CAG-465 > CAG-465. Next base: position 80,093 of record CARYZD010000003.1, read on the forward strand.
TTACTCATCTTTTTAGTCCTCCTAACCAAAATAATTATTTCAGCCATAAATGTTGCTCGACTTCACCTATCTTTTACCACACGAGCTCCCCAAAGTCAACAATTTTCGACAAAAACATAACTAAAGTTTACAATTTCCAAATTTAGTTAACAATTTAAGATTAATTATCATACTATATTGTATAAAAGTAGGTGATAAAGTGAGTTATTCAGATAGAGAGCTTATAGCTAGATTAATAATGTGTGAAGCTGGTGGTGAAGGAGACAATGGAATGAGAGCTGTTGCATCAGTTATAATGAATAGAGTAAATGATCAGCAAGGAGAATATTTTAGAGTATCCCAAGGTGGAAATATTAGAAATATTGTTTTTCAAACTGGTCAGTTTAATTGTGCTACTGACATGTTAAGAGGTGCATATAACCCTCAAAATATATACAATATGAATCCCACTGAAGTACATTATGAAATTGCAGATTGGGTATTAAGTGGAAATAGACTAAATGAAGTAGGAATATGTTTATGGTTTATGAATCCCTTTAGGCCAACATGTCCTCAAGAATTTCCATATAATGGAACAGGAAGTTTACATACTAGAATTATAAACCACTGCTTTTACTCACCTACAGAAGTTTATGCTAATACATAAGCTTAGAAAGGAGATATATTATGCCTAACGATAATAACCAAAATGTTCAATTAAATAATAATACAACTAGTCCCTCTAATATGCCAGAGACATTAACAAATTCTATATATACCCCAGGATTTTTAAGAAATTACATAGGTAAACTTGTAAAAGTAGAATTTTTAATTGGTACAAATAACATGCAAGATAGGATTGGAGTTTTACTAGAAGTTGGAGCAAGTTATATTGTACTAAGATCTGTTCAAGATAGTAATTTACTTTATTGTGACATTTTTGCAATAAAATTTGTTACTATATCTAACAATTCATTTATCTACAATACTCCAAGTTACCAATTAGGAATTTAGCAATAATTTAAATACATATAATAAGAGCCTTAACTTCTCTTGAAATTAAGACTCTATTTTTTTATTTATTATATCTTGTACTAATACATTTAGATTTTTCTATTATGTATTTTTTCTAGACTTTCTAATTTTTCTTTCAATTTTTTTCTTAATTGGTAATAACTTAGTAATAACAAAAAATGTTGCTGGTTTATACACTTTACTAAATTCTCCTATGTAAGTTTCTAATCCTTCATTTCTGCAGAATCCCATTTTAAATTTAAATAGCCCATCATTTGGATTTATGTGTATTATACCACCAAAATTATATGTTTTACAGCCTCTTTCAATTCCCCATCTAATCATTGCCATTTGCATAGCATAGTTTGGCATTAAATTTCTTTTTTCATTTGAACTTGCACCATATACATAGAAAAGTTCATTTCCATAACAAGTTGCAATAGCTGCAGAAAGCTTATCTCCATCATGTTCAGCTATATATATTCTTAGCTCATCTTCATCATAAGCATCTAACATTCTCTCAAAATATTCATATGGTCTACATCCAATTTTATCCCTAATTGTTGTTATCCTATATAAATCGTAAAAAGTTTTTAAATCTTCTTTGTCTCTTGAATATCTAACAGTAACACCTTTTCTTCCTGATAATCTTATATTATATCTTGTTTTTTCTGCAAAGCTTTTCATTAGTTCTTCTTCTGTTTTTCCTTCAAGATATAATACTGCATCATTTAATGGCTGTATAACATCATCTGGATTTGGATTTTTACCACTTGTTTTATATCCTGCATTTTTATATAGCTTATCTAGTTTTTCATCATATATAACTTGTGGATCAAATTTAAATACATATGCATTATATTTTTTAGCAATAGGCTCTGCTTCCTTTATTAACGCATTAACAGTTTCTATATCATATATATCACAAACAGGTCCACGTGGTGCATACATAAATGATACTTTCATATGTGGTAGTTTTTGAATGAGAATCATCATTGCCGCATATATCTTTCCATCTTTTTTTAGATATACTGCTTCTTGTGACCAATTATTTTTTACCTTTCCCCATTTTAAATCTTGCATAAAGCTCATAAAACTATATGAATGCAAGAAATCATTATATTCTTTAACCTCTTCTTTATTATTAAAATCTAATATTGGCATATATTTTACCTCTCTTTAATTCTGCATTATTATACAATACATTATCTATATTTTCAAATTTTATACTAAATTATATTTTTAATTACGTACGTATTTTCACAATTATGTATACAAAACTTCAATTTTATGCTATAATATTAAAACTTTTAAAATTGTTAAGTTTTAAAAAATAATTTTTTTGAGGTGATTATATGGAATATTTAAATGTAGATTATATTTCTGATTTGCATCTTAGTTTTTATATCAAATCTAATGGTAATGGATATAGTAAAGAGTCTATAGAGCATTTTGTTGAAAATAATATTAAACCTAAGGTAAAAGGAAATGTTCTAGTAATAGCAGGTGATATTAGTGAGTTTGTTGACTCATCTATAGTCTTTTTAGAAGAATGTTCTAAATACTATGACAAAGTATTTTTTGTTGCTGGTAATCATGAACATTACATATCTAATATGTTAAATCGCAATATGAAAGATGAATTTAAATGTGACAGTTTAAATAAGATAAAAAGACTATGTGATTTAACTTGTGACAGTGATAAAATCGTGTTTTTAGATAGAAATAATTCAAATAATGGAGTTACTGAATATAGAGGTTTTAAAATAGCAGGAGATACATTATGGTATTTACCAAAAGGTATTAATGGTTGGCTTTTTTATTATTTATCTTCTAATGATTCAAGACTTATATTATCTGAATTTTCTAAAAAAGATATGATACATCATTTACATGAAAGCAGTATGAATTGGTATAGTAATTTACCTAATGATTTAGATTTAATTATTACTCACACTCCCCCCGTAAATAATAAACACAATAGTTGCTATTATGCAAGTGTTCCAGTGTTTAAATCTTCTGTATGGATATATGGTCATGATCATATTGAAAAAGACTTTATATATAATAATACAAGGTTTGTTTCTAATCCATGGGGATATGAATCTAAGAAGTTTAAGATAAAAACGTTAAATCTAGTTAAGAGAAAGCAATAGTTTTCTCTTATTTTTTTATATAAAATCTATATTTTTATAATATTTCTATATTATATATATTAATAAATGGTATTTCTATTTTTGATACATTTATAACTTTCTTAATTGGATTTACATATAATACTCTTCCATTTATTGTATTATATGTTTTGTTCATATAATATGTAATTATAATATTTTCACCATTACCAAGAATTTGTAATTTTTCAGATATTTCTTCCTTTTGCTCAAAGCTAAGTTCATACTTATCCACATGTTCCACTTCCTTTTCGTGTAAAGCTACATGTAATCCTTTAAGTGCATCAAAAGGTAAAAATTGTTTTGCTCTTTCTAATCTACTAAGCATTGTGACCTCCTATCAATTTATTTCTAAGTCCAGTTGTTGCTCCTTCTTCATAGTTCATTCCTTTAAGTATTGTATTATTTCCCATCTGCCTCTTTATATTTCCAATTGTATATTCTACTTTTCGCTCTTTTTCAATCTTTTCTCTATCTACAAATAAGTCAAGCTGAATATATTCTTCACTTTGAATCTTTTCAAAGCATATCCCTATTCTTTTTACTGGATAATTTGGATTAGTTGTTTTATCATAAAGCTTTAAAAATCCCTTAACTAGTTCCGTGTATGTATTAGTTTTAAGTGATAATTTCATAGTTCCACCTGTAGATTTAATTACACTCTTTGAATATCCTATATATAGTTTTATAGTATCTGTTACTACTCCTTTTTCAACTAGTTCTATACTTTTAAGTTCTACCATTTCTTTTAATACAAGTCTTGCCTTATCCCACGAATAATCCTCAAATAGTACCTGATTAGTTGAAATAGAGTGACTTTGAGGTTCATATGCTTTAATATCTGCTATAGTACATGACTCTCTTCCCCAAGCATGGTCTATTAGAAGTTCTGCATTAACACCAAATTCTTTGTACAACTTTTTTGAATTAAAATGTGCTAAGTCACACATATCATATATGTGCATCTTATTTAATCTTTTATATATTCCATTACCAATTTGCCAAAAATCTGTAAGTGGCCTATGGTGCCATAACTCTTTCTTATATTTTTCTTCATTAAGCCATGCTATATTTGTTACACTATGTTTAGACATTATATCTAGTGCAATTTTTGCAAGATATAAGTTTGTTCCTATTCCTGCTGTAGCAGTTATACCATATGTATCATAGACATCTTTAATTATAGTTTTTGCAATTTCTAATGCATTCATTTTATATATATTTAAATATTCTGTTATATCGATAAATACTTCATCTATTGAATATACATGTATATCTTCTTTTGCTACATATTTTAGATATATAGCATAAATATTAGCAGCATATTCAATATATTTATTCATTCTAGGTTTAGCCATAATATATTTAATATTTGAAGGTATTTCAAAAACTCTACATCTGTTTTTTACGCCTAGCATTTTCATTCTAGGAGAAACTGCAAGACATACTGTACCTTTTCCTCTATCTGGGTCTGCTACAACTAAATTAGTATTAAATGGGTCTAAATTTCTTTCAACACATTCAACAGATGCATAAAATGTTTTTAAATCTATACATATAATAGCTCTATCCATACTTCTATCTTCCTTTCGTTAATAATTATATCACTGTAGCTGTTTAAAGTAAACACATGTTCTTTGCGACATATGTTAAAATTTCTGGTAATTTTTTACAATTATATAAAATTTGATAAATCATTTAATATATTAAGCTTTTTAAGCGCTTTTAGTTTACATATTATTTAATTTATGATATAATTACCTAGAAAATTTATTGAAAGGAGTGGTGCTAATGCTACCATCAGAAAAATTAAGAAAGATTATTTCAGAAAAGATTGGAGTCGATTTAGAAAAACATGCTTGGAGTGAAGATTTTAAAAACATGATTTTTGAATACAAACTAGATAAAGACTATGAAAAAGATTTAGATACTTTAAAAGAAGTTTTTGAATATGGATTAAATATTGGACATGCAGGACTGACTGCAAGATATTTAATACGAAATATTCCTGATGCTAATTTATATTATGGCAAATTTCCTGCTATGTCTGGTACAAAAAATGCACCAGATGGAAACTATGCTTGGATTATTTATAATGGTTGTCTATTAGATACAACTTTAATGATTTGCTTAAAGGTAAATGATGCGTATAAATTAGGATATTTTAAAGAAGTACGAGTTGCATCAGAAAGCGATAAGATGTTATCTGAATACGAATTGTTTTCTAACGAATACAAACATTATTTAGAAAATCCACAAAAATTTAATAAATCTCTAACTAATGTTTGATTATAATATAAAGCTCATATAATTTCATATTATATGAGCCTTTTTATATCTATTTCATAAAACGTTTTTAAGCAAAATCTTTAATATATAATTCAACAAAAAACGACACAGTATTTTCACATATTTTTCTTCCATGATAATTTTATTTGTGCTATAATATTTTTAGGAAATTTGATATGTGATTTCCTAATAATTAACTATCCTATTTATAACCCAAAATAATTTAGTTTAATTATTTGAAAGGATGAATTTTATGTATAAAATTAGTGTTATTCTTCCTGTATATAATGTTGAAAAATACTTAGAAGAATGTATTAAATCTGTCATTAACCAAACAATTGGATTTGAGAATATCCAATTAATTATCGTTGATGACTGTTCTAAAGATAAATCTTACGAGATTGCACAAAAATATGCTAATAAATATGAAAACTGTATTTCAGTTCGTTTAGATGAAAAAAGTGGTTCAGCAGGAAAGCCTCGTAATGTAGGAATCGAACTTGCTACTGGCAAATACTTAATGTTTTCAGACCCTGATGACTTTTTTGATTTAACAGCTTTTGAAAAAATGTATAATGCAATAGAAGAAAAAGAAGCTGACTTTATCATTGCTAATTGGAATTATACTGATGAAGATGGTACAAAATGGGAAAAACCTGTATTTGACAAAGATAGATTTCATAACTTTAAATTAAGTATTCATGATTATAGTGATTCATTCTATATAATGAACTCATCAATGTGTAACAAAATATTTAATAAAGAATTTATTAATAAAAATAATATTAGATGTTTGGAATATGTTCCTGGTGAAGATACATATTTTTCAATGTCTGCATTTCTTGAATCAAAAAATGTTTATTATATAGAAGATATTATTTATTACTATCGTCAAAGAAATCAAACAGATTCATTATCTGTATCTTGGAACTGTTCAGGGGAATTTTTCAGGGGAATGAATATTGCATATAAAGCATTATATCAAAAGTTTGTTGAAAAAGACGAAATACAATATTACCGTTTTGTATATGCAAGAAATATGACTTATCTATTATATAGATTTGTAGATTCAACTCTCATGACAGATGATGAAAGAATCGAGATCTTAGGAGATATGCGTTGGTTTTATAAATTAAGTAAAACTTTAAATGTACCAGCATGTCAAAAATCACTATCAACTTTAATAGATAAGATTATTGCAGGTGAATATAAAGATGTAATAGATATTTGTAATATAATAGGTGAAATTAGAAGCTTTATGCCAAAAGATATGAAACAAAAAATGTCTAAACCATATGCTGAAATGTATGAAGAAATGTTAAAAAATAACAAATAGATTTATATAAATAGCAGATACTTTATTAGTATCTGCTATTTACTTATTGTCTATATTTACTATCTAATATTGATATTTTTTGATATGTTTCTGCATCTGGCTTAGAAATTTTCTCTTTTTCTTGCATTGTCATATCAGCTCTATTTCTTTGTAATAAATTACAATATTCTAATGCTTTATCTATTTCTTTACTATTAATTAAATCTATCAGTTTCCCTATAGAATCATGACATGGCGGAACTTCAAGCTCTATAGTTAGACTATAAAACCAAGACATTTTTTCTATAATAGATTTACGTTCATCTTTATTTAATAATTTAGAATCAACAAATTTAAAAGTTATATAATTCATACTTTTTGCATAAAAATACCTATAATATCCTAAACAATTATTATTCTTAAAGTTATCATAAATTATTCTATATGCTTTATTTATACCATCAAAATATTTCACAGAACAATTACTACTAATAGAACCACTTTTTCTTTGTCTGTAATTAAATACTATACATTGTGTATAATATACTTTTTTTGAATTAATAAAACAATATGTTGTAAATATTGCATCTTCGGCTGGAAGTCCAACTATAAATCTCAAATTTAATTTGTCTATAAATTCTTTTCTAAATATTTTATTACATACACTAGAATTCATAATAAAAAATGAATTTTGATAGTCATTTATATCTAGTTTAAAAGGGTTATATTTTTGTAAATCAAAATATGGTTTATCCCATTTTTCTCCTTCTTCTGTGCAATTTATATAATTTCCAATAACATAGTCTGCCTCTTTAGTCTGAATTTCTTTACACATTTTTTCTACTGCATCTAATTCTAGAAAATCATCTGAATCTAAAAACATTATAAACTTTCCTGTACAATTATCTAGCCCTACATTTCTTGCACTTGATAGTCCTCCATTTTCTTTATGAATTACTTTCACTCTTGAATCTAGCTTTTGATACTCATCACAAATTATACCTGAATTATCTGTTGAGCCATCATCTATTAATATAACTTCAATATTTTCATATGTTTGATTAATTGTAGACTCTATTGACTTTCTCAAATATTTTTCTACATTATAAATTGGAACAATTATTGTTACCTTATTCATAAATACTCCTATCTTATATATTCATATAAATATATATTATAAATATTATTGTTTAATGCTTATATTTAAAAAAATATAGGCATGGAAAAATACATTTCCATACCTAATTATTTAATAAACAATTTTATTTTTAAATATAGGTATATTTTTAAAAATATACACCAAAATTATATATATTTATAATTAAAAAGTCAATAATAATTTAAGTTAAATATCATTATTTTTTACTACTCTTCAATACTTGCATTAAGCTCTTCCCATTCAAGCATTTTTTCTTCTATTTCACTTTCTAATTTTTCTACTTCTTTTTGAAGTTCACTAAGTTTAACATAGCTGACACATATCTCTTCTTTAGACATTTCTGTATGAAGTTCTTCTATTTTCTTTTCTCTTATTTCAATATCGTTTTCAAGTCTTTTTATTTTGTTCTTTATTCTATTTTTCTCTTTATTTTCCAAATACTGATTATTGTTTTTTTGAGGCTTAATATCTACTTTTTGTTTTAATACTACTACTTCTTGTTCTCTTGAGGTCATATATTCACCATATGTACCATTAAAATATGTAACTTTATCTTCATCAAAAATTAGTAAAGAATCTGCTATTTTATTAATAAAATATCTATCATGAGATACTACAATTAAAGTACCAGTATATGCTTTTAATAAATTTTCTAAACTTTCTTTTCCAACAATATCTAAGTGGTTTGTAGGCTCATCTAAAAGAAGTAAATTTGGTCCTTTTTTTAATATTTTACAAAGTTGTAGTCTAACTTTTTCTCCACCAGAAAGAAGACTTATATTTTTATCTATATCTTCTGCATAAAATAAAAATGATGCTAAAGCACTTCTAGTTTCAGTAATAGTTAAATTTGGAAATTCACTTTCAAATTCTTCTAAAACAGTTCTATTTAAATCAACAAACTCCATTTGTTGATCAAAATATGCTTTATCTACATGATATCCATACTCAAATTTTCCATTTAATTTTGGAATATAATCCATTAATGTTTTTAAAAGTGTAGATTTGCCTTTACCATTTGCACCAATAATCCCTAATTTTTGTCCTTTATATAATTCAAAACTAGTTGTGGCTATTTCTTTATCATAGCCTATTTTTAAATCCTCTACTTTTAATACAAATTTTCCACTTTCTTCTTTTGGTTTAAAATTCGTCGAAAATGACTTTAAATCGTATTTATTAGGTTTATCTACTAATTTCATGTGTTCAATCATTTTAAGCTTTGAAAGTGCCATTTTAGCTTTTGTAGGCTTATATCTGAATCTATCCGCAATACTTCTTAGCCTCTTTATCTCTTTTTGTTGATATTCATAATCTTTTAATTGTTTTTCATAATTTGCTTTTTTCTGTATTTCAAACGAAGTAAAGTTGCCTGTATATTCTGTCATAGCAGAATATTCTATCTCATATACTTTATTTACTATTCTATCTAAAAACATTCTATCGTGTGAAACAATAACAATAGCTTTAGGATAATTCTTAAGATAATTTTCTAACCATTCTATTGTTGTAATATCTAAATGGTTTGTTGGCTCATCTAGAATAAGAATATCTGGTTTGCTAAGAATTAGTTTTATTAATGCAATTTTTGTCTTTTGACCTCCAGAAAATTCATTAATAGTTTTATTCATATCCTCTTTTGTAAATCCAAATTTATATATAGCTGTTTCATATTCTTTTTTATATGTATACCCATCAAGTATTTTGTATCTTTCTAAAGCATTTGTATATTCTTTAATTATTTTTTCAATAGAATTTTCTTGCAATTTTTTCTCAAGTTTTGATATTTTTTCTTCAAGTTCAATTATATCTTTATATATTTTACGTATTTCTTCTACTAAAGTAATATTTGAATCTTCAAATTGAATTTGCTTTAAATATCCAATAACTGGTGTTCCCTGTTTATATACACCAAATTTAGATTCTCCTACCCCTTCTTCTAACATATCATTATCTATTATTGCTTTAAGAAGTGTAGATTTACCACAGCCATTTCTACCAACAATTGCTATTTTATCTTTTTCTTTTATTTCAAAATTTATCTCTTCTAATATGGTATCTGCACCATAAGATACAGAACCATTAACAATCCTATAATTCATATTCTCTCCTACTTTATGTCCTATATTATATCACAAAATTTATTTTAAAGCTATCAGAAAAGGCCTCTATCTTAAAGATAGAGACCTTCTCCTAATGATTTTTTCCACTTCACTAGTTAATTACAAGTTCAAGTGGTAACTGGTGGCTTAAAAACCACAGAGTAGATGCACTGTAGCAATAAGCACCAGATTGTGTCAAAACAACAATATCGCCAATGTTTGCACGCTCGATATATTCATCCCATGATATCTTGTCCTCTGTCATACATAACGGACCTTCAATATCTACTGTCTCATTTGAGACTTCTACCTGTTTTTCATAGAGTTTGGCAATTCCCATCTCTACTATATACACAGGATGTTTTCTATCTGTTGCAATAGGCAATCTCATGTGGTTAACGCCGCCTGCTGTGACAATATGCTTCATACCTTTACAATCTTTGATATCCACAATACGTGTCACATAGTAACCAGCGCTACCAACAATAAACTTTCCAAGTTCAAGGATAAACTCCTTAGTTTCAAAAGAATACTTATGAATAAGTTTTTCTAAGTCGTCAAAGTATGCTTTCGTATCAAAATGCCTGCCAGATTTGGTGTAATCTATTCCAAAACCACCGCCAAAGTCCACAACGTCAATTTTACCAACTACCTTTTCTGCTTCTTTTACAAACTTAAAAACAAAATCTGTATATTTAAGCAAAATATTGCAGTCTAAAACGCCATCTGCCGCAAAAACATGAAAACCGCAAACATTAATGTGACTAAGAGAAGAAATAATTTCATAGTCTTCATAAAACTTAGACTGATCAATCCCCATCTTAGTAGACATTCCAGCCATATACTCAGATGCACCATCAAGAAAATAATCTATATTTACTCTTAACAGTACATTTACCTTTTCTATACCTTCATCTTCTGCAATGTTGTTAATACGAATCGCTTCAACCACTGATTCAACGTTAATGAACCTTATCTTGCTTCTTACAGCTTCTCTAAGCTCAATCGGTGTCTTCCCTGGTCCTGTGAAAATAGCTTTGTAATCGTCTTCAAGACCTGCATTTCTTGCAATGTTAAGTTCTCCTATAGAAGCGATTTCAACACCTGCTATGCCACTATGTGACAAAACCTGTCTTAATACTTCTTTATTTGGATTGGCCTTCATTGCATAATATAATGTAACATTTGAAAGTTTAGTCTTATCTACCTCATTTATACGTGCTGAGATTTCTTCCAAATCATAAATATAACATGTTGGATTAGACATCACCTCACGATTTTGAGTAAAGATAGACTTAATATACTCTTCCACTTTCCTGTTCATCATGGTAATACCTCCATTCTGCCAAAAGAAAAGTAAGGGTAGCAAAGATGTAGCCATCGCTACCCCTATTAAGTTATCTAGTTACCACATATTTGCAAGTTACATTTAATTTTTAAAACCGTTTAGAGTGCTCATGATAGTAATCATAGTTACCTAAGTAACTTGTAAACTCACCATCATCAAGCTCAACAACACGATTTGCAACCTTGTTAATAAAATACCTGTCATGTGAAACAAATAGCAAAGTTCCCTCAAATTTGTTTAAAGCTTCTTCCAAAATTTCGCGGTTTTTAATATCCAAATGGTTTGTAGGTTCATCAAGAATAAGGAAGTTTACGTCGTTTTGTACAAGTTCTGCAAACTTAAGCCTTACTTTTTCTCCACCAGAAAGCGAAGATATTCTTTTGTTAACCTCTTCCCCAAAGAAATGGAACGCTGCAAGTGTGGAATACACTTTAGTAAGAGAGCCTACAAAATGTTTCTTAAACTCATCAAGGATAGTAATATCCTCATTTTCAAAAGATACATTTTGAGGTAAGTAGCCAATCTTAACATTACTGCCAAGAATAACTTCACCGTCATAGTCTGTAAGCTCTCCTAAAACAATCTTAAGCACTGTTGACTTGCCGGTGCCGTTTTTACCAATAAGGCAAACTTTATCCTGATAATCCAGTTCCATATCTGCTCCACAAAGAATAATATCTTCTCCATAAGCAAACGTTAAATCACGAATTGTCAAAACATCGTTGCCTGACCTTGACTCCTGAGTAAAACTTAAAGCAATGTCTTTTGTTCCCTTTGGTTTTTCAACCTTGTCCATCTCATCAATACGTCTTTCAAGCTGCTTTGCAACTCTATACGCTTTTTCTGAACTCTGTGCTCCCCATGCTCTATTCTTACGAATAGTTTCTTCCATATCTGAAATCTTTTTCTGCTGAGTAACATACGCCTGTTCCTGAGCTTCGAGCTCCAAAGCTAAAGCTTCAACATACTGTGAATAATTACCAAAATATGTCTTGATTTTACCATCTGCTATTGCAAATATCTTGTTTACAGTTCTATCTAAGAAATACCTATCATGTGATATTAAAATCACAGAACCAGTATAGCTTTTAATGAAACTTTCAAGCCATCCCAAAGTGGGAATATCCAGATGATTTGTAGGCTCGTCCAGAAGTAAGATATCTGGATTTTTTAAGAGCATACATGCAAGACATACAATCGTTTTCTGACCGCCGCTAAGTGAATTGTAGTCATGATTCAAAAGCTCTGAAATTTTAAGGTTACCTGCCATCTTCTCAATGTTAGATTCTACTTCATACCCTCCTTTAGCAAGGAAAAGTTCCTGCAGATTCCCATAAGAAGACATAGCACCTTCGAGTTCCTGTGCCGAAACTTTCGGATTACTCATAACGCTTTCAAGCTGATGCATTTTATCCTGAATTTCTGATATATTACTATAAGCTGTTCTTAAAAAATCACGAACGCTCAAGTTATCCTTAATTTCAGGTGCAATCTGTGTTAAAAAGCCAATTGTGGCATCTTTACGCTTAGCTACAGTACCACTGGTAGGTTTTTCAACACCAGCAATAAGGTTAAAAATACTTGTTTTTCCAGTTCCATTATCTCCAACAATAGCAACTTTATCGCCACTGTTAACCTGAAATGTTGCTCCACTTAAAATGTTTTTAAAGCCATAATTCAGTGTAACATTACCGAGTTCAACATCTAACATAGTAACTCCTCCTTTTAAGTTTTCAAGTATCATTTCTTCTTGATAGTTACATAACTCATTGCTTCCATAATAAGATTAACGATTGTTGTACCTGTAAGAATAGCTCCCTCACATGTAGGATTAAACTCCACAAAGTCCATACCAATAATCTCTTTACAAGATTTAATGATATCTTTTAAATACTTAAGAGTATCCTCATATGATGGTCCGCCAGGTTCAGGACAGTTTGTGGCCGAAGCATAAATAGGGTTTAAAAAGTCAGTATCAAATGTGATATACACTTTCTTATCTTTAATATATTCCAAAAGACTAATAAACCTTTGACTTATTTCTACATATGGTATAACCATGTTCCCTTTTTCCCTACTTTTGCTTATAGCTGGCTCTGAGTTTAAATTACCTCTTATTCCAAAATGAATAATTTTTGAAACCTGAGATATTTTGCATGTTTCATTCATAACAGAACCATGAGGATAATCCTCATACTCATCAATAAAATCACTGTGAGCATCAAACTGTAATACAACAAATTCATCGTTATCTACTGCCATTTTCTTTACAAGCTGGTAAGTGACACTATGATCTGAACCTACAAAAACTGGGATACACCCAGTTTGGAAGATTAACTTAGAAAGATTAATTTCAAGTTCTTCCAAACTAGATGCACATACATTTCCCAAATCATAGGCTCTTGTATCTTTTAAAATGTATCCCTCTTCAGGACTATAAACCTTAAGAGGTAAGCTGCTTCCATCTGCATTTGCGTATCTAAAAGATAACTCACGCACTTTGTCTGCTGCTTTTTCAACACCCAAAAGATAATTTGCACTGCAGTAATTAATACCAACAAAGCAAAAGTCTCCTATGCCTACTTGCCGACTTTCAAGTTCAAGAAATGTATTTTTCACCTTATCATTCCTCCTTAAACAATCCAACAATACGCTTCAAGCCGTCCATAAACTGTTTTGGTCCTCTTGAAATAGTAACTCTAAATCCAAGTTCATCCAAAGGAAGGCCAAATACATTACCAGGAGTGACCAAAATGTTCTCTCTCTCAAGAATATATACAAATAATTCATGAGATGTAAAAACACCTTTTTTGTGACATACTTCACTATTTAAGGTGATGTACATAATGTTTCCTGCATCCGGATAAACAACATTTTCTACTACGCCGTTCTCACCCATAAGGTAATTATATGCATCGTTAAAGAGAGTAATAATTTGCTCGTGATACACATTCTTTTCCTTAACATAGGTAAGTGTGTCTTCGTCCGTGCTGCTATTATCCACATTGACTCTTTGATTCATCTCAGCAATACCAAGCGCCTCAAGAAATGTAGAATTGGAATAGTTTGTAGCCTCCCCAAGTTCTAATAGCATATCCATAAACTCAGGGTCCTTACAAATCGTCCAGCCACATCTCAAATCACTAAGCTGTGGTATATCCTTGCTAAAGCCCTTAATCTTTACAAGTTTCTTGTAGTCATGTGCAAGTTTAAAAATCTGCACTCGTCTGTCATGAAAAATTGGAGCTTCTTCAAAAATCGCATCATAAATAATATAGATGTTTTTCTCAATACAAAACTCAACAATCTTTTCAAGCTCGTCTACATCAATAAACTTGCAAGCAGGGTTGGCCGGATTGGTAATTAAAAGTGCCGCCGTTTTTGGGGTATATGCCTTCTTAACATCTTCAAGCCGCATTTTATAGTCATTATCTTTGTCCATAAGAACAATTTTAGGAATCAAACCATAAAATGTAAGGCTCTTCATAAGGCCAGCATATGCAGGTACAGGATAAATAATCTCAATGTCCTGTGCAAAGTGATTCTGTTTTGCAATAATCTGCGCCACAAAATTTAAGGTTCCTGTTGTTCCATTGCCGCCTACAATAACTTCTTCTGGAGTAATTTCTTCTCCTTCAATAAAACTTTCGTGACGAGCAATGAGCTCTCTTAACTTATTTTTTCCGCCCGGATATGAATATCCCCAGTCCATGTCTTCATCAGGATCTTCAAGAGTTCTATAAATCTCTTTTCTAATACAAGAAAAAAGAGGAAACGTAAACCAATCAAGGTTTGAAGCATCCATTAAAAGTGCATGCCGTTCAAGTCCGATATCAAAATACTCAGACATTGTAAGCTTTTCATTATGATTACTCATAAATCATACCTCCATTCTATTCTTGCACGTGATAACAGCCACTATTGTCTCATCATCATCGTGTCTACCATATTTTTTTACAGCTGCCATTACAGAAAGCGAAGTATAATCGTATTTGCGTAAAAAATCAGGATGAGTCAGAACAAAATCATCAATTTCATCATCACTGACAGAAACAAAAAACGCCTCATTACGACTAACCATATCAAAAATTTTCTTGTAATTAAAACAAGTATCATTAGATAAAATAGTCTTGGATTCTACTGGTTCATCAATCACATATAAGTAATCGTTTACACCTTTTTCAAATCCCTGTGCTATTGGATTTCCTCCAGCAATTTCGACCACTCCAATTTTTGGAATCTTTGATATCACTCCTGCATTATACATTTCTCTAAATGCTAAGTTTTGCGCTAAAATGTCCATTCCACTTCCACACGGAATAAAAACTGTATCAGGGGCATATCTTAAATCAGCTACAATCTCATAAGACATGGACCTAAGCCCAAGCATATATGAAATGTTAGTATTTAAGAAACCACAAAATACATCGCTTTTGTGTTCGAGTGAATACTTCATAAAATCTTCATAGCTCTTAATAAAAGTAGAGCTGTAGAAAACCTCATCTGCATTTGAAATAAGCCTTAAACTGGCTTTTGAAATGCCCTCGTGAATGAAAGCAAGTGACTTAATGCCATATTCTTTTGCATAGTTAATAATAGCTATAGCTCCACTGCCACAAGAGACAACTGAAACTTTATTTTTTCCATGCATAAGAATTTCATTCATAATGCTATCCATACCTCTGTCTTTAAAACTTCCTGTAGGATTAACAGATTCATCTTTTAAAAAGACATTAGGTAAATATTGAATCAGCGGTGTATTACCTGCTTTAAGACCTGAAGTTTCCCTAAACTTAGGGAGGATTACCTTACCCTCATTAGAAATTTTAATTTCAAATTCAGGTAAGTAATCCTTAATATCCCAAAAGTTAGGAGGAACTAAGTCTAATTCAATATCTCTATGTCTGTGATGCATCTGCTCTACAGGATATTCAAATTCCCGTTTACAAATACCACAGATAACTTTCATAGAGAATATCACTCCTTCCCAAGAATATCATGAATACGCTCAGTAATGCTTCGAGAATCTTTGATTTTCTTTGTTTCCTGCCACAGTTTGTAGCAATGTTTACAAGGTTTAACCAAATCCAAATCTCTCACATCATACGTCATGTTAAATTGTTTAATTGCGTCAACAAATTCATTAGTACAATGACTGCAATTGCTGGATGTCATATGCGGAAAAATCTCATTTCTATCCGCAAATCCTGCGCCCTGACTGCCGCTTAATACTTCTTCATCAAAATATCCGCCAAGCCTGATATCCAATTTTAAAGAATCAATCTCATCATAGATACCGTGAATAATATCTCTTAAACTCCAAAGCCATGGAACTCTGTATAATCCCAGCTCATACATATAGTTTGCCAGTGAATTTTCCTGCAAAGATGTCGGCTCAACTGAAACTGCATCAAAGTGAAACTTTCTAAAGCAATCTACTGACGTTTTAATTGCATCGTCAATTGCCTCTTTCTCTGTAAGAAAAACTGGTTTGAAATTAACATATGCCAGTGCCTTCATACCATACTTATGCAATGTATCAACAGCTTCTGTAAGAATAACTGTATCTTCAATTGCCTTATGGTGGCAAAGCTCACGAACCATAAAATCCGTTGACTCTACGCCAATTCCAACTTCAACTACACCATCGTATACTTCTTTGATAGCAGCAAGAATTTCATCCTTTACATACTCAGCTCTGGATTCTATAATAACCTTCCTTACACCCTTGTACGCATTAAGCGTCCCAAAAATATATTTTACAGTTTCTACCTGAATCTCTTCGCTGTTTAACAAGCTACCTAAATTGTATACACACACAACAGGAAAGTCATTAAGAGAAAAATCCCTTTTTTCACCTTCCAAAAAGCTTCCGTCAAGAACTGAGTTCCACTGCTCCACATAATTTTGGTGAGTGATTTTCTCAGTAAGCGGTGCGCCATTTAAATGAGCACACATTGAACAACCGCCGTTTGTCTTGTAATGCTGACAGCCATTAGATCTTAATACAATCATAATTCTGTCAACGGCCTTGCCTTCATAAAAGAATTTATTAATCTCTACTTCAGCAAGTTTAGTTTTCTCAAATGGTAAATTTGGAGTATTTGCTCTTAAAGCTTTAATCTCTTCTTCCACCAAAGTAGAAGCCGACTCATAGTCTCTCCGAGCAATCTCTGCCTTTGCTTCTAATAAGTTACTTCCATTTTTTGCCATGATGTCTACCTCCTAATCAGACTAATCACAGGTCTATACTTTGTACCCTTATCATAAGGTAATTCGTCCACTTCGTGAACACACACCTTTGTTGAACGTGGTACTAAAGTATAAATAGTTTCCTCAAGTTCCTCAAGCGGTAAAGAATACTCTCCCTCAATAATATAAAGATCAAGTCTTCCTACCTTAGACTGAACAAATTGGTATCTAAGTCCATGTACAGGAATGTCATAAACTAAAAACCAGTTATATGCAATATCCATAAAGCATGAAGCTGGAATGCTTTCACCAGTATCTGTTATAACACAATCCATATTACGCCCTTTGACACCTTCAATAATTCTGCCATTGTTTCCACAGCTGCAAGTCTCATCAACTGTAATTTTTGCTAAGTCTCCCTGAACATAGCGAATAATTGGTGTTGCGGTATTGAGTAAATTTGTACCAACAACAATTCCTACCTCACCATCTGGAAGTTTATTGCCATCTTTATCTATAATTTCAATAAAGCAAGCATCTTCTTCTAAATGATAGTGATGATTTGGACATTCCAATGCGATTCTTGTAAGTTCTTCGCTGCTATACTCATCAAGAACTTCTACATCAAGCATATCTGCAAGCATTTTTCGCTGCGTCTTGTCTGATTGCTCAGAATGAACAATAACAAGTTCAACTCCATAATCTGAAAGCTTTACACCAGTTGATGCAATTTTTTCAAGATATGTTGGATACGTTGAAATATAACGCGGCCTAGTTTGTTTTATATGCTCTACAGCATCTGAAACTTTTGTAGTAGTAGGTAAATAATCCTGCACATACTTTCCTTTTATCTCGCTTATCCACCAAGGACAAGTATAAATAAATAAGATAGTATCATCTGCACAGTATCTTTTACCTGACTGCATGTAAAACTGACGAATGGTCTGTAATGTATCTTTGTATATTGCCTCTTGTGAAACAGCAATTGTTACAAACTTACCACTCGAACCTGAGCTACGGGTTGAAAGCGTAAAGTCATCAACATCCTTTACAATCTCACCAGGAAATCCAGCAATTAACTCTTCTTTACGAAGATATGGTAACTTATAAAAATCATCCCATGTTTTAATACTTCCTTTTACATATCCAACTTCAGAATATTTCTTCCTGTATAGCGGAATGTTTTCAAAAGCATAATCTACAAGATACGCGATTCTTTCAAGTTGCCATTTATGGATTTCATCTGGAGAATTATTAAGGAAATTGTTAAGGCTTTCCAATGTCTCATCTACCTGTTTTTGAAGATTATCTTCATGAACTGGTAAAGACATATAACTCGAACCCTTTTTCCTTAATGCGACATACTCTGTCTTAGAAATACCTTTCATAGTAACCTCCTTCTTAAAAAGCTCATCTACTAAATATTGTTTGACTATCTGTATCTACTGTGTAATTACACAAGCATCAATCCCTGCAAAAATCATTAAAAGCAGGCATATAATTTGATAATCGCTATTTATTATACAATCTAGGAGACATAAAGTCAAGGAAATTGTAAACTTTATATGCATATAATGTTTATTTTTAGCCAAAAGTCAAAAAATAAGCACTAGATTTCAAATAAATCTAGCACTCATTTAGATAATTATCTAATTATCCTTCAATTTCCTTATTTTCCAAGTCTTGACTAAATCTTAATACATAACCATTTGGGTCTTGTACTAAAAATTCTCTACATCCCATTAATATATTATCTTTTCTATACCAATGGTCTTCCATTTCTACAAATATTTTATAGTTACTTTGTTTCAATCTATTATATATCTCATCAATATTTGTAACATCAATTTGAAAATTTAATCCTACACCAAGTGGATATTCAAGTTTTCCTGTTCCCCACTTATTATTTTCAAAGTTAATTTCTTGTATCATAAATTGAACATCTTCAAGCTGTAAAAATGCAAATTTGTCTTCTTTTCTATCATATTCTATATGAAATCCTATTAAATCCACATAGAAATGTAAACTTTCTTTTAAATTAAAAACGTCAAACTCAGGTATCATTTGATTCCATTTCATAATACTTCCTCCTTTTTCGCTGTATATTATAACATAAAACTTCACATAAATCAAAAAAATTTCTTTTTATTAACGAAAAGATGGATATAAATATCCACCCTCTCATTACTTAACGAAACTTTCTTACTTTAAGAAGCAGACTTCTGTTACTTGAATCTATCTCTGCCTCAAAAGAGTCAAACTCATCTCCAGCGCTGATGTTCAATTTCTCTCTTACAAACTTAGGAATTATAACTCTAAATTTTTCGTCTACCTTAGTTTGCGCCTGAAAAAATTCTATTGGTCTACCAGAAATCTGAAGATATTTCTTACCATCGATAACCTGAAGTTTCAGGTACACTTGGCTTTCAATACCATATACTTCTCGCATTTCTACAGGAAACAAAATCCTGTACTGCTTGTCTAGTCTAAACTGATAAAAAGTCTCTTTGATCATTCGTGTACCTCCAATTATTAAATATTAGGCTGCATACAACTTGTTACACATGTTGTATAATTATACTCTTTTTTATGTAAAATTGCAAGATAAAACTCCTTTCAAATTGAAAGGAGTAACTATATTTACATTTTTTCTATCAATTTATCCACATTTTCCTCAGTAGTTGCCCATGAAGTACATATTCTTATAGCAGTATTATTTTCATCTATTACTTTCCATTTAAAGAAAACAAATTCTTTACTTAACTCTTTTAGTTTATCATTAGGTAAAATTATAAATTGCTGATTTGTAAATGAATTATATAATAATTTATATCCTTTATTTATAGCTGCCTCTTTAATTTTTATAGCTAAATCTACAGCCTGTTTGCATATTTTAAAATATAATTCTTTTTCAAATAAAGCGTCAAATTGAATCCCCAAAAGTCTGCCTTTAGCAAGAAGGCCACCTTTTTGTTTTATATAATATCTAAAATCATTTTTCAAATTATCATTAACTATTACAACAGCTTCACCAAATAATGCTCCACACTTTGTTCCACCTATATAAAATACATCACATAAATTTGGTAAGTCGTCTATCTTTATATCTGTATCTTTGGCAACAAGTCCATATCCAAGCCTTGCTCCATCAATATATAAATACATTCCATATTTGTGACACATATTATAAATTTCTTTTAATTCTTCTTTTACATAATTTGTTCCACATTCTGTTGGAAGCGAAATAAATACCATTTTAGGCATAGCCATATGCTCTGGTGCTTCATCTTCAAAATGAATTTTTGCAACTTGCTCAATTTGTAATGGTGTTATTTTTCCATCATCACTATCTACAGATATAACTTTATGACCACACGACTCTATTGCTCCTGTTTCATGAACATTTATATGTCCTGTATTAACGCATATTACTGCTTGATATGGCTTCAAAGCACTTGCAATAACTGTTGTATTTGTTTGTGTACCACCTACTAAAATATGTATGTCTATATTATCTGTTTTGCATACTTTCTTAATTTTATCTATTGCACTTTTAGTATATTCATCTTTACTATAACCTGGTGTTTGCTCATAGTTACTTTCTACTATCTTCTTTAAAATTTTAGGATGTGCTCCTTCTAAATAATCACAATCAAATCTTATCATATATCTCACCTATAATATTAAATTATATTATAAAAAAAATAAATATACAACAATATATCATAGAAAAAATACGTACTAAATATAGTACGTATTTTTCTTTTTACTCTACACTTTTTAATGATTCTATCATATCCACTTTCTTTAAAGTAAAATATGTTACTACATTAACAATACAAGTAAATAATATAGTTATTAATATAGAATATATTATACTACTTATTTTTACATTTATAGTAAATCTTAAAATATTAATCTCACATGTTTTTAATATAAATGTTGTTAAGAAGATTCCTCCAAATATTCCAAATATAATACCAATAAATGTTAAAATTGAAGTTTCCTTTGAAACATATTTATATACCTCATCATCATAAAATCCAAGTACCTTAATTGTTGCAAGTTCTCTTATTCTTTCACTTATATTTACATTTGCTAAATTATATAACACTACAAATGCTAATAGCCCAGATGATACAATAAGCACCCAAACAACATAATTTAAACAGCTCATCATATTATCTACTAAACCTTTCATACTACTTATGTCTGTGTGTGATGAAACTTTACTATTTTGCATTAAAATTCGTGAAAGTTCATCTGATTCTTCCTGAGTTAAATTTGCATTTTTTATCATTAATGCATTTGTTTTATACTCACTAATTAAATCTTCATATAATTCTTTAGACATATAAGCATAATGTGAAATATAGTTTTTAACTATTTTGCTTACTTTTACTTGTATTTCTTCATCATCTACATCAATTACTACCATATCTCCCTCTTTTATATTCATTAATGATGCAGCTTTATCTGTAAGTAATATACCTTCATTATCTAAACTTACTTTATTATCATTTAAATCTAATAAATTAACTATATCATATAATTCCTCATTTTTAGATGGAACTATAATTTGTACTTCTTGAGTTGAATTATTTGCTAAAACATTTGCAGATAATAAATGTGTTTTAGATAATAGTTCAATATCATCTCTTTTATTTAATTCATCTTCAAATTCATTAATATCATTTTCTGTTAAACTAGTCTTTAATCCAGTAATATAATCATAATTAAATATATTACCATATTGATTATCTATAATATTTGATATAGAATCCTTTAAACAGAATCCTACAAAAATTAATGAAGTACATCCAAGTATTCCTATTATTGTCATTAAAAATCTCTTTTTATATCTAAACATATTTCTAATAGTTACCTTAGAAGTAAAGTCTAGTCTACTCCAAATAAATGGTATTTTTTCTAATATTACTCTTTTTCCAATTTTAGGAGCCTTTGGTCTCATTAAAACTGCAGGTTTTTCTATTAGTTCTTTACTACAAGCATAAACTGTTGCTCCAATTATACAAATATATGCACAAATTAATCCTATTAAACCAAATTCAAAATTAAATTCAACTACAAAATTTGGTATTTGATACATCATTGAATACATCATCCATATAATTCTTGGGATAATAATAAATCCAATACACATACCAATTATACCACCTATTATTGTAGCTAAACTTGCATATAATATATATTTAAAAGATATTTGCAATTTAGTATATCCAAGAGCTTTTAAAGTTCCTATTTGCTGTCTTTGCTCTTCTACCATTCTAGTCATAGATGTTAAACTAATTAATGTTGCAACAACAAAAAATACAATTGGAAACACCTTACCTATATTTGCTACACTTTGAGTGTCTTGAATAAATCCACTATAACCTGCATTATCTTCTCTATCTAAAATATATAGCTTTGGATGTTCTATTTCTAATAATTCCTCTTTTGCGTCAAGTAATTCATTTTCTGCCTCTTTAATTTTATCTTCAAATTCGGTCTTGTTTTTATCTAACTCTTTTTGATTTTCTTCAATAGTAGCTCTATTTGAATTTACCTCATTAAGAGAAGTATCTAAAGAACTATACGCCTGAGATTTATAACTTGCAATTTCATTTTCTTTTTGAATTAGTGCTATTTGTTCGTCAACAATTGCATTTTCTGCATTTTGTATCTCTTGATTTATTTGAATTACTTTTAAATCTATTTGATAAACTTGTTCATTAAGTTCAGTTTTATTTCTATTTAAGTTTTCTATTTCAAGTTCTATTTCAGATTTTAATCCTTTTAAATATTCAATTTCATCATCACTTAAATCCTTTGGATTTTCTAAAGTATTAAATACTTCGTCTCTTTTTTGCGTAGCAAT
Organism: uncultured Clostridia bacterium; assembly: GCA_949106495.1. Taxonomy (GTDB): domain Bacteria; phylum Bacillota; class Clostridia; order TANB77; family CAG-465; genus CAG-465. The sequence continues at coordinate 103,546 of CARYZD010000003.1, forward strand.
TTCAATATTTATATCTATCATTGCTATATTTTCTATAATTTTTGATTTTGCAACAAATATATTATTTATATTTTCTTGTGCAATATTCTTTTGATTTTCTAGTGTTGACTTAGCATTTTCAATTTGGTCTTTACCAGACTGAATTTGATTACTATAGTCTTCAAACATCTTATTTAAATCTAATCTTTTTTGCTCTATTAAAGCAGAGGCATTATCTATCTCTTTTTTATAACTATCAATCTCTTTTTGAGCATCTTCAAGCTTTTTTCCATTTTCAGTTTTATTCTTTTCTATTTCATTTTCTGCCTCTTTAATTTTGTCATTTGCGTTATTAACTAGTTCATTATATCTTCTATTATTAATTTCATCTTTTAACTCTGTTATACTATTTTTTGCCTTCTGAATTTCATCTTTATAATCTGTTGAATCAGTAAGATATTTTTCTGAATTTTTTACTTTAACATATAGTTCAGTATAAATATCTATATTAAAATTTTCTCTACTAGTATAAATATAATAGCTTACTTTTCCTGTTCCAAGCGTACTTGTACCTCTATCTCTAGATAAATATAATGGACTTTTTGTAGTACCAACTATTTTAAGTGTATTATTTTTAAATGAATTATCACTATCTTCTAGTTTTATACTATCCCCTATTTTCTTACCAGTAGATTTAAGAAAATTTTCTTCAACTAAGCATTCATTTTCTTTTATTTTTTCTTCATTGCTATTTATAATTATTTTATTTATATCTTCTATTGCTAAAACTTTTATTACTTGCTCTGAATTATCTTTTACTTTTACCAATACATCTTTGCTATACGTGCCTACTACTTTATCTATATAATCATTATTTTTAAGCATCTCTACATCCTGATTTGTAAGTCCAAGGGTAGAAATCATTTGTATATCATAAACATTTAAATCTTTATAATAATTATCTATCGTTTTTTCCATATCTGGACTAGTTGCTCTTATACCTGCAAAAAATCCAACACCTAGCAAAGACATAAGCATAATTGAAAGAAATCTTTTATATGTTTTCTTTATTTCTATTATACTATCCTTAATTAATGATTTTTTCATAATTCCCTACCATTCTATATTTTCAACTGGAACAACATTGTCATTTTTTCTAATATCTATTGCAACACCATTTTTAAATTGTATAATTTTATCTGCCATTGGTGTAATTGCCTGATTATGTGTAATTATTACTACTGTCATATTTTCTTTTCTGGAAGTATCTTGTAGCAATTTTAATATCTGTTTACCTGTATTATAATCTAATGCACCTGTTGGTTCATCACAAAGTAATAATTTGGGATTTTTAGCTATAGCTCTTGCAATAGCTACACGTTGTTGTTCTCCTCCTGAAAGTTGAGATGGAAAATTATTAATTCTATCTTTTAATCCTACTTTTTCCATTACAACTTTTGTATCTAATGAATCACTACAAATCTGAGTTGCAAGTTCAACATTTTCAATTGCTGTTAAATTTTGCACTAAATTATAAAACTGAAAAACAAACCCTATATCTTCTCTTCTATATCTAATTAGTTCTTTTCCTTTTAATTTAGTTATATCTTTTCCATCAACAAGTACTTTTCCACTTGTTGCATTATCCATTCCACCAAGAATATTTAATGCAGTTGTTTTACCTGCTCCACTTGCGCCCACAATAACAACAAGTTCACCTTTTTCTATTTCAAAAGAAGTTCTATCTAAAGCAGTTATTTCAACTTCTCCCATTTTATATTTTTTTACTACATCTTTAAATTCAATATATGACATTGTAACCTCCACAATATTTATATTATATAATTATATCAAGAAGAAAATAAAATTTAAATATACAGTTTTAATATCTTGTACATTATTTTATTATTGAAAGAATATTTATATTATGATATATTATCATTATATAATAGGAGGATAAATACATATGACTGAATTTTTATTAATTAGACATGCAACACCAGATTACTCTATTATAGATAAAAGAAAATATAGAGCTTTTGGAAATGATTTAGCTCCGCTTACAGAAGAAGGAGAAAAAGAAGCTTTTCTTTTATCTAAATCTGATGAGTTAAAATCTGCAGATTTAATATTATCTTCACCACATGCAAGAACATTACAAACTGCAAGCATTTTAGCAAAAGAACTAAACTTAAATTTAAAAGTTGAAATAGATTTAATGGAATGGATACCAGATAAAACATTTATGTATGATGATTATTCAAAAGTTGTAAAATGGAGAGAACATTATGAAGCAAATAATGGTAAAAATTCATATCCAGAAGACAACTTTGAAGAAAAAGACGAAATTATAACTAGAACAAATAATGTACTTAGAAAATATAGTTCATATAAAAAAGTTCTTGTTATTACACATGGTATGGTTATAAATGCATTAACTAATATAGAAAAACCAAACTGTACTCAAATTGTAAAATATAATATTCCTAATTTATAGTATTATAGCCATTTTTGTGATATAATAACTCTAAATTCGAAAGGAGAAATTATATATGGCTAATCCAATAGTAACAATTGAAATGGAAAATGGTGATATTATACGTGCAGAATTATATCCTGCTGTTGCACCTAATACAGTTAATAACTTTATATCTTTAGTAAATAAAGGATTTTATGATGATGTAATATTTCATAGAGTAATATCTGGTTTTATGATTCAAGGAGGAGATCCTCAAGGAATCGGAACTGGTGGTCCTGGATATTCAATAAAAGGAGAATTTTCAAGAAATGGTTTTAAAAATGATTTAAAACATGAAGCTGGTGTACTTTCTATGGCAAGATCTATGATGCCAAACTCAGCTGGTTCACAATTTTTTATAATGCATAAAGACTCACCTCACTTAGATGGCTCTTATGCAGCTTTTGGTAAAGTAATAGAAGGAATGGATATTATCGATAAAATAGCAAATGTTCCTACTGATTCTTCAGATAGACCACTTGATGACCAAGTTATGAAATCTGTTACTGTAGATACACATGGTGTTAAATTTCCAGAACCAATAAAATATACAGTATAATTTTTAAATCTCCATATTATTTATAGAGATTTTTTAATAATTAAATAAAAAACATTTTCTTTACTTTTACACAAATATGTTATAATATAATAAATATAATTGTATAATGTATAATAAGGAGGATTTTTATGATTAAACATATAAATAAAAATAATTTTCAAGATGAGGTATTAAATTCTAAAAGACCTGTACTTGTAGATTTTTTTGCAACATGGTGTGGACCATGTCAAATGCTTTCACCTGTTTTAGAAAAAATATCTAATTCAAGAGCAGAAATAGATATTGCTAAAATAGATATAGATAAATCTATGGAACTTGCAAGAAAATATAATATTGAAGTTGTTCCAACAATGATTATTTTTAAAGATGGTAAAGCTGTAAAACAAGTTGAAGGTTTTTATAGTGAAAATGAAATAATGTCACTTATTGAACAATATATATAATTTTAGGAGGGATTTTTATGAAAGGATATATATTAAATCCAGATAAAGAATACGTTAAGAAAATTATAACAGGAATATACAAAAAAGATGGTCATTGTCCTTGTAGGGTAAATGTAGATGATACTACTTTATGTCCATGTGATGAATTTATAGAAAAAGGAATTTGTAAATGTAAATTATACATTCCTAAAAGTTAAAAAATAAATATTCTTTCAAAAAAACTCCACATTTTAAGTGGAGTTTTTTTTATGACATTCCAGAATTTATATCTGTTTTATTTTCTTCTTTTTGACTGTTATCATTTGTTTCATTGTCTTTATCTTCATCGTTTTGATTTAAATTTGAGTTATCCACATTAGGTTGATTATTATTTTCTTGTTTATTTTGATTATTATATTTATACTCATAATTTGGACTATATTTATTATTTTGAGTATTTTCTTTCTCATTTTCTACTTTATTTTCTTGCTTTACATTTTGTTTTTGTTCTTTTTCTTGATTACCTGCAATAGCATTTCCAATTAAAAAAGCTAAAATGAATATAACTATAATAGAAATTACTACTAAAACTTTATGTTTTTTAATGAATTCTTCAATTTTAAATTCTTTATAATTTTTATTATCTTTTACATTAACTTCTTTCTTTATAATATCATCTTCAACTATTTCATCTAATGATACATTTGGATTTACTTTAAAGCCTTCGTCATAATCATATAAAAGACGTTTATTCTCATCACTTAAAGTCTCATATGCCTCATTAATTTTTTTAATCATTTCTTCTGCATATTGCTTATTTCCAGTATATGAATCTGGATGATATTTTTTTATTAAAGCTCTATATGCATTTTTTATTACTTCTTGTGAAGCATTAACACTTACCTCTAATATTTCATAATAGTTCATACGCATTTCCTCACTTATGTTATACCACATAATATTAAATTATTAAATAAAAAATTATATTTTACTCATTTTTAAATAATTAAAATCATATAAATTTATATATAGGAGGTTTGAAATGAATCCATTTACATTTGATTCACCAATTACTGGTCAAAAATATTTAAACTGGAAGGAAATTTATCCTTGTGCATATGATAAAAATAAAACAAGTCCATATACAAAAGCACGTGTTATTCTAATGAATGGTTGTGAAACAGAACAAGTATTTTTTCTACATCAATTTAATAGAAATTGTACAGATAATAATTTAAGAAGGGAACTAGCAAAACTAAGAAGAATTGAACAACAACAGCAAAAAAAGGTTCAATGCTTAAAACCAATTAATGAAAATATACTAGAGGAAACTATCATATATGAATTACTTGCAGTAGACTTAACAGCAAGAATGGCTCAAAATGAACCAGATCAATACGTAAAAGCAGCTCTAGACTTTGCATTACTAGAAGACTTTGACCATTTATATAGATATTCTAATTTAATGAAACTAGAATATGGTCAAGATGCTGAATACTTAGTTGGTAGATATACTGAAATAATGCCAGCAAGACCTACAATAGCACATCATAGATGTCCAGTAGATACTATTAGGAGATTTAACAGTAGTGATGTTTGTACTATAACAAAACTACACTGTAATATTATAACTGCTGCTGAGCAACAAACTATGAATTTTTATATGAACGTTTGTAATCTATATCCATCGGATTTAGGAAGAAGATTATATCAAGAAATTGGTATGGTAGAAGAAGACCATGTTACTCATTATGGAAGTCTATTAAATGCATCTATGACATGGTTAGAAAATCTTGTAATGCATATGTATACTGCTTGTTATTTATATTATTCTTGTCTTGAAGATGAATGTGATCCACAAGTAAAATGTGTATGGAAAGAATGTTTTTACCAAGAAGTAGCAAATCTTAAAGTTGCTGCAAAATTATTAGAAGAATACGAAGGGAAACATTGGAACTGTGTTGTAGGAAATGACGGTACTTTCCCAGAATTATTAAATTTAGGACCTAATGTAGAATATGTAAGAGATGTATTAAAAAATACAGTTTGTTTAACATCATTAAAAGAAGACTATTGTCCTGTAAATATGATGCCACTAGATAGCGATTTCTTTAAATATCAAGCAATAGTTAATAATGATGTCGAATGTGTTCCAAGTCATAATACAATTTGCAAAACAATATATAAACTATCTAAGGATTATAGATATGAAAAGGCACCTAATCCAATAAAAGTATTAAGAAATAGAAAAGAAGATAATACTTGTCTTGGAAGAATTCCTTGTGAATGTGAAGAAGAGTAGATATAAAAATCTACTCTTCCATTTTATTTAATATTAAATTTCAGATAAACATTCATCAAGTCTTTTTATTATAGCCTCTTTATCCATGTCTTTTCCAATAAATACAATTTTATTCATTCTGTCTCCACAAGCTTCATCCCAGACTTTTTGTATTTCAGGATTATATTTTAGTATTTTATCTATTTCATATCTTGGAGCTGCAGCAATCCATTGTCCAGCTTCAGAAATTGTTCTTTGTTTACCAGCTTGTTCAAAACAATATGACATATAATCATCATCACTAAGCCATATTAATCCTTTTGCTCTTATTATAGTTTTTGGAAATTCATCTAAGAAATTTTCAAATTTTTTAACTCTAAATGGTTTTCTTCTATAATATACAAATGAACTAATTCCATATTCTTCTGTTTCTGATTCATCATGATGATGGTGATGACCATGTTCATGTTCATGTTCATGTTCATGTTCTTCCTCTTCATCAACATCACTTTCTAACTCTTCAATCCAACCAGCACTAACTGATGCTTTATTAAAATCAAAAAGATTAGTATTTAAAATTCTATCTGTATCAACTTTTCCATAATTTGTTTCAATAATTTTAGCATTAGGTTGTAATTTTTTAATTATAGCTTTAACTTTATTTAATTCTTTTTCTGATACTTCATCTACTTTATTTAATATTATTGTATTACAAAATTCAATTTGTTGAATAAGAAGATTTTCTATATCTTCATCATCTATATTTTCACTTACAAGATTATCTCCACAACCAAATTCAGTTGCAAGTCTTAGTGCATCGACAACAGATACAACATTATCTAATCTGCATATTTTAGGTAATCCATATTGTTCTGTAGAATCAGATAAAACAGTTATTGTTTGAGCTATTGGAATTGGCTCACATATTCCACTTGCTTCAATTAAAATATAATCAAATTGTTTAGTTTTAATTATATCTACAATTTGTTGCATTAAATCTACTTTTAAAGTACAGCATATACAACCGTTTGTTAGTGGTACTAAACTATCATCTGTTTGGTTTACTACTCCGCCCTTAGCAATTAAATCTGCATCTATATTTACTTCTCCTATATCATTTACAATTACTGCAACTTTATATCCTTTTTGATTATTTAAAATATGATTTATTAAAGTTGTTTTTCCTGAACCTAAATATCCAGTAAGTAATGTTATTGGAACTATTTTATTATTCATTTCTCTCTTCTCCTTTTTTCTTTAGTTATTATACACCAAACCTTACAAAAAATAAAGAGAAAAATGAAGCAGATATAATCTGCTCCACTTACTAATCTTTAAAAAACTTTGCAATAATTGGTTTTGATATTTCAATAAATAAAAATGCTAATATATTCACTAAAAGAATTATTAATACTTGCATTATAGTTAATTGTGTAATTTTAAATATTTGACCAATAGGTGTACAGAATACTAATATTTGCATTATAGTTAATATTATCATACCTATATTCATAGTCTTATTAGAAAACAGTCCTTGTTTAAATATTGGCTCTTTAAGATTTCTACAATTAATCGCATATACCATTTCCTGAACAATTATACATAAGAAAGCCATAGTTTGAGCAACATCTGCACCATATGAAATTTTAGAGAAATGATATACTAATAATCCAGAAATCCCTTCAAATATTGAAGAAGCTGCAAGTGTTGCAATAATAAATGGTGTAAAGAAAGGTCTATTTACTGGTTTTGGTTTTCTTTTCATTATTCCCTTACTTGCTCTTTCAAATGCTAGACATATAGATGGAATAGAGTCAGTAGCTAAATCTATATATAAAATATGTATTGGTAAAAATATCTCAGCTTTCATTAATAATCCTGCAATAATAATTATCATTTCTGCAAAATTACTAGATAGAGAGTAAATTATATCATTACGTATATTATCATATATTTTTCTGCCCTCTTCAACCGCATCAACTATTGTACTAAAGCTATCATCAACAAGTACAACATCTGCAACACTTTTGGTTACTTCTGTTCCTGTTTTACCCATTCCAATTCCAACATGAGATAATTTTATTGCTGGTGCATCATTAACACCATCTCCTGTCATAGCAACAACTTTTTCTTTAGCTTGCCATGCCTTTACAATTCTTACTTTATGCTCTGGTTGTACTCTGGCATATACACTATACTTATCTACTACATTAATTAGTTGTTCATCACTAAGAGTATCTAATTCTTTTCCCTCTATTGCAAAATGTCCTTTCTCAAGTATACCTATTTCTTTTGCTATTGCAGAAGCAGTACTAAGGCTATCTCCTGTAATCATAACAGGTCTAATTCCAGCCTCTTTACATTTTTTAATAGATTCTTTAACAGTCTCTCTTGGTGGATCCATCATTCCAACCATACCAACAAATACTAAATCATTTTCAAGATTAGAAATCTCATCATCATTTGGAATATTATCCAAAATTTTATATGCAAATCCAAGAACTCTTAAAGATTTATCTGCCATTTCCTTTTCAAACTTAGATATCTTTTCATTCTCAGCTTTATTCATTGATAAAATATTTCCATTTTCATAATAATTTGAACATTTTGAAAGTAATGAATCTAAACTTCCCTTAGTAATTGATACTACTTTTCCAGATAATTCATTAACAGTTGTCATCATTTTTCTATCTGAATCAAAAGGAATTTCAGCAACTCTTTTATTATTATCTACAATTGACTTTGGATTATATCCTCTATCCATAGCATATTTAAATAATGCTGTTTCTGTAGGGTCTCCTATTAAATTAGACTCATCTTCTATATCAATCTTTGTATCATTACAAAGTACCATCATATTAATAATTAAATCACTATTTTCTATAAGTTCCTTTTCTACTTTATAATTTTTATTATTAAATATGACTTCTTTGACTTTCATTTTATTTTGTGTTATTGTTCCAGTTTTATCTGAACAAATAACATCTATTGAACCTAATGTCTCAACTGATGATATCTTTCTTACAATTGTATTTTTCTTTGCCATAGAAGTAGTTCCAAGAGATAAAGCAATTGTTATAACTGCAGGTAATCCCTCTGGAATAGCTGCTACTGCAAGAGAAATACAAAGCATAATAGTCTCCATTAGTTCATTTCCAACTACTATTCCATATATTAATAACATTCCTATAATTATTGCTATTATAATAGATAAAGTTTTACTAATATTATTTATTTTTATTTGTAAAGGAGATAAAACCTCTTTATCTTTTTGAACTGATGATGCAATTTTTCCAAGTTCGGTATTCATTCCAGTTTGTACAACTACAGCATTAATTTTACCATATACTACATTACAACCAGAATATATCATATTTGTTCTCTCATTTATTTGAGAATTAGAATCAACCTTTTCTACATCTTTTTGCACCATTTCACTTTCTCCAGTAAGCATTGATTCATCTACACTAGATGATACCTCCCAAATTACTCTTGCATCTGCTGGTACTCTATCTCCCGCTTCAAGCTCAATAATATCTCCTGGTACAATTTCTTCTGAAGAACATATCATAACTTTTCCATTACGCTTTACCTTTGCATTTGGGGTAGTCATTTTCTTTAAGCTTTCAACTGCTGATTCCGCTTTAAGTTCTTGAACAAATCCCATTATAGCATTTATAACTACAACAGCTACTATAACAATTGTATCTGTATATGGCTCATTATTTACTTTAGCACTAATTCCTGAAAAAATAGCTGCTACAATTAAAATAATAATCATCAAATCCTTAAATTGGTCTATAAACTTAGATAAATTACTCTTTTTATTTGTTTCTTTTAATTTATTTAATCCATATCTATTAAGTCTAGATTTAGCTTCATCTATACTTAATCCATCCTCTTTTGTCTGCAATGAATGAAATGCTTCATCTACATCTAAATCATAATATTTCATATCAATACCTCCTCAGATAATTATAACATAACTAAAATAATTATTCTTTATAAAATCAAAAAAATATAAAATTTGCAAAAAAAAGATTATAGTTAAAAAACTATAACCTATCCTTTAATAATTTACTTTTAAATAATTATATGTATTTTTTAGTAATTCAATTTCATCTAAATAACTAAAATCATTATTTACTATTCCTTTTCTTAACATTTCAATATGAGTTAAGAATTTTGGATATTCATTCATTACTTTAGTTGTATAACAATAAAAATCTTCATTTTTTGGCACTTCTACATTTTTCTTATTTAACATTTTACCAAATAATTCTACATATTTATCTTTCATTAAGTCTATTGCGTCGTCATATCTTTCTTCATTTAAAAGTACATCTATTTTTACGTCTTCCAATTTTCTTTTCCTCCAATTGCACACGTGTATATTATAACATATTTAAAGCAAAATGTAAAGTTATGTAATCTAAAATATAATAATACATATAAAATAATAAAAAATTAAGAGTGATTTATTTTCACTCTTAATTTTGTGGTATATTCTTTTGCATTTTATGGTCTTTATAAAATTCACTATTTTCTTTTAAGAAATAGTTATATGATATTGTACCATTTTTTGTTAATTGATTGTTATATGTTATATCTATATTATACCATTTCCCATACAAATTTACCATATTCCAAATATGATTATCACTAGCAACTTCATTTCCAATGTCTCTTGTAGCTATTGAATCTATATTTAATTGGTCCATTATAAATTTAAAACCATAGGTATAACCTGCACATACACTCTCTTTTGTGTCAAAAATAGAAACAATAGATTGAAATTCATGTACATTATCTTTACTATATTTAGTATACGTAGCAAGATTAATTAATTTGTCATGTACATATTTTATTTTTTTATAATCATTCTTCTGTTTTTTAGCTCCATTTACAATTTCCATATAAACTGGTTCTATACGAGCTTTAATTGCTATAGCTTCTTCTTCTGTGTAATAATATTTAAGTTGTATACTTTTATTTGTACATATTTTTGTATCATTAACTTGTGGAACTGCAATATAATTATCCATCCAAAATATTTCAGGATGATCAAGTAATAATGCAGCATATGTTTCTTCAAGTTCAACTACTGTTAATTCCTCTAGTTGAGTAGAAAAATCTTTTCTAAATTGTAAATATGATTCTTTCATTTCATTATACAAAATTTGTTCTTTTTCTGTTAAAGTTGTTTTCCACCATTCATATACATGCCTTCCACTATATACTGTATAATCTGATTCGTTAGCAAAAGCTTCAACAGCTATTCCATCTGAGCTTCTCCAAAAGAAAATAATATATACAACAAATAGTACAACAAAGACAATAACAATATTACAAAAGATATCGCTTCCATCGCCGTTTCTTTTTCATATAACCACCTCCATTTTTTTATTAAAATCAAATGATTTTCTCTAAACATCTGCCTTAATTATACCACTTTTGTATGTTTATGTCAACTTTTAACAAATTTAATAAGTATATTAAGCAAAATAAAAAGGGCTATTTTGCCCTTTTAAAATTATCTATAACCAGTACCTTCATCATTATACTCGTAGAAATCTCTTGATTTTAAATTTCCACATTTAGTACATATTGTACAAATATAATCTCCAGATAAAATTAGATATTCTCCTATTTCTAAGTATTGTCTATATTCATGTCTACAAAACATTCTTTTTATAAAGTTCTTTTTCTTTGGTATATCCATATTATTTGGCATACTATACCTCCATTAAACAAAAAATTATTACCTTTTATTTTATTCTTAAGGATACATTACCATTAGTATCAATGTCACCATTAATATCTCCATAGCAATTAACATTTCCATTTGTATCTATGTTTCCTTCAACATTTCCACTAACTTCAACGCTTCCATTTGTAGTAATATTTCCATGTACATCTCCATCAACTTCAATATTAATAATACAATTATCTGAATAATCTTTTGTATTAAATTTCTTTCCATTTATTATTACAACATTATCTTTAACAATAATATCATTTACTTTATTAGTATCAATTGATTTACCATTTATTATAATCATTTAAATACCTCCAAAAATTTCATATTTTTTATTTGTTTTTTTCTTCAGTATATGAACATGGTTTTCCATCTGAATTTACCATTACTATTGGTGCTAATCCGTCATAACTCATATACATCACTTTTGTCTTTGTATCATAGAATATCTCAATATCAGCAAAATCAAAAAAATTAGTTCCAATATACTTAAATCTATTTATCTCTTTACTCATATCTTTATCCTCCTAAATATATTAATATTTTAGTTAAATAATAACTATCATGTAAATTTTTCAAGTTGATTTTCCTTACAAGCAAATATTTTTCCTGTTTTATCTTTAATGATGTAATCTCCATATTCGACTTTTTGCTTTCCATTTTCAGATTTAATATAGATTTCTACTATTGCATTTGGAACTACTTTTAATGTCTCAGCATCTATAATTTTTTCACGTACAAATTCTATGTTTTCTCCTTCTTTAAACCACTCAGGTCTTTTGTCTATTCCTAGTCTAAATTGCATAAATATTTTTTGGTCCTTTTTAACACTCATATCATTTCCCCCTTTAATATATTAATATTTAAGTTTTATTTATTTCTAAGCTAAATTATTATACCACCGTTTTATTATTATGTCAATTATATAATGTAATATCATTTATATACATTTATTTATTATTTTAATCAAAATAATTGTTTATACATATAATTTATGATATAATGTCGACATAAGGAGGATTTTTTTATGAATATTAAAACTTTAATTGATGAAAAGAAAATTGAAAATCGTATTAAAGAAGTTGCAAAACAAATTGAAAATGACTATTCAAATGAAGAAATAGTTATAATTTGTATTTTAAAAGGTGCTGCATTTTTTGCTACAGATTTAGCTAAAAGAATAAACTTACCTGTAACTGTAGATTTTATGAAAGTATCAAGTTATGAAGGAACTGAAAGTACTAAAAAAATTGACTTTAAATTAGACATTTCTACTGATATTAGCAATAAGAATGTTATTATTGTTGAAGATATTGTTGATACTGGAAGAACTTTAACTTATTTAAAAGATTATTTAAATTCAAAAAATCCAAAATCACTTAAAATATGTACTATGTTAGATAAAAAAGAACGTAGAGAATTTGATTTAAATCCAGAATACGTATGTTTTGAAATACCAGATAAATTCGTAATTGGTTATGGGCTAGATTATGATGAAAAATACAGAAATCTACCATATATTGGATATATAGAGTAATTTTATATTACTCTATTTTTTTGCGCATAATATTGTTGGTGATTTAATTGAAAATATTTGGATATTATGCAAAAGTATTATCTATAATATGTATTTTTACTATAATTTGCTTAGTTTTACATACATTTATTTGTTTAGATATAAATTCATTAAAAATTAATATACACAATATAACAAGAAACTACTTAACACTTAAAATAATGTATCCTGTTTTATATATTTTACTTGGAATAAACATATATATGTATTCTACAAGGCTAGATAGTTCAAAAAATATTTTAATTGTAATAGCATTATATTTAATAATATTATTGCTATCAATATTGTCTTCTCTTTTATTTTTAAGATTTGCTAACTTTATTTTTGCTTTTTGGTTAAGTGTACTATGTACAGTACTAGATATTATATTATCTTACTTTTATCTAAAATCTAGTATTTGTAATTTTCATATTTTTATATTAGCCTATCTTTCATTTATTCAATTCTTTTTTTATTTTTCATCAATGTAAAAAGAGTAAGAAAACTTCTTACTCTTTGATATTGAAAAATTCAAGCGAATTTCGGTATACAATTTTTGATAATTCTTCTACTTCTATATGTTTATATTCTGCAAGCTTTCCTATTATAATTGGTAAATTTTTAGAAGTATTTATTGTGCCTCTTAAAGGTACAGGTGGAAGATATGGTGCATCTGTTTCTATAACAATTTGATTTACAGGTATCATATCCATATATCTTGGAAATGATTTTGCTCTATCATATGTTATATTTCCACCAAAAGCTACCATATATTTATTTTCTAGTACTAGTCTAACTAAGTCTTCAGTTGGCGAAAAACAATGCAGTAAAGTACCATATTTTGCAGGATGTTCTTTAAGTGTTAGATAAGTATCTAATGAAGCATCTCTACTATGCACAACAATAGGTAATTTTAATTTATTTGCAAGTTCTATTTGCTCTATAAATAACTTTTTTTGCTCCTCTTTATTATCTTTTACCCAATAATAATCTAAACCAATTTCACCAATTGCAACTATTTTACCATTATTATTTTTTATATATAATTCTTCTATTTCTTTTACGCTACATTTACCTACATCACTTGGATGTATTCCAATTACAGAATATAATTCATCATATTTTGTTGCAAGTTCTATAGCTTTTTTAGAACTTTCAACGTTATATCCTATTATGTTTATTTTTTTTACTCCTGCATCAATACATTCTTTTATTGTCTCATCTACATTATCTTTAAATTTATCATCATTGTAATGTGCATGTGTATCAAAATATATCATATTAACTCCTATTCTTTTTTAGTTGGAAAAGTTATAGTTACTTCTGTTCCCTCATTTAATTTACTATCTATATTAATAGTTCCATTATTTCCATCTACCATTTCTTTTACAATAGAAAGACCAAGTCCAGTACCACCCATTTTTCTTGAACGTGCTTTATCTACACGATAAAATCTTTCAAATAATCTTCCTAAATCTTTTTGTGGTATTCCAATACCATTATCTATTACTTTAATATACACTCTATTTTCAATTGGACCTGCATATATTCTAATTAGTCCTCCTTCTGGTGTATATTTTATACTATTAGTAAGGATATTAATAATTATTTGCTGTACTGAATCCTTATCTGCATATATTGTAGGCATATTCTCTGCACATATAAGTTCAAGTTTATGCTTTTTCTCTTCTGCTTCAAATCTTACTTTTTCACATACATTTTTTAGTATGTCTACTGTATTTAATGTTGTTTTATTCCAATTTACTTTATTATAGTCCATTTTAGATAATTGTAATAAGTCTGAAACTAGCCTGCTCATTCTATTTGCTTCTTGATTTATAACTTTTGAAAAACGAAGTATTTCTTGATAAGTTAAATCTCCATTCATAATTGTCTCAGAATATCCACGTATAGATGTAAGAGGTGTTTTCAACTCATGAGAAACATTTGCAACAAATTCTTTTCTCACATTATCTGTTTGAACACTATCTGTTATATTTCTAATAATCATTATTATTCCCATTGGACTCAATTCATCACTAAAAAATGGTGCAAAAACAATACTTAAAGCAAGTTCTCCTAGCTCTGTCTTAATTTCAACACTTTGATAGTTTGGAAGATACATTACCTTACTAAAATCTACATTAAGTTTTAATCTTTGACATATAGTATCAAATGATTCATCTTCATTTGTAATATTTAACATTCTCATTGCAGATTTATTCATGTGTACTATTTCTTTTGTAGTAGAAAAAGCCATTACTCCATCTGCCATATGTTCTAATATTATTTCTGTTTTACTTTGTTGACTATTTAAATCAAAAGTATTCTTTTTTATCACTTTTAACATAGAAACGTATGCATCCATAAGTTCATGATATTCTGGAAATTCATCTGAGTCTTTAATTCTTGATATGTCTGGAAGTTTTCCTTCACTAACAACTTTCATTCCCTTTTCAATTTTTTTTAATGGAGAAACAATTTTATTAGAAACAATTACAGATAAAATATATGAAATAATAGTAAAAATAACTAAAACAATAATATTATTTTTACTAAATATTTTGTCTGTATCAATAATAGATCCAGATAAAATTATGGTAGTTATATATACTATAACTACCATAATTATACTCATAGCTCTAATAATTTTTTTCATAGAAACTTTCATATTTTACTCTCTTTCTGCATTATAATGAAACGTAATATCCCATTCCTCTTTTTGTTTGAACATATTGTGGCTCAGCTGAGTTTTTCTCAATTTTTTCTCTTAATCTTCTTACAGTAACATCAACTGTTCTTGCATCACCATAAAAATCATATCCCCATACTCCTCTAAGTATTTGTTCTCTAGTAAATACTTGGTTTGGATTTGTAGATAATAATTTTAACAATTCAAATTCTTTTATTGTTAAATCAATTGTTTTTCCACTGACAATTGCTATATATCTTTCAGGATCAATTATCATATCCTTAACTTTTATTTTATTTTTCGAAGTATTTTTATCTTCTTCTGTTTCAGGTAGTGTATGTTTTCTTAAATTAGCTTTTACTCTTGCAATAACTTCTCTAATACTAAAAGGTTTTGTCATATAGTCATCTGCACCTAATTCAAGTCCTATAATCTTGTCCACCACTTCTTCCTTAGCAGTTACCATTATAATTGGACAAACTAAGCTTTTTCTTAATTTTTTACATACATTAAATCCATCAACTTTTGGTAACATTAAATCTAATAATATTAAATCTGGATTTACAGATAAAGCAATTTTAATTGCTTCTTCTCCATCATATGCTACAGTAGTAGTAAAACCCTCTTTTTCTAAGTTAAACTTTAATATGTCTACTATTGCTTTCTCGTCATCAACTATTAAGATTTTTTTATCATTCATATATATACACCTCGTTAATTCTCTTAAAACTGTAATAATTATATCACGTAAAAAAAAATATTGCTACTATTTATTGAAATTTTTTTGTAATTTTAATGTAATTTAGTTTGAAAATTTATTTCATCAATATTAAGAATTTGTCTAGTTCTTAAAACAAATTGCTTATTCTCACTTGTTGTAATAACAGTAATATTTTTCTTACATATATTATTACTATCTCGTTCCTTAATTTTATCTATATATCTAATTAAATTCTTAGATATACCTTTTGCACCATCAACAATACTAATTTCTATTTTTGGATTAATTTCATTTATAACACTTTTAAAATTATTTCTAAAAAGTGGAAAATGTGTACATCCTAAAACAATATGACTAAAATCATTCAAATTATATTTTAAAAGTATTGATTTAATATAATTATTAATTTCTTTAGTCATACTATTACAATTAACATTTTCTGCAAACGTAACAAGCTTGTCTGCTGGACATAGCTCTACTTCATCTTCAATATTTAATTTATTAATAAGACTATGTAATTTTTCTTGATTAACAGTAATACTTGTTGCAAGTACTAATATTTTTTTGTTAATCTTAGAATCTGCTGCAACTTTAACAGCTGGTTCTGTACCAATTAATATTATATCTTTATACTTTTCTCTTAACTCATTTATACAAAGACTTGTAGCTGTATTACAAGCAATAACTATCGGATTACAACCAATATTTACAAGATACTCAACATTTTCTCTAATTACTCCTTTTACAAATTCCTCGTCTTTTGTACCATATGGAGTATTCTTTGTATCTCCTAAATAATATATTTCTTGGCTTAATCCCTCATTTTCAATTGCTTCTTTTAATACTGTAAGACCTCCAAGTCCTGAATCATAAAATCCAACTCTCATACAACTTTTATTCAATGAAAAATAGGTGTAAACACCTATTTTACATTTCCCTTCTACCTTCTAGTGCTTTAATTAATGTAATTTCATCCGTATACTCTAAATCTCCTCCAACAGGAATGCCATGAGCAATTCTTGTCACCTTAATATCTAAAGGTTTAATTAATCTTGATATATACATTGCTGTTGCTTCACCTTCAACTGTTGGATTAGTTGCCAAAATCACTTCTTTTATTTTATCATCACTTAATCTTTGAAGTAATTCTTTAATTTTAATATCTCCTGCTGAAATATTATTCATTGGAGAAATTGAGCCATGTAAAACATGATATAGTCCTCTATATTCATGTGTTTTTTCCATAGCTACAACGTCTTTAACATTTTCAACTACACAAATAACAGAATCATCTCTTTTTTTATCTGAACAAATGTCACAAGGATCTTTTTCAGTTAAGTTAAAACATACTGAACAAAATTTCACATTTTCTTTTGCTTCAATTAATGTTTTAGACATCTCCTCTGCAACTTCTTTTGATGACTCTAGTATATAAAATGCTAGTCTAACAGCACTTTTATGTCCAATACCAGGTAGTCTTTCAAATTGATTAATCAATTTATTAACTGTATCTGAATACATTTATATCACCTAAAATAATCCTGGAATATTAAAAGATCCCATTTCTTGTTCCATCATTGAATCTGCTTTTCTTAAAGCTTCATTTACAGCTGTTAATACTAAGTCTTGTAACATTTCAACATCATCTGGATCAACAACATCTTTCTTTATTATTATTTCTTTAATAACTTTATCTCCTGTAGCTTTAACAACAACGGCTCCACCGCCTGCTGAAGTTTCAATTTCTTTTGAAGCTACAACTTCTTGTTTCTTTTGCATATCTGCTTGCATCTTTTGTGCTTGTTTTAATAAGTTTTGCATATTTCCCATGCCACCGCCTGGAAATCCACCATATTTATTTCCCATTTTATATCCATCCTTTCACAGAAACTATTATAATATACTTGAGTTTGTTTTTCAAGTTTAATCTATATTTGTATATTCTATATTATTATCTTTTAGTATTTTTTCTATCTTAGATATTGATTCTCCTGACTCTGTTTTTAACTCTAATATTATATTCTTATTAACATTATATTTTTCATATAAAATTTGAGCCATTACTTCTGCATTTTCGTCTTGAGTTAATAACTTATACCCAAAAGAATTTGTAGTTATAATTCTAACTGCTTCATCTATATATACTTTAGCTCCAGCAAGAGCTGAGTATAGCTTAATCTTACCTTTTTCTATAACTGCTTTTTTCAGTTCCTCTGTATTTGGAAATTCAGTAAGTTTTTCTTCTTCTTTTGATTCCATTGGAGCAGTCTTTGCACTAATATTTACTTTTGGTGCAACAGTACCTGAAGTCTCAACTCCTTGAGTTGTAAAATTACCACTATTAATACGTTCTTTAAGCTCTTTAATTTCTCTTTCTAAAATCTCTATCTTTTTAGAATATGCACCATCCACAGATACATTAGCTACACTTTGTACATTATCCACAGTACTAACATTGCATAGTCCAATTATACATGATTTTAAAACTATCTCTTTTCTTGTAGTGGATTTTAAATCATTATCTAGTGCAGATAATCTATCTATTATACTTACATATCTTTGTATATTATCGTTAGTATTAACAAGCCTATTTAAAAATTCACTTGTAATCTCAAAAGTAAATTGTCTTAAATCTTTTCCTTTTTTAATTACTTCATCAACCGCAGATAATGCATTTAAAGAATCATAATCTAATATGTTATCTACTATTTGATTTATTATTTTTTTATCTATTGCTCCAACAATATTTTGTATATCTTCATATTTTAATACATCATCCATTTCAGAAATACATCTATCTAAAATACTAAGTGCATCTCTTGCTGCACCATCTGCAAGAGTTGCTATATATTTACATGCTTCATCTTCATATTTTACATTTTCTGAGTCTAAAACAAATTTTATTCTCTTATATAAATCTTCCTCTGTTAATCTATTAAAATCAAATTTAAGACATCTTGATAAAATAGTAACAGGTATTTTATGTTGTTCAGTTGTTGCTAATATAAATACTACATTTTCTGGTGGCTCTTCTAATGTTTTAAGAAGTGCATTAAATGCACTAGTTGTAAGCATGTGAACCTCATCTATTATATATACTCTATATTTTACATCTACAGTTGCATATACAACTTCTTGTCTTATTTGACGTATATTTTCTACACTATTGTTTGAGGCAGCGTCCATCTCAATAACATCTGTAATAGTACCATTTAAAATACCTTTACATACATCACATTCATTACATGGCTCACCATCTTTTGGATTTAAGCAGTTAATTGCTCTTGCAAAAACTTTTGCAGCACTAGTTTTACCTGTTCCTCTAGTACCACTAAAAAGATATGCATGAGATATATTGCCATTTTTTATTTGATTTCTAAGTATTTTTGTTACATTTTCTTGACCAATGATACTCTCAAATTTATTTGGTCTATATTTTCTATATAATGCTATGTATCCCATTTTTTCCTCCCAAACAAAAAAACCAAGCACATAGAGTATATTGCTTATTGCTGCTTCCTTCCGGATCTGACAAGGTTCACAGTACTCTATCGCTTGGCGTAAGTTTATTATACAATATATTCTATTTATTTTCAATACTTTTAATACAATTTATATTAATCTACAACAGTGAATATAAATTTACTTACATCTTGTCTTAGAATAGACATTCCTGTTGTTAATGTTTCATCAGTTGGCATATTTAATGACATAGATGTTTTAACTGTTTTTCCTGTTTCATCTTTTATTACTAAATCAAATGAAACATTAAATTGTAGCTGTGAAACTCTCACATCTAACATATTAAATATATAAGCATCATATCTTATCTCTTGATATTCATCACTAATACTTTTATCTGTTAGAACATTATCATTATCTAGTAGTAATCTTATTATATATTTACTATCTTCTTGTTCTAAATAAATAGGAAATGAATTAAGCTCTGGTGTTATATCATACTTATGATGATCTTTTTGTGATATATTCATATTTCCTTTTAACTCAGGATTTGTTACAACTAAATTTTCAATTTTTATTTCAGAAGCTTTTACATTTGATTCTACTAAAATAGAAATAGTATTAGTTTGTGAAATATCAAAAACTAAACCTGATAACTTATCTATCTTAATAGTTTGATCTTGTACTTCTGTTACAGTTGCACTTGACTCAACAATAACATCACTAATTCTAAAGTTACCCTGATTAACTTTTCCAGTAGTATCAAGAAGTATATTAGCAACCAGTACTGTTACAATTACAGATACAATTGCAATAATTATAATTGATATACCTTTTACTTTATCCATATATTCCTCCACTCATATCTAAATTATACTATATGTATAATTATTTTACAAGGAAAAAATAGCGAAAAAAGACTTAAGAAATATAATTCTTAAGCCCTTTTTTATTAATAATCATCAGTGTTTTTCTTTCCACTTTTTCCAAATAATTTATCAAATTTAGATTCAAGTTCTGATTGTAAATCAAATTCATCATTTTGTGATTTTTTACTACTTGATGATATTGGATTATAATCATTATCTTCATATAAGTTATTATATGAAGAACTTGACATTCCTTCTGCTAGTGGACTAGTATCAATTTCTGCATCTCTTTTTTTATTAACTTCATATGAAGCATAATTTTTACTAGGTGATGTAGTAGAAGATGTAACTGTACTACTTGTGTCTACATCAATAGATGATGTATCTACTTCAACTTCTTTTTGTCGTGATCTTAAAATTTCTTGTGCTCTTCTTTTTCTATCAGCTAAATATTTTTGTACATCAAAGTATGAATATGGAATTGGTTGAGGTATTGGCATCTCTTTAATACTTTCAATCTTTTTAGATTCTATAATTTCACGTTTTGGATGACATGTAAAATACCAAGCTTTTTCTGCAAGTATAGGCTTTAGACCTCTTACCATAATTATTTCTTTGTTGTTATCTAATCTTCTTATTTCATCTACTGTCATAAGATCTCTTGCTTGTCTTTGTGTACTAATAGAAACACCTTGTTTTTTAGCTTCATCTTTATCTTTACTGATAGATTTTTGCTCTATCTTAATTGTAGTTTGACCTAAGCTCTTTGAAAAATATTCAGCTGTTTTTTGTGAGTTAGTACCAAGCATTAACTGTGTGTCACAGTTACCTAATATATTTTCATATGAATCTTTATATAATGATTCTAATTGATCTAAAGATTGTACAATTATTGATATACTTATTCCTAAACTTCTTGTTGTACTAAGTTTCTTTTGGAAATCTGGAATTTGTCCAATATTTGCAAACTCATCAAGCAAGAAATATACTTGATTTGGAAGTCTTGAACCATAGTCATCTGCTTGTTTATATAATATTGAAAACATTTGACTAAAAAACATAGTTGATACGAAATCATATGTACTTTCAGCTGCTGATGTAATAACAAATATAGCTGTTTTCTTCTTTGCCACTTTATAAAAATCTATACTATTGGTTGATGTAATTCTTTGAATTGCTGGCATATCAAAAACACGCATTTTTGAAATAGAAGAAATAACTATACTTTGCATAGTTTTATCTGCTGCTGTTTTAAATGATTCATATTGTATTCTACCAGGATGTTCTGGCATTAAATCATCTATAAATAATTTTTCAAATATACTTGAATCCGCACCACCTTGACGAATAATATTTAAACAACTTCCTATATTTTGTTGTTCTAATGGTAATACAGATAATACATAGTATATTGTAGCACTTATTAACATTTTTGCAGTGTTATCCCAGAACGGGTCATCTCCACCGCCACCATCTTTGTTTGCTCCAGTTACAAGTATGTGAGCTAAAGTATCAACATCTTGATCTGAACAAATATTAGCAATTGGATTATAAAAATCACTATATGTTGGATTAACTAAGTTAAATGCTTTTACTTCATATCCTTCATCTATTAAAAATTTTGAAGTTTCTTTATATAATTCACCTTTAGGGTCAGTAATTATATACGAACCTAAACATTGCATAATATTTGGTTTAATATAACATGCTGTTTTACCAGCACCAGATCCACCGACAACTAATATATTTTTATTTATACCAACTTTCTTTAAATCTGTTCCCAAATAATGCTTTTTACTTAATATAAACCCTTCTTTTCTATTTAGTATTTCTTTACCATTTGACGCTAATTTATAGTCTTCTGAACCATGGCTCCATTGGCTTGAACCGTTTTCTTTTCCTTCATATTCATTTGTTTTACTACTATTGTATTTAGCATATACATATATTATAAATACAATAGCAAATATTGCTAAAGTAATTTGCATAAATAATCCAAAATCTGAAAACATACCAGAAAAGAAAGACATGTTTGTTATATTTGAAAACCATGTAGATAACACATCAAAAAGTATTGATTCATCTCCAGTAGCTTTGGCATCAGTTATGGACTTAGTAAGCGAACCACCAAGTACAATAGCTAAAACTAAAGCTATTATAATCAAAGCTGGTGCTTTTTGCTTAAAATCTTCGAAAAAATCCTTCATTTTTCATACCCTCTCTATAAATAATTATTTCTAGTAGTTATATTTTTAGTTTAATATTATATTTCATCGTGTTCTTTTTCTTCTTTTGATTTCCCTATGTTAGCATTAGCAATTTTTTCTTTAGATACTTTTTGATATTCTCCATCTTTTGCTATTACTCCATCTATCACTTTTGTTGTTACTTTTCCTTCTTTTGTTATTTGTGGTTCAATAACTTCTCCTTTTGTTTCTAAACCTTTTAAATGTTTTTTTGGCATTTTTTATTCCTCCTTATATCAATTCATCTGCTTCTTCTTCAAGTCTAGCAGTTCTAATATCATCATCATTCATTGTTACTTCTAATACTATATATGGTCTATGAGGCATGATTTTACATCTGCCTTTTATATTACCATTTTCATCTCTATATAAAGATGGTTTAACTTCTTCTCCAGTTTGAGAATCAATAATAGAAAAATTTCTTTTCATATCTGGAGTATAAGCAACATCTTTATATTCAATTCCTTCAGAATTAAATATTGAACCATAACTTAATGGTATATTAGTGTTTTCAGTTCTAAATCCATCACTATCTAATATTCCTGTGCTTAAAAAAGCTTTATTATCTGTTAAAGTTAAAAGTACAATATCATCTTCATCTTCAGGATTTTCAATTAATACGTTAAATATTTTTTTAATTTTTCCTTCTTCACGTACTTCAACACTTCTTAGTTTTTCCAAAGATAAGAAAGCATATCCTTGTTCATATGCATCATAATCTCTTTCGACTAAAAAAGCTAATGTGTTCATTCCAGGTAAATCCACAACTTCAAATTTGTTCATCTGCAATAAACTCTCCATAATTCAACCTCTTTTCTTTGATAATTTTTATCTTATGTATCAAATATTATTTTTTTCTTATTAATACCATTGGTGTAAGTGTTTTTGTTTGACCACATGGATTATCTTTAATCATTCCAATTAATTCTTCATCTGTATAATCTATTACATCTGCTTTACCTAAAATTTCTTGGTTAAAATCATTAGCATCAACAATCATAGATTTTACTCCTGTTTCTTCATAAATTTTATTACATACTCCATTTGGATCTTTTGGAATTCTTATTCCAAATTCAGAATAATCTGAAAATACATCTCCATAAAATCCATCAAGTCCACTTACTTCTTGACCAACTATTTCGTAAAAGACTCCTCTTTTTCCAAACAGTTTGCAAATACCACCAGCAATAGCTGCCCATATAACTTTTAATGGTCCATTAATATTGATTGCAAATTGCATTTTATATGGATTATCTACTCCAACACCCGCATCACTTCTCATAGCAAATTTAGATAAGAACTTCGCAAGTCCAGATACTTTAACATCTTTTTTATATACTATATTTTTTTGACATAATGAAATAATCTTTTCACTAAACGAAACAATATCTCCCTCTTCATATATTGGAGAAACATATTGTTTTACAATGTCAACATAACTTTCACCTAATTGAATATAGTGTGTCTCTATTGCATGTCTCATAAATGTATTGTCTCCCACTTTAATTTCTACGTTTTTTCCTTCTAATGCTTTAAATTCCATAAAAAGACCTCCTATCTTTATTGTTTATACTACTTATGATTTTATTATAAAAAAAAATAAATGTCAACAATATTGACATTTATTTATATTTTGAAACCAATTAATTTTGTTGTTTCTTTTTACATAATTTAAACTTTGAATTATCATAAACTAATTCTTCTGTTATTTTGCATTCATAACCACTAAAATTTTGTTTATTAACAACTATTTTAGAATAAATATTCTCAAACATTTCAACTACCACTTGTCGTATTCCTCTTGCACCTATTTTAAGTTGAATTGCTCTTTTTATAATTTTAGACACAACTTTTTCTCTATCCATAACAACTTTTATTTTAAGGTTACTTAATTCTTCAAGATAAAGATTAAAAATAGAAATTTTTGAGTTATCAATTATATTTTTTGCCATAATTTCATCCATTGGATTAAATTCAATTATCACATCTATTCTACCAATCAACTCACTTTTAAAGCCAGACTCTATCAAATCTTGTGAAATAAATTTAGGATTATTAAGTTCATTATCAATAGATTTTCCTCTAGAATAGTTAAATCCAATTGTTCCTTTGCCGCTTAATCTCTTTTTTCTTTCTTCAAATGTATTTTCGCATGCGCCTATTAAAACAAAAGTAATTAATTCTGTGTTAATAACACCTTTAGAAGTATGAATTACAGCTCCTTCAAGCATTTTTAATAATCCATCTTGAACACTAGTTGTTGCGACATTACTTCTATCGCCATTATCTGTCTTCTTGTCTATTTCGTCAAAAACAACAATTCCACGTTCAGCACTCTTTATATCTCCACCAGCTGCATCAATTAATTTTGCAAGTGCATTTTCAACACTCTCACCCACATATCCTTCTTGTGTATATTTTGAAGCATCTTCTATAACATATGGTATGTCTAAATTATTTGCTATCTGTTTAATAGTTTCAGATTTGCCATTTCCAGTTCCACCAATTAAAAACATATTACTTTTAAAATGACGATTATTTGTCATATTGTTTCTTACTAAAATAGAAATAATATTTTTGACTTGTTTATCTTGTCCTATAACATTTTTAATCACTTCTTTATATACTTTATATGTGTTAATTTTTTTCTGGCTTTTTAGTCTTTGGTATATTTAACGGAAATTGAACTAAATTTGTATTTTTAGAAATATTTTTTGACTCAGAATAATTATAACTTAGCTCATCTTCAAAATCATAATCGGAAAATGAATCATATCCATTCAAAATATCCGAAACTTCTAGTAGCTTATTAAAATAGTATGCACTAATTTCTTTCTCACATTCAGGGCATATTATGCCATTTTCTAAAATTAATGCTTTAGTACTTCCGTTTTAACAATTTTTCACAAACTGAACATTTAATATCAAATTTCATAATACTACCTCCTTTTAAATTTAACTGAAGCATATTATTTAAGTTTTCTATATAATATCATCTTTGTAATAACATGTCAAACTAAGACAAAAAAAGCTCAAAAAGAGCTTTTTAAAATATGTTTTAGCATCTCATAAGCCGGATTCTGTATTAGATGATCATTTATCTAGAATATATATTGCTATATATTTCAAGCCACCAACTCAAAACTTAGCGAGCAACCTTAACGTTTTTTTCTGGTGTTGCACTAGGTGGGGTTTACACTACAACTATGTCTCCATAATTGTCCGTGAGCTCTTACCTCACGTTTTCACCCTTACTATATAAATAGCGGTATTTTTCTGTTGCACTTTCCTTAGGATTACTCCCACTAGACGTTATCTAGCACCCTGCTCTATAGTGTCCGGACTTTCCTCTTGCTAAAAAAAACAAGCGATCATCAGAGATACTAAAACATAATTATTATAACATACTTTTTACAAAAAATAAAGAAAAAGGCAAATTAATTGCCTTTATTCTTCGATTTTATTCCTATTTACATACTCTTTTACAAGCTTATATACAATTGAAGCTACTGGTACTCCAATAAGCATACCAACTATTCCTAAACTATTTCCACCAACTATTACAGCGAGCATTACCCAAATACCAGGAAGACCTACTGAATCTCCAACCACTTTTGGATATATAAAGTTTCCATCAATTTGTTGAATAACTACTATATAAATTACAAACCAAAATGCTTGAGTTGGATTTACTGCAAGAATTAATATAGCTCCAATAATTGTTCCAAAGAAAGCTCCAAATACCGGAATTAACGCTGTTACTCCAATAACAACAGAAATTGTTAAAGCGTATGGCATTTTAAATATTGTCATACCAATAAAACATAATATACCTAATAATACAGCTTCAATAAATTGACCACCAAAAAACTTTTTAAAAGTATCATTTGTTATAGTTCCAATATAAAACAATTTTCTACTTTTATCCTCTGGTAAATACGCCTTAAATAGCTTTTTAAACTGTTTTATTAATTTCTCTTTTTGTAATAACATATATATAGCAAAAACAAATCCCATAAATAAGTTTATTATACCCGAGAAAAATCCCACTATAACATCTATTGATATACCAATTATTCCAGTTGCTGTATTCTTTACAAATTCAGTAACATTTGCCTCTATTTCAGTCCAATTTGGTCTTACTGACTTAATTTTTTCAATAACATTTGGATAGTTTTTCATCAAATCCTCAAGCCATTGTTGACATGTATTAAATGCAGTAGGAATATTTTCTTTAAATATGCTAATGGTGTTAATAAATTCTGGTATTACTAAAAATAATGTTAGAAGTATTATTCCAATAAATATCATAATAGATAAAACCAAAGATAAACATCTAAGTTTAGTATTAACTTTTGTATTATCATCTAAAACTTTTTTCTTATCTGATTTCTTATTTTTTCCTATTTTATTTTTCTTCTTAAACATACTTTCAATTTTACTTAAAGGTATATTTAATATAAATGCTATACAAAAGCCATAAATAAATGGTTTAAGTAAATTTAAAATATATCCTAAACACTTTACTACAATATCTAATTTCATTAGAGTAAAACAAAGCAATATCGTATATGTTATTATCAATAAAATCTTTTTAACATTTTGTTTGTTAAATTCAAACATACCGATTCCTCCTTCACAATAATATTATTATAACACAAATCTAGTATTTTTAAAATATATTATGTTAAACCTTGTTTCAATTATAAAAGCAAATTTTAAATTTATATTATATATAAAATATTATATCAAAAATTATATTTTTTACAATAAAAAGAGTATAGATTTTCTCTATACTCTTTAATTTACTAGATTACTCTTCGTCAGTTTCTTCTTCATTTGGAACTTTAGCAATGTTTATTACCTTACCACCATCTGAAGTTCTCATTAATGTAACACCTTGTGTATTTCTTCCTAAAATACTAATATCATCTACATTAAGTCTAATAATAACTCCTGTATCTGTAATTAACATAACTTCATCATGATCATTAACAAGTTTTACACCAACTATATTTCCAGTTTTAGATGTTATTTTATATGTTAATACACCCTTTCCTGCTCTTCCTTGACATCTATATTCTTCAAGTTCAGTTCTCTTTCCAAAACCATTTTCTGTAATTGCTAGAACATATCCATTATCTTCTTTTATTGGTTCCATTCCAACAACTTTATCTTCTTTTCCTAGTGTAATTCCTTTTACACCCATAGATGTTCTTCCTACAGCTCTTACTTCTTCCTCTTTGAATCTAATAGATAAACCTTGTCTTGTTACCATGATTATATCATTATTTCCATCAGTAAGTCTTACATCTATTAATTCATCATCTTCTTTTAAAGTAATTGCTTGAATACCTGTTTTTCTAATATTAGAATACTCAGATAATTTTGTTTTCTTAATTAGTCCATTACTTGTAGCCATTAATACATATAATGAATCATCATTAAAGTCTGTAACAGGCATAACAGCAGTAACTTTTTCCCCTTGTGAAAGTTGAAGTAGGTTAACTATTGCTGTACCTTTTGCAGTTCTACTAGCTTCAGGTAATTCATATGTTTTAAGTCTAAATACTTTACCAGTATTAGTAAAGAACATTAAACTATTATGTGTAGAAGTTACAAATAAATGCTCAACAAAATCTTCTTCACGAGTGTTCATTGCAGTTAAGCCTTTTCCACCACGTTTTTGACTTCTATATACATCTGCAGATATTCTTTTAATATATCCAAAATGTGTTAATGTTACAACATTATTTTCTTCTTTAATTAGAGATTCAAAATCTATGTCTCCTGCTCCATGAGTAATTTCAGTTTTTCTTTCATCTCCAAATTTAGCCTTTAATTCAGTTAACTCTTCTTTAATTATATCTTTTACTAATTGCTCAGAAGCAAGAATTTCTCTTAAATGTTTAGCTAGTGCTAATAATTCGTTATATTCTTCTTCAATTTTATCCCTTTGTAGTCCTTGTAATCTTCTAAGTTGCATATCTAATATTGCTTGAGCTTGAATTTCACTAAGACCAAATTTTTCCATTAAGTTTTGTAGTGCATTATCATAAGAATTTCTAATAACATGAATTACAGCATCAATATTATCTATAGCAATTCTTAATCCTTCTAAAATATGAATTCTAGCTTCTGCTTTTGCTAAATCATATTTTGTTCTTCTAATTACAACATCTTCTCTATGCTTAATGTATTCTGCAAGGATTTCTCTTAAAGTTAAAACTCTTGGAACTCCATTAACAATAGCAAGCATTAACATACTTTGTGTATTTTGTAATTGTGTATGTTTATATAATTGATTTAAAACAACATTAGGATTTGCATCTCTTTTTAATTCAATTACAATACGTACTGCACAATTTGCTCCAGATTCTCTATCTGTTTCATCTCTTAAGTCAGATATTCCTTCAATAGTTTTAGCTTGTACTAGTTTTGCAATGTTTTCTACTAGTGCTGCCTTATTTACTTGATATGGAATTTCTGTAACTATAATTCTAAATCTTCCACGATTATCTTCTTCTATTTCAGCTTTTGCTCTTAAACAAACTTTACCACGTCCAGTTGTATATGCATCTTTTATTCCATCTTTTCCAACAATTGTTCCAGCAGTTGGAAAATCTGGTCCCTTTATATATTGCATTAATTCTTCATTAGTTATTTCTGGATTATCTATTTGTGCAATAGTTCCATCAACAACCTCAGATAAATTGTGTGGTGGTATATTAGATGCCATACCAACAGCTATACCATAAGCACCATTGATTAATAAATATGGTAATTTTGCTGGTAAAACAGTAGGTTCTTTTAATCTATCATCATAGTTTGGCATGAAATCTACTGTCTCTTTATCTAAATCTCCTAACATTTCTAAGGCTATTTTTTCAAGTTTAGCCTCTGTGTATCTCATAGCAGCTGGTGGGTCATTATCCATAGATCCAAAGTTACCATGACCATCTACTAGAGGATATCTTAGTGAAAAGTTTTGAGATAAACGCACTAACGCATCATATATAGCTGCATCACCATGTGGATGATATCTACCCATGGCACTACCTACAATGTTAGCACATTTTCTATATGCTTTTTCAGGCCAAAGAGTATCTTCATACATTGTGTATAGTATTCTTCTGTGAACTGGTTTTAAACCATCTCTTACATCTGGAAGAGCACGAGAAACTATTACACTCATGGCATAATCTATGTATGACCTTTTCATTTCTTCTTCTATTTTTACGGGTACAATTTTTTGCGCCGATAAAAAGTTTTCATCATTAATGTCCATTATATTCATACCTCCATTTGTGTTTTTACTCCCATATTATACTAAAAAAAAAATAAAAAAGCAAGTTAATATTCTTGAATTTTATATAAAGTATGATATAATAAAAATCAGTAAACAATTAGTTTTTAAAGGGGTACTATATGAAATACAAAAACTATTATGCAATATTGGAAGTAAACAGAAAAAGTTCTGATCAAGATATAAAATTAAACTTTAGAAGACTTGCAAAAGAGTATCATCCAGATAAAAATAAAGAAGCTGGAGCAGAAGAGAAATTTAAAGATATAAATGAAGCTTATGCTGTTTTAATGGATGCTGAAAAAAGAAGAAAATATGACAGACAAGTTGCAAAATATGGATATGGTTTTGCAAACATTGAATCAGGTCTTCAAGATGTAAAATATGAAATTAAATCTGGTGCAAATGTCTTTAATGATATCTTAAATCAAATATTGGGGCTAAAGAAAGACGGATATTCTAAAGGTTCAGATGTTGATATTGATTCATTAGACAAAAAACAAAAACCTATTAAAGGAACTGATATTGTAACTCATTTAGACGTTACTTTAGAAGAAGGTTTTTTTGGCGCAGAGAAAAAAATTGCAATTAAAGCATATAAAACAGGAATGAAAACATTTTCTGTAAAAGTACCTGTTGGAATAAAAAATGGAGATAAAATCAGACTTGCAGCCCTTGGTAACCCTGGTAAAAATGGTGGTAAAAATGGTGATTTAATTATCCATGTAAAACTTCTTGAAGATAATGAATTTAAGGTTTCAGGATTAGATTTTATTAAAGATATAAATATAACACCTGCAGTTGCTGCTCTTGGTGGGAAATATAAATTACAAGTAATGGATGAAAAACTATTTGTATCACTTCCTAAACATTTAAGAGATGGAGAAATTGTTACTGTTCCAAATAAAGGATATATTTCTGAAGATGGTTCAAGAGGAGATTTAAATCTAAAAGTCCACATTGATTTACCAGAAGATATTTCAGAAAGAGAAGAAAAACTTTATGAACAACTACTAAAAATTGAAAGAAAACGTGAAGAATTTAATTATTAATACAATAAAATAATACATATTGAAATAAATATCAATATGTATTATTTTTTACTTAAATATATTGTATTCCTTATCTATTAAGACTAACTCTGTTTTACACTTTTTAGGAAAACTATTAATATAGTCTCTATATTTAGAAAAAAATCTAATATGACTTGCATATATTTTACCAACATGAAGTTTGGATGTTTCATTTAAAATATCTTTAGTAATTCCATGATAATTTCTAAAAGAATTAAATCTTTTAGATGGATATCCTGCATCAATTAAAACTGAATTTGCATCATACACAAAATCTTTTAATTTATCTGAATATCTTGCCAAGTCTGATGTATAAACAAACTTTTCTTCTCCAATTTCAATTTTAGTTGCGTAAGATTCTCCTTTATGTATTGTTTTGCAAAATGTAAATTTAGCATTATCTATATATAGTTCTGTCTTTTCGTTTAATATAGAAATGTTGAATGCATATTTTAATCTTGATACAATACTATAAACCATACTTCTTTTAGGGAGTATAACACTTACTTTAATTTTTTTCTTATGTTTAATATTATAATTAAGCAGATATAAAGCAAGTGATATTAATGAAAAATTATGATCTATATGATTATGTGATACAATAATAACTATATTATCTAAAGAGATTTTGTTTGCTTTTACCATTTTAATAAACTTAGAAAATACTCCTGCGCCAAAATCTAAAAAAATTGTCTTACTAAATCCTTCAAGCATGTAGCAAGTACTTTTCTTTTTACCAAAGGTTCGAATATTAGGTGAATAGTTTCCTAAAACATAGAATTTAAAATTATTCATTTAATCACTTCCTTTAAATTATTATCTGAATTCTATTATATATATATGCGTTAATAATTATACCACTTTTGTCAAAGAAAGTAATATGAAGAAGCTAGTAAAATATTTCTATTTTACTAGCTTCTTTTTTAATAATCTAATATCTTCACCTACAAATCTGCAAATAATAAAGTCACCTACAAACCTTGAAAAAATTCTCTCTTCATATTCTCTTTTTATTTCTTGTGGAGTTAGATTTGTCGATATAACTATCTTCTTATTCTTTAATAATCTTGTATTTAATATATTAAATAATTCACTAAATTTTGCACTATTCATTGCTTCTGTACCCAAGTCATCTATTATTAATAAATCTACATCAAATATTTTATCATATTCTTCTCTTTCATTTTCAGTTTTATTAAACTTAAATTTATAATCTACCATTTTATCTAGCAAAATCGGTGCAGTTTGATATATAACAGATTTACCTTGTTTTATAGCTTCAGCTGCAACACAGTTTGCAAGAAATGTTTTTCCAAGTCCTGTTCTTCCTGTAAATAACAAGTTTTTCTGAGCTGGGTCACCAAGATTATGTGAGAAATTATATGATAGTTTTCTAATAGCATCTATATTTTCAAGTGGAGATTTTTCAATCCCATACTTTTCCTTATCATAATTAGAAGAATAATATCCAAAATCAAAAGTTTCAAAATTTTCTTCAGTTATTTTAAATATATTTGATTGTTTAAATGATTCATTGATTAATGCTTGATTAAAGCAACTACATATTTTATTGTTTACAAATCCAGTATCATTACATTTAGAGCATTCATATTTAGGTTCAAAATCTTTTTTAGACAAACCAATTCTTGTAAGCTGACTTTCATATTCTTTATTTAGTCTATCAAGTTGTAATGTAAGTTTATCTTGTTCAATTTGTCTACTTAAATCATCTGAAAATATTCTAGATTTTATAGACTTTAATGAAATCTTATTAATCTTATCTTCAATTTCTGCTAGTTTAGGATTTTCGTCATATACATTTTTCTTAAAGTGTCTTGCATCACTTTGAGCATGCTGTCTTTTTACACTATAATCTCTCTCTACTTTTCTATATACACTACTTTGCATATGACTCTACCTCCTTTTTATATATCATCATAAAAATCATCAGAACTATCATATTCTCTTTGCGAATAACTTTGATAACTCTTTTTTCTAGTATCGTTAGAAATTCTTTTAACTTCTGGTTTCTTTTCTAAAGATTCTTTAGGATTTTCACTTTCAAGAATTTCATCTACTGTTCTAAATCCTTTTTTATACCAGCTAGTTATAATTGCATCTATATATTTTATTGATGGATTAGTTGTTGATGTACTTCTTTTTAATCCTTCTTCAATTATATCAAAATCATAACCATAGTCTTCTATCCATTTTTTTACATACACTTCTTCGTATTTAGATAAACTTCTTCCAAGTCCAAGAGATTTTGAAATTTTTTGTTTTATTTTACTTAATTTATCATAGTTATCTAAAAAGCTTTCAAGTTCTTCAAAGGTTCTTACTCCACCATTATGCCATGTTTCTGCAACAGCAAAAACATATTTTCTATTCAAAGCTTTTCTTTCTTTACAATATTGGAAAAGCGCAATCATTACTTCTTCTGAAAAAGAATACATATTAAATAAATTTCCAATGTCTGTACTCCAATTGAAGGTCATAAGTCCATTAAAGAAACTTTCACAAATAGCATCAACAGCTGCTTTTCTCTTTTCATCAATTACATCTTCATATTTTTTCTGTCTATTATCAAATTTAGGAGTATATGATTTATTTATTTCCATTTCTTTTAAGTCATTAACAACTATTCCTCTTGTAGTTTTTTGGAATACCTCTTCAGCTTGCAGTACTTCTATACTTGTTTTAAATTCCTCAGGTGTTAAATCTAAATCTTTAATTATCATATCTGAATCTACATCTACACCTTTTTTTAATAAATATAATATGTATAAGTATACTTTTAATTCAATTTCTCCTAATGACTTCATGTTATTCAAAATAAATAAATCTGGCACTAATGTATCTCCTAGTTCCAGTTTGCTTTTTTGTATAAATTTCATAAATAAATCTCCTAATCAACTGGATTTCATTATATCACTTTTAATTTGTTTTTTCAATATGCTATTTTTCTACACTTTTTACATATATACACTTATTATTGGTAAAATATATATTATTTGTATATATTTTTCTTTTTACATAAAATAATAATATAAATATTAGTTTATCTATAATACTTTCTTCTTTTAAATTAAACAGTATAAATATTATTAATGGTAATAACAAATTTGCTACTATATATATTTTAGTAATATATGATATATTAAAAAGACATATAATTTTAAAAACTATAAATACATATATTACACAAAATAATAATGTTTTATAATCTATTAGACCTAACCATTTATTTTTTCTACTATAGAAATTATATACTTTCTGCTTATTTATTCTTTCCAAATATTTTTACCTCCCCTATATATTTATTAATTTTATACATTATTAAAATACTTCCTATTAATATAGCAAAATATATATCATTTTCATTTTTACTTATAATTGGTATGAATATAAGTACTTTATTAATAGTTTGAATACTTAAATTTAAAGTAAATATTTTAATCCAATAATCAAAAATCACTCTTGTTTTATCATTTATTAAACATATAAATACAAATGGAGAAAAAATTACACAAAGAAGTATAATAACATATCTTATAGATAAAAAAATAATTAAAAAAATTATATAAGAACAAACAATTAAATCTTTTATACCATTTAAACTTACTTTATCTGCTTTTTTAAAGAAATCATCTAAACTAGAAATATTATCTTCCAAAAAAATATATTCCATTTTCTCGTTTGATATTTCCTCTAAAAATTCCTGAACAAAATATGAAATAAAATAATTAAATTTTATTATTTCTTTACAAATATTAAAACTATTAATACTTAGAATACTTATTATAATTAACTTTATTATAAATAAATATATATTTTGTATATTTGTACTACTATATAGAGATAGTATACACTTAAAAGCATAGTAGAAAACTATCGCAAAAATAAATACATTTACTAAAATCATTAGTATTTTAAAATTACCTTCTAAATACAATAATTTTAGTGGTTGTTTGTTAAATATATTTATATTAATATCTGATATATTACTAATAATTGTATATCCATCACTTTTAATAGATAAGTAAAACTTACTTATAATGTTATTTAAATTATTTATAGTGTTTTCCATTACTTAACTACAGCTTCAATAAA
This sequence comes from uncultured Clostridia bacterium, assembly GCA_949106495.1. GTDB lineage: Bacteria > Bacillota > Clostridia > TANB77 > CAG-465 > CAG-465. The sequence goes on from CARYZD010000003.1 coordinate 139,100, forward strand.
TTTAATTATAACATCTATTAATTGAATAGATGCATAACCAATTATTGTATTTGTAATAATTCTTTTTCCCATAATCATTTTTCTTTCATCACCAAAACTTAGTTTTCTAACAAGAATTCCACTAATTATACATACTCCTGCAATCGGTGTAGATATTTTAATTAAATAAGATTTAATCTTTGTAAAAGCAGAATTTATTTTAGTTACTAGACTTGGTGTAGCTGTTGCAGCATATACCTGTGATATAAAGATTAAACACAAAGTTATGCACATTATACACAAGCAAAATTTTAATTTCATATAATCACTCCTTTAAAATAATAATTGTGATTCAAATATTTAATCATGTATAAACAAAGCTGCAAATGTATTCTTCAAAATTGATAATTTCCTTCCTCACTTAAAACATCAAAATCATAAAACAAATACATTTAGAAATAAAACATTAGAATAAAAAAATTTAGAATAAAAAATTAAGAATAAAACTGTAACAAAAAATATTTGAATCACGTATAATATACTAACATTTAAACGTAAAGCAAAGCAATACTTTTATATTAATGTTATAAAACTAGAGCTTTTACAAATAATAATTTGTAGAAAAATATAAGTATTTGAAAAAAATTAATACTTTTTTTATATTTTTCAAAAAAATCTATTGACAAGGGGGCAGATTTGTAGTATTATATATGCGCAGTCAGTTGTGAGAACTGATTGTAATATACTTTGATGGGCCATTAGCTCAGTTGGCAGAGCACTTGACTTTTAATCAAGTTGTCCGCAGTTCGAATCTGCGATGGCTCACCACAAATGGGGCCCGTTGGTCAATCGGTTAAGACATCGCCCTTTCACGGCGGAGTGAGGAGTTCGACTCTCCTACGGGTCACCATTAAAAAGTATATTTGCTGGAATAGCTCAGTTGGTAGAGCAACGGTCTTGTAAACCGTAGGTCCTCAGTTCGAATCTGAGTTTCAGCTCCATTTAAACAATGGTTGAATATCAAGTTTTTCTATGAATTGAGAAGCTTGATATTTTTTTATATCTAAATAAAAAATCTAATCTCCTAACAGATTTCTAAAAAAATTCTAACAAAAATTTTTTAGACACATACTAATGTGTTTAATTCACTAATATTATTTAGTATTTTTTCATTATCATTTAAGCACTTATACAAAATTTATATCTCTAAATGTATCATCTAATCTTAATCCTGATTCAACTTTACTTTTCGAATCTAAATATGCATATCTTAAAGTTGATTGATAACAAGAATGTCCTAACCATTCTTGAATAAATTTTAAATGAATATTCTTGTTTAGTAATAAACTAGCACATGTATGTCTTAAATCTTGAAATCTGATATGTCTTAGTTTTGCTTTCTTTATTACCTTCCTAAAATGGTCCACTTATATAGTCTGGTGTCATTATTCTACCATCATTCCATACAAAAGCAAAAGTAAAATTGAATCACGAATTATCGAAAGCAGTTAAACATAGATAAAAATATGTGTTTTTTTAAAAAATTTGATAAAAATGTGACATAATTACTATTTTTTAAGTCTATATAATAGAGAATCTTTAAATATAATATAATTTTAAATTAATAGTGTGAGAGAATAAGAATGAAATTTAATTATAAATTATAAAATATTATAAATAAATGTGATTAGATATGGATTATTTTATCTAGAAATAAACATACATAATTAATGTTAAAAAGCAAGAAAACTCTGATTTTTTTATCAGAGCTGTTTTTGTGTCTTATAATCCAGTTAAAGTCTTAAATATCAGCAAATATTGATAAAAAAGTTGACATATAATAAAATTAATTATATAATATTAATACATTAAAAGAAGATACTAGATATTTAATAATAATCTAGAAAGGAGGGAGTAGTTTTCTACACCAAAGTTTTTATTATGAATCATCATAGGACTTACAAAAAATTTAATAATTTTAAGGAGGAATTTTCTATGAATAAAAAATTTTTATCATTAACACTTATTATTGTTACTTTATGTAGTATTTTTATATTTGGATTTACTCCAAAAGTAAACGCAGCTAGTTTAGGTTGGAATAGTAGACCAATACCAGTATATTCATCAGTTAAATTGTCATCTATGGAGGTATCACAGCTGAAAGAAGCAATTAATGCTTGGAATTCGACAAAGTTTGGAACGTTTTTTGAATATAAAGGGCAAATAACTGAGGCTCAAGTTGTATCTATGCCTAATATTGTTGCCGTAAGTAAAATGGCTTTTGGAACAACTCTTTCTCATTCTTTAGCAAGAACTATTTTTCCAAAAAATGGATATGTTACTAAAGCGACAATAAATATCAATACTAATCATACTTTTAATGATGGAGCTACATCTAGTGGAGGATATTATTTAAAATCTGTTCTGATGCATGAATTATTTCATGCTTTAGGCTTTGCAGATCATAGCATATTTTCTAATAGTTTTTTTAGTGAAACATATAATGGTAGTACAACATTTTTAAGAACAGATTTAGAAAAAATAGATACATTGTACTAATTAAGTTTTTTTAATACTAGAGATGTTTTCTCTAGTATTTTTTACTATATTAAAACTATAAAATAATTTATAAAATCAATAATTAATTTCAACTTTATTTTTGTATTTATATATGATAATATATAAGAAAGGAGGATTTCATGAAATCGAAAATTAATATACTCATATTGTTATGTTTAATTATATTTATTACTTTAATATCAGTTGTAATATCTTCATTTAATAAAAATAATATTAATAGATTACTTAAAGATGAAAACATTCAAGCTGATATATTATTTGATATATATAATGATATGCTAAACGAATTTAGTACCGATAATCTAAATATAGTTTTAGATCAATCAGCTATAAAAAATATTTTAACAAATGAAGAATATAGAAAAGAAAATGTTTTAAAACTAAAAAGAATTGAAAAGAATATCGAAGATTCAAATCGTACATATACTATATCTATAAATTATTCAAAAAAAACATCTACTTTAATGATTACAATTACTGAAAATGGTGGAAGCTATATGAAAGCAAATCAAAAATATAAACTATATGTAAAAAAAGGAAAAATAAATTATCTGCTTGAAGGAAATGGACTTATAGCTGTAGAATAATGTTTAATAAAATATAGATTCTTTATTATATTTAGACATAAAATATGCACCTCCAAATGTTGTCTAACTTTCGTCAAACATTTTTGGGTGCACTTTCAATTGTCTGTTCCTCTATTTTGTATATTGGGTATGATAAAAAATGCTCAGCGTTTTTATATAAATCATTTATTTAAATATTAAATACTTTAGCAAATCTAATAACTTCAAAATCTTTAATTATTATTTTTCTATTTTATATAAGATAAATATAATGACTATGTATAATTACTTTTAATAATTAAAGTTTACAATAAAATTCAGCTTTGATATAATTATTAGATGCTCTTAAATTACTTATATTTTTTCCTAATATATTTAACTTATTATTTATCCTATATAAAACTTCCAAGAATAATTCTCCATTTAAACAATGGTTAAATAAAGCGTTTCTTTTGAAACGCTTTATTTTTTTAACATTTAAATTTATGTATATTTTCAATATGATTTTTTAATATATTATCAATCTTTTGATATGTATTATCATTATCATTTAAGAAATCATATGTTTTATTAGATATAGTTATTTGTTTTGGATGTATAACTATTTTAATTGTTTTATTATTTTTATTATTTATAAATACTAATCTGTACGCTCCTCCAATCCATGAACTTATTGATTTTTTTACTTTTGCTATATTTATAATATTTAAAATATCGTTAACGTCTTCTTCATTATCAATTTTAAACATTTCACCTTGATTATCTACCACATACATACTTATATCAGAACTATTTTTTATAATATTTTTAATTTCACTTTTAACACTTAATTTAAACCCTATTACAAATTGCCATAGTAAAAACAATATTATTAATATACAAAAACTAGATACTAAAATTATAATAGACTTTTTATTCATATATTAACCTCTCTTATATAAACATTATACAAAATTGATTATATATTAGCAACATTAACTTGTAAACAGTATATTGTATTTTTAAGCAAATCATGCTATAATGTAATAAGTTGTTTTATTAAATATACTCACTAATTAGTGATACGTTTCTCTTAGTTAATTTAGTTTATGGTAAAAGACAACAAATAAATTAATAGGAGGATTTTTTAATGAAAAAATTTAGTTTTATTTTATGGATTATAGTTCGGTATTTTTATTGCTATAATTCTATATTTCATGAATTATTGCGAAACAACACGTTGCGACTTTGGATGTGGGAATAGCTTTCAAGTAAACTATATTCATTCTGAAGAATGGATAGATAATATTGTAAACTCTTATATAGATGAGCAAGTTAATAATTATAAAAAAGTAGAACCCACTAATACATTAAATGTTTATAACCAGCAAATTAAAAGTTACAGAGTTAATGATAAAATAGCAAGTGTACATATAAATATTTTAATTGCCAATACTAACTATAGTTCTAAACTTTCATTTATTGATAAGGGATTTAACTTTAACTTAGAGGAAAAAAGGGAATTAAAATTAAGTGAATTATTTGATAATAGATTATTTAATGATTTAAATATACCATTTACAGATAATTTTCTTTTAACAGAAGATAGAATACTTTTCCTTTATGACAACGATTTACCAAAAGAAGTTAAATATAAAAAGTTAAAAAATTATAATTCATCTTTTTTACTTACTGCTAAAAATTTCAAATTATCTGAAAGAAAATATAATGCAATTTTTACAGGTAACTAATTTACAATACTAAAAGTGCTACAAATTTTGTAGCACTCTTTTTTAGATATTTATCTTATTAATTATATCAATACTTTCTTGTAAACCTATATTATCTTTATTTAATTCTTTCTCTTCATCTAATTTATTTTTATATTTTAAAGTTAGTATTCTATTTACAGACTCATTTATTCTTTCCTCAGATATTGTTCCATTATTAACTAAATTTTCAATTGTATTAGAAGCTTCTATTGGGTCAAGTGGCATTAAAATAATGTCTACTCCTGCATTAATACTATAATTACATATTTCTTCTAAAGTATAATTATCTCTTAATGCCTTCATATTAATTGCATCTGTTATTACTACGCCTTTAAATCCAAGCTCTCCTCTTAAAATATCATTTACTATCACTTTAGATAATGTAGCAGGTGTATAGTCTCCTGTAACATTTGGAAGAGCAATATGTGCTGTCATAATCATTTGAGCATTAGACTCAATTGCATCTTTAAATGTTAATAATTCATTTTGATATAATTCCTCTTTAGTCTTTGTTACTACAGGTAACTCAACATGAGAATCCGATGTAGTATCTCCATGTCCTGGAAAATGTTTAAATGTTGGAATTATTCCTTGTGATTCCATGCCATTTGCAAATGGTAATGCCATATTTATTACAGTTTGAGAATCAGTACCAAAAGCTCTATTTCCAATTATTGTATTATTTGGATTAGAAAAAATATCTAATGTTGGTGCAAAATCTGTATTTATTCCAAATGCTGCTATTTCTTTTGCAAGCACTGCTCCTGTATCATATGAAAGTGTTATATCATTTGTCTTTCCAAGTTCTAACATTGCAGGTATTGTTTGAACATTTACATCTGGCATATTTTTTATTCTTTGTACTCTTCCACCTTCTTGGTCAATACTAATAATCATTGGAATATCTGCAGTACTTTTTACTTTAGATATATATTCTACTGTACCATCATATGTAGATATATTTTGTGGAAATACAATAAAACCACCTGGTTTTACCACTTTTAAAATATTATCTAGTTCATCTGTATACTCTTTTTCATAAGATATTATTATCATTTGACCTATTTTTTCTTTTAAAGACATTTGAGAGATTTTATCTTCTACTTTCTTCTTTAACTTTTCTTCTTCTGTAGGCTCTTTAGGTATATTTTCTCCTACTGGTTCATTATATACCTCAATATCTTTATTTTTATCTTTCATTATAAACCAAAATACAATTAATGCTATTATACATAATACTAGTATAAAAATTATAATTGGTAAAGTCCTGTTTCTTCTCATATTCTCTTCCCCCTATAATACACAATTATACTTTAATAATTCTAGTATTTCAATTATTATAGTATTAATTAAAGCAAAAGAAATGTCAAAAAATAAAACACTTCATATGAAGTGTTTTACATTATAATATTTTTTGAATTAGTAATTGTCTCTGTTTCAAACTTTAATATTTTTCCTTTTTGTATAACTGCTGTTGTAAATTTAGCTGATGGGTATGATGTATTTTCTTTTAAAACACCTTTATCATCAAAAACCATACCTGCTGTTGAAGTAATATTTATTCCTCCAAGTCTTTGATAACAGTTTACATGATAATGTCCAAATTGAACAAACCCTATATTATAGTTTCTATTCTCAATAATAACATTATCTCCCATATTTTCAAACTGTTGCCACATTTCTTTTTCAATCTTATATGATTTAGTATATGCCTGCTTTCCGTTACCATGTTGTATTCTCTTTACAACACCGTCTATAACTAAATTTGCTACCATTTCATTTATGTGATGAAATTCTATTCCTTTCTCATTCAAACCTCTTTGAACTAAAATTATTGGATTAATAGAATCACCTTTTTCAAAAGATAAGTCTCTTTCTCCATTTATACAGTAATATTTAAAATCTGGATATTTAGAAAATAATTTGATAGCAATATCTGCTTGCTCTTGAGCAGTTTTAGCTGTTAAATACATTTCTTGCTTTTTATATGATGAATGTCCTGCACATAAATCTCCCGCAATATGAACATTAGTGATTTCTTCTTCTTTAGCAAGTTGTAAAATATATGCTAATGTATCATAATCACAAAATTTACTTCCAAAGTATATATCACTAATTTCAAGCCATTTTTCAGTAATTTTCTCCTTATTTGAAAAAGAAATTATTTCGTAGTTATTTTCATTAAATTTAGTTATATAATATGTCTTATCTAAACTATTATAATTAATATTTCCTGTTGCTGAAATTAACTCATCTATCTCCTCTTTTTTTAATTCAAGTTCTTCTAGTGTACAAGCTTTAGAACGCATCTTAGAAAGTGCATTAGTTGCTTTTTCTGAGGTTAAAAAATCTTTTTTCATTGTTTCTTCCTCCTTTCTTACTAAGGATTATAAAATTCTATTTTTTCCCTTGTAATTTTGTCATCAACTATTGTAAGCTCTGTAAATACTCCACCTGTGCTACCAGAAATTCCCATTCTTTTCTCAAGGTCTCCATCATGTTGGAAATTTCCAGGCATTATAATTCTTATCCCACTCATAGAAAATGAATAAAATAAATGAAAATGTCCTGCTTGTATGCTACGTAAATTGTATATTTTTCCGGCCAATCTCAACATCATTTAAATTGCTTTCAAAAACTCTTGCAAGATAAGTTTGTGGTTTATATGAAGCCGCTCTTGCTGCCCCACCACTTAAGTGAATTAGCCTAAATACAATTCCTGCATGAATTATATTTCCCTCATATGCATTCAAATACGTAAACCTCTTATGATTTTTTGCCATTCTTGCTTCCAAATATTTAATTGGATCTAGCCCACCTCTCATACAAAATGATTGGTCATGGTTCCCCATTGATGCTATATACCAAAAATCATACTTTTCAAGCACTGACACAAGCTCATTTACTTGTTCTATAGCTTTGTTTGACTTTAAATTATTTTCTTGTCCTCTATAAACACCAAAGCCATCAAGTAAATCTCCTGAGATATGAACAAACTCAACTCCTCTATTTTGAGCCTCTTTAAGTGTTTTATCTAAGCCTTGCTTATCAAAATTTCTACAACCAGCATGTATATCAGATATTTCAAGAAGTTTTAACTTTACTGTTTCTCCTTTTTTTGGATGTTCAGAAATTTTTATATAAGCAGTATCTCCCGATGATACAATATAATATACATACTCTTCCACTCTTGGGTCATATTGCTCTTTAATATTATATCCTATATCTCTTAGATAAATTATATCTTCCATAGTAAGTTTAAGTTGTTCTAAAGTGAGCTGTTCTTTTTTCATTTTTTCAATGATTTTGCTATAATTTTTCATAAAAATCCCTCCTTAATATTAATTTCTAGAAAACCAAGCAAAAAAATTATTCCGCTCATCTTATCCTATAACTGTCCCCATTATATATGAAAAAAATTGCCATGTCAATAAAAATAAAATAATAATTTTTTTTGTAATATTTGTATTAACATTGATGTTTTTGTATGATATAATTTTTAAAAATCTAGGAGGAAAATATGTCAAAATTATACTTTAGATATGGAGCAATGGGTAGCGGAAAAACAATAGATTTACTAAAAGTAGCATATAATTACAAAGAAAGAAATCAAAAAGTTATAATTTATACAGCTAAAATTGACGATAGATATGAAGTAGGAAAAATTACCACAAGAATTGGTCTACAATCTGATGCCTCAACTTTTGATACTGATACAAACATATATAGAGAGATTAAACAGCTAGAAGAAAAACCAGATTGTATCTTAGTAGATGAATCTCAATTTCTAACTAGAAAACAGGTATTACAGCTAACAGATATAGTAGATATATTAGAAATACCTGTAATATGTTATGGATTAAGAACTAACTTTAAAATGAAATTTTTTGAAGGTTCTGGGCCATTAATGGAAATGGCCGATAAAATTGAAGAAATAAAAACCATATGTGAATGTGGAAAAAAAGCAACTGTTAATATGAGAATGATTAATGGAGTACCTGTTACAGATGGTCCTGATATTTTAATTGGAGGAAATGATTCATATAAAGCAGTATGTAGAAAATGTTATAAAAGACTTACACATCATGTGGCGGGGATATAATAAATTAATGAGGACACTATTTAATAGTATCCTCATTTTCAAATATAACCATATCAGTACAATTTTTAACTTTTTGATATTCTTCTTTATTCTTTACTGTCCAAACAGCTATATATCTACCTTTTTGTTTTTGTTTATTATAAAATTTATTATCCACATCTGTATATAAATAAGAAACAAAATGCGGTTTAGTAATAAAATTAAAAGCCATATTGCCAAGTAAAATTTTTAAAAATCTATTTTTCACTTCTCGAATATTAGGAGCAGATAATTGTCCTCTTATTATATTAGGATTATTCTTTTTAAGCCAATATATAATTCTAGGATCAAAAGACTCAATAACATATTCTCCACTATATCTTTCTAACAATTTAGTAATTTTTAACATTAATTCTTTATATCTATCTATTCTTTTAATTTCAATCATTAAAGGTACTTTTCCGTTTACTAACATTAAAACATCTTCAAATGTTGGTATACAGTTATCTGTTCCAAGAAGTTTTAACTTTTTTATTTCATTTAAATTAAGTTCATCAACATTATTTTTAATTCCTGTCATTCTTTTTAAATTACTATCATGAAATACAACTAAATGCCCATCTTTAGTCATATTTATATCCAGTTCAATAGCATATCCTTTTAAAATTGCATTCTCAAATGCCTTCATAGAATTTTCAGGAGTATCTAGTCTATTATATAGTCCTCTATGTGCTATAAATCTATAATTATCTAATTTCATATATTTACCTCACTATATTTAATCTATATTATTAACTATATTAATAAATTCCTCTATATTTAATTCTTCTGCTCTAGTATTAAAGTCTAATTTACATTTTGAAAATAAATCCTCTATCCCTTGTTTAGACATATTATTAAAATTAGTTGAAGTTAATGAATTAATCATTTTCTTTCTTCTTTGAGCAAATGCTTTATGAATTAGTTCAAAAAATATTTTTTCAGTTTTTACTTTATATTTTCTATTTTTCTCGAGTCTAATAACTGCAGATACTACACCAGGTTCTGGAATAAAACTTGAATTAGGTACTATTACTTCTATGTTTGCATTGGAAAAATAATCTACCATTAAAGTAAGTATTCCAAACTCTTTACTCTTAGGTTTTGCAACCATTCTTTCTGCAACCTCTTTTTGTACCATTACAGTAATATCTGAAATAGAATTCTCATCTTCTAACAGCTTAAACAATATAGGTGTAGTAATATAATATGGTAAATTAGCTACAACTTTTACTTTATTAAATTTAATATTATTTTTTTCTTCTATCTCTTTTACAAGCTCGTCCACATTTACTTTTAAAATATCTTCATTTAAGAGTGTATAATTTTTTACACTTTCAAATCTATCTTCTAAAACAGTTATCATTTTAGGGTCTATTTCAATTAGTAATACATGTTTTGCAGCCTTCAACAAATATTCTGTTAAATTTCCAAGACCTGGTCCAATTTCTATTACTAAATCATCACTTGTTATATCTGACGCATTAACAATATTTTCTAAAATATTATCATCAATTAAAAAGTTTTGACCATATCTTTTATTTGCTATAATATTAAATTTATTCATTATTTTCTTTGTCTTAATTAATGTGTTCATTTATTCTTCTCCTCTAATTAAGAAAAAGAATAGCTACTGCTATTCTTTTAACTTTCTATTATAAGCCACCATTAGCTACTAATCTATCTCTTGTATTAAGTACTAAGTTAATATATGAATTTCCTCCACCATATGAACTTAAGCCACCTTCTACACTTCCATGTATTCTTATATAATATGAAAGTAAATAAGCTCCTGCAGTCATATTATCATAAGGATTTAATAAATCTGTTATTCCAAGTGTACCACTTAAATTAGCTAAATGTGTTCTTGCAACTTGGCATAACCCTAAATACATTCCACCATTATTAGCATTAGGATTATAACTACTCTCAACAAACATGATTGCTAAAAATAGTGGATAATCTACTCCATATTTTTTACATAAATTATATGCATATTGTTGATATTCAGTAGAGAATGCAATATTATATTGCACAAAACCACCATCAACTGCATCAGTTAATATTGATGTAACTACGCTACTTCTTGAAACTGTAACTTTAGTTCCAACCTCTACAACTCTATTTTTAGCTTCGGCTATTACTTCTGTTGCAATTTCATCTTTTTGAATTACTTTATCATTAGTTGATTTTACTATATAACTTATAGATTTTGATCCTTCTACTCCTTCTTGTATTACTTCAGTTTCACCAGAATCTCTTTCTCCATTATTTACTTTCTCTTCTTCAAATGGGATTGCTTCAATTTCTTGTTTTACACTAGCAACTATTGGAGAATATGATTCTCTAACTTTTTCAATATCAAAAGCTTCTTCCTTATTGCTAGACACAGTAATTGTCATACCATTTTTTATTCTTGACTTTTGTATTGGTTCAATTACAGCATTATCATTTAAAATAATATTATTTTGCAATAAAAATGCATCCACTGAACTTGCTAATGTTTTTATGGATTTTACATCACCATAGTAATTAAATGTTATTGTCTTAAGTTGAGTTGTTATTGCTAGTAATCCAGCTGTAGCAAATATAAGAACTAAACTTACAACTGTAAGAATTTTTCTAAATATAAATGCTTTATCTTCTTTCACAAAAATTCCTCCTAAGAATATTTAACAAGTTTATTATACTATATAATAATATCTTTGTCAAATTTGACTATATAATATTTAACTTGTTATTCTGCTGTATAATTAGATATTTTTATCTATTGTACTTAATATAATAATATTGCAAATATATGTATTTGATGATAAAATAATTATAACGCATTAAAAGGAGGTATGTTTTTATGTGGTTATTAATACTTGCACTAATTATACTTGTAATTATATTTGCTATAATTGGAATGTATAATAATTTAGTAAGCTTAAAAATGAGAGTTAAAAATGCATGGGCACAAATAGATACTCAACTTAAAAGAAGATTTGATTTAATTCCAAATTTAGTTGAAACTGTTAAAGGTTATACAGCTCATGAACAAGAAACTTTAGAAAAAGTTATTGCAGCTAGAAATAGCTATGCAACAGCTTCAACTGTTGAAGATAAAGCAAATGCTAACAATGCATTAAATGCAACACTAAAAAATTTATTTGCATTATCTGAGTCTTACCCAGATTTAAAAGCAAATCAAAACTTTATGGCATTACAAACAGAATTAACTGGAACAGAAGATAAAATTGCTTATTCAAGACAATTTTATAATGATACAGTTCAAATGTATAATACTGCTATAATGAAATTTCCAGCAAATATAATTGCAGGAATGTTTGGTTATAAAGAAGAAGCATTTTTTGCAATTGATGAAGTTGAAAAAGAACCTGTTAAAGTACAATTCTAATTTATTGGTAACAATATGATTTTAAAATCCGTTAGAGATAATAAAATACAATCATATGCTATAGTTTTAGGCTTTTTAATTATAGTAACATTATTTATATATTTTGTATGTTATTTATTAGATTTTGGTCCATATTCTATTATAGTTGCATTTACTTTTTCAGTAATTACTAGTTTAGCATCATATTATAATTGTGATAAATTAGTACTAGTTATGAATGGAGCAAGACCTGCTACAAAAGAGCAAGATTTATTACTATCAACATTACTTGATGGACTTTGTCTTGCATCAGGACTTCCAAAACCTAAATTATATGTAGTAAATGATTCTTCGCCAAACGCTTTTGCTACTGGAAGAAATCCAGAGCATGCTGTAATTTGTGTAACAACTGGACTACTCGAAATGATGGATAAATATGAGCTTGAAGGAGTTCTTGCTCATGAATTATCTCACATCAAAAATTATGATATACTATTATCTACAGTTATATCTGTTTTTGCAGGATTTGTTGTAATGGTTTCAGATTTTGTAATTAGATATGGATTTAGAAGAAGAAGGTCTTCTAATGATGATGATAAAAATCCAATGGAAGCTATATTATTAGTTGTTGGCTTAATTTTTGTCATACTTTCTCCAATTTTTACAAAGCTTATTCAACTTGCCGTATCAAGAAAAAGAGAATATCTTGCAGATGCTACAGCAATTGAATTTACAAGAAACCCTAATGGTTTAATTTCTGCATTAAAGAAATTACAAGGTGATGCATCTACATTACAAAATGTTAGTAATGCTACTGCACATATGTATATAAATGAGCCTAAAAATAAAAACAGAGAAAAAACAGATTTATTTTCAACACACCCACCAATTTCAGAAAGAATAGCAAAACTTGAACACATTAATTAGTCTCAAATTGAGACTAATTTTTTTGTCGAAATTTTAATATTACATATTTTAAATACATTAATATTATGATATAATCTAGGAAGTATTTAGGAGGACAAAAATGAAACAAAGAGGATTTGAAATTGTAAAAGGTTATGAGGATAAGGACATTCATATACCTGTTAGAAAAACTGCACATTCTGCTGGATATGATGTAGAAGCTGCAGAAGATATCACTATTCCAAAATATTATCCAGGAATTAAACCTACACTTATTCCAACAGGACTTAAAGCCTATTGTATGGAAGATGAATGCTATTTATTACTAAATCGTAGTAGTGGTCCTAAAAAAGGGTTTTTAATGGCAAATAGTGTTGGATTAATTGATTCAGATTATTATGGAAATCCAGATAATGATGGACATTTTTATTTTGCATATTTTAACTGTTCAGACCATGATATTGAAGTTAAAAAAGGAGATGTTATTGGGCAAGTAGTATTCCAAAAATATCTAACAGTAGATAATGACTCTGCAACAGGAAAACGTGTTGGTGGATTTGGTTCAACAGATAAATAAATTAAAACTTAGCTATCTTTTTTAGATAGCTTTTATTTTTTCGCCTAATTTCTACTTAACTTTTATTACTATGTATGTTATAATATAACCACTTAGGAGTGATAATTGTGCAAGATCTATATATATATGTTGATAAAAACATATCTAGTGATTGCTTAAAATATGGTATTAAACTATCTGAACATGAAAATAGAATATTAAATTTAACTAATTCAATTAAAAGGGGAATACAAGCTTTTCTTTCTCCTAAAGATTCAGAATTATATACTGACGATAATTTTGAATGTATAAGAGTAAAAACTAAAGGATTAACAGCTATAGTTTTTAATAAAATATGTGAAAATACAGATTTAATAGATGATTTTATAGTAAATATAGAAGGTTATAATATTGGAGATTTTGAATCTCCAGAAGCTATTATTTGCTCTTCAATACTTCCAGATAATTTGTTTCCATACAATAAAATACTAGATAAACCATTATTAGTTCAAAATTCAAAAGAATTTTATTATGAAAAATGTATAAATGAAATACTTGAAACAGATATGTTTAGTAAATATGAACTTTACCAAACATTACTAATACTAGGAGACCAAAAAAAAGTATTAGATGTAAATAAATTTGATTCAATAAAGATATATACTGACCCAATAAGTGATAAAAAATATACAAAAAAGAGCAACTAAATTAAATTTTAGTTGCTTTTTTATTATTTCTCTTCTATTACGAGTTCATCATATAACTCTAGTTTAAAAGTTGAGTCTAAATTATACTTATCATATTGTGATTTATCCACATTTTCAACAATAGCAATACTATCACTTTTAGATATTATATTTATTAACACCCTCTTATAGTCAGCACCATATACCATTAAAACATATTGATAGCCCTTCTCTTCATCTGTATATATGGAATTTAGAGGTACTGCCATTCCACTTATAGAGTTCCAAACTACTTCACAAGAAAGCTTTCTGTAATCTACAAGCTTGTCTATTTCATTATTAATTTCAAAAAGTGAATAATTATATCCATTACTACTTATATTTTTCTTAAGCCTTGCTATTAAAGTTAAATTTTCTAAATCAGATATTCTAATTTTATATCTATTCCCTTGTTTAATATATTTATCATTATCGCCTGTTTTAGTCTTAACTAATAGATAAGCTCCGAAATTGTCTATAACTTTTATTCCAAACTCACTATTATTATTATCATACATAGATATTAAGCTTTCAAAATCTGATTCAGAATAATTTTCTATATTATTATATGAAATTTTTTCCTCTATTCCATCTATTTTATATGTCACAACACCTGATACAGATGTAGATATTATATTATTTGAATTTTTACTAAGTTCAACTAGTCTTTCTCTTTTTGATACTAAATCTCTAATTGCTGAACTATCTGGAGAAGCATTTGCAAGTATAGTTATCTTTTTATATGCAAGTTCATCTAGTTTAGTTTTATACTCTTGTATTTTTAAATATGATGTAGTGTTTTGAACTTCCTTTGAATATTTTAATATATTATTATCTACATTAGATATATCTGCAGAATAAGTAGTAGGTAAATCCTTAACTAATGTTTGAATTTGTTTATCTATATCTGCAATTTGCTTTTGGTAATCA
This sequence comes from uncultured Clostridia bacterium, assembly GCA_949106495.1. Taxonomy (GTDB): domain Bacteria; phylum Bacillota; class Clostridia; order TANB77; family CAG-465; genus CAG-465. The sequence goes on from CARYZD010000003.1 coordinate 154,592, forward strand.
TCATAGCTTTCATTTTGATAAGTCGCAATAGCTTCATTTTTTGATGCTCTTTTTCCTTGGTCAACAATTGAAATTATAGCTTTACTATTATCGTAATCTATTACAGTCTCATTTTTAATTAAATATAAATTTGTTTCTACTGAACTTTCTATATCTCCATTTATAACTGTATATGTTGTTTTATGGTTAAACTCATTTTTTGAAATATATAATACAAAAAATGCTAACAATATCACAACAATTATAATTATCTTAATATTCGTTTTTAAAAAGTTAACTACTTTTTCCATATACTACTCCTAAGTTATTTATTTATATATCTTAGAATTTCATCTACTAAATCATCTTTTCCCTTACTTCCATCTAATTTTATACAATCTAATTTATTATTAAACCATGTTAATTGTCTTTTAGCATAATGTCTTGTTTCTTTTTTTAAAGTCTCAGTTGCTTCTTCTAAAGTTTCTTTTCCTTCAAAATATGGAAAAAACTCTTTATATCCTATAGCTTGCATACAAGTATTATCTTTTGGAAGTTTCATATCATACACTTTTTTTGCTTCTTCTAATATTCCATCTTTAACCATTAAATCTACTCTAAGATTAATTCTATTATATAAGTATTCTCTTTCTTGCTCAATACAAAATACAAAAAAATCATATTTACTATTTTCTTTTTGTATTCTTTCTCTTTCTTCTTCCATATGAATAGATTTTAGTTTAGTATTTTTAGCCATCTCAATTGCTCTTATTACTCTTTTTACATTATTCATATGTATTTCATTTGCAGATTCAGGATCTAATTCCTCTAACATTTTGTGAAGATACTCGTTTCCATTCTCCTTAGCTATATTTTCTAATTCTTTTCTATATTCTATGTCTGTTTCTTCTTCATCAAAATTCATATTATATACAACAGAATTCACATATAAGCCTGTCCCACCTGCAATTATTACTTTCTTTCCTCTACTAAGTATTTCTTCAATTTTATCATAACACATCTTCTTAAAATCTGCAACGCTAAACTTATCTTCTACATTACATACATCTATAATATGATGTGGTATCCCCTGTGCTTCTTCTTCTGTCACTTTAGCAGTTCCTACATCTAGTTCTTTATATATTTGCATTGAATCTGCAGATATAATTTCTGCATCAATCTTCTTTGCAAGTTCTATAGCAAGCCCAGTTTTTCCTGATGCTGTAGGTCCAACAATACAAATAACCTTTTCCAATTTCTTTTTCTCCTTTATTATTTTCTCATAAACTTTCTTTCAATCTCATATCTTGTCATTGGCACCGCTGTTGGTCTTCCATGTGGACAAGTAAATGGATTATCTAAATTAATCATATTATCTACAAGTCTTTTTTGTTCTTCAACATCAAGTTTCATTCCGCCTTTTACAGCAGCTTTACAAGCAAGAGTAGCTAAAAATCTGTGCTCTTTTTCTTGTCTTTCTGTTTTCTCAGATGTAGATAATTCTGTTATCATATCTTTAAACATAGACTTATGGTCTATATTATATCCAATATTAGGTACACCAGATATTTTATATGAATTTTCTCCAAATTCTTCAAGTATAAATCCAGCATTTTCTAACATATCTACATTATCTTTTACTATATTCATTTCTTTTGTAGAAAGACCTATAAGAAGTGGAATAAGTAACATTTGAGTTTGTCTATCTTTTGCATAATATGCTTCTTTTATTTGTTCAAATAAATATCTTTCATGGGCTGCGTGTTGATCTACAAAATACATTTTATCTTTCATTTGAATAATTATATATGTATCAAATAAATGTCCCACATACTTATACACATTATCCACTTTATCTATTTTAGTTTCTTCATATGATTCTACTTCAAATTTTGCTTGTTCAAATGTATTCTCTACTTTATATTCCATTCTCTCTTGAGTACTGTCTTCTAAAATTTCTTCATTTATATTCCCTATTTTATCATTTAAAGACTCAATTAAACTATTAATTTGAACAGGCTCAGCCTTAGGTTGTTGATATAACTTTTGAGTAGCTGATTCAAAATTATATTTCTTTTCTTCTTTTGTTGGTATTACACCATTATTTATTAAATCTTTCGTAATTTGCTCAATTTTCTTATCTTGTGTGTCACCAATGATTTCTTTTGCTTTTATTTCTTCTCTTGCTATAGTAAAAGGACTAGTTTTAGCATTATCATTTTCTATAGCCCCCCTTACTGCATGATATACTGTCTCAAATATTTTAGCTTCATCTGCAAATTTTACCTCAAGTTTTGCAGGATGTACATTAACATCTATTAATGCTGGATTCATGTATATATTACAAACTATAAAAGCATGTTTACTTATTGCAAACTTTTCTTCACAGGCTCTATCAATAGCAGAAGATATAGTTTTATCTCTTATATATCTATTATTTAAAAATGTATATTGATGAATTCTTGTAGAACGGGATATAACAGGTTTACCAAGCATTCCAAATACTTTCATATCCCCTGTTTCATAATCTATTGGAATAACTGCATTATATATTTCTTTACCAAATACATCATATATAGTATCATGTAAATTTCCTGTTCCAGATGTTTGTAATACTGTTTTTCCGTTATTTATATATTTAAAACTGACATTAGGATATGATAATGCAAGTCTTGTCATTACATCTTCTATATATCCTGCTTCTGTATAATCTTTTTTTAAAAATTTAAATCTAGCAGGTACATTATAAAAAACATCAAAAATTTCAATTGTTGTACCAGTAACTGATGGTACTTCTTGATTAGAAATTACATTACCACCTTCTACTCTTACTTTTCTTCCAATCTCTTCATTTATGTTTTTAGTTGTAAGAGTTACTTTGGAAATTGCTGCAACAGATGCTAATGCTTCACCTCTAAATCCCATAGAAGTAATTTTTTGTAAATCTTCTTCTTTTCTTATTTTACTTGTTGCATGTCTTTCAAATGCAAGTTCAATATCATCAGATTTAAATCCTGTTCCATTATCTGTTATTTTAATATAACTTATACCACCCTTTTTAATTTCTACTGATACTGATGTCGCTTTAGCATCAATTGAATTTTCAACTAATTCTTTAACAATAGATGCTGGTCTATCTACAACTTCACCAGCTGCTATTTTATTTATTGTTTGTTCATCTAATAATACTATATCTCCCATATTTTTCTCCTTTTTTCAAAACTATTATACTATTTTTTTGTAGAATTTACAAGACAGAAAAAAGCACATCAATATGTGCTTAATCTAATTTTTCTTTTAGTTTATATAATACTTCTAAAGCATCTTTTGGAGTAAGTTCATCTAAATCTATTTTCTCAAGAGTACTTACTACTCCTGCCATTTTATAATTAAACATATCTACTTGAACTTCTTCTGTAGTAATTTTCTTCTTTTTTTGATCAATTGTCTTTTTAGCTAAATCTACATTTTCAAGATACTTTAATATTTCTTTTGCTCTAGATATAACAGGCTTTTTAATACCTGCAAGTTTTGCAACATAAATGCCATATGATTCATCTGCTCCACCTGGTGTAATTTTTCTTAAGAAAATTACATCATCACCTTTTTCTTTAACATCTACAGAATAATTTTTTACTCCATCTATTTTTTCTTCTAATTCGATAAGTTCATGATAGTGTGTTGCAAATAATGTTTTAGCTCCAACTTTTTCTAAATCTGCCATATATTCAACTGTAGCCCATGCAATTGCAAGTCCATCATATGTAGATGTTCCTCTTCCTATTTCATCTAATATTACTAAACTATTTTTAGTAGCATTTTCTAATATATTAGATAATTCTTGCATTTCAACCATAAATGTAGATTGTCCCATTGCTAAATCATCTGAAGCGCCAATTCTTGTAAATATTCTATCTACAATTGATATAGTAGCACTATCTGCTGGTACAAATGAACCAAGTTGTGCCATATATGTAATTATAGCTACTTGTCTCATATAAGTAGATTTACCAGCCATATTAGGACCTGTAATAATTAAAAATCTATCTGTATTATTATTTAAAAACGAATCATTAGGAATAAACTGTTCATTTTTTAATGCTTTTTCTACAACAGCATGTCTACCATTTTTAATATCTATAACTCCATCATCTGTAATTACTGGTTTTACATACTTATTATTTATTGCTACTGTTGCAAATGAGCATAAAACATCAAGTATTGAAATAATGGATGCTGTTTTTTGTATTCTTATTACTTGTGAAGATACTTCTTCTCTAATTTTACAAAATATATCATATTCTAAATCTACAAGTTTTTCTTTAGCGCCAAGTATCTTTTCTTCTATTTCTTTTAACTCTTCTGTAACATATCTTTCTGCCCCAGCTAATGTTTGTTTACGAATGTATCTGTCCTCAGGCACTTGTGATTTGTATGAATTAGTTACTTCAATATAATATCCAAATACTCTATTATATCCTATTCTTAACCATTTTCCTTTAATTCCCGTAAGTTCTTTCTCTTTAGCTTCAAGTTCCATTAACCACTCTTGTCCTTTTATTGAAGCATTTCTATAATCATCTACTTGTGAACTAAATCCATCTTTTATAATTCCACCTTCTTTAATAGTTACTCCTGCATCTTCAATAATAGCTTTATCTATTAAAGTATATACATCTTCTAATGTATCAAGTGAATTATAAAACTCTGTAAAATATGTGTCATTTGTTTTATCTACTATTTGTTTAATTAGTTTTTTTAGTTCTGGTAATTTTTGCAGTGAATTCTTAAGGGATGTAAGTTCTCTTGCATTTACACTTCCACCAACCACTTTAGATATTAATCTTTCTATATCATATACAGTCTTTAATGTATCTCTTAATTCGTCTCTAAACATATTATTTTCAACTAATACTCCAACTGCATTTTGTCTATTTATTATTTCTTCTTTATTTAATAATGGTGATTCAAGCCAGTGCCTTAAGGCTCTTCCTCCCATTGCAGTTACAGTCTCATCAAGAACCCATAATAAGCTTCCTTTTTTTGTATGTTCTCTATTTGCTTCTAAAATTTCAAGATTTTTTCTAGTACTTGTGTCAAGTTGCATATATCTTTCTATTTCATATTTTATTACATTGTTAATTTGTTCAATTGAACTTTTTTGTGTTTCTTCAATATAATTTAAAAGTAATGTAGAAGCTTCATTTTCTAATTTATTTAACTCTATATTATGCTTATTTAGTATATCTTCTAATTGCTTATTTTTTTCATTATTATTATATGTACTAATATATATATTAAATATTCTATTAAATTCTTTAAAGAATATTGAATTTTCTTTAGTTGCATCAGATAAAATTATTTCAGAAGGAGATATTCTTGAAATTTCATTTAATATTTTAGTATTTACATCCACTCCACTAATACTAGATATAAAAAACTCTCCTGTTGAAATATCACAAAATGATATAGCACATTCTTTTTTATTCATAAAAATACTTGCAATGTAATTATTTCTTTTTTCATCAAGCATCGTTAAATCTGTAATTGTACCAGGTGTTACAATTTTTACAACATCTCTTTTTACAATGCCTTTTGCATATTTAGGATCTTCTAATTGCTCACAAATTGCTACTTTATACCCCTTTTCAACAAGTTTTGGTATGTAAGTATCTCTTGCATGATGAGGAATTCCACACATTGGTGCTCTTTCTTCTAATCCACAATCTTTCCCTGTAAGAGTAAGCTCAAGTTCTTTACTTACAGTTATTGCATCATCAAAAAACATTTCATAAAAGTCACCTAATCTATAGAACAAAATACAATCTTTATACTTCTCTTTTGTCTCTAAATAACATTGCATCATTGGCGTAACTTGTGCCATATTTCAGCCTCCTTAAAACAGGCTTATTATATCAAAAAATGTAGAAAAAATCAATAAATATAATTTCTCGTGTACGTTTTTTAAATATAAAAAATAAAAAACTGGATTTCTCCAGTTAGTTTTACTATTGATTATTTCTAGCTTTTTTTGCATCTCTACAAGCTTTGCATCTAACAGGTTCTGAAAAACCTTTTTCAGCATAGAATTCTTGTTCACCAGCAGTAAAAACAAATTCGTTGTTGCAATCTTTGCATACGATTGTTTTATCTTCCATGATTTATTTTCCTCCTTCAAGAAATTTGTTATTATACTTTTTTAAATTTTCTTTAATTTCTTAATTTTCTTAAAGGACATTTAAAACTTTCTAATTAACATAGTTTAATTATATTACAAATATTAATAAATATCAACAAAAATGAATAATTATACAATTATTTTAGTAATAATTATCGCAATTACTATTGCAGTTATATCTCCAATTAGCCCACATATTATAGGTAACCTCATATCTTTTATTTTAATTTTACTTGACATGATAGATATAACATATAATGTTGTCTCTGTAGATGCCATAATTATTGAAGAAAATAAACCTATAAAACTATCTGGACCATATTTACTAAAATAATCTACAACAAGTGCTGTTGAAGCTCCTCCAGATAATGGCTTCATAATTATTAATGGAATTACATCTGCAGATAATCCAAATATATTTATTCCTTTTAAAATATTAGTGTCGTTTAATAGACCTGAAATTATAGTTATTGCAAAAATATAAGGAAATATATTATATACAGTTTTTACACCTTCTTTTACTCCATCAATAAATAACATATATACATTCTTCTTTTCAATTAATGCAATTAAAACTATAATAAGTATAAAACTTGGAATAATATAATTAATCATAAAATCTCCATAAGAAATTTACACTAATTAAAGAAATAGTTAACGAAATAAATGAAACTAATATTACAGGAATAATTATTTTTTCTGGACAACTAGAATTATATAATGTTCTAAGAGAAATCATAGATGTAGGTATAATTTGCATAGAGGCTGTATTTAAAGCAATAAACATAGCCATAGATTTATTAATTTTTTGAGGATTAGCATTGTTCTTTTGAAGCTCCTCAATACCATTAAGACTATTAATTGTAGCAGCATTTCCAACTCCCAGTAAATTAGATACAATATTTAGACTTATATATTGTTGAGCTTTTTTTGATACTTCATTCTTTTTAAATAAAAAAGAAAAAAATCCATAAACCTTTTGAGATAATTTAGACAAGATTTTGGTATTAGATAATATATTAAATATACCACTCCAAAAAATCAACATACTAGCTATTATCCAGATATTATTTATTGCATTTATTGAACTGTTTGTAATTGATTCAATAACACAACTTGGATTTGACGAAACACATGAAAAAGCTATACATATTATTAATATTACAGACCAAATAATTGACATTTTACACCTCAATTAATTATATTAATAAAATTCTTCATTATTCTAAAATATATTGTAAATTATTATATGTATATGATAAAATTTTGTTAGTAATTGATAATGAAGAAAAACCTTTTTTGATGTAGGTAGTACATTACATTATCCAATAACAGGAAATTGGTTTATAACACCTAATTTTTTTAATATTTTAGGAAATATAGATTTAGATATTGTCTTATATGCTATAGAAAAAAACTATTATTTATTAGATGAAAGAAAAATTCTTACTGAAGATGAAGAATTTAATATGTTTTGTAAATTTTATTATAATATATTAAAAGATATGAACTATCCTAAGTTATGCAAAGAATATGTACAAGCTCTTGCATATGACTGTGTATATAATGATAATAAAATAAATTTCTATAATGAGGTAAATGATGAGTTAAAAAATCTTTTTAAAGAGTATGTTTTATATATTATTTCTGATGCTCTGACTTCTACATATAGAGTACTTAAAAATTATGGTTTATATAATTTGTTTAAAAATGAATACATAAAGTCAGATAAAACATTATTTGAAATAGCATTAAAAAATACAAATACAACTGATGAAAATTATTTTATAGATGACAGAATACATATAAAAATTAATAATTTAACTCAATTAAATAATATTTTAAAATTATATGTATAAAAGACATATAACTTTTGAGTTATATGTCTTTTGTCATATCAGATAAATCTACTAAATCATAAGTATATGCTACTTCAATTTTGCCATTATTTTCTCTTTTTCTACTTTCTATTCCTCCTGATGATTGCAAATATTTTTTCTTCTTCTCATTTTTTTCATCACACCAAATAATTAGGTTACGGTATCCTAAATTAAAAAGTTCCTTTTTTGTATCAAACAAAATCTCTGCATTTATGATATCTTTATCTTTTACATTTCTTGTATAAATGCCATATACTTCTGAATCATAATCATCATCATCTATATCATCTGCACCAAAAAAAGATGCACCTACAATAGAATTATTTTCCTTTTCATATACATATAAATATTGATAACCTTTACTTAAATATCTTTCTAATTCATCTTTAGATTTATTTAAATTTGGAATTTTAAGTATTTCATCAATATCTGCTTTACTTGCTCTTCTATACATATACTTCACTCCTCAATATTAAATTATTATTTGTTATATAAATCTTATATCATATAAACATAAATTATTCAACATCATATAATAACATTAGTCTTTCACTATATATTATTGTATTTTTTCAATAATTTTATTTAATATTAATATTAAATAAAATAAAATCAAGCAATATATTTAAAATATTTGCTTGACTTTATACAATTTGGTGCAACAGAAGGGACTTGAACCCCCAACCGTTCGGTTCGTAGCCGAATACTCTATCCAGTTGAGCTACTGTTGCAATAACAATATATATTATACACTAATTATATGTAAATTTCAACTATTTTCTTCTTAGTTCTTTAAAGAACATCTTTAATATTTCTGAGCATTGTTCATTTGATACATATTCACACAAATTATTATCTATATTATTGTTTTTATCATCTAATGCACCACAATATACTCTTGAAATTCTTGACTGCTTAATTGCGCCCATACACATATCACATGGATACAAAGTAACATACATTTCACAATCTTCTAGTCTCCAGTTTCTTAATTTTTTACAAGCCTTATTTATACACAATATTTCTGCATGTGCTAAAGCATTTTTCTTTTTTTCTCTTAAATTATGTGCTTTTGCAATTACTTTTCCATTTTTGACTATAACAGCTCCAACAGGAACTTCTTTTTTTATATACGCTTTTTTTGCTTCTTTTAAAGCTTCATTCATAAAGTTATCCACATTATTCACCAATTATATTATACTATCTTTTTGTTTAAAAATAAAGTTATAATTATACTTGTAATTATATAAAAAAATGATATAATTTATCCTATAGCTTCAAGATGCGGTGTATTTGCTAAAACAGATATACAGCCGTTAATAAATGAAGGAGCAAGGAAAGAAGATATTGCTACTTCTATATTTCAAGCTGTTGTTAATCAAACAATTAGTGGACTTGCTTGTGGAAGACCAATTAAAGGAAAAGTAGCATTTTTAGGTGGACCGTTAAATTATTTACCAGAATTAAGAAATAGATTTATTGAAACATTAAAACTAAAAGAAGATGAAATTATTATACCAAATGAAGCACATTTACTTGTTGCAAAAGGTGCAGCACTTGCTTCATTTGAAAATAATTTAATTACTTCAAGAGAACTTGAGAAAAAATTAGAGAGCTTTAAAAATACAAAGTATACAGAAACTAAGCCTCTTGATGCACTTTTTAAAGATGATGAAGAATATAGAAAATTTAAAGAAAGACATGAAAAGGATAAAGTAAGAAGAAGTGAATTAAATAGTATTAAAGGAGATATATTTGTTGGAATAGATGCAGGTTCTACAACAACTAAACTTGTAGCAATAGATAGAAATGGAGCATTATTATATTCTCTTTATGGTAGTAATAATGGAAATCCACTTTCAAGTGTTATCTCTATGGTTAAAGAACTATATAAAAATATTCCAGATAGTGCTATCTTAAGATTTGCTGGAGTTACTGGATATGGAGAAAAACTTATTCAATCGGCTTTAAATATTGATTTAAGTGAAATAGAAACAATTGCACATTATACAGCAGCAAAAGAATTTATGCCAAATGTAAATAGTATAATAGATATTGGCGGACAAGATATGAAGTATATTAGACTTAAGAATGATGCAATAGATAATATTATGTTAAATGAAGCCTGTTCATCTGGATGTGGTTCATTTATTGAAACTTTTGCTAAAAGTTTAGGTATTTCAGTACAAGAATTTGTAGATGAGGCTATTAAGTCAAAATCACCTGTAGACCTTGGCTCAAGATGTACAGTGTTTATGAATTCAAGAATTAAACAAGCTCAAAAAGAAGGCGCAACTGTTGGTGATATATCTAGTGGATTATCTTATTCCGTAGTAAAAAACGCTATACAAAAAGTAATGAAAATTAGAGATGTTAGAAAACTTGGAAAAAACATAGTAGTACAAGGTGGTACTTTTTATAATGATGCAGTACTTAGAAGCTTTGAAAAAATAACAGGAAGAAATGTTATTAGACCAGATATAGCAGGACTTATGGGAGCATATGGAGTAGCTTTACTTGCTAAAGAGCAATTTATAGCTAATGAAGATGATTATTATATATCTACTATGTTAAAAACAGAAGATATAGATAAACTAAATATACAAATTTCACATGCAAGATGTGGAAAATGTGAAAATAATTGTAGACTTACAATAAATAAGTTTGGAAATGGAAAGAGATTTATTTCTGGAAACAGATGTGAAAAAGGAGCTGGAAATACAGATACATCTAAAGACTTACCAAATATGTATAAATATAAAAGTGAGAGACTATTTTCATATAAACCATTAGATGAAGAAATGGCACCAAGAGGTACTATTGGTATACCAAGAGTATTAAATATGTATGAAGATTATCCGTTTTGGTTTACTTTTTTAACAAATCTTGGATTTAGGGTTATAATATCAGAAAAAAGTAATAGAAAAACATATGAAAAAGGTATGGAATCAATGCCTTCAGAGTCTGTATGTTATCCTGCAAAACTTGCACATGGACATATAATGAGTTTAATTAATCAAGGAATTAAAACTATTTTTTATCCATGTATTTCATATTCAAGAAAAGAATTTGATGAAGCAGATAATAAGTACAATTGTCCAATTGTAGCATCATACTCTGAAGTAATAAAAAATAATGTTGAGGAATTAAAAGATATAAAATATATAAATCCATTTTTACCTTTTGATGTTAAAGCTTTAGCTGAGAGAGTTATGGAATTACCAGAATTTAAAGATTATAATTTTAAAAGAAGTGAGGTATTAAAGGCAGCAAGAGAAGCAGAAAAAGAATACCAAAAATTTAGAGAAGATGTTCACAATAAAGGACAAGAAATAGTAGATTATATTAAGGAAAATAATCTTAGGGGAATAGTTCTTGCAGGACGCCCATATCATGTTGATCCCGAAATTAATCATGGTATAGACACTTTAATTACAAGTTTAGGGCTATGTGTTTTATCTGAAGATAGTGTTTCAGATAAAGCAGATGTTAGAAGACCAATTAGAGTTGTTGATCAATGGGTATATCATTCAAGACTATATGCAGCTGCAGAATTTGTTGGAAAAAATGATTTTCTTGAAATGATACAGCTGAATTCATTTGGTTGTGGTGTTGATGCTGTTACAACTGATGAAGTTGAAGAAATATTAACAAGTTATAATAACATGTATACATTAATTAAAATAGATGAGATTAATAACCTAGGTGCAGTTAGAATTCGTATTAGGTCTTTACTTGCAAGTATGAATAAAAGAATACAGCTAAATCAAGGAAATGAGAATAAGTTAGATATTAATCAAAATATTGGTGAATATGAAATAAATAAAGTAAAATTTACTAAAGAAATGAAAGAACAAGGTTATACTATTCTAGTTCCACAAATGGCACCAATTCATTTTGAATTATTAGTTGCATCTCTTGAATCCGAAGGATACAATGTAAAATTACTAAGAGAGTGCACAGAACATACTATAGAGACAGGATTAAAATATGTCAATAATGATGCTTGTTATCCATCAATTATAACTACAGGACAAATGATTGAAGCATTAGAAAGTGGAGAATATGATTTAGATAGAACAGCATTAATGATGTCTCAAACTGGTGGCGGATGTAGAGCAACAAATTATATTGGATTTATTAGAAAAGCTTTAAAAGATGCAGGATATCCTAATATACCAATAGTTTCATTTAATGTAAAAGGTATGGAAAAATCTAGTGGATTTAAAATTACATTATCACTTGTAATTAAACTTTTAAAAGCAATTGTATATGGAGATTTACTTCAAAAAATGTTACTTAAAAATAGAGCATATGAGGTAAAGAGTGGAGAAGCTCAAAAAGTATATGATAAATGGCTAGATAAATGTAGATATATTATAAAAAATGGAACTAATAAAGAGTTTAAAGAGAGTATATATCAAATGGTTGATGATTTTGAAAATATACAAATAAATAAAAATATAGAAAAACCAAAAGTCGGTGTAGTAGGTGAAATATTAATTAAATATCATCCATTTGGAAATAACTATGTAATAGATGTATTGGAACAAGAAGGCGCAGAAGTAATAATGCCAGACTTTATGGGATTTATAAAGTATATGGGAACTCATGCTGTTACAATAAATAAGTTATTAAAGAAAGATAAAGCAATGGCACAAATTAGTAAACTTGCAATTAAATTAATGGATGAATTTGAAAAGGATGCAAAGAAAGCTCTTGATAAATCTAAAAAGGGATATTTACCACCATGTGATATTTGGCATTTGGAAGAAAAAGTACAAGACGTATTATCTATCGGAAACCAAACAGGTGAAGGCTGGTTTTTAACTGCCGAAATGATTGAGTATATGGAATATGGTATTTCTAATATTGTATGTGTTCAACCATTTGCATGTTTGCCAAATCACGTTGTTGGAAAAGGTGTTATAAAGACAATTAGAAAGAAATATCCTGAAGCTAATATATCACCTATAGATTACGATCCAGGTGCTAGTCAAACTAATCAAATTAATAGAATTAAGTTATTAATTACAGTTGCAAAAGATAACTTGAAAAGAAAAGATACTGTAAAAAAATATACAGTAAGTAGTAAAAAAATGAAAGTAAAGAAATAGAAGAAAGGGTCAAAAGACCCTTTTTAATTATTTATCTAATTTATTTTTATTAGTGAAATTTATAGCATTTTCAGATGTTACAACAGGTTTTTTTATTGTTTTTTCAATATTTTTTCTTGTTATAGATGCAATATTACCACCTTGCTTAGAATCTTTTTTTAATTCTTTTACACCTTGTGAATCATTTGTTTTATGAATTTCTGTTGTAGTAGCTTCTGCAAGAGTTATTAACGCAAGTTCTAAATTTGACATGTTATCTCTTAAATTTTGCTTATTTAATCCTTTTATATCTTTATGTTTTTGAGTTGTTATTCCAAAAGTTCCTTTGCTTATTTCATCTGTAAGTATTGCATAGTCATTTACTTTCGCGCCTCTATTTTTCCATTCGTCTGTTAATTCATTTCTAGTATCGATTGAACGTAAACGAGTTTTTACCCATTCTTCAGTATAGCCTTTTTTTAAATATGTCTTTCTTGCTCTTTCAATAGCAAGAGATGGATTGTTTATTTCTTGTATTCTTTCTTCAGCTAATTTTGCAAACCATAATTTAAATGGTTCAGCATTTGGAGAGGGTATACTTTGAATAAGTCTAAAAACAGTTTCTCTATTTGCACAATCAGTTTTGTACATTTTGCCATCTTTTTTTGATGGTAATTTTAGTTCGTGACAATTTGTCACGGACTCACTTTCTTCAATATTTAAACGCTGTTTTAGCTTTCTCCAATATGCATTTGAGTCTTTACTATTTGTTAATATTTCTACTATATCAACAATAGAATAATACCATTCACCATTATAAACAACTTTCCTTATCTTTTTGTCTTCAAAAAAAGATAAGTCGTTATTAGTAGTATCAGATAATTTGTTTTGATTATCCATAAAACCTCCTTTTTTTATAAGTTTAATATAATATTATATTGTAGTAATATTATATATTTTAAACAGATGTTTGTAAATAGATTTTAATCGTTTTTGTACACTTTTCATCGCAAAAAACGACAAAAAGTCAAGCAAATGCCTGACTTTATATGGTGCTCCTGAGACGAATCGAACGTCCGACCAACGACTTAGGAGGTCGCTGCTCTATCCACTGAGCTACAGAAGCATATCTTTATTATATCATAAGAAAGCTAATTTTGTAAAGATACGGTTTTCAGTATTTTCA
>CARYZD010000004.1 GCA_949106495.1 uncultured Clostridia bacterium
ATTTTCCTTCTGTCCATGTTGAATCATTTGGTTTTTTATAATACCATTTTTCTTCTTTTATACCTTTTCCATATCCAATATCTTCGTTACTATCTAGATCAAAAGAACTTGACTCAACATTTACAGTTGAATTTGAGATATCAATTGAAAAATCTGCAATAGGTCTTCTATGTGCATAGACAGTTTTTACTAAATCGTCATCAAAATATAATTTATATTCACCTGGTTTGTCAAAAGTACACATTAAATCTGGTGTATAAACTTCTGTATTTGCTGATTGTCCTAAGTTGTTTGCAAAATATGTATAATTATGATGTATCATCCATCTACCATTTGGAAAATCTTCTGAAATTGCTCCAGTTTTTAAAGATTCTGGTGTTACTTGTAAATTAGAATCTTCACCAACAATTACATATTGTGATGCTCCACTATTTTCAATTAAACTTTTTATATATTGAGCAGTTTTATCTACTGCATTTTCATAATTATCGCCTGAAGTAAAAATTCCTTTATTGTCATTTTTAGTTATAAAATCTTCAATTGCAGTTTTATTAACTTCAGAACCCCATTGAACTAAATGTAAATTATCATTTAATGTTCTTGATAATATTTCACCTATTGTTTCTGTTCCAGTTAATGTATCATCAATTGTATTATCTACGTTTACAACTATATGATAAGCATCTTCTCTCCATGATGGTTCTAATAATACATCTTTGAAAGCTTTTGTATCTTGAGCTACAACTTGGAAGTTTCTAAATTGTGCATATGGTTGACTATAACTAAATAGTCCATATGATCCGCTTTTTATAGCTGTTGCACTTGTATCAGTATAATCTATTATTAAATTATTATTTTGATATATTTTTATATTATTTCCTTTTACAGCTATTTTGTAATGTGCCCATGTATTTCTTGTCCATGTTACTCTTGGAACTGTTGCTAATCTTTCAACTTTTGCATGTTCAAATGTACTATTAGTTATTTTTAATAGTCCATTATATTGTCCATTACTTATTCCTCCACCATTATCATGTTTATCTAATGCAAATATATAAGTTGTACATGTTTTATTTTTAGTGTTTGTAGAATCTGCTGTTAGATTGAATCTAAACATGCATCCCATAAAGTCATCATCAGCATTTGTTGTTCTGTTATCAAATTCCATTTCAATATCTGTATATTCATAATTGTCTGGGCAATAGAAACCAGTGTAATTATCTGTGTTTTCTGCATTTTGAATAGTATTTATATTGTTAGTCTTTACTATTGACCATTGTCCTGCCCAACCAATTCTTCCCCATTGATTAAAAATAACAGATGCGTCTGTTGAATTTGTTGACAAAATATTTCTTTTTACAGTTTGTATTCTAACATTTGTCGTATCAATACCATAGTCTTCTAATCTTGCTATGACATCATTATCAAAATTTGTCATATCAAGATCACTATCTTTTTGAGTTACCATGATATCTATTTTAGGATTATTAATTACATCTACACTTACATCTGATTTTGGTGTAGCTATGTTATCTGCAAAATAATCTCCTATTTTCAAATTACTAGTATCTACTTTATTTGTAATCAAAGTTACTGATAAACAAATAAAACTAATAATTGCTAAAGTTATTAATATTTTTTTCTTTTTCATGCATTATCACCTATTTATAATTTTATATCAAAGTAAAACAATTTTGTTTCTTTTCCCTCTAAATTCTTATATTATCAGCATATTATTTCAAAAATATTACATTATTATTTCCTATCAATAACATGAGTACTATTTTGCTTATTTTCAAGCTTTTTCATTGCTTTTAGCATAAAAAAATAAAGAGCTAAAACTTCAAATTTTAGCTCTTTTTTCATATATCTTTTCAACCCTCTATTGATTGCCTTTTACAAATTATAATCTTGTATATTTTGGTGTAGAGAAATCATATCTTGTAATAGGTTCCCCTGTTGGTAAACTTAACTCTAATGTATTAGTAACTAAGTCTGAATAACTGTAAGATAGCTTACTATCTGTTTCAGAATCTCTAAATACAAATAAATTAGTGTAAGTACTGTCGATATACCCCTTTCTTTCAATACATTTGTTTCTTCCTACATTAGCTTTAACGCATATCTCTTGACCAACATAGTTTTCAACATCTTGTCTAATCTTAGTTAATGAATCTTTTGAAACCATATTATATCACCTCTCACATGGCGAATTATATCACTTTTTATCTTTAGTGTCAAAATAATAATTAATTCATTTTGGATTAATATGTAAAATGGCGAGTTAGTTTTAATTAACTTCTCGCCATTTATTTTAAATTATTATTATATTTGATTATTTTACAATATATTACATTTATGTTACATTTGTTCTTTTATATAGTCTAAAGCCTTTTGTAATTGAGTATCTTTTTCTCTTGTTATATATTGATTATTTTTAAGTTCTTCTTCAACTTCAACAACAAAATTTGGTTCTATTCCATTATCTTGAATTACAACACCACTTGAAGTAAAATATTGAGCTGCAACTATATCAATAGCCCCATGTCCTTTTATTCTTTCAACATATTGTACAACGCCTTTTCCAAATGTTTGTGTACCTATTACAACACCTTTTCCAGAGTCTTTTACTGCACTTGCAAATATTTCTGATGCACTAGCACTATTTTGATTTACAAGTACTGTAAGAGGTATATTTATTTCATTTTTACTATCTGTCTTATACACCTTTTCATTTCCTTTTTTATCTACTAATTTCAGCACATCACCTTTTGGTAATAATAGGTTAAGCATATCAATTGTATCTTTTACATATCCACCAGGATTGTTTCTTAAATCTACAATAAGTCCTTTTATATTTTTATTTCTTAAAGTTTCATATGCCTCTTTAAATTGATCAAATACACCATTATCAAAAGCATATACTCTTATATATCCAATATCATCTATTACCTCAGATGTCACATTATTTTCTGTTATTGTAGCTCTTGTTGCTTCTATTTCTATTAGCTCACCATTTCTTTTTATTGCAAGTTTTACTTTAGAACCTTCTTCTCCTCTTATTGCATTTACTCCTTCTGTATAAGTTTCAATATTAATCATTAAATCATCTACTTTAAGTATAACATCTCCTGCTTGTATTCCTACTTCTTCTGCTGGAGAATTTGGAACTGTTCCAAGTACTCTAATAGCATCATTTTCCTTGTCATAGCTTAAATGTACACCAATTCCAACATAATTGCTATTTGCTCCACTATTTAAACTTTCTTGATATTCTTCTTCATTTTCATAATATGTATATACATTGTCTAAAGAATTTACCATGCCCTCAATTGCACCATCTATTAATTTTTCTTTATCATACTCATATAAAAAATCATCATCTATTATTTGAGCGGCTTTTTCTAATCTTTCAAGTTGCTCTTCTGTAAATATTTTACTATTAAAAGAATTATTACCTACTTGAGGTCTAACTACAATATATAAAGCAAATAAAACAACTACACTAAATACAATACCAATTGATATAGATAAAGCATTTGTTAAAACTTTTTTCTTATTTATCATTTCTTGATTTTCATTATTAAAATTTTCTTCCAAAATACTAACCTCTTTTCCACTATTTTTACTAAATAATTATATATTATTAAAAAAATATAGTCAACTCCTCTCTTTTCTTTATGATAGAATTTTCACAAATATGATTGATTTTTATTTTTTCTTTTACATAATTTTCCATTTATTCCTTGACTTATATATAAAAATATTGTATAATTTAATAGTAAATTTAGAAATACTTAGTAATAAACTATTATATATAAAAAAGTATTTCCCAAACTGGAGGGAGGGAAAGTAATGCCAGGTATAAAGATTAAGGATAATGAAAGCTTAGATAATGCTTTAGCTAGATTTAAAAAACAATGTGCAAAATATGGAGTTCTTGCTGAAATTCGTAAAAGAGAACACTACGAAAAACCTAGCGTAAAAAGAAAAAAGAAATCAGAAGCTGCAAGGAAAAGAAAACACTAGAATTTATAAAAACGTATGAGTTTTTATTTTTATATTAATACATCTATTTATTTAGATGTATTTTTTTATTATATATAAACATGCAAAAACACATGGCAACTAACCCATGTGTTTTTTTTCTTCTTCTGTTAAATATCTATATTTTCCTGATTGTAAATTTTCAAGCTTTATATTTCCAATTTGTACTCTTTTTAAATTTAAAAGATTTATTCCTGCTGCTTCACACATTCTTCTTACTTGTCTATTTTTTCCTTCAGATATAATAATTTGTAGTTTGTTTTCTGAAATCATTTTAGCTTTTGCTGGTCTTGTAATATAATCTCCTATATCTACGCCATTTCTTAAATTTTCTAATTGTTTTTCTGTTACTTTAGTATTAGTTGTAACTATATACGTTTTTTCAATTTTATTTCTTGGATGCATCATTTTATTAGAAAATTCTCCATCATTAGTTAAAAGTAATAATCCCTCTGTATACATATCAAGTCTTCCTATTGGATATACTCTTACATCTTCATGAATTAAATCTATTACACTTTTTCTATGAAACTGGTCACTATTTGTAGTAACATATCCTTTGGGTTTATTTAAAATAATATATACCTTTTTCTCTTCTTTAGATATTTCTTTATTATTTACTTTAACTATATCACCTTCTTGAACTTTTTCTCCAAGATTTGTTATTACTGCATCATTAATAGTTACTTTCCCTTGTTCAATAAGCTCATCTGCTTTTCTTCTTGAACAAATTCCACAAGATGCGATATATTTATTTAATCTTTCCATATTATTCACCTTTTTTAATTTTATTCATATTATATATTATCATAAGCTTATGTTCACATAGATTAAGAGCTGCATTAATTTGCAGCTTTTTCCTTATTTTCTAACTTAGTAAGTATTTCTTTAAAGTATTCTGGTAATTCAGAATCAAATTCAACAAATTTATTTGTTGTTGGATGTATAAATCCTAAATATTTAGCATGTAGCATTTGCCCATTAACTTTAAATTTAGAATCTTTTTTTCCATACACTTCATCTCCTACTAGAGGATGATGTAAAGATGCCATATGAACTCTAATTTGGTGTGTTCTTCCAGTTTCTAGTCGGGCTTCAACTAAAGT
This sequence comes from uncultured Clostridia bacterium, assembly GCA_949106495.1. Taxonomy (GTDB): domain Bacteria; phylum Bacillota; class Clostridia; order TANB77; family CAG-465; genus CAG-465. Next base: position 5,154 of record CARYZD010000004.1, read on the forward strand.
TACATTTGAACTATAAAAACGCTTTAAAACAGTAATATGAGTCACAGCGTTTCTAGAATTTTTATCTGTTATTGCCATCTTTTTTCTATCTTTTGTACTTCTACCTATTGGTTTGTCTATAGTAATTGTATCTTCTTTTACTATTCCTTTTACTAATGCTATATATTTTCTTTCTATACTATGAACTTTAAATTGCTCAGATAACTTCTTATGTGCATTATCATTCTTTGCTACAACAATAATACCACTTGTATCTTTATCTATTCTATGGACAATACCTGGTCTAATAACCCCATTAATTGAAGACAAATTATCTTTATGTGAGTTCATTAAAGAATTAACTATAGTACCAGTATAATTTCCATTTGCAGGATGTACTACCATTCCTTTTTCCTTATTAATAATTATAATATCATCATCTTCAAAAACAATATTTAATGGTATATCTTCAGGAACAATATTTTCAGCTTGTTTTTCCACAATATCCACAGATACTAAGTCATTTAGTTTCAATTTATATCCAGATTTAACTTTATCTCCATTAACAATTATTTTTCCTTCATCAATTAAATTTTTAATATAACTTCTTGTTATTTTCTCACTTTTCTCTGATAAAAATATGTCTAATCTTTTTGATACATCTTCTTTTTCTATTTTATAATTCATTTTATCTCCTAGTTTTTAAAAAGTTTTTCAATTTGCTCTTCATTAAATGAGTATTTTTTATTACAGAAATTACAAGATAGTTCTAAAATACCATTTTCTTTTAATATTTTTAGAGTTTCTTCTTTTCCAAGCGCAATTATAGTATTTTCTATTCTTTTTAACGAACAATCGCAATTTATTTTTGCCGTATTTTCATATACTGTCTCTATATTCTCGTCTCCTGTTGCATTTGATACAATATCATCTATTGTTCTTCCTTCACTCATTAAAAATGTCATAGATGGTAATTTTATATTAATACTTTCAAGCTTGTCTATTACTTCATCCTCACAATCTGGTAAAGGTTGAATAATATATCCTCCAGCTTTTGCAACATTTCCATCTTTTCCTATTAATACACCAACAGAAACAACAGATGGAGTTTGTTCAGATATATTGAAATAGTATGCAAAATCATCTCCAATTTCACCTGTTAATAATTCACAAGTTCCAATATATGGATCTTTAAGTCCTATATCTTTTATTACTGTTAATGTTCCTATTCCAATTCCTTTTGAAACATCTAGTTTTCCCTCATTATTTAAAGCAAGCTCAACATCTGGATTATCAATATATCCTTTAACATTTAAGTTTTTATCTGCACACACTACAATATTTCCAAGTGGTCCATCACCTTTAATTTGTACTGTAAGTCTATCATCTTCATTTTTTAAAGTTGAAGCAATCATTGAAGAAACAATTATTACTCTTCCAAGTGCAGCAGTTGCCAAATTAGATAAATTATGTATTTCTCTAATTTCTTGTACAATTTCAGTTGCATCTATTGCCATCACTCTTACGCTTTTGTTATATGCTAAATATTTCTTTATATTATTCATCATTATTCTCCTTTAAATTTTCATATATTATTTTACCAAAACAATTATATTTTTTCAATATTTTATGTAAATATAATTAAAAGAGTAAGCAATATGCTTACTCTTTATACATTAGACTTTCTTTTTCTTATTTTTTTAGTAAGGAAAATTGTTGTTCCTTCATTAACTGTTGAATCTACTATTATTTCATCCATAAATGATTCCATTATTGTAAATCCCATACCAGCATGCTCATTTTCTGGTTTAGTAGTATATGCTGGTGTCATTGCTAAAGATATATCTTCTATTCCTTTTCCAAAATCTTTAACTTTAATCTTAATCTCTCCATCATCTTCTACTTCTGTTTCAACTATTATTTTATTCTCTAAACTTTCTTCATCATATGCATGGTCGATAGCATTTGTAACTGCTTCAGATAGAGCAGTCTTTATATCCATTAGCTCATCTATATGAATATCCAATTCACTTAAAAAAGTTGCAACACATACACGTATTGAAGCTATATTTTCTAGGTTTGCTTTTGATTCTAGTCTTATATAATTTTTACTCATATCTAACACACTCCAATTTAATATTTGAAAGTTCAATTACTCTTCTAATATTATCTGCTGCATTAACTACTGTCATTTTAGAATCTAAAAGTTTAATTAAATTATATCTTCCAATAATTAGTCCTATTCCACTACTATCCATAAATTTAACTCCAGATAAATCTAGTACTAATTCATATGGCTGATATTTCATAATATATCCATCTATTACTCCTCTAATTACTTTACATGAACTAATATCCAATTCCTCTTCTAAATATATTACTAATTTTCCATTCTCATAGTTATACTTCAAACAACTCACCTCTTTTTAAATAGATTATAACAAACAAATATTGCGAAATTTGTTGTTTCCTGAAAAAAGGAAAAAATCCCTAGAAAAAATTCTAAGGATTTTTAACTAATCTTGCTTGAACAACAAATCTGCCATCTTTAATTGAGTAATCACAAGTAGAAAGCGTTAATATAGCATCTGTAGATGATACTTCTACACCTGTACTATATCTACTTTTTTTAACTAAACTTGATATAAAATTATCATACTCAGATAATGATTCAAATTGAGTATCTATATAATAAAATTTAGTATCTGTAGAATATACAGAAAAAATTTCATATTTATTTATTCCATCGACTGTTGCAAGCTCTATATATTTATGTTTTTTGTAAAATTCTTCTCTTTTATAGTTTAAAAGTGGAGTAAATCTATTATCTGTTTCTGTATTATGACCATAAATAATAATGTTTGCCATGAGTTCAGATATTTTAGACATATCACATCTATAGTCTATAAATGTTTCTCCCCAGTCTTGAGTTACATCATCTCTATCATTTCTATAGTATCTTGTATTATCTGTACTTTGGAAAATAGGATAATCTATAGTTGTTCCTGGTACTTTAAGCCAAGCTTTAGCATCTTTATATGTAACATTTACAGCTTTTAGTTCTTCAATCAAATTTCTACCTTCTTCTGCAGCTGTAGTTACTTCCATATTTTCATCTCCAATAAATATATCATAACCTAATTCTTCACCCGGTTTTTCTCTTATTTTATCTGAAAATATATTATTTAATATTAAAGCAATTATACCTACTAAAGCAATAATTGCTATTATTACAATCATTACAATTATACCAACATTTTTTTTATTTTTTGACATATTAGCCTCCATCAACAATAATTTTATTATACCATATATAATATACATCTTCAAGAAGAAGAAAAACTATAGAAAAAATTTTCTATAGTTTTTTATTTTCCATACTTTTTAATTCATTATATAATTTTTCTACTTCTTCAATTTGCTTTACATTATTATTATATAAACACTCAACTATTTTTAAGCACTTATCCTTACTTACTTTTCTTAGTATTTTCCTATCATTAATAGATTGTATAGCATATAATTTTTTAGCGTTTTTATAATGATTAATATCTATACCATATGGAACATCTTTTTTACAATATAAAAATAAAACTTTAGTCCTACCTACTTTCAAAACATTTCCTAATTTACAAAGTTTTTCTCTAATTTCTCTTTTATTCTTTTTAACATCTTTTTTGAAATCAAGTTTAATATTTTTTATAATATTATTTATATTTCGTATTTCTGATTTTGTAGATGTATTTATTATTTTATAATCTTTAGAATTTAAAAACTGCTTATTTTCAACTCCATTTATATAATATTTCTCTTTACCAACAATTATTTCTTTATAATTATTCTCGTTTGACTCTATATTATTAAATACTCTATAACAATATATATGTTTTTCTTTTGTTTTAAATATATAATATCGTTCCTTCGCTATCTCTACTATATCCCCAATTGTAGGGTAAGTATCTAAATTAAAATCTAATTTAATTTTCTTATTTAATTCCTTTTGAATATTTAATCTTTTTTGTATTTGTTTCATGTCTTTTTTCTTCAATTTACATAGAATAGTTCCCAAATTCTTAATAGGTATTTTATATATCTTAGTTAATTTAATCCATGAATCTTTTTTATTTTTATATTTCATTTTATCTACTCGATATTTTTGATAATTATTTAATCCGTTTAGACTCCCTAGAAGAACTCTCATATGCATAAATATAACTTTCATCTTTATATATAACTAAATATGGTCTTACTCTATGACTTTCTTCTATTTTCTCTAAAACTGTAATATCATACGGCATTAAAGCCCAAATCACATGGCCTGGTTCTAAACTTAAAAATATCTCTTTTTGAGATTCTGTTAATTCTAATTCCATCCTCTCTCTCCTTTCTTTATTATTAAATATTTTTCTAGCATAAAACAATTGCTTTAGCTAAACTCATTTTATTTGCTCATACAGTATATCACATTTATGTTAACTTTTCAAGAACAAAAAAGAAAGTAATGTTTATTCATTACTTTCTACTTAATATTATAAATTAATATCATTATTATTTCTATCTTCTAGGTTTGCCATTTGAGTATACATCATTGTTGATGCAACATCAGTATGTCCTAATAATTCTTGAACTGTTTTAATTTCTGCTCCATTTTCTAACATATGAACAGCAAATGAATGTCTAATTGTATGTGGAGTAATATCTTTATCTATTTTAGCTTGATCTTTATATTGTTTTAATATTTTCCAATATCCTTGTCTTGTCATTTTTTGTCCATTAGTATTAATAAATAAAGTTTTTTCTTCCTCTGTTCTAATTAATAGAGGTCTTACTTTATTCATATATTCTTTTAAACATTTTAAAGATAAATTTCCAAGTGGAATATGTCTTTCAGTATTTTTCTTTTTAACTTTAATATATCCATTATTTAAGTTTACATCCTCTACTCTTAAAGAAATAAGTTCTGTAACTCTAATACCTGTAGCATATAAAATCTCAAGCATAGTTTTATCTCTTTGTCCTTTAAGTTCAGATAAATTTGGTTGTTCTAATAATTTTTCAATTTCTGATTTAGTAAGAATTAAAGGCTCTTTTCTATCTACCTTTGGTGCTTCTACATTTTCAGCTATATTTGTTTCAGCAAGTTTCTTATTTACTAAATATCTATAAAAAGCTTTTATTGAAGCTGTACTTCTTGATATTGTTGAATTAGATTTTCCTTCTGCCATTAGGTGGTTAATATATTCTTGCATATCCTCATTAGTTAAATCAAATATTTTTCTTCCTTGTACTTCAAAATAATTGCTAAATTGAACTATGTCTCTCTCATATGATGCAAGCGTATTTTGTGATGCTTGTCTAGCTTTTAAACTGTCAATAAATTCATCAATTATTATTTTCATTTTCAGTCCTCCTCTGTCAATCATTTGTTATTTTACACTATTTCTAGGTATTTTGCAAGCTTTTTCGCAAAAATTATGTAATGTTTATATGTTTATTAGTATAAATTATAAAATATTGGCATACATACTTAAGCTAACACCTGTCATTAACTGCTCTATAACTATAGAAAATGAAATTAAAGATATTGAAATTACTAAATAATATAAATGAATGAACATACTTTTTACATCCATTTTTTCTCTTTGAGAAATACATTTAAACAGAGAAATTATATTAGTACAAATAATTATATATCCTATTAGACTAAATAAAACTGGAATAATAATACTAATAAAGCTTACTACTATTCCTTTAAAAAATCCAAAAATAGTAAATATTGAACAAATATAAATCCCTGTAACTATCGCTTTTAATAATATTAAAAAACATATAATTAATGGTGCAATTATAGTTATTAATGAAAAATATAATATTGCTATATACATTATATTATTTCTTATTCCATTAGTAATAATATTTATACCTTCAAAATTTTCTAATCTTGAATTATCAAATACTGATTTTACTATATCAACATATCCATTATTTATATCTGTAAAGACAAATAACATAATTCCAATAATCAAACCTACTACATATATAAATAATATTTTAGATATTACAGATATATTTTCTCTTATATAATTTTGTATACTTTTACTCATAAAAAATCACCATATAACACTCTATGTTATATGGTAAATTTTTATGCAAATTTTTCTCTTTCCAATACTGCAAGTCTATCACAACGATTATTTAATTCATCATCTGCATGACCTTTTACTTTTTTAAAAGATACATTATGAATCTCCATTTGTTTTAATAATCTTTCCCATAAATCTATATTTTTTACTTCTTTTTTATCTGCTTTTTTCCAGCCATTTTTCTTCCAAGAATATATCCATCCTTTTTCTATTGAATTTACAACATATGCACTATCACTATATACTTCAACCTCACATGCCTCTTTTAGCATCTCTAGACCTTTAATTACAGCCATCATTTCCATTTTATTATTTGTAGTATTCTTTTCTCCTCCAGAAATCTCTTTTTCTGTTCCATTATATATTAATATAGCTCCATATCCTCCTGGACCTGGATTTCCACTACACGCTCCATCTGTATACAATATTACTTTTTTCATAGCACCTCCATATAATTGAAATAATCTATTATTTATGCTAATATATTAGCATAGATAATCTTAAATATCAAGAAAGAAGTGAAATAAATGAAAATAGTTGGAATAATAGCAGAATTTAATCCAATGCATACTGGACATAAATATTTAGTAGAAGAATCTAAAAAAATTACTAACGCAGATATTGCAATATGCTTAATGTCTGGAAACTTTACTCAATTGGGTAATGTAGCTATAAAAGATAAATTTACAAGAGCTAAAATTGCTATAGAAAACGGATTTGATGCAGTAATAGAACTACCTACAATTTATGCTACTTCTAGTGCAGAATTTTTTTCAAGTGGTGCTATAAATATTTTAGATAAATTAAATTGTATAGACTATTTATGTTTTGGAAGTGAAAGTGGAAATATTAAAGAGCTAACAACTATTTCAGAAACACTATTAAAATATAACGATATTATATGGGAAAATATAACAGAAAGCTTAAAAGAAGGTATATCTTTTGCAAAAGCTAGAGAATATGCACTTAGTAAAGTACTAGATAAAAAGCAACTTGAAATAGCTTTTCTTTCAAATAATATACTAGCTATACAGTATATAAAAACTCTTTTAGAGTTAAATAGTAAAATTATACCTATTGCAATAAAAAGAGAAGAAAATGATAATATAACAAGTGCTACAAATATTAGAAATATGGTTAAAAATAATTTGCCTTATAGTGAAACTCAAAAATACATTTTAAATCCAGATAAAATTTTAGATAATCCTATTATTAATGACAAAATATATGAATTACTAAAATATGTTATTATATCTAATGGAAAAGAATATCTTAAAAATATAAATGAAGTTACAGAAGGACTTGAAAATAAGATATATGATGAAATAAATAATTCTAATTCTTATGATGAATTTATTCAAAACATAAAAAGTAAAAGATATCAACTAAGTAAAATAAAAAGAATAATGCTATATATACTTTTAAATATTTCAAAAGATGACTTTTCAAATTTTAAAGATTTTAATAATATTTATGCACATATAATTGCAATAAAAAGTAATAATAAAGCTAAAATTTTATCTTTACTAAATTCAAAATCTTCAATACCAATAATTACATCTTTATCTAAATTAGATGTTAAAGGAAAAATAAAAAAATCAATAGATTTAGATATAAAAGCAAGTAATATCTATAGCATTATTTCTAATAATAAAATTAATACAGATTATACAAATAAATTATAATAAATAAGCTAGTGAAATTCACTAGCTTATTTAAATTTCCGAACAATTTTAGATTCGTTTACATTATATTTTTCTTTTAACTTTATCCTTTTTAATATTATTTTTTATTCTCTAATACTTCATCTAAATTCTCATACTTTCCTGTATTATTATTTAAAATAGTATTATTCTCTTTATTGTATTCTCTTAACAATGTGTTTCCAGTTTCTATCCAATAATCTCCCCATATTTTTTGTGATACAAACATTATGTATGTTTTTCCGCTCTCTAGTTTAGTATCATACTTATTATATTCACTCACATATATTTTAGTTTTTCCTTCTTGGGTCAATTCTTTATACTCCTGTTCAAATACAATAGAATCTATAGCATCTGGTGAACTATTATACTGTTTAAATTCTTTAACATACTCATTATAGTCTATAATCCCTCCTTTTGCTCTTACCTCTATTATATCCCCTTCATTAAATATTCCATCTATACTTTTTAATACTTTAATACTGGCAATACTTCTAACAAAAGTATAATGATTTGAAGATTCATCATCTTTATCATAATTTGTATATTTTATATCTTCAACTCTTGCTATTACAACTCCAGATATTCCAACATAATCTTTATTTGTTTTATAATTTTCAAATACTTCTTTTATATCTGGTATTATATACATTGATGTTGTATCCATAAGATTTGAATATATAATACCATAGTCTTCAGACAGTTGTTTATCTTCTTCACTATTTAGATTAGCATTCAAATCAATATTTTCCTCATCATTTTTATTATATATATACATTATAGAAAAGCTAACAATTATAGCTAAAATTAGACAAACGGCTATAGTTATTACTTTTTCTTTTTTCCTTTTACTGTTCTTTTTTGAATTAGCAATTATTTTATCTATGTCTAAATCGAATGGTACTTCAATTTCATTTATTTTTTCCATCATAAATTCGTCTATTTTTTTATCCATCACTAAATGTTCTCCTTTCCCATCTTCTCTTTTATTTTATTTCTAATATTACTTATCCTACTTCTGATAGTACTCTCATTTATCTTAAGTATTTCACTAATTTCTTTTGTTGTATATTCATTAAGATAATACATAGAAATTATAGTTCTGTCTTCTATACTTAAAAAATTAATTATATCTAAAAAGTTTAAATCATCTTCTACCTTTTTATATTCATTTTCTTGTTTAAAATTAATGTTATTTGATTCAATATCATCATAAGATAATAATTTCATTTTATTTTTCACATATAACTTATTGCAATTATTTATTAATATAGACGTTATCCATGAGCTAAATTTTTCAGCACTCTTTAACTCATTTATTTTAATGTATGCTTGCATTATCGTCTCCTGCATTACATCTTGTATATCTTCATTATTATTTAATCTCGATTTAGCTATAACATATAATTTCTTTTCATAATAAGAAATTATTTTACTATATGCATCCTTATCTCCGTTTATTGATTTTTTTATTTTATCTAGAAGTCCTTCCATACTTTCTCCCTTCATTGTATATACACATATATAGATACAAATCAAGGCTTGTTTTGTCCACACTTACGCAAATTTAGTTAAATTTATACAAAAAGACCAGATTTTTTTAATCTGGTCTTTAACAAAACAACAATTTTTGCAAAAAAAGAACTTGGTTTTTCCAAGTTCTTTTAAAATTATATTAACTCAATTATAGCCATTTCAGCGGCATCGCCACGTCTAGCAACTAATTTAATTATTCTAGTGTATCCACCTTTTGCTTCATATTTTGGAGCAATTTCATTGAATAATTTTTCTGTTAAATCAATTGTGTTTCCTTCTGCATCTTTTACTTTATTTAATGTTTTAAACATTTTTCTTCTAGCTGCAAGTTTAGAAGCACTATCAACTTTAACTTCTTCTTTTACTACTTCTCTTACTACAACTTCATATTTGTTTCCATTTTTTGAAGTTTTTGTTTCTTTAACTTTTTTACCATTTTTATCTAATTTAGCTCTTGAAACTGTTTTCTCTTTCATTTCAAAGTTATCTTTTTCTTTAACTGCTAAATCAATTATGCTATCTGCTAGAGGTTTTACTTCTTTTGCTTTTGCAAGAGTAGTTTCAACTCTACCATTTAATATTAAAGAAGTAACTAAGTTATTTAGCATTGCATTTCTATGAGAAGTTGTTCTTGAAAGTTTTCTTGTTCCTGGCATTGTAAATTTCCTCCTTTAATTAGTCTTCTTTACTTTTGAATTCAAGTCCTAAATCTGCTATTTTCTTCACTACTTCGTCTAGTGATTTTTTACCTAGATTTCTAACTTTCATCATATCTTGTTCTGTTTTACTAACTACATCTGCTACTGTATGTATACCAGCTCTTTTTAAGCAGTTATATGATCTAACTGAAAATTCTAATTCTTCAATTGGTGTTTCAAGTAGTTTATCTTTTAAAGATAATTCTTTTTGAGACATTATTGACATTGTTTTAGCAATTTCAGATAAGTCTATAAACATTTCTAAATGTTCATTTAAGATTTTAGCTGCCATACTTAAAGCTTGGTATGGTTCAATAACTCCGTTAGTCCAGATATCCATAGTTAATTTATCGTAATCTGCATTTTGACCAACTCTTGTTTTATCAATTTGAAAATTCACTTTCTTTACAGGTGTAAATATTGAATCAATTGGTAAAGCATTTAAAGGAATTTCTCTTTCAACATAATTTGTTCTTGTCCCTTCTCTATATCCTCTACCTTTTATTGCAGTCATATCAATATTTAATTCTGAGTTTTCATCAACATATGCAATGTGTAAATCTTTATTTATTACACTAATACTAGCATCTGTAACTATATCTGCAGCAGTAACCTCGCAAGGTCCTTTTGCTCTGATAGATAATTCTTTTAAATCTCTATCATCTGATTTAAGACATACTTGTTTTAAGTTTAATATTAAATCAGTAACATTTTCAGTAACACCTGGTACTGTTGAAAATTCATGAGATACACCATCAATTTTTATTGTATCAATAGCATATCCTGGTAAAGAAGAAAGTAATATTCTTCTTAATGAATTACCTAATGTAATTCCGAACCCTCTTTCTAGTGGTTCAACTTCAAATCTTGCATAAAATGTGTCTGCATTAACATCTACACATTTTATTTCTGGTCTTTGCATTTCAATCATTCTATTTCCTCCTCCTAGTCCGCTCTGATTACACGCACTATTTATATTTTAAATGATTAATTATTTACTTATTAACTAGTTTTTAGAGTATAACTCAACTATTAGGTTCTCTTGAACTTCTAAGTCTACATCTTCTCTAACTGGTTTTCTAACAATTTTAGCTTCCATTTTTTCTTTATCTAATTCCATCCAAGATGGAGCAGCTTTTAATTTGTTAGCTTCCATTGAATTAACAATTGCTTTATTGTCTTTTTTAGAGTCTCTTACTCTAATAACATCTCCAACTCTAACCATGTAAGATGGAATGTTTACTTTTCTACCATTAACTTCTAACATTTCATATCCAACAAGTTGTCTAGCTTCAGCTCTTGAAGTACCAACTCCCATTCTATATGCAATGTTATCTAGTCTTAATTCTAATTGTTCGAATAATACATCAGAAGTAACTCCTTCTCTTCTGAACGCTTCTTCATAATATTTTCTGAATTGAGATTCAGATACTCTATAATATGTTTTTGTTTTTTGTTTAGCTCTTAATTGAAGACCGTACTCAGATAATTTAACTCTGTTTTTACCATGTTGTCCTGGAGCATATGATCTTCTGTCTATTGCGCATTTTGCTGTATTACATCTTTCGCCTTTTAAGAAAAGTTTAGAACCTTCTCTTCTACATTTCTTACATACTGCGTCTGTATATCTTGCCATTTTATCTTTACACCCCCACTATACTCTTCTTCTTTTTGGTGGTCTACAACCATTATGTGGTATTGGAGTAACATCTTTAATCATGCTAATTTCCAATCCTGCAGCTTGTAATGATCTTATAGCTGCTTCTCTTCCAGAACCAGGTCCTTTTACAAATACTTCAACAGTTTTTAGGCCATGCTCTTTAGCTGCATTAGCTGCAGTTTCTGCTGCTTGACCTGCTGCAAAAGGAGTATTTTTTCTAGAACCTTTAAATCCTAGTCCACCGGCACTTGCCCAAGATAATACGTTACCTTGAGAATCTGTCATTGTAACAATTGTATTGTTAAATGATGATTGAATGTGAGCTGCGCCAGTTGATACATTCTTTTTAACTTTTTTCTTTGTTACTACTTTTTTCTTAGCCATTTCTACTATACTCCTTTCTTACCTGCGATTGCGACTGCTTTACCTTTTCTAGTTCTAGCATTTGTTTTTGTTCTTTGTCCACGAACAGGTAATCTTCTTTTATGTCTTTGTCCTCTGTAGCAATTAATTTCCATTAATCTTTTGATGTTTAAAGCTACTTCTTTACGAAGGTCTCCTTCAACAACATAATCTCTTTCGATTATTTCTCTGATTTTAGCTTCTTCTTCTTCTGTAAAATCTTTTACTCTTTTAGTAGTTTCTATACCAGCTTCAGCTAGTATTTTTCTAGATGCAGGACGACCAATTCCATATATTGCTGTTAGTCCAATCTCTGCAACTTTGTTTTTTGGTAAATCTACTCCAGCTATACGTGCCATTTACTATACCCCCCAAATTAACCTTGTCTTTGTTTGTGTTTAGGATTTTCACAGATTACACGAACTACTCCGTTTCTTCTGATAACCTTACACTTCTCACAAATTTTTTTTACAGATGGTCTTACTTTCATTTTAAAATCCTCCTTAAAAGTTTTGTTAATTAATTAACAAAAGTAAGTATAAAATTATATAATAAATAATTAGTTTAAAATAAATAGACATTAGGCTTTGTCCATTTACAGCCGCTTCAAACATAACTATTTATAACAATATTAAAAAATAATAGGTTATTTATTTTTTCTCCATGTGATTCTGCCTTTATTCAAATCATATGTAGATAGTTCTATTTTAACTTCATCTCCTGGTAATATTTTAATGTAGTGCATTCTAAGCTTTCCAGAAATATGAGCTAGAACTTCATGTCCATTTTGAAGTTTTACTTTGAAGTTTGCATTTGGTAATGCATCAACTACAACACCTTCAACTTCTATAACATCATCTTTTGGCATTTTCTTACCTCCCTATTATTGTTTACGCCCTTTATATAGGGCAAAATATAACACATATATTATAACTTAATTTCTAATTAATGTCAACCATTTTGTTACTTTTTTTTGATTTTTAAGTATTTATTAATAAAAGCTAGAAATATTTCTATTCCTAGCTTATCTTTTATTATTATTTATATCTTTTTGCATCCTCTTTTTCAGTTTTAGTCATTGTAAGTATTTCAGGCTCTCCCTTTGTTACTAGTATTGTATTTTCATAATGTGCAGCTAAACTACCATCTTCTGTAATTATAGTCCATCCATCATCAAGTTCTAATATGTCAGGTTTACCTTGTATTACCATTGGTTCTATAGCAAGAGTCATACCAGCTTCAATTCTTGCACCTCTTCCAGCTTTACCATAGTTTGGTATACCTGGATCTTCATGCATTTCTCTTCCTATTCCATGACCTTGAAATTCTCTTACGACACTAAATCCTTGAGATTCTACATATTGACCAATAGCATGGCTTATATCTCCAATTCTATTTCCAACCTTTGCATATTTAATTCCTTCAAAAAAGGCTTGTTTTGTAACATCAATTAGTCTTTGTGCCTCTTTAGAAATCTTACCAACTACAAATGTTCTAGCAGCGTCTCCATTATATCCATTTTTTAATGCAACTGTATCTACACTTACTATATCTCCTTCTTGAATAATTTTATGTTTAGAAGGAACTCCATGTATAACTTCATCATTAATTGATACACAAATAGATGCTGGAAATGGTGGAATACCTTTTATTCCTATATCATATCCCTTTTCTGCTGGAATTGCTCCAAGGCTTCTCATCTTTTTTTCTGCTATCTCATCTAGTTCTAATGTAGTCATTCCAGGTTTTATTTTCTTTTCTAATTCTTCATATACTAGCGCAACTACTTTACAAGCTTCACGCATAAGTTCAATTTCTTTTGAATTCTTTATTGTTATCATTTCTTCCTTCTTTCTAATTATTTCTTTATATCTGCTACTATATCTTCTGCTACTTCTTTTGCAAGCCTATTAATAGATACACTTATTTCTTCATCTCTTACAACACCTTGTTTTCTATAATAATCTATAACAGGTTTTGTTTGTGTATAGAATGTATCAAGTCTTAATCTTAATTTTTCTTCTGTGTCATCTACTCTAGAAGTAAGCTCAACTCCACAATCATCACAGATTTCTCCGTTTTTAGGTTTATTTATAACCATATTATATACTCTTTTACATTTTGGGCATTCTCTTCTTGCCATTACACGTTCAACAATTTCTTCAGTTGGTGTATTTAAATTTACAACCATATCAACTTTTGTATTTAAATTTGAAAGTATTCTATCTAATTCTTCAGCTTGTGCTAAATTTCTTGGATATCCATCTAAAATAAATCCATTTTCACAATCATCTTCTGCTAATCTATTTTTTACCATTTCATTTGTAACTTCATCTGGAACTAGCTTTCCTTCATCAGCATATTTAGTTGCAATTTTTCCAAGTTCTGTTCCTTCTTGAATATTCTTTCTAAATATTTCTCCTGTAGAAATATGTGGTAAATCCAGTTTTTCTTTTAAAATTCCAGCAACAGTACCTTTACCTGTACCTTGTGCACCCATCATAATAATATTCATAAAAATTACTTCCTTTCAACAAGTTTATTTTATTCTATTTAATTTTAATTGTCAATAAAATTATAAAATATATTATTTAAGTATATTATAGCTACAAGCTCTAGTTAATCTATTCATAATAGCAGTCCCAATTCCAGTTCTACTAACGCCTTCTATAATCCACTCATCACAATCAAAGTTTTCTATACTTCTTAACTTTGTATATATATTACTAGATATTTCAAGGACATTATTTACACTACCTATATTAATAACATTATATTCTTTTAATAATTCTTTGTGTTCATCAAAGCATAATATTCCAATATTTTTGTCAGAATTATTCTTTACATATTTTTTTAGTGTATTTATCATAACGCTTTCATCTTCTGTGTATTCAAGTAAAATAGTTTTCACACTTGGTGCATAATGTTTATGTTTCATTCCTGGAGATTCAATTTTCTCTCCTTCTTTTACATCTGCAAATACATGTTTATCTAATTTTACATCAAATCCTAATGCTTTTATATCTTCTAAAGAAACTTTTCCAGGTCTTAAGATATTTATTACACTTTTATCCACTTTAACCACAGTAGACTCTATACCAATATTAGTTTCTCCACCATCTACAAAAGCATTCACTTTATTATTTAATTCGTCAAAAATATCATTAATATTTGTTCCACTAGGTCTACCAGAGATATTTGCACTAGGTGCTGCAATTGGTGTATTACTCTTTTCAATAATACTTAATGCTATATTATTATCTGGCATTCTGACTCCAACAGTATTTAAACCTGCTGTTACATTTAATGGAAGTGTGCCATTACTATTTAATATAATTGTAAAAGGGCCAGGCCAAAATTTATCCATAAGTGTTTTCTCAATTTCTGATATATTACAAGTAAACTCTTTTAGCATATCATAATTACTAATATGAACAATTAATGGATTATCTTGAGGCCTTCCTTTTGCAATAAATATTTTTTCTACCGCCTCTTTATTTTTAGCATCTGCTCCTATCCCATATACAGTCTCCGTTGGAAATACTACAACTCCACCTTTATTTATAATATTTTTTATTTCTTCTAACTCATTATCTTTTATGTTTCCCTTAAAATCATAAACTTTACTCATATGTTTAATCTCCCGATTGTAATTATACCACTTATGTCAACAATTTTAAAAAAAGAAGACTAGGATAAAAATCCTAGTCTTTTCATAAAACATTTTAAAACATTCTATTGTTTTTCTTGTTCGTCACTTACAAAGTCATCATCAACGAATCCTTTTAATTCGTTATTTTTATTTCCCCTTAGTACACAAAATATAAAATATAATATTATAAATGCCACAGCCACACCTAATATTATTAATCCATCTGTACTAAAGAAGCCACCTGTTACAGGCAT
Source organism: uncultured Clostridia bacterium (assembly GCA_949106495.1). Classification (GTDB taxonomy): domain Bacteria; phylum Bacillota; class Clostridia; order TANB77; family CAG-465; genus CAG-465. The sequence continues at coordinate 21,181 of CARYZD010000004.1, forward strand.
TGTCATGTTACTCTCCATTGTTTTATACCTCACTTTATGGCTCTATACTATATACTTAATATATATTCTTCAAGCATTTAATCTTTATTACTATCTACTTTTTAGTATTTTATTGCATATACACGTAAAAATTTCATACTAAACATATCAAAAAGTTTTTTGGTTATAATATAGCTGTTATCTTTACAACACAACATTCATTATGCCAAAATAGTAATATAACTCATACCTTATATAAAATTACTATTTAAGAAATTAAGTTTAATTTCTTTATAATAGTATGGTTTATACGACTATACACTTCCAATATATAATATTCAAGTTAATCCATTTATATATATAATCTTAGCGTTTTAAGTTAAGTATTATACTATATAAATGCTTAAACATTTAAACAAATAAATGTTACTTATGTAGATATCTTTAAAAACTATAAATTTTAAACCTATTGAGCTCTCCTTCATAGATATTCTAATCTATTCTCTTTATAATAATTATCTCTCATTTTTAATATTCATAATTTTTTGTACCTACTATTATCAACCTCTCTCTCTTTTATCGAAACATTAATAATCATAATATTTTAATATATATGAATTTTATTGTAAAATTTAATTTAGTTTCCGTTCCTTTTTTATCCTTTTTAATTTTCTCAACTAAAAAATTCAATATATATGTATCTAATTTATTCATTATTTTTTTATCTACTTATTAAAATACTATGCTTTAAATTTTTTCCCACACTTTACATTCCATTTCATACTAATGTGGAGTTACTACATATTACTTTTAGTTTTGGGGGAACTATACTACTAACAGTGTAACCAATCATAAATTATAATATCTTAATCTGTATCATTATTTATATAATGTAAATTTCTATTTCATAATAATCATATCATTTTAATTTTAGTCTCATAATTATTGACTAAGTTTTGTATTTCTTTGTTAACTGAATTCTAACATATTATTTTTTGACAATCAACTACATTTTTCACAGTTTATGTATACATATACTTCTATAAGTAGCATATTTATGCCATTGTTACATAATTGTATAATTATTGTAATATATATTTCTAAAATAACAGTTGATTTTACGTTTTTTATTGATATTTAGGCGTTTTAAAGGAATAAATAAACACTAATATATTTAAAATAATATTAGTGTTTATATTGTATTTATAATAGAGAATCAATATAAATATTCAAATCAACTATTTGATTTGAATTAATTTCAAAACCATAAGTCTTTTCTTCTAAAAAACATTTATCTGGTAAATCATAAACTTCAATATGGTATTTTCCAATAGGTAATGAAAATTCATATTGATAATCAAAACCTTCAACATCTTGAATAAGCTCTGTATCATTATAATATATACGATATTTTACATTTTCTATTGGTTTTCCATCTTCAGCAATGAATTTAATATTTACTTTTCCACTATCAATGTTATGAATAATAGATTCGATTGTATAAAAAGATGTCTTCTTTGTATCAAGTATTACATATTGATGTTTAAAATTTTCTGATTTATATATACTCGAATATAATGAATAATTTTCTGAACAAGTTTTAAATTGAGAAAATATTTTATCCACATTATCTATCTTTATATAATAACATTCCCCATCTCTTATATATGATATTTCATTTCCTTGCTCGTCAACAACTTTTGCATTACTACTTTCAATATAATTATTAACATTAATTTGCGTTTTAGGGTCATATGAATTTCCTAAAAATGCTTTAGTATATTCATCTGTTACACTCCAATCATAAAAAGGACCTACCATAGCAATATTATTTTCTATATTAATTTTACTATCATAATAATTACAATTTCCTTCAACTTGTGAAACATAAGGTTTTTCTAAAGCATCTATATACAGTTCATTTGCCTTTTCTAAGACTCTATTTACCATATCTGTATATTTTTCTTCACTAGGTATAATATTATCTAATATAAATTCTCCATTTGAAGTATCATATTTTATTTTTGAAACCATTGCATATACTGCAAGTTGAGTAGCCATATATGCCTCTTCTTCATTATTTAATTTCATATCCATATATGAAATATTAGGATATCCTTTTGCAAGTATTGATGTAATGTATCCCTTTGTAAATCTTTTTGATTTAGCAAGTTTACCTTGTGGTAATACTTCATTACACTTATATGTTAAAGAATATGCTACTTTATCATCTAACTTTGTACTTGTTATATCTATATATGAATTATCTGTTTTATCTACCATATATCTATTTAGTTTCCCAAATGTGATTTGCTTTTCAACTCTTTTAGTTGATTCATTTAATATATAAGTTCCTTTGTTTTCTTCTATTCTTTGCTTTCTTGATTCCTCTTTAATCAAGCCAGATACTATATTCCAAATAAAAATTGCAATAAGTACAACTACTACAAAATAACTATAAAAGTTTTTCTTAAATGGTTTCTTATCAAATTCTTCTAATTTTTTACACTCTTCTTTGCCAAACATAAATTCTCTATAATGTCTCTTTATCTTAGTGAAAATATTTATTTTCTTTTCGTTGGATTCCATAATCATTCCTCCTTTATTTTTAATTTTTCCAAAACATTATATCACACATTTTATGTAAATTCAAGTTTTGATATTTTCAATATTATAGATAGAAAAAGAAAGGATAGCTTACGCTACCCTTTAATTATACTTATTATATTAGTTTTCTTTTTTTGCAGATAAAACTCTCATAAATCCATATCCACAAATGCTTACTAAAGCTACTATTAAAACTATTGTCATATCTGAACTTAATAATCCACCTGTTTTTGGTAATTTTTCTTCTGTATTGTAGATTACAGCTTCAATTATGTCTTCGTTTTCAACTTTGAAAGTATAAGTGTTTTCATCTTTTATAAATCCATCTGGAGCTTCTATCTCTTTGAAATAATATGTTCCATATGTTAATTTTTTAGATAATGCAACACCATCTTCTCCAGATACTATTGTATCTACAACTTCGCCAGCTTCATTTGTTATTTCAAATTTAGCACCAGCAAGTGGAGTTTGTGTACCTTCAATTAGTTTGTATATTTTTAATTGTCCTTTGATATAGTAGTTAACAACATTTTCAATTACATTTTGACCATCATATTCGATAGTAAATTTATGTACTGAGTCATCAACTTTTATACCTTCAGGAGCTTTAGTTTCTTTATAGTAATATGTTCCTTTTTCAAGTTCTCCTGATTCAGCTATACCTTCTTCATTAGTTGTCATTTCACCAATTTTCTTCATATCTAAATCATAGATTTCAAATGTTACACCAGCTAGTGGTTCATTATTTTCATCTACTTTGATAATTTTTAATTTTCCTTCTTGTGTTTTATTAACAACTGTTTTTTGTATAACTTGATTGTTTTCAGTTAACACAAATTGATGTTCAGCTTCATCCATTACAACTGTATCTGGAGCTTTTGTTTCTTTATAGTAATATGTTCCAAGTGGTAACTCTTTAGATGTAGCTTTACCTTGTACATCTGTAACAATATGATCTACAACTTGTTTATTTTCATCTAATATATCAAATTCTACGCCATTAAGTGGAGTATTGTTGCTATCAACTTTTGTTATTTGAAGGCTACCTTTTGCATAGTGGTTAACAACTTTAACTGCTACTAATTTACCTTCATTTGTTATATCAAATTTGTATTCTTTGCTATCTAAAACATATTCAGATGGTACTTCAACTTCTTTATAGTAGTATGTACCAGGTGTTAATTCTTTAGATACAGCTATACCATTTGCATCTGTAACAACTTGTTCTACTAAATTCTTATTTGCATCTAAAATATTGAATTTAACATTAGCTATTGCTCTGTCATCATCATTTACTTTAGTTATTTTTAAAGAACCTTTAACTTTTTCGTTAACTATGTCTTTTCTTACAATTTGATCTTTAGTTTCTATTTTAAATTCATAAACACCTGGGTCTATGATTACATTATCTGGAGCTTTCACTTCTTGATAATAATATGTTCCTAAAGGTAAGTTTTTAAGACCAGCTAAACCTTTTTCGTTAGTTGTTATTTTAGTTATAACATTTTTATCTGAATCTAAGATGTTAAATTCTACTCCTTCAATTGGAGTATTATCTTCATCTGTTTTAACTATTAAAAGATTTCCTTTATATCTTTCATTAGTTATTGTTTTATAGAAAGTTCTGTTTTCTGCATTAACTGTAAATCTATATAAAGTTTCATCCATGATGTAACCTTCTGGTGCAGATACTTCTTTAAAGAAATATGTACCATAATTTACATTTACGCTTGCTTTACCATTTGAATCTGTAGTTACTCTATCAACTACATATCCATCATTGTCATATATTTCAAAAGTTACATTTGCAAGTGGTTTGTTTGTATCGTCTACTTTAGTAATAACTAGTCTACCAGTTATTCTATCGTTTACAAATTTTACAGTTGATGTTTGTCCACCTATAACTGTTACATTTTTAGATTTTTCTTTTATAGTATAGCCTTCTGGAGCTTCTATTTCTTCTAAAACATAATCTCCAACTGGAACACTATAAAACATTACTTTACCATCAGTACCAGTTTGAACTTCTCCAAGAACTTTACCTGTAGAATCTTTAAGAGCAAATTTTGCACCTACTACTGGTTGGTCATCTTGGTCAACTTTAACTAATTCTATTTTACCAAGTGTAGTAATTTTTTCCCAGTTAATAGTTAATTCTTTATCCATTGTATTTGGTTCTGTATCAAGTCTTACGAAATCTTGAACTGTTTGGTCAGCTTTTTCGTAAATACATCCAACTTTTCTATCTACATCTGAATGGAATTTAATATTAAATGATGTAGAATCTTCAGAAGTACTCATTCTTACATATACAGATTCACCATTTGCAAGTGATGTTTTTGCATTACCATTTGCATCTGTTACTCTAGCTGATGCAGGAGCATTTACAAGTGTTGCAGTAATAGATTTTATTGAATCTGTTCCTGAAACATTTACTGTATATGGTCCGATTAAAGCATCTCCTTCAACATAATTTAAAGCAACATTTGAGTTGTTTATAACCATGCTAGGAACTGAAGTATAAGGTTGAGCTTCTGCCATTGCAACAAGTCTTGCAGCAGCTGCTACTGTTCTATTATAAAATCCTTCCATTCCTTTTTTTGGAGTTACATTTTCAACTCTAAATATTTTTCCTGCTTTATGTGACTCTCCTGTTCTATTCATTATTTCCCAAAAAGCCATTTGTGTAGCCATATAAGCTTCATCTGCATTTGCACATCCTATTGATTCAGGTGAGCAATTTGGATAACCATGCATTAAGATAGACATACCTTGATCAGATAAGTATCCTCTAAATGTCATAGTACCACTTGGTGCAGCACATGTATAATCCATACAATAAGCTGTAACACCACCTAATGTAGCATTAGCATACCATACATTTTTATCATTATATGAATCATGTCCTACTGAAACAAGTCCTGCTGAATAAAATGGTAATTGTTGTGCAGACGCTTTAACAGCAAATGGACTAAATTCTAATGTAAGTAATGCTACTAGTAAAAAAATGCTAACTATTTTAAGTTTTAGTTTTTTTACTTTGTTAAATATTTTAACCATATTTACATCCCTCCTAATTTTAAACAAACCTATAACTTTTTTATTTTATAGTTTACATTATTATTATAGCATTTTTTTTTGCTTTAGTCAATGTTTTAAAAGAAAAACCTTCTTATTATTTTACATAATTTAGTATTTTTACTGTCATATTAAATTTTAAAATCAGCCAATTCATTGCATATGTAACAAAATAGACTTTTTTTAGTCATATTCTTGTAAAAAATAATAGAAGTATTGTAAATACAGTATTTTGTCGAATATTAAAAAATTTTCATTACAAGAAAAAAGTTAGGAAAAATTATCCCAACTTTTTAACTAAATTTGAAACGACATTAACGATTTTATCTGCATGTTGTTTATCTGTACAATAATGTACATCTATACTTCTTGCAGAAAAACCTTCGTGGTATGGTCCACCTTCTGTTAAGTAATTTGCTTTTAATTTAGAAGCTACATATAAGGTACATTCTTCTTTACTATTAAAAGATGTTGCTTTACGTGGATTTGAATCCACAGCATTCCAACCATATAGGTTGTTTCTTTTAACAGCAAATTCAGATTGTCCCCATGCACTTTCAACACAAGCTAAGCCCATCATATATAATGCATTAACACCATATTCTTGCTCAACTCTAACAAAAGCACTACCTAATCCATGAAGTAGAGTACCACTTAACATTATATCAATTTCTTCAGTGGTTACATTTGAAGCAACTCTTAAATCTGAATCAACTGTTAATTCAAGATTTTTTCCTGAAACATTTGATATAACGTTTTCCTCATTTTTTTCTTCTATAACATCGGGTTCTTCTTGAACAGTCATGCTATATTTGCTTTTCATTTGAGCATAAACTTCATCTTGTCTACTTGAAATATAGCCACTATTCATAAACACACCTCCTGCTATAAAAAATAATGTTATTAATATCGTTCCTTTCTTTAAGCTTGATTTTATTCTCAAGCTTTTTTTCTTTCTTTTTCCTTTCATAATTTCCCTCCTTGGTATTTTTTGTAATATCTTGATGTAAATCTATTTAAAAAGAGTAGGGAAACATATTCCCCTACTCAGAAGAATATTCTAAAAATATTACTCTATTATAATTATACCATACATTTTAGGTTATGTAAACTTTACTGAAATATAAAAAATGTGGATAGTTTTATCTATCCACATTTCTATAATATGCTTGCCAAGCCATTTTCTGTCTATAAGACATATTAGCTTTTTTTGCATTTGGTCTTTCAAATCCCCAACAAAAAGCCTCAGTTGCTTCATCAATGCTATAAGGATTATTAAATGTTGTTTTATGTTTTTTGTGAAATTGAGACGAATTTAATTCTTTAACTAGAAATTCTAATTGACTATTTAAATCTGTCCAATTTACTCCTTTTGCAGAACAAAAATCCTTAAGTTGTTGCTTTCTTCCAAAAGACCATTGTACTAAGCCAATACCTTCACCTGTACCATACTCAACTCTGCTTGGATTTAATCCACTTTCTTGGTATAAATTACCAATAACAGCTGCAGCTTGAATATCTGTGTATCCGTTACTTTTTAAGAAGTCCCATATTATATTTTCTGTAGTTCTATTATCTACTTTGGGTTCTTCTACAACTTCAGTAACTTGTGGTTCAGGCTCAGATTGTACTTGAGGTTGTTCTTCTTGAACAGTATTTTCTGGTAAGATTTCTTCAACCTCTGTGACTGGAGTTGGCATTACTCCATATTTTTCTTTTAATGACGTATATGCTTCATCTTGCTTGCTCGACACATAGCTGGAATTAAAGAATACACCTCCTAAAATAAATACTAGAGTAATTAGTATCACTCCGCCTCTTTAGTTTTTCCATTTTTTTATCCACCTTTCCTAACAATCTAAATTATTTTCATGTCTTATTTTAGTATAAGCACAATATAATTATACCATTTTTGACGCTTTATGTCAACTTTTACTACATAAAAAGATACACTATTTATGTAGTGTATCTAACATTCTATACTTGTTCTCTATATATTTTTGTAGTAAACTTACTATTCCCTAAATATTCTCCTGTTTCAGAATCAAAATCTTCTTCACCATTATATGTAAATACAGTAAGCTCTATTGGACCATTAACACCTTTAGTTTCTTTGTATCCAACTAGTTTTACAGATGTAAGCATAGTTTGCTCGGTCATTTCTCTTTGTCTCATATGATAATATGGTCTTCCTGGCATATATGTTACATCATCATATAAGTAAAATTGTATATGTTGAAATAGTTCAACTATATCTTGAGGTTCTAATACTCTTTTATTTACCACTTCACCTGTATCTAGTCCAAATTTAATATTATATCCTATCTTATATTCAGATGCTTTTTCATTTTTATTCCAATATCCATTAAATATTGTTTCAAATTCACTATTTGCTATTGTTTCATCTGTAGATGGAATAGCGTAAAATACAGAGAAAATACTATCTCTTGACCAGTCACAGCTAAATTCTCTTGTTAATACATATTGACCATTTTGAAGTGTATATAAACCTATTGGTATTGTATTATCCAATACATTTTCATCTAAGAACTTTTTATATTCTTCCTCTTGTACCTGCTTTTGCCTTTGTTCTTCTTCTAATCTTGACTTTTCTTCCTCATATATTCTTATTTGTTCTTTTTCCTTATTCTCGTATTCTTTGTATTTGCTATAAAAACAAATTGTAAGACAAATTAAAATAAAGAATAAAAGTATTATAGCTCCATAAAATATTCTTTTCTTTTGTTTATTCATATTATCAACTCCAATTTAACAATAACATATATTTATATTTAATTCAAGTAGGACAAAAGAAAGGCTACAATATTGTAGCCTTATTTCTATTTTATTCCTCTTCTGTAACTTCTTGAGCCATTTCAGGAATTCCAGTTCTTCTTTGCTTTTCAGCAGCAGCTTTATCTCTTCTTAATTGTCCTTCAATTTTTTCAACTAAAGAATCAATTCCAGAGTATAAATCATCAGTATTTTCTTCTGCTAAATAAGTACGTGATTTATATTCAATTCTCATATCAACACGTTGTTTACCTTTAGATTTGTCTGTAAAAGTTACATGACAAATTGTGTCTTCTCCAAAAAACTTGTCTAGTTTTTTAATTTTCTTTTCTGTAAAACTTCTTATAGCATCTGTTACTTCAATTCTTAAGCCTGTTAAATCTAGTTTCATAGTAATCACCCCTTTATGATTATATTATACATTAGATAAATAAATAATTCAAGTAAATATGCAAATTATAACAAATCAAACATATCCATTTGTTCTGACCTTGGCATTCCATCTAAACAACCAGATAATCTTAATGTTTCAAGAGCAGATTTACCTATTTTTGACTTAATAAACATATCTTCAATTGATGTAAAAGTTGTATATTTTTCTCTTGCATCAACTAATTTTTTTGCATCAACTTCTCCAAATCCAGTAAGTGCTGAAAATGGTGGTCTAATACCATCTTTTTCTACAATAAACTTATTTATATCTGATTTATATAAATCTATTGGTAAAAATTCTATTCCTCTTTCATTCATCTCAAGCACAAGTTCTAAGATAGGATACATATTCTTATCTTTTGGTGCAGCATTATTTCCTTGAGAATCAATTTCATTCATTTTTGCAAGTACTCTTTCTTTACCATAAAGCATAGAATCACTATCAAATTCGTCTGCTCTAATTGACATGAATGCAGCATAATATGCTTTTGGAATATGAACTTTAAACCATGCTATTCTAAAAGCGTTAGTAACATATGCAGCAGCATGTGCCTTAGGAAACATGTATTTTATTTTTTCACAAGACTCAATATACCATTCTGGTACATCATGTGCTCTCATTTCTTCCTTATATTCAGGCCATTTAGCCTCTTTACCTTTTGCAACTTTTCCCTTACGTACTGACTCCATTATCTTAAATGACATTCCTGGCTCTAAACCTTTATTTATTAAATAAATCATAATGTCATCACGACAACATATTGCTTCTTTTAAGGTTACTATTCCCTTAGCTATAATTTCTTGAGCATTATTTAACCATACATCTGTACCATGAGATAGTCCAGATATACGTATCAATTCATCAAAAGTGTTAGGTTTTGTATCAACAAGCATTCCTCTAACAAACTTTGTACCAAATTCAGGTACTCCATAAGTTCCAACGTCAGATTTAATTTGTTCTGGTGTAACTCCGAGTGGTTCTGTTGATGAAAATATACCCATAGTCTCTTTATCATCAAGAGGTATTTTTGTAGGGTCAATACCTGTTAAATCTTGAAGCATACGAATTACAGTAGGATCATCATGACCAAGTATATCAAGTTTTAAAAGGTTTGTATCAATAGAGTGATAATCAAAATGTGTGGTAACTATGTCTGAATATGGGTCATCTGCTGGATGTTGTACAGGGCAAAATTCATATATAGTTCTTCCTTTAGGTACAACTATAATTCCACCAGGGTGTTGTCCTGTAGTTCTTTTTATTCCTGTACAGCCTTGAGATAATCTATTAATCTCTGCAGATGGTTTATTTATTCCTCTTTCATCAAAATAGTTCTTTACAAATCCATAAGCAGTTTTTTCTGCAACTGTACCAATTGTACCTGCCTTATATGTAGTTCCTGTTCCAAATATTACCTCAGTATATTTATGTGCTTTAGCTTGATATTCTCCAGAAAAGTTTAAATCAATATCTGGTTCTTTATCTCCCTTAAATCCTAAGAATGTTTCAAATGGTATATCCATTCCATCTTTATCCATATTTTCACCACACTCAGGACATTTTTTATCTGGTAAGTCAAAACCATTTGCAAATCCATAATCTGTAAAATCTGAATATTTACATTTAGGACATCTATAATGAGCTTTTAGTGAATTAACTTCTGTTATACCTGTCATATATGCTGCAAGTGATGAACCAACAGAACCTCTTGAGCCTACTATATATCCATGGTCATTTGAATCCCATACAAGTCTTTGGGCAATAATATACATAACGGAATATCCATTAGATATAATTGAGTTAAGCTCTTTTTCAAGTCTATCTTCAACTATTTTAGGTAAATTGTCTCCATAAAGCTTATGTGCTTTATCCATGGCAATATTTCTAATATCTTGTTCACATCCATCAATATGTGGTGGACATTTTTCATCAGATATTGGACTTATTCTATTACACCAGCTAGCAACTAAATTTGTATTAGTAACTACAATTTCATATGCTTTTTCAGGTGTTAAGTAATCAAATTCTTTTAACATTTCATCAGTTGTTCTTAAATATAATGGTGCTTGCATATCTGCATCATCATATCCTTGTCCTGCTTGTATAATTCTCCTATAAATCTCATCTTCTGGATTCATAAAGTGAACGTCACATGTTCCTACAACAGGCTTTCCAAGTTTATCTCCAAGTTCAATAATATCTTTATTTATTTCAATTAATTGTTCATGTGTAAGTTTTATATATTCAGGTTCTTCATCTTTTGGCCTTTTTCCTGGTTTCTTAATTTTTTTACCAATTCTTTCATAAAATTCATTATTTCCAAGCGGTTGAATTTCAAGATAATCATAAAAATTAGCTATTTCTTCTATATTACTTCCATCATTTCTACCCACTTTATAGTCTAAAATTTCTTGATATAATTCACCTTGTTCACATGCAGAACCAATTATTAGTCCATCTCTATATCTTTTTAACATTGAACGAGAAATTTTTGGCTTCTTATGGAAATTCCATACATGTGAATATGAAACCAATTTATATAAATTCTTAAGTCCAACATAGTTTTTAGCAAGAATAATTATATGGTTAGGAGATAAATTCTTAGATTTATCTGTAATATTTGTAAATATATAATTATTTATTTCTATATTTTCTTTTATACAATCTTCTTTCATTCTAATGAACATTTTAGCAGTTGCTCTTGTATCATTTATAGCTCTATGTGCACCTTCAAGCTCTATTCCTAAATATTCAGTTAAAGTTCCAAGTTTATGATTTTCTACAGCATTATATAATTCAAGTGACATTTCATATGTATCAATAACATATGGCTTAAATTCCAATCCTAATTTTTGAGCTTTATTGTTAATAAAACTAATATCAAAATGTGCATTGTGTGCAACAAGTACACATCCTTTGCAAAATTCTAGAAATTCTGGTATCATTTCACTCATTTTAGGAGCATCTGCTACCATTTCATCTGTAATATGAGTTAACTCTTGTACATTAAATGGAATTGGTTTTTCTGGATTTACAAATGTTGTATATTCATCTATTATTTCACCGTTTTTAACCTTACAAACAGCTACTTCTGTTATACCATCATTTTCTGGGTCAAAACCTGTTGTTTCTAAGTCAAATACACAGTAAGTATCAAGCTCTGGTATTATTGGTTCAACGTCTCTTACTAAATATCCTTCAACGCCATATATTACTTTTATTGGTGCTGCGTCAAGAATATCTTGTGTTGTAATTTTGCCTTCTTTTTTTACAAGGCCTGCATAATTGTCCATAATAACATGGTTTGCTTCGGGAAAAGACTGAACAACACCATGGTCTGTAATAGCTACAGCTGGATGCCCCCATTTTATAGCTTGCTTTACCAAATCTGTTGCAGATGTTACAGCATCCATAGCACTCATTTGTGTATGTAGATGTAATTCAACTCTTTTTTCTGTTGCATTATCCATTCTCTCAGGAGGCTTTTCTCCTTTACATATATTATTAGTCATTATAGTTAGTTCATTAGAATATGCATCCATTTGAGGTCTACCTTGTAATATTATATATGAACCTTTTTTTAATCTTCCATCTATTTCTTCATATGCTTGTTTATTTAAAAACATTTTACAAGATATAGTACTTGTTTTATCTGAAACATCAATAGTAAGTAATATTTTGCCATTTCTAAGTTCACGTTCCTCTTTATTTACTAATTGTCCACTAATACATACTCTCTCTCCACTTGGAGTAACATCTTCTATTTTAGTTATTACTGGATTTATTATATTTACACCAAATAATACATTATCTGGTTGTGGTTCTTTTGCAAGTTCTCTTTCTTTTTTTTCTTCCTCTGTTAATGGTACTCTTGGTACAAACTTAGGTCTTTCTGGTACAGTATTAACTTGATTTATTGGATTTGCATTATTTTCTACTTTAAAAGCTTCATTTAAATCTTCAAGTTTAATCATCTTCGCATCTGTATGATCTGGCATTTTAGCTTTATTTAAATCCTTAAATAGAACTCTAAATCCATCTCCAAATTGCTTATCTAAACTATTTTTCATATATTCATCTAATCTTTTAATATATAAAAAATTAGAATAAGGTTTTTCTAGTGCTATATTTAATACTCTTTCTTCATTATCTATATTTATCTTACAATTTTCAAATATATCTTGTGTATAATCATATTTTTTATTTATACTTGTTAAAATGTCATATACATTTTGAATATCTATTTCTTTCTTTTTACCTGTATACTCATAATTAATTTTAAAGCTAGATAATTCATATTGTATTTTAGCTAATCTTTCAAATTCTTCTACATCTGATTGAGGTATATTTTCTTGACTATATGAATCTAAAATAACAGCATTAAGTTTTTTTGAAAATTTTATTTCTTTAACATTTGCTAAATTGAACATGTTTTCTTCTCTAACACAATTTTTAAATACATCTTTTACTATCTTGTCCAAAAAAAATTCCCTCCTAATTTCTTTACACATTATACTATTTTTTTCACTATTTGTAAACTTATAAAATATGGAAAAAGATAAAAAAATAGAAGGCTCAACAATGTGCCTTCTTATTAATTATTAATCTAATAATAATTTTAATTTGTATTCTTCTTTAAATGATTTTAACAATAATAAAAATTGCTCTTCTCTTAGTTCTGCTATAACATTTGATATATTATCTTTTGTTAAGTGATTATTTCCTGTATTTTGTAAATATACATTCGTATTTATCATTACTCTACCAATATTGTCATTATAGTACTCTGCTGTTGCAAAATTTTCTTCTTTAATGTAGCATGTTTCATATTCATTAAAATAATTTGCTAAATACTCTGTAGCATAGTGCTCAATAGATGAATCTTTACTAGCATAATTTTCATATATTTTTCTTTCTTTATTATAGTCTTCTCTTAATGACTGTTCAACTTTTAAATTTCTATAGTACTCTTCGATATTTTTTATATTCTTTACATAGTCCATAGTGCAAGCTTCAAAATTAATTGCTAAAATTCTTGTGTCATGTAAATCTAAAATGTTACTTTGAATAACATCTATAGCTTTATCTGTATTCTTCAAATGCTTATTGTTATTAATAGTTTGAATAATAACAAATTTTTCACTTAAAATGATTTCATGATTATCATTTTTAAATACATTAAGCTTTTTAGTTCTATTTTTTGCACTATCTAAATAAACATCCTGACCTAATAACTCTTTATGATTTAATAATGTCTTTTTTACAAAAGCTGATTTTATTTCACTACGTTTATACCCGAATCATTTCTAAAATATCTCCAGCTATTATTAGGCTCATTAATGAATCTTTTCCCATTGTAAAATCAATTTTTATACGTTCATCTGTATAAATATCCTTTTTTAAATTATTAATTATAGATTTTTTCATAATCTACTCCTCCTTCATATATTAATATTTAAGTAAAAAGTATTCTTTCGCATTGGGTATTATATCACAGATGGATTATTATGTCAAACAAAGACACTTAAATTTTATATTTAAGTGCCTCTTCATTAATATTTTCTTATTTTAATTGCATTTCCTGATTCAAATAATTCAACATGGTTTAATGCTTTTCCTGTACCTACTGCAACACAGCTTTGTGCATCTTCTGCTATCATAACAGGAATACCTGTTTTTTCAGCAATTAGTTTATCTAGTCCCCAGACTAGTCCACCACCACCTGTAATATATATTCCTCTTTCAGAAACATCCGCAACAAGCTCTGGTGGAGTTTCTTCAAGAACTGAATGAACTCCTTCAAGAATCTTTTCTGCACATTCAGATAAAGCATTAAAAGCCTCATCTGATGTTACTTCAATTTCAACAGGAAGTCCTGATGTAATATCTCTACCTTTTACCATCATTCTTTCTGTAACAGATTTAGGATACATACAACCAATATTTATCTTTATTTCTTCTGCCGTTCTTTCTCCTATAATAACATTCCTATTTCTTTTTATATACTTAATTATCGCTTCATCAAATTTATCTCCAGCCATTTTTATTGAAGTACTTCTTACAGATCCTCCAAGAGATATAACAGCAATATCTGATGTTCCACCACCTATATCTACTATCATACTACCATATGGCTTTGTAATATCTATACCTGCTCCAATTGCAGCAGCAATTGGCTCTTCAATTAGATATACCTTTCTTGCACCTGCATGAGATGCAGCATCAATTACAGCTTTTCTTTCCACCTCTGTAACACGAGAAGGTACACATATCATGATTTTAGGTGAAAAAACAAATTTTCCACATACTTTATTAATAAAATATTTAAGCATTTTTTCAGTTATTGTATAATCTGAAATAACACCATCTTTTAATGGTCTAAGCGCCACAATATTTCCTGGTGTTCTCCCAAGCATCTTTCTTGCTTCTTGTCCAACAGCTAAAACTTGATTTGTATTCTTATCTATTGCAACAACTGAAGGCTCTCTTAAAACAATTCCTTTTCCTTTTACATATACAAGTATAGTTGCAGTTCCTAAATCTATTCCTATGTCTTGTCCGCCAAAAATCACTATACATTCCCCTCTTTCTGTTACAATTATATTACATTTAGAAACCTTTTGCAACCTATATTTACAAACTTTATACTAACTTATCTTAGTATATTTCATTTTTGTAGCCATTCCCCCTCTTAAATGTCTCTCAGATTTATTTAAATCTAAAACTTTTTTTGCTTCTTCTGCAAGAGATGGATTAAACTTTCTAAGCCTTTCTGCTACATCCTTATGAACTGTAGACTTTGAAATATCAAAAGCTTGTGCTGTAGCTCTAACTGTAGCTTTGTTTTCTATAATATAATTTGCAAATAATTTTGCTCTATCTTCTATATCTTTCATAGACAACCTCCTAATCATACAAATAAGTAGGATTTATACTTTTATCATTTAAAAATAACATAAAATGTAGATGTGGTTCATCTAAATATTCTCCTACTGACGTATTTCCAACCTTACCAATCTTTTGTCCTTTTACAACACTTTCTCCAACATTTACATATGTATTTTCATCTAAATTTGAATATTGACTTCTATACCCATTTATGTGTTCAATTACAATTGTTTTCCCATAGAATGAATCTACATATATCTCATCAACAACCCCTTTTTCTATGGCTTTTACATCTGAATTTCCTGTAATATCTAATCCATCATGAGTTTTCCATTGTGAAAGTGTTTTAGAATAAATTACTTTGTCCACTGAATACATCTTTTGTATTTCTCCATCTACTGGTCTAGTAAAAACAAGCTTTTCTTGTACTTTCTTAACAGGCGCTTTTTCAACTACTTTTGTTGCTAAAACTAGTTCATTATTATCTTTTTCCTCTTCATTTATATTAGAATTATTATCTAAGTTTGTAGAAGTTGCTACACTACTAACATCTTTTTGTTCCACACTAATTAAAGGTACTATATCTTTACTCCTTATTCCTAGACTTATAGTAAGTAAAAGAAGTAATACCATAGATGCTAATATTTTTACTCCCTGTTTGGATATTTTTCTTTTTTCTTCTTGAATTTCAACATCTACTGAACCTTTACGTATTCTTGTTACTTCTTCATTTGTACTTATATTTTCATTAATATTAGTTTCAAATTTAATTACTTTTCCTTTATCTTTGTTGTCTATTCTTTTTAAGTTAAATTTTTTCAAAATCTTATCTAAAATATTCTCAATTTTAATTTTCATATTTTACCCCTTTTCTTTTGTTAATTATTAATATTAATTATTTCTACATTTGTATAATAATGATGTATTATCTCACTATAATTTTTACCAAGTTTTGCATATGTATCTGCACCAACTTGACTAAGACCTACTCCATGGCCAAAACCTAATACATTAAATTCTATATTATTATTTGATACTGAAAGCTTAAAATTAGTAGAATAAAGTCCAAATAATGTTCTAAGATTTTCAGCTTTTATCTTATATGGCCCGACAGATATGTTTTTTACTCTACCACTTTGTGTATAATCACAGATTTTAATATTATCAAAGTCTTCTATAGATAAATCATCTATATATCCTTTATCTATTAATGTATTTTTAAAAGTAGAATAACTTATTACATTAGAGCTTTGTCTTCTTTCATAGCTCTCATCTTCCACATTTTCCACAGACTTTAAATATGGAATATCTTCTCCTAACCAAATAGCACTTGCATCTTCTGTCTTTTCAGGACTACTTGCATGAAATAACGCATCAATAATTTGATTATTATATGTTATTATTTCTCCATCACTTTCAACTATTGCTCTTTTAATCTTTTCTTCACCCTCATGTATCTCTTCATCTGTAAATCCTTTATTTTTCCATATCTCTTCTAAATTTTCAATATCATGAAATGCTTGACAATGTGCAAAATCATCACAAACATCTCCTTGCTCCTCCTTGTTATTTTTTATTTTATTAAATAGATATGTCCTTGCTACTACTACTTGTGCCTTTAGAGCTTCATATTCGTATTTAAATGGCATTTCTGATGCTACAACACATAGTAAGTAGTAATTTAAGTCAATAGTCTCTATTTGCCCTGTTCTACTTCTAAAAAGTTCTATTGTATTATTAGACTCAAACTCAATTTTTGTTTCCTCCTTTTTTACTTCTTCTGGCTTTTTAGAATCAATAACAGCTAGTACAATAATAGTTAGTAACAATATTGCAGAAACCATATACAAAAAAATAAGTCTTAGTTTCAAGATAAATATCACCCTAATATATATCTATTCATAATTTATTTAGTTATTATAATTTTTTGTAAAAACGACAAAAAAAGAACAAGTAATTTTTCTTACTTGTTCTTTAATTTCCACTATATGCATATTTTGAAACTTTTATATGCAGAAAATATTTAATTAATATCATCTGCTGCTCTATTATCTATATCATATAATATAACAGTTCCTTTTACAAAGTCATATAATTCTTGTGAATTAATTGACCATATTCCTTTTTCAAGTTGTATTCTTAAGCTTGTATCTGTTGTTACTTGTTGACCAGGATTTGAAAATCCTAAATAGCCTTCATAATCCCACTGTGTAGTATTAATTGCAGAATTTGCAGATTTATTTAATGCACTATATGATATAGTTTGGTTTATCTTTGTATCATAACATGTAATATCAAATTTAATACCAATATATCCATCTGTTAATGCATTATTTATGCTATCTCCATTTCTTACTGCAATTGTAGTGTTTGGAAGTTTGTACTCTCCATACCAAGTTTGAACATATCCACTATCGTCTAAAGCCATCATAGAATCAGTTAAATCAAATTCTTTTGAACTGCTTCCTATATTTAATCCTTCTTGCTTTTTAGATAAATATGAAATGTTTGAAACTGATGTATCATTAGTATATCTACTACCATCATTTGGCACAAAGTATATTTTATATCCACTACCGTTAAATTGTTTATAGTTATCTGTTTCATCTTTATAATATAGTGTAATATCTTTTATTATTTGTGAACCATCTTTAGATAAATAATAATATGTTGGCTTTATTGTTATCTTTCTTGTACTACTTGTACCTGTTGGCATATAATATCCTGTTGTTTTTAAATCAAAAGAAAATCTATATCCAAGCTTTGGTGCATTAATATAACTTGCAGTAGTATGTTTATATGGACCTAGTGGTAATGTTCTTGTCGATGTTGTACCATTTATTTTTATACCATCTCTATCAAGTAATGTTGTAAATTCCTTATTAGCATTTGTATATACAAACATTCTTCTTATGCCTGAATAATATCCACTATTACTTGCTAAATTATTTGTATTAGTATCCCTAAATGCACTCTTGTATGCTAAATCTGAACAATCTGTTATTTTAAAATCATAAATTTTAGAAGCAGTTGTTACTGTTATTGTCTTCATAGCAAAGTAATAACCATCACCATACATTGTAACTCCTTTTGTATATTGCGAAGGAGTATGAGATTCAGATTGTTCTATATCATTTGTAAAGTTTGCTGTATTATCTCCACTATCTGTAAGATATTTTCTAGTTGTTGAGTCTTGGGTTTTATCTAACTGTATTGCCACTTCTTGATCTACTACATATTGTAGTAAATCATTTGATGACATATTAGCAGATGATGCAAGTACTATTATTTTATGATTTGAAGCATCTCTTGATAATGTCTCATTTGGTGCTACTTGGCCATAAAAATATGTATATCCATCATTATATGCTGATTGATTAGTTAGTCTTACAGCTGTTCCCTTAGGATATGTTCTTCCATTATGAACAACATCAAAATCAAAAATAAGATAATAGTAATTTACAAATCTAGCTTTCTGTTCTGGTGTTATATTATTATAGTATGTAAAGTCTAAATCTCCACAACTAAGTTTTATTTCAAAAGTAGCATCATCTGCAAGTATAACAGTTGAAGAATTTATAGTTGTATGGTCAATACTTGCATTACTAGTTGTAGTAACTTGTGGATCATTCAATTTTACTGGTGTATAAACATTTATATAATGATCATTAGTTGATTCATATTCTCTCCTATTTCCATATGAACCATTTAATACATTATATTCTTGATATACTACATTTCCTTTAGCACTTCTTAATCCATTTAATACATCTGATTGAATTATTATACCTGATGAATAATTTCCAGGGCCTGCTTTTTCACCATCTGTTTTATCTATATCTCCTCTTCCAGGTAATACTGTTTTATTTGCATTATTAAAATTACTAACTAATGAATTTAAATCATTTGTTATATTCTCTTTTCCTTGTACAAATACAGGAGACGTAGTTCCTATTCCTGTAATAGCGGCTGCAGGATGGGTATTATCTACTAAAGTACCTGTAATTTCTATTTCACCACTTGCTCCCATATGAACAGAATCTGATGATTTAAGATAAGCTTCTTCTAGTCTATAAACTACAAAGTTATTTACTTTATAACATATCTTATTATCTACAATTGCTTTTTCATATGATAAATCTTTTACAACATATTTAGGAGTTTCAAAATATGGATATAACATTCCTCCTGATGGTAAGTATGTTACATTAGATGTAAGTCCTGCATCATTTCCATTCCATACATTTGTATTACTATATAGTTTAGGAGAAATACTATTAACATCTTTTTCATTATAATAAAAATCTATTATAGTTACATCATTATAATTTGACTGTACAGTTGTATATTGAGCATTTGCTTGATTATTTAAATAATTTTGATCAAGTTCTGCAGTACCTGCTCTTATAGCAGATTTTTTAGATTCCATTATATTATATGCTTCATCTACACTTGGCATTGTACATTTTGTATATCCTAAATAATCATACTTAATACCATTTACTTGCATAACAAGTGTTTTAGTAATCTTCATTGTAGATGAAATAGCATAGTTATAATACTCGTTATACTCAAATTCGGCATCATCTGAATTTGAATTGTTTGATAATGAACTATTACCACTTATATTTATTACTTCTTGATTTGTATTTGAAAGTCCACTTATTATCTTACCATTTGCTTTATTTATATGACGTACATAGACTTCTCTTCCTGTATCATATGCAAAAACATTATTATTTTTAATACATAATATGCAAACTAATGTAAATAGGAAGATTAATATTTTTTTATTCATACTACTCCTCCTTACTAACTATACTACTACTTGATTTAACAATCATTGAGTTTATAGTTCCTGTTTTAATAAATAATGTTTCTGATAAATCATTCTTGTTTAATATAGTATCAATATATATTGTAATATTGTTACTGTTATATGTTGTTGTATTTCCTTCTAAATCATAAAAAAGTATGTTTTCTTTTGTATCTGATGAATCAACTACAATATCTAGTTTTACTCTTACTCTATAATTTTCTCCATCAAAATAAACACATGGTAATTGTGCTGTTGCCTTACCAGAAAGTTTTATATGATTATTTTTAACATATTCAACATATCTATTTAAAATATCTTCATTAAATTCTTCTAAAACGTATTTTTTTAGTTTTCTTTTAATTTGCTGAGTAGATATATTATTATAATCTACTGTTAAAATATAGTTATAATAATTTTCAACATAA
This sequence comes from uncultured Clostridia bacterium, assembly GCA_949106495.1. Taxonomy (GTDB): domain Bacteria; phylum Bacillota; class Clostridia; order TANB77; family CAG-465; genus CAG-465. The sequence continues at coordinate 42,203 of CARYZD010000004.1, forward strand.
TTTTTTATCTGACTATAATATTGTTTGTTTGCAGGATAAAAATCTATTGGAGAAATAAATCCTTCTTTACCATTATTTTTAAAATCAATTTCATATATATCCTTTTGTACACTAGCTAAAGTATATGGATACATATTAGCATTAGATGGTATTTTATCCTCATTAATATTTATTCTTGCATCTCCAACTGTTATTGTATTGTATTTTTCTGCAAAATTTATTATTAATTCATTTAATTTCCCTTTATATAATTTTTGATTACCTTTAATTCTTTTTGTATTAATAGTTATAATTTCTGAATTTAATAAATCGTATATTGCTAATCTTTGATCAGTGTTATATGAATTTATATCTTTAACATCAAAATTTGCTGTAGTTTCTGGTTCAATATTTAAAATTTTAGCTTTTATATTATATAACCAAACAAGTACTTCTTGATACTTAACTTTATCATCTGCATTAGAAGCATTTACTTCTTCTTTAGTAAGTATTCCTTGTTTTATTGCATACTCTACCCATATTGCATTAGAATAAGTTTCTTCAGTAGGAAGTGCAATTCCATCTATTTGTGGTACATTATATAAACCAGAAAGTATCATTTTTACTGCCTCAGATTTTGTAACTTTATCTCTAGTATTTGCTCGTTCATTATTATACACTGATGAAAAGCCATATATATTCATTTTTTCTTCAAATTTTTCATACTTCTTATAATTTCTATTAATTAAAGTGTAACCTAAAAAAATTAAGGTTACTAAAACTACTATTGAAATAATAGTAACTATTGTCATTCTTATTTTGTATTTTCTATCTTTATCTTTTCTTATTTTTAATCGTTCTTCTTCATTTTGATATGAAGGAACAAAACCTTCTTCCATTTAGATTACACCTCCTTTTTTATTATATACTATGGGTTACAAATTGGACAAGGATAAAATCCTGTAAAAGTTTGCTTTACTCCATTTAAAGTTCCTGTTGTTATAGCTGTTGCTGCTTGTTGACGTGAAGATACATATCTTGGTGACATATCCAGTATTTTACAAAGTCTATATTCAGGACATTTTATATCCTTATGATATAAATTCATATGAATTTGTGAATCATTACTTGGCGCAGTAAAATAATATCTTGTTGCATTTTCTAAAGTACTTGTACCAAATGCTTTTGTATTTAAGTATTTGTTTCCTACAGATATACCTTGAACAAATGCAATAATTCCTACTCCATCTATCATATTATACATTTCATCTTCTGTAGTTGCAGGGAATGAAAATGAATAAACTACTCCCGCTTGTCTTGCATATAGATTATTTTCATTTACTGCATATGAAAGTTCACTAGATACTACATTGGAAATAACTGATGTTCTATTATCTAATAGTCCTGATACTATCTCAGATTTTAATGTTTGCTTTGCTTCTGAATCTAGCACTCCTGCTATAAGTTCACCATTATTTTTTTCATCTTCTAAATAAAAGCTTTCTGCTTGTATTTCCTCATCATAAATATAATTATATCCTCTATGTGTAACTTTACTATCCATTGTAAATTCTATTGTATGTGATGAAACTAAATTTGATGTTTCTAATCCTGGTACAAATTTATATTCTCCACCACTTCTTATTATTGAATATGTATATGTAAAATATCTTTTAGGCTTTAATATTCTTTTTACTGAACTTGTTGCATCTTCTGCTGTAACAGTCTCATTTTTTGAAATTCTTACCCCATCATATTCAACAACTGCAACAGCTGGGACAAAAAGGTTTAAATAAGACTCTGCAACTTCATTACCCTTAACCCCTAATACATTGTACATAGAATCAAAAAATGAATCTACTCCAACTTTAGCATTAACATTTATCTTTTTATTTGTTAAGTCTGAATAACCATAGTCTATTTGCTTATCTTGACTTTCAACCTGTTTCATCTCATATGCTGCATCTTCAAGAGCTGCATCAATTACTCTTTGATAATACATCTCCATTTCTTCTGCTTTAATTGTAAATGTTATATTAATATATAATACAAGCATAAATGGTAATATTATAGCTATAAATACTAATGCAAAATCTGTTATTTTCACCTTTTCACCTCCTTAGATTTCTGGAACATCAACTGAACTATTTATTTTCATTACTAATTGCTCTGAACTTGCACTTGCATTTTTAGAAAACTTACCTTGTATTACATTTGCTGGTAAGAAACATTGCAAAACGTTATATTCATTACTTGAAAAATATGTATTGCTTTTTGTTTCATCAAGTGTGAATTTTACTAAATATTCTCCTTCATCTGTTCCTGTAGTTATTGATGAAGGTGAAATATAGCAATTAGGTGCTGTTCCAACTAAACGAATATTTTCTGTAATTTTACTTGCAATATTTGTATCATCTGAATTTAAAATCTTTATTTTATATTCTAATATTCTATCTTGTGCTTTATCAAAAGAATATTCAGGAAAACCACTCGAATTTGCATCATTTTTATTTTGAAGTTCTATTTTAATTAATATATCACTTTGGTATAATTGACTAACTTCTGTATTTTCCCAATTATTATTTTTAATTGTTGCACCATAATTTATATTTATTTTCTCTTTAGTTGTACCTGAAACTATTGCATTTAATAGTGCTGATGCCATGGTTGTATTTGTATTTTTTAAAGATACATAAAACTTGTCTCCTTTATCTAAAAAGAAAACATCATTTTTCAAACTATTGTCTTTATCTATAATATTGCTTGTCTTTCCTGTTTCATCATTAAAAATATCTTTATTATAATATGATTTATATTGTTCTATGTATGTTTCTTTTCCATCATTTGGAGAAGTATTATTTGGATCAACTGTTAAAATTCTTTTTTGAGCTTCTATTTGAATATCATATGAATTTCCTGTTGTACCAAGTCTTTCTATAAATTTATCATACATGTTTTGGTCTATATAACCATTTTGTGCTACTTCGTCTACAAACATCGTAACTGTCTTTAATGCCAAATTATATGACATATCATCTTGTCTTTCAAAATAATTATATAAAGGAAGAATTACAAGTAAAATAACAAGAAAAATTACAGCTACAATCATACTAAGTGTATCTTTCATTATCTTCCTCCTTTATTACCATTCTTCTTGAAGCTCTTCATCAGTTGCTTTAATTATATTTATATATGTAGAATTATCATTAGTTCTTGAATCAACTGTTAAAATATATTTATTACTTACTCCAATTTTATTTATTGCCTCTTTATATGTTAATTTATCATTTTCAAGCATTAATGGTGTTTCATTTTTAGTATTTAAGTTTATATTTACAATTATATTATCATTAACAGTTTTATCTGAATACCTATCTTTTTTAATATAATTAAAATAATATGATAATACTTCTTGCCCTGTTAAAATTAAATGTCTATTTATTTCTCCTGAAACCATTACTGCATCATTTGATTGCTGATGCATAAAATCATAAGCTTCATCTGTATAGTCCATTAAAGATGAAAATAGGAAGATTGTTAAAGACAAAGCTATAACAAAAATCATTGTGTAAATTCCAATATATATAGCCTCATTTGCATTTTCCATATTTTCACCCCCTATTTCTTAGTAAAAGTAATTCTTGTTTTCATTAGTCCATCGTATTCAACTTCTTCAACAATTGATTTATATAAATCTTCATATTTTAAATTTCCATTGTTATATTGCTCATCTAAATATGTAATACCAGATTCTGTATTAACCTCTATGTTATTATACATTATAACGACTAAATTTTCTTTTAAATACTTATTTGCACAATTTATGATATCAAGCCCTGTAACCTCAGTATTATCAAAAGGAGCATATTTTCCAAACCTTGATGTTATTGTTGTATCAGTAGAACCAACTTGTTTATATATCTCTTGCATTTGAGAGAAAATAAACATTATTCCAGATATAATCATTATAGTTACAAATATTCCAACGCCAAACATAATTGCTTTATTTGCAGATTCTCCCAAATGCAAAACCTCCTTTTTTACTCTATTCCATATTTAATTTTATCTATTTTATAGTTTTCTTTTATTTCTTCTTCTGTTAATGCTCTATCATATATTCTTATACAATAAATTGTGCCTTTAAATGATGTATTTGCTCCTGTTCCAGCTAAAGGATTGCCACCTATTACAAAATTTGAACCTGTCGCAGGTTTTAAATATGAGCTATTAAAAGGTACTCCATCAACTTCACCGTTTACACCAAGTAGTTGTGCTGATGTTTCATACGCAAATCCACTGCCATCTGCTTCTAAATCCATTTTTCCAACTGTTCCTGAAACAGAATATATTTTATTTGATTGTACAATCACATTTGATACAACAGAAGATAATGATTTTTCAGGATTTGTTGTATATACATCAAAAGAAAATTTACCTCTTTTTAATACATCGGATGTGTTTAATTGATTAAATACTATTCCTGCACCTCCACTATTTATACAGCTAAGTACAGATTGTTCAGGTGTATCTACATCAGTTATAGTATCAAATTTTGCAACTACTTCTATTGTCATCTCTGATGAATCAATATTATTAAGAGCTACATATTCTTTGCCTGTAAAATGTAATCCATTAAATATCCAGCCAGATTCATCATTAAAATCAAAACCAGATAAAGTTGCATTGTTATTGTTACCACTTAAGTCTTTCCATACATCCACATTATTTGAATGTGATGTTCCATTATTATATTCTCCATTAAGTAATAAAACTAATCCATTTGTTATATAAGAATTAACTAGCGAACTTGTTGTTTCATTTGTAGAACTATCTGCTTGATTGTAATTTGTATTATCATCTAAGACAGCTTTATCTCTGTATGTTTCCGCTTTAATTGTTCCACCATAATTTACATATATTCTTGTATTATTTGTACCAGAAACACCTAAAGTAATTAAGTTATATATAACACTAGCCATTGTTGTATTTTTATTTTTTACTATAACATTAAATTCATCGCCTTTATTCATTGTATAAACTTTTGTATTATTTTTAGGTAAATATATACTTGTTATTGCAGGTATATTTCTGTAATCCATACTTTTATATGTATCTAAATTAGTATCTATTGTTAAAGTTCTATCTGTTGAATCAACTATACCTAATATTTGTTCTTCAGTATATTTTTTTTCAGATAAATCATATGCTAAAACTAAATTATTATATGTTCCTGCATTTTTTCCTTCAGATATAGTAATCTGTCCATTATCATATGCTTCTTTGTATATATTATAATCAAACTTTGCTCTTATTGTTTTTAAATCATCTGTATATGAATAAATTACTGGATTATACTTTTTTGAAGTATGTTCCATATAAATATCATAACTATTTTGTGTTACAGCAAGTTTAGTAATAAAATCATTATACATATCTGATGTAATATAACCCTTAGAATTAACATTATCTACAAAATCTGTTGTTATCTTTAATGCTAATGCATACGATATATCATCCTTTTTTTCATAAGCAACATACACAGGTAAAATAAAAAGTATAACAACAGCTATTATAACAGATACGACTTTTTGTAAAACTCCATCCATATTATACTCCCCTTATTGTTATCTTTTTAGAACCCAAATCTATATCCTCATCTTCTACACTTATAGTAAAGTCTTGGTTATCCATAATATATCTTAAAGCTCTATTATATGCATTGTTTCTTATATTAATCTCTTTAGAATCTATTGCAATACTATCAATTATTTGAACATTTCCATTATTATCTAAATATTTAATATTTTGAATAGATAAAATAACATTTACATCTTGCTCATAATAACTTAGTAGATTAATAACGCTTGTACCTTTAATATAATTTCCTGTATTACTCATAAGAAGAGTAGATTCTATATCACTGCGATATACATTTCCAAAATCTTTTCCTGAGCCAACTTTTCTTACAACATTCAAGCTAGAATTAAAAAAGATTATTATTGCAGATACAGTCATTACACCAACGAGTGTAGTAACTCCTATCATAATTGCTTTAGATAGGTTATCTTCATCCATTCTACTCTCCCCCTTTCTTATATAGCAACATTTTAAAAACAATATATTATATATTTTCTTTAAAATATTTCTATATAATGTTCAAGGTATATAACTATTAATTATATACCTTGAAATTATTCCTATTAATTTTACTTTTCTCTTGTAAATAAAACTCCCATTACAGAATCTCCTGTTGAGCTTTTTATTAACTGAGCTTTATATCTTGCAGTTGCAGGTACATAAGTACTTGTATTTGTATTATCTGTTAATGCACTTACTTTTGTTTGTGCATTACTTGAGTCATATGAAAGACCTTTATCTATTGATATTGTCCCATTTCCTCTTACTTTTCCAAGTTCTAAGATATCTCCACCTGGAACAGCTTGGACTTCAATTATCATTGATTGATCTGAAGCCCATTGTTGAACAACACTTATAACTTCTGAACCAGTAACTGTTCTATCATCATATTTTTGATATAACATAGCTTCAAAAGCTTCTCCAATTTGTACAACTTTTTTTGTTGAAGTATCTATTAATCCAATAGCTGGATTTACAATTAACATTACTGCAGCTATGATAAGTATTGTAACAAAAAGTCCTACACCTATCATTATTGCCTTTTGTGCATTATCCATATTCTACCTCCAAATGCAAATTATTATTTTACTCTAGTAAATTTTATTCCTAATACAGAATCTCCTGTTGAACTTTTAATTAGTTCAGCATGATATCTAGCAGATGCTGGTACATAAGTACTTGGATTTGTACTATCAGATAAAGCGCTTACTTTTGTTTGTACATTGCTAGAATCATATGAAAGAGGTTTTGCAATTGATGTTGTTCCATCTCCTCTTACTTTTCCAAGTTCTAAAATGTCTCCACTAGTAACAGCTTGAACTTCAAGTATCATATTTTGATCTGTAGAATATAATTGAACAGTTGATATAACTTTTGCTCCTGTAACAGTAACATCATCATATTCTTGCGTTAATTGATTTTGTAAAGCTTCAGATAAATTTGTAACTCTATTTGTAGCATTATTAATTAAGTTTATTGCTGGATTAACAATTAACATTACTGCAGCTATAATTAATATTGTAACAAAAAGTCCCACACCTATCATTATTGCTTTTTGTGCGTTATCCATTTTTATTCCTCCTTTACACAATTTATTAAAACATCATTTTGATGGTTTAAACTAAAACGCCATTTGGCTAAAATAATTTAACATTTGTAATATACTTACAATTAATAATGGTGCAACTAAATATCCACCTATTAAAAGAACCATAGGAGTAAATCCTAATACTTGACCAATTGTAGCTTTTCTTTTTACTAGATTTTCATTTGCATCTTTTCTCTTTTCATAGAAAAATGCTCTTTCTGTTTCTAGCTCATCAAATGCTGCTTTAACAGGTATTCTTGTTACAGCAGATTGTAACTGGTCAATGATTCTTTGAAAATCCTTATTTGGTACAGAATCTTTAAGCTCTTCTAAAGCCTGTTCTGCACCAGCTTCATAGTTATTAAGACATGTCGCTATAGGTTCTCTAAATGCATATGAGAATCTACACAACCATTCAAGTATTGTTTGTACATCAACTCTATCAATGTGCATTAACATTAAAATTATAGATTGAAATTGCATAATTTCATTTTCTTTGTCCATTTTTCTAACATTATTTTTGATAGTTAATATTAAATTAGGAATATAATATGCAACTAATCCTACACCTAATGCAATTAAAACATGCCAAAATTTAATATATGAATCATTAATAGTTGTAATTTTATCATAAATTCTATCAACTGCATCAGTATCTACTGTTCCTGTTGATTTATCTGTTAAACTTTCAGCTAATTCTTCTTTAGTTACATTTTTATTTTTATATTTTTCTATATAGCCTAAATCAAATTCTGCAATTTCTTCTGCTGCGGCTTGATCTTCTGTACTTAATTTTCCTAAAGATAAAAATTCATTACTTAATTTTGTATAAGCAGCATTTTTTGTTATTATATTCATATTTAAAATTAAAAATATTGTAAGTAGAAATGCTACAACTCCATAAGTTAGTTTATTAACATATAACCATTCTATTGTTAAATATGAATTAGTATCTTTTATTAAATTAACTTCTTTTTTATATTTTGTAGTATGTTGTTTTGTTTTAAAAGCATCAACAATAAGTCTTACAAAATTAATCTTATATAATCTTTCTTGCCATTTTACCTTTGATACTCTATCAAATTTTATTTCTTCTCCATCTTCTCTTAACACTCTAAGTAAAATATAAGAAGCAAATATTGAAACTATAATTAGTGATTGCATCACAAAACCAATACTACTTTGATAAAAGTTTGCTAATGCAGCAAAGTTATTTGTTGCCCAAGATTCTATTGGTTTAATAAATATAAGTGGTATAACCGCTATTATTGTTAAACTTCTAAAAGTAGTTTTTAACTTATCTTGTTTTAATATCTCTAGATATATTTCATTAAGAATATTATTTAAATTTTTCAAATAAATTGAAGTATCTTCAACTTTTCTGTCTCCAAGTTCATATGTTAAAAAAGAAATACCAGCAAACAGTTTTAAAAATCTATTTGGCGCTGTATCATAATATCTTTCAAGTTCAACTTCAGGTTGGTCAGATATTATTGCCTCTCTAATTCTTTTAAGTTGAGGTGCAATCTCTTTCTCGCTTAATTCATCTATTGTATCAGATAGAGCCTCATCTACCATTCCATGTTCATGAAAAGCATGTCTTAAAACAGTAAATGCTTCTGGCATTTGTCTTAATATTTTATTTGAAACAGATGTAATAGTTATATCTGTGACTTTTTCAACAACAATAATTAATCCTATCATTATTATTAAAGTCATATATAAATCATTTACAACATTTACAAATACTGCTAAAGCAACAAACATAACAATCAATGTTATTGTCATTAGTCGTCCTGTGTTTCTTCTAAGCTCATACTCTGTATAATCATTTGACATTTCATATTTTAGCCTTATTTTTTTAGCATAGTACTTAATAATAGGCATCTTAATAAATGTCATATACATTACTTGATATAATTTGTCAAAAGTGTCTTTAAAATTAACTTTATTCTTAACAACTAATGTGTCTTTAGCTTGTAATATTGAATTATTACTATATTTTCTTTTAAGTATAGCATAATAGATAAGCAAACTTGCAAGGCCTATTAAAGAAACAACAACTAGTACGATTGCTATATTAGTCACTCTATCACCTCCAAGCTATATCTAAGAAATCATCAAAAGCTTTAATATCTTCTGTAGACATATTATCTCTCATAGCTTTAATGTTTTCTTCACTTATTGGATTTTTAAATACATATTTTCCATCAACAAACTCAACTATATTTCTATATGTATAATTTTGAGCTTGTGTCATATGTTGAAAATATTCAACTGCATTATCCATAAATTTATCTAATTTTTGATTTACATCTTTTACTTTTCTATAATCGTTATTATATGTATAAGTTTGTTCAAGTGGTATACATTCTGTTATTCTTTCAATATATCTTGTACCATCAACGGCTCTTTTTAAGTGAATATCAAAGTTAATGACTTGTACAACTTGAACTTCTGCAACTTGCTCTGAATTAAACATTCCTATTTTAAGTAATGAGTTTCTAAGTGATGTTATTAAATTAGGAAATGTCTTAGCGTGATGTGTAAACAAAGTAAATTTAGATGCAACCTGTGCCATTTGAATCATCCAAGCAGCAACTGGGTCTGTTGCAACCTCTCCTAAGATGTTTACTCCACCATCTGTTTTCTTTTGAACATCAAGTCCTTCTTGTCCTGTTATAGTATCTGTCTCTCTTAAAGATAAGATATTATGATAAGGATATATTTTTCTTAAGTGTAATTCGAATGCAGTTTCCTGAACACGAATTGTAATAGTTGGATATAAGAATTTCATTATAGCCATTAATAGTGTAGTTTTACCACAACCTTGCTCACCAGTAATAGCTGTAACTCTTGCTCCTCTAATTAAATATTTTAATAATTCAACAACATTATCTTTGTTTTCATGAACAAGTAATTGTTCTGGTGAAATTAATGTAGGTGGTGCAAACTTTCTAACAAAGAATGCCCAAGATTCTGAAAAGTTTGGTCTTAAAACAACAACTCTGGAACCGTCTTTCATTTCATTAATCTTATAACCTACAGACTCTGACAATTGTCCTGGATTATTATATTTATATATATTTTGACATACTCTTTTAAGCTCTGCTTCACTTCCAAATGATAAGAAAGATAAATATGTTGCTTTACCTTTATAGAATATCCATACAGAATCATATGACATTGGTATCTTTGCTTCATTCATTTGAGTTAAATAATCATCCATATCACTTAATTGGTCAAGAAACGAAGGAGGAATACCAGATACACCACCAGATACACCATCAATATTCATATCTCTAATGTCATCTACAACACTATATCCTTTGTATTCTTGATAAATTCTTTGAACTACAATCTCAAGTTTATCTTCAAAAGAAAGAGTCTCAGTTGATACTTCATTTGTAAAAATATCATCTATTTCTCTTGCTGTTATTACATATGATGGAACAGTAGCATCAAATTCATATTTAGGATAATCTAAAGCATATTTAGTTATTATCTTAGTTAACGCTTCTGCTTTATATGTCTTCTTATATATATGCATTAATATTTCAAATTTATCTTGTGATGTTAATTCATTAAAATTATTAAATGGTATTGCATGATTAATATTAAAGTTATTTACCTTATAATCATTTTTTAGTAAATCAAACATTAACGACTTAACATATTTTTTATCATTTGAGTCTGCATACCCAGCACCTTTTAGCGCTCTTTTAAGTTCATATTTAACATTTTTTCTTCTTTCAAATTCTTCTTCAGATAATGCTAAATCATACAGATTCATTCTTGTTATTTCATCAAATTGCTTTTTTATATAATTTTGCATAGTAGAAAGACTATATGTTGTCTTCTCTCTTGTTAAGCTATCTTCTACCATTTGGTCTGCACCAGATTTTTTTACTTTGTAATAGAAAAATGCTGCTACAAATGCTAGTAAAAGTAGTATTAACAAAATATTAAATACAAATGCAACTGACATCATATCACCCCTCTTACTCTTTTATTTTTAAAATCTTAACTATTTCCTCTACAATTTCTGTTGCTCTTAGTATAAATTCTCCATTGTAATCCTTTGCTGGAGCATTTATATTTTTATATAAAAAATCTAATACATTACCATCATTACAAGCATCTGTAAATAGATAATTATGTGGTAATACATAGCATGGTTCTGGAATTTTATATTTTAATTTTAAATTAAAAATATTGTATCTTGAACCAGATTCATAATCTCCAACAACAAATATTTTTTGTTTATCTTTTATACTTTCTATACCATTTATTTTCTTTAATAAGTTATTAAGTTTTTCTATTTCTTGTGGAACAACACAAACTATAACATCTGCTTGTTCCATGACTCTTATTGCACTGTCATCTGTTGTTGTTTTAGGTAAATCTACAAATACTAAATCATATACTTCAGCAGCATTTTTAGCAATTAAAGGCATACTAATTAAATTTTCTCTTTCTTCTGTTTGAGTATTTGCTATAGCACTGTATAAAATATCTAATCTTCCTTTAAGTACTGGTTTAGAATAGTTTTGTATTATATCTGGAGAAAGTTTATTACTTTTAATCAAACGCATAATGGCATTCATTCCAAGATTAGTATCATTAAAACTATTTGCATTTACTAAATCATCATATAAAGTAAATGATGAAGCAATTTTTTTAGAATTAGAATTTGCATCAATTAACAAAGAGGAAGTTTTATGTGTTATTCCCATTAAAGAGCTAACTGCAATAGCAACATGTGTACATCCAGTTTTTCCTTTTTCAGGACTCCAAAATACTATTTTTGCCATTAATTTCTCCTCCTTTTAATTTCTTTTAATACCTCTTTTGGTGTTGTATCACCTAATATTTTAGATATATACTCACACATATACATTATATATGTTTTTGTATGTTTTCTTAAATCAATAAGTCCACTAAATTCTGAATCAATATTAACCATCATATCCTGTTCATCTGTGCTTATATCATATACTTCATTAGACCATTTAACAGCATAATTATTAATTTTTTCCTCTAAATAATTTGTTGCTGCTCTTGATAGATATGCACGATATAAAATTTTAGAAAATACAAGTTCTTTTTCTGGATTATCTTCTCTCATTCTACGAACTAGTTCCTCGTTTTTAGCAACAGATAAAACATTTGTATCTATATACATATATGATTTATTTACTGGTGTTGTTTTAAATTTTGAGTACATGTCTGCATTTTCAACATCAAGTAAAACATAGCTATATTTTTCTATATCTATATTTTTTTCATTTAAATACTCTAATAGTGATTCATATGATTCAAAACCGATAGCAAAATCTATTTCACCATATTGAGTAACATATTTTTCACTATTATCTATTGAAGGTATTATATATTTATACTTTTTATCTGAAGTAGCGTCAATTACTAATACAGACCTTCCCATAATATTTAATGCTCTTGCAGTTGCAATCACAAAATCATATTTATCTACATATCCATACATTCCAATTATTTGCATCTAATCTCCCCCTACTATTTTCCTTCTAATAAGTTTTCTCTTTGTGTTTGTTGAGTAATAATAGATTGTTGAGCACCTGTTACAACATTTTCATAATTATCACTATTTTGTGATTTATAATTTTTTATTCCGCTTTCAATTGTTGATCTTGTCTCAGCATTTAATCTAGAAAGTTCAGTAGTTGCATTTTTTAATAGATATTGGTTAGATTTCATTGCTGTCATAACATATGTATTTGGTTGATAGTTTTGTGTAGTTTTAGTTGCTGCATTTGCAAAGTTTTTATATTTATATATATATTCATATAGTTTAGCAGCTGCTTCTGTTGCATCCATATCTATAATTTTATCCCATTCATCTTCAATTATTGTTTCTATATATCCTTTTGTTTCACTCTCAATATCTGTTGATGTTTTCACTTGTGCATCACTATCTGCATATTTTAAAGCATATAGTTTTGAACCACTATTTAAATATGAATCTACTACAGCACTATTAAATAGTTGTATTTCATCTTCAGATAATTTCATCCAAAAAGTAGTATCATATATTTTATCTATATTTTTTTGTGCAAGAACAATATAATCTGTACCATTAGGGAACATTACTCTTATGTCTACAGTATCTCCTTCTACTAAATCACTTGGCATAAGAACACTATTTATTTCTACATCTCTTACATCTGCTGCTACTACTTCTTCACTTACCATATCTCCTGTAATAGGTACTTTTGCAGCTATATTATATTTAGCAGTTAAACCAACAATACTTGCAGAAGATACAACACCTGTAGGAACTGTATTATTATTTACATTAACAGTTTCAATCATGTCTGCAGTTATTATTTCTCCTTGAACTACAGCTCTTTTTAATACTACAACTGGTGTAGTATAATTTTTAATATAGTTCTTATTTGTTCCTTCCCTATATGATCTTATAGTAAAGAAAGAAAACACACTAACTAGTACAGCTATAACGATTCCAACACTTGCTCCTATTGCTATACCTTGAATTTGTTTCTTTTTAATTTGACTCATTCCTATCATTTGTTATCAACCTCCATAAACTATTTAAAACCTTTATTTTTTCGGTTAGTTCTCTCTATTTAGTATATCTCTAAAAGTATAAAAAATCAACCGCGAAAATTTAAAATAAAGGTCGTGTTTTGAATTGAAACAAAAATGTAATTTTAGAGAAATGGTTTTGTATTTTAAAATGTCGAAAATAGAAAAAGTTTCCCTTAAACTTTTAAGAGAAACTTATTAAATACATATTTTATATAACTTGTTATTCTTGATCTTTCAACTGTATTATTTGAAACAATATTTACTTTATCTATAACTTCACTTGTATTTTTGTCTTTTATTTCTATATTTCCTATTACATCTCCCTCTTTAATTGGAGCATTTAAATTTTCATTATAATTTATTGATTGTTCAATATCTATATTTTTCCCTTTTTCTACCAAGCTATAAATATCTTTTTCTAGTCTTGACTGTAATTTTGTTTCTATATTTTTATTTATTTCTATTTCTTCAAGTATTGTGTTTGAAGAACAAATTTTTTTGGTTTCATAACTTGCAAAGCCATAATCTAAAAGAGTTTTAGTTTCTGCAAGTCTAACATCTGTACTTGGAGCTTTCATAACTACTGAAATAAAAGTAGTATCCTTTCTAGTAGCTGTTGCAACTAAATTATATAATGCATTTGATGTAAATCCTGTTTTTAGACCTGTTGCTCCATCATAGAATCTAATTAATTTATTAGTATTTGTAAGTTGTGACTTTCCACCTCTTAAACTGTCCATCCAAATTGAAGTGTAATTAAAAATATTAGGATGTTTAGTTATTAATTCCCTTGCCATTATTGCTATATCTAACGCACAAGTATAGTGTCCTTCTTCATCTATTCCATGACAATTAGCAAAATGAGTATTTTCCATTCCTAGCTCTCTTGCTTTAGCATTCATTGCCATAACAAAATTTTCTTCACTGCCGCCAATAAGTTCACTCATTGCTACACATACATCATTTGCAGATACCACACAAATTGCTTTTAATGCTTCGTCTATTGTAATTTGTTCACCTTCTTCAAACCAAATTTGTGAACCTCCCATTTCAGACGCTTTTTTACTACAAGTTACTGTATCTGTATAATCTAATATTCCTGAATCAATTTGCTCCATAATAAGTAATATAGTCATAACTTTAGTAACTGATGCTGGAAGCATTTTTTCTTTTTCATTATTAGCATATAAAATTTTTCCAGTACTTGGTTCCATTAAAACTTGTGAATACGATTCAAAAGTGAATGATGGAGTAGCAACAGTTGAAATGCTACTTTCTAACTTACTATAGCTATTTTTCTTCTCATACAAATAGCTTACTCCAAATATATATTGTGCATTAATAATACTTATTAATATTAACGCTATAACTATTTTAGACATTTTATTCACGAATTCCACCTCAATACAGTCTATTCTTAATGTCACAAATTTAGACATAACTAATTAAATAAAATAAATTTTGTTACGCTACAAAGCTATTTTATAGTTATAAATTTATTCCTATAACAAAAAATGTTGATATTGCGTTTGCAAAATCAACATTTTTTATTTTTAAATTTACTCCTATTTTAATGTAGGATATCCTTTTGTAGCTATTGTACTAAAGTCCCAAAATTCTTCACTAAATCCTAAATCTTTATAGAATTCAGCATTTAAGTTTGTTCTTGAAATAGTATCTAAGTGACCTGCAGTGTTAGCTGTAACACGACTTGCCCCTATTGATTCTGTTATTTCATAACATTTTGTTAAACATGCTGTAATAAGACTTTCAGCTGCTCCAACACATTTATATGGTACAATTTCATTATTAGATGCATCAGTATATCCAGTCATATCTCCAAATGAAACACAATTTTTAATTACTGGATTAGTATAAATAGCACCTATTAATGAACCATTAAATATACTATTTGCAACATTACTATATGTATTTCTTGGTTTATTAATATTTACATCTGTTATGATGTTTTCATAAGAACCTGAACCACCTTGTTGTATTGTACCTACTAAACCACCATTTTCAGTTGTAGTAATATTAAGTGTTCCTTGTACATATACGTTTTTAATGCTTCCACCATATTTTCTACCTATAAAGTTTGATACATAAACTCCTGTTCCTGTAACATTAGAGTTTAATACTTTAATATTCTCAAATACAGAAGTTGCATTAGTTTTTCCATCCATTCCAGCAACTACAGCTACATTATGATTACCAGATAAAGTAATATTTTTAAATGTTACATTCTTAACAACTGCTTTATTTGTTTCTTGAGCAAAAGCTGTAACAAAGTTACCACTACCTCTTCCAGTACTACTATTACTAAAGTTTTCTATAATTGCATCTTCAAATGTTCCATTAAAGTTTGCAAATAAGCTTAGGTTATTTAAGTTAGAAATTTTATGTCCATTTCCATTTATTTTACCAGTGAAAGTATCTGTTATAACGGCATTAGAAGTTGATGTATAATCTGTAAAGTCTATATCGCCAGTTATATTAAATTCTCCACTTGTATCTTCTTGTATTTTACTTACAAATTCTGAAGCACTTGATACATTTGCAACTAAATGTTCAACATTACAGTTATCATATACTAATGTATTAGTAGCTCCAGCGATTAGATTTATATCATTTCTTCCTGCTGAATTAATTTTTGAATTTTTTACATCTATATCTATTATTGTAGATGATTGTGATTGCTTAGCTAAGAAACCTATATTAGTAATATTTTTTGGAATATTAGCTCCTTCAAATTTTAGATTTCTTACATAACCATATCTTATTTTTTGGAATATAGAATTGGTATTATTCATTATCTTATGTCCATTACCATCTAAAATTCCCATAAATGTATTTGTTACACAATCACTTATTCCTGTAAAGTCGATATCATTATCTAAAATATAATATCCATAAGGTTTATCATTTATTTTTTCTATAAGTTCATTTGCTGTTTTTATATGTGTCATTTCCAAATCTGTTCCAAGTGGATCAGCAATGAAATCATTTGTAACACTCTTTAAGTAATGATAATATACTTTTCTAAGATTTGTTCTTTGAGTCGCATTTCTATTAGTATCACTTGATAAAGCTTGATAGAATCTTTCAATCATATAATCAACATCAATATACTTATTGTTTCTTATATTTTCTTCAATAGTAGCATATCTACTCATCTTGTATTCTTTCCAATTCATAGCTGTACCAGTAACAGATTTCGTAATTTTTTGAATAGCATCAAGATCTGTTTTAGTGTTTCCTCTTCCATAAGTAACATATCCATCAACTCCTGCATAACCAAGCATTTCAAAATAATTACGTTTTGCTGAGAATGCATCTGGAATACCATTATCATTATGACCGATATACCAACGATTTACCCAAACAGACTCAAATCCATAATCATTAGCACCAAGACTATTAATTACACTAAGACCTCTTACACTGACACCCCATGCGTTTTCTGGACGTATAATAATTCTATTATCATATAAAGACTCTAATGAGGTTAAATTCATTTGTTCTGCTTGAGCTGCAGTAATCGCTCCCCAAGTAGACCATGATCCAGACTGATTCATTCTTGTTGCAACTCTTGCTTGTTGCTCAGGTGTTAATCTTATAAAGGCTTTACCTTCAATATAATCAAGCAAGTCTAACGCATTCTGTTGTCCTTTAAAATAATTTTCTAATTTTTCTCTAGTATCAATTCTATCAGGACTTAAATTTTGAGTTGCATTTCCTTCCTTATTTAAATCATAAGTTGTATTGAAATAATATGGTCCAACATCTTGGACAAGGTTATTTTCACTCCAAACACCATTTTGTTCAACATTACCTTCTGTTAGCGTCTCAAGACCATATCTAAATCTAGTTCCAGCTTGGAATAACATAATTTTATCAAATAAAGCATGTTCAAATTCATGAGTCCAAGTATCATAATTTGTAAGACCTGGTCTAGCTATGAACCATAAGAATCCTGCAGTATTTCCAACACCTGCAGCACTTCCACTTGGTTGCCATAAACCGAATACCTCACTAAAGTTTTTGAAGAATGGATAATTTTGTCCAACTTTTCCTTGAGTATATACAGGTGAAGTACCTATTACAATATTAGTACCTGGAAAATATGAATTTTTATAACCTGTAATGATTCTAGTACAATCATAAACCATAATACAATAATTATTCCATTTTCCTGGATCAAATGAGCCTGCTAATGTACTTAAGTGTCTTTTTACAAGTGCCACATGATTATTAAGAGTTCTTCTAACAGCTGCTTGACCTGCTTCAGTATTTACATCTTTATGATACAACTGTGAAGGTCCAATTTGTAAATGAGCAGGACCACTAATCATATAAGCGCAATCTTGTGGCAATGTAATAACTGGAAGTAACATATTTTGATTTTTACTTAGTTGATACCAAGCACGATATAAAATATTAGGATTTTTATCTACTCCAAATTCAGCTAAAATATTTCTTGCTCCAAAGTACTCAGTAAACCAATCATTTACATCTTCATATCCACCAATATTAGTTATTATATAATTTAAGAAATAGCTAATTGTTGAACTTCCTGTATATTTTTTTAGAGAATTAGCATAGAAAGTGTTTGTATTTCCTGGATTCATATTTCCTGAAAGTACTTCTCTTACTACATTATAAAATGTCATTGTATCTGAATACATCTCACCATCAAATAACATAATATCTGATACTTTTGCACCACCTATTTCAAAGCCATACCAACGGTTATAATAGTTATATGCATAAATCATTTTATTTATTTTATCAGTTCCAATTAATTCTTGTTCAATTTTTTTGTTTAGTATATCATTATTTAACATAAGTATACTATCTTCATCATTTTGTAAAATATTAAGTGCTATTTCCTGCGCCATATTTTTAATTACTGAATCATAATTATCTTTATATTGTCTATTATCTGCTGCTGTAGTAAGTGGCTCTAACACTGTATTATAATCTAATGATTTTATATAATCAGCTAATTTAGTTATAACTTCTGAATCTTCATTTATAACATAATTATCAAATGCATAATTTATATTTAAATCATCTATTTTATAAATTGCTATACCTTGTTTAAAACTTTCAAAAGTAACTGTATATTCTTCAAAAGTATAATCATCAAATTCTACTTTTATTTTATTAATACCATCATAACTATTTGTTGTAAGATAAGTTACTAATTTATTATTTGCAAATGGTAAAATATGTTTTATAATTTTTGTATTTAAAACATTATCACTTGCTATTTTAGAACCATCTGTTACTAAATATTTAGCATCATAATATGGCATTAATTTATGTAAGTTATTATATGTTATATCTTTATTTTTATCATATCCAGACATTTTACTTATTCTGCTATATTCTGGTATATATAATTTTTTATTATCATTTTCTACCACTTCTTCAACAGTTCCATTAGGGTCACTATTTTTTAAGCGTGGTAATTTATCATATGAAACATCATCTAAATCCCAAATATCTTCATTAAATAAAGCCTCATTTGCAAAGAATTCTCTATTTAAATTAGCTTTTGCTACTCTTTTAACTAGATTTTTATTACTAGTACTAACATTTGAAATTAATTCAGATTCTTCTAATTCATAGTTATTACCAGATGTAGAATGTACTGTTGTACCAAAAACATGATTTAATCCTGTACCTGTATTTAAACTTACATTGTTAGTCAATATTGTATTAGCATTTCTTGCAAGTCCCAATATACCACCATTATTTTTAGCTCTTGTATTATTTACAAAATTTACTTTTGCTATACAATTTTCAATTGTTGATTGTGGTGTTCCTTGTGAATCTCCAGCTATTCCACCAATTCCATCTATAGTAGATGTTACAGATTCAATTGTTCCTTCTACATAACAATCTTTTATAGTACTTCCTGCCATTTTACCTGTAATACCAGCAACTCTAAAATAAGTAAGCTTTATATTAAAGTTTGTTACACTACTTTCTTTAACTGTACAACCAGCCTTTAGTTCTCCTATCATGCCACCACATTCTTCTACACTTGTAGTAAATGATAGACCTTTTATGTGTACATTTGAAATAGTAGTATTTTCAGCAATATTTGCTATTGCTCCTTTACTTGTTGCACCTACTAATTCAACATTCTCTAATACTATATTTTCAATATTAGCATTATCAACAAGAGAATTAAATAAAGGTTTTTTTAGATTATATATTTTATGTCCATTTCCATTTAAAGTACCACTAAAAGCTACATCTATTACAGTACTTCCTGAAGATTTCATATTAGATGCATCATAGTCTTGTGTTAATTCATATGTTCCTGATGGATTAGCAGTAATTTCTTGAAGTAGACTTTCCAAACTTTTATTTTCTGCTACGCCATTTATCATTTCTGCATATTCTACTTTTAATTTACTACTTTTCTTACCGTTTTCATATTGAATCACATCTTTATAATCTAATATAAAGTTTAATTTATTATCTTCATCTATTTCAATTGACTCTATATTTGCATATAATGCTGGCATGCCTTTGGTTTGTACTTTTACTATATATTTGCTTAAATCTGTTAAATCTTGTTCTGTTACTCTTGATACTTCTGAAACAATTCCATCGTCTGATTTTCCATACAATGTTACACTTGTTATATCTTTTATTTCAAACAAACGGTTTTGACTAATATTTATTGTTTCTGATAGTAATTCTTGATTTTTGTATTCATTATCTCCTTGTGTAATTGCATTTGTATCTAAATCATAATCTGCAACTACTTTTATTTCATATTCTTCACATACATTTTTTACAAAACTTATTCCTTTAGAATCACTACTAAATAATTCTTCAGCAACTTTTGCTCCATTTTCATCTGTTACTATTATTTTTCCACCAGTTATTGTATTTTCTGTATCTTTTACTGCAAATGTTGCATTAATTGTATTGTTTTCGCCTTCCTCAAAATTAAAATCTGTTATTGTTGGTCTTAATTTTAAAATACCCACATCTATTGTATTATTTGAAGTTAAGTCTAATACTTTTGTATTATTAAGTGTTAAGTTTTGTATTGTTACAGTTTGTGGTCCAAATTTTGAAACAACTGGTATTGTTGCTTTATATAAATCATCTTGTTTTTCTAAAGTATATTCAACACCATTTATAACAGCTTTTACAGGATAAAAAGATGTCTTGTTAGTAGAATTAAATGTTAATGTTGCTTTTTGACCTCTTTCAAAATATCTAGTTTCTTTATCTCCATAATATGTTTTTATATTACTTAATTGAAGCTGATAATCTGCAATTAATTGTATAGGTCTTTCTCTAAATACTTCATCTACTACGTAATTATCTCCACCGACTTCTGAATCCCTGTCATATGTCATTTTGGCAACTAAAGTATATTCTTTTTCTAACTCTATATTGTTTATTGTAAATGTAACATGATTAGCATTAAAACTTCCACTTGCAACTTCTGTTCCATCACTGTTACTTATAAGAGTTGCTATACCACTTATAAAAGCACCATCTGGATCTACAATTCTTGCTGTTAATGTTACACTACCTTCATCAATATTATCTTCCTGTAAGAATTTTTCACTAGTTGGTTTAGTTTTTAATACATCCACTTTAACATTATTATCTACATTTGCTGTGAGATAATTATCTTCAAATAAAAATTCTGTTGTATGTAAATTTAATTCCCCACAAGCATTTCCTACTGGTAAAGTTACAGAGTATGTTACATTATCATCATTATCTATATGTTTAGTTGCAATACATTTCACATTATTTACAATTATGTGTGTTATATCAATATCTTTTTTATTAGTTTCTATTTTATAAGTTAAAGTTATATTTTCATTTTTCTCAGGATATCTATTTGATACTTGCACATCTTTAATGTTAACTACTGGCAATGCATCAAATTCATTTTCAAAAATAATTTTATCACTGAAAGTATATTCAGGTTCATTTTCTAGTAATTCATAATTTGCTAATACTTTAATCTTATATTTTTTTGCTAAATTTATAGAACTTATATCAAAAATATCATTTAAAGTATACACACTCATTGAATTTTCTTCAACAATATTGCTATCTACTAATTTAGATGTTAAATCTATAATTGATATTTCATTTCCATTTTCATCACTTAATATAGCTACAATTTTATTTAATGCTTTATCTTCATCTCTTACAAATAAAGTTACAGGCATTTTCTTTTCATTTAAATCTTCATTAGCCATTATTTTTTCCACAGTTGGAGTCTTTTTGATAAGATTTACTTCTGATTTTTTATTATCTATATTAAATTCTTTACTATTATTTAAAATAACTTTTTCAACTACTATTTCATATTTTCCAACAGACTCAAAGCCATCTAAGGTAGCAAAGTAAGTATTATCTTGTTTTTCAAGTGTATGCTTAATTCCATTAATAACTACCTCTGCTGGAACACATACAGTTGAAGTTGTAGCATTAAATTTTACTATTATTTCTTCTCCAATATCAAATTCAGTAGTTTCAACTAGTTCATTATCTACTAGTCTATATGTTTTAATATCAGACATTTCAAAGTTATAATTTGGGTTAAAATTTAAAAGTTTTTTAAATTCTATGCTTCCAGAACATTCTTCATCACCTTCTGAATTTCCATTACTTAAATTATATTCTACTTTTATAGAAAGTTTGTAATTTTTACCTTCTTCTACTTTTACCTTAAAGTCATTATTTCCAGAGTTTACTTCTCCTTCTTGTATTACTTCTTTTTCTTCTGTATCTATTTCATTTTCTAGCTCTTCTTCTGTTGTTGCATCAGTTTCTTCAATAGTATATGTTCCATTTAAAAACGCTTTATCTAAATCTTCAATATTAAATGATACATCTAAGCTAACATTTTCTATATCTTCTGATACGTTATAGTCTTTCAAAGAAACTACTTGTTTTAATACATCTATGTTAATTACATTATTTTTTTCTATTTTTATAATTTTATCATTATGTAATTTTACTTTTTCAATTCTATATTCTTTTTTTCCACTTGCATTTCCAACATTTATTTTTAATTCGTATTTACCTTCTTGCTCATTTTTAATTATATTAAATTCTTGAGAGTTTATTATAACAGATTTTACTGTAGCATCATAATTTGCATCATATTTAAAGCTTAAAGTTATTTCTTCATTTTTTTGTGGATGATCATTATCTACAGTTAAATCGGATATAGTTACCTCATAATTTAATTTATCTTCAATTTTTTGTATTAATAAACTAAGGTCTGTTACTGTTATCTTCCCATCGCTATTAATATCTGCATTTTCTAATACTTCTTTTGCATCATCATAAGATTTTCCTTCATCTAAATGATGTATATTTGCAAGATGTGATACAAGTAAACTAACATCTGCATAATCTATTCCGCCATCAAAGTTTAGTTCACCTTTTTTAGAAAAAGTAGAAACTGCTCCATAAACTGTTCCTATAAATTGCACTGTTAAAAAAAGTGCTAATATTACAGATATGTACATTTTATTTTTTCTATTTCTAAAAATTTTTTCACTATAGTATGTTATACTTACTACCACTACTATTACTTCTACACCAAATAATACAAAAAGTAATATAAAATTATCTCCTGTATTTGGCGATGTACTAGATTCGTTAGATATTTGTCCATTATTTATATCTTCTCCTGGATTATCTGTATTATCATCAGGATTTGTACCAGGGTTATCATCAGGATTTTTTTGTTCTTCAATTATATCTATATTTACTTTTGATACTTCTGCATCTTCAATAAATAAATCTTTTTTTCCTTCTGATGTTACAGCTTCCACTAGTTCAACTTTTGTTTTTGCTGCTTTAACATTTTCTTTTACCTTTAAAGATATATTAACTATATCTTCTCCAGCAGTTATTCCTGATTTTTTATAAACAACAAATTCACCAGTGTCAGGATTATATCTTAATCCTTCCCAGTCATTTACTGTTTGAAAATCAATTTCACTTACCCTTTCAAAGATACTATCATCATAAAGTAATTTTGCTTTGTATGCATTTACTCCATGTTTTATATCATTTAGGCTGTCAAGTTTTACTTTAAATACAACTATATCTTCAGCATATAATTTTTGAGATGTAGCACTCAAAGTTGTACTTAAACTTTCACTAGCATATGAAACTGACATTGTTAAAATAAAAATCATACTTACTAGTATAATTTTAGCAAAATTTTTCATTTCCATCTCTCCTTATTTACCCAAACACACATATATTGTACCACAACATTATGTATTCTAGCAACATTTTGTTACACTTTTTTTAAAATTATAAAAAAAAATTTACATATAGATTTTAAATAACTATTTTCAAGATATTTTAAATAAGTTTGTAATTAATTTTTAGTATTATTTACTTATTTACTTTTATATAGTTTAATAAATATTAGGAGTAATTAAAATGCCAGTAAGTGACATTAAATTGCATAAACAAATTAGTATAGCCAAAAAAGAGTAAATAATATGTTAAAGTATATTGAAGTAAATCCTTATATTGATTAATATGCTTATGAAATGAGTAAACTTATTTTCCCAATTATAAGACTAG
The DNA here is from genome assembly GCA_949106495.1 of uncultured Clostridia bacterium. Taxonomy (GTDB): domain Bacteria; phylum Bacillota; class Clostridia; order TANB77; family CAG-465; genus CAG-465. Next base: position 66,612 of record CARYZD010000004.1, read on the forward strand.
GTCAACAAGGAGAATATTATAAAAATATCTATAGACATGATTTTTTTAAATTATGTGCTCTAAAATAGAACAATTAATAAAACTAGATATTGGTCTTTGTGAATAATTAAAGATGAAATAATCTATAATAATATGAATTAATTTAATATCTAAAAAAATATGTAAGAATTAAATAAAGAAGAAAACCAAGAACAATGTAAATAATAAAAAAACACACTATATTTTTATAGTGCATTTTTTATTCAATAGTAAACCCTAAAATCTCATAAGGTATTTCAACTTCTATTACACCAGCAACAACAGGAGCTACTATATTAGGATTAAATAATAATATTATACTATCTTTTGAAAATATAAAATTTGAAAATACATTTGCCTCTTTAGTAAGCCCTTCTTCTAACCATTCTTCATTTATATAATCTTTAATTTTAGAATTTTCTTTTATTCTTGCTTTACATTCTTTAAATAATTCATCTATAAATTCAGAATTAATGCTATTTAGATACTCTATATCTATTATTTGTTCTTCTTTATATACTACTGTAAATACTTCAGATTTATTATGAGTTGTTCCTACATTGCTTTTAATATTAAATTTAAATGATTCTATTTCTTTATATTCAAAGTTTTCAAATGATATAGATAATTCTTTAATATCTGATATGTAATCATTCTTTTTAAACTCATCTATATATACATTTATTTTTTCCATTACCACATTATTGATATTTTCATATTTTGTAACTGGATAAAAAATATTTATTTTACTTTTATCATTTTCTTCTATTATACTTTCTATTGTATATTTATCCAAATTATTATTTACATTTTTTACACTTACTACTTTATCGTTTTCTATTGATACTATTCTAGATGAAAGTATCATAACAAAGCATAAAAAAAGAGCAAGTAATTGTTTATGATTCATTTTTTATCACCTAAAACAATTATATGCTCTTAGCTATTTTTTAATTCTATTTTTCTGATAAATCAAATGGTGTATTGATAAAGTTATCCACTTTATTAACAGTTTCTTTTCCATCAATATAACAAATTATATCAATATCTTTGCACATATCTATTATATATTGTAAACATATTCCACATGGTGTAAGTGTTTTATCAAAATCTGTAGCATTCTTCTTTTTACCTACTACAGCTATTGCTATAAACTCTCTATCTCCATGAGAAATTGCATTTTGAATTGCATTTCTTTCAGCGCATATAGATAAATTTGGTATCTTTTCATCTTCAACATTAACTCCAATATATACTGTACCACTTTTTGAAAGTAAAGCTGCTCCAACCATATATCCAGTAGATGGAGAATATGAATTTTTACAAGCATTCTTTGCTATATTAATTAAATCTTCTTGTTTCATATAACCCTCCTAAAAATTTAATAATTTAAATACTTCTGGTCCAACTAAAACTAATTCATAGACTAATAATACAATTATTATTCCAAGTATAGCACTAAATATTATATTACTTGTTTTGGCTTTTGTATTATTAACCTTCATTCCAAATATCATTAAACTTAAAAGACCACATACACATCCTACCAAATAACTTCTTGTTATTATACACGCATATGTTGTAAGTCCAAAAGCAAGTGCAACCTTAAGACTTGGGCCAGAATGTGCATATTCTTCTCCTCTACCAAATAATCCTTTTAATATTATTATTAATATTACTATCATAAATATAATAGTAAATAAAATATTAGAATTAGATGAAAATATTGTAGTAAGTAAAGTACTAGAAGCATTCTTTAACTTGTCCGCAAATAAAAAGTATGCAACAATTAATGCTATTCCAGATGACATTAATACTCCACCAGCTGCAATATCTTTTGCAGCTTTTGCTCTATCATCATATTTATCTGTAACTAAATCTACAATATATTCTGCAACAGAGTTCATCATTTCTGCAAAAATAACAAACCCTACTGTCAAGCACAAACATACAAATTCTGTTTTACTAAGTCCAAGTATAACACCTGCAAGTAATACGCATACTGCACAAAAATAATCTATTCTTAAGTTTCTTTCAGTTTTAAAAGCTTTAATTATTCCATCTACAGAATGATGTAATGCAGTAACAAAGTTTTTATTCTTTACATTTTTTAATTTTTTTAAGTTTTCTTCTCTTTCATCAATTATGTTTTTTTCTTGTTGGTTATCTTGATTTTTATCCATTAACTTCACCAACTCCTATTTTATCTAGAATTTTCTCCTCAAGAATTCTCATATCCTTTTTTTCTTCTTCTATTTCATGATCATATCCTAAAAGATGGCATACTCCATGGGTTATCATATATAACATTTCTCTAAGAATTCCTGTTTCATATTCAATTGCATGCTCTTGTAAAACATCAATACAAATTATTATATCTCCAAGTTCTAATTCTTTTACTTTTTTATCTTCATCTAATGTAGAAAAGTTATTTATCTCTTCTCTTGAAAATATTGGAAAAGATAATACGTCTGTTGGTCTATCGACATTTCTATATTCTTTATTAATCTTGTGTATTTCTTCTTTATCTACAGCACTAATTGATATTGAGACATTTTGATTTTCAATTTTCTTTTCGTTCAAAGCTGTTAATACTATTGTTTCAATATCTGCTGTTATATCTATATCACATTTTTCTCTAATATAGTTTACTAGATTTTCATCTAAATCTATTAGAACTTTATTCATATGTTAATTCCTTTCTCTAAAGTATCCTATTTCTTCTGTTATATTATAAACAACTCGTAAAGAAACTTTTTCTTCATCTTCATAATCAATAAAAACTTCTGAGTTATTTATTTTAGCATTTCTAGTTTTAGGTAATACTTCGTTATTAATATAATCTTGTGCATCTAATTTAGCCTTTTCTATAATTTCATCTTTACTTACTTGCTTTTCGACTAAATCATAAATATTAAACTTATAGAAATTAAAAGATATTTCATTTCCAAAAAGATTAATACTACTGCTATTTTTAATTATATCATACTTTAAAGATTTATCCAAATAGTTTATATAGTTTTCTTTATTATTTATATCCACTCCAACACTATATTTTACTTTACCATTATATTGTTTTTCATCTACTCTAAAATTATATTCATTTTTATATTCATACTCTGTATTTAAAGTAACAATTCCTTTTGCAGTAACATCTTTTGTTTCTAAAGTATTACTATATATTTTTCCCTCAATTAAAATTCTTCCTTCTTCAACATATTCACCAGCTTTTAAAATTGGTGTACCATTCTCTGCTACAATTTTTTCTATTATTCCACTTTTATCTGATATAATATCTCCAATTGAATTTTCATTTATTGCACTTTGAGGTAATTTTGTTTTCTCAACTATACTTATATATACATTTGTACCTTCAATATCTATTCCAGCCCATGCAATATCTGGCACCAATACACGTAAATTAGTAATTATTTTTTTAGTATTTATTCCTATTTTACTTTTACCTACACCAATTCCAGAATTATTTAGTGCTTCATATATGTCCTCATTTGAAATATATGAATTTCCTATTATTTCAACATTCCAAATAAAAGTTGTTGAAATAATACATAGTGCAATAAAAATAGTTAATAATAGAAAAGCTAGTCTCCTTTTTCTATATTTAAATAATTTGAAATATACTCCTTTTTTACTTAAGATTTTTACTTTACATTTTGTTTTTTTAGTTATTGATCGTAATTTTTTAAAATCTTTTATTGCAATACTAAATCTAACAATTCCTCCACCTATAGTTTTAATATCCCATATTTTTATATTATTAATTTTGCAAAGATTAATATATCTTTCAGTAAAAAATCCTTCTATTTCAACTTCAACAGTACCATTAATTTTTTTTATTCCTTCTTCTAAATTCATAATACTCCTATCTATTTAAAAATCCTACATTGCTAATATCTCCAGATATTAATACCTCTGCATCTGAAATCTCATTTATTTTTAAACATTTTCCATCAAGAATGATATATACATTTTTAGTTTGAATTTTTATATAGTTATCATAATAATCCACTATATTGTTTTTGCCTTCAATTAATATCTGTGCATTTTCAACCATAGTAATTCTTACATGTTCTCCAGACAATTCCTGTGGCAATTCTAATGTATCAATAAACCTTTCTTTTGCCTCTGACATCTTAGATTTAAAATTTATTTTTTTAAAAATCTTCTTTCCTTCTTTATTAAACTTACTCACAGACCATATCACCTATATAAAGTATATTTATTTTAGATTATTTTATTACAATATATAAATTTGTTTTAGAATATAAAAATAAAGCAGAGAAAACTCTCTACTTTATTTATACAACAACAATTTCATTTCCGTTTAATGTATTTAAATATCCCTTAATGCCTTTTCCTTCATCAGATATTGAATGACATTTTTCTAATTTATAATCAATTAACTTAGGCTTATTATTTACTAAAACGATTTCTTTTAAAAGCTCTTTTTCTTTTACATTATATATTTTCTTTTTATATAATGTTATTTTGGCTTTACTATTACTATTAATTTGTCTTGGTACAATAAATTGATTATCTGATGTCATAATATTAATTGGTCCATTTTCTTCATCAATTTTTTCATACTCATATGCTCTTATTCTTTCAGGTGCACCTAACCATACTTTATAACCCAAATGATGAATACGTCTAATAATTAGCATTTGTTCATATATTCCATTAAATTCTTCATGAACTACTACACAAAGTTTTGTAGGCATATCCAAAATTGAATCGTCACCTGAATAATAATCAATAATATGTGGTATTTTCATACTCAAAACCTCCTTTTTAAATTTAAAAACGATATTTCTCTTTATGCTCGTGAATAATTATATCACTTTAAGTTTAAAAAGTCAAATTATGTAAACATAAAATAAAGAATAGCCTTAAGCTATTCTTTATTCATTTTCTATTTTTCAACCACAAGTTTTCCATCAAAAGTATAATATCCAGTTGTAGTTTCTATTACATTTACTGTTTCATCTCTATTTATATAATCTGTTAATTTATATGTAAATGTTAATTTTCCATTATTAATATTATATATACTAACAGTATCATTGCTTTGTATTCCAATATAATTTTCTACATAGAAAGCTTTAGCTCCTGATACTTTATCTAATTTTATTTTTCCATTACTATCTATAACTGATACTTGATTATTATTAGAATTTTCAATTGTAATATAATAATCATTTGCATAAACATTATCTTCTTCACTTAAAGCTATTTTATTATCATTACCTAAAAGAATAAATTTTTCTGCTTCTCCAGCATCATTATATCTTTTAATTACTAATCCATATCCTTTTTGTGAATATTCAGTTACTTTATCTAATACTTTTTTTCCTTTTAAAGTATAAACTTCATTTGTTGAAACATCTCCTGTAGGATTTAAAACTATATATTGTACATTATTAATGTTATTTCCGTTAAATTCATATCCTTCAATTTTTGTTTCTTTTTTATTTTCATTTATAATTTTAACACCATCAGATTCATTTATAATAAAGTATACATTTCCCTCAATATCTTGTACAGGACTTATTCTTTCTTTTGATTCAATTAATTTTTTAAAGTTACTATCATATACAGAGTATTTATATTCCCTAGTGCCACTAGTAACATTTTTTTGTTCCACTACAATATATTTTTTAAAATATACTCTAGCATCAGATGAATAATCTGTAGATGTATCTAATTCTGTTTTTAATTTAGAATTTTTATCATAAAAACTAATTTTCCCATCAGTACTTAAAATATTATATGATAAATTTACTTTATCTAATTCTTCAAATAATTGTTCACCTGTAACTAAATCAAAATATTTCTTCTCATCATTTTCAGATATATATATAATTGAATGATAGTCTTTATTAAATTTATTTGCATATGAAATACTATGTAAAGCTACATCTGTTTCATAAAATATTTTTCCATTTTCATTAGCAAAATAATATTTATTTTCTTTTTGACATTCGAACACAACTTCTGTTGCTTCCTGCACAGTTGTTATTGAAATATAATTATATTCTGGTTTAATAATCTCTTTTCCTTTATAATCTATAACACCATATTTTCCATCTTTTTCAACTTTATAAAATTTTCCACCTACTACTTGTGTAAAACTATTATATGTGCCATATTTTACTACTTGTTTATTATTAGTATTAATCAGTGCCATTTGAGTAACGCCATTATCTTCTGATATTTTTGATACGCAAGTAGTATCGTAATAAAAATCATCCATTGAAAGATATCCATCATAAGTTTTAATTTTTCCATCTAAATTAATGAATGTATATTTTTCCTCTTTAACATTTACTAACTTTTGATAACCAACTAAATTTGTATCCTCTTTATTATTTTTTACATTATTAGAAATACAATTTTTAATAAATAATACACCTAAAATAATTATAATAACTAAAATTGTTATTCTAACTATTGGTCGTCTTAATATTTTCTTTAAGTTTATTGCTCCTTTTTTTGAAATACCTCGTGAGTTTGCTTTTCTTTCCATAATTTACCTCTTTCATTATACAATTTTACAGGTATATCGTACACTATTTTATATTTTTTGTCAATAATTTACACAATATACATATATCCTACAATCTAATTTTCACACCATTTTCATTATCCATATAAATAAGATATAACTCTTTAGAATTTAAATCTAAATTCTTAAATTGAAGAGTAATATTTTTAGTGTCACCTTTATCTAAATAGCCGTCATTTAGAAACTTATTAATATTAGAAGATGAATTATATATAAAATCATTAAGTTTTACATTATATACACCAAAATAATACAAGTCTAAATAATTATTATCTTTTAAAGATTCTAAATCTAATTCTATATAACAAAATTCTCCATCTTGAGAAATATTATTTATTTTTATTTTAAATTTATCATTCATAATGTTATTATCTTGTTTACTATAAGTTGAATAATTTCCAAATTTATTTTCATAATAGCTATTATAATCTATCTTTTCTTTTTCATAATATGTATTAAATACTTTAATTATAAAATTAACACTTAGTATATTAATAAATATACATATAATTATTGCTATAGTAGAAACTATAATTGATATTATCGATGCATCTTTTCTCTCTTTTGGTATTTCTTTTTTTAATATAATAATAGAAAATACTATAGAAGTAATAGAAAACACTATTGCAAATGGCATACCAAATAATGGTATAAAAGAACAAACAAAAGCTAAAATACTTCCTATAAGTGCTGCTATATACATATTATCCCCTCCAATTATAATTTATAATCATTAAACATGTATGAATTATCTAATAACCATGATATTTGATATTTAATACTATATTTATCTGAATATAAAATATCTATTAACTTATCAATATCAGTATCATAATAACTAGAATATAATTTTTTTATTTGAATTAAATAATCATATAAAAACCATGTTTTATCTATTTTAACTTTTTTATATTTAATCATCTTTTTAAACTGATTTAAGTAACATGATAATAAAATATCTTTTGATTTCTCATAATCTTTATCTTTAGTTGATTTTCTTATTTTATTTTCTAATTTAATTTCATTCATTACAATCACTAATATGAATATATCATAAATAATAAAGATAAGCAATAGAAAAAAAGTCTCGCATATAAAATACGAGACTAATTGATTGTATTAAGATTTTTTAACTTTTTTAAATAATTTATCTATAGAATACCATAGATTTGTTGCAATAAAGATTGAAGAGAAAGTTCCTTCTGCAATACCAATTGAAAGTGGAATTGAGAATTGTTTTAAAGTCTCTTGATCTTTTACTAATGCAAATACTAATACTATACCAATAGCTAATAATGTAGTTATTGATGTAATAATTGTTCTTTTCATTGTTTGATTAATACTTGTATTAATTACTTCTTTTGGGTCATTAGATTTAGTTACTAATCTTTGATTTTCTCTAATTCTATCATAAACAATTATTGTATCATTAATTGAATATCCAATAATTGTTAATATAACAGCCACAAAAGTAGAATTAATAGGGAATTTAAATACTCCATAAATTGCAAATAAAAATGCAACATCAAATAATAGAGCAAGAACTGCAGATAATGCAGCTGTATATCCTAATACTTTAAATCTAATTGCTACATAAACAAGTAATAATGCTATTGATACGATTACAGCAATAATAGATGTATTTATAAGTTCTTTACCATATGATGCTTGAACATTTTTAATTGTAGAATCACCCATATTTATATATCTATCTTTTAATGCTGTAACTATTTCATTAGATTTTTCTTCTGAAATAACTTGAGTTGTAATAGTTACAGTGTTATTTCCTGCACTACTTGATTGTATTTCAGGAACTTGGTTTGCAACTTGTTCAACCAAACTTTTTAATTCTGATACATTATATTCTTCATTAAGATCAACTTGAATTCTTGTACCACCTTTAAAATCTATATCAAAAACATATCCTGTAACAAATCCATAAACTAAACCTGCTACAACTATAGCTAAAGAGATAGCTAAAACAATCCATCTGTGTTTTAAATAATTAAGCTTTATTGTCATTTTTTTCTACCTCCTTCTTTATACCAAATAAGAAAGTAGTCTTATTTGCCATTGGCATAAATTGTTTTAGTATAAATCTACTTATAAATAAAGCTGTAAATAAACTTAAAATTACACCTAAAGCAAGCACTAGACCAAATCCTTTAACCATTCCAGAACCCAAGAAATATAATACAAAAGCAACAATTAAAGTTGTAACATTTCCATCGACTATTGTACTTGTTGCATTTTTAAAGCTTCTTTCATATGCTTTTTTGTATGCAACTTTATTTCTTAATTCTTCTTTTAATCTTTCAAATATAATTACATTTGCATCAACTGCCATACCAATAGATAAAATTAATCCTGCTATTCCAGATAATGTTAATGATATACCTGTATTAGATATTATCAATAATATCACTGAAACATAAATTATTAAAGCAATTGTTGATACAACACCAGGTAATCTATATATTACTATCATTATTAAACAAATTACAACTAATGCAACTATTCCAGCTTTTACACTTATTTCTAAGGCTTGTTGTCCAACGTATGGTCCAATATATTCTTTATTTACTACGTTTAACTTAAATGGTAAACTTCCTGAATCAATAAGCATTGCATATTCTTCAGCTATTGCTTTTTTCTCAGCAAATGTTCCATTTCCTACTGTTATAATTGCTGTTGAAGAATCTATTTTAGAATTTACTACTGGTGAAGTAATACACTCTTCATCTAAATAAATTGGCATTGGTTTTCCAATTAATTTTTCTGTTGCAGCTGTAAATTTTTCTTTTCCTTCTGCACTAAAGCTTAATACAACATGTGGCGTACCAATTCCTGTACTATCTATTGCATCTTCACTATATTTAGCTGATTCAATATCCTCACCTTGTAATAATACTTTTCCTTCTTCTCCTTCTGCATCTCTAAATTGAACTACTGCAGTTCTATCAAGTCCTTCAACTGCTGCTAGGGGATCTACTGATGTATCACTAGTATTTGTTGGTATTTCAACATTAATCTGATTTGTGTTAGAATCGATTCTAATAATATAATCATAGATATTCTTAGCTTCCAATCTTTTTTGTATAACTGCCTTTGATTTTTCTAAATCGCCTTCAGTAATTTCTTTTCCTTCTTCTGCTTCAGCTTGATATGAAATAGTTATACCACCACTTATATCTAAGCCTGTTTTAATGCTTTTTGCACCTTTAATTATAGTTTTTCCACCTATAGTTAGGCCAAATATAGCAAGATATCCAACTAAAAGCATTACTACAATAGAAATTACTATTTTAATAATATTGTCTTTCTTCAATTAAATCCCTCCTATAACAATTGTAATTATACTATTTTTATATTTCATAGTCAATATTAATCTACAACTTTTGACAGCTTGAAATATAGAATAAAGGATAATTTAATATTATCCTTTTACATTTTTTATATTTATTCTTTATTAAGTGGATTTTTATCACTTACTGCATTAGATTCTGTATACGTTTCTGTTCTATTCATAGCATTTTTAAGATTAGTTTCTTCTTTAAAGTCTTGATTAAAATCTCCTGTTTTTATTGGACTAGATAAAACGCTTCCATTATGTATAATACTTTCAATATTATTATAATGTTCTTGTGTATTTTTTATTGAATATAATACTGTAGCACTTCCAAATGCTTTTTCGGCATTTGTATATATAATAATAACACCATAGTTTAAAATTCTATCAATAACAGTTCTCCTAATTTCTACTTCACGTATATTAGAGTACTCAATTGTCTTTTTGGTTTGACTTAAAAAGTTATTTTCAAATATTAAGCAATTTTTGTAAAATTTATATTTTATCCCTTTATATTCTAAAACTTGCATTACAACTCTTAAAATAAAAACTAATGAAGTAAAAATTAAAAGAATAATACATACTATCTTGACTATGTTAAATACATTAAGCATTTTTACATTATTTCCATCTAATATATATCCTTTTCCAAGTGCTAATATAATATTAAGAATTATACTTACTATTACAATTGCAAGAGCAGATTTCATTTTCCTTCCAGTAGGCATAGTAAGCTCATATATAAAGTCAAACTTTGGACTTAATTCATATAAAACTTCACCTTTATCTTCCATACATCTTCCTCCAAAACTATTCTTTAATAATAGTGCCTATTTTTTCACCTTTTACAGCTCTTTTAATTGATTCTTCTTCATTTAAAGCAAATACCAAAATTGGTATATTATTTTCCATACATAATGTAATAGCTGTTGTATCCATAACTCCTAATTTTTCATTTATAGATTGCATATATGATACTTCATCATACTTTTTAGCATCATCATATTTTTTAGGATCCTTGTTATACACACCATCAACATTTTTAGCAAGTAATATAACATCTGAATCCATTTCAACTGCTCTTAATGCTGCTGCAGAATCTGTTGTAAAGAATGGACTTCCTGTTCCACATGCAAATATTACAACTCTTCCCTTTTCTAAGTGTCTAACGGCTTTTCTTCTAATATATGGTTCTGCTACTTGTTTCATTTCAATAGCAGTTTGAACTCTAGTTTGTACTCCTTTTGATTCAAGCATTTCTTGTAATGCTAAAGCATTTAAAGTTGTAGCAAGCATTCCCATATAATCTGATGTAGCTCTTTTAATATATTCTCCACCATATTTTCCTCTCCAAAAATTTCCTGCTCCAATAACAATTGCAATTTCTACTCCATCTTTATTTAAATCTACAATTTGATTAGCAACTCTTTCAAGCTTATCACTGTCTATTCCTCTTCCATCATCTTGTCCTATTGCTTCTCCACTTAATTTAACTAATATTCTTTTATACATTTTTAAATTCCTCCAAATTATTAAAATTATATCATTTAAAAAATAATGTGTCAATTTGACTAAAGAAAATATACATAGTTTTATATAATACAACCTAAATATAAAAAATAAAACCCGTAATTTACATTACGAGTTTTAAGTTTAGTTATTAACCATTAATTTGTTTCATTACTTCTTCAGCGAAGTTTTCTTCTTTTTTCTCGATTCCTTCTCCTCTTTCGAATCTAACGAATCTTCTAATTACTATATTTTCTCCAATTTTAGCAATTAATTCAGTTAATAGTTGACCAACTGTTTTATCTGGATCTTTAACAAAAGCTTGATCTAATAGACAGATTTCAGAATAAAATTTATCCATTCTTCCTTCAACTATTCTTTCAGCAATAGCTTCTGGTTTTCCTTCTTCTAATGCTTTTTGTTTTTGTGCTTCTTTTTCTGCTTCAACGATTGCAGCAGGTACATCCTCACGTCTTACATATTGAGGAGCAGCAGCAGCTACATGCATTGCAACATCTTTAACAAATGTTTTAAATTCATCGTTTGTTGCAACGAAATCTGTTTCTGAGTTAACTTCAACTAAAGCACCATATTTACCATTGTGAATATATGCTTCAACTAATCCTTCTGCAGCAACTCTTCCTGCTTTTTTAGCAGCTTTTGCCATACCTTTTTGTTTTAAAAGCTCAATAGCTTTATCCATGTTTCCTTCTGCTTCTGTAAGGATTTTTTTGCAGTCCATTATACCTGCACCTGTTCTATCTCTTAATTCTTTAACTTGCTCGGCTGTTATTGCCATTTTAAAGCACCCCCTATTTATATATTAATATTAATTATTCTTGTTCTGTAGTTGTTTCTTCTTTAACTTCAGCAACTTCTTCTTTTTTATTATCTCTTTTTGTGTAATTTCTTCTGTTGTTTTGTTTTGGTTTTCTTTCTATTTTATCAACGCCTTCTTTTTCAACTAATTCTTGCATAGTTTCAATATCGTCGTCTTCAATAGTAGTTAAGTTACCTTCTTTAGCTTCGATTACAGCATCAGCTATTTTACCAGCAATTAAGCTTACTGATCTTACTGCATCGTCATTACCAGGTATTACAAGATCAACATCATTTGGATTACAGTTTGAATCAATTAATCCAATTGTAGGAATGTTTAATCTTCTAGCTTCTCTAGTACAAATATATTCTTTTTTAGAGTCAGCTAAGAAAATTAATGATGGAAGTTTTTCCATGTTTTTAATACCACCAAGGTTAGTATTAAGTATTTCCATTTCTTTTCTTAATTGAATAACTTCTTTTTTAGGTAAAACTTCAAATGTTCCATCTGCTTCCATTTTTTCTAATTCATTAAGTCTAGCTATTCTTGTTTTAATAGTAGCAAAGTTTGTTAAAGTACCACCTAACCATCTGCTGTTAATGTAGTACATTCCACATCTTTCAGCTTCAGATTTAATAGTTTCTTGAATTTGTTTTTTAGTTCCTACGAAAAGAACTACTCCACCTTCTGCTACAACTTTTTTAGTTTCGTTGTAAGCTTCTTGTAATTTTTTTAATGTTTTTTGTAAATCTAAAATATATATTCCATTTCTTGCTGTGAATATATATGGAGCCATTCTAGGATCCCATCTTTTTGTTTGGTGACCAAAGTGTACACCAGCTTCTAGTAATGATTTCATTGGTATAATTGCCATTTTAAAATTCCTCCTTCTTTCTATCCTCCACAATCATCTTTATTTTACACGTCCATTTCTGGAAGAAGAGTAAAACTCCTATTGTGTGTGTATTTGTATGTATACTAGAATAAACATACAGCGCTATTATTATAACATAAATTATATTGTTATGCAATATTATTAAACAAAAAATTATGTTAAATTAAAACATAATAATAAATAAGCTGTTAACAAAATACGTTAACAGCTCTTATATTTATTCTTTAAATATAGCTTCAAATTCTTCTCCACTAATTTTTTCATTTTCAAGTAGTCTTTTAGCTACTTTGTGTAATTTTTCTACATTTTCTTTTAGTATTCTTTCTGCACTTGTATAAGCATTCATAACAATTTCTTTAATTTCAGCGTCAATTTGTGAAGCTGTACTTTCACTATAATCTCTATTGCTATGATTACTCATTTCTTTTCCTAAAAATACTTCTTCTTGTGAACTACCAAATGCAATAGGTCCAAGTTTTTCAGACATACCATATTTAGTAACCATTTCTCTTGCAATTTTTGTTGCTCTTTCTATATCATTTGAAGCTCCTGTACTAATATCATCGAGTATTAAAGCTTCTGCAACTCTACCACCAAGAAGTGAGACAATATGTTCTTTCATTTCATTTTTAGAAGCATAACTCTTATCTTCATTTGGCTTATACATAGTATAACCACCAGCCATACCTCTTGGTATAATTGAAATTTCATGTATATTATCATGATTTGGTAAACATCTTGCAACTACTGCGTGACCTGCTTCATGATAAGCTGTAAGTTTTTTCTCTTTATCGCTTATAACTTTACTTTTCTTTTCAGGCCCCATCATAACTTTAACCATTGCTTCTTCAACATCATTAATATCTACTGTCTTTTTATCTTTTCTTGCAGCAAGTAATGTTGCTTCATTAATCATATTTTCTAAATCTGCTCCACTAAATCCTGCTGTATTTTTAGCTATAACTTTAAAGTCTATTCCAGGTGCAAATGGTTTATTTTTTGCATGTAATTGTAGAATTTCTTCTCTTGCTTTTACATCTGGATTTCCAACTACAATTTGTCTATCAAATCTACCAGGTCTTAATAATGCTGGATCAAGTATATCTGGTCTATTTGTAGCAGCCATAACTATTATACTTTCATGAGTAGCAAAACCATCCATTTCAACTAGTAATTGGTTAAGTGTTTGTTCTCTTTCATCGTGTCCACCACCTAGTCCTGCTCCTCTATGACGTCCAACAGCATCTATTTCATCAATAAATATAATACATGGTGAATTAGCCTTTGCTTCTTTAAACATATCCCTTACACGTGATGCACCAACACCAACAAACATCTCAACAAAATCTGAACCACTTATACTAAAAAATGGAACATTTGCTTCTCCTGCAACAGCTTTTGCAAGTAATGTTTTACCAGTACCTGGTCCACCAACAAGTAAGATTCCCTTAGGAATTCTTGCTCCCATATCTATATATTTTTTAGGATTTTTTAAGAATTCAACTTCTTCTTTTAATTCTTCTTTTTCTTCTTCAAGTCCTGCAACATTGTCAAAAGTAACTTTTTTTGGAGAATTTTTATCTATTTTTTGTGCTCTACTTTTTCCAAAATCCATTGCTTTATTATTACCATCATTTGTTTTTCTTAAAACAAACATTAAAATAAATAATGTACCAACTAGCAATAATATATTTGGAATATATGGAGCCATTGCTTCAAAAAATGTTTCTTGAGCAACTGTTAATTCAAATTCACCAGAAGAAACCTTATCTTGAACAACTTCAATAAATGTTGTTGCAGATGGAATATCTACAATTCTAGTAATATTTTCTTCATCTTTTAATTTAACATTTGCAGTTAATCTGTCTACACCCATTTGAATGCTTTGAACATTTTGTTCTTCAATTTTTTGCATTAACTCAGTATAAGACATTTCTTTAGTTTGAGTAGAATCTAAAAGTGTTATTGCATAAATTGCAATAGCTATTAATACAGCATAAACTATTAGAGTTCTAAAAGCACTTTTTTTGTTCATTTTGTCTCCCTTCAGCTAATATATAATTGCAATATTTTTCTTTACTATTTCAATAGTAAATTTATTTCCAATTATATACTTTTTACCTTTTATATTATTTTTTAACAATTTTATTATATCTAATACATGAATATTCTCAATTCCGTCTAAATTAGATATCTTCTTCTCAATTATTTTTCTAATAATTCTATTTTTTATACTATCATGTTCATTCATAAAAAGTGAAAAATCAAAAACAATTTTAGAGTCATCTTCATTTAATATAACCCTGTTAAAAATATTATTAGTATATTCTTCAATAAAATCATTATCATCTTTTAAAATCTTTCTCATTCTACTAATATTTGTAACAAAATTTGGATTTAACTCTTGTAAATATGGTATTAAACTAAGTCTAATTTTATTTCTAAGATAAATTTCTTCCTCATTTGTTTTATCAAAACATGGGTGTAACTCTAGTTCATTATTATATACTAAAATATCTTTTTTTTCAATAGTAAGAAGTGGTCTAATAATCTTGTTATATTTAAAATCCATTCCTGTTAATCCTTTAAGTCCACATCCTCTAATCTCATTTAGTAAAATTGTTTCTATATTATCGTTTAAATTATGTGCCACAGCTATAGACTGAGCACCTTCTTTTTCTCTAACTTCTTCAAAAAAATTATATCTTACTTCTCTTCCACAAGTTTCTTCTGACATTTTCTTTTCTTTTGCAAGTGTTGGTATATCAACTTTTAAATAATAAAAAGGAATGTCTTTTTCTTTGCAATAATTTTCAACATATATTTTTTCTTCTTCAGCCTCTATTCTAATACCATGATTAACATGTGCAGCAATAATGTTAAATCCAATTTCATCTTTTATTTTAAATAATGTATCTAATAAGCACATAGAATCTGGACCACCTGATACAGCAACAACTACTTTATCGTTTTTTTTAATTAATCCATTTTCTATTATATTATTCTTTACAATATTTATAATATTATTAACCATATTATTCATTTCCTTTATATAAATTTGCAAATTTTGTATATTTTCCAAGCCAAGCAAGTTCAACAGTACCAGTTTCACCATGTCTATTTTTAGCTATAATTACTTCTGCAACATTTTTCTTCTCCGTTTCTTTATCATAATAATCTTCTCTATGCAAAAACATAACTATATCTGCATCTTGTTCTATTGATCCAGATTCACGAAGATCACTTAACATTGGTCTATGGTCTGCTCTAGATTCAGTAGCACGACTTAACTGTGATAAAGCAATAACTGGTACATTTAATTCTTTTGCAAGAATTTTCAATCCTCTTGAGATTTCAGATATTTCTTGTTGTCTTGAACCATTTGCTGTTTTTGATTCCATTAACTGCAAATAGTCAATTATGATTAATCCAATATTTTTTTCAAGTTTAGCTTTTCTACATTTTGCTCTTATTTCAGATGGAGTAAGAACTGGTGTATCATCTATATATATAGGAACATCTGCTAGTCTATTACTTGCATCTGCCATTTTAATCCAGTCTTCTTGCTCTAAAACAGCGTTATTTAATTTCATGCTATCTATTTCACTCTCACTACTTAGCATTCTTTTTACTAACTGTTCTTTTGACATTTCCAAGTTAAATATCATAACTGGTACTTTATCATACATTGCAACATATGAGGCAATGTTTAATACAAACGCAGATTTTCCCATAGCAGGACGTGCAGCAACAATAATTAAATCCGAATCATTAAGCCCAGAAATTTTTTCATCTAAATCAATAAATCCTGATTCCATACCTGAAAGCTTTTCTTTATTTTCATACATTTTTTCAATAGAATCAAGTGTAGTTACTAAAATTTCTTTCATTCCAGCATAAGATTTACTATTTCTATTTTGTGCCAGGTCAAAAATCCCTTTTTCTGCTTGTTCAATTATAGCATCAAGCTCTTCGGTTTGAGCATATGATACTTTCATTATATCACTTGTAACTTTTATTAAATTTCTTGAAGTAGCTTTTTGTTCAACAATTTCAACATATCTTTCAATATTTGATGTAGTAGGTACGTTATCTATTAATGTAGCAAGGTTTTGAGTTCCTCCAACTCTTTCTAAAGTTCCTCTTAATTTTAATTGTTCAGTAACAGTTATCATGTCTATTTCTTTACCAACAGAATAAATATCCATCATAGCTGCATAAATTTCTTTATTATCTTCTCTATAAAAATCCTCTGGTTTTAAAACTTCTACTGCTGCTTGAACTGCATCTTTTGATACTAGCATAGAACCTAAAACTGCTTGTTCTGCCAGAGTATCATTTGGTTGTACTTTATTTACTACTTCATTTTCCATTTGCTACACCTACATTCCTACTACTGTTATTTTTAGCTTAGCTACTACTCCTTCATATAATTTTACATTTACTGTATATGTTCCCAAATTTTTAATTGGGTCATTAATTACAATTTTCTTTTTATTAATATCAATATTAAATTTTTCTTTTATCTTTTCTGCAATATCTTTTTCTGTTACACTTCCATAAAGTTTACTTCCTTCTCCAACTTTATGTTTAAATTCTATAAATCCATTTTCTAGTATTTTTTTATTTGCATTTGCTGCTTCAAGTTCAGTTTGTTTTTTAAATTTCTGCGAGCTTATTTTTCCTTGAACCTCATTCATATTTTTATTATCTGCAACAACTGCTAATTTTTTAGGTAATAAAAAATTTCTAGCATACCCTTCACTTACTTCTATAACTTGAAGTTTTTTACCGACTCCTTTAACATCTTGATTTAATACTACTTTCATTTTTTACCTCCCTATAATTATATTTCTATTTAGATAAATATTCTTCTATACTATCTAATAATTTTTCTTTAGCTTCTTCTAGTGTTATTCCAGCCATTTGTGCACCTGCAAAAGTAAGATGTCCGCCGCCACCGATTTTTTCAAGAATAGTTTGAACATTTATATCTCCCATAGATCTTCCTGAAATCATAACTATACCATCAACAACGCAAAGTACAAATGATGCTTGTATTCCAGAAATAGATAAAAGCTCGTCTGCAGCCTGTGCAGCTATAATTGGCATATCATTATAATTTGCATTTGATACTGATATTGCTATTTTATTATGAATAAATTCTGCATTTTTAACAATATCAACTTTTGCTACATAATTATCAAAATCATTTTGAAATAATAATTTAATTTCAGCAACATCAATTCCATATTTTTTAAGATAAGCTGCAACTTCAAAAGTTCTAACTCCAGTTTTAAACATAAAGTTCTTTGTATCTACAACAAGACCTGCATACATACATTCAGCTTCATTTGAAGTTAATTTTATTCCATCAATATACATAATTAACTCAACTACTAGTTCTGTTGCAGAGGATGCATATATTTCATGATATGTAAGTACTGCATTATCTATAAATTCTGGACCTCTTCTATGATGATCTATTACAGCAATATTTTCAAATTTTTCTAAAAAATCTGGCTCTACTAAATATGATTTTTTATGTGTGTCTACTACAACTAATAAGCAATTGGTAAAGTCATCATTTTTAATATCTGAATATGTTTTAAATACATTTTCATATTCTTCACTATATTTTATTTTTTCTAATATATTTTCTGTACTAGTATTACACTTAGAGTCAACAATTACATTGACTGGTTTTCCTAAATATTTAGCAATCTTAACTATTCCAATTGCAGCACCAATACAATCTAAATCTGAGTTTCTATGTCCAACTACATATACTTTTTCAGATTTTTCAACTAGTTCTCTTAAAGCCTGTGCCATTGTTCTAGATTTTACTTTACTTGTTTTTTCAAGTCCAACATTTGAACCACCAAAAAAGTCATATTTTTTATCTTTTTTTACAACAACTTGGTCACCACCTCTACCAAGAGCTATATCTAATGCTGAATTTCCTGCATTATATCTTTCTTCAAGAGTTTCCTCTGTATATGATATACCTAATGAAATTGTTATTGGTAATTTTGTTATCTTAGTAATATTTCTTACTCTTTCTAAAATATCAAAAGAACTATTTTCCATCTGTTCAATATATTTCTTTTCAATAAATATTGCATATTTATCTTTATCTAGTCTTGCAAGAACACCTTTATTTTCTCTCGCCCAACTTCTAATTTCTTTTGTTAGTACTGATGTAACCTCTGCTTTTTGTATTTCATCTAATCCTTGTAATGTATCTTCATAGTTATCTATAAATAACATACCTATTGCAACTTTGGTATCTTCAAGATTTTTTCTTAATGAACTTTCATATGTTTTATCTATAAAACTAATTAACATACAATCAAAATTATCAAATTTTATTTGACTACACAATATATTATAAATATCACCATTTCCTAGTTCTTCAAGTAAACTACTATTTGGATTTTTCTTTTTTAACGATTCAAGTTTTAATGCAGATTTTTCTATATATTCATCTGGTAAAAGGTGCTCTGAAGAATTATTCTTCCATATAATGTTTCCTTGCATACCAACAATAGCCATTGGAATATCTACTAAATCTAATGACTCTTTAAATATCAGATCAACATTTTTAGATAATTCATTTAATCTGTACTTTTTATCTTTCAATTCTTTAAAACACATAAAAATTGCAACTAAACTTAAAACAAATATTACTAATATATCTATATATAAAGTAATTGGTACTATAATTGATATAAAAGCAGCACAAATAATAAGTGAAGCTATTATTGCAATTCTTGATGAAAAAGATTTAAAAATTCCAGATTTATTTTTCTTCTCTTTATCCATAAAAACGAACTTCCTCTTTTCTTGCATTTTTCCTATATTTTACTATTTTTAGTACTAATTGTCAAGTAAACAATAATTCTTTTGACTTGTATATTACATAATTTATAGCTATATAAAGCTAAAAAAAGAAAATATAATTTTTACATTATATTTTCTTTTCAATTATTATACTGCTACTTTTTCAGATAATCTAATTCTATCAGCAATCATTGCAATAAATTCTGAGTTTGTTGGTTTTCCTTTATTAGAATTTACTGTATAGCCAAAGATTTTCTCATGCATTTCAATCTGACCTCTATTCCAGGCAACTTCAATAGCATGTCTAATTGCTCTTTCTACTCTTGATGGAGTAGTTGAAAACTTTTTAGATAAAGTTGGATATAAAGCTTTTGTTACTGAGTTAAGTATATCTTCATTTTGTACAGCTAGCATTATTGCCTCTCTAATATGTTGGTACCCTTTTATATGTGCTGGAACACCAGCATCATGAATCATTTGAGTGACTCTAACTTCAAGAGGTAAGTTCTTATTTCCATAAGCTACCATATACTCAGTTTTTATCTCATCTTCTTCTTTTAATAAATCTCTTATTCTATCTACAAGAGTAATCATATCAAAAGGTTTAACAACATAATATGTTGCTCCAAGAGATATAGCTTTTTGTGTTACTTTTTCTTGTCCTATAGCAGACATTATAATAGTAACTGGTTTTTCCATACCAACTTCATCTTTCATATCTTCTAATACAGATAATCCATCTTTTTCAGGCATAACTACATCAAGTAACAATACATCAGGTTTAGACTGTTTTATAGCTTCTATAGCATTTGTTCCATCATATAATGGTTCTAATGCAACCATATCTTTTTGAGAGTTAATATACATATTAAGTAATTTTACAAACTCTTTATTATCATCAACAATCATTATTTTTATTTTGTTATTATTTTCCATTTTTTTAGCTCACTTTCCAGTCTATCCTATAAAGCATCATTATTATACAATTGTTTTACCACAAAATCAAGATTTTTACAGTTATTTTGCAATCAATTTTTGTCGAAGTCTATAAAGTATTAACATAATTTAGAAAATTTTAAAATTTCCAAAAATTACCTGTATTATTTTTTTCAAACAACACAAATTATTAGTGTAAAGTGAAATTAAAACACTTTAATACCATAAAATTGGAGGTGAATTAAATGTCAAACTCAAACAGCAAAATGACAAACAAACAAGCTAAAGCTGCTTTAGACAAATTTAAATATGAAGTAGCTAACGAAATCGGTGTTAACTTAAAACAAGGTTATAACGGTGATTTAACTTCTAAACAAGCTGGTTCTGTAGGTGGAGAAATGGTTAAAAGATTAGTTGCTAATGCTGCTAACCAAATGCAATCTCAACAACCTAACCAATAATTTAGAAATAAATTTTAGTTAGAATGTTAAAAAGATAGTGAGCGATATATACTCACTATCTTTTTTTATTAACAAATTCAACTATATATCCAATAAATGCCCCAACCATTATAGTTGTTATTATAGTCCAAACTGCACCAAATATTGAGTTTGATAAGGTATAAACTAAAGATGGTAAAGAAATTAATAATGATACAATAATTCCTTTAAAAACACTATTTAATTTAAAGTCCACTGAACTTATTAATATACCAATTACTACCCAAGTAATAAGTGTTGATATATATACTGTTATCTCTAAGTCTTTAGCCCAAAGTAGAAATAAACAATTTATTATTCCAGCTATAACTCCTGAAATAAAACCACTAATATATTGTTTCATTATCATATTCTCCTTTATCTAAGTTAATTTAAATTATTATTTTAAATTTAAATTAACTTCATTGCCTTCCATATCTGTACCAATTCCAGTTTTATAATTAACATCATATTTTTGAACAAAATTAGTCTCTTCTGTGCTGTCATAAATTTCAATAATCATAACATCGCTTCCATCAGAATACAATTTTATATCTGCTGGCATATTCCCAGTTTTTTCAAAATAATAATTCTTAGCATATTCTTTCCACTCAGCTGTTGTATATTCTTTAAATTCTTGTTCTTTTTCTGTTTTATCTTCTATTTTCTTATCATCATTACTTTTATTTAAATTTACTAATAATAAAATAATAGTCCCTATTATTACTATAAATACAAGTGCTGATATTATCAATCTTTTTTTATTCATATTTACCTCCAAAATTTATTTTTAATTTACTATATAATATCAAAAAAAATTATAAAAGTCTATTATTTTTGTTTATATTTATATATATAATTTTTATCATTTAACCTTAGTTATTAGCTCTTTATGGTGATAATTAGATAATTATCTAAATAATACATAAAAAAAGATGATACTTTAAGTATCACCCTTTTAATTTATATAAATATTATCCTAAGAAACCTGTATAATTTCTGCTTACCATTTGTGTTTCTACTGTATTTAGTATTTCAAGTCCAACACTTACTAAGATAAGTATAGAGTTTCCACTAAATGAAATAGATTGACTTGTGAAAGCTTGTAAAACTATTGGTAAAATTGCTATTGCAGCAAGGAATAATGATCCTGCAGCAGTAATTTTTAATAAAACATTATTTATATATTCAGATGTATTTTTTCCTGCTCTAATACCAGGTATAAATCCACCATTTTTCTTTAAGTTATTTGCTATTTCTACTGGATTTACTATAAACATTGTATAAATAAATGTAAATAATATAATTAATGCCATATATATTACAGCATATCCTACTAAGTATCCCCAATGGCTACTTGAAGAAGCTGTAAATAATGTATAAACACCTTTCCAGAATCCAGTTAGGCTATTTACATCTGTAACTAACCCAATTATTATACCTGGAAATGACATAAATGACATTGCAAATATAAGTGGCATAACACCAGCCATAGCTAGTTTAATTGGAATATGTGTGCTTTGTCCGCCATACATTTTTCTTCCAACAACTCTTTTTGCATAGTTTACAGGTATTCTTCTTTCTGCTTTTTGAACAAAAACAACTCCTGCAACTATAACAATTAATCCAACAATTAATGCAGCAAATACTAATATACCAGTAAATCCGCCACCTGCAATATTTGCAAATGATTTAATTGTTGATGGTAATCCTGCTACTATACCAAAGAAAACTATCATTGATATACCATTACCAATTCCATGTTCAGTTATTTTATCACCTAACCATGTTAGTAAAGAAGTACCAGCCATTAAAGAAATAATAAATAGGAAAAATCCTAAATACTTTCCAACACCATGTGTTAAATCTGTTAAAAGATAAGATCTATATGTAAAATATAGTCCTAGTCCTTCAATAAACGCAAATGCAATTGTTAAATATTTAGTATAATTATTTAATTTCTTTCTTCCGCTTTCTCCTTCTTTTGCAAGTCTTTCAAGACTTGGTATTACATATTGTAATAGATTTAAAACAATAGATGCAGTAATGTATGGTCCTATAGTCATAGCAAATATAGATAATCTACTAAATGCTCCACCTGATATTAGGTTAATCATTGAAGATAAACCATTTGAGCTTGCACCTAATTGTTCATTTATTGCTATTTTATCTAGACCAGGTATAGTTATAAAAGTACCAAGTCTAAATAATAATAGTATTAAGAAAGTAAATAGCAATTTCTTTCTAATATCTTTAACTGAGAATATGTTTTTTATATCTTGTAACATACTACTTCACCTCAGTCTTTCCACCTACAGCTTGTATTTTTTCTTCAGCAGTTTTTGAGAATTTTTTTGCTACAACAGTAAGTTTCTTTGTAAGTGTTCCGTTACCTAAAACTTTAACACCATCTAATTCTTTCTTTATAATTCCTTCTGACATTAATAGTTCAGCATTAACAACTGTATCATTTTCGAATTTTTCTAAATCACTTAAATTAACAATTGCATATTCAACTGCAAAATGATTTTTAAATCCTCTTTTAGGAATTCTTCTGTATAAAGGTGTTTGTCCACCTTCAAACCCTCTTCTAATGCTACCGCCTGTTCTAGCTTTTTGACCTTTATGTCCTTTTCCAGCTGTTTTTCCAAGACCACTTCCTGTACCTCTTCCAACTCTTTTTGAGGTAGTAGTAGCACCATATGCTGGAGCTAATTCGTGTATCTTCATTCAAGCTTCCTCCTCTCTTATAAATTACTAGTAATCATTATATCATTATTTTAGTATTTCTTCTACTGTTTTTCCTCTAAGTTTAGCAACTTCTTCTGGTGTTCTCATAGCTTTTAAAGCTTTAACTGTTGCATAAACAATGTTTCTGCTGTTACGAGAACCAAGAGTTTTAGCTGTTACGTTTTTAACACCTGCAAGTTCTAGAACAGGTCTTACTGCACCACCTGCAATGATACCTGTACCTTCAACTGCTGGTTTTAATATAACTTTAGATGAACCAAAGTTTGTAGTGTATTCATGAGGTAAAGTACCATTAACTAATGATACTTCAACTAAGTTTTTCTTAGCGTCATCAGTTGCTTTTTTAATAGCTTCTGGAACTTCTGCTGATTTTCCTGTACCAACACCGATGTGACCATTTTCATCGCCAACAACTACTAATACACTAAATCTAAAAGTTCTACCACCTTTAACAACTTTAGCTACTCTGCTTACATTAACAACTTTTTCTTTTAATTCAGTTTTAGTTTCTGCCATTATAGTTTCTCCTTTCATTAGAATTCTAATCCAGCTTCTCTTGCTGCATCTGCTAATGCTTTAACTTTTCCATGGTATAAATAACCATTTCTATCAAAGACTACAGTGTTAATTTTTGCTTTTTTAGCACGTTCTGCGATTAATTTACCAACTTCTGTTGCTGCTTCAATGTTAGATGCTTTAGCTTTAACTTCTTTATCTAATGTTGATGCTGAGCAAATAGTAGTTTGTTTTTCATCGTCTATTAATTGTGCATATATGTTATTTAGACTTTTGAAAACACAAAGTCTTGGTCTCATAGAAGTACCTTGAACTTTAGTTCTTACTCTTTTTTGTCTAATAGTTCTTGTAACATTTCTATCTGTCTTATTAATCATCTTAAGACTCCCTCCTTAACTTCTAAGATTATTTTTTACCGCCAGCTTTTCCTTCTTTTCTTATTATTCTTTCGCTAGCGTATTTGATTCCTTTACCTTTATATGGTTCAGGTTCTCTTTTTTCTCTAATATTAGCAGCTACTTGACCAACAACTTGTTTGTTGATACCTTTTACTACTATTGTATTTGGATTTGGTACATCTATAGTTATTCCTTCAATTTCCTCAACTTCAACAGGATGAGAATAACCTAAAGTTAGTACTAATTTATTACCTTGTTTTTGTGCTCTGTATCCTATACCGTTTACTTCTAATGTTTTTTCAAATCCAGTAGTAACACCGATTACCATATTGTTAATTAAAGTTCTAGTTAATCCATGAATATTTCCGTTTGCTTCACTATCTACTGTAACTTTAATTTCATTTCCTTCTTGTGCTATATTAACACAAGGTAAAAATTCTTGTGTTAAAGTTCCTTTTGGTCCTTTAACTGTAACTGTGTTTCCTTCGATTTTTACTTCAACACCAGCTGGTATTTCGATAGGATTTTTACCTATTCTTGACATTTGGTATACCCTCCTTTATATATTAAATTCTTAATTACCAAATATATGCTAAAACTTCGCCACCAACATTTTCTTTTCTAGCAGCTTTATCTGTCATTATTCCTTTAGATGTAGAAATAATAGCAATACCTAAACCATTTAATACTCTAGGTAAGTCTTCTACATTTGCATATATTCTTAGACCTGGTTTACTAATTCTTTTTAAACCTTGTAAAACTTTTACATTGTTTTGATATTTTAATGTAATTCTCATAGTTTTGTGATTATCTTCAATAATATCTATTGATTCAACAAAACCTTCAGATACTAAAATATTTGCTATTGCTTCTTTTTCCTTAGAATAAGGAACGTCAACTGTTGCATGTCTTTGAGCGTTAGCATTTCTTATTCTAGTTAACATGTCTGCAATTGGATCTGTTGTATTCATTGCCTTTTTTCCTCCTTTTCTACCAGCTTGCTTTTTTTACACCTGGTATATCTCCTTGATATGCTAATTTTCTAAAGCATAAACGGCATATTCCATATTTTCTCATGTAAGAGTGTGGTCTTCCACATATTTTACATCTGTTATAATATCTTGTGCTAAACTTTGGTTCTCTTTGTTGTTTAGCTATCATAGATTTTTTTGCCATTTCAAGTCCTCCCTACTTTTCAGCGAATGGTAAGCCTAATAATTTTAATAATTCATAAGCTTCTTCATCTGTTTTTGCAGTTGTTACAAATACGATGTCCATTCCTCTTACTTTATCAATTTTATCATATTCTATTTCAGGGAAAATAATTTGTTCTTTTACTCCCATGTTATAGTTTCCTTTTCCATCAAAAGATTTAGGGTTAACACCTTTAAAATCTCTTACACGTGGAAGTGCTACATTAAAGAATTTAGTAGCAAAATCGTACATTTTTGCACTTCTTAATGTTACTTTGCATCCAATATTCATACCTTCTCTTAATTTGAAAGCAGCGATTGATTTTTTAGCTTTAGTAACAATTGGTTTTTGTCCAGAAATAACTTCAAGTTCTCCCATAGCTACGTCTAAAGCTTTAGAGCTATCTTTAACTTCTGAAACACCCATGTTTATAACTATTTTTTCAAGCTTTGGTACTTGCATAATAGATTTGTATCCAAATTTTTCCATTAATGCAGGAACAACTTCAGCTTTATATTTTTCTTTAAGGTTCATTTAATTTTTCCCTCCTTACTACTTCATTTCGTTACAGCATTTGCAAAATCTTGTTTTAGTTCCATCTTCATTAACTTTAACTCCAAGTCTTACACCTTTTCCACATTTATCACAATAAAAGCTTACTTTAGATGCATAAATTGGATTTTCAGATTTAATGATTCCAGATTCTTGACCTTGCTTTCTAGCCTTAACATGTTTTGTTCTAACATTTATATCTTTAACAGTTACTTTACCAGATTTTTTATCTATATCTAATATAGTACCTTTTTTACCTTTTTCAGCTCCTGTATTTACTATTACAGTATCACCTTTTTTTAATTTAATTTTTGTTAACACTTTACTTTCACCTCCGTATATTAAAGAACTTCAGGTGCTAGAGATAAAATCTTCATGTATTCATTATCTCTTAGTTCTCTTGCTACTGGTCCAAAAATACGTGTTCCTCTTGGTGTTTTATCATCTTTGATTAAAACTGCAGCGTTTTCATCAAATCTAATATATGAACCATCTTCACGTCTAAGACCTCTTTTACTTCTAACTATTACAGCTTTAACAACATCGCCTTTTTTTACTGCAGAGTTAGGTGCTGCTTTCTTTACAGAAGCAACGATAACATCACCAATGTTACCCCATTTTCTGTAAGAACCACCAAGAACTCTAATACACATTAATTCTTTAGCTCCAGTGTTGTCTGCAACTTTTAATAATGTTTGTTGTTGTATCATGGATTAGTCCTCCCTTCAAATATATTTTACTATTTAACTTTTTCCACAATTCTTACAAGTCTATATCTTTTATCTTTACTTAGTGGTCTAGTTTCCATTACTTCTACGATATCTCCAATATCACATTCGTTGTTTTCATCATGAGCTTTAATTCTTAAAGTATGATTTTTAATTTTATTATAAAGTGGATCTTTTACTTTGTCATCTATAGCAACAACGATAGTTTTATCCATTTTATTACTTACAACTTTTCCTTGTTTAGTTTTTCTTAAATTTCTTTCCACGTTCTTTTCCTCCTTTACCACTAATTATTTTCCTTTTCTGTTATTACAGTATTAACTCTAGCTATTTCTTTTTTAACTAAAGTTATTTTCTTAGGGTTATCAAGGCCGTTTAGAGAGTTTTGAAATCTTAATTTAAAAAGTTCATTTTTAAGTTCTTTTAACTCTTTTTGTAGTTGTTCAACTGACATATTTTTATATTCATTGATTTTACTAGATTTCATTATTGTTCTCCTCCTTGTTCTTCTCTTTTAACTATTTTACATCTAATAGGAAGTTTGTGAATAGCTTTAGCTAAAACTTCTTTTGAAGCAGCTTCGTCAAGACCTGAAATTTCAAACATTACTCTTCCTGGTTTAACAACAGCTACAAAGTATTCTGGATTTCCTTTACCAGAACCCATACGAGATTCAGCTGGGTGTTTAGTAATAGGTTTATCTGGGAATATTTTTATCCAAGATTTACCAACTTTTTTAGTATATCTTGAAAGTGTAACTCTGACAGATTCTATTTGGTTAGCTGTAATCCAAGCTGGTTCTAATGCTTGAATTCCATATTCACCATTTGTTACTTTAGTACCTCTTTGAGCTTTTCCTTTTAAGATACCTTTTTGTACTTTTCTATATTTAGTTCTTTTTGGTGATAACATTATTTATTACCTCCTTCTGTTTTTTTAGCAGGAAGTACTTCTCCTTTATATATCCAAACCTTAACACCTATGATACCATAAGTTGTTTTTGCTTCTGCAAAACCATAATCTATGTCTGCTCTTAAAGTTTGAAGAGGAATTGTACCTTCATGATATGATTCTGTTCTAGCAATTTCTGCTCCACCTAAACGTCCAGATACAGCAGTTTTAATTCCTAGTGCTCCTGCTTTCATAGTTTTTTGAATTGCTTGTTTCATAGCTTTTCTAAAAGATATTCTCTTTTCAAGTTGTAAAGCAATGTTTTCAGCAACTAATTGTGCAGCCATATCTACATCTTTAATTTCAACTATGTTTAAAGATATTTCTTTTCCAACTTTTTTGCTTAATTTTGTTTTAATTTCTTCGATTGCTGCTCCACCTTTTCCGATTATCATACCAGGTTTAGCTGCATATATATCTACTAAGACTCTTTCACCTTTTCTTGCGATTTCTATTTTATAGATACCAGCTGGTTTTAATAAGTCTTTAAGGTATTTACGAATGTTGTAATCTTCTACTAGGTTATTAGAATAATCTTGTTTATTAGCATACCATGTTGAAGACCAGTTTTTTATAATTCCAACTCTAAGTCCGTGTGGACTAACTTTTTGTCCCATTTTAAACTTACCTCCTTTATGCTTCTTTTAACACAACTGTAATGTGACTTGTTCTTTTTCTAATTCTATTTGCTCTACCTTGAGCTCTAGGCATAATTCTTTTCATTGTAGTTCCTTGGTTAGCAAATATTTCTGAAATGTATAATTTACTTTCATCCATATTATGATTGTTAACTGCATTAGCCATTGCTGATTTAACTAATTTTTCAACTACAGGTGCAGCTGCTTTATTAGTGTATTTTAATATTGCTATAGCTTCTTTAGCATTTTTTCCTCTAATAGTATCGATAACTATTTTAACTTTTCTAGCACTTATTCTAGCATGGCGTAACTCAGCTCTTGCTTGTTTTTCTTCCATTTTTAGGCTCCTCCTTCATTAAAGTTTTAAACTATCTTACTTTAGACTTTTTATCTCCTGAATGTCCTCTGAATAATCTTGTAGGAGCAAATTCTCCTAACTTATGTCCAACCATTTCTTCTGTTACATATACTGGAACATGTTTTCTTCCATCATGTACTGCAATAGTGTGACCAATCATTTGAGGATATATAGTAGAGGATCTTGACCAAGTCTTTATAGCTTCTTTTTTATCTTCTTCATTTAATTTTTCAACCTTTGCTAATAATCTTTCATCAACATAAGGTCCTTTTTTAAGTGATCTTGACATCTTCTATACCTCCAAATACTATTTTTTATTTCTTCTCTTAACAATATATTTATCTGTTCTATTGTTAGTTTTTCTTGTTTTATATCCATGAGCTGGTTTACCCCAAGGAGTTCTTGGTCCAGTGTGTCCAACTGGAGCTCTACCTTCACCACCACCATGTGGGTGATCAACTGGGTTCATAACAGAACCTCTAACTGTAGGTCTTATTCCCATATGTCTTGTTCTTCCTGCTTTACCTAATTTTACAATTTCAGATTCTACATTACCTACTTGACCTATACATGCTCTACATTCAACATTTACAAGTCTCATTTCTCCTGAAGGCATTCTTACATGTGCATATTTTCCTTCTTTAGCCATAAGTTGTGCAGACATACCAGCACTTCTTACAAGTTGTGCACCTTTACCTTTATGTAGTTCTATATTATATATCATAGTACCTACTGGTATTGCATCTATTGGCATACAGTTACCTGGTTTAATATCAGCTTTAGCAGAAGCTATAACTTTATCACCATCTGTAAGTCCTAGTGGAGCAATTATATATGCTCTTTCACCATCTTCATATTCGATTAAAGCGATATTAGCAGTTCTATTTGGATCATATTCGATACCGATTACTGTTGCTTCCATATCAACTTTATTTCTTTTAAAATCAATTACTCTATATTTTCTTCTGTTTCCGCCACCGTGATGTCTTACAGTTATTTTACCAGTATTGTTTCTTCCTGCATTTTTCTTTAATGTAGTAAGTAAACTTTTTTCTGGTGTATTTTTTGTAATCTCATCGTTTGTTAATGCTGTTGTATTTCTTAGTGATGGAGTAACAGGTTTAAATGATTTTATTCCCATTTTTTATTCCCTCCTAGTTATTTCCAAATGCTGAACTAATTTCTTCTATTTCAGTTTTATATTTTTTATTAACTTTAGTTTCTTTTCCACCTTTTGCAAGATATTTAACATCTGCTGGGTTAGTATCAATACTTACTATAGCTTTTTTCCAAGCTTTAGTTACCCCTTGGTGTACTCCAACTCTTTTAGCTTTTCCATCATATCTTAAAGTGTTTACTTTTAAAACCTTAACACCAAAAAGTTCTTCAACTGCATTTTTAATTTCAACTTTTGATGAATTTAAAGCAACTTCAAAAGTATATTTTCCGTTTGCAATTTCACTATAACTTTTTTCAGTCATTATAGGTTTGATTATAACGTCTTCTGCGTGTCTCATTATGCGTACACCTCCTCTAATTTCTTAATAGCTTCTTTAGTTACTACTAATGAATCATATTTTAATAAATCAAATATATTCATTGTGTTTACTAAAGTAGTTTTTACACCTTCAATGTTTCTAGCTGATGCTTGAACATTTAAGTTTTTCTCATTTAACATTACTAAAGCATTGTTAACATTTAAGTTTGTTAAAACATTAACCATGTTTTTAGTTTTTACTTCATTTAATTCTAGTTTATCAACTACAACTAATTTTCCTTCTTGTACTTTTGAAGTTAGTACAGATTTGAATGCAAGTTGTTTTACTTTTCTAGGAATTGAATATCTATAAGATCTAGGTTTTGGTCCTAAAGCAATACCACCTTTAATCCATTGTGGAGCTCTTATTGAACCTTGTCTAGCTCTACCAGTTCCTTTTTGTTTCCATGGTTTTCTTCCACCACCACTTACTTCAGATCTTGTTTTAGTAGATTGAGTTCCTTGTCTTTGGTTAGCTTGGAAATTAACTAATGCTGTATGAACAGCTACTTCATTAACTTCAATTCCAAAAACATTTTCGTTTAACTCAATATCTTCTACTTTTTTACCATCCATATTTAAAACGTCAACTTTTAGCATTTTTTCTCCTCCTTCCCGCTTACTTTACACTTTTTCTTACTCTAACAATAGCTTTTTTAGCTCCTGGAATAGAACCTTTTACTAAAATAACATTTTTGTCAGTATCAACTTTAACAACATCTAAATTTAAAATTGTAGATGTTTTGCTTCCCATGTGTCCTGGTAATTTTTTACCTTTAAATACTCTACCTGGAGTTGTTGTAGAACCCATTGAACCTGGTCTTCTATGATACATAGAACCATGTCCCATTGGTCCTCTGTGTTGTCCATGTCTTTTGATAACACCTTGGAATCCTTTACCTTTAGATGTTCCTTGAACATCAACAGTATCTTCTGTAGTGAAAGCATCAACTGTAATTTTGCTTCCAATTTCATATTCATCTACATTTTCTACTCTAATTTCTCTTAGGTATTTTTGAAGTTCAACACCTGCTTTTGCAAATATTCCTCTGTGAGGTTTGTTTGCGTTTTTTTCTTTAATTTCACCAAAGCTTACTACAATTGCATTGTATCCATCTTTATCTGCAGTTTTTTTAGCAACTACTGTTAATGGTTGAGCTTCGATTGCTGTTACTGGTATAGCTACTCCATTTTCATCAAATATTTGAGTCATACCAACTTTTCTTCCGTAAATTTCTTTTACCATTTTGATTTCCTCCCTTAAAATTTTTTACTTCATCCAAATTTTAATATCAGGGTATGCCATTGCCTGTAATCAGGATAGCCTATTAAAATTTTAGAAGTTTATTATAATTTAACTTCGATGTCTACACCAGCTGGCATATCAATTGACATTAATGCATCAACTGTTGCTTGGTTTGGTGATAATACATCAATAACTCTTTTATGAGTTCTCATTTCAAATTGTTCTCTTGAATCTTTATGTTTGTGTGGAGAACGTAATATTGTAATGATTTCTTTTTCAGTAGGTAGTGGAATTGGACCTGAAACTTCAGAACCAGTTTTTCTAGCTACTTCAACAATTTTTGTTGCCGCTTGTTCAAGCACAACGTGATCATAAGCTTTAAGTCTTATTCTCATTTTTTTAGTTTGTTCTTTTGACATATGTAAAACACTCCTTTTCTATAGTTTGCCGGTTTGACAAGTTTTACACCACCCCGTGTGTTTCATATTTTACATATATTAAAACCAAATTCTACACAAGTAGGAATTTGGCAAATACACGTTAATCTATACTTGCCGCCCGATTTAAAATCAGACATGCTCCATAGAAGTTCCCTACCTCGCTGGGTAGCCACATTCTACTTCAACGCAAATCAACATCAATATTATACACGAGTTATTAAAAAAAATCAAGTATTTTCATTAAAAATTATGTAAAAAGATATAAGTTTTTATTGTGATATTTCTTAATATATATTTTTGCTTATTTTTATGCCAAAAAATAGTCTTATTTTTATCATTGAAACATTTTTTATTTTGGTGTATCATATTAATAGCGTTTTTAGGAGGTTGATAAAATATGATAAAAGTAGAAAATTTAGAAGTTCTAAATTTTGAAGGTGCTTTACGTGGAATGAGAAACCCTTTAGAATCTTGGAACAAAAGTGATAGTTATTATGATAAAGATACAGGAAAATATGTAATTGGTGAAAAAGATTTAGCTTTAGCATTAAAACTTACTAAATCTGGTTCTGACCATTCTAAATTTCTTAGACAAATATTCGTATCAATGGATATAACTGCACCTATGTCTTGGTGGTGGGATTTTGATACATACAAAGTTGCCACTGTAAGAAATAGTACAAGCAGAATGCATAAGTTAGGTTCAAGACTACTAACTTTTGATGATTTTAGTGTAGACGATGAACAAGGTAATATAAATATTACTCCTTTTAGAAAATATGTTTTAGAAGATTTAAATAAAAGAATAGCTGAATTTCAACAATTAAAAAAAGATGGAAAAATGGAAGAAGCAATGTCTTTATGGCGTGAAATTGTTTTTGATTCTCCACAAAGTTATAATTTTAAATCTACATGGACAGGAAATTATGAAATTATGCGTAATATTTATAGAGCAAGAAAAAATCATAAACAACGTGAATTTAGAGACTTCTGTAAATATATAGAAGAAAATTTCCCATATAGTGAACTTATCACAATTCCAAGAGAGGGGTAATTAAATATGGCAAATTCAAAACTAATTATAGTTGAAGGGGCACAAGGTGCAGGAAAAACAACTGTAACAGATTTTATTAGACATGGCTTAAAATATACTAATTTATATAGATTATATGGAACATCAGATAGTTCTCCTGCTGGGAAACAAAAAGCAGAAGATATGTATTATGATTTAATAGATTATATAAAAAAATTAGAAAATAAAAGTATAAACTTACTTTTTGACAGAACTTTTTTTACAGAAGAGATTTATTGTAGATTAAATTTTAAAGAATATAAATTTACTGATGTATATGAAAAATTATTAGAAAAATTTAGTAAATTAGATTTTGATATCTACTATATAACATTATATTTAGAAGATACAAATTTATTTACTACAAGGCTTCAAAGAGATAAAAAAGCTGTGGTTGATTACGCAAAATTTAATATTCAAAGTAGCATAAATCAGCAAGAGCAATACCTTAAGATGGCAGACGAAATTTTATCAAAATATTCAAATATTAAAGTTTTTAAAGTATCTAATGATACTAACGAAGAAGAATTAAAAAATAAAATTAAAAATATACTTGATTTTTAAAATCCATCTTAGTTATATATGGAGGTTAAACATGACAAATAACGAAATAATATCTTATATATATAAAGATAGAAAAAGAAATTCACAAAAAAATGATAATCAACGAATGATTACATTAATGGAAAAACTAGGAAATCCACAAAATGATTTAAAGTTTATACATATTGCTGGAAGCTGTGGAAAAGGTTCAACAACCACTATGATGGCAAATGTATTAAAAAACAGTGGATACAAAGTAGGAAAATTTATATCACCTTTTGTAATATCATTTAATGAAAGAATTCAAATTAACAATATATTTATATCAAATGAAGAAATAGAAAAATATATAGAAAAAATAAATCCTATTATTTTAGAAATGGAAAATAATGGTGATGCTCCTAATGGATTTGAAATCATCACAGCAATTGCATTTATGTACTATAAAGATAATGATTGCGATTTTGTATGTTTAGAAGTTGGTATGGGGGGAAGACTTGACCCTACAAACATAATATCAACTACTATTTTATCAATTATAACATTAATAGATTTTGATCATACTAGATTTTTAGGAAACACTTTAGAAGAAATTGCATCAGAAAAATGTGGAATAATAAAAAAAGATAAAATAACTATAACTTACCCTAAACAAGAAAAATCAGTACTAGATACAATCCGAAAATATTGTTCTAAAAACAATAATAAACTTTATATTCCAAGTTTAAAATTATTAGATATTATAAAAAGTAACCACAATATTAACTATTTTAGTTATAAAGGTAACTTTTATAAATTGAATTTAATTGGAGAATATCAAATATATAATGCTTTAATGGTTATTTTAGCATCAAATGTTTTGGTAACATTAGGATATAAAATTCCTTTTTCTGCAATTAATACAGGACTATTTGATTCATCTTTTTCTGCAAGACTTGAAAAAATACAGGATAATCCTACTATATTCCTTGATGGCTCACATAATATTGCTGGTGCTAGGTCACTTAAAAATTTCTTACATGAATATAAAGGAAAGAAAAATTATGCTATTATGTCCTTTACCGAAGGAAAAGATTACAAAGCTTTCTTAAATGAAATTAGCTCATATTTTCAAGAAATTGTTTTTGTACAATATAAAAACGAATATAAAACATCTGAACAAATTGATAATTTACTAGAAATTGCTAAAAAGCTAAATATAAATGCTACTTCATTTAATACAGTAAAAGAAGCAAATCAATATCTTATTAGCAAAGAAAATGTCGACTTAATACTTATAACTGGTTCACTATATTTAGCATCAGAATATAGAAATATGTTAACAGAAGAATAGTTTTTTATTATTTTTAGACAAATGTCTTGATTTTTATTCACACTTATGTTAAAATGTTTAAGTAAATTGTTAACGTACGCATAAGGAGGTGCAATTTAATGCCAAATATTAAATCAGCTAAAAAAAGAGTAAAAGTTATTGAAGCAAAAACTTTACAAAACAGAGCAACTAAAAAAGCTTACAAAGAAGCTGTTAAAGCTTTTGAAGCAGCTGTTAAAGAAAATGCTAGCAATAAAGATGAATTATACAATGAAGCTATTAGCAAAATAGACAAAGCTTGGACTAAAGGTGTATTAGCTAAAAATACTGCATCTAGAAAAAAATCAAGCCTTGCTAAAATGTTAAATAAGTAATTTAATAAATAAAAAGTCATTCTAACGAATGGCTTTTATTTTTTTGTCAGAATTATACATTATAATCCTGGCATTCCTATTCTATATACACCTTTTGTTTGTAATCCTCCAATTCCACTTATTCCTTCTCTTGTATTTGAAATTATATTTTCAAGTGGTACATATTCATTAACTGGAGTATATGCTACATTTTCAGCTACTATCATTGGATCCATCATATCTATTAAAACTCTTTTTGGTGCACTAGCAAAATTTGCTCCAGCAGATATAATCGCTTCATAATAGCTTTGACATGCTCCTGCAAATATAACTAAGTTATCTAAGTTATGTTCATACCTTCTTGCTTCAAGTACAGATTGAACAAAGTATTTTGAATTCTTATAATTGTCTATATTATATATATCATTTCTTCTTTTAATAAACGCGTCATGTCCCGTAAGAACCAGTATATCTGGTTTATATTTTTGAAGTAATGTATATACTTGTTTATATTGTTCTTTTTCTTCGATATTAAATACATGAGCTATCATTCCCATCTTTTTATAAAGTTCCCTACACTGATTACAGTATTCTTCATCTCCATCAATATGAAGAACTGAACCTGGTCTTTTATATGTAGTTTCTTTTTGATATAAATTCAAAGAGTTGTTTTCTCTAAAAATTATTTTATTATAGTTATAATTGTTATTGTACTTTTTATTTTTTATATTATTATATGACCTATCAAGTCTTGTTCTTCTAGATTTTTCAATATTATTTAATCTCATTTCTAGCTCTTGTTTACTAATTAATTTTAAATCAAATTCTTGGGCATCTGCAAGTATTCTACATGTTATTCCTACTAAATCTACTATTCCATTTGGATGAATATTAGTTATCCTAAATAGTACATCATAATTATATGATTTTCTAGCAACTATATCTCCTATTTTAAAGTTTGACAAGTAAATCACCTCAAAATATTATATGCAAATAAAAAATCATACGTGAAAAAACAGAGCATATATTAATGCTCTGTTTTATATTATTTAACTGTATATGGTAATAAAGCAATTGTTCTTGCTCTTTTAACAGCTTCAGTTACTTTTCTTTGATGTTTAGCGCAACATCCAGTTACTCTTCTTGGAAGTATTTTACCTTTGTCGCTAACATATTTTCTTAACTTTTCAGCGTCTTTGTAATCTATTTCTTCGATTTTTTCAGCACAGAATACACAAACTTTTTTTCTTGGTCTTCTGTATGGTTTATCGTTTTTAGCGCCTCTTTTTTTGTTATCAGCCATTTTTAATTTTCCTCCTATCAACTAATTTAATTAAAATGGTAAATCATCTGTATCATCTACAGTGATAAATTCACCATCCATACTAGATGAAGGTACTCCTTCTGCCATGCCTTGATCTCTTCTAGAGTCTGCAAAATATGCATTTTCGACAATAAAATCTGTAGCATATCTTTTTTGACCATTTTGATCATCCCATGATCTATTTTGGATTCTTCCTTCGACTAATACTTGTTGTCCTTTTCTGTAATATTTTGAACAGAAATCTGCAAGTTTTCCAAAAGCAGTTAGATTAAAGAAATCTGTTTTTCTTTCTCCATTAGCATCAGCAAATCTTCTATTTACTGCAAGAGAAAAAGTTGATACTTGTGTATTACTATTAGGTAACACTCTTGATTCAGGATCTCTTGTTAATCTTCCCATAAATTGAAATTTATTCATTTCATTACCCCCTATATTAGTCTTCTAATTTAACTATCATGTGTTTTAGAACTGTTTCATCTAGTTTTAGAACTCTATCAAGCTCAGCAATAAATTCTGGTTTTGCTGTAAATGTAAATAATGTGTAGAAACCTTCATTTTGTTTTTTAATTTCATAAGCAAAAGTTTTTTTACCCCATTCTTCAACATTTGTAAGCTCGCCATTAGCTGAAACTAATTCTTTCATTCTTTCACCAAAAGCAGCCATAGCTTCTTCAGATGCATTAGCTGAAAGTATTATAACTGATTCATATCTATTCATGACTTAACTCACCTCCTCATGGACTTCTGACTATACATATGTATAGTAAGGAATTTTTACATGCAACATTATACCACATTATTATGTAATTTGCAACATTTATTGGTTATTTATTTTAAACTTCCAAGCATACAATTATATTGACATTGTAACTTATTAATTATATAATACATATTATTAATTATGAAAGTAACTCTATAGGAGGACTGATAACATGAAAGTTGAAAAAGTTAATGACAATAAAGTAAAAATAATTCTATCATTTGAAGAATTAGAAATGAGAAATATAACCATAAACGATATTGAAAAAAATAATTCTGCTGCACGTAATTTATTTACAAGCTTAATAGAAGAAAATAACTTAGATGAAGATTTTGGTTGTGAGGATGTACAGCTTTTTATAGAAGCAAGTTCAGATAATACTAATACTTTTATATTAACTATCACTAAAACAGACTATTTACCAGATATTAGCGATTATTCCAAAAACGAGAATAAAATGCTTTATAGGGTAGACTCTAGACTTTTCGAATTCAATTCCTTAGATACAATCTTAGATTTTTGCAAAATTGCTAAAGACGAAAATCTTTTCTTTGGAAAAAATTCACTATATAAATATGAAGATAAATATTTTATTCTATTTAGTGATAATGCAATAAAAAATAAAAAATTTATTAAAACTTTTGTTATGATAAGCGAATATACTTCAAGGTACTTTTCCTACGACCTTTATTATAAAACACTCATAGAAAAAGGAAAAATTATTGTTGCAAATAGAGCTTTACAAAAACTCATTAATATTTAACCAGGCTTTTAGCCTGTATTTTTTTGGAAATTTTAATCCGATTAATAATAGTCAAATATTTATATAAATGTTAGATATTCTCAGATATTGACAGATAAAAAAACAAAATTCGACAAAATTTAAATAATTCTTTTTTATAAATACCTAACAAGAATAAATAATATTTGATAAAAAATTATAGATAATTAATAAATAAATAAATAATCTGATTGAATAAAAAATAAATTATCAGAATAAGTTATTTATATTCGTCTATCATCCGCTTCTAAAAAAAGCCTCATTTAGTATAATGTTATTTTTTAACTTTGTCAATACATTTTTTAATATTTCTTTAAAAATTGACATTTACCTTATAGAAAAGCCATTTCTCTTGATTATTTCGATATATTTTGATATACTATACGCAAAGGTGAACATGTATGAATAACGATAAATTAGTTAACGCCAAAATACTAGTTATCGATGATGACGTAAATATGATGGATGTACTTTCTGTTATATTAAGAAGGTATGGACATAGCGTGAAAACATACACAGAACCTCTATCAGCAATAGAGGAACTTAAGAAAAACACATATGATATTTTACTTGTTAATTATTTGATGACTCCAGTAAAAGGCGATAAAATTGTAGAAACAGTTAGAGAATTTAATAAAGAAATATATATAATTCTAATGTCTATTCATAAAGATCTAGCACCTTCCATCGAAGTTATGCAACAACTAGATATTCAAGCTTATTATGAAAAAAGTAATAGATTTGATAATTTAATTATGCTTATTCAAGGTGGTATTAAATATATAGAGCAAATTAACAAAATTAAAACTATGAATTCTAAACTTGAACATTACCTAGTAGATTTTGCTAAAATTTTGCTTCAAACTGTTGGTGCAAAAGATCACTATACT
This sequence comes from uncultured Clostridia bacterium, assembly GCA_949106495.1. Lineage (GTDB taxonomy): Bacteria > Bacillota > Clostridia > TANB77 > CAG-465 > CAG-465. The sequence goes on from CARYZD010000004.1 coordinate 106,391, forward strand.
GAAGAACATTCAAGAAGAGTTACACTTCTTGCAGATGTATTTTCAAAATATTTAAAATTAGATAGTAAGCAAATTTCTGACTTACAAATTGCTGCAGCATTTCACGACATAGGAAAAATTGGTATTCCCGATAATATCTTATTAAAAACAACTCGTCTTACTGATGAAGAATATCAAGTAATTAAAACACATCCTGTTATTGCCGCCAATATATTTTCTGTATCAGATATTTATAAAGATATTTATCCTATTATGTATTATCATCATGAAAGATATGATGGTAGAGGATATCCTACTGGAATAAGTGGAATGCAAATACCATTTCTTGCAAGATTACTTTCAATATGTGATTCTTTTGATGCTATTGTATCAAAAAGAACTTATAAAGAAGGTGCAACAATAGAATTTGCTTTATCTGAAATAGAAAAAGGTTCAGGTACACAATTTGATCCTGAACTTGCCCCAAAATTTATTACTATGGTAGAAAATAATAAAAAATATATAGAAAAAATATTTAATGAATTCTAGTCTTAAACTAAATTTAAACAAAGATTTAAGACTAGAGTTTTTTATTCTATATATATCGCAATTATCTTAAATACATCATTTAAAGCATTTAAACAATTTATTTTATATCCTAAACATTCTACCTCACATTGATTTTCAAATATTTCAATAAGGCTATTATATGCTTCTTCGTTAATAATGAACTTATTATTATCAATATTAAAATTCGTTTTATTTAAGCTATCTATTCTTCCTACTATTCTTTTTATTCTAGTATCTTCTTTTATTTTTTCAGCTATACAGTAATAAAAGTTGTTGTTTTTAATACTAGATACATCTTCAATATTTATATATCTTTTTACCACTTCCACATTACATAGTACTCCAAAATCTTCTGAAATTCCTATCCTATTCTTTTTTTCTATGCACTCTTCTTTATCATCTTTTCTACAGCCTTTTTCAAATTCAGGCCTAATATTAGTATTATTATTCGTTGTGTATCCTCTTTTTTCAGAATATTCAAAAAAATCTATATCAAAAGATACATTTTCTATTTTAGGTGCAATGCATTTTATTAAATCTTTATTAATATATATATACATCCTCATATTTACATATTATTTTATTTAACACAAATATATTCTTTTATAGCTTCATATTTAGAATTACCTATTCCATTTACATTTAATATATCTTCTACTATTTCAAATTTATTATTCTTTCTATATTCAATTATATTATTTGCAAGTGTTTCTCCTATTCCATTTAAACTTTTAAGTTCTTCTTTTGAAGCCTTATTTATATTGATTAATCCATTATTTTCATTGCTTATTTCATCATTATCAGTACTTTCATAAACATTTTTTGTTTTTTTAGGAATGTCTATTTTATCTGAATCATTTAGTTTTTCAGCTAAATTTATATCTGTTACATCTGCATTTTCTGTTAATCCTCCACAAAGATTAACTAAATCATTTAATCTATATTCTGAGTCAACATAATATACACCTGGGGAATTTACTTCACCAGTAATATATACTGCAATTTTATTTTCATATTTATTAACTTCAATTTCATTATTATTTATATATAACTTAGATTTATCTTTATAATTTTGATATACAATAGAAAAAGCAGAAATCAATACTACTATTACTATCATTAAATACGCTTTATATTTTATAATTATTTCTTTTAATTTATTTATTACTTTCACAATTTATCCTCCCTTTTTGCCAAAACTTTTAATTTATATTATTATATTTTGTAAATTACCCTATAACGCAAATTAGAAGTTATGAAAATTCATAACTTCTAATTTAAATATCTATTTTTTGCTTATATTTTATATTTTTAATCCAGATTTAATAATAGTAACAAGTAAATTATTATTATACAATAATTTTAATAAAATTGTATTATCTATAAATTTTGATATTCCTTCAAAAATTGGTAATGGTGAAATAAACGAAACAACAGCAAGTATAATCCATATTTTAATTAAAATCGATAAAATTCCTACTACTGTTCCTCCCATACTATTTATTGAACTTAATATTGGTAAATTAAATACCACATTTAAAATCATTTGTAGTATATAACATATTAGTCTTACAATTAGGAAAATAACAATAAAGCTAAGTCCTTTCATTACAAATCTTGCAACTACTTCTCCTGCTTGAGAAACTTGATTTTGTGTAACTGTGTTTGAAATTATACTCCCATAAAAAGAATCCTCTATATTTTCTCCATTATCTATCATTTGCTGAATATTTTCTGATGCTACATCTTTAACTTTTTCTCCTATACCAGAATCATATAAAGCATTTGCAACTACAGATTGAAAAGCAAAAGCTAATATAATTGATAAAATTAATGAAGCAAATCCAACTAAAATGCCAATAAGGCCTTTTTTGTGTCCACTAAAAGCTCCAAATGCTATTAATGCAACAAGTATCACATCTAATAAAATAACCATATACTCCCTCCTTATAAATTAATAATATATATTTTATTTGTATAAATTAAAGCTAAGCTTTTATTTCCATTAAATAATATGCTTTTTTTAGGTGTAAAATTAGTGGTTCTTTCTCCTAAATCTACTCCCCATTTATTTATTATACTAATATGATCTTGATAAATATAATAATTAATTAAATCACTACTTACCATATTTTTAGGTACAGAATCAAACTTTGTAGAACATATTTTATTTCCATTATAACTTACATTCTCTACAACATAGGCATTTTCTTCCATACTTCTTTCTAAATAAGTATAATAATTATCATTAAGTGCAATAAATATCAATTGAGTATCATTAAATTCTTTTAATACATTTATATTTCCATTATCCACATTTATTGATACTATTTCATCATTTAATAAAGCATATATTTCTTTTCCTTGAACATTAAAATCATATACAAATTTATTATCTAAAGATATTATATCTCTTAACTTGTCATCATCTTTTTTAGAAATGTTTATCTCTCTAAATTTTATACCAATATTTGAAGAATTAGTTACAGCTTCTGTAAAAATTATTTTTTGAGCATTATCTAATATCTTTAAAGATACAATACTTTCTTGACTTAAATATGCATCATATAAACTTTTTCCTTTTTTATTGTATACACTAATTATATTATTATATCCTGACTCTACAGAATATTGAATAGCCATATTTCCATATCTATCTAAAAAAGCATTTTTGATTTTTCCATCAATCTTTTTATTTAATATTTCATTTTGACTTTCAAATAAATATATCATTCCAGTAGAATTATTAGTTACAAGCATATATCTACCCTCTACATAGATACTTGGTGTAAAACTGTCAGAAAAAGTGTGAGTCCATGTCACTTCTCGCTCATCATTATATGTTGTTATTGTATTATTAGAATAAACATATAATTGCTCATTATAATTACCATATACATCACTATCTTTAGTGACAATTTCTATTTTATTATCATCAATATTTGTAGAAGATGATTTTATATGAATACCAAATATAGGACCATAATCATATAAAATCCAGCTAATAACTACAATTATAGCTAATACTATTATTATAGCTTTAGTATTAATTTTATATCTAATTTTAGGCCTCTCTATCATTTGACCTGTAGCATTTCTCTCAAATTTATTAATTCTCTTATTTCTTTCAAAATCTAATTCTTCTTTATTTCTATTTACTATGTCTATACCTTGTGCTATATCTTTTTCTTCATCTAAAAATATAGACGAATTTTTATTTTCTTTCTTCTTCATAAAAATTCTCCCACTCTCTTGGCTCATAGTATTTCTCATTAATTAAATTATCTGGTAAATATTGTTGTTCAACTTTTCCGTGGTCATAATCATGTGGATATTTATATCCCTCACCATATCCAAATTGTTCCATCCCAGATGCAGCAGCATTTCGTATATGCATTGGTACTTGTCCAACATCTTTTGTCCTTACATCTTCAATTGCTTTATTAATTCCTCTATAAGAAGTATTAGATTTTGGACTAAGTGCAATTGTTAAAGCTGCTTGAGCAAGTATAATTTTTGCCTCAGGCATTCCAATTTGATGTACTGCATTCATTGCAGCTACTGCAACTTTTAAAGCATCACTATTTGCAAGACCTACATCTTCAGATGATTGAATGACTATTCTTCTTGCAATAAACATAGGGTCTTCTCCAGCATCTAACATTCTAGCAAGATAATGTAAAGTTGCATCAGGATCTGAGCCTCTCATAGATTTGATAAATGCAGAAATAATATCATAATGTGAATCATCTGTCTTATCATAAACAGCTTTTTTCTGTTGAACACAATTAATTGCAATATTTTTATCTATATATATTAGACCTTCTTCATTCATTTCAGTGGTTAAAACAGCTAATTCTAAAGCATTAAGAGCAGTTCTAACATCACCATTTGAACACATAGCTATATATTCTAATGCATCCTTACTTATTTCTAAGTTATAATTTCCTAAACCATTTTCTTTATCTTTTATACAATTTTCTAGTATCTTAATTATATCACTATCTAGTAACTCTTTAAATTTAAATACTGTTGACCTTGATATTAATGCTTTATTTACGGAAAAATATGGATTTTCTGTAGTCGCTCCAATTAATATTACTGTACCTTTTTCAACATGTGGTAATAATGCATCTTGTTGTAATTTATTAAATCTATGTATCTCATCTATAAATAGTATTACCTTACCTGTTGGATTAGTAAATATGTTTTGTGCTTCTTCTACAACAGCTTTTATATCTCCAACGCCTGATGTTGTAGCATTTAATGTTACAAATTTATTTTTAGTTCCACTTGCAATTACTCTTGCAAGTGAAGTTTTACCACACCCAGGGGGTCCCCAAAATATTGCCGATGTAAGCTTATCTGCCTTAATTAATCTATATAATAATTTATCTTTTCCTACTATATCTTCTTGACCATAAAAATCTTCTAATTTAGTAGGTTTCATTCTATATGCTAGTGGTTCCATAGTTCACCTCAATAAGTCTATTATTTCATATTAATTATATAATAAAACTTAGCTATAATCAAGGATAAGTAAACATATTAAGTTTTAATATAAAAAATGAGACTATTATAAATTAATAGTCTCGATTTATGGTATAAGTTATTAGCATACTTTAAATATATTTAATAATATTTTGGCCTTATAATCATCCAAATTATCCATAATCCCCCAGTAATAAATATCATTAATAAATCTAATGCTAAAGAATAATGTCTTTTCATTCCTTTAACTGAATTAGATGCAGAAGATGAACTTGATGCACTGGATGAATTATTTATAATTATATTTTTGTCCTCTTTTTTGTTCATATTTTTTGTTTCTACTCCGCAATGTACACAAACAATAGCTTTATCATCTATTTCTTTTCCACAATTATAGCAAAACATAGTAATCCCTCCTACTTGTATTTTATATAAATATTATATCGTAATATGTCATATTATAGTTAACGATACACCGTTATATTGATACTCTAATTACTTGATATAATAATTATAGGACGTGAAAATATGACAATTTCTAAAGCGATATCAACAAGAATAATAAATATATGTAAAGAAAAAGACATAAGTATAAATAAATTAGCAAATTCAAGTTTTTTAACACAATCAACTTTGCAATCTATAGTTGTAGGAGATAGTAATAATCCTAAATTATTAACAATTTCGCGAGTCTGTTATGGTCTTGAAATTACCTTAGAAGAATTTTTCTCTGATGATGTCTTTAAAGATATAGATTTAAATATTTAAAAAGGTAGCTACTATTAATATTAGTAACTACCTTTTTTATGTTAAAATTTACTTATAATATTTTCTTTTGTAAGTCCAAAATATTTATATACTTCTTTCCAATTTCCAGATTTTCCAAAAGTATCATTTATGCCTATTTTTTCCAGCCTTTTAGGATATTCTTCACATAAAATATTAGATATAATACTCCCTATGCCTCCAATTATGCTATGATCTTCAATTGATACAAGTTTTTTGGTTTCTTTAGCACACTTTAATATAGTATCTTTATCTATTGGCTTTATACTATATAAATCTACTACTCTAACATTTATACCTTTTTCCATCAATTCCTTTTGAGCATTTAAAGCAATACTTACTGTTGAACCATATGCAAAAATAGTTCCATCAGTTCCATTTCCAAATATATTAGAACCACCTATTTTAAACTCATAGCTATCATCATATATATCATCCAAATCACTTCTTCCTAAACGTATATATTTAGGTCCATCGGTATGTGTGCATACTTTTAAAATCTTTTTGGTACTTATATCATCTGCTGGAGATAATACTTTCATAGTAGGTATTACATTCATTAACGCAACATCTTCTATACATTGATGTGTTGGTCCATCTTCTCCAACCATCACTCCTGCATGAGTAGCACAAAGATTTACATTAACATGAGAATATGCGGCTGTATTTCTTACTTGATCATATGCTCTTCCTGCCATAAACATTGCAAATGTAGATGCAAATACAGTTTTTCCGCTAAGTGCTAAACCACATGCTGTACCTACCAAATCTTGCTCTGCAATTCCTAAATCTATATGTCTATTAGGATACTTTTTCATAAACATATCTGTTTTAGTTGCAGCAGCTAAATCTGCATCTAAAACAACTACATTAGGATTTTCTCCTATTTCTAATAAATATTCTCCATATGCTTTTCTTGTTGATTTCATTAAATCACCTCTTCAATTATATTATTAAAATTAAACAACTCTAATGTTGATATATCATTTTTTAATAAATCATCGTATTTTTCATCATTTGAAATTTTATTTGTATTATTATTTTTGTTATTTATTCTATCTAGCATTTCTGCATTTTGTGCATTTATTTTATTTAAAAATTCTTTACTATGAAATAAAGGAATTTTATTATTATCACTAAATACTAATGCTTGTGAAGTTGGCTTATCAAATTTAAATTCATTTACTATACTATCTATAAAAGTATCTATTTCTTTAGATTTATAACCACAATTATTTACTATACTTACTATTTCATATAAACTTTTATTCTCTGGTATGTATTTTTTATTCACAGTTTCAACTCTTTTCAAGCTATAATTTTCAAGCATAGCTTTTTTTATTTTTGCTTTACCAGTTATTTTCTCTATAAAGTTAATTTTAGAATATTTATTAATCTTTAAATCCAAAGATTTTATTTCCTCTTGTCTTATTAAATCATTTGCTTTAGTAGCAATTATATTAATATATTTTCTTATTTTTATATCTTTATCTTCGTTAACTAATTCACTTACGTTTTTTAACTTTATATCATCTAAATATAGCATATTATTAAGTAGTTTATATTCTTCCATATAGTCGTTATTATCATTATTTTTATATCTTTCAAGTATATTATCTACTTTTTTTATATACATATTTAAACCTTGTTTTACTTCTTCTGTTGTAGTATTTAATATATCTATGTTTATTCCAATATCTTTGGCAAAATTATATCTAGTAGCAAGTTCTTCATCATTCTTTTCTATTTTATTATTAATCTCAGTAGCTTTATTTTTTATTTTATCTAATCTAAAATTAATATCATTTTTAGATATATTTTCCATTTCTTCCTCCCTATTTAGAAAGTTCTTTCATTGCTAAATTATACTCTTCTTCACTTGGAGCTTTTCCATGCCATCCAGCATTATTCTCCATAAATGAAATTCCTTTTCCTTTAATTGTCTTTGCAATAATTATATTTGGTTTTTGTGAATTATTTGTATTATCTATAGCATTTAAAATTTGCTCAAAATTATGCCCATCAATTTCTTGAACATACCATCCAAAAGACTCAAATTTTTCTTTTAGTTTATCCACACTTTTAACATCTTTAATACTACCATCAATTTGTAATCCATTATAATCTAAGAAAGCTATAAGATTATCTAATTTATATTTATTTGCTGTCATACATGCTTCCCAAATTTGACCCTCTTGTATTTCTCCATCACCTAAAACACAATATACTTTTCCTTTAGCATTATCTAATTTCTTTGCAATAGCCATGCCATTTGCAATAGATAACCCTTGACCTAATGAACCACTTGAAGCATCTACTCCATTTATCTTATTTGATGGATGACCTTCTAAATAACTATCTATTTTTCTTAATGTTTTTAAATCTTCATGTGGTATAAATCCTTTGTTAGCTAAAACAGCATAATATGCAGGCGCACAATGTCCTTTAGATAATATAAACTTATCTATTCTATTGCCATTATTGTCTAAATTTAAATTCATCTTTTCATGAAATATTGCAACTAAAATATCCGTACATGAAAGTGACCCACCTGGATGGCCAGATTTTGCATTATATACCATTTCAATTATATCTTTTCTAATTTCTTTAGATTTTTCTTCTAATTGTTCTATAGTCATATATACCTCCTATATTTCCCTTCTTAATATCTCTATATAATTATAATTTGAATTATATGTTTCAAAATTCATATTTCTTATTTTTCTTATTAAATCGTCAATATTATCTATACCATCTTTATAATATAATATATACCCTTCTTTTTCTAGTTCTTCACATATTTCTATTTGGTGATCATTAATATGTTCACCATATTTTTCGAGTCTTGGAACTGCTATAACTTTTTTCCCCTTTTTTACAGCTGAAAATATAGTACCAACGCCACCATGTGAAATTATTAAATCTGCTTCATCAATATATTTTTCCATCTCTTCTAATGGTATAAAATCAAAAGATTTTATTCTCTTACTATTATTACATTTAGTATATCCTCTTTGAACAACTAAATTTTCTTTTTTTAGTTCCTTGCTATTTCTTACAATATCAAAAATTCTCTCAAATGATTGCTTTTGAGTTCCAACAGTTACTAATACCATATTATATCAACCTTCCTATGTATTCAGCTTTATCATATTTCTCCTCAAGACTTTTCCACTGTACATAAAATTTATCTGCTATTTTATAAACATTATTACCTGTTCCAGAAAGTTCTTTAATTTTTGCCATAGTTTCAATATATATAACTTTTGCTCCAAAAAATTTTCCTACATAGCAAAAAAAACCACCAATTTGAGCTCCTGTAGACACAATTGTATCAGGTTTAAATTTTATTACAATTTTAATAGTTAAAAACAAATTTTGAATTATAGTCCAAATATATTTTATTTTATTTTTGCAAGGACCATATTTAATAAATTTCATATTATACTTATTATCTAATTCTTTTGTAACATCTGTTTTCTCTGTAACAAGTAAATAATCATATTCATTAAATAGCTCTTGTATTTTTAACAACTCTGTTAAATGCCCACCTGAACTTGCAGCAAAAATTACCTTTTTCATTAATTATCTCCTTTTACTATGTACTTAACATTATATTTATTTTCAAAATATATCTTATTTATTTTTTTTGGTCCTACTGTAACTGAAATATATTTTGATGGAACATATACTACTATATCTTCATTTATATTTTCTTTATATATTTTTTCAATACTTTCTCTTATAATTGCAGCCATGACATATTCAGCAAAGTTGTCACAAACAGGTCCAAAAATATTCGAATTAGATGATGTTATCTCAGAAGTAGACTGTAATCCTAGTCTAATAATTGCAACATTAGTTTTTTGGCATTCATTAATTATTGCTAAACAACGTTTTACAGCACTATTAATATCTAATGGCTTGTATATTTCTAAATTATACATATCATATAATTCACTATCTTCAATAACATATACTGGATATAATCTTAATTGCTCTGGTTTTAATTTCAAACATTCTTTTATAGTATAAACTTCAGTATCTATTGTACTTTTTGGTAATCCCACCATTACTTGATGTCCAAGTCTTATATTATGATTTCTAATTAACCTAGATGCTTTAATTACATCTTGTGATGTATGTCCTCTTTTGGCGTAATTTAATATCTCATCGTCCATTGATTGAACTCCAAGCTCTATTGTTTCAACACCATATTCTTCAAGCATATTAAGAATTTCATCATTAATATAATCTGGTCTTGTAGATAGACGAATACTATCTACTTTCTTACTCTGAATATATTTATTTGCTACTTTAAGATATTCTACTTGTAAATTAATATCAATACCTGTAAAACTACCACCAAAAAACGCTATTTCAATTTTCTTATCTTTATTTGTATAGTAATTTAAATATTTCTGTATTATATTATCTACATCTTGAACTGTCACATCATTTATTTGACCACTTATCTTTTTTTGATTACAAAATATACAATTATTAGGACATCCTTTATGTGGTATAAATATAGGAATTGTATATTGATTATCTTTATTATTAAAATTAATTAACTCTCTTTTTAAATCAAGTTTAATGTCCAAAAAATTCTCCTCCATTTAATATTGCATAATGTGCTGCTTCTTGTTCTGCTTGTTTTTTACTTCTACCTTTTCCTTCGCCAATCTTTTTACCATTGAAAAATAAATCAATCGTAAATACTTTATCATGTTCAGGTCCTTCTTGCTTTTGTAATTTATATTCAATTCTTACTGTTCCATTTTTTTGTAAAATTTCTTGCAATTGTGTCTTATAATCTGTGTTTAAATTTCCACCTGCTAAAACAGTTTTTATTTCTTTATCTAGTAACTCTAAGCATATATCTCTTGCTATTTCATATCCACCATCAAGGTATATTGCACCAAGTATGGCCTCAAATGCATCTGCAACAATTGCATCTTTCATTTTTCCATTTGAGTTTTGTTCACATTTACCAAGATATATATACTCATGTCCATTTATTCTTTTAAGCGCTCTACTAAGGGAAGCTTCACAAACAATAGCTGCTCTTTTTTTTGTCATTTCTCCTTCTGCAAGTTCAGGTACTTGAGAAAAGAGTACATCTGATATTATATGTTCTAAAATTGCATCACCTAAAAATTCAATTCTTTCATTATACATATCATAATTTGGATTTGCTTGCTCATATGCATAAGATTTATGTGTAAGAGCCATTTTTAGTAATTTAGGATTATTAAATATATACTTTAATTTTGCCTGTAACTCTAATATTCTTTCCATAAAATTCCTCCTTCATATACATTATATATGAGTTTAATATTTTTTTCAAGAAAAAAAGTGTCTTAGAACATTCTAAGACACTTTTTATTTAATTTATTGATTGTTTTCAATATAATTTACAACATCTCCAACAGATGTGATTTTTTCTGCTTCTTCCTCTGGAATTTCCATATCAAATTCTTCTTCTAAAGCCATTATTAATTCAACAATATCAAGTGAATCAGCTCCTAAGTCATCGATAAAAGTAGTTTCAGTTGTAATTGAATCTGTATCATCAATACCTAATTGTTCACTAATTACTTCTTTTACTTTTTCTAAAACTGTATCCATTTTATACACCTCCTCAAGATTTCTTTTTACACTTTATATGATTACTCACACAAAAATATTCTAAACATAACTTAATTATCTAATATTTATTTAATATTGTCAAGGAATTTTATATTATTTTAGTTAAAATATATAAATAATACAATATAAATTAAAAATAGATATAAAAAAAAGGGCTCTAAAGCCCTTTTATATTTAAAAGAATATTATTATTCTTTAATGTCAGCTACTGAACCAGCACCAACTGTTTTACCACCTTCACGAATAGCGAATTTTAATCCTTTTTCTATAGCGATTGGAGTGATAAGTTTGATTTCCATAGTTACGTTATCACCAGGCATTACCATTTCTGTTCCTGCTGGTAATTCAATAACACCAGTAACGTCAGTTGTTCTGAAGTAGAATTGTGGTCTGTATCCGTTAAAGAATGGAGTATGTCTTCCACCTTCTTCTTTAGTTAGGATATAAACTTCTGCTGAGAATTCAGTGTGTGGGTGAATTGAACCAGGTTTAGAAATAACTTGGCCTCTTTCAATTTCACTTCTTTGAACACCTCTTAGAAGTACACCAGCGTTGTCTCCAGCTTCACAAGATTCTAGAGATTTTCTGAACATTTCGATACCAGTTACAACTGTTTTTCTCTTTTCATCAGAAAGTCCAACGATTTCAATTTCTTCACCAACTTTAAGAGTTCCTCTTTCGATTCTACCTGTTGCAACAGTTCCTCTACCTGTGATAGTGAATACGTCTTCAACTGGCATTAAGAAAGGTTTATCAATATCTCTTTCTGGGTTAGGAATATATGCATCAACTGTTTCTAATAATTCTTTGATTGGTGCATATTCTTCTGCGTTAGGGTCTGTAGAATTAGATTCTAGAACTTTTAATGCAGAACCTTTGATTATTGGAGTAGTATCTCCAGGGAAATCATATTTAGATAATAGGTCTCTGATATCCATTTCAACTAATTCTAATAGTTCTGGATCATCAACCATATCACATTTGTTCATAAATACAACAATGTAAGGAACACCTACTTGTCTTGCAAGAAGAATGTGTTCTCTAGTTTGTGGCATAGGGCCATCTGCAGCAGAAACAACAAGGATAGCACCATCCATTTGTGCAGCACCAGTGATCATGTTTTTAACATAGTCAGCGTGTCCTGGACAGTCAACGTGTGCATAGTGTCTGTTTTCTGTTTCATATTCTACGTGAGCTGTAGAGATAGTGATACCTCTTTGTCTTTCTTCAGGAGCACCATCGATTTGATCATATGCTCTGAATTCAGCTCCACCAGTTAAGCTACAATATTTAGTGATTGCAGCTGTTAAAGTAGTTTTACCGTGGTCAACATGTCCGATTGTACCAATGTTAACGTGTGGTTTAGTTCTTTCAAACTTAGCTTTTGCCATTTTAATATTCCTCCTTAAATTTTTCAACTAACATGCACGCATAGTGCATCAATTATAGTTATTGTACTACACTTTTTCTATTTTTGCAATAGAAAAAGTGTAATTAACCTTATTTTGACATTTTGGATTAGTCTTCTTTTTTAGATCTTTGTGAAACTATTGTTTCAAGTACAGATTTTGGTACTTCTTCATAGTGAGATGGTTCCATAGAGTAAACACCTCTACCTTGAGTTTTAGATCTTAAATCTGTTGCATATCCAAACATTTCAGAAAGTGGGATAAATGAGTGTATTGTAGTAACACCTTGTTCTGTATCCATACCTTCCATTCTTCCACGTCTTGAGTTTACATCTCCGATAACGTCTCCCATATATTCTTCTGGAACAACGATATCAACTTTCATTATTGGTTCAAGTAAAGCAGCTCCACCTTGACGACAAGCTTCTTTAAATGCCATAGATCCTGCAATATGGAATGCAGCTTCTGATGAGTCAACATCATGGTAAGAACCATCAACAAGTGCAACTTTAACGTCAACAACAGGATATCCAGCTAGTATACCAGCCTTCATTGCATCTTGAACACCTTCATCAACTGGTTTAACGTATTCCTTAGGAACAACACCACCAACGATTTTAGATTCAAATGAATATCCTTTTCCTTGTTCATTTGGTTCAACTTCTAGCCATACATGACCATATTGACCTTTACCACCAGATTGTCTGATGAACTTACCTTCAACTCTAACTGGTTTTCTAATAGTTTCTTTGTAAGCAACTTGTGGTTTACCAACATTTGCATCTACATGGAATTCTCTTTTTAATCTATCAACAATGATATCTAAGTGTAATTCACCCATACCAGCAATGATAGTTTGACCAGTTTCTTGGTTTGTATAAGTTTTAAATGATGGATCTTCTTCAGCAAGTTTTTGAAGAGCAATTGCCATCTTTTCTTGGTCAGCTTTAGTTTTTGGTTCAATAGAAATGTCAATAACTGGTTCTGGGAACTCAATTGATTCAAGAATAATTGGGTGTTGTTCATCAGTTAATGAATCACCAGTTGAAACATCTTTTAAACCAACTGCACATGCAATATCTCCAGAATATACTTTATCTATATCTTGTCTAGAGTTTGAGTGCATTTGAATAAGTCTTCCTATTCTTTCTTTTTTACCTTTGCTTGCATTTAATACGTAAGATCCTTTTTCTAGAGTTCCTGAGTATACTCTAAAGAATGTTAATTTACCAACGTATGGATCTGTCATTATTTTAAATGCTAAAGCAGCAAATGGTTCTTCATCTGAAGATTTTCTTTCAGACTCTGTTCCATCTTCAAGTATTCCTTTAATATGTGGAATATCTGTTGGAGCTGGCATATAATCTACGATGTCATTTAATAATTCTTGTACACCTTTATTTTTATATGAGCTTCCACATGTAACTGGAACTAAAGTATTTGCAATTGTAGATTTTCTAATTGCAGCTTTAATTTCTTCTTCAGTGAATTCTTCGCCATTTAAATATTTTTCCATTAAATTGTCATCTACTTCTGCTAGATGTTCAATTAATTCTGTTCTATATTTTTCAGCATCAGCTTTCATGTCTTCAGGAATAGCTTCTGTTCTAACGTCTTGACCTAATTCATCATAATGAACATATGCTTCCATTTTTACTAAGTCTACAATACCTTTAAAGTAGTCTTCTTTACCTATTGGAAGTGCGATAGGAATTGCGTTAGCTTTTAATCTATCTCTTAATTGATGTACACAAAGCATAAAGTCTGCTCCAGTAACATCCATTTTATTTACATATACCATTCTTGGTACACTATATTTGTCTGCTTGTCTCCAAACAGTTTCTGTTTGTGGTTGTACACCACCTTTTGCAGCTAAAACTGTAACTGCACCATCTAGAACTCTAAGAGATCTTTGAACTTCAATTGTAAAGTCAACGTGTCCTGGAGTGTCAATGATGTTAATTCTGTTATTTTTCCAGAAACATGTTGTAGCAGCAGATGTAATTGTGATACCTCTTTCTTGTTCTTGAGCCATCCAATCCATTGTAGCTGCACCATCATGAACTTCACCTATTTTATGTGTTTTACCAGTATAAAATAGTATTCTTTCTGTAGTTGTTGTTTTACCAGCATCGATGTGAGCCATGATACCGATATTTCTTGTCCTCTCAAGAGGATATTCTCTTTCAGCCATGAAAAATTAGCCTCCCTTCAATTAATTATAATTTTTCTACTACCATCTGTAGTGAGCGAATGCTTTGTTTGCTTCTGCCATTTTGTGAGTGTCTTCTTTCTTTTTGAAAGCTTGACCTTGACTATTAATAGCATCCATAATTTCTCCTGCTAGTTTTTCTTCCATGCTATGTTCATTTCTTTTTCTAGCATATTCAACTAACCATCTGATTGCAAGAGTTTGTTTTCTATCAGCTCTAATTTCCATTGGTACTTGGTATGTAGCACCACCAACTCTTCTAGCTTTAACTTCTAGTGCTGGTGTAACGTTGTCTAAAGCTTGTTGGAAAGCATCTAATGCTTCTCTACCAGTTTTTTGTGCAACTATATCAAATGCACCATAAACAATTTTTTGAGCTGTAACTTTTTTACCATCCCACATAACTTTGTTTATTAGTTTTGAAACTACTTTAGAGTTATATTGTGGGTCTGGCATTACTTCTCTTCTAGAAATATGTCCTTTTCTTGCCACTGTTCTTCCCTCCTTATATAAATTTTGAATTTCATAAAAATTCACAGGTACTCAAAAATATTTAATTCTTGTAAGTGCTCGAGTTAATATCTTAAACTTAAGCGCCTAACTTAATTATTTTTATTTTTTCTTTGCTTTTTTTGCACCATATTTTGATTTTGCTTGTACTCTATCTGCAACACCTGCAGTATCTAGAACACCTCTAACAATGTGATAACGTACACCTGGTAGGTCTTTTACTCTTCCACCTCTAATTAAAACAACGCTGTGCTCTTGTAGGTTGTGACCAATACCTGGAATATATGCAGTTACTTCCATTGTATTTGTTAGTCTAACTCTGGCTACTTTTCTTAATGCAGAGTTTGGTTTTTTTGGAGTTTGAGTTTTAACAACTGTACAAACACCTCTCTTTTGTGGAGAAGATTGATTTGTTGCAGCTTTTTTTCTAGAGTTATAACCTCTTTGTAAAGCTGGAGATTTAGATTTAGTTGTTTTATTCTCTCTTCCTTTTCTAACTAATTGATTAAATGTAGGCACTTAAATTCACCCCTCTTTCTTTATTTAATGTATAACTTACATTAATACGTTAAATATTATACTAAAAGTTAGAATAAAAGTCAATAATTTAAGGAAATGTTACATAAATTTTAGCAATATAAAAGACCTTTTAAGCAATGCTTAAAAAGTCTTTCATTCTAATTATTTTCCTCGACATTTGGAATACTTAAACAAATACCAACATCGGTACCTTGATATTTAAATTTATATTCATATTCATCTGATGCAATTTTAGTATTTTCTTCAATATCCGAAAATTTATATCTGTCTACTTCAATATACTTTGGTATACCAGAATAATTCGGATCATAAACCTCAATTTTATATTTATTCAAGTTCTTAGAATCTGCTAACAACTTTACTGCAAGAACAGTATAATCGTCATTAATTCTTATCATTACTGGTTCTCCTGATAATAAAGTCTTAGTTAATTGTGAAAATGCTGTATCATTATTATCAAAGAAATAGAATTTCTCATCTCTATATTTTGTAACATCTAATCTTGAAAGAAGCTTTAACATTTTTACATCCTCATTTTTTAACTCAGTATCAGGGTCCTCTTCTCCTAAGAAAGGTTTAATGTCAAATCTAATTGATTCATATTTTTTAAATCCAGCATTAGGAACATTATAATCAACAGCATATGTAGTAAATCCTAAAGTTTGCAATTGTGATTTTATAGTTTGGTTAATACCTAAAGCACCTCTATTAGCTGTAGATGACCAAAAGTTATCTGGAAATTCAGATAATATACTTATAGATTCTGGTATATAAGTTCTTAATGTTGTTCCTGACATTTCTATCTTAGTAGATGTAACAGTTGGTGTTTCAATAATAGTACCATTTGACGTAGTAACCTTTTTAGCTCCTAATTTATTTGGTAATTTATTATCATATAATAGTTTAGCATATAAGACCATTCCATAGCCATATCCATGTTCTACTTGTGTATTAGAAAAGTTAGAAAATGAAAATCCATCTCTTCCAACTAAAAATCCAGAGTTAGCAATTACTATTGAATCATCAACATTGTCATTATTTGTATCATATAAACCATAATTTAATTCTGCTGAAATCAACGCAAATGTATCTTCTAAATCCTCAGCTGTAGATGCATAATAATATTTTCCTTTTGTTTGACTAGAAATCATTTTAAGGTTTTTCTCATCTATTGTATTTCCAAGTCCTATAGTATAAACTTTAATTCCTTTTTCTACTGCAAGTGCAATTTGTTTTTCAAGTAACTCATCATCATAGTTTTCCCCATCAGTATCTTTACCATCAGATAATAATACAATATATCTTCTATTGTTTTCTTCATCATCTGTAAATTGTGCTATTCCGCCTTTTAGTCCTTCACCAATATATGTTCCTGTAAAATTTTCTGGAACTGTTTTTATTGTTGAAACCCTATTTTTTACAGTATCTTTATCTGCTGTTAATTTTGATAATTCTGAATATTCAAATGTAAATTTCCCAGCTCCAAATCTATAATTTCCTTTTAATCCACTAATTAAGTCATTAATTACATCCACTCTTTTAAATGTAGGATCATTTTCTTCACTTTCAGCGTATTCATCTTTAGAATACATTGAACCAGAGTTATCTATTATAAATACAAGTTCAGTAGATAAATTTGAAGTAAGTTTAGATGAATCAGCAACAAAGTATTTTTTAAATTCACTTGTAGTAAATGTTAATGTTGATTTATTTGTATCAATATCTGTTCTAATTTTAGTAAAACTATTATCATCATCATTTAATTCATATACTGCTAATGAATTCTCTGATAGACCTTTTTCACTTACTTTATTTTTATCATAAGTTATTGTTATCTTTGCGTCATCTAATTGTGCTTCTGTGTAAATTGAGTATATTCCATCTAGTACTGAACTAACATTATTTAAAGTTTCAGTAGAATATCTATCAATTGATGTACGAGTAAAGTTTCCTTTACCAGTCATTCTTAACGTAACTCTATCTTTTTTAAATGTATAATCAAATTTTCTTTCTCCATCCTTTAGTCCATCGCCCTTACTATCAGCTTTTGTTGGATCAAGCCCCATTATAATTTCATCACCATCATATAGGCCATCGCCATCTGTATCTTTTTCTGTTTGTGATGTTCCACTATATGAAGCTTCATATATATCAGCAAGACCATCACCATCTGTATCTTTACAAGCAATTTTATAATCTGAATTTTTGTATAAACTTGATAATTCATTTCCAATAATAGTAACATATTTTGTAGCAGATGTATCTTCTGTACTTGCTGTAATAGAATATGTTCCTTCATCAGTTGGAAGTTCCCAAGTAACTGTACCATCTTCATTTATATCTAGCATTCCTGCGCTTACTTCCCATTTAAATGAAGTATTAACTACATCATTAAATTTTTTAGCAACTGCTTGATATTCCATTACTCTTGCTTTAGTTGCAACAACATTTCCTAATTCTTCGTCTGAATTAGATATTGTTATTTTAACAGGCGCAAACATTATAAACACTATCATAAGCATTATTAATAAAAAAATCATAATAAAACTAGCAATTATTAATGCTTTTCTATGATCGTCTATAAAATCTAAAGTATCATCTCTAAAATCAAGAAAAAAATCTTTTAAATTATCCATATTATCAATTCTCCTTAGTTCAAATATATACATAATTATATATTATATAAAAAATTAATTCAACTAATTTTTTGGTATTATTATATCATTTTGAATATTATAATAATACATTTTAGAACCATTTAAAAATGATTCATCAATTTTCTTTAATGAAGTGAGAACTTGTGATATTCTATCTCCAATATTTCCTTCTAAATAAAATTCTATATATCTCTTATCACTAAATTTATCACATATTTCCTTTAGTCTTTCATATAAAACATCATCTGAATTTATTTTTAAATTATTATAATTATAATAATTATATTTGTCTGTATTAGTGGTAGGTATAATTTCTTCATTGTCTAATGATGCAATTTTTTTTATTTCATCTGTTGTAAGATTGAAATATGCATGATTTACAATTTCTGTTTCGTCATATATTGAATGTGAAGATGTTAAATCTACATGATACCACTCGTCTTCTATTTTTACTAAATTCCATGCATGTGCGCTATTATCTAAAGAACCTAATACAATTATGCTATCAATACCAGCCTTATTATATATTAATTGTAAAGATTTAGAAAAACTATCACATACACCAATATTCTCAAGTAAAGTTCCCTCTGCAGTATGATAAGCTCTTGGTAATTCATCAAGTTTAGAATACTCTACGTCATATGATAACTTATCATGAATTTGTATTTCTTTTTCATACTCACTTAAATCTTCTAAACCACTAATATAACTATTAATTTTTTCTGACATTAAATCTATCTTAGCTTGTATCTCTTCTTTATTTGATTCTGTGTAATTTAATTTTACATATCCTATATTACCATTAAATGAAGATAAAACATATGAAGAGTATTGTGATTTAAGATAAAACACCTCTGGATGATCATTTGTAAATGACTCTATTGCAATATTTACTTCATTTGCAAAATTATCTTTATCTCCTGCTACATAATCTCTTATAACAAACTCTTCTTGAAAATTTTTAACACCATTTGCAATTGATGTATATATTTTCTTTTGATCTTCTGTTAAAAAATCATAATAATATGTATTCATTGATATACTGAGTTCATTTATTTTAAAGTTTTCTCCATATTCTTCAAATGGATTTGTATTCTCTTCTATTTTTTCTCTAACTAAATTACCAGTTTTCTTTGGTATTTCAGTAAAAAAAGTAATATATATAACTATTATTACAATAATACTTATTACAATAAAATTACAAATCTTCTTTAATGTACTTCCCATAAGCTTTCTCCTTTATTCATATACAATTTTATTATATATATATTATTTTTTCAAGGAAATTAGTCTTAAATTAATATATCTATCAAATAATATAAAAAGGTTAGAAAATATAATTTCTAACCTTTCTGTTATTATTCAACTATGTCTGAATTTTGAGAATAAACCATGTCATCATTTAAATCAGCTTTTATAGCTTTTTTCATAACTTCATCGTCTACAATTGGTTCTTCAGACATATTTAATTCTTCTTCTGTAACTATATCAATATTGTTTGCATTTACAATACCTGTTCCAGCAGGAATTAAACGTCCAATTATAACATTCTCTTTCAATCCTTGTAGTTTATCTACTTTTCCTTTTATTGCAGCATCTGTTAATACTCTAGCTGTTTCCTGGAATGATGCAGCAGATAAGAATGAATCTGTAAGTAAAGCAACTTTAGTAATACCAAGTAGAACTTTTCTTCCTTTAGCAGGTTTTTTACCTTCTGCTTTAGCATCCTTATTTGCTTTATTAAATTCAGTCATATCTATTGTTGATGCAGCAATTAAATCTGTATCTCCTGCATCTTCAACATATATTTTTCTTAGCATTTGACGTGCAACAATTTCAATGTGTTTATCATCAATATTAACACCTTGTGTTCTATATACTTTTTGAACTTCTTCAATTAAGTAGTTTTGAACAGCAACTTCACCTTTGATACGTATAATATCATGAGGATCTAATGAACCTTCAGTTAATCTATCTCCAGCTTCAATTTTTTGACCATCAGTAACTGCAAGTCTAGCACCATATGGTATTAAATATTTTTCAGCAGTTTTTTCATCAGATGTAACTGTAACTTCCTTATTATTTCCATGGTCACCTATTGATACAATACCATCAATTTCAGAAACCATAGCAACACCCTTAGGCTTTCTAGCTTCAAATAGCTCTTCAACTCTAGGAAGACCTTGAGTAATATCAGTACCAGCAACACCACCTTGGTGGAATGTTCTCATGGTTAACTGTGTACCAGGTTCACCTATAGATTGTGCAGCTATTATACCTATAGCTTCACCAACAGATATTGGATCTCCAGTTGCAAGGTTTTTACCATAACATTTAGCACAAACCCCTCTTACAGATTCACAAGTAAGTGCAGATCTAATTTTAACGCTTTCAATTCCTGTGTCTATAATAATTCTTGCTATTTTATCTGTTACATATGTTCCATTTGGAACAATTATATCTCCATTTTCTTCTAAAATATCTTGAGCAAGATATCTTCCTTCAATTCTTTCTTCAAGTTTTTCAATTGCCTCTCCAGATTCTTTAATAGTTTGAACCATTAATCCATCGTGAGTTCCACAATCATCTTCCATAACTATAACATCTTGGTTAACGTCAACAAGTCTTCTTGTTAAGTATCCAGAATCGGCTGTTCTTAACGCAGTATCTGCTAGACCTTTTCTTGCACCATGAGATGATATAAAGAATTCAAGAACATCTAGACCATCTTTAAAGCATGATTTAATTGGAATTTCAACTGTTTTACCTTCAGTATCAGCCATAAGTCCACGAATACCAGTTAACTGTCTAATCTGTGTTGGGTTACCTCTGGCACCAGTATGAGCCATCATTTGAATTGGATTTAATTTATTTGGATTGCTCATAACAGCTGCTTGAATATCATCTGTTGCTTTTGACCAAACTTTAATTGTTTCATTGTATCTTTCTTCGTCAGTTATAAGACCACGTTTAAAGTTCTTACGAATACCTTCAACTTTAGTTTCAGCATCTTCAAGAATTTGAGCTTTAGCTTCAGGAACCTCCATATCTGCTACTGATACTGTAACAGCAGCCCTTGTAGAATATTTATATCCATTAGCTTTAATATTATCTAATACAACTGCAGTATCTGATATACCATGTTTAGTGATACATTTATCTACTATTATTCCTAGTTCTTTCTTTCTAACTGGAAATTCAATTTCAAGTTTTAATTCATTTCCTAAAATTGTTCTATCAACAAATCCTAAGTCTTGTGGAATATAACTGTTAAATATTAATCTACCTGGTGTAGCATCAATAATTCCAGTCAATTCTTCTCCACCAACATTTCTTGTTACTCTTACTTTAATTGCAGAGTGAATTCCAAGAATACCTTGGTCATATGCCATTAAAACTTCATCTTCACTAGCAAATACTTTTCCTTCTCCTGGTTCACCTTCAACATCAACAGTTAAATAGTAACTTCCAAGTATCATATCTTGAGATGGAACAGCAACTGGTTTACCATCTTGAAGTTTTAATAAATTATTTGAAGCAAGCATTAATAACTTAGCTTCTGCAACAGCTTCTGGTGATAATGGAACGTGAACAGCCATTTGGTCACCATCGAAGTCTGCGTTAAATGCTGTACATACTAATGGATGTAATTTTATAGCTCTACCTTCAACAAGAACTGGTTCAAATGCTTGAATACCAAGTCTATGTAAAGTAGGTGCACGGTTTAACATTACAGGTCTATCTTTTATTACATCTTCTAATACATCCCATGCTTCTACACTAGTTTTTTCAACTAAAGTTTTGGCATTTTTTATATTATTAGCAATTCCCTTTGCTACTAATTCTTTCATTACAAAAGGTTTAAATAATTCAAGGGCCATTTCTCTAGGTAAACCACATTGATGTATTTTAAGTTCTGGTCCAACAACAATAACTGAACGTCCAGAATAATCAACTCTTTTACCTAGTAAGTTTTGTCTGAATCTACCTTGTTTTCCTTTTAACATATCTGAAAGAGATTTTAAAGCTCTTCCGCCTGCACCAGTAATTGGTTTACCACGTCTACCATTATCTATTAATGCATCAACAGCTTCTTGTAACATTCTCTTTTCATTTCTAACAATAATATCAGGAGCTTCTAATTCTAATAACTTTTTAAGTCTGTTATTTCTATTTATAACTCTTCTGTATAAATCATTTAAATCTGATGTAGCAAATCTACCACCATCAAGTTGAACCATTGGTCTTAAATCTGGTGGAATAACTGGTAATGCTTCAAGTATCATCCATTCTGGTCTATTTCCAGAAGTAATGAATGACTCAACTGTATCAAGTCTTTTAATTATTTTTTGTCTTTTAGCACCACTAGCTTTTTCTAATTCTTTTCTAAGTTCTTTTTCAAGTTTTTTAAGGTCCACTTTAGCTAAAAGTTCTTTTATAGCTTCTGCACCCATTCCAACTCTTAAAGAATCTCTTCCATATTTTTCTATAGCTTCTCTATATTCTTTTTCATTTAATATATCACATGTTTTAAAAGCTGTATCTTTTGCATCTAATACAATATATGATGCATAATATAATACTTTTTCTAATGCTTTTGGTGATATATCTAATAATGTACTCATTCTTCCAGGTATTCCTTTGAAGAACCAGATGTGTGAGACAGGACAAGCAAGTTCAATATGTCCCATTCTCTCACGTCTTACTTTTTTCTTTGTAACTTCAACTCCACATCTGTCACAAATTATTCCTTTATATCTAACCTTTTTGTACTTACCACAGTAGCATTCCCAGTCCTTAGTAGGTCCAAAAATCTTTTCACAAAATAGTCCGTCTCTTTCTGGTTTAAGTGTTCTATAATTGATAGTTTCTGGTTTTTTAACTTCTCCTTTTGACCATTCTCTAATCTTTTCTGGAGAGGCAAGACCAATACTTATTCTATCAAAATTATCCATATCTTGCATTTTATAATCCCCCTTACACCTTTATTTATTCATCATCAGATAAATCATATGTGTCGTATTCTTCACTGACATGACTTATTTCTTCATTTGTTAATTCTCCATCTTCCTCGATAGAAATTCCATCTTCTTCAGGAGCAAGACCGGCTACCATATCATCAGTTGGTACAATCGCATCATTGTCTTCTTCTATAGATTCTTTTATTTCAACTTGTTCATCTTGTTTATATAATTTTAAATCTAAAGCTAAACTTTGAAGTTCTTTTGTTAATACTCTAAATGATTCAGGTATTCCTGGTTTTGGTATACTTTCACCTTTTACAATTGCTTCATATGTTTTTAAACGTCCAACAATATCATCAGATTTAACTGTTAATATTTCTTGTAATATATATGATGCACCATAAGCTTCAAGTGCCCAAACTTCCATTTCACCAAATCTTTGTCCACCAAATTGTGCTTTACCACCAAGAGGTTGTTGTGTAACTAAAGAGTATGGTCCAATTGAACGAGCATGTATCTTGTCTTCAACCATGTGATATAGTTTAAGCATATACATGTAACCAACTGTAACTTTTCTATCAAATGGTTCACCTGTTCTACCATCACGAACCACAAATTTACCATCTGGATCTAATCCCTTAGATTCAAATAGCTCTCTAATTTCGCTTTCTTTTGCACCATCAAATACTGGTGTAGCTATTTTCCATCCATATAATTTAGCAATATATCCTAAATGAACTTCAAGAACCTGACCAACATTCATACGAGATGGAATACCTAGTGGATTTAATAGTACTTGTAATGGAGTACCATCTGGTAAGAATGGCATATCTTCTCTTGGTAATATACGAGATATACAACCTTTATTACCATGACGTCCAGCCATTTTATCTCCAACAGATATTTTTCTCTTTTGAGCTATATAAATTCTAACAACTTTGTTTACTCCAGCAGCAAGCTCATCACAATTGTCTCTTGTAAATATTTTTACATCTACAACTGTACCAGCTTCACCATGTGGAACTCTTAATGAAGTATCTCTTACTTCTCTTGCTTTTTCACCAAAGATTGCTCTTAATAGTTTTTCTTCAGCAGTTAATTCTGTTTCACCTTTAGGTGTAACTTTTCCAACTAAGATATCTCCTGGAACAACTTCAGCGCCTATACGAATAATACCATTTTCGTCTAAGTTTTTAAGTGCAGCCTCACCTACTTGAGGAATGTCTTTTGTAATTTCTTCAGGTCCAAGTTTTGTATCTCTAGCTTCACAATCATAATCTTCAATATGAATTGAAGTTAAAACATCATCTTTAACTAAATCTTCAGAAATCAAGATGGCATCCTCATAGTTATATCCTTCCCAAGTCATGAAGCCAATAAGTAAGTTTTTACCTAATGCCATTTCACCATTTTGAGTTGAAGGACCATCAGCAATTACTTCACCTTTTTTAATTTTTTCACCTTTTTGTACAATAGGTTTTTGCATGATACAAGTACCAGCATTTGATCTTTGATATTTAATTAAATTGTATTCATCTTTTCCAACTTTTGTATCTATAACGATTTTATCTGCACTTACAAAAGATACAACACCATCGTTTTTAGCTACAATAACTATTCCTGAATCAACAGCTGCTTTATATTCAATTCCAGTACCAACAATTGGGCTGTCTGTTTGAATAAGTGGAACTGCTTGACGTTGCATGTTTGCACCCATAAGTGCTCTGTGAGCATCATCGCTTTCAAGGAAAGGAATCATTGCAGTGGCAACAGAAACAAGTTGTTTTGGAGATACATCCATTAAATCTACTTTATCTGCTTCAACTTCTTCAATTAAATCTCTAAATCTAACTTTAACTCTTTTATGTACAAATTTTTTATCTGCATCTAAAGGTTCATTTGCTTGAGCAACAATATATTTATCTTCTTCATCTGCAGTCATATATTTTATTTCATCAGTAACAATACCAGTTTCTTTATCTACTAATCTATATGGAGTTTCAATAAATCCATATCTATTAATTTTTGCAAATGTAGATAATGAAGAAATAAGACCGATGTTTGGACCTTCTGGAGACTCGATAGGACATAGTCTACCATAGTGTGTGTGATGAACGTCACGCACTTCGAATCCAGCTCTTTCTCTTGAAAGACCACCAGGTCCTAATGCAGAAATTCTTCTTTTATGTGTTAATTCTGCAAGTGGATTAATTTGATCCATGAATTGAGATAATTGAGAACTTCCAAAGAATTCTCTTAACGCTCCAACTACTGGCTTAATATTTATTAATGTTTGAGGTGTAGCAACATCTAAATCTTGAGTAGCCATTCTTTCACGAACAACTCTTTCAAGTCTTGCAAGACCAATTCTAAATTGATTTTGTAATAATTCACCTACACATCTTACACGTCTATTTCCTAAATGATCAATGTCATCTGTATAACCAAGACCAAATCTTAAGTTCATAAAGTAGTTAATAGAAGACATTATATCATCTAATGTTGCAGATTTTACAACTAATTTTTCTCTATTTAATCTAATTTGTTTTCTAAGTTCTTTTTCGTCAGCATCTCCAACTTTTTCTAGTAATTCTTTTAATGCTGGAATATAAACTTCTTCTTTTATTACATCTTTATCTATTTCAATACCTAAGTATTTAGAAATATCTACAGTATTATTTCCAATTATTTTAATTCTTTTATCATCTTTTGTAATGTATACAACATTCACTCCAGAATCTTTAATTTTTTGTGCTGTTTCTTCTGTAATAACTTCTCCAGCAGAAACTAAAATTTCACCATCTTCGTTAATTACATTTTCAGCTGCAATTTCTCCTACTGTTCTTTCAGCAATACTTAATTTTTTATTATATTTGTATCTACCAACTCTAGATAAATCATATCTTCTTGGCTCAAATAATAATCCAAATAATAAAGATTTTGCTGTATCAACATGTAATGGTTCGTTAGGTCTAATTTTCTTGTATATTTCAAGTAAAGCTTCATCTTGTGTTTTAGCCATATCTTTATATAGATTTTCATTGATTAAATCATCTTCAAATAAATCCATAATTTGTTGATCTGTTTCAACACCTAAAGCTCTAATTAAAGTAGTTAGTGGAACTTTTCTTGTTCTGTCTACTCTTGCAGAATATACATCTGAAGAATCAGACTCAAGTTCAATCCATGTACCACGAATTGGCATAATTGTACCTGAATATAAGAATTTACCTGTTTTATCTCTTTGTGCATCAAAATATACACCTGGTGATCTAACAAGTTGTGAAATAACAACTCTTTCTGCACCATTAATTAAGAATGTACCACTATCTGTCATAACTGGTAAATCACATAAGAATATTTCTTGTTCTTTTATTTCTCCAGTTTCACGGTTAATTAAACGAACTTGTACTTGTAATCTTGAAGAATAACTAGTATTTCTAGCTTTTGCTTCCTCAATTGTGTACTTAGTTTCATCTTCTAATCTATAGTCAACAAATTCAAGTAATAAATTACCTGAAAAGTCACTTATAGGTGAAGCATCAGATAAAACATCTTTTAGTCCTGATTTTAAAAACCACTCATAAGATTGTTTTTGAATATCAATTAAGTCTGGTAAATCAACAACTTCTTTGATACCTGAAAAGCTCATTCTTGTAGCTTTTCCATTTTTTACTTCATGAATACGACTCATTTCCATACCCCCAACTGCGCTTAAAAAAGGCAACAAAAAGTCAAACTAGTTTACATAATTTAAAATTTGCTAACTAATTTGATTATTTTTATATACCTTTTTCTTAACTATTTTTTATGAATTTTTTCAACTATTACAACCATCCTTTGCATTATAGTTTACATAGTAATTTCAATTAGAAATAACATTTGTCTCATTATATCACATAAAAAAAACAGTGTCAACAAAAAAATATACATTTTTAAAATTTATGTATGTCAATTAATGGAAAATAATAAAGAAAAAATACAGTATGAATTATACTGTATTTTTTAGCATTAATTTTCTATTGTTATAATATAAGAAATAGCTGTTGAAGCAGTTGCTGTAGCATATGTTTTTGGATATTCATTTTTTATTGTTAATTCTTCTCCATCATCAAATGAACTTATTCCATCTATATCATATAAATTTGATCTAACAGCACTTTTAGCTTTTAATGTTACGCTTGATTCTAATATTTCAACAACTTCAAATTCAAGATTTGAATACATCATTCCTTCATAAGAAATTATATCACCTATGTTACAAGAGTATTCTTTCTTATCTCCTTCTTTTCTACCATTTTCATCAATAATAATTTCTTGTATTTTAATTTTAACTTTGCCATCTTTATTATTATTTGAATCAGATACTACATTATTATCTTTAATATCCTTATTTTCTTCTGCAGGTATTTGATTTTGGTTATTATTTTTATTATTAATAACCAACATTCCAATAATCACTCCAATGCAAACAACCATTCCTATAAGACAAACTACAATTCCAACTTTTGCTTTCATTTTCTCCCTCCTAATATATTTTATTATATCATAAAAAAAGTAAAATGGAAAAGTATAAAAACTTTTCCATTTTATTTATTAGTCTACATTTCCTTCTTTTAATCTATCTGCTCTATCTGCAGCAATTAATGCTTCAACCATTTCATCAATATCTCCATTTAAAAATGATTCTAATTGATAAATTGTAAAGTTTATTCTATGATCTGTTACTCTACTTTGTGGATAATTATATGTTCTAATTTTTTCGCTTCTTGCTCCACTTCCAACTTGAAGTCTTCTTGTATTAATTATTTCACTATCACGTTCTTCGACTTGTTTTTCATATAATTTTGAACGAAGCATTTTCATAGCAGTTTCTTTATTTTGTAATTGTGATCTTTCATTTTGACATGATACAACTATACCTGTTGGCATATGTGTAATTCTTATTGCTGATGATGTTTTATTTACGTGTTGACCACCAGCGCCACTTGCTCTATATGTATCAATTCTTAAATCGTTTTGATTAATTTCAACTTCTACATCTTCAACTTCTGGTAAAACTGCGACTGTAGCAGTAGATGTATGTATTCTTCCACTTGCTTCTGTTTCAGGAACACGTTGAACTCTATGTACACCACTTTCAAATTTTAATCTACTATATGCGCCTTTTCCTTTAATCATAAATGATATTTCTTTTATACCACCTATTTCTGTTTCATTTAAATCTATAACTTCAACTTGCCATCTTTTAAGTTCTGCATACATTGTATACATTCTATATAAATTATATGCAAACAGTGCTGCTTCTTCTCCACCAGCGCCACCTCTAATTTCAATAATAACATTACTATCATCATTTTCATCTTTAGGGAGTAATAATATTTTTAAATCCTCTTCAAAAGCTGGTAACTTTTCTTTAGCTGAATAATATTCTTCTTCTGCCATTTCTTTTAAATCTGGATCGTCCATCATCTCTTTAGCACTTTCCATATCTGACACTAGTTTTTTATATTCAACATACTTATCTACTACATCTTTCATGTTAGATTGCTCTTTCATGTATTTTCTCCAACTAGCTTGATCAGCAATAACATCTGGATTAGAAATAAGTTCTGTTAATTCTTGATATTTTTTATATAATGCTTCTAATTTTTCAAACATTTTTTATTCTCCATTCTAAAATCTAAAATTTACCCTAATATTTTAACATATTTTAACTACTTTTTCAACACTATATAAATTACTTTTAATTTTACATAAAAAAGAGGATGTTTATTCATCCCCATCTTGTAATATTTTTAGTTGTGCTTCAAGCATAGATTGTACTTTTATTTTATATATTCTCATTTGATTTTTCTTAGTTTCAATATCTACTTCTGCTTTAATAATTTGTCTTTGTAAATCTTCTAATTTTCTTTGTGCGTCCATTTCAGCACTAGACTTTATACTTTCTGCTTGCTTTTGTGCTTCAAGTTTAATACTATCTGCTTCAGTTTGTGCATTTTCAACTGTTCTTCCGATGCCAGCTTCAAGAGCGCTAAAATGTTCAACAGATTCTTGTAATGTTTGAACTTGTCCTCTTAATTCACTATTTTCTTTATATAGTTTTTCGTAATCACTCATAACTAAAACTAAAAAATCCTCTACATCTTTAATGTCATATCCACCCAATTTAGCCTTTTTAAAAACTTTATTATCTATGTCTATTGGTGTTAGCATAATAATTCAACCCCCTATTATAATATAAAAACAGGTCATCAAAGACCTGTTTATTTAAGCATTACTTATTTAAGCCAAGAAAAAGATTGTCTTTGTTCTTGTTGTTGTCTATTTAATTGTACGTTTTCTAAATCATTTTGAATCTCAACTGTTCTTGGAGTCATTAAATAAATTAAACTTGAAACTTTTTGAATATTTCCTTCAATCATAAATGTAGCTCCACTTAAAAAGTCTAATACACGTCTTGCATCTTCTTTTCCAACATTCTCAAGATTTATAATTACTGATTTTTTACTTTTTAGATATGTACCTACTTCTTCAACATCATTATAGCAAGTTGGTTGTGTAATAACCATTTTAGATGATGACATTCCATTATTTACAGAAATAACTTTAGTAGATCTATTTCCTGGTTCTTCAACTTCTCTTACTGATGCTCTAATTCCACGTCTACCACTTACTGGTTGTGAATAATCTACATCATCATTTTCAATTTCTTCTGTATATTCTTCAGAATAACCATCTGCATATCCATCTTCATATAAATCTTCTTCTTCATTTCCATTTATTCCAATTACTTTTAAAAATTTATTTACGAATTGCGCTCCCATAAATTAACCCCCTACGATATTTACTTAGCATAAATACTGCTAATACCTTCGTTTTAAACTTTATCACAAAAATGCCCATTTGTCTATACTTTAATATATTTGTAACATTTTTTTAATTAAAATATGACATTGGATTAACTGATATTCCATTTACTTTTACTTCAAAATGTAAATGTGCTCCATATGAATTACCTGTATTACCACTATATCCAATAACTTGTCCCTTACTTACAGTTTGTCCATTACTTACATTTACACTAGATAAATGTCCATATAATGTATATAATCTATTTCCATTTGAATCTAATCCATGATCAATCATTATATGATTACCAAAACCATATCCATTCGCAACCGAAAAAGAATGATTTTTATAGCCTCCAGCTGTATATGGTCCATTAGGATCACTTGTTACAGTCATTGCTCTAACAACTTTTCCTGATGCTGCAGCAAATACTTGTGTTCCAGTTGAAACACCTATATCTGTACCAGAATGCCATGAAGAATATCCTCCAGGACTATACCAACCAAAATGAGCTGTAATATATGAACTTGTTGTAGGCCATACAAAAACGCCCGAAAAATATCCATTATTTACATTACCAGCTGATGCAAGTTTTCTTAATTCTTCTTGTATTGCATCATCTGCTTTTTGTTGTTCTTCTTTTAACAATTTTGTTGCAGCAAGTGTCTTAGCCTTTGATGAATTTAGACTATTAACCTTACTTTGCTTTTGATTTTTTACTCCTTGTAGTTCACTTGCTGATTTTTCATAGTCATAACTAAGCTGTTCAACAGATAATTTACCTTCTTCAATTCCAGATTTTAAATAATCTACATATTCTTTTTGCGATTTCATATTTCCAATTAAAGATTGATCATATTCTAATATACTTGTATATACTCCAAGTTTTGAAAAGAAATCTCCTATGCCATCAGAAGAAACTAATATTTCAAAAACGCTTGGTATACCATTTTCATATATCGTTCTTAATCTTGTTGTATATATATCTTCAGCACTATTATATAATTGTGCTGAGTTTTGTAAATCATTCTGATATTTAGTAATTTGAGAATTTATTGTATCAATTTGAGATTGGAGTCCATCTAATTTCTCTGTATAAGTTGCAATCTCTGAGTCTAATACTTGTATTTCATCAATATACCCTTGTACTTCTTTTTCAACAGCACTTATTGCACTTTGATTTGCTTCTATTTGTTTTGTTATCCTGTTATATTCATTCCTTGCATCAGATAAAGCATCTGCAAAACAAAATGAATTTAAACTTAAACAAATAGATAAAGTACTAAAACAAATTGCTGCTCGTCCTAACACTTTATTTTTCAACTATATCTCCCCCTTATAATATAGTAAATGATATTCCTGGGAAAAACTTTAATGGATCAACCCTTTGTCCATTTTCACGTATCTCTAAGTGTAAGTGTGGACCAGTTGAATTTCCAGTTGTTCCTACATATCCAATTAATTGTCCTTTTTTTACTTTTTCTCCTTCTCTTGCAACTAAAGAACTACAGTGACCATATAATGAAATGTATGTAGAATTATTATCTGTACATTCACCATGATTTATTATAACGTAGTTACCATATCCATAGTTACTATATCCAGAGGTTGTTACAACCCCTTCTTGTATTGCATAAATTGGTGTACAGTTTATTCCTGCACCTGCAATATCTGAACCTGTATGTGCACTTCCAGCAGGATCTACTAAATTATATACTTCACCAAAACTTGTTGTTATTATAGTAAATCCAGGTGTTGGATAAAAGAATTCTGTTCCTGTAAATGTACTAGCTGTTCCATTTTTTATTTGATTTGCTACTTCATTAATTACTTTTGCAACTTCTGTATCTATATCTGAAATAGCTTGTTTTCTTTTATCTGTAAGAAGTTTTGATGCTTCCTGAAGTTCACTTTCTTTATTCTTTAGCTCATCTATTCTTTTGACTTTTTCTTCTCTTTTTTTATCTAATTCTTCCTTAACCTCTTCAAGTCCTTCTTCTAAAGCTACAAGTCTTTTTTTCTCTAATTCTATATCTCCTTTAATATAGTTTATATAATTTTGTTTATCTTGATAAGTGTTCATTAAAGTCTTATCATGGTCTAAAATCATACTATATAAATTTAGTTTTATCATCAAATCAGTAAAACCATTTGAAGTTACTATTAACTCAAAAATACTAGGAATTCCATTTTCATATATTGTTCTTAATCTGTTTGCATATGTACTATTTAAAATCCCATAATTTTCATTGGCAGTTTTTAATTTATTATCTAAATCTTCAAGAGTTGTACTAACTTCTTTTATATTTTGTTGTAAATTTGCTAAATTATTTGTATAAGATAGTACTTCACTATCAATTTCTGCAACATCATATGCATATAAAGCTAGTTCTCTTTCAACACCAGTAAGCTTTGATGCATTTTCTTGTTGTTCTTTCTTTACCGCTTCTAATTCTTGCTCATATTTAGATAAAGTGTCTGCTCCATACACAATTGGTAACGAAACATTAGATAAAAATATAATACAAATAATTATTGATATTTTTTTCTTTATCTTATTCATCTAAAACGCCTCCTATGCTTTTAAGTATTTTTTCAATGATATAACACTTCCAAATATTCCTATAAATAATCCAAGCAATATATATGAAATTAATATTTGATACCAAATTGTTGAATATGGTATAAATTTAAATACTCCTAAAGCATAGCTTGAATTTAATGCAACATATATGTATATATATACAATAGATATTACAATAAATGATATTAATGCAGAAACTATTCCCATTATTGCTCCTTCAACAATAAATGGTTTTACAATAAAACTATTTGTAGCACCTATGTAACGCATAATAAAGATTTCTCTTTTATTTGAATATACTGCAAGTTTTATTGTATTAGATATTATAAATACACTAACAACTAAAAGTACTACTCCTACGCCAAGTAAAAAATAATTTGCTACTTTTGAAATAGAAATAACAGCCTCAATTGTATCTGCATTGTATTTTACTTTATATATTCCATCTATTTTTTCTACAGCAGCTTTTATAGTATCAGCTTCTTCAATATTAGAAAATTTAACTATAAATGATGCTGGAAAAATATCTAAGCTTTCTAATCCTTCTAAAAAATAGTCTTGATCTTTAAACTGTTCTTTTGCATCTTCATATGCCTCAGATTTACTCATATATTGAATTTCTGAAACTCCTTCTACAAGTTTTATTTCATCTTCCATATACGCAATGTCTTCATCTGTAGATTTATCTTCGATAAATGCTTGTAATCCTTGTTCAAGTCTTAATGTTTCAACGTTTTGATTAACATTTTGTAATATTATAATAAATATTCCAAGTATTAACATAGTAGCGCATATAATTAGCATAGTTGATATTGTTTTTGAGCCGTGTTTATTTAAATTATCATAACCTTCTTTAATCAAATAAGTATTTGTTGTCATCTAATACACCCCTCTCGCTTCATCTTTTATAACTCTACCATGTTCAAGAGCAATAACTCTTTTATTTAGCTTATCTACTATATCTTTTGCATGTGTAACTACTAAAATAGTAGTTCCTCTTGCATTAATCTCAAGTAGAGTTTTAAAAATTTCTTCGGCAGTTTTAGGGTCTAAATTTCCTGTAGGCTCGTCTGCTATAAGTATTGGTGGCTTTGTTGCAAGTGCTCTTGCAAGTGCAACTCTTTGTTGTTCACCACCAGATAATTGGTTTGGATAAAATTTTTCTTTTCCAGAAAGTCCTACCATTTGAAGTACAGTTTTTAGTTGTGTTCTAATTTCTCTTTCAGATGCTTCAATTACTCTTAATGCAAATATAATATTTTCTTCAACTGTTCTATCATATAATAATCTAAAATCTTGGAAAACAAATCCAATTTTTCTTCTTAAATATGGTATTTCTTTCTTTTTAAGTCTTGTTATATCTTTGCCATCAACCAGTATTTTTCCTGATGTTGGTTCTTCTTCTTTTATTAGTAATCTTAAAAATGTAGATTTACCTGAACCTGATGGACCTACTAAAAAAGCAAATTCTCCTTTATCTATTTTTAAACTAACATTATCTATGGCACATATACCATGATTATATTTTTTTACTAGATTTACAAATTCAATCATTCGTTTTTTCCTTTCATATATCTATACACTCTTCTAGTTAAATATTATCATAAAAGAAAATAATTGTCTACCAGATAACTAGAAGTTTTGAACTTCTTTAAGTACCTTACGTATAATAGTTTCAACACTATCATCATTTATATCTAACTTACCAATTACTTCCTTAATTTGTTTATGTGTATATCCTAAAACTTCAAGAGCTGTCATTGCTTCTTCAACATTCTTATTATTTGTTTCTTTTACCTTAATATTTATCTTATCTGTTTGTTCTTTTAATACTTTATCTTTTAGTTCTAGTATTATTTTTTGTGCCATTTTAGGTCCAATACCTGGTACACTCTTAAGCGCATCAACATTTTCTGTAGCTATTGCCACACATAAACTTTCAGTATCTACTTTAGATATTATACCAAGTGCTACTTTTGGACCAACACCACTTACTGTAATTAATTTTTTAAAAAACTCTAAGCTTTCTTTATTTTTAAATCCAAATAATCTCATGTCATCTTCTCTAACATGTAAATATGTATATATTTTTATCTCTTGATTTATATCTAGTGTAAATAAATCTGATTCAGGCATATTAATTTCATATCCAATATTATTTACCTCAATTACAACTCTATCTTTTTCTATTTCTTCTACTTTTCCTTTAAAAAAAGCATACATAATCTTCACCTCAGATATATTTTACACAAAATAAAATTTAAAGTCAATTTATTCTCACATTATCCACAATATCTAAAACATTTTCATAATTTCCACACATAATATTGTCTATAATTTCCTTTTTTTCTTCATAATCTGCATATTCTTTAGTTAAGATTATTTGAACTGTATTCTTATTTTTCTTCTCATAACTTAAATACCAATAATTTTCCATTGTAAAGCATATACAACATATCCCTATTATTGATATTAAAAATATTATATAACTCATATAATCACCTATTGTATTATATGATAAACCTAAAATAACGTTAAAAAGAACAGGTAACATTAATACCTGTTCTTAATTTTAGAAGCTACGAGTTGAAGTAAACTCAATAACAAAGTCTTCTCTACTTGTTTGAAGTAAAACATAAGCTTTATTATCTGTTGGCAATTCAGGTTTTACCTCAATTGCATTGTTTACTCTTAACATATCATCATTATCTAAAATAAATAGTTTTTCACTATCTAATTTTCTAGCTAATAATGATTGTCCTGTTGGAGCTTTCATTTGAGAATACTTCTCATCAAATAATTGAGAAATCTCAACTATTTTTGCAGTATATTCTCTATAGTCTACTCCCCAGAATTTTGAGTAACCTTCTTCAAGAACCTCTTCAGGCTCTTCATCTTCTTCAATAAAGTTATTCATAACTTTACGTAAGAAAGAAGGTTTATCCTCTTCCGTCATTTCTGAAGCGTCAGGAACTTCAATTTTCTTCTCGTCTACCATAGACCTAAAAAACATATAGTCCCTATCTGCTTTAGCTTTCTTGCTAAGCTTCTTTTCAGCTAATTCAGCTTTTTTAGCCTCCTCAGCTTTATTAATATTATCTTTTTTAGCAATTATTGAAGCATTTTTTTCTTCAGCGTCTTTCCACATAAAGTTATTATATACCTCCTTAACTCCTAAAAATTTCTTCTCTAATGCTAATACAACATTTCCCATAATTTTTCTCTCCTTTTTTTAATAAATTTTAGTCAAAAATGTATGGGTGTCTCAACAACCCATCAAATTTGACAGGCAATATAAAATATTAACCTATAATAATTATACCACTTTTTAGTAATTATGTCAATTTTATATGTAGTGTAATTATAGCCTTTAGACATAAAAAGAGAAACTAATTTATAGTTTCCCCAAGTATTATTTTACGTATTTTATCTTTATGTGTATTATTTAATCCTGTAGTATAAAAATCCGTTTGCACAACATGATTTTCTAAACCGAACATAATCTATCATAAAGGTATCGTCTACTATAACAAAATTATCTATATTATCATGTTCAGATAACCATTCCTTAATATAAGTACCTCTATATCCACCATTGCCTTTAATTCTATCAAGTATAGTTAAATCATATTTAGTAAATATTGTTTTAAGCTCATCAGTACTCCAAGATGTTGCAATAACAATTTTTAAATCTAGTTCTTTAACGATATCTCTAAGTATATTTATACATTCAGGATTTATTTCTTCTTCCCTTGTTAATCTTCGTCCAAGCCTTTTTTCAGTTTCTATATTATATGGCTGTGAATTTAATACACCATCTATATCTAGAAATAATACATTCATAGACATCCTCCTTTATATAATTTTATAGTATTATATCATGGATTTTAAATATAACAAGAAAAATAACTATTATTTGTTATTCTTATTTACTATTTCGTTATAATGTTTTTGAGACGCTTCTTTATCTACAACTTTACTTTCTAGCTTTTTTAAAAAATTATTCTTTATATTATCATCGATTAATTTTAAATTCTTATTAATGTTAATATTCATACATTTTCCTCCTTTATTAGATAAATATCTAATATTATACTATATTAAATATAAAAACGCAAAAAAGCTAGGATTTCTCCTAGCTGTATCTTGGCTCCTCAAGTAGGGCTCGAACCTACGACCCTTCGGTTAACAGCCGAATGCTC
>CARYZD010000005.1 GCA_949106495.1 uncultured Clostridia bacterium
CGCTGAAAGCTTTACTGAACCCCCAGACTATCTGGGGGTTTTCTAAATACAAAAATAAGGGCAAAACTGCCCTTATTTCCATATTTTTTTTATTCATTTATTTTTAGAAGTTTTCATATACTTCATCATAATATCCTTTTTTGAAAATATGTATTACATCACTTATTTCATCTTTATAATTAGAACTTTCTTTTGGGTCAACTGAAATACCATATTTTAATGATATAATGCCATCATCATCTTCTATAGCATTATAATCATTTTTCTTAATTAATTTTACAATGTCTCTATATTTCATTGTAATTAAATTTTGACCAAACATATAAAGTGCAATTTTATCTTTATATATTTCTTGATTATATATACCTATTCCTGTGCACTTATCTTCTTCATCATAATATGCATAGAAAATATCATAAAGTTCCATTTCATCATATTCTCTGACTTCTTTTGGAGCTCCACCAAAATATCTTCTAACTCTTTCTTTACTTTGTCCAAAATATACAGATGGTACATTTCTACCTTGTTCTTGAATTCCAACATAACTTTCAATAGTATAAGACCTAAATCCATCAGGATCTTTAATCTTAATTGGTTCATCAAATTTTATTCTTTTTATTTCATTTGAATAATTAATAGTATTTTCTACATTTAATTCTTTATTAACTTTTTTCTCTTCTTTAACTTCTTTTTTTTCTACTTTTTTATTTTCTTTTACTACTGTTTTCAATTCTTCAAGTTTAGATTTTATCCTTTTTTCTAAAGCTTCCTGTTGTTTCTTTTCTTCTTCTAATAAACGTTCAAGTTCTAATATTTCTTTTTCATTTTGTGATAATTCTTCTTGTATTTCTTCTACTATTTCTTCTTTAGTATCAGTTTCAACCTTTTCTTCTATTTCTTCATCTATTGAAACTAATTCTTTTTTCTCTTCTTTAACTTTTATTTGCTCAGTTTCAATTTTCACTTCTTCTTTTGCATTTTTTTCCTCAATATCATTTATTTCAAAAGAATCAATATCTACTTCAATTTCTGGAGCATTTTCTATTTTATTTTTTAGTTCTAATTGTATTTCTTCTCTATCATGCATTGGAACAGATACAATTTCATTTTCTTCTACTTTATTTTCTGACTCAACTTCAATTATATCCTGTTCTTCTTTAGTTATCTCTTCACTATCTTCAGTAATTTCAACATTTACTTCTGTTTCAATTTCTTCTTTTTTATCTTCTAGTTCTTCATTAAGCCTTTTTTCATTTTCTTCATCATATTTTTTTATATTTTTATTTAATTCTTCTTCAAGTTCTCTTTTTAATTTATTTTTTACTCTTTCAAGTTCTTCATCTTGTCTTTTTCTTATTTGTTCAAGTTCTTCTTGTCTTAATCTATCTTCTTCTTTTTTCTTTTCTTCTATTTCTTCTTGTGTCTCAACCTTTTCTACTGGTAATTCTATTTCAATTTCTTGTTTTTCTTCATTTTTTGGTTGTTCTTCTACTATGTTTTTCTTATCTTTCTTTTCATAGTTATATTCATCTGGTAAAGGAATATTTACATCGTATTTTTCTTCAACTATTTCTTCAAAATAATATTCTTTTAAAAATTCCTCTTTATTAAACACATCAATACTTGCAACAAGTTCATCTACTTTTACATCTCCACTTTCACTTTTTTGTGCATTTAATTTAACACCAAAATCTCTAAAGCAAATTGAATCTGGAAATTCAAGATATCCATTTTTTTGTTTTCTATCACTTATATCTTTTAGTAATTTACTTGCTTTGTTATATGTCATAGCAAATATATCTAATGCAACATTTTCTATTGTCAAAGACATTTTGCTACACTCTTTTTTCTTATTATATAATGTAATTTTTCCACATACTGAATCTAATTTAAATTCAAAGTTATCAGATTTAATTGTTTCATAAGGATAAATTATAGTTCCTTTATATTTTACATTTGCAGATTCAACAATAACTCTAAAACTATCCCCATCTACTATTTTAAAAGTAACTTTAACCTTTTCTTTTTCACCTATTCTATTTGCTTCATTATATATAATTTTTACAACATCTTCTACTTCTAATTCTTCGCTTTTAGCAAATTCTTTTAAATCATCATCTACTTTTTTATCTAATAACTTTAAGTCCAAAAAAAATACTGTATTTTTAACTCCCATTTCTTGCACCTCGTTTTTTTCTTTATCTATTTCTATAAAATAACATTATGTTTAATATTATACCACATTTAAGCTAATTTTTCAATATTTATACTGATTATACCTCTTTATTTTTCATCTTTTTTCACTCTTTTATATTGACTTTTATGCACTTAAAATGTATACTAGTAATTGCATTAGACAAAATATTTTTAGTAAGCATTAAATATTTTGTAAATTAGAATTTTAAGGAGATGTAAAAAAATGAAAAAAACTAAAATTGTTTGTACAATTGGACCAGCTAGCCAAGACAAAGAAGTATTAACTTCTCTAATTAAAGCTGGTATGAACGTAATGAGATTAAACTTCTCACATGGTGACCATGAAGAACACTTAGCAAAAGTTAAAACATTAAGAGAAATCAATGCAGAACTTGGAACTAACGTTGCTTTCATGCTTGATACAAAAGGACCAGAAATTAGAACTGGATCTTTTGGTTCAGACCAAAACACAAAAATGAGCTTTACAAAAGGAGATAAAATAACTTTAACTACTAAAGAAGTTGAAGGAACTAAAGATCTTCTATACATTAACTATGCAGGACTTCCACAAGATGTTGAAGTTGGTGGACACATTTTAATTGATGATGGTCTAGTTGATTTATTAATAGATGAAATTGATGGAACAGAAATTAAATGTACTTTCCAAAACTCAGCTATACTAAAAGGAAGACGTGGTGTTAATGTTCCTGGAGCTAAATTACAACTTAAAGCTATGACAGAAAAAGATAAATCTGATTTAAAATTTGCAGTAGAAAATGATTTTGATTTCATTGCTGCTTCATTTATTAGAAAACCTCAAGATGTTATAGATATGAAAGAATATTTAGATTCATGTGGTAAACACTCTATAAAAATTATTTCTAAAATAGAAAACCAAGAAGGATTAGATAACTTTGATGAAATATTAAAAGTTACTGACGGTGTAATGGTTGCTCGTGGAGACTTAGGAGTTGAAATTCCTGAAGAAGAAGTTCCAGCAGCACAAAAAATGATGATTAAAAAATGTATTAAAGCTGGTAAACCAGTTATAACTGCAACTCAAATGTTAGAGTCTATGCAAAAAAATCCTAGACCAACAAGAGCTGAAGTATCTGATGTTGCTAACGCAATTTATGATGGAACTTCTGCTATAATGCTTTCTGGTGAATCTGCCCAAGGAGATTATCCTTTAAATTGTGTTGAAACAATGACTAGAATTGCAAATGCTACTGAAAAAGAAATAAACTACTGGAAAAGATTTAAAAACACTAATTTAGTAAAAGCATGTGATTGCAACTGTGAAAACAAAGACGCTAAAAAACAAGCTAACTTCTCAGTATGTTGTTCTGCACTATTTTCAAATGCAAACGCTGTAGTTGCAGTATCTGAAGATGGAAATACTGGTTCTATTCTTTCAAGCTTTAGAATTGGTGCTCCAATATATGTTATAACTCCAAGTGTTAAAGCTTACAGACACATGGCTGTTGAACAAAACGTAACTCCAATACTTGTTGAAGGAGAAAGCGATTTTAATAATATTCTTAACAAAGGATTAGAGATGTTAAAAGAAAAAGAATACTTAAAAGCTAACGATACTGTTGTTTTAAGTGGTGGATTCTTAAATGGTTCTTCTTTAGAAGATCAAATAACTGGAAAAATTGTTAGAGTTTAATTAATATAATTTTAGTA
This sequence comes from uncultured Clostridia bacterium, assembly GCA_949106495.1. Lineage (GTDB taxonomy): Bacteria > Bacillota > Clostridia > TANB77 > CAG-465 > CAG-465. The sequence continues at coordinate 3,886 of CARYZD010000005.1, forward strand.
ATAAAATAAGGTAATTATTCAAGATTATCTTATTTTTTTCTAAATTATTACAATATAACTTGATTATTTGAAATAATTATGTTAAAATATTCTAGTAATTGAATTATTCGAATTGAAAAGGGGGGCTTTCAAATGGCAAAATGCGAAATATGCGAAAAAGAAGTTAATTATTCAATGCAAGTGAGTCACTCTCACAGAAGAACTTCTAGAACTTTTAAACCAAACGTACAATCAGTAAGAGTTAACGACAACGGAACAGCAAAAAAAATGAATGTATGTACTAGATGTTTAAGAAGTGGAAAAGTTGAAAGAGCTTAATTATAAATTAGAAACCATTTATGGTTTCTTTTTTTATGCAAAAAAGAAGAGATTCCTCTCTTCTTACCCTTTCATATAATTTATTTACTTTTCCTTATACATTCTTTCTTATTATATTTGTGTATTGTCTCTCCTTAAATTTACTATACTTTAAATATAGTTTTAAGTATCATTTTCATAAATTTTCCAGGTCTATATATTACTACTCTCATAATATTCCTCCTTTAACAAAAAAGCCATGAGATGCCAAATATAGCAATTGCTATTGCACATATTGCTACCCATCCCCAAAAAGGAAGAATAAGGCTTACTCCTACTCCTATACCAAACGCTAATAAAAATAATCCAATTGTTTTTCTAAATCCACTTGTAAACATATCACTCATCCTCCTTTTTGACAAACAATATAATTTGTTGTAAAATGACTACTATATACTATGAAATAGGAGAATTAATGTGAGTAAAAAATATACAAGACAGACAAAAAAAACAAGTGAAGAAATTGTAAAAATACTAATAGATACATATAAAGACCAAGAAGTTGGATTAAAGTTCTCAAATCCATTTGAACTTGTGGTAGCACTTATTCTTGCAGCACAATGTACAGATAAAAGAGTAAATGAAGTAACTCCAATACTCTTTTCAAAATATCCTACAATTGAATCTATAAAAAATGCAGATATTAATGATATAAAAGATATTATTAAACCCTGTGGTTTTTACAACAATAAAGCACATTCTATAAAAGAAAGTGCAAGAATTGTTATTGATGAATTTAATGGTAAAGTTCCTTGTGATATTAATGAAGTACAAAAATTATGTGGCATAGGAAGAAAGTCTGCAAATATTATAATGCTTGAAGGTTTTGGAATATGTGAAGGTATTGCAGTAGATACACATGTTACTAGAATTGCTAGAAAAATTGGATTTTCTAATGGTAAAAATCCTGTAGAAATAGAAAATCATTTATTAAAATTATTAGATAAAAAATACTGGCCAGATTTAAATCATGTATTAGTTTTACATGGTAGAGCCATTTGTATTGCTAATAGACCTCAATGTGATACTTGCCCTATAAATAAAATATGTAAAAAAAATGACTAGGAAAAAATTTCCTAGTCTATTTTTTCTCTTCTTTTAATGTCTGCTATTACATCTGTCAAAACATTCATTGGTGCATCTGTTGGAATATAATATAATGTATGTATTTTAGGATTAATCTTGGATTTAATTGGCTCCTTTTTCCATGCTGGTACACATCCTTTTAATAACCCTAGTTTTTGCCAACATGTATATTCAATTTCATCGTCAAAAAAGTAAAATGGTCTTGTATAGTCTAGATTATCGTATTTGCTACTATCATAATCAATATACCTTATTTTGTCTATTAACTCTTTATCTCTAATTTTAAGTATAGTATAATGACTTTCTGGACAACTTGTTAACCAATAAACATTTTTAAAATTATCCACTAGAAATCTTATAAATTCAATTGCATTATCTCTAATACCTTCTGGTTTTCCATCTGCAATAAGACAACACCTTTCTAATGTTCCTTCAACATCTACATATATATCTTTATCTATTTTCATATTCTCCCTCCTTAAATTATTAATTTGGCAATCTTATTTTAATAAATTAATTATATCATTATATTTAAGTACATACAACACTTACTATTTATCTAATTTATTATTTTCTTTTTTTAAGTCTCATTTTTTCTCTCTTATATTTTTTATTTCCTTTGGCTATCTCTTCAACATTTTTACCATTATATAATCTTTTTCCTCTTCAGATATTTCTTGTTTTCTAGTTTTAACAGCAAAATATATTTTCGCCAAAGCAATCATACCATTCAAACATTTATTTGCAAATATATTTTATTCTCTTTTATACACTTTTAATCACGTATTTCTACAAAACAATGTTAATTTTAGAGAAAAAGGAATTAAAAGTTGAAATATTACTTAGTAAAGTGTATAATATAGAAACAACAAAAGAGATAAGCTAGAATTTTAATAACATTCTAGGAAGGAGGAAGATTTTTTATATTAAAGAATTACAAACAAAACAACAAAGTAGCTTACAAAAATTTAATAATTTTTATAGGAGGATTTGTTTATGAAGAATAAAATTTTATCATTGTCACTTATTATTTTATCCATATGTAATATTTCTTTATTTTGTTTTTCGCCAAATGTTAACGCTGTAACTAAAGGAGTAAAGTGGTATTCTAGACCAATAACATATTATGCTTCAAATCAACTCTCTGCAACTGAAATTAATGCACTAAAAAGTGCTATGGCAGAATGGAATAGCATAGGAAAGGGAATCTTTTTTGTGTACGGAGGACAATTAGGAAATAATAGAATAGCATATGATAGTGTTAATGTTGTCGGAAAAGATTCTTGGGCAAATACATCTGAATTGGCTAGGACACATACAATGGTTCCAAATGGAACAGACAAAATAATAGAAGCTGATATAGCCCTTAATAGAAATGCAGATTTTACAAACAAAGAAATGAAGTCAATATTTATGCATGAATTAGGACATGCATTAGGACTAGCACATAATACACTATTAACTTCAATTATGCATGATGGATATACAGGCAGAACTATAATATCGGATTACGATATTAATGACATAAGTACTTTGTATTAGTCTAAAAAAGGATGTTCAATAGAACATCCTTTTTTAATGGTTTCCAATATTTCTTACTTTTGGAGGTATATATTTTATTTCAAAAAAATTAGTTTTTAGTTTATAGTTTAAACTACTTATTTGTTTAGAATTATAATCAATTAAAGATATAGTTAATATTTTATTAGAAGAATTATATTTAACTGACATAATATACTTAAGACTATGTATATCTTCTGAATATTTTTCCACTTCTTTTAATAATTCTTTACCTTCTAGATTAAATTCTTCATGTGTTATAAAATTTCTTAAAGCACTTTCATCTAAAACAATATTTGAATTATAGTATTTTAAAAAGTCATTATATATTTCGTATAAAATTTTTATTTGATTATTATTATCTAATAATATTTTTTCCTTTTTATTTGTATATAAATTAAATAAGAATATTACAAGAATGAAAATAATCATAAGTAAAAATAAAAAAAATATATACTTTTTATTCATATACTATCACCTCTTATAAAGAATATAATATAATACAATTAAAATAAAATCAAGTTTAATAGCAAAAAATAATAGAATAAAATCATTAAAAACTATTGACAAAGAACTATAACTGTGGTATTATAATACACGTAGTCGCGGGTATGGTGGAATTGGCAGACACGTCGGTCTTAGAAGCCGATGCCGAGAGGCGTGAAGGTTCAAGTCCTTTTACCCGCACCACAAATTATCACCTTATGGTGATTTTTTTATTATCTTTTATATACTAAAAGACCTACTTTTTAAGTAGGTCTTTTGTTTTATATATTGTACTTTTCTCTTTGATAATACTTTGTATGTAATAATTTATGTGCTGTCTCACTTCCTGGTTTTCCTAAGAAATCCTCATACACTTTCTTAAGTACAGGATTTTCATGAGATTTTCTAATAATACTTTTTTCATCTATTGAATATAAACTATCAGCTCTTAACTTTCTTACATCTACTTCTGAACGTATCTTTGAGTTTTTTATTGGTTGACCACCACCCATAATACATCCACCAGGACATGCCATTATTTCTACAAATTGGTAATCTGCTTTTCCAGATTTTATTTCCTCCATTATTTTTTGAGCATTTGCAAGTCCACTTGCAGCAACAACTTTTAATTCTTTTCCAGCAATAGTTATAGTTGCTCTTTTTATACCTTTTTCTCCTCTAACTTGCTCAAAATCTATTTTCTTTAAATCTTCACCAGTTAAAACATCTTGAGCGGTTCTAAGTGCTGCCTCCATAACGCCGCCAGTTGTACCAAATATAGCAGCAGCACCTGTTGCCTCACCCATAGGACTATCAAAATTAGTATCTTCTAATGTTAAAAAGTCTATGTTAGCTTGTTTTATCATTCTTGAAAGTTCACGTGTTGTAATAACACAATCTACATCATACATACCATCATTTTGCATCTCTGTTCTTTGTCTTTCAAATTTTTTAGCAATACATGGCATAACTGATACTACATATATCTTTTTAGGATCAATGCCTTCTTTATTTGCATAATATGTTTTTAGTAATGCACCAAACATCTCATGTGGAGATTTACAACTAGATAAATGAGGTAATAATTCTGGATAATTCATTTCTATATATTTTACCCAACCAGGGCTACAAGATGTTATCATTGGTAAATTATCATCTGATTTAAATCTTTCTATAAATTCATTTGCCTCTTCCATTATTGTAAAATCTGCACCTGTATTTGTATCAAATACTTTATTAAATCCAAGCCTCTTTAAAGCTGTTACCATTTTACCAGTTACATTTGTTCCAATATCCATTCCAAACTCTTCTCCAAGAGCTACTCTTACTGCTGGAGCAGTTTGAACTATAACATATGTATCTGGGTCTTTAAGTTTTGGCCATACATCATTTATATTTTCTTTTTCATGTAAAGCTCCTGTAGGACACGCCTGAATACATTGACCACAATTAGTACAATTCACATCATTTAAACTTTTATCATAAGCTGTTGATATGCAAGATTCAAATCCTCTATTTATACAGTCTATTGCACCTACTTTTTGCACATTTTTACATGCTGCTACACATCTTCTACAAAGTATACATTTATTAAAATCTCTTACAATCGAAGGAGATACATCATCTATTTTATGTCTTAATCTTTGTCCTTCAAATTCAATATTAGAAATATTAAATTTTGTAGACAAAGCTTGTAATTCACAATTTCCAGAACGTGTACATGTTAAGCAGTCTTTAGAATGGTTAGAAATTATTAAATCTAGTATAACATGTCTTGCCTCTAAAACAGCTGGACTATTTGTATGTACTACCATTCCTTCTTCTACTGTTTGAATACAAGAAGTAGCAAACCCTCTTCTACCTTCAACTTCAACAATACACATTCTACAATCTCCAACTTCATTTATTTCTTTTAAAAAGCATAAAGTTGGAATATCTATACCAACTTTCTTAGCAGCTTGTAAGATTGTTGTTCCTTTTTCTACTTCAACTTTTTGTCCATCAATTGTTAATGTAATTAAGTCTTTATTCATTTTTTCTCCCCTCCTTTTTAATTTCCTATTGCTTTAAATGGACAGTTAGTTAAACATGTTCCACATTTTATACATTTTGACTGATTTATTACTCTTTTCTCTCTATCTTTTCCTTCTATTGCATTTACTGGACATGCTCTTTGACAAAGTCCACAGCCTTTACATTTCTCTTCATTAATTGTTATTTTAGATATAGCTTTACATTCTAACGTTCTACAAGATTTATCTATTGCATGTTCTTTAAATTCCTCTCTAAAATATTTCATTGTACTAATTACTGGATTAGGTGCACTTTGACCAAGGCCACAGATACTTGCTTTTTGAATATTTGATGCAAGTTTTTCAAGTCTATATAAGTCCATTTCAGAGCCTTTACCATCGCAAAGTCTCTCAAGGATTTCAAGCATTCTTTTTGTTCCAATTCTACAAGGAGTACATTTTCCGCAAGATTCACTTACTGTAAACTCTAAATAAAATTTAGCAAGACTAACCATGCATTTTGTATCATCCATTATAATCATTCCACCAGAGCCCATCATAGAACCTATTTCTTTTAATGATTCGTAATCTATAGGTGTATCTAAATGTTCTTTTGGTATACATCCACCAGATGGTCCACCAGTTTGTGCTGCTTTGAATTCCCTTCTATTTGGAATCCCACCACCAATGTCATATACAATTTCTCTTAAAGTAGTTCCCATTGGTACTTCAACAAGGCCAATATTATTTACATTTCCACCGAGTGCAAATACTTTTGTACCCTTAGATTTTTCTGTTCCAATTGAAGAATACCAGTCTGCTCCATTTAATAATATTCTTGTAATATTTGCAAAAGTCTCAACATTATTTATTAAAGTTGGTTTTCCCCATAATCCACATTGTGCAGGATATGGAGGTTTTACTCTTGGCTGACCTCTTTTTCCTTCAATTGATTCTAAAAGTGCTGTTTCTTCACCACATACAAAAGCACCTGCTCCAAGTCTAATTTCAACATCAAAATCTAAATTTGAATCAAATATATTTTTTCCAAGTATTCCATATTCTCTTGCTTCATCTATGGCAATTTGAAATCTTTTAACAGCTATTGGATATTCTGCTCTAACATATATATATCCTTTTGTTGCTCCTATTGAATATCCTGCAATTATCATTGCCTCAAGTACGCTATGTGGGTCTCCTTCTAATATACTTCTATCCATAAATGCACCAGGGTCTCCCTCATCTGCATTACAAACAACATATTTTTGCTCACCCACTGCTGCTTTAGTAAGTTCCCATTTATTTCCTGTTGGAAAACCTGCTCCTCCACGGCCTCTAAGTCCAGAATTTTTAATTTCATTTATTACATCATCTGGGATCATTTCTTTTAATACTTTTTCTAAAGCTTTATATCCATCAAATGCTATATATTCATCTATATCCTCAGGATTTATTACACCACAATTTTTAAGTGCAATTCTTTTTTGTTTCTTATAGAAATTAAGTTCATCTAAACTTTGCACTCTTTTGCCATCTATATCTTTACAAAGTAATCTTTCAACTCTATTACCTTCTATAATATGAGTTTGTATAATTTCTTCACAATCTTCTGGCTTAACCATTGCATAAAAAGTATCTTCTGGTCTAATAATTACTATTGGACCTTTAGCACAAAGTCCAAAACATCCAGTCATTATTACTCTAACATTTTCTATATTTTTTTCTTTTAGTATTTTCCTAAAATTTTCTAGTATTTTAGGTGATTCACTAGACGTACAACCTGTACCATGACATACTAATATATGTTTTTCTCTAGTATCAGATTTAGTATTGACTCTTAAATCCAATTCTTTTCTTTTATTTTTTCTTATCTCATTTATTTCTTGTATAGTTTTCATACTTCTCCTTTCTAGTCCTATTTTGAACTTTTTTTACTCTTTCTCCAATTCGTCCAAAACTTCATCAAGCATTTTTACTGTTGCTTTTCCATAAACTTTTCCATTAACAGTAAATACTGGTGCTAGACCACAAGCTCCAACACATCTTTGAGCTTCAATTGAGAATTTTCCATCATTAGTTGTTTCTCCCTCTTCTATTTTTAATCTCTCTTTTAATCTATCCATTATCTTTTGTGAACCTTTAACAAAACATGCTGTACCTAAACATACAGAAATGCTATATTTTCCTTTTGGTTTTAATGTAAATCTTGAGTAAAATGTTACTACTCCATATATTTCTGCCATTGGAATTTTTAAAAATTCAGATAATTTCATTTGTACATCACTTGGTACATATCCATAATGTTCTTGTATTTCATTTAACATTTGAATAAGATTATCTTTTATTGGTAAATATGTAACAAATAATGATTCTAAGAATTCATCCTTATGCTCACATTTACTTTTGTACCTTTTTTGCTTTGCTTCTTCATTTTCTTCCATACTTTCTTCCTCCTATTACATGCTTATTTTGAATTCCCCCATATTATATCAAAGGGGCTTTTTTATTACAATCTTTTTACTGATTTAATTTTATTTTGTCAAGTTTTAATACATCTTGTTATTTTTTTAATTATTTTATATTTATCCATTCATTGACAAACTTTTGTTTGTTTGTTATAATTTTATTTGTATAGAAATGAGGTAAATATATGAACTTAACAGTTATTTTATGTGTTGCTATTATACTACTTCTTATAGTTATAATAGCTTTATTAATTGGTTTAAAGAATAAATCTAATAATTCAGATGAATTAAGACGAGAGATTTCAACTATGCTTATGCAAACTCGTGAAGAACTTCAAAATAATCTTGGTAATAAAATTACTGAAAATGGAAATACACAACAATTACAACTTGCAAATTTAACTACATTAAATGAGCAAAAGTTAGAAAATACTAGAAAAAGTACTGAAGAAAAACTTGAACTTATTCGTACAACTGTAGAAAATAGACTAATATATATGCAAAAAGATAATGCAGACAAATTAGAAAAAATGCGTGTTACTGTAGATGAGAAATTACAAGGAACTCTTGAACAAAGACTTGGTGAATCATTTAAAATAGTTAATGATAGACTTGAATCTGTATATAAAGGACTTGGTGAAATGCAAAATCTTGCACAAGGAGTTGGTGATTTAAAGAAAATATTTACAAATGTTAAAGCACGTGGTACATGGGGAGAAATTGAACTTGGAAATATATTACAAGAATACTTAACACCTGACCAATACTTATGTAGTGCAAAAACTAGACCTAATGCCACTGAATTTGTTGAATTTGCAATTAAACTTCCTGGAAAAACTGATGGTCAAAATGTCTTGATTCCTGTTGACTCTAAATTTCCTGTTGAAGATTACAAACGTTTAGTTGACGCTGAAGAAGCTGCAGATGTTGATGCAATTAATGATGCAAGGAAAAGTTTAGAAAATTCAATTAAACTCTTTGCAAAAGATATTCATGACAAATATATTGAAACACCATATACAACAGACTTTGGTATAATGTTCCTACCTACTGAAAGTTTATATTGTGAAATAGTAAAAAATACTGTATTAATTGAAACTTTAACTCAAAAATATAGAGTTGTTGTTTCTGGACCAAATACATTTGTTGCTCTTTTAAATAGCTTACAAATGGGATTTAGAACTTTAGCTATTGAAAAACGTTCAAGTGAGGTTTGGAAACTACTTGGTGGTGTAAAATCTGAATTTGAAAAATTTGGAGACTTGCTAGATAAAACTAATAAAAAACTACAAGAAATTAGTAATACAATGGAAAGAGCAAGTGCTAAAACAAGAACTATTCAAAGAAAACTAAAAAATGTTGAAGCTTTACCTATTGGAGATGAAGATGAATTTTATGGTGCAGACTTACTTGATGCTCTTCCATCTTCAGATAATATATTAGAAGAATCAAATTATAATGTTAATTAAAATTAATCTTAAGACTAGGGATACCTAGTCTTAAATTGACTTTTAACCTCTTTTATGATAGAATTTCCTTGTTATAATTTAGCTAGTCTAAATATAATATATATTAAGGAGAAGTGATATTAATGAATAAAGTAAAAGCAATTATTTTGGCAGGTGGTAAAGGAACTAGAATGAAATCCAATCTTCCCAAAGTGCTACATAAGGTTTATGATAGATGTATAATAGATTATGTTTGCGATGCATGCGAAAACGCGAATATTGATGATATGTATGTTATCGTTGGACATAAACATGAAGATGTCGAGGAAAGACTTAAATTAAGAGATAATGTAAAATGTATTTTTCAAAAAGAACAATTAGGTACTGGTCATGCTGCAATGCAAGCCCAAGACTATATTGAAGATGATGATCTTGTATTAATTGTTAATGGAGATATGCCTCTTATATCCCCTTACACAATAACATCATTTATTTCTTTTTTAGAAATGGGAAATTATGATGGAGCTTTAGTTTCAGCTGTTTTTGAAAAAACTCCTGCATATGGAAGAATTGTAAGAGATGCTTATGGTAATTTATCTAAAATAGTTGAACAAAAAGATTGTAATGAAGATGAACTTGCAATCAAAGAAGTTAATATTGGACTTTATTGTTTTAAAGGTAAATATCTAAAAGAAACATTTTCTAAATTAGATAATAATAATGCTCAAAAAGAATACTACATAACAGATGTTCCATACTACATTATTGAAAAAGGTGGTAGAATTGGAGTATATGTTATTCAAAATCCAGCAGAGGCCCAAGGTGTTAATTCTAGAAATGATTTATCTATTGTTACTAAAACTCTACTTCAAGATAATAGAACTAAACATATGGATAATGGTGTAACATTAATTGACCCAGATAATACATATATTTCTTTAGACGTATCAATTGGCAATGATACAATTATTTATCCTGGAACAAATATTCAAGGAGAAACAATAATTGGAGAAAACTGTATAATTGGGCCAAACTCAACTATAATATCTTCTACTATAGGAGATAATACAACTGTTGAAAGTTCTAAAATTGATAGAGCATCTATTGGTAATGATTGCAAAATTGGTCCATTTACATATATTACTAAAAACACCTATGTTAAAGATAACACTAAAGTGTCTTCTCTAAAAGAAATACACAATGATTAATTAAGAAAAGAGGTATTTTATATGGAAAACTTTAAACTAAATTATTATTTTGAACATCTGAATGAGTTCGAACATAAAGAAATTTTTGATAGTTGTACTTATCCATGGGAGGCTCTTTCTAAAGTAAATTCATATTTAGAGGATAAAATTGTAAAAAACAATGTAAAAATTAATAATGCAAAAGTAGATGAATTTGTTTCAATTGAAGGAAACTATATTATTGGTGAAGGAACTCATATACATGCAAATGCTGTAATACAAGGACCTGTAATAATAGGAAAAAATGTAGAAATTCAATCAGGAGCATTAGTAAGACCTGGAACTATTATTGGAGATAATTGTGTTGTAGGTCATGCATCTGAAATTAAACATTCCATTTTGCAAAATAAAGCAAAAGTTGCCTCTCTTGCATTTGTAGGAGATTCAATACTTGGAAAATCTACAAGAATTGGTAGTGGAATAATTTGTGCAAATAGAAGATTTGACCAAAAAAATATTACAGTAAAAAATTCTGAAGGTAAAAAAATAGATATTGGAACAGATTTCTTTGGTGCAATAATTGGAGATAGTACTAGACTTGGTGCTAACTCTACTACTCTACCAGGTTCTTTTATTGGAGCATATACATGGATTTTACCAACTGTGCAAGTTAGAGGATTTATACCAAGTGAAAAAAGAATATTTCCAACAAGTTCTATAAGAATTGAAGAAAATCCTAAAGTAGAATTAAAATAAAATTAATCAATACTACCGATATCGGTAGTATTGATTTTTTAGTTATTTACTACTTAATTTTATAATAGCTTTTTCTATTATATTTTATTTACATTTTGTCGATTTACTTGTATATTTTAATACTTTATTATATATTTAATATAAGTCATTGGAGGTTTGTATGGATTATTTAGAAAAATTTAAAGAAAAATGTAAATTGAATAATGATTTTATAGAAAAAGTAGATTTTTTATTTGAAAAATTAGTACATTTTGGATATATAGATAGAGTTAATATTAATAAACTAGCTAAAAAATTATATACCAATATTGACGCTGTATTTTTAAACTCAGATAGAAATTATGATTTTAAAACTGGTTACTATGATGCAATTACTAAAGAATTATATATAAAAGACACTAGTGATTTAGAATCACTATTTTTAAGATTAATATATGCAATTACAACTACTCAAAAAAAAGAAAACCTTTATACAGTAGGATACTCTACTACTTCATTATCTAAATTAAATTATAAACAAAAACATAAAAATTATGGTATTAATAGAGCTATTGTATCTAACTTAGTTTGTAGAATATTATATACAGAACCTACTACATTAAGTATAGTTCCAACTTATAGAACATATAAAAAAGATTTTTTAGGTAATGGTCTAGAAGTAGATAATAATATTTATTTTTTAGAAGGTCAAATACTTAAACAAATGTGTTTTGCATTTAATATTCAAGAAGAGGATTTATATATAAATTTATTTTCTAAGCCAACTAAATACTTAGAAAAATGTCTTTTAAGAAGTAAAGTTGAAAATCTAGAACAGTTTTTAGCTATTTTTGATAAAGCTAGTAAAAATTATTCAAATTATAATAAATTGCTTTATTACAATAAACTACTAGATAATAACTATCTTGAATCTAAAAAAGTACTACCAGATGAAAAAATTAACGAAAATTTACTTAAAGAAAAAAAAGAATTATCTTATTTAATTACTAAAACTATTCTTGAAATAAAACCTCAAATAGATGAAGATAATATTGAAAATGTAGAAGTAAGCCTTACTGAGACAATTAATGAATTAGAAGAAAATATGATTAGTAATGTTATTAATATTCAAAATATTTTAGTTGACACATTAATAATATCTGAAAATCGTTACTCTCCTATTCTATTTACTGTTAAACAAAAAGAATTATCTAAATTATTAATATTTAAAAATGAAAAATTAGAAGATAATATTTATAATACTATAACATATAAAATACTAAATACTTTTGAAAGTAGTTCATCTAATTTAATTGAAAAAATGAAATATAGTATAGCATCTGAGGTTTTATCTTCAGAAAAATATATTCAAATATATAATAGTATGGAATTTAATAGACTAACTAACCTTGATTTAGACGAAAACACAGAAATTATGGCTTTATCTATAGACGGTACATTCTTACAACTAATAAAAGTAAAAGACCTTAATTTGCCTTTTAAAGAGCTAAAGAATAATACTGAATTAATTAAAATAGATAACTTAAAATTTCTATTGAATAGTCCTATGACTGTTAAAGGAACTCAAAACATAGAAAAGGTTTATACATATATTAAAACACATCATGAAAAATACAAAACAATTGAAATTGAAAAATTATTTATTAAAAATATAAACAATACTACTCTAGTTTTAGTATTATCTGATGATGAATTTGAGATATTTAAAATGGATATAGTAAATAATGAAATAAATTGTATTAAAGTTGCATTATCTGAACCTTATGGAGTATTTAATACATCTACTGTATGTTATACAGATAAAAAATATAAAAATCAAGAAACTGAAAATACTAAACTATTTGGAATATTTTAAATAAAAAATATAATACAAAAAGAGAATTCATTTTATATGAATTCTCTTTTTATTACTATTTTACTATACTTATTGCTAGTCCATCACCAATTTTTACTAGTGTTGAATCTAACCTTTCATCTTCTTTCATAACTGAAAGATATTCTCTTAATCTATTAGTAGCAGTTCTATGTTTATGTTCATTATAATCTGAAAGAGTTCTTCCTCTATATAACATATTATCTGCTATTATTATACTTCCCTTTTTTGAAAGTCTAATTGCTTCTTCTAAATATACAAGATATTGTCCTTTTGCTGCATCAATAAATATAATATCATACTTTTCATCTGTTGGTATAGATTTCATATATTCTGTTGCATCTGCAAGAACTACTTCTATCTTATCTTGTAAATTCATTGTACTAATGTTTTCTATTGCTTTATTATACATTGCCTCTTTAATCTCAATAGTTTTTATTTTGCTGTCTTCTCCAACTAAATATTTAGAAAAATTAATTGCTGAATATCCAACCGCAGTTCCAACCTCAAGAATTCTATTAGGCTTTTTCAATTTTAAAATAACCTTAATAAGTTCTAATGGTTCATCTTCGATTATTGGCACATGATTTTCTAAAGCTTCTTTTTTTATGCTATCAAGAATTTCTTCTCTTTCCAAATTTAACATCTCCATCTACATTCTAATTTTATCTAATAAATTATCTTTTAAATCATTATTATATAATATACCATATAATACTTCTAATGATTTCACACTAAATCCTTTTTTATTCATTAAATCTGTTATTGTGCTTAAAGTATAGATTCCTTCAACTGTTTTAACAGACATTGTTTCAAATGCATCTTGCATTGAATATCCTCTACCAATATAAGTTCCAAATGTAAAATTTCTACTCTTAGAACTCATACAAGTAAGTAGCATATCTCCTAGTCCTGCATATGTAAATATAGTCTCTCTTTTTCCTCCAAGAGCCACTATAGTATCTCCTAAATCTCTTACTAAGCATGCAAGACAACTTGCTTTATATGAATCTTTTTTATCCATACCATTTAGCATTCCCATAAAAATTGCAAAAACATTTTTTATTGAAGCTGCAACTTGTACTCCTATAATATCATCACAAGTTCCAACAACTATTCCATTTTCAAATTGCTCTTTTACAGTTTTAGCAGCTTCTATATTATTACTTGCAACATTAAATCCTGTCTTTGCATCATTTGCGATTTCTATAGCAAAAGAAGGACCAGATATCATACAAATATTCTCATTTTTTGTTGCTTCATATAATATCTCACTCATAAACATATTAGTTTTAGGCTCAATTCCTTTTGAAACAACACATAAAATTTGTTCCTTAGTAGCATAAACAGCCACTTCTTCTGATACTTGTCTTACAGCAGCTGCAGGAACTGCAAGTATTACAATACTTGCATCTTCCATACATGAAGCTAAATTCATAGTTATTTTAATATCATCTGGAATTTTAACACCAGGTAAAACACCAGCATTCTCTCTTTTTTCCATTACAATCTTGGCTTCTTCTTTAAATTTTGCCCACATCATAACTTGATTGTTTTCATTCTTATTAAATACCTTTGCAAGTGCAATAGCATATGCACCTACACCAAGAATTGCTATTTTCATATTATCTCTCCTCTACTTTTTGTCTTTTACATCAACTTTAATATGAACGTCTCTTAATTGTTCATCTGTAACAAAGTTTGGTGCCTGCATTAATAAATCTCTTGCTTTACTATTTTTAGGGAATGCAATAACTTCTCTAATGTTTGTTTCACCAAGTAAAAGCATTATCATTCTATCAATTCCAGGAGCAGCACCAGCATGAGGTGGAGCACCATATTTAAATGCATTATATAATGCACCAAATTTATTTTGTACAGTTTCTTCACTATATCCTGCAATTTCAAATGCTTTTGTCATAATTTGAGTATCATGATTTCTTACTGCACCTGAAGCAAGTTCATATCCATTACAAACCATATCATATTGATATGCAAGTATATCTAATGGATTTTTATTAAGTAATGCATCAAGACCACCTTGAGGCATAGAGAAAGGATTATGTCCAAAATCTATTTTTCCATCATCTGTTTCTTCATAGAATGGAAAATCTACAATAAAGCAGAATTTATATACATCCTCATCTATAAGTCCTAGTCTTTTTCCAAGTTCTATTCTTACGTTACCAGCATCTTTACATGCTTTGTTATATTCATCTGCAATAAAGAAAATACCATAATTTTCTTTAGCACCAGTTCTTTCAAACATATCTTTTAATACTTCTTCAGATAGATATTTTGCAATTGGTCCTACTACAGTACCATCTTCATTTATTTTTATCCATGCAAGACCTGACATTCCTAGCTCTGTTTTTGCAAAATCTGTCATTTCATCAAAGAATCTTCTTGTAACTGAACTACTATCTACTGCAATTGCTTTAACTGTTTTATTTTTAAAAGCATTAAATCCAGAAGCTTCAAAACATTCTGTAACATCTGTAAGTACTAGTGGATTTCTTAAATCTGGTTTATCTGAACCATACATATCCATAGCAGTTCTAAATGGTATTTCTACAAATGAATCTTCAGAAATTTTTGCATGTCCATACATATTAAATACATGTGATGTTACCTCCTTTAAAACTGTTAATACTTCTTTTTGAGTTGCAAATGACATCTCAAAGTCTAATTGATAAAATTCTCCTGGACTTCTATCTGCTCTAGGATCTTCATCTCTAAAACAAGGTGCAATTTGATAATATTTATCAAAGCCTGAAATCATTAATAATTGTTTAAATTGTTGTGGAGCTTGAGGCAATGCATAAAATTCTCCTTCATGTAATCTTGAAGGGATTAAATAATCTCTTGCTCCCTCTGGAGATGATGAGGTAAGTATTGGTGTTTGAACTTCAACAAATCCCATGCTATCCATTTTATCTCTTAAACATTTTAATACTTTACTTCTGAAAACTATTTTTTCATGTATTGTTTCATTTCTTAAATCTAAAAATCTATATTGTAATCTTAAATCTTCTTTTACATCATGACTTTTTTCAACTTCAAAAGGCATTGGTAATAATACATTATTTTGTACTACAATATTTTTAATTTCAACTTCTACTCTACCTGTGTCAATTTTATCATTAATATTTTCTTCAGGTCTTTTTACTACAGTACCTTCTACTGTAATTGAAGCTTCAACATTTATTTCTTTAATTTGTTCTAATAATTTAGGGTCTTCTGTTGTAAGCTGTGTAATTCCATAATGATCTCTTAAATCTATGAAAACACATCCTCCTAAATCTCTAACTGTTTTTACAAATCCTGATAACTTAACTTCCTTACCAGCATCTTCTTCTCTTAACTCATCACATGTGTGTGTTCTATATTCACTCATTTTTTTCACTCCTTAATATTAATATAAACAATTTCCTGGTGTTCTTGGGAATGGAATTACATCACGAATATTTGCCATACCAGTCATATACATAACTAATCTTTCAAATCCAAGACCAAAACCAGAATGTACTACTGTACCATATCTTCTTGTATCTAAATACCATGAATAATCTTCTTCTTTAAGACCAAGTTCATTCATTCTATTTAATAGTGTTTCTAAGTTTTCTTCTCTTTGAGAACCACCTATAATTTCTCCAATTCCAGGAACAAGCATATCTACTGCTCTTACTGTTTTATTATCATCATTTAACTTCATGTAAAAAGCTTTAATATCTTTTGGATAATCTGTTACAAATACAGGCTTTTTAAATATTTTCTCTGTTAAATATCTTTCATGTTCTGTCTGTAAGTCTGTTCCCCACTCTACTTTATATTCAAATTCATTATTATGCTCTTTTAAAAGTTCAACTGCATCTGTATATGTAATTCTTTTAAATTCAGAATTATATATGTGATTTAATCTTTCAATTAACTCTTTATCAAAAAAGCTATTGAAAAATTGTACTTCTTCGCTACAATCATCTAAAACTTTTCTAATTATATATTTAATCATTGATTCGGCAAGTTCCATATCTCCTTCTAAATCACAAAAAGCCATTTCAGGTTCTACCATCCAAAATTCTGCGGCATGTCTTGCAGTATGTGAATCTTCTGCTCTAAATGTTGGTCCAAATGTATACACATTAGAAAACGCCATTGCCATACATTCTGCAGATAACTGACCAGATACTGTAAGACTTGTTTTCTTTCCAAAAAAGTCTTCTGCTGGTTCATGATGTTTATCATCATCTAATGTTGTAACTCTAAACATTTCACCTGCACCTTCACAATCTGAAGATGTAATTATTGGTGTATTAACATATACAAATTCATTATTATGAAAAAATTCATGTATAGCTTGAGCTATTACACTTCTTACTTTAAATACAGCTAAAAATGTATTAGTTCTTGGTCTTAAATGTGCAACATCTCTTAAAAACTCCATTGAATGTCTTTTATTTTGTAATGGATATTCTGGTGAAGATTTACCAGATATTTCAATTGCCTTTGCTACTATTTCAAAAGGCTGTTTAGCTCCTTCTGTTACTTTTACAGTTCCTTTAACTATAATACTAGCTCCTATATTTAAAGAAACTATATCATTATAATTTTCTACACCTTCTTCTAAAACAATTTGTGTAGATTTAAAATGACTTCCATCATTTAATTCAATAAATGCTATTTTCTTAGAATCTCTTAAATTTCTTACCCAACCAGAAACTAAAACATCTTTTCCATCAAATTCCTTATAATTATTATTTATATTTGATAACTTTATTCTCTCATCGAACTTACTCATATACATACCACCTTTTTTAAGCTCTCTTCTCGATTTTAACGCTACAATTATAACATAAAATAGATTTTTATGCAATTGAAAATACTGTATTACAGCTATTTTAAACTAAAATTTACCATTTTTTTATATTTTCTAAATTTCCTTTTAAAGTTATTACTTTCCAAGCCTCAAGTTCATCTTTGTATGGCTCATAAATACCATTTAACAATACCACTTTTTTATTATAATAATACGCAAAAGCAATCTCTGCAAATGTATTTGGGCCAATATAATTTTTAATCTCTCCTTTGTCTTTATTTACAACTAATATAGCATCAGTAGTTTTATCTATTATTCTATTAAAATGAGCCCTTGATGCAACTTATTTAGGTTCACTATTAATACATTCAATTGGTAATTTAGCATTAATTCCCATACTTTCTAATTTATCCCCAATTTTTATTATATCTTCTTTAAACTTCAAACTTCCACAAATTACAATATTCACTTCTTATATCTCCCTTATTTTTTATAATTTAAATTTTATCTCAAAATAAAAATATATTCAATTAATAAAATATACTTTATATATAAAAAAGAAGTGGTTTCCCACTTCTTAAAGTATTTTAATCATTTACTTTTTTATTTGATATTATTATTCCAGCTAATGAAATTATAGCTACTAAAATTAACTAATATACTGAAATATCTTCTGTTACAGGTGATTCTTCTATCACTTCTTCAACTACCTTTTCATATTTTACACAAAATACTATTTCTCAATAAATAAATTTTACTTTTATTTTTCTACCTCATATTATTTTATATCCTTATTCATTTGTATAGCTAAACTAAATTAAAATATTATAGGCATAAATAAAATTATGCTTAAAAATATCTTTTTCTTTTTCAGAATCTCACCTTTATATTGAAAATATATTTTTTGTCGATTTATATATTAAATTTGGAGTTATTTATTATAAAACTATTAACTAAATATTTCTAGCAAACAAAAAAGAAGTAGCCTTTATAAACTACTTCTTTAATTTTTATTATTTTCTTAAATTTAATTTAGAAATAATATCTCTATATCTTTCAACATCTTTAGCTTCAAGATATTTTAAAAGTCTTTTTCTTTTACCAACCATGATTAAAAGACCACGTCTTGAATGTTCATCATGTTTGTGAACTTTTAAGTGAGCTGTTAATTCATTGATTCTTTCTGTAAGAAGTGCAATTTGTACTTCAGCAGAACCAGTGTCATTTTCAGTTCTAGCATAAGTTGTTAAAATTTCATTTTTTCTTTCTTTAGTCATTGACTTTTTCCTCCTTCTTCTAACTTGCCTATAGCTAAGATGTACTGAGGTATTTTTGTATCATCTGAGCAATAGGTGATATATAATAAATTACTTAATTGTAACTTATTTACTATTAAACTCCACTTAAGTAAACCCATGGATTTACTGGAACACCATTTACTCTTACTTCAAAGTGTAAGTGGTTACCTGTAGCCCAACCAGTCATACCTATACCTGCTATATTTTGACCTGCAGATACTTGTTGACCAGCACTAGCATATAAAGCACTACAGTGAGCATAAATTGTAACTACACCATTTCCATGATTTATTTTTATGCAATTACCATAACCTGTTGTATCCCAACCAGAAAATATTACAGTACCACCCATGTATGCATAAATTGGAGAACCTTGTGCTCCACCTATGTCTACACCATTATGTCCATAATATCCCCAATAGTCACAGTTTATTCTTCTACCTGCAGCTGGCCATATTTTTGTACCATCAATTGCAGGAGTTACTGCACCACTATATACAGAGGCTGAATACTGAGGAACTGTTGGTTTTGGTTCTTCAACTGGAATTTCTACTGGTTTATTTCTGTCTACTATTCCAGCTAGAATATCATCTGCTCTATCAGTAGAAGTGATATTTTCAAGCTCTGAAACTTTTTCTACATTTATTGATGTATCTATATCTTCTACTTGTGCTTTTAATTCTTCAACATATTTTTCAGCTTGTTCTTCAGCTGTAAATGTCATTTGTTGTTCACCATCTACTGTTAATTCGTAAATTGTAAACTCTGTTTTTATTTCTGCTCTTAAATTTGTATACACATTTTGTTCTTCAAGTAGTGAATCTCTTATATAACTTTGTTCAAAAGTAGGTTCACTATCTAAATATACTTTAACGTTTTCGTTAATAATTTGTTTTTCAGCAACTAAGTCATTATATACTTCGTCAAATTGTTGTTCATTAGAAAAATATCCAATAAACTCACCATTAATATATGCTTTAACTGCTGGTTTATAAGTATTAAGTACAGTAAAATATACAGCTGTAAATATCATTACTAGTGTAATTCCTGTAAATAATATAAATCTTAGTGTACTGAGCACACCTTTCTTTCCCATAATTAAATTTTGCACCTTCCTTTTTTAGGTTACATGTTATATTATAACATTTATACCTGTTTTTGTCAAATTGCATTATTTTCTTTACTGTTCCAGAAGCAGATACATTTTAGCACAGTACTTATCTTTTGTCAAGTTCTTAATATTTTTGTAACATTAGTAACAAATATTTAACCGTTATAATATAATGTATTCTTTTATGTTAGTTTTAGTATAATATTTTATTCAATATCTTGTACTTTTGACATATTTATTGTATAATTAAAGTATACTAGTTATTAATTTCATCATGAAAAGGAGGGATTTTTATGTTACCAATGTGGGCAATATGGTTAATTGTCAGTGGTGTTTTCTTTTTAGGAGAAATTTTTACTATATCATTTTTATTATTTTGGCCAGGAGTTGGAGCTTTTCTTGCATTTTTAACAAGCCTTATAGTTCCTGAAAACTTAGTTGCACAAATTCTAATATTTGTTGTATCCACTATTATAATGGTATTATTTACTAAACCTTTAGTAAACAAGCTTTTTAAAAATAAAGATAATACAAGTATGAACAATAGTGCTGTTTTAGGAAAAAAAGGAATTATTATTAAAAAAATTGATAATTCAAATCCAGTAGGTCAAGTTAAAGTAAATGGTGAACTTTGGTCTGCCATAAAATCTGAGAAAGATAAATCTATCAATGTTGGAGAAAGCGTTATTATCGAAAAGATTGATGGAGTTAAGCTTTTAGTAAGAAAACCATAAGGAGGTAAAAATATGGTAGGATTTATTCTATTTCTTATTATTGTTGTTATTTTTATTTTAGTAGTTGCTGCTGCATCTATTAAAGTTGTTAAACAAGCTGAAGTAAAAATTATAGAACGTTTTGGTAAATATAGTTTTACTGCTGAAGCTGGTCTTAACATTTTATTACCTTTTGTAGATAAGGTAAGAGCTGTTGTTAGTTTAAAACAACAAACTATGGACGTTACTCCACAAAGTGTTATAACTAAAGATAACGTTACTATTACAATTGATACTGTTGTATTCTATCAAATAATGGATCCAGTAAAAGCAGTATACGAAATTGAAAGCTTACAAAAAGGTATTGCTTATATAGCAATTACTACAATTCGTGATATTGTTGGTAAAATGGACTTAGACTCTACGTTCTCTTCAAGAGATGCAATAAACACTCAATTAAGAGATGTTCTTGATGAAGCTACAGATAAATGGGGATGTAAAGTTGATAGAGTTGAAATAAAAGATATTAAACCACCTGTAGATATTAGAGATGCAATGGAAAAACAAATGAATGCAGAAAGAAATAAAAGAGCTATTATTCTTGAAGCTGAAGGTAAACGTCAAGCAGACATTACCTTAGCAGAAGGTAATAAACAATCTACTATTCTTAACGCAGAAGCTGAAAGAGAATCTAGTATCAGAAGAGCACAAGGTGTTAGAGAATCTAAAATACTTGAAGCCGAAGGTAATGCTGAAGCAATTAAAAAAGTTGCTGAAGCTAAAGCTGAAGAAATTAAAATGGTATATGGTGCAATAATGTCATCTAAACCAGATGATAAACTTGTTGCTATCAAATCTTTAGAATCATTAGAAAAAGTTGCAAATGGTTCTGCAAACAAAGTATTTATTCCATTTGATGCAACTAAAACATTAGGTTCTATTGCAGCAATGTCAGAAGCAGCTGATAAAAAATCTTCAAAATAGACTTATATATAGAAAAGGAATCACATTAAATGAAGTGATTCCTTTTTTTTATTTTATTTTTACATTTTCTTTTCCAAATGCTAATGATAATTTATCTAATACTATCTGATTATCTTGTAAAAAGTTTGCTTTATTTAATAATCTCATTTTATTTGTTCCATCATAAAAAATATATACTTCTATATCTCCTGGATATTCTTTACTCAAATCTTTTATATATCCTATCACCCTATCTTCTAAATCTAGTTTATCTTTAGGAATTCTTATATATATTTTTTTATTTACTTTTATAGTAGCTGTATCCCCTTTTTTTTCTTTTGCTGACTTTAATTCTTTATCTATAAGTGATATATTAGATACTAAAATTTTTGTTTTCTCTCCTTCTTTTACACTTACTTTTCCAGTTACTTTAATAATACTTTCATCTTGTAAAATATTATTAAATCTTTCAAAAGTATTAGAAAACAACACTAATTCAATAGAGCCAAATAAATCTTCTAACTCTCCAAACATCATATTTTTTCCAGATTTAGTTACAAGCATTCTACCTCTATTAAATATTCCACAAATTGTTACTATCTTAGAGTCATAATTTGGTTTTTCTTCTAATTCCTCTTCTTCTATATCGTCTTCATTCAGTTCTAATGTTGTTATTGTTGAGTTTTTATTAATATAGTCTTTATATTCATCTAGTGGATGTCCAGAAATATATAACCCAAGCATTTCCTTTTCCATATCAAGAAGTTCTCTTTTTGATGGTATTCTACCACTCTTTTCAAGTTTTATAGTATTACCATTTTCTTCTATTTCTCCAAAGAAATCTATTTGATTTATATAATTATTTTTTCTTGTATGATTTATACCATCTACTATCATTTCAAAATCATCTAATAAATCATATCTATTATATTGTTTTTCTATTTCATCAAAACAGCCTGCTTTAATTAGACTCTCAATACATTTTTTATTTATAGCATCACTTGATACTCTTTGACAAAAATCTATAAAATTTTTGTATTTTCCATTTAGCTTTCTTTCTTTTATTATTTCATCTATTGCGTTTTCCCCAACATTTTTTATGGAATTTAAAGCAAATCTTATTTTTCCATTTATAACTGCAAATTTAGCATAACTTTCATTTATATCTGGTCTTAATACTTCTATTCCAAGTTCCTTACTTTCATTAATATATATAGGTATCTTATTTTGATTTCCTATAAAAGAGTTCATATATGCTGCCATAAATTCATTTGGATAATGACATTTTAAATATGCTGTTTGGTAAGCAACAACCGCATATGCAGCTGCATGTGATTTATTAAAAGCATATTTTGCAAATTCTGCCATCTCATCAAATATTTTGTTTGCACTCTGAGAATCTATTCCATTTTTAGATGCTCCTTCAACAAATACTTCTCTTTCTTTATTCATAACGTCTAGTTTTTTCTTTCCCATTGCACGTCTTACAATATCTGCTCTACCTAAACTATAACCTGCAAGTTTTCTAAAAATTTGCATTACCTGTTCTTGATAAACCATACAGCCATATGTTGGTTTTAATATTTCTTTTAAAGATTCATGTGTATACTCAATTTCTCCCCTATTATTTTTATTTTTTATATATCTAGGTATCTGATCCATTGGACCTGGCCTATAAAGTGAAATCATTACTATAATATCTTCTATAGAATCTGGTTCCATTTTCATCATCATTTTCCTAAATCCTGGACTTTCCATTTGAAACACTCCAAGTGTTTTTCCTTGAGTAAGCATTTTATATGTATCTATATCATCAAAATTTCCAAAGTCTACATCTATGCCTCGAATTTTTTTTATTAGTTTTTTAGTATCATCTATAACTGTTAATGTTCTAAGTCCTAAAAAATCCATTTTTAGTAGTCCTAGTTCTTCTAACGTAGTCATTGTATATTGTGTTGATATTTGTCCTTCATTCTCATATAAAGGTACATAATTTACTACTTGCTCTTTAGTAATAACTACACCACAGGCATGTGTTGATGCCTGTCTTGAAAGACCTTCTATTTTTTTTGATATATCTATTATTCTTCGTGTTTCAATATCTTCATTATATAGCTTTCTTAAATCTGGATTTTCATTTAAAGCATTATCAATAGTAATTTTAAAGTTATGTGGTATTAGCTTTGCTATTGTATCTCCTTTTTGATAAGGCATATCTAAAACTCTTGCAACATCCCTTATTGCAGCTCTTGCTGCCATTGTTCCAAATGTAATAATCTGTGCTACATGGTCTTTTCCATATTTATTTGAAACATAGTCTATTACTTCTTGTCTTCTTTCATAACAAAAATCTACATCAAAGTCTGGCATACTTACTCTTTCTGGATTTAAAAATCTTT
Source organism: uncultured Clostridia bacterium (assembly GCA_949106495.1). GTDB lineage: Bacteria > Bacillota > Clostridia > TANB77 > CAG-465 > CAG-465. The sequence goes on from CARYZD010000005.1 coordinate 28,416, forward strand.
CAAAAATAAGCCCAAACTTAATTGGGTCAATATCTGTTATTCCAATTAAATATGCAGCAAGAGAACCAGCGCCACTTCCTCTTCCTGGTCCTACAGGAATTCCTTGAGATTTAGCATAATTAATAAAATCTGCAACTATTAAAAAATAATCTATATATCCCATTTTATCTATTACACTTATTTCATAATCAAGTCTTTCTTTTACTTTATCATAATCCTCTTTATTATATCTACTACTTATCCCTTCGTAACATTTCTTAGTAAAATACTCTAAGTGTGTAATATTTTCTTCTATCTTAAACTCTGGAAGTATTGTGTGACCAAATTCTAAATCTACATTACACATATCTGCTATTTTTAAAGTATTTTCTATTGCTTCTGGTACATTTTTAAAAGCTTCCTTCATTTCATCTGGAGATTTAAAATAAAATTCATTTACTTTAAATCTTAATCTATCTTCATCATTTAGTGTTTTTCTTGTTTGTATACAAAGTAATACTTCGTGAAAGTCATAATCTTCTTTATTTAAATAATGACAATCATTTGTTGCTACTAGTCTTACTCCATACTCTTTAGAAAATTCAATTAGTTTTTGATTTACTAATATTTGTTCTCTTAATTTATTATCTTGAATTTCCAAAAAATATCTTTCTTTTCCAAATATGCTCAAATATTTCTCAAGCATCTCTTTAGCACCTAAAATATCTCCATTAACTATCTTTCTAGATAATCCTCCAGCAAGACACGCAGAAAGACAAACAAGGCCTTCATTGTACTTTTCTAATATTTCTATATCTATTCTTGGTTTATAATAAAAACCTTCTGTATATCCAATTGAACATAGTTTAACAAGATTTTTATATCCTGTATTATTCATTGCAAGTAATATTAAATGATTAGGTTCTGTATCTATTCTTCCTTCCTTATCTAGTCTACTTCTTGGTGCTACATAGAACTCACAACCTATAATTGGTTTAATTCCGTTTTTTTTACATTCTTTATACATTTCAATGGCACCAAACATATTGCCGTGGTCAGTTATAGCTACAGCTGGCATATTATATTCTTTTGCTTTTTTTACTACTTCATCAATTCTTATTGCACCATCAAGTAAACTATACTCTGTATGCAAATGTAAATGAACAAAACTCACTTTTATCACCTGTGAGTATTATATCAAAATTTTAGCAAAATGTATAGTTAAAAAGTACATTTGTTTGAATAAATTATGTAGAAAAAGTAAGAACTATATTCTTACTTAACTAACAATTTTCTCTCGAAAAAATATCTAAAGAGATTCAAATCAAGTTTTATTTACTAACATTTTTCTAAATGTTATAATGAGTCCACCTCCTTAAAAAGAAGAAAGGAGGTGGAAAAATGAATGAATTTATAACTTTCCTAGGAGCTATTAATGCATTAATTAGCGCCATTACAGCTTTAATAGTAGCTGTAAAGAAAAAATAATACTCTTATGACCTATGTTTCCCCATAGGTCATTATTATTGTATTTCATTATTATTATATTATACAAAAATGAGAAGATAAATTTTCCCCTTTATCTTCTCTCTTCCTTAAATAATCGAATTTATAACTTTTGTGAATAGACAATTGACAAACAATATCTTCATCTATTTCAAATAAATTATAGCATTTGATTATTAAAAAGTCAATGAAAAAGAACTTGATTTACAAGTTCTCTTTGCGTTTTATTTATACCTTTAATATTCCATATGTTTTTATATATTTATCTAAAGCTTTTCTTATTGCCACATCTCTTGAATAACCACTAACTTTTTCAAAGTTATACACATAATCCCTAAATATGTATTCTTCAATTAAGTCATAATTTAGACTCGTGATGTCATAATCATAAATAATGGTTTTTCTCAATTGTCTTTTTAGCTCATAGCCGCTTGGATAATTATTAATATTGTTATTACTTTCATTTTTTTCTCCTATTCCTACTATCATTAATGCACTTAGTGCAAATAGAAAAAAATTAAACATAACAACTTCCCCCTAATAAATTATTTTTTAGGTCATACCTTATAAAGATATTTATATTATACCACATTATGTAAAGTTAATCAAGTAAAATTAAAAGTGCATAAATGCACTTCTAACTTTTCTCTATTTTATTTACTATAATTGTAGCATCATCATCTAAGACTCCGCCATTATTTAAATATAATACTTCCCTTATTTCTTGAGCTATAATTTTTGCAGATTTTGATGTATCACATGTAAGTAAATAATTTTTTAAATAATTACTATTTGGATCAATATCGTCTTGTACTACTCCATCAGAAATTTGAATTACAAAGTCCCCTTCATTTAATTTTTTACAAATAGGGATATAATCTGTATTATCCACAAGCCCTACAGGAATTGTAGTAGAAGTAATTGTAATTACTTTACCATTTTCTATTAAATATGTTGGTGCTGCACCAAGTTTAATAAAGAAACATTCTCCATCTTTTTCATTAATAATTGAAGCATCAAGAGTTGCATATAACTCATCATCACCTTTTAATTTTATTATACTATTTACTATTTCAATAGCTTTCTCTTCATTAAATCCACCGCTTAATAATCTTTCTAATATATTAATTACAGCAGTTGAACTTTGTGCTGCATCTTTACCAGAACCAACACCATCACTAATTACAGTAAGTTTTCTTAAATCTTGTAGTTCCATTTGAAGATAAGTATCTCCAGATACATTTTCTCCTACTTTCTTTTCGGATATGATCTCTGTTTTAATATTATATTTTGGTGTTGAAATTAACTTTATTTTAGATTTCTCTGTTTTAGATATATTTAATATTAATTTAATAGTCATATTTTGCTCTAAAATATTTGTTGCAAGTTCTGCAATCTGTCTTTTTTGCTTATCTATATTTGTTAGTATATCTGTTACAAATATATATTCTATTAAATCTGTTTCTCTAACAAATTCATCTTCATAAACATTAAATCCATAAAATTTTAGTTCATCTCTAAGTTTCTTTTGAGAGTCATCTTTTACTAATGCACCTTCTTTAATATTATCTACAATTGTATTTAGTAGTTTAGACACTTCTTTATATTGTTTTGAAACTTTTTCTGTATTTTCTAATTCTCTTTGTTTAAGAATTCTTGTAATCTTCATATTATTATATATTTCATATAAATTATCTACAATTATCTTAGAATGTTTGCAATCAAATTTTAGCATTTCTGCTTCAATCTTTTCTCCACTTTCAAGTTTGTCTGCTAAATATTCTGCTGTCATGTCTAAATTTTCTTTATCTATACAATCATTTATATTACTACATGCAAAACAAGTATTATTTACATAGCTTAATATATACTTTTTAATTACTTCTGTTGTCTCTTGCTCTGTTTCTTTATTTCTTTGAACTGTTATATCTGCAAGATTACTAAATACTTCTGAAACTGCTCCTATCTTTTCTTTAGCCTCTTTAGTTGGATTTAGTAAATTATTTCTAACTGCTTCAAGTCCTCGCCCTAAATCAAATAGATTATCTAATTTTCTTTCTACAAATTTAGGCATAAAGAAAAGTACAACAGATGCAACTAAAACTTCACAAGTAATTATATTTATCTGAGACATACCAGTAGAATAGTATGAAATATAAATATTGCCTGCAATAAAAGCTATAATTACTGCAATTTTTCCAAATCTTCTTAATAGTCCAGAAATAAATCCACTAAATGCAATTGCAACTACAAACGACATAGATATGTCACATAGACATGTATATGTAAGTCCTATCATAAGACCAGTTGTTGCTCCAAGAATTGCTCCATTCCCCCAACCATAAATTAATATAAGAATAAATGCAATTATTTCTACTAATTTAAATCCTAAAATACTTATTGGGCTTACAGCAGATATAAGCATTGCTATTGTAAGCATCATCATAATACTTTCTTCTTTTGTATATATAAAACCATTCTTTAAGTTTAATATAACATTCATACCAGTAACTGCTACTAAATATATTATTCCAGATGCAACTATACTAGATAAAACTTTAAACAATTCAGTAAATAATGCACCTGTAATAAAGGAAGCAACTATTTGTAATATCGCAATTGACACAAAAAATTTGATAAAAATAGTATACTTTCTATTTATTCCTTCAATATTTACTATTGCTGTAACAAGATTATACAGTAAGAAGAAAACTATTAATAATATTAAACTTGAAGAACAACTTCCAACAGCTAGTCCAATAGCTGATGCAACAAGTACAAGTAGTAATGGTACTTCAAAAGCACTAGCAACTGCAAGTAGCACATAGTTAAATGGCCTAAAATCTCCTATAAATGTTTTAGTAGACAAAAGTAATGCGAATAACACAAATACAATATTTTTAAAATTTACCACTTTTTTTATTGTATTTAATACTGATTCAACTTTTTCATCAATATCATTATCTAAATACTTATTATATATCATTTTTACACCTCTTTATGTTTCTTTATATACTCTATATTCTACTATATAATTTTTAAATATTTTGTCATAATATATAATATAAATAAAATATATTACCCCTATATACAGAAAAATAGTCAAACATTAAATTTGGCTATTTTCTAATTAAAAACTATTTATTTTTCTTAGGTCTACCTACACGTCTTTTCTCTTTAGGCTTTTCTTCTTTTTTAGGTCTACCTACTCTTCTTTTAGGTTTTTCTTCTTCAATTGCCTCTTCTTTGTCTTCATCATCTTCTACTTCATTTTCAATTATATCATCTGTATTTTCTTTTTTGTCTTCGTCATCTATATTTTTACCTAATATTTCATCAAGATTTAATTTGTCTATATCTATGTCCTCATCATCTTCTTGTTCTTCTTTAGGATTTAATATAGCTTCTATTTTCTCTTTAACAGTATCCATTGCTGTCATTTCTTTTGCTTTTTCAAATAAGAACTTATCTACTTCATTTTCATCTTCACTTGCAAGTAATTTAGAATATTCTAAATATTCATCTTCAGTAGCTATTGTTCTGTGAACATCATTAACTTTTGTTTTAATCATCATATCATATATTTCTTTAAACATTTTGATATAATCATTTTCATTAACAATTTCTTTTTCAAAACTCTCATCATATATTTTTAAAACTTTAGTAAAAATCTTATCTATTACTTTAAAATATCTATATGAATTTTTACAAATATTAATAATTAAATTATATTCGTACATATGCTTGTCTATATCCGATTCAATTCCTTTTATCATTGACTCTATAACATATTCTATTAATTCTCTCTCATCAGATGGTAATTTAGATATATCATAATTATCATTTATATATCCAACATACTCATCTATTCCTTTAAATAAATCTTTATATAGCTCTTCTTTATATTGGTCTGTTTGAATTGCAGTATCAATATCTTCTGCAATCTTTATAACTTGATTGTATCTTTGAGCTTTTCCTTCGTCTTTTATATTTTGTTTTACTTCATCTATTGCAGAAGAAATAGATAATAAATTAAATTTTATTTCTTCTTTAGATTTAAATTTAGATTTTGTAACTCTATCGTATTCCATTTCTAAAAATGTTTTTTGAAGTTCTAGTCTTGTGGTTTTATCTGACGAATTAATATTGTCTATAATATCATCTGGATAAGACATTTTTAATTCATACATACTTCTTTGCATAATATCATATTGATATTTTACAAAAACAATTTCTCTTAATATATTTTCTTGATAAGTTTTCTTTTCATCACCCTCAGTCTTTCTAATTACAGATAGGTGTTCATCTATTGCCTTATTCATTTTATTCATGTTAAGCATAATTACTACGCTTTGTATTACTCTGTCAAAAAAGTTAATTTTCTTTTTTGAACTTACAACTATATCTGCCATATAACAACTCTCCCTCTTTTGTTTAGTAATATATTATCTATAAAATTTATTTAACCTTTTACAATCTACTTATATTATATCTTTTTTTTAAATAATTTCAACCCTTTGAGAGTAAAACTTGTAATTTTTGTAACATTTTTATTACGTCAGAAACATGGAACTGTAATAATGTAATATTTATTGCCAAATACTGCCAAATTGAACTATTTTTAGACTTCTAGGCTCTTTCTACAAACACTTGAATATTTACAAAATTCGCAATAATTTTCCTTCTTATTTGGTGCTATTTTAACATTTCCACTAGATAGTTCCTTACCTATATCTTTTAATACAGTTTTGGTATTCTCACATAATTTTTCAAATTCATTTTCTTCTAATACTTTACTTGAATTACGTGTAATACTTACTTTACTTACATCAATAAGACACTCATTAGAATTTGTTTCAAAGTTTCTATCCATTTTATTTAATATTTCTAAATCTTTTAAAAATATTCCATTCATTTTTAGTTTTTTCATTAACTCTTTTTTTATCTTATCATTATTTTGCTCGTACTGTGAAAGTGAAACTAATTTATCCGATAAATTAAAATATACCATTCCAGCAGGAATAATTTTCTCTTGATTTTTATTTTCCATAAGAGCAATCATATAACTAATTAGTTGCAATGATAATCCTTCTTTTATTTTATCTATTTTTAACTCTTTACTACTAGATTTATAATCAACTACTCTAATATACATACTGTCTCTTAAATTTAGCATATCTACTCTATCTATTTTACCTATTATTTTCATTACTTTTCCATTGTCAAGCTCTATTTCCATAGGTAAAAATACACCATTTTCTTTAAATTCAATTTCATATCCATATGGTTCAAATTCACTTTGGTTAAAACCTAACGCAACTACTCTAATTACTTTTTTCATTGTATTGGTTAATTTTCTTTTTAAAACCATATACTTTACACTTTGTTTTTGCTTAGACAAATTTTTATCTATAGAATCATAGATAATATCATCTAGTATTTTCTCGTATTGTGGTTTTAAATTTTCTAAATCTTCTTCTAAAATTTCTCTCCAAGATATATTTTTGTCAAGCAGTGTTTTTGAAAAAGCTTCTAATACTCCATGCATAAAACTTCCAAGTTCTAATACATTTAATTTTGCCTCTTTATTTGGACATACTTTTAAAATATATTGCATAAAGTATGAAAAAGGGCATTTTTTATACTGTTCAAGCTTACTAACACTTGTTTTAAAACTATCACTATATATAATACTTAAAACTTCACTGTTTAAATTTGAATCATCTTTTTTAAATTCTAATATATTTGAATATCTTTCATCATTTTTAAAATACACATAAGCACTATATATTTTAGATATATCATCATTTTCTTTTATATCTCTAATAGATTTAATTAGCCACATAAACAATTCATCTTTAGATGTCATCTCATATATATTAGTTATACTATTATCATTTGTAACATCACCTTTTATATATATTTTTGCAATTTGACTAATAAGTGTTATTAAACTAGATTTTCTTGTTGCTTTACCATCTAAATTTGCAGCAGGTATATATATATATAACTTTTCAGTAATATTATTTAAAGCTTCATATATATTAAAATATCCCATGTTTAGCTTACTAATTGTTGTTTCTTTTATATCTATTTGCTTATCTTTTAATTTCTCTAATTCATTATCTGTAAATAATATATCTTCATCTACTTTTTCTGGAAATTTTCCTTCAACAACCCCAATAAAGAAAGCAATTTTTTTAGATTCAGTTTTTGTAACATTAATATCTACAAGCTCTATTTTGTCTTTAGTTGGTGGTATTGTTTTTATTTTTATATCTTTTACAACTAGATTAAAAATATTACTAAATTCTTCTATATTAAGCTCTTCATCTTTATATATTTTTACTATTGAGTCAAATACATCAATAAGTGATTTCCAAACTTGACCTTCAAAATTATTTATATCTAAACTAAATGTATCTTGCTTTAATGGTTCAATTAATTTTAAATAATTTTCAAATATATTATTTTCCTTTAAATGTACATATATTTTTTCTATTATATCTTTTGCTGTACCTGATTTAATATCTAATACAAAAGAATACATTGATACAATTTTATCTTTTATATTATTTAAGTTTTCTATATCATAAGTATTTTTTTCGTTATTAAGTTCAAATTTCTTATCTACTAAGTATTTATTTACATTAAATTCATTCATATAGTTTTCAAGTAAATATATATCTTTTAAATCTATATCTGTTATTCCTTGTTTTAAAATATTAAAAATAAGTTCTAGATTTAATCCTTTAACAGATAAGTTTAATAATCCTTGTATATATTTAGTTAAAATCGAATCTGCTATACTCTTACTTTTTGAAACATATATTTCTAAATTATTTGCGTAAAAAATTCTAGATATTACTTTTTCATATTCATCTGGTTTTGTAGTATATATTGCAAAATCTGAATACTTATATCCTTCTTTTATTTTTTGAGCTATGTTTTTGGCAACAGCTTCTATTTCTTTTAAAATATTTGTATGTATCATTATTTCAAAATTTTGAGTTTCTATTTTTTCATTTTTGTCATTAGTATTTGAAAATAAGTTATTTGCTACATATTTTAAATCTTCTTTTGCATTAGATTTATTCTCATATTTTACAATATTTTCTAGTGAGATATTGTTTTTATCTGCTAGAGTACAAATTCTTTTATATGTTTTATTTGGAGTTTCAAAAATACTTGAAGAAATATATATATCTTCAATTCTTGAAATATCTGTATTTAAAGATAGTGTAATATCTATTCTTTTTTTCATTAACATATCTATAAACTTATATTCACTATTTGAAAAGTTATTATATCCATCAAAATATATAGATAAATTTTTATTATCCCTAAACCATTCACTTTTTTCTATATTAGCTAAGAACATATCCATCTCTTCAACACTATCTATATATACAGTTGTAATTTTTTCTAAATATTTTTCATAAACAGATAATATCTCACTAAATTTAGAATCTGTTCTTTTATCTCCTGTTTTTAGATTAAAATAATCTGCTATATCTATTTCACTTTTTCTAAGTAAATCCATATATATATCTAATATATCTAAAAAGCCTGGGTACTTTTTTACTTTCTTAAAAATATTAAATAATTCTGAATTTTCTTTTATTACTTGAGTAAGTATTATTTTTCTATCAAGTTTAGACATATATTTATCTTCTATATGTAAATTTTGAAGCTTTAATTCCGTAGAAATAAATTCTGAAATGGTGGTAATGTTTACCCCTATTACTCCAGATTTATTTAGTATTTTCATGTATTCTTCTTCTGCTTTAGCTCTTGATTGTGATGGAACAAACAATATTACTTTTTTATCTTCTTTTAAATCTTGTTCAATCATTTGATATATATGAGTTGTTTTTCCTGTTTTAGATTTTCCTAAAATACAATTAATCATATTACTCCTCTATTTTTTCTTCATCTTTTGTTGTATCTTCGTAATCTGATACTAGCATTTGTTCATCTTTTATTTTTATATTTTCGTAATTTGGAAGTTCTTCTACACTATTTATACCACATGAACGTAAAAACTCATTTGACACACTGTATGCAGCTGGTCTTCCAGGTAAATTAAGTCTTGCAACTTCTTCAATAAGTCCACATTCTAAAAGTCTACTTACTGCAAAGTCACTATTTACTCCTCTAATGTTTTCTATTTCAGTTTTGGTAATTTTAGGATTATATGCAATTATTGCTAAAGTTTCTTGTGCTGATATAGATAAGTTTTGTCTTTTGGCATTTTCCACAAATTTATTTACTTGCTCATAATATTTATTATTTGTAACAAGTTGTATCATTCCGTTAATATCTATTAACTTTACACCATTATTTTCTGTATATCTATTCTTTAAATTATCCACACTTTTAATAATCTCTTCTTCATTTATTTCTAATGTTTTTGCTAACTCTTCTGTAGTTATTTCTCTACCAAGTGCAAATAGTATTGCTTCCATTACATTTTCTAAATTTTCCATATTCTCTCTCCTATCTTTTTTATTAGATTATATCAAAAAGAATATTATTTTTAAAGGGTTTTATTAAGAAATAATTATTACACATATTGTACTTATTTTTGTTATAATATATAATTAAATTAACATTGGAGGTATATATGAAAAATAAAAAAATCATAATAATATGTTTAAGTATACTTGTTATTATAGCTACAATTTTTCTTACTTTTGTACTTATAGAAGATTATCTTCCTAAAAAGCAAGTAAAATTACCAGAAAATGAAAGTGTTCAAATATCAACTCTAAAAGAAATTTATGAAGATTTTATATCTCAATTTGAAAATCTAAAAAATTCAACTATTACTTTTGAAGATAATGCTTTTTTAAATTTAGTAACAAGGCAAAAATTTAGTGAAAAAAGTATAGAAGAATTAAATTCTGTTGTAAAAGATTATAATGGTGATGACTCTATCTGTACTGTATCAGTTAAATATTCAAATGGAATACTTGAACTAACAGTAAATGAATATATTGGAGTATATTCATATAACAATTATACAGGAACAACTACATATACATTAGAATTTAAAAATAATAAGATAAATTATACTAGAGGAAAAACAATGTCGACTTTTAATGATTTTGCACCTCAAGAATAAATATAAGTTAATTTAGTTAAAAAAATGAGATTTAAGTTTTATTTTTACTTAAATCTCATTTTAATTTCTATTATTTGTTAGACAATATTATTTTAATTTTTTGATTTCTTTTATTTCTAAATTTAATAATGACGATAAAAACTCTCTTAAAAATTTTTCATTTCCTTTATGGGCAAATATTCTTTTAAATACTATATCTATTTTTACTGATAATTTATTTTCTTCTATCACTTGATATCCTTTCCAAGGATATAACAAATTTGTGTATATTTCAATATTGAATTATTCTTTTTTACTTTTTAGATTAAATTTATTTTTAGATTTAATATTCATGAACAATAAAATTATATAACTCAAAGTTTAATATGTAAATACTTTATTACCTTATCATTATTTTCTTTTTGTATTAACAAATGTATTGTATATTATTACTCCAATCAATACTAAATAAAGTATTAAAATTATTATTGCCTCTATATTTAAAGAAATAATTTTTCCAACAAAAAACGCTATTTCACTAGTTGTTAGATAATTTCTATTTAATGCAAATATAAAAGACCATATTGGTAGTATCAAAGACAAAATACTTTGTAATAATCCAAATATCTTATTTTTCTTTGTAATAGTCACAATAATTCCAAATATAAAGCTAACTATTAACACTATCCAATAAATTCCCCATAACATATACTCTACCTCCTACAATCTTATAACAAATTTATATCTATAATAAAACATAATTATAAGGAAATTAACAATACTTAATTTCCATTTAATATTTAAAATAAAAAACATCTGTTATTTTAGTTTTTTTACAGTTAAAAACACTTTTTCTTCCTTGTCTTTAATATACTTTTATGTTATAATCTTTATATTATTTTAATAATAAAATAATAGTATAGGAGATGATAAAAAATATGCTATGTTCTGTATGCAAAAAAAATCTTGCTGTAGTATTTATTAACAAACTAGATAAAGAAGGTAAATCTACAGGCGAAACTACAGGATTATGTATTGAATGTGCTAAAAAACAAGGTATAGATCCTCTTGCTAATATTATGAAAGAAATGTCTAATATGAATGAGGAAGATTTAGAAAGCATGTCTAGTCAATTTGATAGTATGCTTGGTTCTTTAGATGGAATAAATGAGCTTTCAGGTTTAGATGATGATGATGAAAATAAATCTAATAGCTTAGGAAATATATTTGGTAATATCTTACCTTTTGCTAAAAATAATAGTAAAAAAGAAGAAACAAACAATACAAAAAATGATAAAACTAAAAAGAATAAAAAAACAAAATATTTAGATACATTTGGTGAAAACCTAACAGAAAAAGCAAGACAAGACAAATTAGATAAAGTTATTGGTAGAGACATAGAACTACAAAGAATGATACAAATTTTAAATCGTCGTTCTAAAAACAACCCTGCTCTAATTGGTGAACCTGGTGTTGGTAAAACAGCAGTTATTAATGCTTTAGCTATGAAAATTGTTGCAGGTGAAGTTCCAGGCAAATTAATAAACAAAGAAGTTTATTTAATAGATATGACCTCTCTTGTTGCTGGTACTCAATTTAGAGGACAATTTGAATCAAGAGTTAAAGGTTTAATTGATGAATGTAAATCTTTAGGAAATGTAATTCTTGCAATAGACGAAGTTCATAACATTGTTGGTGGTCTTGAGCATGATAACTCAATGAACGCTGCAAATATGCTAAAGCCAGCTCTAGCTAATGGTTCTGTACAATTAATTGGTGCCACTACTCTAAAAGAATATAGACAATATATTGAAAAAGATAGTGCATTAGAAAGAAGATTTCAACCAGTTATGGTAGATGAGCCAAATGAAGAAGACTGCTTTAAAATATTAAAAGGTATTAAAGGATATTATGAGAATTTCCATAAAGTAACAATACCTGATGATACAATTAGATATGCTGTTAATTTATCTTGCAAATATATACATGATAGATTTCTACCAGATAAAGCAATTGACCTTTTAGACGAGGCTTGTGCTAGAGTTAACCTTGAAGATTTAAATCTTGCTAAAATTGAAAAACTTCAAAAAGAACTTGATGAAGCTATTGCTCAAGAACAAGAAATTCAAGAAGAGCTTGCTAAAGCTGCAGATGTTCAAGAAAATCCTGGTAACTCAGATAACTCTGTTTACGAGAGAGCTGCAAAAAATAAAGAAATTAAATGTAAGTTAAAAACTACACTTGATGAACTTATTGCAAATTCTAAACCACAAGAAGTTACTTATGATAATATAGCTCAAGTTGTTGAACTATGGACTAAAATTCCAGTAATGAGAATAAAAACCTCAGATACTGAAAAACTACTTTCATTAAAAGAAAATTTATCTAAAAAAATTATTGGTCAAGATTACGCAATAAACAAATTGTCTAGTGCAATACTTAGAAAAAGAGCTAATATTACTTCAACTAAAAGACCTCCATCATTTATATTTGTTGGACCTACTGGTGTTGGTAAAACAGCTCTTGTAAAATCACTTGCATATGAACTTTTTGATAATGAAGATGCAGTTATTAAGCTGGATATGTCTGAATATATGGAATCTAATTCTACTTCAAAATTAATTGGCTCTCCTCCAGGATATGTTGGTTATGATGAAGCAGGACAATTAACTGAAAAAATCCGTAGAAATCCTTATAGTATTGTATTATTTGATGAAATTGAAAAAGCACATCCTAGTGTATATAATATACTACTTCAAATATTAGATGAAGGTATACTTACAGATTCACAAGGAAGAAGTGTTTCTTTCAAACACACTATAATAGTACTTACTTCTAATCTTGGAACAAACTTTAAATCTGATGGATATGGTTTTGCTAATATTCATATGGAAAATGAAATGCTTGAGAATAAAACAGCTGAAGCTTTAAAAGAATTCTTTAGCCCTGAATTTTTAAATAGAATTGATGATATCGTTACATTTAATAAATTAGACGATAAAACAATTCTTAAAATTTCAGAACTTATGATTAAAGAATTACAAGAGGATACAAAAACTAAAAATATACTATTTGAATACACACCAGAAGTTGTTAAATTTATTGCTGATAGAGGTCATAGTGATAAATTTGGTGCAAGACCTTTAAGACGTGCTATTCAAACATATATTGAAGACATACTTGCAATTGGATTTATTAAAAATGAAATTAAAGAAGATAAAGTTTATACTTTAGATGTAGATAAAAAGAATAATACAATTGTTATTAAATAATGAAAATAAACTCTTTGATTTTTCAAAGAGTTTATTTTTCTATTACTCAACTGGTTCAGAAGAATACCAATAATAGTTTCCAACTGAATCTAATTTAAATGTATGTTTATATTTTCTTCCATTACTTTCTAAATAAGAATTTAATAATTCTTCTTTTGTTTTATTTTCAAATTTACTTTCTCCATCAATAAATTCTTCTAAAATATTAGACTTAACTACATTCTTTTGTTCAGCATCATTATATATACTCCACTTATTCCCTTCTGGTCCATAACTTGTGCTACTAGCTGCAATAAATAAATCATATATATATATTTCGCTTCCATCATCATTTTGGTCACAATTTGATATTTTAGTTTTATAGATAAAACTACTACCACCACCACCTTGATAACTATGACCATAAAAGCAATTATCTTCTGCTACATATTCATAAACATACCCCAAATGAGTCTCTACATCAATTAAAGGTACTTCTTTATCTACACCATATACACTTTGATATGCTCTTGTTACATCATCAATTTTAAACATATCAACACTATAATTTCCATTACTTGTATACATTTCATAATCAAATTTATTATCTAGTTTATCTTTAATATTATCAACACTTTTAAATTCTGGTTTACAATTCATAAAAATAAATAATAATCTTTCATTATCTGATAAAGTATCGTAATTTGTAATATCATTATTATATACTAGTGTTGTAAGACTAATTTTAGAAAGTTTTTTATACAACATATTAATGAAATCTCCATTTGGTGATAAATTTAATTTTACTTTTCCTTTCTCATCTTCTTTTTGATTATTATCTGTTTCTTCTACATTGTTTTGTGGTTCATCATATACATCTACCTTTTTATTTTCTTTATAAATATAAAAAGATAATAAAACTATTGTGGCTATAAGAGCACCAATTAAAATTAAAAGAATAGATGTAAAAATACTTGGTTTTCTATACTCTACAACTATTTCCCTATCACCTTTTCTTTTATTTTCATCTTTCTTTTCCACATATTTAATTTTTTCTTCTTTTTTTGTTACTTCTTTTACTGTATTCTTTGTTACATTATTTATTTCTGTATTATTAATTATTTCTTTATTTACTTCATTTTGTTCTGGATTATTTTCATTTTCTTCTAAATTATTGTTTGAATTATTTTCATCCATAAAAATATCCCCCTATATTTTTTAGATTAACATAACCCAAAACAATTTTCAATACTTAGCTTTCTAAATCTTCTATAAAACTATTTAGTTCTTCTCTTGAATTAATATATGTCCCTTTTTTTACCATTTTCTTCAATTCGTCTCTTAAGTTATCTATATTAACATCATCTAATGTCATATATAATGTATTTTTATTCTCACCTTGTATAGAATAAATATTTATTTTATTATCCTCAAGAATTATCTTAAAATGATTAGGACAATTTCCGCTTAAAGTTCTAGAATATACTATTTTATTTTCACTTTCGCTTTTTATATTATATTCAAGTCCTTTCTTCTCTTGGTATTTTTTCTCATCTGCTTTTACTTTATCTATAGTAGTACCATATTCAACTTTACTTTTAGTTACATCTTCCTTACAAACAGTATAATTATCCTCATATACTACAGTTATATCGTAAGTTTTAGTTGACGCAGTAACTACCAAATCACTATTTCTTGCTACACTATAATTTTTAGCAAAATCTAAAACACTAGTATTATCTATTTCTAATTTATCAAAAGATACTGTTTTTACATATCCAAAACCAATACCCAAAAAAAGTAATAATACTAAAGCTAAACAATATAATATTTTATTTTTAAAATTCATCATAATATCACCTACAAATATGTTTTACACATTTGTATATAATATACATTTTAAAACACTATTGCTCCATTTTTTTCAGTTAAAAATAATTTACAGTTTAAATTATTAAAAATTTCTATTACTTTCTCACTTGGATGACCATAAACAGATTTTTGTGCAGAAAATATAGCATTTTTTATATTTAATTCATTAACAAAACTTTCACTACTTGAAGTATTTGAACCATGATGTGCTACTTGATATACATATATATTTTTTAGTTTTTCTTTTATTTCTACATTTTTATCATTGTTTAAATATGCTTTTAATATATATTGTTCTGTATTCTTAGTACTGTCTCCTAAAAATAAATAATTTTTATTTATAATAGTTATTAAATATACTGTTGAATTAGCATTTAACATATCATTATCTTTTATATAATAATTTATGGGTGGTGCTAAAATATCTATATTTATATCGTAAATTTTAATATTATCATTTTCTTTTAATTTTATTATTCCTATTTTATTATCTTTTAAAAGCTTTTCTAACTTATTACATTCATCTACTTTAGTATATGGAATACTATAGCAAACACTTTTTATTTTTATATTATTTTTTATTAAATTTTCTATTCCATTCATGTGGTCTGAATGCATATGAGTTATTAATATCATATCTATTTTATTTATATTTTTAGCTTTAAAAAAATTATTCATAATATTTCCTGCTATATTTTGAGTAGAGCCAATATCTACAATTATATTTTTAGTATATCTATGAATAAGAGCCATATTTCCTTGTCCAACATTAAAGTATATAACATAGGTTTCAAAATACATTGTATACATATACCAAAATAATATAACTATTACACAAATAATTCTTATAATTTTAATATACAATCTTACTTTTCTTCTATAATTCCAAAAGTATATAATAATATGTTTTTGATATAAATAAAAAATTATAGTTAAATAAAAACATATAAAAACTATAAAATTAGGTTTGGGAACTGTAATATTTAAATAATTTAAATTATCTAATAAATTTACTTGGAATATAATTAAACAAATTAGTTTATCACAAATTAATATAAGTAAATCAGATAGAATTGGAATAAAAAACAGTATAAATAAAGAAAAAATTGAATACATCAAAATATTTAATATAAATGATATAAAAGTATTTGAAAAAACAGACATTAAAGTAAGCTTTTGAAAATAATATAGTTGAAATGGAATTATGAGTATCTGAGCGCTTAAAGTTAGAGAAATATTTAGAATTATGTATTTTACTACTTTTGATTTCATCTTTATTTTTATTTCTAACCAAGAAGTAATAGTATCATTAAATAGCTTAATACTAAGAACAGATAAAAAAGAAAAAATAATACCTATATTAAAAATATAATATGGATTTAATATTAATATAAAAAATAATGTTAATAAATACTTTATTTTAAAATTTATTTTGTTATTAATTATAGATAATAAATACATAATAATTGCTCTTAACAAAGATATATTAAATAGTGAAATAAAATAAAAATATGTTATAATCATTAAATTTAAAAATATCTTTTTCTTACTACTTGTGATTTTTTCAAAAGTACTAATTAAACAAATTAAATGAGTTCCAGAAATACATAACATATGACCAAGTCCAATATTAACAAATTTTTGTTTAATATCTTTATTTAAAAATTTATGTTCTCCATACATTAAACTTTTAATCATATTACTATTTATATTGCTTAATTTACCATCTAATTTACTAGATATATTATCTCTTATATAATTAATACAGTTTAAAAATAGTTTATTACATTTATATTCTTTTAGTATTTTTATGCAATATATTTTAGAAACAATTTTATTAGAATTCAAATATAATTTATAATCAAATTCATAAGGATTATTATATTTCTTTAACTCATAATTACTAGATATAATTGTTAATTTATCTCCTGCTTTATATTTTTTATTTGTATCTTTAATATCTAATAAAAATGTATCTTTATTAAATTTGACTTTATATTCTATTTTATCTTCTTCCACTTTATTTACATCTAATATATGTACATCTATACTTTTGTTTTTCCACTCTTTATATTTAAAATTATATACATATATACAATTTATAATTCTAATTATCAAAACTATTATAATTAATAATTTTATTACTTTTTTAAATTTTCTTTTCATAACTATATATTAATACCAAAACTTATTTTTTTCCATTAAATATAACATTAATTTTATGTCTAGTTTTATCATATACTCTATCAGGAGGTTTTTATGATAACAACTAGTTTATGTATGATTGTAAAAAATGAGGAAAAAGTATTAGAAAGATGCTTAAATTCAGCAAAAGATATTGTTGATGAAATAATTATAGTAGATACTGGTTCAACTGACAAAACTAAAGAAATAGCAAATAAATTTACAAGTAAAGTTTATGATTTTAAATGGATTGACGATTTTGCAGCTGCAAGAAATTATTCATTTTCAAAAGCTACTAAAGACTTTATTTTATGGTTAGATGCAGATGATGTAATTTTAGATGAAGACAAACAAAAATTTATAGATTTAAAGAATTCATTAAATTCATCTATAGATATTGTAATGATGAAATACAATGTTGGATTTGATGAAAATGGTAATGTAAATTTTTCATATTATAGAGAAAGACTAATAAAAAGAGAAAAAAACTATAAATGGGAAAGTCCAATACACGAAGTTATTGTTCCAAGTGGTAACTTATACTATTCAAATATTTGTATAACACATAAAAAAGAAGAAACTAAATACTCAAAAAGAAATCTTGAAATATTTGAAAAACTACTATCTAAAAATATTGAGCTTGATGCAAGACAACTATATTATTATTCAAGAGAATTAATGTATAATTCTCAATATGAAAAAGCAATATCATATTTTAATATATTCTTAAATAATAAGAACGCATGGATAGAAAACAAAATAAATGCATGTATAGATTTAAGTAATTGTTATAAAGAAATTGGAAATAATGAAATGGCCATCTCTTCCCTATTTCGTTCTTTTGAATATGATACTCCTAGAGCTGAAATATGTACAAATATAGGAATATATTTTATGGAGAAAGAAAACTATGAACTTGCAATCTATTGGTTTAAACAAGCAACTAGAATAAAACCAAATTTACAAAGTGGTGCTTTTGTACAAATAGATTATTACAAATATATTCCATATCTTAATATTTGTGTTTGTTATAATAGACTTGGAAAAGATAAAATTGCATGTAAATATAATGAAAAAGCTGGAAAATTTAAGCCAAACAGCATTGCATATAAAAATAATAAAGAATACTTTAAAAAAATAAAAATTTGTTAACACTTCTTGTCCTATATACATATATTATATAGAGCAACATGCTCAAAAAGGAGTTTTTTTATGAATAATTTTGACTTAAACAATTCTAATAATTGTAATTGCAAGAATTGTAATTGCAATCATAGACCTGATTGTGACCATAGCACTATAGTTTGTACAAAATGTATAACTGGACCTACTGGTGCTACAGGAGCTACAGGTGCTACTGGACCTACTGGTCCACAAGGAATCCAAGGATTACAAGGAGTTCAAGGACCTCAAGGAGCTACTGGTCCTCAAGGATTACAAGGTATCCAAGGAGCTACTGGTCCTCAAGGACCTGAAGGTATCCAAGGTGTAACTGGAGCTACTGGTGCTACGGGAGCTCAAGGACCACAAGGACCTCAAGGATTAATGGGAATTACAGGAGCAACTGGTGTTACAGGGCCAACTGGAGCTACTGGTGCTACTGGTGTTACTGGGCCTACTGGTACAGGAGCCACAGGACCTACTGGTGCTACAGGGGTTACTGGAGCAACTGGTATAACTGGGCCTACTGGAGCTACTGGCGCTACTGGAGTTACAGGACCTACTGGTACTGGTGTAACTGGAGCAACTGGTCCTACTGGAGCTACAGGAGTTACTGGACCTACAGGTGCTACTGGTACTGGAATTACTGGACCTACTGGTCCTACTGGCGTAACTGGAGTTACAGGACCTACTGGTCCTACTGGAGCTACTGGAGTTACTGGACCTACAGGTGCTACTGGAGTTACTGGAGCTACTGGGGTAACTGGACCTACTGGAGCTACTGGTACTGGAATTACTGGTCCTACTGGACCTACAGGTGCTACTGGAGCTACTGGAGCCACAGGGCCAACTGGAGCTACTGGTGCTACTGGTCCTGCAGGAACTACACCAATATCTGCTGCTGTTGTACCATTTGCTTCTGGAGAACCAGTTACTTTAACTACAAACAATGAAAATACTGAAGGTGTTCCAAGTTTCGTAGGTTTTGGAGGTTCTTCAGCTGGAAATCAATCTTTACAACCAACATTAGATATGGCTTTAATAGATAATCATGCTTTTTCTATACCACGTAATAGTATTATAGAAAGTTTAACAGCATTTTTCTCTACAACTATACCAACAGACTTAACAAATACTTTCGTAACAATTTCTGCAAGACTATATAAATCTGATACACCAGATAATAATTTTGAAGAAATACCAGGAACTTTAATTACCTTAACACCAAGTATTACAGGTCAAGTTCCTGTTAACACAGTAGTTAGAGGAACTTTAAGTAACTTAAATATTCCTGTTACTACAGAAACAAGATTACTATTTGTTTTCTCTGCAAGATCTGAAGGAGAAAGATTCCAAAATAGTATTATTGGATATGCTAGTGGCGGACTTGGATTAAGAGCTTAATTTATATAAAAGATGCTTAGAAAACTAAGCATCTTTTTCTATTTTTATATCCAATTAATATGTAATTTGTTTCCTTGACTTTTTATTTTAATCAGTATATACTTAAGTTGGTATTAATATTATTAAATATAGTAATAAAAAAGGAGGCTATTTTTATGATTGAAATTAGATGGCATGGCCGTGGTGGTCAAGGTGCAAAAACTGCTTCTCTTCTACTTGCAGATGCAGCGTTTAATACTGGAAAATATATTCAAGGTTTTCCTGAATATGGTCCTGAAAGAATGGGTGCACCAATAACAGCATACAACAGAATAAGTGATACACCTATTAGAGTTCATTCAAACATATATGCACCAGATTATGTAGTAGTTGTTGACGATACTCTATTAGAAACTGTTGATGTAACAAATGGTTTAAAAGATACTGGTGCAATTTTAGTAAATACAAACAAAAAACCAGAACAATTAGTACAATATTTAAATGGATATAAAGGAAAAATTTATACAATTGATGCTACAAAAATTAGTATGGATTGTTTAAAGGCAAATTTCCCAAATACAGCTATGCTTTCAGCTATTATTAAAATAACTGGAGTAATGACAAAAGAAGAATTATTAACTGATATGAAAGAATCTTTCAAACATAAATTTGCAAGAAAACCTGAAGTTATTGAGCCTAATATGCAAGCTATTGAAAGAGCATACGATGAAGTTGCAGGAGGTAATGAATAATGGGAGAAATTGGATTTGGAGGAAATATTTTAAAAGATGGGAATTCAGTTGAATTTAAAACTGGTTCTTGGAAAAATAAATACCCAGTACATTCTAAAGAAAAATGCAAAAATTGTATGTTTTGCGTTGGGTACTGCCCTGATGATTGTATAAGACACAAAGATGGTATTTTAGAAGGAATAGATTACGACTATTGTAAAGGATGTGGAGTATGTGCAAAAGTATGTCCTTTCAAAGCAATAGAAATGAAATCTAAAGAAGAAGAATAAGGAGGAAATTATGGCTATAAGAGAAAGATTAAGTGGTAATGAAGCTGTTGCTACAGCTATGAAACAAATAAATCCAGATACTGTTGCTGCCTACCCTATTACACCTTCTACAGAGGTTCCACAGTATTTTTCAAACTTTGTTGCAAATGGAGAAGTTACAACAGAATTTATTGCTGTTGAAAGTGAACATAGTGCAATGAGTGCTTGTATTGGTGCTTCTTCTGCTGGTGGTAGAGTTATGAGTGCAACATCATCTCAAGGTCTTGCATATATGTTTGAAATGTTATATATTGCAGCTGGAATGAGACTTCCAATTACACTAATATGTGCAAATAGAGCTCTATCTGCTCCATTAAACATTCACAATGACCATTCTGATTCTATGGGAGTTAGAGATGCAGGATTTATTCAATTATATTGTGAAAATAACCAAGAAGCATATGATAATGCTATTATGGCAGTAAAAATTGCAGAAAAGGCAAATCTTCCAGTCATGGTTTGCTATGATGGATTTATTACATCTCACTCTGTTGAAAATATAATGTTAATTGAAACAGAAGATGTTAAAAAATTTGTTGGAGAAAGAAAACCAACTCAATATTTGTTAGATGAAGAAAGAAATATTTCAATGGGACCTATGGATTTACAAAAATATTATTTTGAACATAGAAAACAACTTGCAGAAGCTATGAGAGGAGCTAAAGATATTATAAAAGAAGTATCCGAAGAATTTTATAAACTTACTGGAAGAAAATATGATTTATATGAAAATTATGGAATGCAAGATGCAGAAATTGGTATAGTAGCATTAAGTTCTACAGCTGGTACTGCTAAAGATGCAGTAGACACATTAAGAAAAGCTGGTGTTAAAGCAGGTCTAATAAAACCTAGAGCATTTAGACCTCTACCTTTTGAAGAACTTCCAAAAGAATTAAAAAATTTAAAAGCATTAGCTATAATGGATAAATGTGATAGTGTTAATGGATATGCTGCTCCACTATTTACAGAACTTACATCTGCAATGTATAGTCAAGGACTTACTGTTCCAACTGTAAACTATATATATGGACTTGGTGGTGTAGATGTTAAAGTTGACGATATTCTTTCTGTATATAAAAAATTAAATGAAATATCTAAAAATGGTAATGTTGAAAATACAACTTACTATTTAGGATTTGAAGATTAGGAGGTATTACAAATGGCATATAATTTAAAAGACGCTGTAGAAAAAGAATCTAGATTTACATCTGGACATAGAATGTGTGCTGGATGTGGTGCTCCTCCAGCAGTAAGAAATATATTAAGAGCATTAAAACCAGAAGATAATGCTGTTGTATCATGTGCAACAGGATGTTTAGAAGTATCAAGTTGTATTTACCCATATACTTCATGGAAACATGTATCATTTATACATACTGCTTTTGAATGTGCATCTGCTACACTTTCTGGTGCTGAAAAAACATATAATGCTCTAAAAAGAGCAGGAAAAATAACTAATACTACTAAGTTTATTGCATTTGGTGGTGATGGTGGTACACTAGATATAGGTCTTCAATCTTTATCTGGTGCAATGGAAAGAGGACACGATATTACTTATGTATGTTATGATAATGGGGCATATATGAATACAGGAACTCAACGTTCTTCTTCTACTCCACACTTTGCAGATACTACAACTTCTCCTGCTGGAAAAGTTGTACCTGGTAAAATGCAACCAAGAAAAGATTTAACAGAAATAATGGTAAAACATAATCTTCCATATGTTGCACAAACAGCTTTGTTTGGTAACTTAAGTGATATATATACTAAATCTGAAAAAGCAATATATACAGAAGGTCCAACTTTCATTGCTGCTTTTGCTCCTTGTCCTAGAGGATGGGGATATCCTTCAGAAGATTTAGCAGAAATTGAAAAACTTGCTGTTATGACTTGCTTCTGGCCTTTATATGAAGTTGAAAATGGTGTTTATAAAGTTAACTTTAAGCCAGCTAAAAAACTTCCTGTAATTGAATTTATTAAAACTCAAAAAAGGTTTAAACATATGTTAAAACCTGGTAATGAATGGATGATAGATGAATTACAAGCAGAAATAGATAGAAAATGGGAATATATTTTAATGATGGAAGAAATAACAAATAAAAAAGAAGATTAAAAGTATTATGAGAGGACTTATAGGTCCTCTCTTTTATATTATTCTATCTACAGACTCAGCAATAGGTCTTAATCTATTAACTATATCATCATACATATCTGGTGTAATTGATTGCTTTCCATCACACAATGCTTTCTCAGGATTATTATGCACCTCAATAATAAGTCCATCTGCTCCAATTGCAACTGCAGCTTTGGATAAAGGTTCAACCATCCATCTTAAACCTGCTGCATGACTTGGGTCAACGATAATAGGTAAATGACTCAATTTTTTAATCATTGGAATTGCTGATATATCTAATGTATTTCTTGTGGTTGTTTCATATGTTCTTATCCCTCTTTCGCAAAGAATAACATTTGAATTTCCTTCAGACATAATATATTCTGCAGACATTAACCATTCTTCTATTGTTGCTGCAATTCCTCTTTTTAAAAGAATTGGCTTATTTAACTTTCCGGCTTTTTTTAATAAATCAAAATTTTGCATATTTCTTGCACCAATTTGTATAACATCTACATCTTTTTCAAAGACTTCTAAATCATCTATAGACATGAGTTCTGTTACAATCTTAAGTCCTGTTGCCTCTCTTGCTTTTTTTAGCATTTCTAATCCTTCATATTTTAATCCTTGAAAAGCATATGGAGAGGTTCTAGGTTTGAATGCTCCACCTCTTAAAAATTTAGCACCACTTGCTTTTACTTTTTTTGCAATTTCAATTACTTGTTCCTCACTTTCTACAGAACAAGGACCAGCAATCATCATTAATTTTCCATTACCAATTATTACTTCATCACCTATTTTTATAACTGTATCTTCTGGATGAAATTTTCTACTAGCTCTTTTATATGCTTCTTTAACAACACATACATCTATAACTCCGTCTAAATTTTTAATTTTTTCTATATCAATAACTTTTGTATTTCCAATAGCACCTAGTATTATTTCCTCTTTTGAGGTATTTTCTACAACAGTTAATCCTAACTCTTCTATTTTTTCTTTAATTTCTAAAATAACTTTTTCATCTACATCTTTTTTTAATTTAATAATCATAATAAATTCCTCCTATCAAAAAGAGAGCCTCATAATCAAATGAGACTCTCCATACTATTCATATTTTAAGTTTATTTATTGAATATTTTTATATTAGTATTCCGCGGCTAACTAATATCATTTTAATACTCAAATATCATTTTATTGTTACTCATTTGATTAGATTGTATGTTTTTTAGGTACGCAAAAAATCTTACGCTAAAATAATAGCCTAAGAATCCAAAGTAAAAATAAAAGTTGTTAACTAATATTTCATTTGCTACCATAAAAAACTCTCTCCTTTCTTTCTGAGTAATTTATTCTATATTAACATTACATCAAAAAATTGTCAATACTAATTTTTATCATTTTTTTTCTATTTTAGTTGTAATAGTACTTGCATAATCTATTTTTGAGCCATAAATTTCTTTAAGTTTATCCATTGTCTTTGTAACTTTTTCCTTCCTTTTGACAATCTCTTTTTTAGATTTATTTTCTTCAACAATAGAGAAAATATCTAATTGTTCTTGAACATTGTTTTCTTTAAGTCCTGAAACTCCAACACATATATATCTTATACTTGTTCCATTTGTATAATTATCTTTAAAAAGTTCAATTATATTTTTAGAAATTACATCATAAGCATTAGTATATTCAATTTTTCTTTGTCTAGAATTAGATATAAAATTACAATCTCTTAAAACAATTGATACAACATTTGCTTTCATATTTAATTTCCTTAATGAAAAAGATACATTGCTTGTTAATTTTAAAAACTCTCTTTCTATAGCTTCTTTATCTGATATATCTGTTTCAAAAGTTATCCCTTTACTAATACTCTTTCTTTCACTTTTTTCATAATAGTATTTAACAGGCTCATTGTCAATACCATTAGAATAATTATATATCTGTTCCCCTAACTTTCCTAAATGTTTTACTATTCTATATTTATTACTATTTGCTAAATCTCCTATTGTTTTAATTCCTAATTTTTTTAGCTTTTCATTTGTGTTCTTACCAACATATAATAACATATTAACTGGTAAATTATATATTTTTTCTTTATAATTATCATAATCTAGTACAGTTATTGCATCAGGCTTTTTTAAGTCGCTTCCAAGTTTTGCAAGTGATTTTGTAAATGATACTCCAACAGAAATTGTTAACCCAAATTTAGATTTTATTTCTTCTTTAATTTTATATGCAATTTCATATGGACTACCAAATATTGCAGTACTTTCTGTTACATCTAAAAATGATTCATCTATACCAAATTTTTCTACTCTATCTGTATATTTTCTATATACTTCATTTACAAGTTTAGAATACTTAACATATTCTTCATAATGTGGTTTTAAAAGTACTAAATTAGGACATTTATTTAATGCAGAGTATACTGTTTCTGGAGTATAAACACCATATTTTTTAGCTATTTGATTTTTTGCAAGTATTATTCCATGTCTTTTATTTGGATCTCCAGATACTGCCATTGGAATATTTTTTAGTTCTGGTCTATTTAACATTTCTACAGAAGCAAAAAAATTATTTAAATCACAATGAAGTATAGCTCTCATACCTTATCACCACCCAGACAATTATATATTAGAAAAAAATTTTGGTCAAGAAAAAAAGAGCAGTTTTACTGCTCCATTGAAACCCCGTATAACTTATCTACATTATTAGATAAATCACTTAAAAATTGTATTTTCTTTTTATAATCATTAAAATATGAACAAAGTAATAAACTATCCTCAATATTTCCATTATATCTAATAGTATAACCGATTCCATTAACATCTTTTATTTCTTCATTTATGATTATTTTCTCTTTTTCTAATACATCTTTAGCTCCATCTACATACTTAATCATTACAACATTATTAATTTTTATATTTTCCTCACTAAGTTTTTGAACAATGTCATTAAATATATTAAGTACTAATTTTATCTTAACCAAAATTCTGTCATCATCAATATTTGAAAGTTTTTCTGCATAAAATTTAAACTCATCATTAGTTATAATAATTTTGTATTTAACCCCGTTCACTTATTCCTTGTAAAATTTTAATCCTTTTTCTGCACTTTTTGTCATAAATAAATATAGTTCTAAATCTTAAAATTTCTGAAAATGAGTCAGTACATTCAGACACAAAATCTTTAGTAAATATGCTTCCATAAAATTTAATTTTAAATTTTATCCTTTCTGTCATTGAATTTAAATCATTCATATAAACTCCTCCTTATTAAAAATTTTTACTAAGTCAAAGATTTTTAAAGCAGTAAGATTATACCATTATTTTAGTTTTATGTCAATTAATACAACGATATTTGTTTAATATTTTACTAAATTACAATATGCACTTACAATAGCACTTTTTTTGATTTTCCTTGTCCTTGTGATACTACTTTTTCATTAATCATTAACTTTAATACTATATTATTACTTTCTCTATTTACTATATCATAACGAATTCTAGCCTTACCAACGACTTTTTTTAAAAAAGCTTCATAGTCTGTAATATCTTTAATTTTTTCTTTTTTTAGTATCTTTTTTAAATTTTCTTCTTCCATTTTATGATATTTAGTATTACATTTAGATATTTTTTGTATATTTGCTTTTTGAAATTCTTGAGCTAAATCTGCAATTTCATTACTATTTAAAAAGTTAAAATGATTTAAAACATCTAAAACAATTTCCTTAGCCTTATCTAATCCATATACTAAAAATATTGCTGCTATAAAAGATTCATATATATCTGCAATAACTTTTGTTAACTTAGATACATCAATATCTTTACCAGTAATAATATGTTCATCTAAACCGTAAATATTTAGAAAAATAATAATGTTCTTTATTAGTTGTCAATGCTAGTAGTTCTTTTGTCATTATATCTTCTTTTTTCTTAAATGACGTATACAAGTATTCTGCCACAATTAAACTAATTACTCTATCTCCTAAAAATTCTAGTCTCTGATAATTTTCTCTTATTTCCGAATCTTTATTCTCTATCAAAAAATTCTGTTGCGTTAATGACGTTTTAATAATAATATTATCCTTATCAATTCCATATTTTTGAAATACATCAACCTTCTTCATAATTATATTACTCCTTTTTTTTAAATTAATCTATTAAATATTATACCAAGCCTTTAGTTTTATGTAAATAAAAGAACTACTTTTTTTCTAGTAGTTCTTTTAATTTTATTTTAATTTCATTGATACAACTTTAGAGATACCATATTCTTGCATTGTAACACCATATACAGATGATGCAACTTCCATTGTACCCTTTCTATGAGTTATAACTATAAATTGATTTTTCTTAGAATACTCTTTAATATATTCTGCAAATCTATGAACATTTACATCATCAAGAGCTGCCTCAATTTCATCAAGTATACAAAATGGTGGTGACTTAATTTGAAGTATTGCAAATAATAATGCAGTAGCAGTTAAGGCTCTCTCTCCACCAGATAGTAATGACATACTTTGTAATTTTTTTCCAGGTGGTTGAACTTCAATATCTATTCCACTATTTAATACATCATTTTCATCCAATAATTTAAGTTCTGCTTTTCCTCCTCCAAATAATTGTTTAAATGTTGAATTAAAGTTTTCTGTAATAACCTTAAAGTTTTTAGTAAATTGTTGTTTCATTATGCTTATCATGTTTGAAATTAAGTTTTCAAGTTTTTTCTTAGTTTCTTCTAAATCATTTTTCTGATTTGAAATAAAATCATATCTCTCTTTTGTCTTTTGATATTCTTCTATTGAACTAATATTTACTTCACCTAAATCTTTTATTTCTTTTCTTATTCTATTTGCATCTTTTTCCACTTGTTTAATATTTATCTCTTCATTTTCTATAAGTAGAGCTTTTGAACTAGAAATTGTAAGTTCATAGTCTTCCCACATTTTATTTTTTAGATTTGTAAGTTCCATTTCATATTTTATCTTTTTAGCTTCAACTTTTGATTTTTCTTCTCTAATACTATTTAATGTGTTTAAAGTATTAACTACACTAGTGTCTATTTCCTCCATATCTTGCTCATATTTAGCTTTTTCTGTTTTTAGAAGGTTAGTATCCTCTTGATATTTTTCTTTTGCTTTTGAGCTATTTTCAACAATTTCTTTTATTTTAGATATTTCATAATTATAATTTTCAACTTGTAATTTTAAGTTTTCTATTTCTTCTTTTTTCTTATTAATAGAAAGCTCAAAATTTACTATATCTGATTCAATTTTTTCTTTCATTTCATCAATAGATGAAACAGTTTCATCAAAAGATGAAAGTGATACTTTTAAGTTTACAACATCTTCATTTAAAATATCTATTTCATTTTGCTTTTCTCTATTAAATCTAGTGTACTCATCTATTTCTTCTTGTTCTTTTGCATTTTGAACATCAATATTAAATATCTCTTGAGTGTTTTTTTCAACTGTCTCTTTCATTTCTTGAATTTTAGAGCTAATTTGTTCTAAGTCTTCATTAAATGATTGTTTTTGAACATCAATCTTTTCCATTTCTTTTTTGATGTTTTCTCTTTTTTCAGTTAATGTTGCAATATCTATTACTAAAGCCTCTTTAGCTGGCATTACTTTATCTAATTCAACTTTAACTTCAGACTTTTGATTTTCTAATTGTTGTATTTGTTCTTTGGCTTTATCTAGTTCTTCCTCTTTATTTAATATAATTTTATTAAGTTCAGCAATTTTTTCTTTTCTTCCTATTACCCCACCACTTTTAGATGCTGTTTTTCCTCCAGTAATACTTCCAGTTTGAGATAATAATTCTCCAGATAAAGTTACTATTCTTAAAGAATTTTTTATTTTCTTAGATAGTTCAATACCATTATCTATATTATCTACAATAACAGTGTTTGCAAGAGCAAGTTTTATTGCTTTTTCATATTTTCTATCATAAGAAACAAGTTCTGAAGCAATACCTAATACTCCAGTATTTTTAAGTACTTTGCTATTTATTTCAGGTGCTGTGCTTAAGTTTCCAAGAGGTAAGAAAGTTACCCTTCCAAGTGAATTATTATTTAAATATGTAATTAAGTTCTTAGCTATAATTTCATCTTCAACAACAATATTTTGTATAAAACCACCAAGAGCAATTTCTATTGCATATTCATATTTTTCTTCTGTAGATATTAAATTTGCTATTGTACCATGTACTTTTGAGTTTGTTTTAGCATAGTCTAATATACTTTTTACAGACTTGCTATACCCTTCATTTTCATTCTCAAGATTTACTAAATAATTATATTTAGCTTTAGCTGTCATAAGCTCTTGATTCATATTAGATTTTCTTTCATCTAATACATCTATTGCATCTTGAATACTTTGAATTTTATCTTCTAAGGTACCTGTGCTTTCATTTATGTCATTTAATTCTTTATTTTTAGCAGATATATTTTGACCTATTTCATTTAATTCAAAATTAAGGTTATCTTTTAAAGATATACTTTTTTCGTTTTGTTTTTTCTTTTCTTCTAATTGTTTTTCTTCTGCTTCAATAGTTGCACTAATACCACTATTTTCATTTTTTAAATCAAACTTCTTATCATTATTAGTATCAATAATTTTTTTAAGTTCTTCTATTTGAATTCCTTTTTCATCAAGAGTTGCAACAATTTTTTCTAATTCTTGTTCTTTTGTTTGAAGTTCTTCTTCAAATTTCTTTTTATTTTGGAATACATTTTCTCTTTTTTGTATTCTTTTTTGAATTTCATCTTTTAATAATGATATTTTTTCATTATCTTCATTAATTTCATTATTTAGTCTTTCAGAATTAGCATTTGCAGAATTAATACTTGCATCTAAAATTGAAATTTTTGAATTAAGTTTTTCTTTTTCATTTTCTTCTTGAAAGAATTTCTCTCTTAATGATTCGATTTTATCTGATAATTCTTGTATTTTAGCCTTAAGTTCAATTTTTTTAGTCTCATTTTCTTTAGACAAATTTTCCTGTTTTTCTATATCTGCTTGAAGTGTATTTAATAAGTCATCAATTTTTGCAATATTTGATGCATTACTATCCACACTATTAACAAATAATTTTACATCTAATATCTTTAACTCATCTCTAAGTTTTAAAAACTTTTTTGCTGTTTCTGCACGTTTTTCAAGTGGTCCTATTGTGTTTTCTATTTCTCCAATAACATCTCCCACTCTTTGTAAAGTTGCTTCTGTATTATCTAGTTTTCTTGTAGCTTCTTCTTTTCTTGTTCTATACTTAACAATTCCTGCAGCTTCTTCAAAAATATGTCTTCTTTCCTCAGATTTGTTAGATAAAATTTCATCTATTTTACCTTGAGAAATTATACTATAACCATCTTTTCCAAGACCTGTATCCATAAATATAGCTTGTATATCTTTAAGCCTACATTCAGTACCATTAATTAGATAGTTACTTTCTCCACTTCTATATACTCTTCTTGTTACTATTACTTCATTATAATCTATTGGTAAAGCTCCATCTGAATTATCTAAATACATTGAAACTTCTGCAAATCCTACTTTTTTTCTTGCCTCAGTTCCTGCAAAAATAACATCTTCCATTTTGCTTCCACGAAGATTTTTTGCACTTTGTTCCCCAATAACCCATCTAATAGCGTCAGATATATTACTCTTTCCACTACCATTAGGTCCAACTATAGTTGTAATTCCATCTAAAAATAATATTTCTGTCTTATCTGCAAAGGATTTAAATCCTTGTATTTCTAGTTTCTTTAATTGCATATATATCCCCTTCTAATCTCCTAAATTATATTATATTTAATATTTTTTTGCAACTTTTTATAATTTTTATGTATAATTTTCTCATTATTATTGATTATGTTAACATTTCATGGTATAATAATTATAGGTAGTTTAATCAGCAGTAAGAACCAATTGTTTCTTATCATCCAATTATGAACAATTGGCTATACAAATGAGCAAACACCAAATAAATTTATTATAGGAGGTTGTCATTATGACGAAAATTAAAAATATTAATAAAAATGATTTATTTGGAGGTAAAGTTAAGAACTATTTAAAACGGAATTTATGAAGATTCTGATACAATAAATGCTCTTGTTACAGAGAAAGAATTTATTGAAATAGTTCAAAATAATTTTACAGAAGCTGAAGTTTATAGTGCTAGAATATTTGATTTTGAAGATTTAGCGATTCAAAAAGCGTACAAATATGATGACTATAATACTGAAAGCGAGGATGTTGAAATGTATAATTATGATAATTGCTAAGCAGCAATTATTAAAATAAAATAGAGGCTCTACTTATGAGTCTCTTTTAATGTTTATTTTATATATTATATAAGTTAAAAGAGTACATCACTGTACTCTTTACTATTTACATTACTCCAAATTTCTTAGTTGAAGCTCTAAATGTTTGGTTACATAGTTTACTCCAAACTTTATATTCTTGTATATTTTTATCTACTATTTCCATATGATATTCATTTTCAGACATCTTAATTATTCTTACTATATCATTTTCTTCATATGAGATATTATTTAACATATCACTAACAAATGTTAGATATGATTGTTTTGGCTTATATGTAATTTTTGCCTCTTTATCTGTATATTTTTCATTTGTTTTAGCATTTACAAGCTCTAAAGAAATATTTTTAACCTTATATATTGTACCATTTATTTCTTCGCTTTCTGCCTCATCAAGTCCGAAAAATTCTGGTATCATTGTTCTTACGTGGTTAGGAACTCTTACAGTATTTTCTTCTTTAGAATTTTTTGCTGAAACTTCAAATATTAAATTAGTTACATTATTTAAATTTACTTTTTTAGTTTTTACTATATTTTCTTCTTCATCTATAGTCTCTTTTTCTTTTTTCTTTTTAGGCTTAGAAGATTTAACATCTAATTTTATATCTGCTTTTGAAAATAACATATCATTTATATCTAATGTTTCAGATAAATCTAATTCATCATCTTTCATAGAAGCGTCATATAATTCATTATTTTCATCTATTACATCTTCTTTTTCTTCTACTTCTTCATATTGTTCTATATCTTTAGGTAAAGTTATTTTATCTTCTACATAGTCTATAGCTATATCTTCTTTTACTTTAGTTTCCGCTTCTTCTGGAATATCTATGTCTATTGAAATATCTGATAAATCTATTTTTGGTATTTCAATATCTTTTTTGTATACATCATCTATTTCTTCTTTACTTAATTCATCTTTTTTAGGTTCTTCTTTCTTATCCTTTTTACCTAATAATTCAGAAATACTCATTACAGTATGATTATATTGTCTAGTAGAGAATATTTCTTTATTTTCAACTAGTTTTTCAATAGCATTTTTATCTAATTTTTCAAAATCATTATCTGTTACCATTTTTTGTAACTCTTTTACATGATTTTTATATTCTTGCTTATCACTTGCATCTTTTAAATTATATGTAATTTTAGTATATATAGATAAATCTGTTTGTATACCACTTTCAGATATATTTGAACTACTTACATATACATATGCTCTATCTGTATATTCAAAAATACAAATAGTAGAAACAAATTCATTTAAATTATTATTTGAATAATAATACACATCATCTGTATAATCTATTAATCCTTCAAGCATACTTCTTGTTGTAGTCTTTTTATCTATACCAATTGCAAAATATAATTTAGTTTTTATATCTATTAAGTCTTCTTCTATTATTTTATATCCTGTTTCTTTAAAATTTCCGATAAAAAAATATGCTTTTTTAGCATTTTCTTCTAGACATGTTGAAATAGCATTTGCTAACGTATTTTCATTTTCTTTTTGCATTATTATATTTACTTGCATAATAACTTACCTCTCTTTATATTAATTACTAATATGATATAATAAATTAGAAAAAAAGTAAAGACTTTATTCTTTAAAGTCTCTACTTTTAGTAAATATTCTATATTTTAGTAAATCTTATCCAGCCTTCATCTAAACGTAAATCTATATTATTATCATCTATAATTTGATATAGTATATCTATTCCAAAATTTGATTCATTATTTTGAGTAGGCATTGTATCAGTATCTACTTGTTTATCTATTTTACCATCACAAACTCCACATTTTTTTATATCGATTTTGTTTTCTGTTTCTACATATATTTGATTATTTATCATTACCGCTTTTTGCACTGATGTAAATATTTCTTTATTAGTAGATAGTTCATT
Source organism: uncultured Clostridia bacterium (assembly GCA_949106495.1). GTDB lineage: Bacteria > Bacillota > Clostridia > TANB77 > CAG-465 > CAG-465. Next base: position 62,257 of record CARYZD010000005.1, read on the forward strand.
ATTGCCAGTTTTATAATTTCCTTTGCTTATACTCTTTACTAAAATTATTCCACTTACTACTAAAAATATACATATAATTGTTATTATTATTTTCTTATTCATATATTATCTCCTATACAATTTTTATTTACTTATATAATACTACAAAATATATAAAAAAGTTAAGCAAAATTTGCTTAACTTTAATCATTTTAATATAAATTTTCATATTGTTTATATCTTGAATTTTTTCCAAGTCCTGGAAGCGTCATAATATCACCTGAATAAGCTACAATAAACTCTGCACCAGCATTTATTTTAATATCTCTTATTGTAATTTTAAATCCTGTTGGTCTTCCAAGTATTTTTGCATCATCTGTTAGAGAAGCTGGAGTTTTTGCAATACAAACAGGAAAATTACCATAACCATATTCTTCAGCTTTATGAATATTTTTCTTTGCTTCATCTAAAAATACAACATCATCTGCACCATATATATCTGTACATATTTTTCTAATTTTTTCTTCAATAGATAAATCTAAATCATAAAGTGGCTTATAATCAGATGTTGTATTATCTAGTATTTCTACAACTTTTTTAGCAAAATCTATTGTTCCCTCTGAGCCTTTAGCAAAAGCTTCAGATACTACAACTGGGACATCATATTTTGAAGCAAATTTTCTAATATACTCTATTTCTTCTTCATCGTCTGTATCAAATTTATTTATACAAACCATAACAGGTACATTATACTTCTTCATATTCTCAATATGTTTACCAAGATTTACAATTCCTTTTTCTAGATATTCCATGTTTTTCTCTGTTATATTTTCAATTGGCATATATCCATTAAATTTCAAAGCTTTAACAGTTGCTACAATTACACTTAAATCTGGTTTTAGTCCTGCTTTTCTACATTTAATATCCATGAATTTTTCGGCACCTAAGTCTGATCCAAATCCTGCTTCAACTACACAATAATCTGCAAGTTTTAATCCAAGTTTTGTTGCTGCAACAGAATTACAACCATGAGCAATATTTGCAAAAGGTCCAAGATGAACTAAACATGGTGTTTCTTCTACTGTCTGTACTAAATTAGGCTTTAATATGTTTTTTAATAATGCCATCATTGCTCCAACACACTCTAATTGCTTAGCATATACTGGTTTTCCATCTAAATCATAAGCAACTAGAATATTTCCAAGTCTATGTCTTAAATCTTCTTTATTATTTGCTAAACAACAAATCGCCATTATTTCACATGCTACAGTAATTTCAAATCCAGTATCATATGATACTTTTTTTCCTTTTATATTAATTTTTCTTAGAGATCTATCATTCATATCTAAGACTCTTTTTATGACTATATTATTTGCATCTACATTTAATTCATTTCCACAAAATATATGATTATCTAATACTGCACAAAGTAAGTTATTTGCACTTGTTATCGCATGAAAATCTCCTGTAAAATGTAGATTAATATCTTCCTGTGGTTCAATAGTTGCCTTTCCTCCACCAATAGCTCCACCTTTTATTCCAAATACTGGACCAAGTGATGGTTCTCTTAATACAACTATCCCATTTTTTCCTATCTTATTTAGTCCTAGTGCTAGTCCAATTGATTGAGTAGTTTTTCCTTCTCCAAATTGTGTAGGGTTAATCGCTGTCATTAGTATCAATTTTCCATTTGGTTTATCTTTTACTTCTTCAAAATACTTTTCAGATATTTTGGCTTTATCTCTTCCGTAACATTCAATATACTCCTCTGGAATATTAACTTTCTCAGCTATTTCTAGTATATTTTTCATTTTATACCTCCCTTTAAAAATATTGAAAATACATACCTTTTCAATATCTACTTTTTATTTTTTTATATATTAAATATTGGTTATAATTATTCTTTATTTATACAATAATATTATAATTGTAACCAATATGTATGTCAAGTTTAATAATCCTTTAAATAATAAGGATTATGTAGATAAGTGGAAAGTATTTCCACTTATTTCAAACTATATTTCAATTTAAGATATAATTCTTCAATATTTTTTCGTGGTCTAACTTTTTTAGAACATAGTTCCTCTAATATCTCTAAACATTTGGAAATAGGAATATCTCCTATAATATTTTTTCTTCTATATTCTGGTATACAATATAAGTTTGGTTTAGAACTATAAGTTAAAATATTTACACCATAGTCTTTTTTATTTTCTGTAAATAAATATACAAATTTCTTTCCTTTTATCTGAAATAAAGTTCCTAATTTATAATTACTAGTTACAGACTTTTTAACTTTTGGTGGATTTATAATATTATTATTGATATATTTCCTTTCCATATTAAAAGCATAGTCTTTTAATATAATTATATTATTTTTTATATCATATTCTGTCCCACTTTCTAAGTCTATATAATACTTCTTATTTCTAACTATAATTTGTGTAATACGTTTACCACACTTTGAATTAGTATAAACTTTATAACAGTAAATACTTTCTTTTGTACATTTATATACATAATTTAGATTATTATTTATGGATACAATATCTCCTTTTGATATATTATAATTTTTTGTTAAATTATATACATATTTTTTGGATTTACCTTTCTTTGATTGTAATTTCTTTTGAATTTCTAACCTATCTTCTTTATTTAAGGTATAAAACTTTTCCTTTAGATTAAAAACTGGTACCTTAAATATATTTTGTAAATTTAACCATGAATCTTTTAAATTATTATACTTTTCTCTATCAATGTAATAATTATATCCTCTAGAATGACTAGACGAACTAGGATATGCATATATATTCTTATCATCTTTATCCATAATTAAATATGGTCTACATCTATGGCTTTCTTCGATTTCTTTCATAGCCTTTTTATCTAAAGGCATTATTGCCCATACAACATCACCGAATATTTAAAGAATTTAGCAATTCTTTTTTCTCTTTTCCTACAGTCACATACTTTAACTTTTTTAATAAGTTCTCCCAAAATGTCATTAAATTTCCTCCTTTCTTTAATATTAATTTAAAATCCACACCTCCTTTACATTAGTAGTAAATTAAGCTATATAATATGCTGTTTTATTATATCACACTTATGTAAACAATTCAATATTATTTTCTATATTGTACTATATACATTTAAGTTAATATGTATAATTTTATTGAACTTAGGAATATTTTGAGATAAAATAATATAGTAAAGTTAAAAAAGGAGGATTTTTATGATTGATTTTACAAATAAAACTATTGTTAAATTAAAACAAACAGATATCTCAGAAGGAAAGAATGCTATTTCTAACCTTTTAGTAAAAGATGAAGAAATAAAATTTACATTTGTATCAATGAGAGATAAATTAGTATTTACAAACAAAAGAATTGTATCAGTAAATGTAAAGGGTGTTACTGGTAAAAAAATAGATTATACTTCTATTCCATATTCTAACATTCAAGTATTTTCGTTAGAAAGTGCTGGAGCTTTAGATTTAGATGCAGAACTAGATATAACTATAAGTGGACTTGGTACTGTAAGATTTGAACTTAATGCACAAACCGATGTAAATATTTTAGGAAACTATATATCTGAAAAAGTATTAAATTAAAAAAACTCTGTAGTATACTTCTACAGAGATTTTTTTGGCTGGGCTAGCTGGATTCGAACCAGCGCATGTCGGGGTCAGAGTCCGATGCCTTACCGCTTGGCGATAGCCCAATGTATATTTTTTACGTTCATATTGTATCACAATCATAATTAATATGCAAGAAAGAAAAACCTTGAAGTAATTAATACTTCAAGGTTTTATTATTAATGAGTTTTAACACGTTGTTTAATTTCTTTTGGTTTTTCATTTCTAAATGCCATTTCTGCATCTTTAGCAGATATTATTGCCTCTTTCATTAAAAGTTCTGCAACTCTGCTAATTCCATCTTTATGCTCTTTTAAAAGTTTTTCTGCTTCAACATATGTCTTTTTAACAAATTCCATACATTTCTTTCTAATATTATCTGTCATTTGGTCGCTAATTCCAAGTAATTCATTATTAGTAATAAAACTATAATGTAAATATTCATCATTAGTACCATATTCCATGATAAATTGTTCAACTTTAGCAGCTGCATGTTGTAAATCAATAGATGCTCCGTGCATTTATGACTCCTTTAGTTACAAAGCTTTCTGCTATTCTTCCAGCTAAATCTATAATTATACTTTCTTTTAAGAAATTCTCATCTTTTTGAGTTATCTCATCTATGTCCTCAAACATAGTAACACCAGCCCAATAATATGCTGGAACAATAGATACAGAAGTACATTTTTGATTTGCCTTTGTTTTTGAAAGTAACCAAGCAACAAAATGCCCTGCTTCATGATATGCTGTACCTTTTCTTTCTTCTTCAGGTATTTTATTGTATTTATCAAATTCTTTTTTATACACCTTAAATAGATGCTCATATTTTACTTGATTATCTCCAAATATTTTTGCCATAGCCATAGATTTATCCAATAAATCTATAGTTCTATCTGGATTTGCAACATCACTAAAGCTATTTGCAAAAATCATAACTTTATCTACCATCTTATCATCTATTGCTACTTCATGATATTTACTTAATGTCTCTATTCTTCCTTCAATCATTTCTTTTACTTTATCATACTTTGGCTCCTCAACAAAAACAGTTTCAAATCTTCTGCTTAATGCACCATCTTTTGAAAAAAGTCTTTCATATTCATCATTAGTAGTTGCACCAATAACTATAATATTATCTCTAGATAATATTGGTTTTAATGCTCCAGCTAAATCTGGTCCACTATCTTCTGCATTACCAGCTCCTAAAAGATGATGAATTTCATCAATGAATACAATAGTATCTTTAGAATTTTGAATATAGTCTATAAAATATTTAACACGTTCTTCAAACTGTCCTCTATATTCTGTTCCTGCAACCATACTATTTATATCTAACATATATATCTTGTATTTATTAAATTGCTTTGGACATTTTTTGTTTATTATACTATATGTTATTGCTTCAATTATTGCTGTTTTTCCAACACCAGGTTCTCCTACTAGTACTGCATTTCTTTTTGTCTTCTTAGATATAATGTTCCATAGTTTAAATATTTCGTCATCTCTTCCTTTAATATCACTATTAGACTTCTTAGAGTACTTGCATTTTAAATCGATTAAATAATCTGATAGTTCTTCTGGCACATCACCTCTATCATCTATTGTATCTAAATTAATATTCTTCTTTAAGTAAGAACTCAGCCCTTTTGTACTAAAAAGCATTCTCATAAATTTCCTAGCACTAGAACTTTGATTTTCAAAAATACAATAAGTTAACAAATCTGAATCAATATAATCACGATTATTCTTAGCACATAAATTTTTAGCACGAATAAAAGCATTTTCTAATTCTTCTGAGTTTACAAGATAAAAATTATCACAAAAAGAAAATATGTCAGACTTTTTATCTTTATTATATTTTTCCAAGTCTTTTATTTTAATCTCTGGCTTATTTTTAATCTTTAAGAATTCATCATAATTTTTACCTATAAGCTTTTGATAAATGTCTTTATTAAGTAGAATTTCGTCAAAAAATTGCTCTACACATTCTAAGTTTTTAGGATTATTTTCACCTTTTCCAACATAATCAAATAGGATAGTATCCCCATATACTAATGTAGCAATTATAAAGTCTAATGAGCTTATGCAATCCTCCCCCAGTTTATTACATATACTTACTGCACGAGTCATATTTTCCATTAAGTCTCTAGAAACTTTAAAGTCCTCATAATTTGGTTGCTCTGTCTCAAAGATAAATTCAAAATCACTCATAATTTTTTTCCTCCCTTCATTATTTAATTTTGGTTTTCATATTATTATAATCAAATAATACGATTATTCTTATTGATATGTAGATTATACAACGCCATTTTAATTATGTCAATTAAATGAAGAAAATAAATAAAATTTGTCAAAAAATAACTGGTAATACACCAGCTATTTCTCATTTATTATACTTTTTTTAGTTATTGCATATATAACTATACTTACAGCAAAACCAAGTAGCCATCCTCCTAATATATCTCCTGCATAATGCACGCCTAAATATATTCTAGTAAATCCAATAATTGCAATTAATATTGACATAGATATTATTGAACTCCATTTTATTTTATTATCTTTAATCAATTTGTAAGCATATATACTAAGTATTGCATACAAAGACATATTTACCATTGCATGACCTGATGGAAAGCTATAAGTGGTTTCAGATACTAATCTTAAAATATCTGGTCTTTGTCTAGCAAATATTAATTTTAAAATTGTATTTAATGTAAAAGATGTAATTACTGCTAAACTTACAGGTATGCCTACTTTATTTCTAAGTTTTGGTATAATAAATATTAATGCACATACTAAAGATATACCTATTGGCCCACCTAAATTAGTAATAATTATTAATATAGGTGTTAAAGAGTCTGACATGTACTTTACTGCTTCATTATATACCCATGATTCAAATCCAGTTAAAAAATCTATTTTAATTGCAATGGCAAGTATTATAAATAAAATAACAGCCATTACTACAAGCAATGTATTCTTCTTACTCAATTTTTATTTCCTCCACTTTATATATTATATTATTTCACAAATTAAAAATCAATATATAAAAAGAAGCAAAATTAATTTGCTTCTTCAACCTCATTTTCTACTTTTTTCTTTTTACTTTTTTTAGTTGTATTAATTGCTGCTATTGCTTCTTCTGTAGTTATAATGCCTTTTTTCATTAAAAGCTCTGCAACATTTTCTACAGCTTGCTTCTTGCTTAAAAGTAATTCTTCTGTACTTTTATATACTTCATTTACTAATTTTTTCGTCTTTTCTCTAATATTATCTGAAGTTTTATCGCTTATTCCAAGTTTATCACTAGTATTAAAAGAATAATTTGAATATTCCTCATCAATTCCAAATTCCATAATAAATTTTTCTGCAATAGAATTTGCTTTTCTTAAGTCAGATGATGCACCTGAATCAATTTCATCATTTACAAACTTTTGAGCAATTCTACCTCCAAGTAAGCCTGCAATTTTTTCTTTAATAAATGAAATATCTACTGGTCTTCCCTTTGTTTCGTCTTGTTCAAAAATATTAACACCTAACCAAGTTTCTGTTGGAATAATTGAAATTAAAACACATTGTTGATTAAATTTGGTCTTAGAAAAATACCAAGTTACAAAATGTCCTGCTTCATGATATGCTGTACTTCTCTTATTTTCTATATTTATTTTACTGTATAGTTCAAAGTACTTTTTATATACTCTTTTAATATGTCTCATTCTCAAGTCTTTATCTCTGTTTAATTTAGCAATAGCCATAGATTTATCTATTAAATCTATAGTTCTATCAGGATTTGCTATATCACTAAAACTTGATGCACATATTAATATTTTATTTAACATTTCACTGGTTACTCTAACACCATGATATTTACTTAAAGTTTTAACTCTTTCTTGTATCATAGGAATAACTTCACTGTGTTTAGGTTCTTTTACTTTAACAACCTCAAATCTTCTACTTAATGCTCCATCAATTGAAAAATATTTGTTATATTCGTCTATTGTTGTAGCACCAATAAATATAACGTTATCTCTTGATAAAATTGGTTTTAAAGAGTTAGATAAGTCTGGGCCACTACCTATTGCACGACCTGTTCCAAGCAAAGTATGAATTTCATCTAAAAATATTATAGTCTTATCTGCTTTTTCTAAATATTCAATAAGCTTTTGAGTCTTTTCTTCAAACTCACCTCTTAGTTTAGTTCCTGCAACCATATTATTTAGATTTAAAGAATACACTGTATAATCTTCAAATTCTTTTGGACATGTTTTATTTAAAATACTACACGTTATTGCCTCTACTATAGCAGTTTTTCCAACACCTGGTTCTCCAATTAATACTGCGTTTCTTTTTGTCTTTTTAGATATTATATTCCATACCTGAAATATCTCATCATCTCTACCTAAAATATCACACTGACTCTTATTTGAAAATTTAAGATTTAAGTTTGTTACAAATTGTTTCATCTCTTTTGGCAAATTGTCTAATCTATTATATATTACTTTATCTATTGCGAGTCCATCCTTTAAATACTTCATTAAACCTTTAGTTTTAAAGAAACAACTAAGTAATATATTTGCTTTAGATTCTTTATTAATTAGCATACAATAAATTAGAGTATCAAGTTTTATACTTTTTCTTCCCATCTCTTTATCCATTTTATCTGCCATAATTAAAGCTTCTTCTAATTCAGGTGTATATTTCAAATGCACACTATAATCTAATCTAAAAGTTGTAATATTAGTAAATTTCTTTCCATTAATATCTCTAAACTGAATATTAGTAGTCATAGATGTTAATTTTTTTAACTTAATAAAATTAACGTAACTTCCATATCCAAATAATTTTTCGTATTTCTCTTTAATTCCCATTATGACCGTTAATAATGTCTCTGCATTTAAATACTCATCTTCGTTATTCTCTTCAAGAAATTCAAAAATTCTTGTATCTGGAAATGTTAAAGATGCTATTAAAATATCTAATGTACTAACTTCTGGTTCTAAAAGCTCATTACTTATACTAGTTGCTGAAATTATTGCCTCCATTACTTCTCTTGAAACATTAAAATCTACATACTCATTCATAAATTTTCCCTCCCTTCATTATTTAACTTGGGTCTTATATTATTATAATTAAATAATATATCTTCTCTTTATTGTTTACCAAATTATATAGTAATAATTTATTCATGTCAATAATTTTATATTATTATATTTTTATTACTTATTCAAAATTGGCAAGAAAAAAATAACAGGAATATTAAATCCTGTTACTTATTGTCGAAACTATAGTCTGACACATATGATGCAAAAATAAGTAAGATTGTATCATCACTTATTTTTGAATCATTTGAAACTGTTACTGAATAGTCTTTTCTTAACCATCCAGAATTGTATTCAGCAACAATGCTTCCATTATTATCTGAAATAATTCCTTTGGTTCCCCAAAGATTAGTTCTAACAGTTCCTATAGATTCCCCTTTTGAATTATATAAAGAGTATCTCTCTCCTAATAATTCAAACTCTCCTACAACTTCTATAGTTTCATCTCCAACAGTAATGCTGTGAGAATCTTGATTGATGAAATGGTATTCATCGTCAGCCTTTCCAACAGTATCACTGTCTTTTTTAAGTATTAATGGATCTTGAACAAATTTTACACTCTTTCCTTCGAGTGTGGCATATTCTTGTTTATCCATTTTTACCTCTATAGAAGTTTTAAAAAGACTCAAACATCTATAGTCACAAGCATATGTTGTTGCATTTTCTAATGCACTCTTAACATTACTTGTATATATAACTATTATTGCTATTACAATAATAGCTAAAAAAATTAAAAAATTTAATTTTTTCATTTTTTCTCTCCTCTTCTTCTAGCATAGTTAGCTAGAAATTAAAATTTTTATTATACTTATATTTTACCACATTTTACATAATTATTCAATTATTGTCAAAAATAGAGGTTGAGAAAAGCCCTATTTAAAAGCTTTTCCAACCTTATTTTCTATTTAACTTGATCTATTATATTTATATGTTCTTGTGTTCCTATTTTTTCTTTACCGTTTGTCTTTAATCCTTCTAAATTATTACTATACTTCATCTTTAAAATTCTTCTTACAGATTCATCAATTCTATATTTAGGAATTGAACCATTATTTACTAAATTTTCTATTATATTTACTGCTTCTACAGGATTTAATGGCATTAAAATTATATCTACACCTGCATTTATACAAAGTTTATATATTTCATCAATACTATAATTATCTGTTAATGCTTTCATATTAACAGCATCAGTAACTCCGACTCCATTATATCCCATTTCATTTCTTAAAATTCCTGTTACAATATCATATGATAAGGAAGATGGAATATAATTACCTGTAACATTTGGAAGTGCTATATGTGCTACCATTATAATATCTGCATTATTATTTATAGCTGCTTTAAATGGTAGAAACTCTCTTTGATATAATTCTTCTTTAGTTTTATTTATAACTGGTAATTCAACATGTGAGTCTGTATTTGTATCTCCATGTCCAGGAAAATGTTTATATACTGGAATTATTCCATGTTCTTTAAGCCCCTTTGCCAGAGGTATAGACATATTTATTACATTTTCTGCTGTGTTTCCAAAAGCTCTTGTTCCAATTACTGTATTATTTGGATTTGAGAATATATCTATAACAGGTGCATAATCTAAATTAATACCAAAAGCACTAAGTTCTTCTGCTATAACTTTTCCAAAATTATATGCTAAACTACTATTATTTGTTTTTCCTAAAGAATACATATCTGGAATGCTTAAAACATTTGCATCAGGTAACTGTTTTATTCTTTGTACACGTCCTCCTTCTTGGTCTATTCCAATTGTAATTGGTATAGATTCACTATTTTTTATCTTAGAAATAAATTCTTTAGTATTGGAATATGTACTTATATTATCTGCAAATAATATAAAGCCACCTGGTTTTACTTGTTTTAAAATATTATCTAAATTTTGAGTATAATTAGTTCCACTATAACTTATTACAAGCATTTGACCTATTTTTTCTCTTAATGACATAGAATTCATTTTACTTTCTATTTTTTGCGATATAGTCTGATAATAATTATTATTTTGTACTTGATTTATACTATTACTATGTAAATTATTATTTGTAGTATTATTATTTGAATTTAAAATACTTGAATCTTCGCTTATTTCTTCTTTTAATTCGTTTTGTACTAATTCAGCTATTATAACTTCATTAATATCTAGTACTTGTAATAAATTATTGCTTTCAACTTTTAAATTGACCACATTGTTTTTGTTAAAATATATAATAGTAAATAATATAATAATTAATAGTAATATAATAGAAAAAGATACCATTATTATTCTTTTTTTCATAATTGCCTCCTAAATTATAATTATATTATTTGCTGTTAAGTATAATTTTTTCACTAAATATAAAAAAGAAACTAGTATTTATTTAACTAGTTTCCATTCTATTCCATCTTCTGAATTATACTTTATTTTATTTCCATCATAGTCTATTGCTTTAAATTCATATATACCATTATTTAAATATGGTACATCTTCTATTTCTTGAACAAATATATCTTCTGGAATTTCAATTTTAGTTTCAATAAAATTTTCTCCTTTATTCTCACTTACAAGTAATATACTATTTTGACTACCATAAGAAATAATTCCCATATTATTAATATATATTTTTCCATTTATTTCAGTAAATTTTGCACCATTATTTACTAAAAATTTTTCAATTTTGCATTTCCATGTTTTACCACCGTCTTGTGTAGAAACAACTCTAATAACTGTTTTTTGCCCTAATGAATTACCCATATATTCAATTCCTACTAATTCTTCATAATATTGAACTTTAAGTAATAAGTTAGATAAATTTACTTTTATTTCTTCTGGTTCTTCTTTATATGTAGTATTACTACTAGAATAACTGCTATAATCTTTTTCTCCTTTATATCTAGTAGCTATTTTTTCTCTTACAAATATATTTTTATATTTATAATAATTTCTCTCTCCTGCACCTAAAAATTCTTTTTCATATACCTCTACAATCTTTACATTATTTTTATCCACAAATATTGTTTCTTCAAGGTACCAATATTTGCATAAAATATAAATAACTACACAAAAGATAAAAAAACATACACTTATTATTGTATTTCTTTCTAGATTTTTTATATTATCATCTTTATGAACCTCATATATTATTTGTGCTATTCCAATTACTACACTTGAATATCCTACAATACTTACAGCTATCTGAAACCATATTAAAAATTCATATCCTAAGTCATTTACAACATTTGAAAGTGTTGAAAAAAACAGTAAATATAAAAGAGAATAAAATAACACATATTTATATATTTTAAATTTCTTTTCATTTAATTTTTGTTGACTCATATTTTTCCCTTCTAAATTCATATTTAATTATATCATGGTTTGCAAATAAAGTAAAAAAATAATCTCTAAAACATTGAAAAATCAATACTTTAGAGATTTTGCTTGGCTGGGCTGGCTGGATTCGAACCAGCGCATGCTAGAGTCAAAGTCTAGTGCCTTACCGCTTGGCGACAGCCCAATGTATAAAAAGTACTGGGGTGAATAGTGGGACTTGAACCCACGACATCCAGTGCCACAAACTGGCGCTCTACCAACTGAACTATATCCACCATTCAGGTACTTTTCCATTATAATATTTTTTTTACTATTTGTCAATATTTTGTGCAAAAATTTCCAAAAAATACTTAATACTCCACAATTATTTTATAAATTGGTCCAAATGGAGAAAATTTCTTTTCATATTCTGTTTCTATATTAAATACATCTGTTTTATGCAAATCTAAATATACTTCAATAAATTTTAGACCATAATTTTGCATACTAACCAAACTATATTCAAATAGTCCTCTATTATCTGTTTTAAATTCTATTTGTCCATTTTCTTTTAATACTTTTTTATATTCATCTAAAAACTTAAAGCTTGTCAATCTTCTTTTAGCATGTTTTTTCTTTGGCCATGGGTCACTAAAATTCAAATATATTTTTTCTATTTGATGTGTCTCAAATATAGTAGATAATTCTATTGCATCAACTGACATAAAGTAAAGATTATCTAATTTAATATTATTGTCTTCTTCATATCTCCTTAACTTTTTAACTGCAAGCGCTAAAACAGGAGGAGATAATTCTATTCCTATATAAATATTATCTCTATCTAGTTCTGCAAGTCTAGTAATAAAATCTCCCTTTCCCATTCCTATTTCTAAATATATTTTTTTACCTTTATTATTAGATATTATATTTTGTATTATTTCTTTGTCTTTAATGTATCTATCAAACTCATTCATTTGCTCAATCGCTTTTGGATTAAATCTTGTTCTCATTGTTTATCTCCTTAAATCATAGCAATTAAAATTCCAACAAATTGAATAACAAAAGCTACTGCACCTAAAGCAACAAAATTTAAAAGTGGTATTTTTACATTACATTCTTCTATTTTCTTAGCCTTATCTTCCATTTTTTTATTTAAACTATTAATCTTTTCTTCATCTTTTCTAATTTCATATAGTTGCATTTTTATATCATTCATTCCAAAATCTGAATGATGATAATATTTATTTTTCTTTGTAGATAATCTACAATAATATAATCCTACAGCTATACATAGTGTTACACCTATAAGCTGAATTAATCCACCAATAAACAATGTAGGCATAAAGCTACTACCTAGTGCATATCTTATTGCTAAATTATTAACACACATAATTGCTTGTGCGACTCCAATTATAGATAAAAAGCAATATGGTGTTATACCAGCTATTATTATTACTAAATCAAGTAAAGCATTTTCTTTTAAACTTGATATAAATCCTGATGCAGTAACACCTTCTGCAAGTGAAAAATTACCATTTCTTATAGAAGAAAAACTTGTATAAAACGAAATAAGATATAATAATACAGATATTACTAAAATAATAATATGCATCTTTTTTAATCTTTGATTATAAAAATCTATAATTTCCATTTTTATATCTTTATTTCCTTGAATTTTGACTTTAAACTTTGTCCCTTCTTTTTTTGACTTATTGGAATTAGTATCTTTTTTTACCTTAGATTCCATATTACCACCCCTTTATATTATTTCAAAATCTATTTGTTTTGTTAAAACATCTGATTTTATTAACCTTGCTTTTACTTTATCTCCTATCTTATATTTTTTAGAAGTCCTTTTCCCTATTAGCATTCTTGAAGACTCATCATAAAGAAAATAATCTCCTGGTATGTCATTAAAAGATACAAAGCCTTCAATTGTATTTTCTAGTTTAATAAATATACCAAATGATGTAATTGAACATACTGTAGCATTAAATTCTTGACCAATAAAATCTCTCATATATATTGCCGAATATAAGCTATCAAAATCTCTTTCAATCTTAGTAGAATTTTTCTCCATTTCAGATGAACTTTTAGCATAGTCTTCAGCTTGTTTTTCATATCTTAATAGTTCATTCTTTTTAAATACTAACTTATTATCTATTGCCTTAGATATAATTCTATGTATAAATAAATCTGGATATCTTCTTATTGGTGAAGTAAAATGACAATAATATTTAGCATTAAGTCCAAAATGTCCTAAACATTCATTACTATACTTAGCAAGTTTTAATGACCTAAGCATATATGTTGATATTATATCTTTATCCTCATCTTTTTCAAATTTATTTAATATATCTGATAACGCTTTTGGATGAACATCCTTTATACCTTTTATTCTTAATTTATAATTTGATAAAATCAAATTTAAATCTCTTAACTTCTCTTCATCTGGTTTTTCATGTATACGATAAATAAATGGTAATTCTAAATAATAATATTTTTCTGCAACAATCATATTTGTAACTAACATAAACTCTTCTATTATTTGGTTTGCAAAAGTTATTGGATATGGTTCAATTTTTACTACATCTTCATTATCATCTAAAACAATATGAGTTTCAGGAATATTAAAATTAATACAACCTTCTTTTGTTCTCTTCTCATTTAATATTTTAGCTAATTCTTCCATTAAAAGCAAGTCTTCTTTATACATTCCATATTCTTTAGTAAGTTCTTCATCTTCCTGATTTGAAATTACTTTATATACTTTATTATATGACATTTTCTTAGTTACTTTTATTACAGCTTTAAATACTTCTGAGCTTAAAACTTCTCCATTTTTAGATATTATCATATCCACTGCAAGAGAAAGTCTTTCCTCACCTGCATTTAAACTACAAATACCGTTGGATAATTCTTTAGGAAGCATTGGTATAACTTTTCCTGGAATATATATACTAGTTCCCCTAGCTATTGCCTCTTTATCTAAAGCTGTCTTTTCTCTTACATAATGGCTTACATCTGCAATATATACTGAAAGTATATAATCTCCATTATCCTTTTTCTTAACAGAAACAGCATCATCTAAATCTTTTGCATCTGAAGAATCTATTGTATATACTCGCTCTTTAGTTCTATCTACTCTGTTTATCTTTTCTTCATTTAATACCATATGAGGAATATGTTTTAATTCTTCTTGTATATTTTGGTTAAATGTTTCCATTTTATCTAAATCATATGATACATATAATGATTTTGCATCAATATGGGCATCTTTTGAATCTCCAATAATTTTTTCTATCTTTCCTTCTGCTTTATTATTTTCTGTAGGATATTTTGTAATTAATACCTGTACCACTTGCCCTGTTTTATAATTTTGTGAATTCTTTTTAGAAATATATATATCATTAATACTATCATCTATTGGTATTACAAAACCAAAATTTTTAGATTTAGAAAATCTTCCTATTACAGAAGTAGTATTTCTTTTTAATACCTTTACAACTTTTCCTTCTCTACTTTTTCCCGAATTATTAATTACCTCAACTAAAATTTCATCTTCATCCATTGCACCATTTGAATTTCTAGAAGATATATATACATCTTCTCCATATTCTACAAGACCAAAGCCAAATCCAGATGATTTTGCTTGATACTTACATTTAATTAAATGTGATTTAGAATATGGTACATATCTTTTACTATCATCTATATAAAAGATTCCTTCTTTTTCTAATTCATCAAGTATTTTATCTAGTTGCTTAACATCTGCTTGTGGAATAGCAAATAGTGCAATAATTTGCTTTTTAGTTGCAAGTTCATAATCACTACTTAAAAAGAAGGAAGTTAATACTTCCTTCCTTGTAGTATATTTATCTTTTTGAATTTTATTAACTATCTTTTTACTCTTCATATAATCCTTTACCTTTATTTAATTATTGAAAATGTTGTAGCAAAGCATAATATACCAAAAATTATAGCTAAAACAACTGTTATTTTAGATAATTTTCCATCTAAAGTTTTTGACTTGTTTGAACCATAAAAAGTATTGTTTCCTGTAACAGCTGATTGTTGATCTTTACTTGATTGTAGCATTACAACTATTGTAAGAACTATACCAACTAATATTGTAGCTATTGCTAATGTCCAATCTATCCAACCCATATTGTATTCCTCCTAATTAAAACATGTCTTGTTTACTTGGATATTATAACATAAAAAATTACAAATTACAAGTTAATATATTCGTTTTCTTCTACAGTATCGAGTATATTATATATTTTGCTACTATTTATTATATTATTCACATAAACATACTTAATATATACATCATTTAATGATTTTTTATATACTTCTATTGCATATTCATTTTTACTATGAAATTCTTTAAGTTTATTTATTTCTTTAATCATATCCTCTAAGTATAATTCATATCCATTTTTTATATTATCTTTATAATTAATAATAACCAATTCATCTAAATACTTATACACATAATACACATAATCTTCAATTGTATATTTATTATTTTTTTCATATTTAATCTCATTTAGAATATTATTATATATTTTATTTATTATTTCATATTTTTTATTAGTATTATCTATTCCATATATATCTTCTTTTATTTCTAAAATACTTACATAAGTATTACATGCAGTAGTATAGTCTCTAATATATTCTAAATCATATGGATCATATTTTAATGCCAACTCGCATTTATTTATTACTTTTTCCTGCTTCTCTAATGAATTATTTAAATTATCTACTTCAAATGGAAAAATGAAAAATGCTACTACCTGCATAGATAATAATATAAATACTAAAATAAAAATTACTATATTAATTATCTTGTATGCTTTTTTACACTCTTCTTCATCTATTTTAATCATCGCCATAATAATTGCAAACACATAAAGCATAAATGTATATGTTAAGAATACATCAAATGTGGCAAAAATTATCAAAGTAACAAACATAATTAAATAATTTTTATTTTGAGCTTTTTTTATTAAATAACAAATTAATATAAGTATTGAAGTTATTCCAATCAGTCCACCCTCAAGAAATACTTGAATAAAAAAGCTATGTGTTTCAAGTGATATATATTGCATATCTTGTACTGTTTCATACATTGTTCTAAAAGCATTTCCACCCATACCAAATATTGCATTTAATGGAGAACTAAAAATTAGTTTTAGTGCATCCTTATAATATGTAAATCTTAGTTTAGTACTATCAAAGTTATTAAAATATTCTATAATTCTATCAAATATACTAGCATAATTATTAGTACTGTTTATATATAAAATTCCAAGTAAAATAAATAATATACAACCAAAATAAAATTTAAATTTACTATTTTTACTAACTAAATTTATTTTAAAATAAATGTAAAATGCTGTAATAATTAATGCTATTAAAATTATAAATATACCATGTATTTCTGTTAAGGAAGCAACAACAAGTGAATATACAATGCAAAATAAAATATCTATTATATTTTTATATTTTTTATTAATTATACATATACAAATTGTTGATACAATATATAATAATAATGCCATTTTAGATTGTGTAATTAACATTATAATAGTAAAAAATACAATTGATACATAGTTAATTATTTTATTTTTTTTCTTAATTTCTTTATTTTCAAATAATTTATTAATTACATAAAGAGATGATATCACACAAAGTATAGCAAGTAAATTAGAATATTGAAATATACTTCCAATTCTTGTACTTTCTTCTTGTATATATCCCCCACCTAAAAATTTAAGAGGCATTTCAAATATCTTATATGACATTTCATCTAGTGCAAAAATACCACAGATAATAGTAAAAACACATAAAGCTTTAATATACTTTTCTTTATTTTCTGAATTAGAAATTATAATATATACTAAATACATGCTATAAATTCTACTTGCTATATTAATTGCGCCAGATATAGTAGCTGTATTTTGAATAAATAAAGGAATAAAATATGATATTATAAGCATTAAAAAAGATGTACCAATAAATTTATTTAATTTTATTCTTCCTTGACTAAATATATAATATAATATTGATATTAGTTGTATAATATATATTCCTATTAAACTATCTTCTTTATAATATCCACCTTTTCTTATTCCAATAAAAAACATTATAAATATTAATATATATTCTAATATATTTTTTATTTTCTTATGATTTATATTCATTAGCCTACCTCGTTAAGAAAATTATATATTATTTATACTAAATTTACAAGAAAAAAGAGTAGCCAATGCTACTCTTCATCTAAATTATTAAGACCATATTCTATTAATTGATTAACTATATTATTGATAGATATTCCATTTTTTTCTGATATCAAAGAAATTTTATCAAATGTATTTCCACTCATTCTTATAGTTCTAGCAATACTATCTTTTGTTTTATTATTTACAACTATTTTTAACTTTCCCATAATTATCACCTATACTTATTATAAGTAGTTTTCAGGATAATATAAGCACATATTTAGGTATACTTTAGGTGTACAAATGTGTTTTTTGGTGTTATACTATAAATATATGGAGGTTATAAGCTATGAGACGAGAATTAAAAAGATATATTATTATATGTACAATTATAATTTTTATAACTATTTTCAATATAATAATGCTTATACTTAATATTTACAATTTTAATAAATTAAATAAACATTATACCAATATACAAATAGAAAAAGCTGAATAATAAATTCAGCTTTTTAACTATTGTGTAACTTCTTGTACTATATTTCTTTGTCCATCATCAGTAATTCCTGCTCCCACATTTGGATTTATAGATGAATATGCAACATCAATTAAAAATATAATTACAAGTACTATACATACACATTCTCTTACTTGTTTAGGTATTTTAGAAATTAACGACTGCATATGTGGTGCAACTACATATAAGCATAAACATCCTCCTATGCCAAATAGTGTTATACCTTCAAAACATATTCTACCATTTATATTTAGGAAATATCCTGTATAATCCCACCATCTCATACCATGACTAATTTCAAGATAAAGTGATGTAAAATATTCTATTGTTCCACAAAGTAACATTACAACAAAAAATGTAATTATGGGATTATCTGTTATTTTTTTATACTTTTTTGGTAAGAAAAGTAAAAATAATATAACAATACATCCTGAGCCATATATTGGAAGCCATGGTCCAATCATTGTTCCCCTATTTACAAATCGTCCATCTTTAAAAAGATAAATTGCTACTTCCCAAAGCCATCCAAAAAATGAAAAAGTAAAAAACATTAATATAAGTGATGTTAAACTATACTTTTGATAGTAGTTAAACATTTCATCTGCATTTTTTAAATATCTTCTCTTTACTCCTGGATAACAATCATTATTTTCTGGATTTTCCATTAAATATGAATCATTTAACAACTCATATCCTTCTTGTTCATTCTCTTTATAGTCTCTTTTAGCTTCTGTATAAAATTCAACTATACTTGCTGTATAATATGGGTTATATGCTATTACACCTAATATACCTAACGTTATTATGTCTAAAACTTGATAAATAAAAAATGATAAATCTAACATTAATAATTTTCTCTTTTTTCCATTCATCATTTTTCTTGAAAGCATTATAGCCTATTTAGGTTTAATATTTGGATTTTCTGCCATTATCATTGGAACTAATCTATATGAATATTTTTTTATTAATCCTCCAATAATTGTAAAATCCCATAGTAATTGATATATATCTGTAAGCAGTATTGTTCTTACAACATTTAAATAGTTTTTCTTTTTAATTACATCTACCATTCTTTTAAATGGTGTTTTATAATATATTCTTGATTCCATAAATACTCTTGCTTGGCACACCTTAAGTGGTTTTGCAATAAATATTTTATATAAAAATTGTATTAGTAATATTATTATTCCTAAAGTAATTGTTTTCTTTGATGTTACAAAAAAGTCTACTATATATTTAACTATCTTAAATAAAAATTGTTCAGCATGAGTTATACCATCAAATATTGTTCTAAAAAATCCTCCTGTTACACTCTCTTTAAATTTTACTTCTTCAATCTTATCTGTTTTAAAAATTAAATTTAATACTTCTGCTGTGACATCCAAATTCGAACCAGATATTAAATCACTTTCTATATCACTAACTTCACTTTGGATAACTGCGTCTTCTCTTAATAAATTCTTAAGTCCATTAAATGAAGTTGTATAACTTCCTGCAACAATCATCATAATAAGACAAACAAATACTAATGTAAAATAGTTTTTTCTTATTGTATTTCTTGCCTGTTTTCTAATCTCTTTATTCGATTTCATAAAGCATTTCTCCTATAAATTATATTAGCATAATTTATAATATTTTACAATATATTTTCTGACAAAAGCAGACACAATAATGTCTGTTAATTTTTATAATTTTTCTCAATTAATTTTAATTGTATATATACTATAACACACATTGGTAAAAATATACCACAAACACCTGCTAAAGCATACTGTAACTTTATATTACCCAAATAATTTATAACATATACAAGTGGTATATATAAGAATCTTGCACCAGTTGATGCAACAGACATTACACTAGTTTGAATTTCATTTCCAGTTGACTCTTGTAAAGATGTACTTAAATTGGCTTCTACAAGTCCATGAACAAAACCATTTAAAGCAAATAACCATACTGTTATAATATTTGTTTTAAATACTAAAACAAACATCCATAAAAATTCAATAAATATTGGAATAATAAACTTATTAGATGTTTTAGAGTTTATCATCTTTTCTGATACTTTTCCTCCAATTATTTGCATTATTTGATTTAATACCCATCCCATACTTACAATTTCAATAGGAACTCCTACCATTATTAGAAGTGGAGTAAATACCCAAATTTGTGAATGTGTAATCTCTTTTCCTAAGATGTAACTTATTAAATATGTTCTTGCCTTTTTTTCTCTAACTATTTCTTTTATAGTGAAGATAATATCTTTTAATGGATTTTTATGTTTTACTTCTGCCTTTTTGTTATAATCTTTTATTCCAAATGCAATTATTCCACCTAAAAAATATGGAATAAAAGAAAGTCCTATTGTAAGTCTTAAGCTATATTTTGCAATAAATCCACCAAGTACTACGACAATTAATAATGCTACATATCTTGCTGTATGTATTTTTACATTAATTTTTCTAAATAATTTTCCAGACTCATCAAGTTTGTCGCAATTAAATTTAATGAAACTCTGGTCAACTCCATTTGTCATTGCCATAAATACACCTAATAAACATTCAGATAAAAGTACCATATATACATCTTGCGAAAATGCATATATAATAAATACAATTGCAACACCAATGTCCCCAATTATATTTAATGCTTTCCTGTTAAATCTATCTGCAATATATCCCATTGGAATATCTAGACACACTATTACAATTGTGAAAGCCATCTGTACGAAGCCAATAGCAGTTTGATTCATTCCAATTGAGTTCCAAAAAATTGTTATTGTTGCAACAGAAAAACCAGCTCCAATAGAAGTTAATATAGTTTCTAAAATTATTCTAATTAAGTTTTTTCTGTATTCATTTTTAGAAATCATAACATCTCCTCCTTTCTTTTTTAATTGGATACACTAAAAAAGTAAAAAAAGACCCATAGATTTGTCTTTTTAAGACTCCTCTATGAGTTTATACGCTCAAATAAAGTGTACCAATTTTTTAATTGGCTGTGTAGCTTCCTTTATAGGTTATACACACTCTTAATGTTTTATTATTATAACATAGCATTTGTAATTATGTCAAGTAATATTTTAATAATTATATTTAAACACAAAAAAGAGTAGATTACTCTACCCTTTCAAATTAAATTTTTTTACCATATTTTTAGTTGCAAATTTACCTTCTACTTTATCTAAGAATACTATACCGTCTAAATGGTCTACCTCGTGTTGAACAAGTCTTGCAAAATATCCATTTACAACTCTTTGTACCTTAGTTCCTTTTTCAGTATAATATTCTAAAAATATAGATTTATATCTTTTAACTTTTCCTGTGATTTCTGGAACACTAGCACAAGCTTCATATTGTAAATCTGTATCTGCTCCATTAATTATTTTTAATCTAGGATTAATCATTACTGTTAATGGTATTTCTTCCATATCTTTATAGCTATTATTACCATTTTCATTTAATTTAACTTTAATTGCAATTATTCTTAAATCCACACCAACTTGTGGTGCTGCAAGACCGAATGCACCTTCATATTCTAATGTTGTCTTTAAATCTTCTATGAATTCTACTAATTCAGGTTCTTTTATTCCGTTTTAAATCCACTTCTTTGCATTTCTTTTCTAATATAGGATTTCCTATCTCACTAATTTTTAAAACTCTTTTCATTTTCATACTTCCTTAAATATTAATCTTTAGAATATCATTATAATGTTATGTTAACATTATAACATTTAGTGATATATATGTCAAACAAAAAAGAAGAGCAAACATTATATTCACTCTTCTTTTCTATTTTGGTGGCTCAGGAGGGATTCGAACCCCCGACCCACGGCTTAGAAGGCCGTTGCTCTATCCAACTGAGCTACTGAACCATCAGTACCTGTTTGGTACTCTAATATAATAACACAGTACGACCTAAAAATCAAGTATTTTTTTACATATTTTTATAATTTTCTATAAATTATTAGTATCAATTACAAATAAAGGTACTTCCATTTCTTCTTTAGTCAAGCCTGCATGTCTTGCCTCCATAAGGAATCCACCTTTTTCCCACTCTATCGCTTTATCTGAAATTGCAAAAGCCATATATTCTCCTACAACGTCATCTATTCTAGAATTTTTTATACCTTTTCCAAATAGTTCTTTTTCAAGTATTTCCTTTTTAGACATAAGTATAAAATCTTTTCCAAAAATTTTGTTAAATTCTTGTGGAAATATATTAATATATTCTTCTTTTACAAAGAAATTTACAGCTCTTGATTCTATACTTGGTTTTCTTACTAACATATCTTGTATTTTAGGATAATCTTCTAAGTATACAGCTTGTATATCAACTAAACCATGGTCTGCCATAACTACAATTAATGTATCGTCTAATATTTCAGCTAATTCACAGACCAAACTATTTATATATCTTATATTTTCTTTTACATACTCATGGTCTACACCAAGTGCATGCATTACTGAGTCTGGTTCTTCAAGATATGTATAAATAAAATCTTGAACATCATTTTTAGCTATTTCTTTTACTCTTTGTAGCATTTCTTCACAGCTATATACAAATTCATCTGTATCTGAATATTTAGATATATCATGAGAAGTAACAACACCGTTTGTAGTTTCTTTAATAATATCAAAAATATGTTTATATCCCATATATTTTTGAGCTGCATTACAATCTGCTACTTCCTCATTACTATCTTGATATTTATTTGTAAATACAGTAATATTTGCATCATATTCTTTAAAGTACATATCCCATCCAAGCCATGCATGTTCAATAGGTGTTTTACCACTTTCTATTGTTGGTATTGCACACCCTGTTGTACTAGGACATACTGAAGAAATTGGTCCTTCATAATGCTTCATTAAAAAGTCTGTATCTCTTAAGTGTTCTTTTATAGATGATACACCCATTCCATCAAATACCATAAGTACAATATTTTTAAATCTCTTTTCTAGTTTTTTATCTAATAGTTCTAAACTTTTATGTCCATTATCATAACCATAATATTTAAGTATTGATGATATAACAGATAATATACTATTATCATAATCTGGGTATTTAATCATATATAATTGCCTCCTATAGACTCTTTTCCTTTTTCATTAAGTCAGAGTTTTGCTCTAAGTACTCATCATAAGTACATCTTTTATCTACAATTCCATCTTCTGTAATCTCAATTATTCTATTTGCTACAGTTTGAACAAATTGATGGTCATGTGATACAAATACAAGTTCTGCATTTGTTCTAATTAAGCCTTCATTTAAAGCTGTAATACTTTCAAGATCTAAATGGTTTGTTGGCTCGTCTAAGAATAATAAGTTTGGTGCTTCAAGCATTGCTCTTGCAAACATACATCTTGCTTTTTCTCCACCAGAAAGTACACCGATTTTCTTTAACGCTTCGTCTCCTGAAAATAACATTCTTCCAAGGAAACTTCTAACAACAGTTTCATCTGTTATACCATAGTCATCTCTTAACCATTCTGTTATATTTTTATCTACTTTAAAATATTCTTCATTATCTTGTGGTACATATGATGGTTTTATTGTTTGACCAAATGTAATTGTTCCAGTATCTGGTTTAACTTTTCCCATTATTATATTAAATAATGCAGTTTTAGCAATTCCATTTGCACCTACTAATGCTATTTTATCTCCTTTTAATATTTTAAAAGAAACATTTTTTAATAATTGTTCTCCATCAACATTTAATGATACATCTTCTACAGATAATATCTCTCTACCAGATTCCCTTTCAGGTTTAAAATCTATAAATGGATATCTTCTAGTAGATGGTTTTATTTCATCTAATTCAATTTTTTCTAATGTTTTCTTTCTTGATGTAGCTTGTTTAGACTTAGAAGCATTTGCGCTAAATCTTCTAATAAAGTCTTCAAGTTCTTTAATTTTTTCTTCTTTTTTCTTATTTGCATCTTTCATTTGTTTTAATGCAAGTTGAGAAGATTCATACCAGAAATCATAGTTTCCAACAAATATATTAATTTTTCCATAGTCTATATCTAAAATATGTGTACATACTTTATTTAAGAAATATCTATCGTGAGATACTACAATTACTGTATTTTCAAAATTAATTAAAAACTCTTCAAGCCAGCTTATTGCTGCCATGTCTAGGTTATTTGTTGGTTCATCAAGTATTAATACATCTGGATTTCCAAATAATGCTTGTGCAAGTAATACTTTAACTTTTTCAGGTCCAGATAATTCTTTCATTAAGCATTCATGATATTCTGTATCAATTCCAAGTCCTGTTAATAATTGTGCTGCATCAGTATCTGCCATCCACCCATTTAATTCTGCAAACTCTGCTTCTAGTTCTCCTGCTCTTATTCCGTCCTCATCACTAAAATCTGGTTTTGCATATAATGCATCTTTTTCTTGCATTATTTCATATAATCTCTCATTACCACGTATAACTGTATCAATAACTTTTACTTCATCATACATATAGTGATCTTGTTTTAATATACCAAGTCTTTCGTCTTTTGTTTTATACACTTCTCCTTCACTTGGTTCTAAATCCCCTGTTAATACTTTTAAAAATGTAGATTTACCGGCACCATTAGCACCAATAACTCCATAACAGTTGCCAGGTGTAAACTTTACGTTTACATCTTCATATAATACTCTTTTTCCAAATCTTACTGTAACTCCGTTTGTTCCTAACATTTTACTCTCCTTTAAAATACCAGTATATTTTACTATAAAACTAAAAAAAAAGCAAGTTCATAATATATCATAAAAAGACTTGAAACATTATTGTTCCAAGTCTTTTGGTATTTTTAGTTTTATATCTCATTATCTTTCTCATTTAATTTAGCTATTGTTTCTTCTCTATTTTTCTTAGACATAGCTGTTACATTTTCATTAGTATATCCAACTAATGCTTCTGGTCTTCTTCCAACTAATTCGTTAAATGTATTTGTATATTGTTCATTATTTGCTTTTCCAGAAGCAGAAACTTGTGCTATTGTATGTAATCTTCCATCTTTAGTCATCATCATTATTGACATAGTAGATTTAACTCCATTTACATAGTTATCATGTAAGTATATCCAAGCTATATCTTTATATTTTATTACATCATATGGTGCACAATAACTTACTAAATAATTATCCATAAATAATACTTTAGTTTTATTAAATTCAGCATTGTTTCCTGAAGATAATTCTAATGCAATTTGAGTTAAATCATACTTTTTAGCAATTTTATTTACACTAAATCTAGTACTTATTAAATTAATAATAAAGCATATTAATAAAATATTTGTTGCCATAGCTGCCATTGCGCCAATACCATAAAATATTTGGTAACTATCATTTGGTGTCTTTTTAGCATTTAAAACATATGGTACAAATGCCTCATTGAAATTATATGAGTTTAAGTCTTCTGTCTCATATATTTCATTATATGTATCAATTGCAAGTTGTTTTAAATCTGATGGCATATTCTCTGTTACACCCTTCATTTCAACAAACTCTAATTCCTCATCTTCTTCCCATTGTTTTGATATATCATTATATTGAGATTTAGATAAATTTAAAACAAACAAATAATTTTCTCCAAGAGCCAAATAATATTCATCTGTAACACTACTATCTACACTATATGTAGCAAAACAATCTGTAATTGCATAAATTTTACTATTTGCATATACTTGTGTATCTGTAACATCTTCAATGTTTACATCACTTGATATTTTTCTTGATTTTATAATAGTACCAAGTGCAAAGCAAAATATACAAACTAGTAAAGTAACAAGTGCAATATTTCTCATATACTTGTTTTTTCTAAATACTTTTAATAATTGTTTTTTATTTTCATTTTCCATAATATAAATCACCTATTATAATATTACAATACAGAAAAAACTTTGTCAATAATTATTAGTTATTGATTTTTTTATTATTTTATTGTAGCATTAAATTGGTGATAAATTATGAAAAAAATAGACAAAAAAGAATTACAAGAACAATCTAAAAAGAAGGCTAAACTTGCTTTTGAAGATTACAAAGCATTTGCATTAAAAGGAAATGCCTTAGACCTAGCAATAGGTGTTGTTTTAGGTGGTGCATTTACTACTATAGTTAATACACTTGTATCTGCTCTTATTACTCCGCTAATTAGTATAATTACAAGTAATGTTGACTTATCTAAATTATTTATTACTTTAAAAGGTGGACATTTTGATACTTTAGAAGCTGCCAAAACTGCTGGAGCAATAACTTTAAACTATGGAGAAATACTAACTGCAATAATTAACTTTATTATAGTATCTATAGTTTTATTCATAATAGTTAAAACATTAACAAAAGCAAACAAAAAAGATACTGAAAAAGTAGAGATTACAACTAAAACTTGCCCATATTGTTTAAGTACTATTCCACTTCAAGCAACAAGATGTGCACATTGTACAAGTATATTAGAAGAAAATACTAATAATATTAAAATTGATAATGAAGAACAAAAAAACCACGAATAATCGTGGTTTTTTATTTTCAAATTAATTATTTTTTGTTAACTAATTCTTTTAAAGCTTTTCCAGCTTTGAATACTGGAGCTTTAGAAGCTGGTATTTTTATTTCAGCTTTAGTTTGTGGGTTTCTTCCTTTTCTAGCAGCTCTTTGTCTTACTTCGAAAGTTCCGAATCCAACTAATTGTACTTTTTCTCCGTTTCTAAGTGCTTCTTCAACACTAGTTACGAAAGCGTCTAAAGCAGTTTCAGCAGCTTTTTTAGTTAATTTGCTTTCTTCTGCGATTTTAGCAATTAATTCAGCTTTATTCATCATTATCCCTCCTATTAATCACTTTATACTTAGTTTATACTACAAAAGAGTAGTAATGTCAACACTTTTCCCCCTTTTTCTAGCAAAAAAACGTCGTTTTTTTACTTAAATTCTAAACAATTTACATAGTTTGTTTCCATAAGGTAGCTGCTGTATTTCTTCTTTGTTTAATACTCTTAATAATACTACTAAAATAGCATATACTAAAACACCTACGCCAATTGATAGAAGTGTAGATATTGTATTGCCTAAATGTATAATAATGAATAATTTATATGCTAGAAATACAGATATTCCCATAAAAGTACTTGCAATAAATGGTTTTATTAGTACTTCTTTTAAAGGCATTTTTTCTTTTAATGTTTTATATAGCACAAATGTAGATATAATAAACGCTGTTGAACTATATATTATACTTGTAACTGCTGGTACTACTTCTCCAAACATTGGTATAAATATTACATTTAATATATATTTAATTGCAGTTCCTACAAGAAGTGCAAATCCAGGTACAGCAAGTTTTCCAATTCCTTGTAATGCTCCTGTTACTGTTTGACTTAACACTGAGAAGAATAATAGCCAACACTCAATTTGTAATAAGTATGCTCCCTCTGGTGCATTTGGAAATATCATTTTAAATATTGGTGTAGCAAGTACAAATAGTCCAAATGTACAAGGAAGAGCTATTAAAGATGATATTTTTAACGAATATTCAATCTTATTAATTGCTTCATCTTTTCTATGTCTTGCTATTGCAGATGAAATAAATGGTACAAGTGCTACAGAAAATGCAACATTTATAGATAATGGAACTGCAAGTAAAATATCTACTTTACCAGATAATATTCCATACTTAGCATTTGCTGTCATTATATCATAACCATATTTTTGAAGTCCGTTTACAACTGTAACAACATCAATAAGACCTGCTAGTGCAGACACAACACTTCCAAAAGAAATTGGTATAGCATATGATATTAATTTTCTTGCTATTTTTTTTCTTGGTTCTATTGCAAATTTTTCTGAGTTATTTATCTCTTTCCATATCTCATTTCTATTTTTTTTATAATATCTTACTAAATATAAGAATGCTGCAGATGTAGCAACTGTTGTCGCAAGTGTAGAACCAGCTGCCATTATTTCAGGACTCTGTCCTATAAGCATAAATACAAATATAACTGAAAATACACAATTTATTATTTGTTCTATAATTTGAGCTTTACTATATTCACTCACATTTTCCATACCAATAAAGTAACCTCTAAGTACAGCTGACATAGATACAAAGATTATTGCAGGAGATAATGCCATAAGAGTATATTTTACTCCTGGATTATTTAGTACTGTATTAGATATAAATCCTGCTCCAAAAAATAATGATAAAGCAAAAATAGTTGCAATGCTTACAAATACTAAAAAGGCTGTTTTAAAAATTCTATGAGCACCTTTTCTATCTCCTAATGTTATTTTTTCAGATACAAGTTTAGATATAGTATTTGGTATACCCATTGTAGCAATAGCAAGTATAAAAGTATATACCATATATCCTGAACCATAATAACTATTACCCACATCTGAAAATTGTGGTATATTAGTTTGAATAATTCTATAAATAAATCCTAATATTTTAATTAATATTTGAGAGCCCATTATGACAAATACGCCCTTCATAAAAGATTGCTTCTTTATAGCCAAAGCTTTTTCCTCCTTAAATTTATCTTAAGTAACACCCACCACCAATAAATTCTCTTAGTATTGATGTACTAGGTATTAAGTCTGGTTCTATTCCAATAAAATTCCTTAATGTATTTAATAATCTTCTTGCTTCTGAATAATATACACTTTCATCTGTAATTTTTAAAAGTAGCTTTTCTGCAACTGGTTTTAATGCAGCCCATTCATATATTAAACTTGTATTTAATATATAATCTGCCTTATCTACAAATGGGAAAATATTTTCTTCATCTCCCTTACGTATTTTATTCCATAAATCCATTGTTTTTTCAACACTTACTCCACGAGTAGCATTATCTCTTACAAATCTTCTCATCATTCTTAAATCATTAGATGAAAGCATTGTATATGCATCAAATCTTATACTTACCATAGGTGCAACATATAATTTAAATATCTTATCTTTAGGTATAAATTCTGAAGATTTAGGATTTAAAGCATGAATTCCTTCTATAATTAATATATCATTATCTCCTAGCTTAATTGGTTTATTTATATATTCTTTCTTTTGAAGCTTAAAATTAAATGTTGGTATTACAACTTTATTTCCCCTTAATAGTCCAAGCATTTGCTTTTTAAATAATTCTATTTCAAGATTTTCAAAACATTCATAATCTTCTTTTCCATCTTTTCCAATAGGAATATTTCCTACATCTTTAAAATAATTGTCCATACTAATTACTATTGCATTTTTCTTTTTAACCATAAGTGTATCTGCAAGTCTTTGGGCCGATGTCGTCTTTCCAGATGAAGATGGACCTGCAAGCATTACTATTTTTACAGAATTTGTTCTTGTTATTCTTCTTGTAATTTCAAAGAACTCATTTGTATGATAAAGTTCTGCTCGTCTAATTACTTGGTCTATATTATCTTCGACTATTTTCTTGTTTAAATCATTCACGCTTTCAACAGATGTAACTTTACAAACTTCTGCAAATTTATTTGAAAGTTCAAACATACGATTTGTTTCAATCTCATACTTAACATCTTCTATATTATCTTTTTCAGGAAGCATAAGTATTACACCATTTTTATAT
This sequence comes from uncultured Clostridia bacterium, assembly GCA_949106495.1. Taxonomy (GTDB): domain Bacteria; phylum Bacillota; class Clostridia; order TANB77; family CAG-465; genus CAG-465. The sequence continues at coordinate 92,608 of CARYZD010000005.1, forward strand.
TTTCTAAGGTCAAATCCTTTTATACACCCAGTATACATTGCTACTGCTCCATATAAATATGTATAAAAATCATCAACATAATATACAGTATAATTTTCATTCAAACTTAAATCTACAATATTTTTAACCTGTTCTCTATTATTCAAAAAATTAGCAATTCTTCTACTACTTCCTTTTTCTTTCATAATTCTATAATTTGCTGATATTATTTTTTCCATTTCTTCTTTTATATCTTTAACCATCGAAGAAGTAATTTCCTCATCTTGCTTTACAAATGCAAAATAATCCCTTCCAGTTTTATTTGAAAATTTAAAATGTAATTTTATTTTAAGTCTATGTACAGCCATAAGAAATATGAATTTAAGTGTTCGACTATAAATTCTTTCCCCTTCTCTTGTACTATATGTTATAAAACTACATGTACAATCTTCAATCAAATGATACATTATAGATCTTTCTTTATTATTAATTTTAACAGCAAGTATATCCTCATTAATTTCTATTCCAGATTTTTCAATTGCTTCACTAATTCTTGTTTCTGGTTCAACCATTACTTTCTTTCCATTATCAAAAGTTACTTTTACTAAATTTCTTCTCATATTAAACATCTCCATAAAAAATTAAATTACATTTTAGCATATTTTTAAATAAATTTCAATGTTTAGTAAATTTTTAAAGCATGTATTATTTAATATTTATATTATATCGTTGTTTACATACTTTTTCTACTATATCTTGCTTTTTTTGTTAAATTATACTATAATTTTGACTATGAAAGAAATAAAATTATGTAATTTAAAAAGAAATGAAAAATTATTATTCTATATAAAAGAGCAATTTCCAAATCTTACTACTTCTGCTCTTCATAAAGCATTAAGAAACAAGGATATTAAGGTAAATGGAAAAAGAATTACAGATGCAAATTATATATTAAATAATAATGATATATTAACAATATATATTGATGATAATATATTGTATGGACTTCCAAAAGAGCTTAATATTGAGTACGAAGATGAAAATATACTTGTTGCATATAAGCCACAAGGTATTTTATCTAATAATGAAGAAAATAAACAAACTGAGCCTACCTTTGAAGATTTTGTAAAAAAATCAAAAGGTGAAAATATTAAAATATGTCATAGATTAGATAGAAATACGTCAGGTCTTATTATATTTTCTAAAAACGATAAATCATATACAGAGCTACTTGATGGTTTTAAAAATGGATATATAACAAAAGAATATATTGCCTATGTTTATGGAAGTAATTTTAATAAAAATTCATATCACTATGAAAACTATTTATTAAAAGATGAAAAAAATGGTTATGCTAAAATTTATGATAAAAACATACCTGGCTCTCAAAAAATAATAACAGATGTTTTTGTCGAAAATGTATACAAAAAGGAAAATTATTCCATACTAAGAGTATTAATTCATACTGGAAAAACTCACCAAATTAGAGCTTTACTTTCAAGTATTTCTTATCCAATAATTGGTGACTCTAAATATGGTAAAAATGAAATAAATAAAAAATTTAAAAAATATAAACAACTTTTATTTGCAGTTAAATATAGTTTTAGTTTTCCAGAAAATTCCTATCTTAATTATTTGAATAAAGTTAAGATAAGTCTAAATAATGAGTTATATAACAAATTAATTTAGAAGGTGAAATTTAATGCAAAACTCCTCAAATGAGTATCACTTAGTTCCATTTAAGAAAAATAAAATATCAATATATGAAATGATATTAGTTTTTGCTATTGCTTCTATAATAGGATATTTTATTGAAACTGGATATGTATTTTTTAGTGTAGGTAAATTAGTAAAACGAGGTATGTTAATTGGACCATATTGTCCAATTTATGGGTTTGGTGCTTTAATTCTTTATTCCTGTTTTTATAATATAAAATCTAACACAAAAAATCTACCTATAATATTTATAATATCTTCTTTAATATTAGGTTCATTTGAGCTCATTTGTGGGTTAATATTTAAATATACTTTAAATATAGAAATGTGGAATTATTCTAATAAGCCACTAAACGTTTTAAATTATACAACAGTTCCAATATTAATTGGCTGGGGAATTCTTGGTACAATATATGTATTTTTTGTCCATCCATTAATTTTGAATTGTATTAATAAGTTAAAACCTATACTAATACATAAAATCTCATTATTAATTTGTTTTATATTAATTTGTGACTTTTTAATATCTGTAATAATTATTAAAAATAATCCTTTTATTTTAGACAATTTAGTAAATCCTAATAATAATACAGGTTATGTATATGAGAAAAATGAAGAGAATTTAATTTCTCTTCATTTTCATTTCTACTTGTCTTAAATTTACAAAGCCTAAATTTTTAAATCTATTAGTTATCTTTTTCTCATTGCATAATAAGTATTCTCTTACTAAATGCCATGTATTATGATAACATCTAGATAAATAATACTTTAACTTTTTTAATTGTCTTTCTTGCTCTATGTCAAGTTCTAATGTAAATGGCTTATCCTCTATATTTTCATATAGTAATTGTGCAACAATGTATGCAAGTAAATTATTTAAAACTGGATATTCAATAGAATTTATAATAGATATTTGGTTTCCTGTTACACATACTTTTTTACAATCAATTCCATAATGAAATATATAGTATAACCCATCTTTTCTCATTGTATTTTCTAGTGTTTTCCTTCTTGACATTCCTTTTACTAGATTATAATATAACTGCATTTCATACTGTTCTTTATCTATTCTTGGAATATTCATGTTTGGAACAACTTCAAGTACTGTACTATACTCATATACAGGATTACTAACTTCAAGCGTTATATTATCACTAACTGGAACATTAATTTTACCAACTGTATTCATAATAGTATCTAAATTATTCTCTACCTCTTTTTCATCTTTATCATGAAAATACAAATTAATACTATTAACTTTTTCTATTAAAAATTCTATTTCCTTATTTTTAAATTCTATTCCGATATTTTAAATAATTAATTATATCATATGCCTTAATTTTAACTTCTTTTTCTGTATATTCTAATGGTGCATCTAATAATAAATTACTTTTATGAAAAAACTTATTCCACATCCTTTTAAAAAAGCTTAGCTTTTCATTCTTTTTATAACTATTACTCATAGTTATACACCTCCTATTAAATTATTAATTTTATCTTCATGCTTATAATACGAGATATATTATACCACATTTTTATTTTTATGTAAAGAATTCCATTCATAAGGTATATAAAATACATTTTATTAATATATTTTATAAGAGGTGATTTTATGATTAATGTTGCAATAGTTGGTGCAACTGGCGTTGTTGGAGAAATGTTTTTAAAAGTACTTGAAGAAAAAAAATTAAAAATAGATAAATATACATTATTTGCATCTAAAAGGTCAAAAGGTAAAAAAGTAAAATTTATGGAAAAAGAATATGAAGTTCAAGAATTAACAGAGGATAGTTTTAAAAATGAGAAGTTTGATTATGCATTGTTTTCTGCAGGAGCTTCTACTTCAGAAAAATATGCAAAAATTGCAGCTCAAAATGGTTGTATAGTTATAGATAATAGTTCTTGTTTTAGAATGGATAAAACTGTTCCATTAATTGTACCACAAGTAAATATGGAAGATGCATATGAACACTTTAATATCATTGCAAATCCAAACTGTTCAACTATTCAAGCTGTATTGCCATTAAAAGTACTTGATGATAAATATAAAATTAAAAGAGTAATTTATTCAACTTATCAAGCTGTATCTGGTGCAGGAAAAAAAGGAATAGATGATTTATTAAATAATACAACCCAAAAATTTCCTTATCCGATTGTAAATAACTGTTTACCACAAATAGACGTGTTTACAGAAAATGGTTATACTAAAGAAGAAATTAAGATGATTGAAGAAACTAGAAAAATACTAAAAAAGCCTAAACTTCCTGTAACTGCTACTTGTGTAAGAGTTCCTGTATTAAATAGCCATGCAGAAAGTATAAATGTTGAACTTGAATACGATTTTAAAATAGATGATATTAAAAAATATTTAAACAATTCTGAAGGAATAATAGTAATGGATGATCCAGATAGACAAATATATCCTTTAAATACCTTTGCTTCTGGAACAGATGAAGTATATATTGGTAGAATTAGACGTGACTATACTGTTGAAAATGGTATTAACTTTTGGTGTGTAGCAGACAATATTAGAAAAGGTGCTGCATCAAATGCTATTGAAATACTAGAAAAACTAATAGAAAAAGACTTGGCGTAAAATCCAAGTCCTTTTTTGGCTTCGATGGGCGACTATCTTCCGCCGCCACCACCTCCGCCACCTCCTCCGCCGCCACCGCCGGAGAATCCACCACCACTGCCTGAGCCTGATGATGTAGCTGAAGCTATACTACTGCTAATTGCACTAGAAAAACTATCGCTAAAGTTTGTATGTGTAGCTATATACATTGAAGAATATCCATATGTCATAAAATAAGTGTCATCTTGTAATTCTGGATATACAATTTTTAATTGTTTTATTACTTTATCCGCCATTCCAAAAGCTGTTGCCATCACTAAATATTTCTCCCATAGAACTATTGAAGGTAAATCCTTTTTATCCATCTGAGAAAAATCATTCATAAATTTTTTAAGTCCTTCCCACTTATCTATTTCATCTACGCCTTTTTGAGTATGTAAATTTAGTTTAGAACTTGCAATAAAAGAAAGTATAATTGCAATTATTGTGCTAACTATATATATAATAACAATTCCTAAAAGTGCAGGTGTAAATGTCATTGTTTCTTCAAACATTGCAAATGAGAAAACAAATCCAAATATGGCTATAAAAATAGGGAAAAACTCCGAAAGCATAAGCATATTTTGTCTCTTTACATCACTTTTATTTACATAGTAATTATTGTTAATAAACCTTGTAACTGCTAATTGGACTCTACTAATTAAACTAGTAATTTTACTTGTATGTCCACTTATATATGTTTGTAATTCTTTAACTGTTATTGACTCTGTTTTTCTGCTTTTTATCGCCTCTTTAATAAATTCAAAAATATATCTTTCATCATCTTTTAAAATTTCTTCTTCTTGAGGATTATCTTTTACAGATATTCTAATTATATCTTTTCCTTTAATATTTTTTTCTACTTCAAATCCAATAAGTTTCTTTAGATTTAAGTTCATTAAAGTAGCTGAAAATACTTTACCAAAGTCCATTGTAGCTGAACTTGTTGATTTATTAAGAAGTGCTACAGCTTCACCAGGTGTTGCATCTTCTCTTGGTAATTCTCTAAAATAATCTACATCTATAATAGGTACAATTTTAGGTTCTGCATTAAGAATAATCTTAATTGGTTGTCTAAGCTCAATAAATATTAACATTGCACATGCAACTCCAATGCAAAGAATAATCATATTGTTAAACTTTTTTCTGGCTTCTCTTCTTGAATTTGCGTCATTTGCCCAATCTGTTTCTTCTTCTATTATATCGTTTAATACATCTTTTGAATCCATTCTATTTGAAAACAAAATGCTATCTTTAGGAAATGCAGCTCTAATTTCAACAAATTCTCTAGATGGAATATTTTCGAGTAGGAACTCAATTGACGATTCAGATGTAGGATTAATAATACCATTTAATGTATTTGTATGTCCCCATACTTTTATATCTTCTTTTTGCAGATTTCCTGGTAAAGATATTGTTCCAGTAATTTTTTCAATAGGAACTTCAAAATTCTTTCCTATAAATTGCCAATAAAGTTCTGCACAATCATTATGAATAGCAATAGCATCATTTACTGTATACTTAATTTCATATTCTCTTATTCCAGAAGTTTCATCCATACCAATTCCCCAAGCAATTTCATATGTACTATTTTTCATATCAAGAGCATAGAAGAAATTTTTTGGTACATGATATGAATATTGTGTAAATTTCTTAAATTCTACATTATTTGTTAAATCTTTTACACTAACATTATCTATATCTGAAAACTTTGTTTTATCTATATCAAAGCTTTTAAACAAAGTATTAGTCTCATCTATTCTTATTCTCCACTTTTCTGTAACATCCATGCTTGCATCTTCATTTATAACAACATTAAAATCTAAGTTATTCATTCTTAGATTTCCAGCATAAACATTATTTAAAGATAGAAATGAAAGTATAAAATAAATACTAACAAATATGCTAAAAAGTTTTATTTTATTTTTCATATACATCCTCCTATATTAATATTATAATACTTTAAAAAAAATATTTAAAGTTAAATTATAACTTCTCCATTATCACCATTTATAACTACATTTTCTCCTGTTCTAATAAGTTCTGTTACATTTTCTATTCCTACTACACATGGAATTCTATTTTCTCTTGCATTTATTGCAAAATGGCAAAGCATTCCACCAGTTTCAGTAATAATTCCTGATATGTGAGATAAATTAATACTATTAAACATCTCACTATCTATATACTTTGTAACTATTACATCTGATTTTTTTATATTTTTTAAATCATCTTTTGATTTTATAACACAAGCTCTTGCACTTACTTTTCCAAAACTAACACCTATACCTTTTAAATTATTTCTATAATCTATTTGTATTTGATGTTTTATACATGGAAAAATATCTGTTTGAGGTTTATAATTTCTAAAGGAATTGTAATATAATTTATTTTTATTTACAATTGATTTCATTTTTTCTAATTTATCTATATTTAATATATCTTTATATTCTATATAAAATATATCGTTTTCATTTTCAATTATATATTTTCCTTTATATGCTGCTCCAACCTCTAACAAACTTTTTCTAAGTTTAGCTCTACATATTAACTCTAAATCTTTTAATGCGTATTCATCTTTTTTAAGACCTCTTACATGTTCTATATGTTTAATACTAGATTTATATTGTGTTGATTTCAAGTTTTCTTTTAATTTCTCTAATACACTTTCGTATATTTTATTTTCCTCTTTTAAAGTATATAGCATATTATAGTTGTCATCCATATCTAATATATCTCTATACATTTTTATTACCTTTAAAATCTCTTCTTCATATGTATTACTAATAATATCTGTTTCATTAAATGAATGATATCCATATAAATCTATAAAGTCTGTTAAAAATAATTTTATTTTTTCATTATATTTATCTTTTCTAAATAAATAATATATTTCTGCATCAAGATTCTCATCAAAAAATTTCATTTTTTCTTTATCATCTTTTATTTTTCTTGATGTATCCCACATATGTAAGTATGGTGAATTCTTATATTTATTATCTATAGCTAAAAGTAAACTTTCTATTTCTGTTCTACTTAATATTTTTCCAAATCTTTGATTTAAATTTATTTTATATGATAATGTAATTAATTGCTGTAATACATGTGAACCTTTTATTTCTATATATAAATCAATTAGCTTTTCAGTTCTTTCTTTCAAATCTTGAATTGATTCTACTTCACTTAAAATTTTTAGTTTATTGTCTCTATATTCTTGAGCATTAATTACTTTCTTCTTTAATTTATCTAAAAATATATTTTTATTAAAAATATTAAGTTTACTATTTTTCTCTTCTAAATTTTCTTTTCCATTATCTAAATAGTCTATTCTTACTTTTAAAGTTTCATCTATATACCTTTCTACATATCCTGGTATATTTTCTAATATATTTTTTAAAAATGTTAAATTATAATAATATCTTGAAAATTTTGATACCATTATAGGTTTTAATATATCATTGTCTGTAAAATTTTTTAAATTTCTACCAAATTCAATTTGAATATTTGTGTATATATCTTTATATAGTGATAACATAAATGGTGATAAAGATTCAAAGCCATCAAACCCTATATTATATCTATAATATACATTTTTATATTCTACTTTAGTAATTCTTCTAATTTGAAAAATATATAATTTTGAATCATATACTCCAAATTCTAAGTCAATTGGAAATCCTAGTTCTTGCTGCAAAGTTAAAGATATATTTATAATTCTTCTAATAGATGTCTCTCCAAGTAAATTAATTTTGGGCTCTTCAATATATTTTTCTTCTTTCCAGTCATAAACTAATCTTTCTGGAATTATATTTCCATTTACTACTTCTCCTGCACCTCTTGAAAACTCAATTACAATTTCCGTATCATTTCCATTAGTAGGATTTACTGTAAATAAAATCCCACTAACATTACTTTCAATCATTTCTTGAACAATTACGTTCATTTCCACTTTACTTATATCTATATTTTTTCTTTTATAATATTTTAAATTTTCTTCACTAAATGCAGATAAAAAGCACTCTTTTATTTTATCTTTTAGACCTTCTTTATTATGAGCTACATTTAAATATGTATTGTATCTTCCAGCTGAAGTATATATATCATTATCTTCAATACTTGCACTACTTCTTACAACAAACATTTTATCTTGTGATATTAATTCAAATATTCTATCTATTATTTCATCTGGAATTTGTAATTTATCTATTGTATCAAAATTTAAATTTTGTTCTTTTACTATTTTTTTAAACTCTTCAAAATCGATTACAATTCCTAAAGGTATATTATATCCTTTAGCTTTTAACAAAGACAAAAACATTGCTTTATTTCCACAGTTATTTATTACATTTTCTCCAAGCTTATACATATTATCATCTCCATTTTTTTCTGCTTTCGATTATTTAGAAATATTTTGTCCATTTTTCCTATATTCTATCACATTATGCTTGTTATAACAAGAAAAAAAGTAAAAAAATATAAGGATGAAAAATCATCCTTATATTGCATATTGTTCAATAGAATTATTTAAAATATGAATACCTCTTTGTTCAAATTCTGCAATTCTACCATCTACAAAATTTTGTGCATATTCATTTACTACTCCATATGGTTTTTTATTACTATATGAACTCATTTGATATATTCTTTTATATATTGCATTTACTGTTTCTTTATCGTTTTGACTTTCTGCTCTATATAATTTATTAAATTCCTTATTAATTAAAGTTCTATCAACAAAACTTTTAAAATATTTATTAACTTGACTATTTCCTGTATATCCTGCTTTTTCCATAGCTTCATCAGATAATAATTGTAATCTAGCTTCATCTTTTCTTTGTTTTGCCTCTTTAACCTTTTTATTATGCTCATCATATATTAATTTATCTAAATAATCTCTTACATATGGATTATATTTATTTTCATCAAAATTATCTGTATAGCCAGCTATTTCCCTTATTGTATCATTTCCAAGACATACACTTGCTATTTCCGAAGTATCTGCATTCATACTAACTTCTCTTATTGCACCAATTACTGCTTTTGATTCTATTAATTTTTCTTCATCTATTACTACTTTTTTATTCCACATTTAAACTACATCCTCCATATATTTATTATTAAAAATCTAGTTTATTATATAAACAGCACATTTTTTATTATACCACTTTTAGAGCTATTTTGCAATATATTTGCTTGTTTTTTTGTCCTTTTTAGCAGAAATAATTAATTTTGTAAATATAAATAATATAGGTAACATTATGCCAATTAGTATTACATAATATATATACTTACCAATTATAGAAGCAAATGAAATTCCTTCAAGGAAAACATATGATGTAACTATTACTAAAATTACTGATATAATAACTGAATACCACTTTTTTATTTTCCAATTCGGTAAAAAATTTATCATATAGTAAAATAAAAACGAAAGAAATGATATTGAGTTAAAATAAAAATTTAGTGCAAGTATATTCTCTACTCTCTCTAAAATATTAAATAAAGTAAATTGTTTTAGTGCTATATATTCTGGAAATCTAAATACATTAATAAAATCTTTTCCAAGTATTAATATAGTCATAAGTATTATAACAATTTGTAAAATATTAGTAAGTACTACTGTTCTATTCATAACAGACATAGTCTTATCTTTTTCTGTTCCTATTATATTCTTTTTAGATGTAATAAGTAACATCATATATGGAACAATACTTAAAGTTACATATATAAAAATAGATTTTAACATACAAGTTTTTCCAAAACAATTTATAGGTTCAATATATTTAATATCTATTTTTGAAAACAATCCACAAATGTCTATAGCTATTAACATTAGGTTTATATATGAAAATATCTGATTAACACGTACAATTTCCGAAAGACTTTTTGAACTTATATATATAATAGTAATCAAAATTATAGCTTTAATAAAATTCTCATTTGTATCAGGCAAATACTCAACATTTAAAAAGTTAGATAAATTAAATAAAACAATTGTAGCAATAACAAAAAAACTAATAAAAAACAATAAATTAATAAAAGTTCCAAATCCCTTACCAAATAATTTTCTTGTTAAACTATATATATCATTTTCAGTATTATGAAAATAAATATATCTAAATATAAAAAACACACCAATTGATATTATTGAACCTATAATTGCAGCAACATATGAATCATTTCCTGTTACATTAAACATAAAATATGTTCCCATACCAAAAAACATTGCTAAAAAGGAAGATAAAAATACAAAAGCAACACCTACACTACAAATTTGTTTTGACTCTTTCTCTACCATACTTTCTTTACTCCTCCTTGATTAACAATTTTTACTTTTGTTTTAATATTTAAATTTAAATTATTTAAATAATCTGGGTTTTCATATAATTTACTCTTCTTTCTATACAATAAATTTCCTAAACTTAATATGTCTACTTTATATTCATCTTTTATTTTTACAAAAAATTCATTAACTCTTTTATTCATTTCTTCTTCTAATTTATTTTGTATATTCTCAATTGCCTCTTTATCATTAAACCTTATATTTTTACCAGTCTGTGTAATGTTAGCATTTATATCTAACTTTAAATTTATACAGCTCTCATCATTTTTATCTATAGAATACTTAGCTTTTGAAGATGTAACTTCTGCCACTACTAAATCATCATCTTTATCCATTGAAATGATAAAATATTGTGTTTCATTTATTAGCATATTATATAATACACTTTCTTTATCTGTAAGATATCCCTTCATATTCCATTTATCAAAATACGCCATATCTGATGTAGTAATTTTATCATCTTTAACTAAAATAGAATTTACTGTTACTTGTGTACCATCTTCAATTATTCCTCTTAAAATATCATTTAATGTTTTTAAATTTGCATCACCTTTATACTTTTGAGTAGATTGCAAGAATGATACCATGTCTATTTCTTCTTCATTTATCACATTTATTACTTCCTCTGCAGAAGAGCCATTGGCTACAAATAGATAAAAAGAATTACTTCCTTCATTATCTCTTATAAAAAAATCCAAAGCGTTTTCTAAATGTTCCTTTGCAATTTCTTCAGATATTACAAGAGTCTCAAGATGAGCAATATACAATTTTTTAGGTGAAATATCTACCATATTTCTTGCTGCTTCTTGAACAGAATTACCTTTTGATGTATATACATCTCCCCCATTTAATTTTTCTTTATCTGATGTATCTGTTACAATTGCTGTAAATACTATTTCACCTTCTTCTGAAATATCTATCCCTATAGATTTAACAATTGCTAAATCTGTAAGTTCTCTTACTCCTTTTAGCCCGTTAAAAAATATAACTACTACTAGTAAAACTACTATATATTTTCTCATAACTATCTCCTACTTTTTGTTAAATTATTAGTAAGTATCTTCTGTCTTCTATTATCATTTGGAATAGGTATTCTTGTAATTAAATTTCTCTTTATTTCAGCTATATTTAAAGGTGCAACAGGATATGTAAATGCCTTTGTATAACTGTTTGTAGACGATAAACTTGTTACAAAGAATATTGATGCAATAGCAATTCCAACTAAACCACAAAGACTTGCAAGTAACATATATATTATTCTCCATTTTCTTAGTCCATTTACTACATTAATATCTGAAAATGTAAGTCCAGAAATCATTGTAAGTGCTACTACTATTATCATAATTGGTGAAACAATACCAGCACTTACTGCTGCATCTCCAAGTATTAATGCTCCAACAATAGATAAAGTATTTCCTGACATTTTATTTGACCTTAAATCACTCTCTCTTAAAATCTCAAATGCAAAAATCATAAGACCTGCTTCTACAAATGCAGGAAAAGGTACACCTTCTCTTTGAGATGAAAATGCAACTAATAAATCTGTTGGTATACTTTCTTGGTCAAAAGTTATTAATGCTAAATATAATGATGGAACCATTATTGTAAGTATTAAACATACATATCTTACTATTTTAGTAATAGTAACATTTTTAGATTTTTGATACATATCATCAATATTATTAATAAAATCTTCAAAAAATGCAGGTAATACTAAAACAAAAGGACTATTATCTACAAGAACAGCAATTCTTCCTTGAAGTAAATAGTATGAAACTATATCTGGTCTTTCTGTATTTATTGATACAGGAAAATCCGCCTCATTTTTTTCCTCTATATATTCTTGAATATAATTAATATCTAAAATTCCATCAATAATAATTTTATTTAATTTTTCTTCTACTAAATTTACTAATTCTTTTTTAGCAATACTTGAAACATACATAACACCTACTTTTGTCTTTGTTTTAGTTCCGATTTCATTTTCTTTATATACTAAATCTTCTGTTTTAATTCTATTTCTTATTAATCCTACATTTGTCATTATATTTTCTATAAAAGAATCTTTTGCTCCTCTTACAGAATTTTCATTTGAAGGCTCAGTTATACCTCTTGTTAGTGGCGCTTTTGCTTCAACTGCATATATTGCCTCTTCCATAATAATTAAAACAAAACCAGATAAAAGGTATGTAAATATATTATCTTTTTCTTTATCTACTTTTTTTATTTTATTTATAGCAAGACTATTTTCTAGTTCTATTTTAGAATTAGTTTTAGATTTTTCTATATTAAGTTTTTCTTGAATTCTATCTTTTAATTTATTACTTTCATTTGAATCTGATTTACTACCTTGAGAATCACCTTCATAATCTGTTATAGTTTCCACAATACTTCTAATAACAAAGTTTGATACTAAATCTGAAGCTACTAAAGCATCATTAAATATAATCCATAAATCATTATTTTTTATATTCATTTTTCTAAAATATACATCATCTAAGTTTTTACATTTACTTTTTATATATTCTACTAAATCATTCATAACTATATTTTCTCCTATTATAGTTATGTTTCAAATTATTCAAAAATATACAAAATAATAAAATGAAATAAATAATACAAATAAAACAAGAAAAAACAATAATAAAACAAAAAGAAAATAAAGAAAAAAATATCTCTCCATGATTTAAAATCATAGAGAGATTATTAATATTTTAATGTAATTTCCAAGTATTTAAGGAAGGTTACAATACTTGAAAAAACTATAATTTTTTCTTTAGTTTTAATTTTAAGTTTTAGCTTTATTTACCTTTTTAATAATTATTTACCATATTTGTATATATCTAGTATTAATGCTGCGTCATTTGCGTTAATTATTCCATTATTGTCCATGTCTCCAATTAGTAATTCTTCGTCTGATACATTTCCGTATTTATATAAATCTAGAGCTATAGCTGCATCATTTGCATTTACTATACCATTTTTATCTAAGTCACCTTTTTGAATTTGTACTTTATCTGGGTCTAGTTTTAAATTCTTTAATGCTTCTTCAAGTTCTGCTACTTTTTCATCTACTTCATATTGTTTTGTATATTCTTCTACACTATCAACTACTTTCATTAGACTATCTAGTGAATCTTTTGTATAAATATCTTTATTCATTTTATCTATTCTATCAAGTAATTCTGAAAGCTTAGTTTTATCTACTCCTAGATTATCTAAAGCAGTTTGAATTTCTACAATTTTGCTATTTATTTCACTTTGTTTAGTTAAATTATCTGTACCACTAATTGCTATTTGTAAGTTATTCCATTCATCTTTGTAATAATCTCTTTCATTTAATTTAGAAACATCTGCAAGTAATTTATCTAATTTACTTCTATCTACACCTAAATTATTTTTAGCATTAGTTATTTCTTTTATTGCATTTTCAACTTGAGCTTGTGTTGTTACAGTTCCTGCATTAGAAATAGCCTCTTGTAGTTTATTCCATGAATCAGTACTATAATCTGTACTTATTAATCTATCTACTTCAGCAAGTAAATCATCTAATTTACTTCTGTCTATTCCTAGATTATTTAAAGCTGTTTGAATCTCAGAAACTTTGCTATCTATCTCACTTTGTTTAGTTAGGTTATCTGTATCATTAATTGCATTTTGTAGTTCTTCCCAAGAAGTAGAACTGTAATCTGTTTCATTTAATTTAGAAATATTTTCAAGTAATTTATCTAACACACTTGTGTCTACTCCTAGATTATCTAAAGCAGTTTGAATTTCTACAATTTTGCTATTTATTTCACTTTGTTTAGTTAAAGTATCTGCACCAGAAATTGCATTTTGTAGTTCTTCCCAAGAAACAGAACTATAATCTGTTTCAGTTAATTTTGAAACATCTTCTAATAATTTATCTAATGCTGATTTATCTATTACTTGGTTTTTAACTCCATACTTCACTACTCTTCCTCCAGCTACAGCAATCACTCCATTTTCTACTGAAGTTACCGCACCATATCTATTTGATAATTCTTTATTCTGCCATAAAACATTTCCATCCAAATCATATTTTACTACTTGTCCACCAGTTTCTACAGCAATTACTCCGTCTTCTACTGTAGTTACCCCTCTATAATACGAAAACACATCATTATTTTTCCATATTGCATTTCCATTCAAATCATATTTTACTACTTTTCCATTAGAGTCTACAGCTACTACTCCATCTTCTATTGTAGTTACCCCATAATAAATATATGTTTTATCTCCTCGTTCCAATTTATTCCATACTACATTTCCATCCAAATCGTATTTTACTACCTGTCCACCATGGGCTACAGCAATCACTCCGTCTCCTACTGTAGTTACTCCTGTATAACTATATGATACGTCTTCATTTTGCCATATCACATCTCCATTTAAGCTATACTTTATTGTTCTCCCACCAGTTGCTACAGCAACTACTCCGTCTTCTACTGTAGTTACTCCTGTATAACTATATGTTAGATCTTCATTTTTCCATGAAACATTTCCATTTAAATCATATTTTACTACTTGTCCACCAGTTGCTACAGCAATCACTCCGTCTCCTACTGTAGTTACTCCTGTATAACTATATGATACGTCTTCATTTTGCCATAAAACATTTCCATCAAAATTATATTTTACTACTTGCCCATCAGACGCCACAGCAATTACTCCATCTTTTAATGCAGTTATTCCAGTTTGATTGTATGACACATTTTTCTTTTCCCATATAACTTTTCCTTCTAAATCTTCTTGGGAAATATCAGAATATTTTTCTTGAATATAATTATCATTCATAACATTAACAGGTATTTTACCAAAAGTTGCTCCAGCAATAACACCAAGTGTTAATCCTGAAGCTATTAAAATATTCCTTTTTTTCATATAACTCCTCCTTTTCATTTACATTTTTAATTTTATATCTCATAATTTATTATTTGAACAGTTTTTAAGTAAATTTATGTGAATTAATTTGTTATATTTAACTGATATTGCGATAATATTACACTATCAAAAAAAAAAAAAAACATTTTTATTACAAGATAAAATGTAAACAAAAAAGAAAGCTATATTTTTTATATAACTTTCTTAATTTTTAATTTATATTTTCTTTTTGTTTTTATTTTTTTTATTATTAATAAAATCTCTTACCATTTTGTGATATATATAGTGGATATTTAGATATTCTTATTGGAATAACTTTATTTAATACATATGCTAATTTATTTAAAGTACCTGGTATTATAACTTCTTTGTTTTTCATCATTTTTTTAATAGCATACTCTGCTACTTTTTCTGAGCTACTTGGAGGAATAAAAAAGCTAATTCCTAAATCACTATTAAAATTTGTATCAACTGCACCTGCACATAATGTTGATACACTTACATTTATCTTTTTCATTTTAAGTTCAGTATTTATTGCTCTACTCATACTTGTAATATATGCTTTACTTGCATAATATGAACTCATAAGTGGAGTTGGCATAAATCCAATTACTGAGGATACATTTAATATCTTACCACTATTTCTTTTTACCATATCTTTTAAAAATAATTTAGTAATAACATCTGTTGCAACAACATTTAAATTCAACATACTAATTTCTTTACTTGTATCTATATCATAAAACTCCCCATAAAGTCCAACTCCTGCATTATTTACAAGAATATCTATTTTTTCATATTTTGTCATATCATATAGCTTGTACATATTAGATATTATACTTAAATCTAAATCTATTACTTCAACATTGGTACTACATTCTTTTTTTAAGTTTATTAAACAATCTTTTCTTCTAGCAACAACAATTAAATCATATCCTAGCCTACTAAGATATCTTGCTATACTATATCCTATTCCAGAAGACGCCCCTGTTACCAAAGCCTTCATTATATATCACCCTTAATCTCTTTATATAACTTTTACCATTATATTATGTGAAAGTCAAGTGAAACTTTTATTATTGTCAACTAATTCATTGAAAAATATGTAGAAATATAGTATAATTAAAATATTAAGAGAGGTGCAGAGTTATGAGTGTTAAAAGAAAATTTTCTTTCGCTTTCAAAGTAGCAACTATTGTATGCTGCTTAATTGGAGTTTTGTCTAATCTATTAAGGACCACATCTATTGCAAGCATTCTATCTTTTTATACTATGCAGAGTAACTTATTTGTATTAGTATTCTACAGTGGATATTTCATCGCAAGAAAATTCAATTCTGATATTGAACAAACTAAAGGATACCACTTTTTAAAAGGTGCAACTGTTATGGTAATTTTTCTTACATTTCTTGTATATAACATTTCATTACAACCATTAGGTTTTATAATGGACGTTAAAACTGCTTCATCAAATATTTTAAGATTTTCAAATCTTTTTGTGCATTTTCTAACACCGCTTATGGTAATACTAGACTATGCTCTTTTTGATGAAAAAGGTTTTTTCAAGAAATGGTATGCACTTTTATGGCTGTTATTTCCAGCTATGTATCCTGTATATGTTTATACTTACGCACATTTTGGCGGTAAGTTCTTCGGAGTTGGAGGCTCTAAAAAGTATGCTTATTTTTTCTTAGATTTAGACAAAATAGGTATAGATGGAGTATTAACATATCTTTTGATTTTTTGCATTGGTTACGTTCTTTTAAGTTTAATCCTTATTGGGTTTGACAACCTCTTAGGAAAGCGGAAAAGCAAACAACAATCTACTACCTGTAAATGAATAGGCAGCCCAAATTTTTTGAGCTGCCTTATATTTTTATCATAAAAGTTTATTATCTTTTACTTTATCATTTTTATGTTCTTTTATATATTTAGTCCATTTAATATATCCATATGTTGTATTAGTTAAGTATCCAACTTTTAAAACCAGTAATACATATTGTCCTGAAAGTACATTAATTATTCCCTCTAGTATAGAACTAATATACCATGCAATCCATTGTTCACGATAACGTAATAATATAAATACACCATTTGCAATACCAACTGCAGAAACGCATGCATCTAAATAACATACTATTACTTCAAGTAATTCATTTCCACCAAATAAATCTGTTCCAAAATCTAAAGTAGTTAAGAAATATCCAACACCTAATGTCCATATAACAATTCCAAGTATTACAAGTACTTCCATCCAACCACTTAATTTTCTTACTTTAGTAAGGTCTTCTTCTTGCTTATCTGGATGTCTATGCCAATTAATAAAACTAATAATGTCAATTGGTATCCAGAAAAATAATGTAGATGCCATTGTTGCAAACCTATAAGACAACACTACACAAATAAGTATTTCAGTTATCTCTACAAATAGTGATACAATGAAATTCCATTTACTTTGTTTAGATATTAATAACTCACATAATATATTTAAAAATATATCTGCTAAATATAACGCCATTATTATTTGCCCGTTAACTCCATTTACATCTTCTTCTGGAAATAGAAAAGCAAATATTACTGCAAGTATTAATATACTAAAAAACCATACTTTCTCATAAGTTGTAAAATACTTCCATAAGTCTACTAAACGTTCTTTGAACTTTTTCATATATTTAATCCCTCCCCTATATTTATTTAAATTTAAGCACAGTTATTTAATTATAAATAACTTCATATTGTTTTCTCAAGACGGTATTATATCACAATTTACATAACATAGCAAGTTTTTTCATTTACTTTTTATGTTAATTATGATATAATATATACATGCTTGTATATTTAATCTTTTAAAAAATTTTAAAAGGAGGTCATTTATATGATTAAAAAAATTATTAAAAAGATTTTAGGGATTCTTTTTATCGCTTTAATTTTTATTGGAATTTTCTTAGGATATCAATATATACAATATAAAAATAAAGAAGTAGATGAATTTAAAAGAGAATTACAAGCTCAAAATGATGCAGATTTAGAACAAGAACTATTAAATAGAGAAATGAACAATGCACAAAATTTTGTAAAAAATATAAATAATGATATTGCAATAACAATATTACGTACAAATGGAAAAATAACATTATCTCATGACAAAACACCAAACAATAATGCTTGGACTGAATGGCTAATTAACTCAGATATAAAAGTATATGCAGATTATACTACTTCATTTACTATTGAAACAAAAGCAATTCAAACAAGTATCTTAGATAATTCAACTGTAAATATCACTTATGATGAACATGATATAAAAGTATCTTCAGTAGATATTACAGATTTTACCACATCTGAAAACAAAAGCATTTTTGGTAGTTCATATACACCAAAACAAGTAGCTGCATTTGAGCAAATTGCCCGAAATAGCATATTAGAAAAGACAGATAATGATATTAATAGATTACAAGCGAAAAATAATTTAGAATCCTATTTTAACACACTTGCAATTAACTTTAATGTAAAAATTAAAGTTTTAGAAAAATAACTTAACAGCCCCTAAAATCATGGGGCTGTATTTATTTTAACTATTTTTCCTGGTACACCAACTACTGTAACATTATCCTTAATATCTTTTAATATAACTGAACCGGCACCTATTTTAACATTATCTCCAATATTAATTGGACCAAGTACTTTAGTTCCAGCTCCTATTAAAACATTATTACCAACAGTTGGATGCCTTTTATTTTTATCTTTTCCAGTTCCTCCAAGAGTAACTCCATGATAAATTGTACAATAATCTCCTACCTCAGCAGTCTCTCCTATTACAATCCCCATACCATGATCTATAAATAACCTTTTACCTATTTGTGCCCCTGGATGAATTTCTATACCAGTAAAAAATCTCCCTATTTGTGATATTAATCTTGCTAAAAATTTAAATTTTAATTTATATAAAGCATGTGCTACTTTATGATAAACTAAAATATGAAAACCTGGATAAAGTAACATTACTTCTAATATGTTTCTTGTTGCAGGGTCTTTTTTTTGTATATTTTTAGCATCTCTATATAATGAAACAAATATGTTTTCTTTTTTTGACATTTAAATCACCTGATATAGTTTATGCTATAAAATATCTTTTTGCTAATTAAAAAAAGAAGGTAATTTAAAATTACCTTCTTTTATATTTTACTAAACTAATTTAGTTTTTTCTTAATTTTTTAACTGTCATTGTTATTGCTGCTACAGATACTAATGCAAGTACTGCATATAGAGCTACAGCAATATCTCCAGTTGGAACATTTGTAAAGTCAACTACATATGTATGTCCATCTTCAGTAATTGTTACTTCAAATACTAAATCAGATTTTTCATATCCTTCAGCGGCTTCTGTTTCTTCAACGTAGTATACACCATATCTTAGACCAGTTACTAATAATTGACCATTATCATCTGTTCTAGCTTCAGCTATTACTTCACCTTCTTCATTTTTGATTGTGAATAAGCATTCAGCTACTACTTCACCAGTTTCATCATCAGTTTTATTTATTAAGATGTTACCAGTTACAAATTTAACATTAACTGTTTCTACAAGATCAGAATCTTTTTCTGCATATATTTCTTTAGCTCCTGGAACAACATATTTGTCATCTAAAGCAGTTACTTGTCTGATGTATCTTCCAGCTCTTATTCCATCGAAATGAGCTATACCGTCTTCATCAGTTTCAGCTTCGTATGCAACTTTATTTGTTTCTGGATCAACTAATTGAACCATAGCATCTTTTATTAAGTTTCCATCTTCATCTTTAACAGCAATTGTTATATCAACAATTGTACGAACATCTTGTAGTACAAGTTCAGCTTCTTTATTTGCTGCTGTTAATTCAAATCTATATTTATTTGTATTTAAATCATAGTATCTTGGAGCTTCTATTTCTTCAACTGCATAGCTTCCAAATGGAAGACTTTCAATTACGATATCTCCGTTTTCATCAGTTGTACGAACAACTTCAACAAATTCATCTTCTCCAACTTTTTCTAATAATTTATAATATTGTCCATCTTCACCTAGATAGTATACAACATATTTTGCTCCAGATAATCTTGTTACAGGTGTAGTTTTTTCAACATCTGTTAATAATCCTTCAAGAACACCTTCTGCAAAACTTTCTAGTTTTGATAATAATGATTGTAACATACTTGGTTGAGTTTCATCTTCGTAAACAACTTCTTCAATTTTTGTTAAGTTTAATTTATTTTCTTTTGAAGCTTCATTTACTATTTCTCCAACGCTAACATCAAATCTTGCATCTTTGTTATTTGTTGGTTTTGTTTCAAATTCATATTTTTCATTTGAAAGAACATAATTTATATTAGTTGCAATTTCTTTTGCATAGAATTTACCCATTGGATATTCAGAAGCAAAAGTTCCTTTTCCATCTTCATCAAAGATTACAACATCTACTAATGTATCTTTTGCAATTATTATATTTCCATAAACATTTTTAATATCTTCTGAAGCATATATTCCAACAATAACATCAGCATATGCTCCTTCATCTAAAGCTATTGCTTCAACTTTACCATCTTCAGATACTTTTTGTTTATAGAAGTTTAATCCACTAAATACTTTAGTTACATCTAAATCATAATCTTGTCTTACTAATGTATAGTTTTCTGTTGGTAAATTCCATTCTTCTATTTTTTGATCTTGGTATGTAACATTTACAGTTCTCTCAGTAGAATCTAATACATATCCAACTGGTGCAGAAACCATTTTAATGCTATAAGATCCAATATATAGTTTATCTGTTATTTGACCATTTGAATTTGTAGTTCCTAAAGTTCTAGTTTCACCTTTAGTCATATGAACTACACCATCACCTGTTACTATATCTTCAAGAGCTGTTATTTCATATGTAGCTCCTTCAATTGGTTGTGATGAATATGCTGGACGATTTACATTATCTTGTCCATATGCACTTTGTGTATTTGTTCCTGTTAGAACATTTCCTCTTGCACTTATTGTTAAGATAGCTTTTTGAGGTTTATTTTCTGTTGGAACTGCAACAATTTCATGTCTATCATAATCTTCTACAGAATTTGGTTCAACAGTAAATGTTGCAATTGGTTGATTTGTTTTTGCTGATTGGTTGTAATATCCATATGGAGCTGTTACTTCATATACTTTATATGTATCAGCTGGTAATTTTTCTGGAAGTACAACATAACCATAAACTGCTTTATCATCTGCAGTTACATATTCGTGTAATTCAGCAGGTTTTGGATTCATTATTTTTTGAACCACTGTTTCTCCTCTTGAATTTACTACTCTATATGTAGTTGCAGTACCAATTACTGGTTTTCCACTTTCAGCATCATTTTTTAATATTTTAACATATCTTTGTGCAACTTCAGTGTTAACAATTTTAGAATATATAAATGTTTCTTCAGAATTTATATAAATACTAATTGGATCCATAAGATCTAATTTGTCACTTCCAGTAACATTTGGTCTTTTTGTTTCAGTACATGTATAATGACCATATGGTATAGTTGTGAAATCTACATATCCTGTAGCATCAACTGTTTTTACATATACTTGACTTGGATCACTATCAAGAGTTAAAGTAATCTCAGACCCAACTGAAGGTACTTTTGTTGTGCTTCCACTTAAATCTGGACTGTTAGAAACAATCATTTGGAAACCACCATAAATTACATCTTCTTTAGATTCTACTGTTACTACTCTTTGACCATTTGCTTCAACTGTATAGTTATCTTTATTAGCTGTTAATTTAGCTGGGTTAACTTTACATCCTTCAGAAGCATCTATTTCTTTAACATAGTAATCTTTAAATTCAACTGGGTTTGTAACAGCTTCACCATTTCTATCTGTTATTAATTCTTGAACTAATTGTGTACAAGCTTCATCTGAATATACTCCATATCTTGCACCTTCAACAGTTGCATCACCAGTTTTTGAATTTGCAGCATTTGCTTTTAAAGTTTTAACAACTTTAACTCTTAAAGCATTTGTATAGAAACTTGCATAGTATACATCATTGTTATATGATGATCCAGTTAAATATGCAAAATCTTTAGAACCATCTTTAAGAGATGCAACACCAGCAACATATCTACCACCATTTATTGATTTTGTGATAGTTACTGCAACTGGATTAGATGCAGATCCTACTTGCTCAGTACTATAAAAAGTTATATTATTTCCATTTTTACTGTAGCTAATTCCAGATTCAGGTTGAACTGCTAGATTAACTAGAGCCATTGTATCTAATGCGTTGTTATCTGTTAATGTAACTTCATATCTTTGATTTTGTTCACTCCATCCCATTTCAATAGCATGATCATTTGCATCACTTTGTGAAGCATATGAATATGAAGGTTTTAATAATGCTTGTTCAACAGAATTTCTGATATAAGTATATCTATCTAATTCTGTTCCATTTAATGTAGCTTTAGCTGCTTCTTCACTTGCAGTTCCTAAAGCTCCAGCGTTTGCTAACCAAACATATACTTGTGTAGCATGTGAATATGCTTTTGCATATTCGCTTAATACAGCTTGATTATCTAATTCAGCAGCACTTAATGAATTATTAAGTCCGAATGCTAAACCAAGACCAACTCTTACATTTGAAGAAGTTCCTGCATAATCAAATTCAGCATCTTGTGTAGCAATATTTCCTACAGTTAAACTGTAAGCTTTTATGCTTGCACCTGAACTTTTTACTTTTAAAGTATAAGCTTGTACTGGATTCATAGTTGTTCCTAATATAGTTGTATTGTAAGAAGTATTAAAGCTTTTTACAGTTTTATCTACAACTTGAGTAGATGGGTCATCGCCATCAACAATAGCAGCAAGTTGAGATGCTACAATAGTACTTAACTTTATTTGTCCGTTATTAGGCATTGTAACTGCTTGTACATTAGTGCTTATAACTGACATAGCAACTAATAATACAAAAGCAAATACATATTTTAGCTTGCTTATTTTCATATATCCTCTCCCTCTCTTTTTTATTTTTCTCCCAAAAAATAATATTATTTTATTTCTTGATATTACAATCATATCATTAAGAAATTTTATTTTCAACATGATAAATTTAAAAATCTACATTTTAATATTATTTATTACATAATATTACAAACAAATTTCACCAATATTTCACATGTACAAAAATAAAGAGAATATTCAATAAATTTGAATATTCTCTTTATATAATAATTTACTTTTTAATATTTATTTTTTCAATTATTTTATCTTTATTTCTATATACTATATACGTTACCCCTAGTACACAAGTAAGTAATACAATCGATGTTAACATTACACTAATGTCACCAGTAAATACTAATTTTTCATTTGTAACTTTAATCTCTTCTTCTGCGTTACCTACTCTAAATGTATGAGGAGTTGTATCTATTCTATAACCTTCTGGTGCACTTATTTCTGTATAAGTATATTCACCATACGGAACATCTTCAAAATAATACTCTCCATTTTCATCTGTTGTTCCTTCTACTCTATATTCTCCCTCTGTACTTTCAAGTACAAATGTACAATTTGGTATTTTCTCTCCACCTAAGAAATCTGTTTTAGAAAGTTTTACTTTTGATTTTTTTCTTAAGTTTTCTACTTGTGTAATACTTAATGTTCCATCTTCTCTTAATACAAACTCGTGCAATTCATCATTTAAATCATAAATTTCTGGAGCACTTATTTCTTTATAATAATATATTTTTCCAACTTCTAATAGATCTATTGGCATATAATATTCACCATTTCTATCAGTTTTTGCTCTATATATCGCCTCTTTATCTTCATTTAGTATTTCAAATTCACAATCTGGAATAACTTGAGAATCTAAAGCATCAATTTTTGTAAATAATTTTATATCTACAAGTTTATTTGAAACTTCAACTCTTAATGGCTCTGCAATATGATCTTTAGTAACCTCAAATGGATATAATTTATTGTCTGCTTCATATCCTCTTGGAGCCTCTATTTCTTGATAATAATATTTACCAAATGGTAAATCTATTAAGTTTATTTCACCATTTTTATTTGTTGTATATTCAGCAATTCCCGTTTTAGTAATAAGTTCTTTAGCCTCTCCATTTTCATCATAATAGAATTTAAACTTTGCACCTGAAAGTGCATGTGTTCTATCTACATTATCACCACTAAAGAAATCTGCTATTCTTTGGATTATATTTTTATTTTCTTCTGAATATTTATATAATCTAAATCTTCCAAGTTCTCCTAAATTATTTGGTATTGTATCTTTTAAATTTATGTTAATAACAGGAGTTATATTATCTTCTGTTTTAAATTCAAAATCATATTCACTTTCTGTTAAAGTATAATTTTCATTAGTTGCTTTTTCTTTAATATAGTATTTTCCAATTGGCAAATCATAATTTTCAGTTGAAGTACCATCTGCTAGTATATGTAAAACATCTACTAATGTATCTTGTGGTATTACTGATGTACCTTTATAATCTGTAATTTCTTCTCTAGTATATACTCCTAACTCAACATCTTCATACGCATTTTTAAGAAGTCCTACATAATTTGATTCTTGCATATCTTTTTTTAATTTTAAGCTCATTTTTTGTCTAATATCAATAAAATCCATATTTTTATCATAGATATCTATTTCTTGACCTTTGTATTCAAGTACAAAAGGAATTTCTTCTTGTTGTATAAGATATCCATTTACTGTTGCAGATTCTCTAATAGAATATTTACCTAAATATAATTCTGGAGATTTACCTATTCCATCTTCACCAGTTTTAAATACAACTGTATCTCCTTGGCTCATTCTTACTGTTCCTTCTGGTGTTGTAATATCTTCTTGAGCTGTTATAGTATATTCAACTCCTTCAAGTCCTTTTTCTTCAAATACTGGTCTTGAAATTTCATCCTCTTGTGTTGTACCTGTTAAAACGTCACCCTTTTTGAATACAACTACTCTTGCTTTTTGAGCAGTATCTGGAAAATCTACTGTAACTAGTTCTTCTTGAACTGGATTATCTGGTGTAGTTGCATTAATAGTAAATGAAACTCTCTTATCATTTAATGTATATCCATATGGTGCGGTAATTTCTTCTAGCTCATATTGACCTGGTATAAGTCCATCTGGTAATATAAGTGTTCCATCACTTTGAGTAACAAATTCTTCAAATTCGACTGGTGATGGAGTTGGATAATTAAATGTTTGTTTAATATATCTATTTTGCGCTACATCCCATACTTTAAATGTTGCTCCTGCAAGTGGAATTATTTTTCCTGTTTCAGAATCCCTTTTTACTATTTTTAAGTTTCTTTCATTTCTTGGGTCTTGAACTATATAATATAGTTTTTGTTTATCATATGATATATATAATGGTTGTGGATCCATAATATCTATAAATTCTAAACTCTTAGTTTCTGTTATAGTATACCAACCATATGGAATATCTACAAATTCAGCATACCCAATATCATTTACAACAGCTGTATAATTAGTTTCAGGTTTAGAATCAAGAGTTAATGTAAGTTCTACACCTGCTGCTGGATTTTTAGTAGTTGAGCCTTGCTCAAAGTTTGTATTGTTATCTGCATATTTAACTATGTATACACTTCCCTTTTCAACAAGCTCTTTAGATGTTATTTCATGATATGAAAATTCTACTGTTTGCTCACTTGGAACTTGTGTAACTTTATATACTTGTTCATCTATTAAATATCCTTCTGGCCTTTTGGTTTCTTTAATATAATATGTACCAACTAAATAATTCCCTGTAACAGCTTTATAACTACCATCATCTTGTTTTGCAATCTTAACTGTTTCTACTGCATCAGTTAAAGCTTCATCTCTATATATTGTATATTCTGAATCTTCTAGTCTAGCATCACCTTGTGTAATTCTTCCTGTTTCAATATCTTCTTTATATATTGTTATTTGCATTTTCTTTGCAACATTTTCTTTAGTATATTGATATGGTCCTCTCTCTGATGAATCTTGTTCTACAAAAACATCAAAATTATCTATTTTAAGTGCAACATCTGGAACTACAATCTCTTCAATCTCATATGTACCATATGGAAGATTTTGTATTATACAATATCCACTCTCATCAGTTGGTTCTGAATAATATACTTTACTTCTATCACTTTTTAATGTTGCTGAGAACTTAGCACCAGCTAAATTCATTTGTGGAGTTGAGTCAGTTTTTTGTAGTTTTTTAATTATTTCTATATCATTTTTCTTAACAGCTTCCTCACTAGTAAATGATCTTTCCATAAATTCTACAAATTGATTTTCATATTGTATAGAAAAGTCTATTTCTTCATTATTAATATTATAACCAGTTGAAGGTGTTACTTCTTTATACATATAATTTCCTACAGGTAAATCAACATGATTACTTACACCATCTGTACCAGTTATACAAGTTCCTGCTTCTTGACCATTTGCAAATAATAATGTTTTTCCATTTCTAGCATATATATCTTCCTTAGCAAAAATTTTATATACTGCACCTCCAAGTGTTGCATCCCCTTGAGCTACACCTCCTGTTTCTGCATCCCTTTTTACAATTCTTATTCTACCTTTACTTTCCTTATTTGTTTTTGTTGCTGTAACAGTTATTCCTGTTATTACATTAATATCTATATTATTTCTATCATTATAATATCCTTCTGGAACATTAGTCTCTATAATAGTAAAAGTACCTGCTGGCAAATCTTCAAAGTAAATTTCACCATTTGCGTCTGTAACTCCTGTTAAAGTCATACTTCCATTAGTAACTTGAAAAGTAGCATTTGCAATAGGCTCTCCATATTCATCTATTTTTTTAATTTTTAAATTTCCTCTTGCTCTAATTTCTCTTGCTAAACTAAATCTACTTCCATTTGAAGTTGTTCCAGATGACGCATCTGCTGAAAGTAACTCTTGAGATGGTAATCCAATAGAACGAAAAGCTGCAGTTGTGTTATACACATTTCCAACGCCATTTGCTACCATATCTATTGAATTAATATCATAAGTTATAACTTCAAGTGGTATTCTAACTTGGAAAGTACTATCCCATGTTATACCAGAAGTTTGCATAGGATTACCATTCATATCTGTTATATAAGTACCAGCAGGAAATCCTCCAAGTGTAATATCATAATGACTATTATTTGCAGCTCTACCTACACTTATAGCATTAGATACATATTGCATTCCTTCAATATTAAAGTCTACAATAGATGTAGATATATTAGGAGCACCTACTCCGCCTGAATATGAAGCTGCTGCATAATATAAATTTTTAGCAGCTTGAACACATCCTGGATCTCCTGGTTGTAAATTTTCAATATTAATTTGACCAAGTAATGCCCAAATTACAGCCTGCCTTATTTGGAAATTAGCTGCCACATTACCTGTATAACCATGATCTGCAACAAGTGCATATGCAAGTCTTGGATCATTATATCCATAAGCTTCATATTGTGTTTTTACAATTGGTACTGACATTTGAAGACAATATGCCATTCTACCATCTAATGTATAGTATGACAAAGCTGGTCTTCCAAAAACAGCATCATGCTCTGGAATACTAATATATAATGTATCAAATTTGGCTGCCCCTGAAGTAAGTGCTACTGCTTGCTTAGGAACAAAAGCTAATAAACAAAACAACATTATAATAAAAAAATACTTTTTTACTTTCATTTTTTATCCTCCATTTTTTTACTTTTATTATTATTTTTTCTCATTGATATTTTTTTATTCAAAATATTAAATTTATTTTTGTAAATTGACTTTTGATATTCAATTATATATAATGTATTTGAAGGTGGTAAAAATGTCTGATTTTTTTACTTTTTTTATGTACTTTTTTATTTATAGTGTCTTAGGTTGGTGTGTTGAAACTTTATATTGTAGAATGCTAGATGGAAAGTGGACAAACCGTGGATTTTTATTTGGACCATATTGTCCTATATATGGATTTGGTTCATTATTAATAATTACATTCTTAGATAATTTTATAGATTCACCTATAAAGGTATTTTTTCTCGGAATGATATTTACATCCACATTAGAATATATATCTAGCTTTATTTTAGAGAAAATGTTTAATGCAAAATGGTGGGATTATTCAAAAAGAAAATTTAATATAAATGGTAGAATATGTTTTTTAAATTCCCTAGAATTTGCTGTGCTAGGTATGTTACTAACATATATAATTCATCCTATAATTTCAGGACTGATACTAAGTTTACCAATTGAACTATTACAACTTATATCCTTAGCATTAATTACTATTATGGGAATAGATACAGGTTCTACAATTGCAACATTATTAAATTTAAAAGAACGTTTAGCTACATTAAAAGAATCTGCAGATAATCTAATAAATAAACATCCATTACATGAAAAATTATCTGAATTAGACATATATAGAGAATTAAGTGAACTAAGAAAAAATATTGCAAGTAGAAGAAATTTTCAAATTGAAAGATTATTGGAAGCTTTTCCCGATTTTGAATTCAAAGGCTTTAAGTCTCAAATTAATGAATTTAAACTTGAACTTCATAAAATAAAAAATGAAATACGAATGCAAAAAGAAAATATAAAATCTAAAAGAAAACAAGCAAAACTCGATAAAAAAAATAATAAAGACTAACTATAATGTTAGTCTTTATTACTTTATTTTTTATAATTAAATATTCTTAGTGAATTAAATATTGTTATTAATGCTACACCTACGTCTGCAAATACAGCTATCCACATATTTGTTTTTCCAAATACACTAAGTAATAAAAATAATATTTTAGCTATTAAAATTATAACTATATTTTGATTTACTATTTTCTTAGTTCTTTTTGATATACTTATTGCTTCTGTGATTTTTTCTGGCTCATCTGTCATTAATACGATATCTGCAGTTTCAACTGCAATATCTGAACCTTTTCCCATTGCAATTCCAACATCTGAACATGCAATTACTGGACTATCATTTATCCCATCACCAACAAAAGCAACACTCTTTCCAGCTTCTTTTGCTTCATTTATTATCCTTACTTTATCTTGTGGTAATAATTCATAATACACATTATCTACATGTATTTGATTTGCAACTTCTTTTGCAGCATATTTTCTATCTCCAGTAAGCATTATAACTTTAGATATTCCTTTTCTATGTAAATTTTCTGTAAGATTCTTTGATCCCTCTTTTATAATATCAGATAAAATAATATATCCTTTATATTCTGAATCTACACTCAAATATACAATTGTTCCAGAATTTAAATTTTTTTCTAATTTAACTTTATTATTATCTAATATTTTACTATTTCCACAAATAACTTTCTTATTATCTATAGTAGCTATAATTCCATAACCTGAAACTTCTTCATGTTTTGTTATTCTATTTTCATCTATTTTTTTATTATATTTTTTAAGTATTGATTTAGCAATTACATGATTAGATTTTGATTCAGCTATAGCAAGATATTCTAGTACGTCTTCTTCTGATAAATCTGAGGTTGATACAATTTTACTAACAGTAAACTTACCATCTGTTATTGTACCTGTCTTATCCATATAAATTTCATCTATTTTTGTTAATTTATCCAAATACACAGTGCCTTTTGCAAGTATACCTTTTTTACTTGCAGCTCCCATTCCCATAAAAAATCCAAGTGGAATAGAAATTACAAGTGCACAAGGACATGATATTACTAAAAAGTTTAACGCTCTATATATCGCTTCATTTATTTCGACTTTAAACCCAAGTGGTAAGCCAATAAGAACAAGTAATGCAAGTGCTATTACAACTGGTGTATAAATTTTACAAAATTTAGAAATATATTTTTCTGTCTTAGATTTATTTCTACTTGCATTTTCTACTAATTCAATTATTTTAGATACTGCACTATCTTTTTCCTCTCTAATTACTTCCAAATATATTGCATTACCTACATTTATGCTTCCAGATAATACTTCTTTACCTTTTTCTACATCTACATATGTACTCTCTCCATTTAAAGCAGACATATCTAGCTGTGCATTATCACTTTGAAGTATTGAGTCAAGTGGTATCCTGTCTCCTGTTTTTATTAGTATTATTTCTCCTACTTTAACATCTTCTGTATTTTTTATAGTTCCATCTTTTAAAGTAGTTTCATTAATTTTTAAATTTAAAACTTTTTCAATTTTATCTTTTGATGAGTCAACTGCCTTATCTTGTAAAAATTCACCTAATTTATATAACACAAGAACTGCAATTCCTTCATTATATTCTTTTATTGCCATAGCACCAAGAGTTGCTATAGTCATTATTAGGTTTTCATCAAACATATCTTTGCCAAATAAATGCTTTATGGCTTTTAATATAATATCATAACCTATCATTATATACGCAATAATATATAAATACATTGCAATGGATTTATCTTTAAATATGAATGCTACTACTGATATAATAATTCCAACTATAGTTAAAATCTTATTTGTTAATGTCATCTCTTCTTCATGTTCATGACCACAGCCATGACAATGTCCTTCATGTTCACACATACTATCTTCCCTCCTTAATATGTTCTATTGCTAAATCGAAAAGTTTCTCAACATGGTCATCATCTAATGAGTAATATACTTCTTTACCCTTTTTAGTAGCTTTAACCATTCTTGCTGTTTTAAGATTTGCAAGTTGATGTGATACTGCCGAATGTGTCATACCTATTAACTCTGAAATATCTAATACACACATTTCTTTTTTAGACAAACAAAATAATATTTTAATTCTTGTAGGATCCCCCATAAGTTTAAATAATTCTGCTAAATCATTATATAAATCTTTATGTTGCTCTTGTTCCATATTCCCTCCTTCGTATGAATATATGCTCATATATTCATATGATACCATATTAAATATATATTTGTCAATATAAAAAATATGAAAAAAATAGAAAGGTTTCCCTTTCTATTCAACAATAAATCTTTTTAAATTTTTTTCTTCAATTGTACCTAGTCCAATATATTTGCCTTTATTATATACTCTTACTATTTGGTCTGATGATTGAACTTCCATTTTAACACCATTTAAAAACTTATGAAGTTCTTCATCTGATAAAGTTATCTTTTTATTTTCGTCATAGTAACACTCTATTGATATAATTTTTTTAAGCATATCTAAATAATCTAGTTTTAAAAAATCATAAAGTGGAATACTATCTTCTATCTTAAAGTTTCCTGTTTCAGTTCTTCTAAGTTCAGTCATAGTTGCTCCACAACCTATTTTTTTACCTATATCATTAACTAAACTTCTAATATATGTTCCTTTTGAACATGCTACGTCAAAAGCAACTTCTTTTGAATCTAAATCTATCTTTATATTATCTATACTATATATTTCTATTTCTCTAGGTTTAATTTCAACTTCCTTATCTTCTCTTGCATATTGATAAAGTTTCTTACCTTCTACTTTTATAGCAGAATATTTAGGAGGCATTTGCATTTGCTTACCAATAAATCTTTTTATTCTCTCTTTTATATAAATTTCATCTTTATTTACTACACTTGCAAATACTATTCTACCTGTAATATCATATGTATCTGTTTCCACTCCAAGTAACATTTTAACACTATATTTCTTATTTTCACTTGTTAATTTATCACTTAATTTTGTGGCTTCTCCTATACATATTGGTAATACTCCTGTTGCTAGTGGATCAAGTGTACCTGTATGTCCAACTTTTTGGTCAGGAAATATTTTTCTTATTGCATGTACAACATCATGAGAAGTAATACATTGAGGCTTATCTATATTTAAAATTCCATTTTTAATTTGTGGTATTATCATTATAACATCTCCCCTACTGCTCCAATTAATTTTTGTTTTCCTATCTCTATATCATCTTGCATTGTATATCCAGCAGCTCTAGGATGTCCTCCTCCACCAAATTCAATTGCAATTTTAGAAATATCTACATTTCCTCCTGAACGCATACTTACTTTTAAACTTCCATCACTTTTTCCTCTAACATATACAGCAACTTCTGTTCCTTCAACTGCTCTTAAGTAGTTTGTCATTCCTTCTGAATCTTCATCATGAATTCCAAGATTGTTAATATCTTCAAAACTTACATATGAATATCTCATTTTACCATTATAAAAAACTTCCATGTTATCTACAGTTTTAGCAATAAGTTTTAATTTATTTTCTTTCATCGTATCATTAAGTCTTTTACATACATTTACTGATTCAGCTCCACAATCTATTAAATCCGCTACAACTCTTAATGTATCAGATGTAGTATTATTATAATTAAAACTACCTGTATCTGTCATAATTCCAGCATATAATAATGTAGCCATATCCTTATCTATTTCAATTCCTAAATATTTAATAAATAAATATGCAATTTCACTTGCTGAAGATTTCTTATCATTAATATATCTAAAATCTCCATAAGGTCTTGATATTTGATGATGGTCAAGCATAATTACTTTTTTAGCTCTATTAAATTCATCTTCACTTATTGCAAGTCTTGTATAGTCACTTGAGTCAAGAGCAATAAGTAAATCATATTCATCATCATTAATTGAACTTATAGCGTCCTTTGTTCCAGGTAAAAATTCAAATACATTTGAATATGAAGGCATTACTACATGTACATCTTTACCAAGTTTTTTAAGTCCATAATATATTGCACATGTTGAACCTATTGCGTCTCCATCTGGATTAATATGTGCTACTACATATACAGATTTTGAATTATTTACTATTTCTTTTGCCTCTTTAAACAATACAATCCCCCCAAACTTAATAGTCTATTTATTATCTTGATTCATTACTTCTTTTATTACTTTATCCATATGCTCACCATATTCCATTGAGTTATCTAGTTCAAATGTAATATCTGGCATATTTCTCATTCTAACTCTTCTACCAAGTTCTTTTTTAATAAATCCTGTTGCTTTTTTAAGTGCTTCAATAACTTTATTTTTATTACATTTTCCATATATACTAACATATACTTTAGCATATTTTTGATCTGGAGTTATTTTAACATCAGTTACAGAAATAAGTCCTGTAACTGATGGTTCTTTAACTTCATTCATTATTATATCACTTAACGCAACTTTTACATCTTGTTCTAATCTTTCGTGTCTTTGCATACTATATCCTCCTATTTAACTTCTTCCATTGTGAAGCATTCGAATATGTCGCCTTCTTTAATATCACTATAATTTTCAAGTTTAATACCACATTCGTAGTTTTCGTTAACTTCTTTTACATCATCTTTTTCTCTTTTTAAAGAATCAATTTTAATTTCAAGAAGTACTATATTATCTCTTACAAGTCTTACCATTGCACCTCTTAAAATCTTACCAGATTTAACATAGCATCCTGCAACAATACCAACACCTGTAATTTTAAATATTTTTCTAACTTCTGCAGTACCATATTTAACTTCTTTATATTTCTTAGGCATAAGTCCTTTAAGTGCTGTCTCTACATCGTTTATTGCATCATATATAACACTATAAAGTCTCATATCCACTTTTTCTTTTTTAGCTTGTTGCTCTGCAGCAAGTTCTGGTCTTACATTAAATCCTATAATTATTGCATTTGATACAGATGCAAGTGTTACATCTGATTCTTTGATTCCACCAGTAGATGCATGAAGAATTCTTACTCTAACTTCATCATTTGAAAGTTTTAATAATGAGTCTTTCATTGCTTCAACAGAACCTTGAACATCTGCTTTAATTATAATATTTAATTCTTTAATCTTACCTTGTTTAATTTGACCAAATAAATCATCTAAAGTAATCTTACTTCCTTGTTTAATTAAATCCATTCTTTGTTTTGCAATTCTCTTTTCAATTAATTGTTTTGCAACTTTTTCATTTTCTACTTCATAGAAAACATCACCTGTTTGAGGTACATGAGATAAACCCAATATTTCAACTGGAGTTGATGGACCAGCGGCTTTTACAGATCTACCTTTATCATCTTTCATAGCACGAATTTTTGATACCATATCTCCAACAACAATTGTATCTCCAATATTTAATTGTCCTCTTTGAACAAGCATTGATACTATTGTTCCTTTTTGTTTATCTAATCTTGCTTCTATAACTGTACCCTTTGATTGCTTATCTGGATTTGCTTTTAAGTCTTTCATATCTGCAATTAATAATAACATTTCAAGTAAGTTATCTATTCCTTCACCAGTTTTAGCAGATATTGGAACACATATAGTATCTCCGCCCCATTCTTCTGGAACTAAATCATGCTCTAATAATTCTTGTTTTACTCTATCAATATTTGCTCCTGGTTTATCTATTTTATTTATTGCTACAAGTATACTTACTCCAGCAGCTTTTGCATGGTCAATAGCCTCAACTGTTTGTGGTTTAATGCCATCATCTGCTGCTACTATAATAATTGCTATATCTGTAATTTGTGCACCCCTTGCTCTCATTGCAGTAAATGCTTCATGTCCTGGTGTATCTAAGAAACAAACTTCTCTATCTTTTACTTTAACCTTGTATGCACCAATATGTTGTGTTATACCACCAGCTTCTCCTTCAACAACATTTGTTTTTCTAAGTCTATCAAGAAGTGATGTTTTACCATGGTCAACGTGTCCCATAACAACAACAATAGGTGGTCTTGGAACTAAGTCTTCTTCACTGTCTTCACTATCATCAAAAAGAATATCTTCTTCAGTTACTACAACTTCTTTTTCTGCAGTAATTCCAAATTCTCCAGCAATTAAATATGCAGTATCAAAATCTATATCTTGATTAACTGTAGCCATTATTCCCATTGAGAATAATTTTTTAATTATTTCAGATGCTTGTTTTTTAATAGCTTCTGCAAATTCTTTAACAGTCATCATTTCTGGTAATTTCACTTCAGTCATTGGAATTATTTTTGTTTGTTTCATCTCAACTTTTTGAGCTTTATTCTTTTTCTTTCCTGAGCCTTTTCTAGATAAATCACTATCTCTTTCGTATAAATCCATTAATCCTTCTTGATTAATTTCCATCCCCCTAAGTTTTCCAGTAGATACTCTAGAATGTTCTTCTCTTAATTTATTCTTATCTATTTTTTCTTTTCTATTTTCTAAGTTTGCTGTATTTTTCTCACTGTATTTTTTCTTATCTCTGT
The DNA here is from genome assembly GCA_949106495.1 of uncultured Clostridia bacterium. GTDB lineage: Bacteria > Bacillota > Clostridia > TANB77 > CAG-465 > CAG-465. The sequence continues at coordinate 128,345 of CARYZD010000005.1, forward strand.
CAATATTTACAGAACTATATTCTCTTGAATCTTTTTGTTCTATAGCTCCTTTTTCAGCTTGCTTAATAAATTTATTTACTTGATATGAAGTATTATCTGAATTTGGTCTTTGATCTCTTCTAAAGTTATTTCTTTGTGGTCTATCTCCACTTTGACCATTACGTGAATAATTATTGTTGTTATTTCTTCTAAAGTCTCTATTATTGCTGTTATTATCTCTATTTTCTTTATTATCTCTATTATTAGAGTTTCTATTATTATAATTTGGGTTATTTTGGGAATTATAATTATTATTTTTTCTAAAATTATTATTATCTCTAGTATTTCTATTATTGTTATTATTTCTATTATTTGAATTTCTAGAGTTATTATTCATAGTATTTTCATTATTTTTATTCATAGCAACATTTTTTTCCATAGTTTTTACACTCTCTTTTACTCCATCTTTTATTTGATTATTTACAGTATTTGTAACTCCTGTTTTAATTTCAATCTTTGATTCTACTTTTTCTGGAACTTCAGGCTTAGTTTCTTGAGCAACTGGTTCAACTTTTTCAACTGGTTTACCATTTCTTGTTATAACTATGTTATTCCTATTATTTTGAAATCTATTTCTTCTATCAAAAGAATTATTTCTATTTTTGCTTTGTAAACTATTACTATTATTTCTACTAGTGTTATTATTAGTGTTTACAGGTTTATTAGCTGTATTTTGATGAGATTTTTTAATATCTCCTGCAGCATTAGTTGTAATCTCATTTACTTCTTTTCCTTCCTCACTAGTATTAATTACTCTAACATTTCTTCTAATAATATGAACTTGTTCTTGTTTTTTTTCTTCTTTAACAGATTTTTTATTATTACCCTTTACTTTATTTACTTCATCTTCTTCAAGTGTTGATAGATGAGACTTTGCTTCTATCCCCATTTTATTTAACTTTTCTAACATTTCTGTGTTAGATAAGTTCATCATTTTTGCCAATTCATATACTTTTAATTTTCCCAAACTTCTTCCCCCAATTCTTTTAATACTCTCAATATACTTTCGTTTTTAATATCAATTTTTAGATTTGATTTATTTTTTAAAATAGCTTTTTCAATATTCTTTATACATTTCTTATCTTTGCATAAATATATCCCTCTACTATTAATATTCTGATTTTCATCTATTATAGCATTTTTATTGTTATCTGCTACAATTCTAAAAAATTCTTCCTTATTTTTTCTACTTTTGCATGCTATACAGCATCTGATAGGCTTCATTAAATCACCTTTTTCTATTCTACTACTGTTTCTTTAATTTGTGTTTCTGTTTTAATATCTATTTTCCAACCAGTAAGTTTTGCAGCAAGTCTTACATTTTGTCCGCCAGCACCTATTGCAAATACTAATGCTTCATCTGGTACAACAACTGTAGCAATTTTTTCTTCATCATTAATATCTATTGCAAGTATTGGTGCAGGAGAAATAGCATTAATTATATAACTTGGTACATCTTCACTATAAGGTATAACATCTATTTTTTCACCATTTAATTCATCTATTATTGGCTGAATTCTCATACCTTTTTTACCAACTAAACTTCCTACTGGGTCAACATTTTCATCATTAGACCAAACAGATACTTTAGTTCTACTTCCAGCTTCTCTTGCAATGTCCTTTATTTCAACTATTCCATCCATTATTTCAGGAACTTCATTTTCAAATAATCTTCTTACAAAGTTTTCACTTTTTCTAGATAGTGTAATCTTTGGTGAAGATATTCCAGTCTCATTTACAACATTTGTAACTAATGCTTTTATTTTTTGATGTGGTTGTAATTTTTCTGTTTTAATTTGTTCTGTTGCTGGTATTAATGCTTCTACTCTTCCTAAGTCTACTATTATTCCATATTTTTCTGTTTTTTGAACTGTACCAACAATTATTTGTCCAACTTTATCTGCATATTGTGTATATACTAAATTCTTTTCTGCTTCATTTATTTTTTGAATTAATATACTTTTTCCTGTTGAAGCTGCAATTCTTCCAAAGTTTTTAGGAGTAACCTCTACTTTTACCATATCTCCAACTTTAACTTTTTTAGATATTTTTTTAGCTTCTTCTAAAGAAATTTTTACACCTTGTTCTTTTTCGGAAACTTCTTCTACTACTTCTTTTACACAATATACTTTAATTGCTTGTTCTGAAATATCTACATCAATATCCTGTGGTATTAAATATCCATTTTTTGTTTCTTTCTTTTCTTCAGATTCTTCATTTCTTACTAATTCATCTTCTCTAGTATTTTTTCTTTCTTCTCTTTCATCTAAACAATGTGTATTAATAAAATCCCTTTTATATGCTACTTTTAAAGCAGATTTTAAAGAATCAATTAAATATTCTCTTGTTATTCCTTTCTCTTCAAAAAGTTGATCAATTGCATTAAACAATTCTTTTGAACTAATTTTTTCACTCTTCATTTTACTATTCCCCCATCTTAATTATTTTTATTAAATTTATTTAATTTGTTTAAATTAACATTATCTGTATTCCCTTTTAATGCTGCATTGAAATCATATGTAGTATAAGCATTAGTTATGTCCTTAATAAATAACTTAACTTCTTTGCCATCTTGAGTATCAACTACAATGCTTTTTTCTTCTTCATCTACTGATTTAATTACTGCTTCAAACTCTTTTAAATCATCTTGTTTTTTAAATAATTTAACATGAATTTCTCTACCAGTATATTTTTTATATAGCTTAACTGTTTTAAGTTGTCTTTCAAGTCCTGGTGAAGATACTTCTAAAACATATTCTTGTTCTATATTTTTATCCACAGTATCCTCAATTGCTCTACTTACTTTTTCGCAATCATCTACCCATAGACCTTCTCCTTCTTTGTCTATAACTACTCTTAAAACATTGTTTGAACCTTCTTTTACAAATTCGACATATTCTAGTTCAAATCCTAATTCATTAATTATTGGTTCAATTAATTCTTCTACTTTGATTTCAACTTTCATTTAATCCCCCGTTTCTAAACATAAGTGAGAGGATTTTAGCCACCCTCTCACTTCAGTTCACAGTGATTATATTATACTATATTTATTTGAAAAAAGCAACATTTTCTGCAATATTTTTACAGTAAACTTTAATATTTATGTAGTTTGATTAAATGACTCTATTATTTCTATATTTTTTTCTTCAAAATCTTCAAATCTAGCTATTAAATTTAATAAATTTTTACTATTAATTTTATAATTATCTTTTATTCTTCTTAAATCTAATATATTTACTTTTGCTGCCTCTTTAAAAAATTCTATATAATCCTCACTATTTTTAACATCAATATTTCTATTTCCTATACTTGTTGCAATACCCAGTACAGCATTTTTAGTTCCTGCTACTTTTTTTGTTCTTGTCTCAAGCATTCTTCTTAATGAGACATTAAATCTAGTATATTCTCTCATTTGATATCTAATAAAATTATATAAATAATCTTTTACTTCTTTTTTCTTATATAATTCTCTTAGCATTATTCTATGCATTTCAATATTTGTCATTAAATATTTTATAACTTCTATTTCTTCTTCCACTAATTATCACCTATAATATTATTTACTAAAAAACAAATAAAGATACCTCAAATTTAAAGTATCTTTATTTAAAAAAGTGATTTTATATGTCAAAAAAGTTGTTTGTATATTTATTTAATAATTTCAGATTTTACCCAATAATATGAGCCATCTTCATTTTTCATAAATGTATGTTTATATTCCATTGCTTTATCAAAATATTTTGATAAAAACTTTTCATCTCTTTCTGGATTATAATATTGAATATTTGGTCTAACAAAAGATTTAAGTTCAACATTTGATAGTAATTCTTCTTCTGAAATAATATTTTGCAAATATGAATTATCTGATGGAGGTTCAAAATCCCTAAATTCATCTAATTGTATTCTATCTGATATACGAGCTGAATAAGTAAGTCTATCTGTTATTTTCCAAATATTTCCAGTTCTTGAACCAGACGAAGTTGTTATTTCACTTGAATTCAAATTAATCACTAAATATTTTGAATAAACCTCATATTTATTTGAATATTCTTCTACATTATATACTCCAGTTACTATGTAAGTGGTAGGTCCACCACCACCGTCACCTTATAAGTCATAAAATCTTTCAGTTTCATTGTCATATTTTAAATTTAAAAATCCCAAACTAACATTCATAGGCTTATAATCTGTATTACCAAATATTTTATATATAGCATTATCCATATCAGACTTTGATATCATCTTACGATATTCTTTATTATCTGAATCAACTTGATTTTTACTAGCAAAAAGGTTATATGCTATATAAATTTTTTCTTTATCTGTAAAATCTTTTTGTGTAATTGTCCCTGTTTTAGAATTATAGAAAAAATCTGCGTAACCATATGGATGTATTATTGTAGCCATATCTTTAGCAATATTACTATCTAAAGCTATGTAATTTGGTTTTTCCTCATTATTTTCATTATCTAAAACTACATCATCTTCATTATTTTCTATACCCGTACTATCATCTACTTTTTCTTTTGGTAAGTTTGTAAATACCAAAGCTACAGTAAGTCCAATTATAACTAATACAAGCAATATTATTGTTATTATACTACTTCTTCTCATATATCTATCTCCTGATATTTTATTTATACTTAAATTCTAAGTTATAATTTTAAAATTGTAAATATATGTAATTTGGTATATATGCTCTAAGTATATTGATTTAGCCGTGTTTAACTAATTTTATATTTTATTTATATCTTTAATATTTCTAATATATTACAAAAAATGACTTAGTATTATACTAAGCCATTTTAAACTATTTATTCTTTTTTACTGAAAAACCAAATTTACCAATTTGTTCTCCAAGCTTGTAATAATGTCCATGTGAATATGCCATTAATTTACATCTTTCCATATCAAATTTTCCTGTTTCGTCCATATACTTTTCATCTACATTTACAGCCAAAACTTTAGCAATAAACATATCATGCGAACCTAGTTCTTTAATTTCTTCTACTTTACATTCTATTGTTACAGGACTTTTTTTAAGCATTGGTACATCTATTTGTGAACATTTCTCTGTTTCTAAATTTAATGTTTTGAATTTATCTTCATTTCTTCCAGATTTAACTCCACAATAATCTGTAGCATATGCTAGTTCTTCTGTTGTTAGATTTATACAAAATACTCCACTGTTTTTTATAATATCATATGAATGTCTTTCTTTTCTAACAGATATATATGTCATTGCTGGATCAGTACAAATTGTTCCAGTCCATGCTACAGTAAAAACATTCTCATTTTCACCATCTTTACAAGTTATTAATACTGCAGGTACTGGATATACTAAAGTACCTGGTTTCCATGTTTGTCTTGACATTTTATTATTTCCTCCTCTAAATTCCATACTTATTACTTAACTTATCTCTAAATATCTCTATTTTAGGTGGTATAAATGTAAATATTACAAATAATCCTACCATAAATATGTTTAAATATTTAAAGATATCTTCTAGTTTAGCTGATACTTTTACCTTACTTTGTATAATATATTCTATAAATTCGGATATTATTATACTAATATAAAATATGGCAATATCTATTATAACACTTTCAATTTTTAATATTGCTTGATAGCTATAAAATAATAATGGTATTAAAATTATTAATGTAACTATTTTTAAGAATAATGATGACCATAAATTACACTTTCTATCTTCTAATATCCACATTTTTGCTATTGCCACAATATATGTTGGTATTACTGCAATTTTTATATGCTCCCAAACACTTTCATTTACTGCACTAAATATTGCTACAAGTAAATTCCCTCCTGAAAATTCATATAAAAAATGAAGTAATGTACCTATTATACTAATTGTAATTATGTCTATAAAAAATTCTTTACTAAATAATTTTAACTCTTTACATATTCCCATACTATATTAATATGCAAAGAGTTAATTTATATGTGTATTAATGAGTATTTAATTTTCTACGTTTTCTGCCTAATTTTCTCTTAAGTGGCATACCTACTGTATACATGAAATATATTAAAGGATTATATACTTTATTTATTTCTCCTATATATTCTTCAAGACCCTCTTCTCTACAAAATCCAATTTTAAATTTATATAATCCATTATTTGGGTCTAAGTTTAAAACACCACCAAAATTATATATTTTACAATTTGTTTCAAGTCCCCATCTAATCATTGCCATTTGCATAGCATAGTTTGGCATTAAATTTCTTTTTACATTTGAACTTGCACCATAAACATAAAATAATTCCCCACCAATATTTGTTGCTATTGCAGCAGCTAAAGCTTCTCCTTCATGTTCTGCAATATATATTCTTAATTTTGTTTCATCATATGCTTCAAGCATTCTTTCAAAATAGTCATAATCTCTACAACCAATTTTATCTCTAATTGTAGTTATTTTATATATTTCATAAAATTTCTTTAAATCTTCTTTATCCCTTGAATATCTTACAGTAACGCCTTTTCTTCCAGATAATCTTATATTATATCTTGTTTTTTCTGCAAAACTCTTCATAAGTTCTTCTTCTGTTTTACCATCAATATTTAATACCATGTTATGTCCTGGTTGAATTAAATCATCTGGGTCAGGTTTATATCCAGTTGTTTTATATCCTGCTTTTTTATACATGCTATCTAATTTTTCATCATATATAACTTGTGGGTCAAACTTTAACATACAAGCTTTATATTTTTTTGCTAGTGGTTCTACTTCTTTAATTAGTTTATTTACTAAATCTATATCATAAACATCGCAAACTGGCCCACGTGGTGCATATATAATTGTAGACTTAAATGGAATATTTTGTACAAGTAACATCATTGAGGCTATAATCTTTCCATCTTCTTTTAAATATACTGCTTCTTGTTTCCAATTGTTCTTTACTTTTCCCCAGTTTAAATCTTGCATGAAACTTGCTCCTACATGATTTAAAACAAAATCTTCATATTCTTTAACTTCATCTTTATTATTAAAATCTAATATTGGCATTTTATCCCCCTATTTAATTTATATTTTGTTTACTATTTGCCCTTCTCTTGTGTCTTTTACATCAAATCCATG
>CARYZD010000006.1:0-45800 GCA_949106495.1 uncultured Clostridia bacterium
TATAGGCTTTTAGCCGAAAATGAAAAACCACCAGCTAGGCTGGTGGAAATTTATTGTTAATTCCTATTGACTTAGTAGGAAATGTGTAGTATAATTCCTACTAGTTTAATATGAAATGTAAAAGGAGCATACAAAATGGAAAAATTATTAGAGATAAAAGATTTGCATGCAAGTGCTAAAGATAAAGATATTCTTAAAGGATTAAATTTAACAATAAATAAAGGAGAAGTTCATGTAATAATGGGACCAAATGGTGCAGGAAAATCTACTCTTGCAAATGTTATATTTAATAATCCTTTATATAACTTTAAAAGAAGTGGAAGTATTGAATTTGAAGAAGAAAATATAGATAATTTAAAGACTAATGAAATAGCTAAAAAAGGTATATTTATGTCTTTTCAATCTCCTGAAGAAATACCAGGTATATCTACATTAAATTTCTTAAAATATGCTAAAAATAAAATATCTGGTGAACCAGTAAAAACATTTAAATTTAAGTTTTTACTTAAAAAATATATAGATGAATTAAATATGAATCCTAAACTTATTGATAGAAATTTAAATGTAGGATTTTCTGGTGGAGAAAAAAAGAAAAACGAAATATTACAAATGCTTGTTTTAGAGCCAAAACTTGCTATACTTGATGAAACAGACTCAGGGCTTGATGTTGATGCTATTAAGACAGTATCAAAAGGTATAGATATGTATAAAAATGAAAATAATGCTGTACTAATTATTACACATAATAACCGTATATTAGAAAGCCTAAAAGTAGATTATGTACATGTTTTAGTAGATGGCAAGATAGTAAAAACAGGTAGTGCAGAGCTTGCAACTGAAATTGAAAAAGAAGGATACGAAAAATATAAGAAAGTTGAGGAGTAATAATGGCATCAAGAACTAAAGTAGAAGATATAAATAGAAATGTTTATGATATAAAAGATAAAGATGACTATGAATATAAAATACAAAAGGGATTAAGTAGAGAGATTGTAGAAGAAATTTCAAGAAAGAAAAATGAGCCAGATTGGATGCTTGAAATTAGACTTAAAGCTTTAGAAATGTATAATAAACTAGAACTTCCAACATGGGGACCAGATTTATCTGAACTTAAAATGGACGAAATAGCAACATATGTAAAACCTAAGACAAATCTTAGTAATTCATGGGAAGATGTTCCTGAAGATATAAAGAATACTTTTGATAGATTAGGAATACCTGAAGCTGAGAAAAAATCTCTTGCAGGTGTTGGGGCACAATATGATTCAGAAGTTGTATATCATAGTATAAAAGAAGACTTAATTAAACAAGGTGTAGTATATACTGATATGGAAACTGCTGTAAGAGAATATCCAGAAATTGTAAAAGAACATTTTATGAAATGTGTACCAATAAATGACCATAAATTTGTAGCATTACATGCTGCTGTTTGGTCAGGTGGCTCGTTTGTATATGTTCCAGAAAATGTAAAATTAGATATTCCATTACAATCATATTTTAGACTTAATTCACCAGAGTCAGGACAATTTGAACATACTTTAATAATTGTAGAAAAGGGTGCAAAACTTCATTTTATAGAAGGCTGTAGTGCACCAAAATATAATAAAGTAAATTTACATGCAGGTTGTGTAGAATTATATGTAAAAGATGATGCATATTTAAGATACTCTACTATCGAAAACTGGTCAAAAAATATGATGAATTTAAATACTAAAAAAGCAATAGTAGGAAAAAATGCACAAATTGATTGGGTAACTGGTTCATTTGGTTCTAAAGTTTCAATGCTTTACCCAATGAGTATTTTAAATGGAGAAGGAGCTAAAACAGAATATACTGGTATAACTTTTGCAGGAGCAGAGCAGGATTTAGATACTGGCTTTAAAGTTATACATAATGCGCCAAATACATCATCTGTTGTAAATTCAAAATCTATTTCAAAAGATGGAGGAGCTTGCACTTATAGAGCTTTAGTAAGAGTATCAAAGAATGCTAAAGGTTCAAAATGTAGTGTAAGTTGTGAATCTTTAATGCTTGATGATATTTCAAGGTCAGATACAATTCCTGTAAATGATATTCAAACTGATGAAGTAGAATTTTCTCATGAGGCAAAAATAGGAAAAATTAGTGATAAAGAAATATTCTATTTAATGTCTAGAGGACTATCAGAAGAAGATGCAAAAGCGATGATTGTTAGAGGTTTTGCATATCCTGTATCAAAAGAATTACCTGTAGAATATGCTGTTGAAATGAATAATTTAATTAATATAGAATTAGAAGGGAGTATTGGATAATGGATATAAAAGTAAATGAAACTCCTATAAGAACTTCTAGAAATTTTAGAATAAATAATATAAAAATAGACGATATTGAAATTCCAGAAAATATAGAAAAATTTAAAAATGTAGAAATAGTATCACAAAACTGTATAATAGATTCTAAAATAGATAATAAAAAACTTGTTTATGGTAATGGAGAAATTTTAGAGGAAAATGTTAATAAGTTTTCAAATAATGTATTAAAATTAACTACAACAAAAAATAAACAAGATATTAAAATTATTTATACATTTAATGAAGAAAATATTAATCTTATTAATAACTTAGAATTTGTTATAAATCATGATACGGATATAACAATTGTATATAAATCTTTAATAGATAAAGAGTGCTTTCATAATGGAATAACTAAATTATTTGCAAATGAAGATGTAAAAGTTAATGTAGCAATTGTAAACTTGCTAAATAATAAATCATTAAATTTTGATGCAATTGAAAATAAACTATATAAAAATTCAAATGTCAAATATACAATAATCGATTTGGGTGGAAAATATAGTATATCTAATTACTATTCAGATATATTAGGAGAAAATGCTAAAAATAATTTAAAGACAATTTATCTTGGAATAGAAGATCAAGTAAAAGATATCAATTATATAGCAGAACTAAAAGGTGAAAAAACTAATATAGATATTGATGTGCAAGGTACATTAAAAGACACAGCTAAGAAAAATTTTAAAGGAACTATAGATTTTAAAAGAGGATGTAAAAAAGCAAAAGGGGATGAGAATGAATTTTGCATGTTACTTTCTCCAAAAGCTAAATCTTTAGCATTACCAATGCTTTTATGTACAGAAGCAGATATTGAAGGAAACCATTCAACTGCATCTGGAAAAGTAGATGAAAAATCATTATTTTATATTATGAGCAGAGGTTTTTCAGAAAGCGAAGCAATAAGATTAATCGTAAGAGCTAGATTTAATAATATAATTGAAAGAATAAAAGATGAAGAACTTAAAGAGATAATATTACAGGAAATAGATAATAGATTAGAGTAATAAAAATATAAAATGGAGATAATAAAAATATGAATGAATTAAAAAAAGATTTTCCAATTTTAATGAAAAGAGATATAGCATACTTAGATAGTGGTGCTACAACTCAAAAACCACAATATGTTTTAGAGAAAATAAATGAATATTATAACTTACAAAATGCTAATCCTCATAGGGGAGCATATAGCTTAAGCATTGAAGCAACACAAGCATATGAAGAAACAAGAGAAAAAATAGCTAAGTTTATTAACTCTCCATCTTCTTCACAAATTATATTTACTAAAAATGCTAGTGAAGCTTTAAATTTAATAGCATATTCTTATGGGTTAGACAATTTAAAAAATGATGACGAAGTAGTAATAAGTATTATGGAACATCATTCAAATTTAGTGCCATGGCAATATGTAACTAAAAAAACAAATAGTGTTTTAAAGTATATGTATATAAATGAAGAATATGAGATAACAGATGAAGAAATAAAATCTAAAATTACAGATAAAACTAAAATAGTTGGAATAACTCATGTATCTAATGTAACTGGTACAATAAATAATGTAAAAGAAATAATAAATTATGCACATCAAAAAGGTGCTGTTGTGGTTTTAGATGCATCTCAAAGTATTCCTCATATGAGAGTAGATGTTCAAGATTTAAATGCAGATTTTGTTGTATTTTCTGGGCATAAAATGCTTGCACCTTTAGGTATTGGTGTTTTATATGGAAAAAAAGAAACTTTAGAGAATATGACACCATTTTTAATGGGTGGAGATATGATTGAGTATGTATATGAGCAAGATACAACTTTTGCACCACTTCCAAATAAATTTGAAGCAGGAACTCAAAATGTTGGTGGTGTAGTAGGACTTGGTGCTGCAATAGATTATATTGAAAAGATAGGTTATGAAAATATTTTAGAACAAGAAAAAGAACTTGTTAAATATGCAAGAGAAGAATTACAAAAGTTAGAGTATATAAAATTATACATGACTCCTAATGAAGAAAATCATTCTGCAGTTATATCATTTAATATAATAGGAGTACATCCACATGATGTCGCAAGCATTTTAGATTCACAAGGCGTATGTGTAAGAAGTGGAAATCATTGTGCACAACCACTTATGAGATATCTTGGAATTGATTCAACATGCAGAGCTAGTTTTTACATATATAATACAAAAGAAGATGTAGATAGACTAGTTGAAGCTATAAAAAAAGCATATAAAATGTTTGAAAAATATATAAAAAATAATTAAGAAAGGATAGTATTTTTCATGGATGATTTAGAAGAATTATATAATGAGATTATAATGGAACATAGCATGAATTCATATAATAAGAAGAATTTAGATTCTTGTGATTTTTGTGAAATGGGACATAATCCAAATTGTGGTGATGAAATAAAATTAGAGATAAAATTAAATGGAGATATAATTGAAGATATGGCATTTACTGGTCATGGTTGTGCTATATCTCAAAGTTCTACATCTGTTATGATAGATGTTTTAAAGGGAAAGACAATAAAGGAGGCTAAAGATGTAATTAAAACATTTATAGATATGATAAAAAGAGAAATAACAGATGAGAGTAAACTAGAAAAATTAGAAGAAGCTATTGCTTTTAGAAATATTTCAAATATGCCTGCAAGAGTAAAATGTGCGCTTCTTGCTTGGCATACAATGGAAGATTTATTGGAAAAAAATAGCAAATAAAAAGAAAAGGAGAAATGTAATGAGAATTTCTACAAAAGGAAGATATGCATTAAATATAATGATAGACTTAGCAAAAAATGCAGGAGAGGACAAGTATATATCTTTAACTGAGATATCAAAAAGACTTGAAATTTCAAATAAATATCTTGAACAAATAATCTCTGCTTTAAATAAAAATGATTTAGTACTTAGTACAAGAGGAAATAATGGTGGATATAAGCTTGCAAGAAAGCCAGAAGAATATAAAGTTGGAGATATTTTAAGAGCAACAGAAGGAAATTTATCTCCAATAGATTGTTTATCTAATGGAAGTGTAAATAGCTGTCCTAAAAAACATAAATGTGCTACTTTATCTTTTTGGCAAGGACTAGATAAAGCGATAGAGGATTATGTGGATAGTAAAACACTTGCAGATTTAATATAAGGAGAAATAAATTGAAAGAAACATATTTAGACAATAGTGCTACTACAAGATTAGATGAGACTGTTCTAAATGAAATGTTACCATATTTAAAAGAATACTATGGTAATGCATCAAGTATTTATTCATTAGGTAGAGAAAGTAAAAAAGCAATTGAAGATGCAAGAGAAAAAATAGCTAAAGTTTTAAATTGTAGAGCTGATGAGATTTACTTTACATCTGGTGGTAGTGAATCGGATAACACTGCAATAAAAGGGATTGCAAGAGCAAATAAAAATAAAGGTAAACATATAATTACATCTAAAATAGAACATTTAGCTGTACTTGATACATGTAGAGAACTTGAAAAAGACGGTTTTGAAGTAACTTATTTGAATGTAGATAGCAAAGGAAGAATAGATATTCAAGAATTAAAAAATTTAATAAGAGAAGATACAATTTTAATTAGTATAATGTATGCTAATAATGAAATAGGTACTATTCAAAACATATCAGAAATAGGTGAAATTGCAAAACAAAATAATATATATTTTCATACAGATGCAGTACAAGCTATAGGTACTTTAGAAATAGATGTAAATAAACAAAATATAGATAGTTTATCTTTATCTGCACATAAATTTTATGGACCAAAAGGTATAGGAGTTTTATATATAAGAAAAGGAATAAAGTTTCAAAAATTTATTGATGGTGGACATCAAGAAAGAAATAAAAGAGCAGGTACAGAAAATGTAGCAAATATCGTTGGACTTTCAAAAGCATTAGAAATTGCAAATAGGGATTTAATAGAACATAGAAAACAGATAGAAAATTTAAGAAACTATTTCGAGTCTCAAATAGTTAAATCAATAGATAGTGTTGTAATAAATGGAGATATAAATAATAGATTACCTGGAAATAGTAATATTTCATTTTTAGGTGTTAATGGTCAGGATTTATTATTAAATTTAGATATGTTAGGAATATGTGTATCAAGTGGAAGTGCATGTACATCTGGTTCTATTGATGCATCACATGTACTACTTGCGATAGGATTAGATGAAGATACATCTAAATCATCAATTAGAGTATCAGTTGGAAAATATAATACAAAAGAAGATATAGATTATTTGATTAATAGTTTAAAAGACATTGTAAAGAGGCAGAGAAATATATAATTGGAGGAAGAAAATGAAAAGTGTACTATTAGGAATGAGTGGAGGAGTAGATAGCTCAGTAAGTGCAGTACTATTACAAAAACAAGGTTATAAAGTATATGGTGTAACTATGAAATTATATGGTGGAGAAGATGAAAGAGAAGAAGCTTGTTGTGGACTTTCTGCTACATCTGATGCAAAAAGAGTTTGTGATAAATTAGGTATTCCACATTATACAATTAATTTTGAAAAGGAATTTAAAGAACAAGTAATAGATAAATTTATTAATGAGTATCAAAATTGTAGAACACCAAATCCATGTATAGATTGTAATAGATATTTAAAATTTGGAGCAATGTATGAGCTTGCTAAAAAATTAAATATAGATTATATAGCAACAGGTCATTATGCTAAAGTAGAATATAGTGAAGAATATAAAAAATATGTAATAAAGAAATCTCATGCTGGAAAAAAAGACCAAACTTATGTGTTATATAATATCCCAAGTGAACTTGTAGAACATATAGTATTTCCACTTGCAGACTTTGAATCTAAAGACGAAATTAGAAAAATAGCAGAAGAAAATAATTTAGCAGTTGCTCAAAAACCAGATAGTCAAGAAATATGCTTTATTACAGATAATGATTATGTAAATTTCTTAGAAAAGCATAATATTCAAGGAATGAAACATGGTAAAATAGTTGATACTAAAGGTACAATTCTTGGAAAACATCAAGGATTACATAGATATACGATAGGTCAAAGAAGAGGAATGGGAATATCAAGTTCTACGCCACTTTATGTAGTAGAATTAAATAAAGGGAAAAATCAACTAATTGTTGGTAAAGAAGAAGAGTTATATACAGATACAGTTTTTGTTAAAGAGGTAAATTGCATTCTTTTTAATAAATTTACAGAAGGTTTGGAAGTAGATGCTAAAATAAGATATTCTACACCTGCAAAACCAGCTGTTATTCATGTAAATGAAGATGGTACGTTAGTTGTTAAATTTAAAGAAAAAGTTAGAGCTGTAACACCTGGACAAGCGATAGCTTTTTATATTGGAGATATTCTTGTTGGTGGAGGAAAAATAGTTAAATAAATAGATAATAGACAGAGAGGATTTCTCTGTCTTATACTTTGGAAAAAATAATTTAAAACATACTATTATTTTAATTTAATATATGCTATTATTATATAAATTAAGGAGAAAAATATATGAAAAAAGGTATTATAATTGGATTTATATTAGCAGTGTTAATTATATTAATTTCTACTTATGTTATACAATTTACAAATATTATTGAACCCAAATATTATTATACTAATGAAGATTTTGGTATAGAAACATATCTAAGTTTAGTAGATAAAGATAATGATGGAATTGATGACCAAACAGATATACTACAAAATGTAAGAGTGTATATTAGTACTAAACCAAAGTATAAAAGTGAATATTATAATACTGGATATCTAAGTGAAGAATATGGTGTTTGTACAGATGTAGTAGCAATAGGATTACTACATTCTGGATATGATTTGATGGAACTGGTGAATAAAGATATTATGAATTATCCTGAAAGATACAATATAGAGAAAATAGATAAAAATATAGATTTTAGAAGAGTCAGAAATTTAAAAGTATATTTAGATAATAACGCCATATCTTTAACAACAGACATATATGATATAGATAAATGGCAAGGTGGAGATATAATTGTTTTTAAAAATCATATTGGAATTGTTTCAGATAAGAGAAATAAAAACGGGATACCATTTGTAATTCATCATGCAAATCCTATTCAAGTAAATTATGAAGAAGATTTTTTGGAGTTGGTAAACGATATAATTGGTCACTATAGGATAAGTTAAAATATGTAAATATAGGTATAAAATAATAAAATTAAGTAGATGCTATTAAATTAGCATCTATTTTTTATCATAAAAATAGCTTATTAGAATATATTTGTATTAAGTTTACTTGGAGGTAGAAAATGAAGGATATAGAAATATATAAAGATATATCAAAAAGAACAAATGGAGATATATACATTGGAGTAGTTGGACCTGTAAGAACAGGAAAGTCTACATTTATAAAAAACTTTATGCAAAGTTTTGTTATACCAAATATTCAAAATGAGTATAAAAAGGACAGAGCATTAGATGAACTTCCACAAAGTGCATCTGGCAAAACAATAATGACAACAGAGCCAAAATTTATACCTAATGAATCAGTAGAAATATGTTTAGATAATAATGTAAGATTTAAAACAAGACTTGTAGATTGTGTTGGATATCTTGTAGATGGTGCAGTTGGGCATATGGAAGATGACATGCCACGTATGGTAAAGACTCCATGGTCAGACGAAGATATTCCTTTTTCAAGAGCAGCTGAGATTGGAACTAAAAAAGTAATTACAGATCATTCAACTATTGGTATTGTTGTAACTACAGATGGTAGTATTACAGATATAGATAGAAATAGCTATGTAGAGGCAGAAGAACGAGTAATACGTGAACTAAAACAGATAAATAAGCCATATATAGTAATATTAAATTCAACTAATCCTAATAGTAAAGAGACTAGAAAATTAGAAAGTGAATTAAGTGAAAAATATAATTCTAGAGTTATTAGTATGGATATTGAGAATATGAGAGAAGACGATTTTTCTAATATATTTGAACGTGTTTTAGAAGAATTTCCAGTTACAGAAATTGGTTTTGATTTACCAGAATGGTTTAGTATATTAGATTTAGACCATTGGTTAAAACAAGATATAATTACCACTGTAAAAGATTTTCTAGACAAAGATTATTCTATAAGAGAAATAAATAGTTTACTAGATAAAATGAAAGAGGATGAAAAGTTTAAAAATGTATATTTAAAAGACGCTAATATGGAATCTGGTAATGTAAAAGTTGAAATGGATATTACACCTGAGATATTTTATAGAATACTTAGTGAGCAATCTAATTTTGACGTAAAATCTGATGCAGATATATTCTCATTACTTAGAGACTTTGCAAATACTAAAGCAGAATATGATAAGATTGCTATGGCGATGGAAGAGGTTAGAATCAAAGGTTATGGAATAATTACACCTACTATGGATGAGTTAAAACTTGAAGAACCTGAGATAGTAAAACAAGGAAGCAAATTTGGTGTTAAATTAAAAGCTTCAGCACCATCTATACATATGATTAGAGCAGACATCGAAACAGAAGTTTCTCCGATAGTTGGAAGTGAAAAACAGTCTGAAGATTTAGTAAAATATCTTCTATCTGAGTTTGAAACTGACCCTAAGAAAATTTGGGAATCTAATATATTTGGAAAATCACTTCATTCACTTGTAAATGAGGGATTACACAATAAACTTTATAGAATGCCAGATGAAGCACAAATGAAGCTTCAAGAAACTCTTCAAAAAATAATAAATGAGGGGAGTGGTGGACTTATTTGTATTATATTATAAATAAAAGATGCGTGAATGGTTCACGCATCTTTTATTATTGAAAATCACAATCAGAACCACTATAACAGTCACAATGACAACTTGCGTCACAAACCATATTGTCTGAATCAACTAGTCCATCATAAACATTAACTAATAATTTATTCATAAGCCAAATCCTCCTTTTTATTTTTTTTATATATAATATTATTGATAACAAGAATATCAATAATGTTATAAATATCAGAAATACTTACTTTAAAATTGTCTGAAAGCATTAATGGTGAAAATATTTTATTTTTTCTGATGAATTCAGAAAATTCATTAGTTATATAGCAATATTTTTTATTGTTAGATACTCTAATACAATTATCGTCTTTTAAAAATTGAACAGAATTAAATACTTCAAATAAGTCATTTTCTTTATATTTAAGTTTATTAATTTCTTTTTTTACATATTTTATAGGTAAATTATTTATATTTGATATACAATCTAATTCATCATATCTTTTTGAAAATGGGAACTTATCCATTCTACATCCTCCTAAACATTTTGAATATTTAGAACATGATTTACATTCTTGAGGAATAATAGAACCATCACGCCAAATTTTCATATTGTTCCATATCTCTGAAAAACGATCAGTTAGTATATTTCCGTAAGATTTACTTTCTCTTGGGCAAGCTTTTACGTTTCCATAACAATCTATTGAATAACTAGTTTTTCCTGCTGTACATGCTTTTTTGTATGCAAAATAATTAAATGCTTCTTGAGAATATATACTACATGGTGTATAAGGACATGCAGTATCAATTTCTATATTATATTGTTTAATACAATATAATAATTTTAATTGTAAAATTTTCATATCATCATATGATAACATCAATTTAGAAAAGTCTTCTGTTGAGTTAACTGGTTTTCCTACTCTTGTAATACATATTTTCTTTATATTGAAAGTATTTTTTAAAAAGCTTATTGTGTTTTCTATTTCATTTAAATTGAGTTTTGAAATAACCATATTAAGTACAAAAGGTATATTTTCATTTTGTAATGATAATAAACTTTTAGTTACATGTTTAAAGCCATTTTTTGAATTAGTAATCTTATTAAAAAGATAATCATTTGAGCAAGGAAATGATATAAATAAATTTATATTATTTCGTTTTATAAAATCATAATGTCTTTTTTCGATAATAGCACCATTAGAATTTATTGATAAAGTTATTTTTTTATCTATTAAATAATTTAATGCTGGAAGCAATTCATCAAAAACTAAAAAAGGCTCTCCACCGTGTAATTACTACTAATGTTGGCTTTTGTTTGGCTATGGATTTAGCCATCTTTAAGTAGTACTCTTTAGTTTTGTTAAATTCAGAACATAAGTTTTTATCTTTTCTCCAATAATTATAACAGTGGATACAGTTATGATTGCATTCTGGGGTGACTTCCCAGTGGATTACTGGTGGGTATTTTAAATTAATCATATTAAAACCTCCTTAAATAATATTAATTATTTTATAGAAAATATAAAATCATTAAAAGTATATCATTTTTTTATAAATTATGTCAAGCAATTGACTTATAAATATATTTATGATAATATACTTGTGGTGATTTTATGATAAAATTAAACATCATTTCAAATAAAAAAGATACAGAATATATAACAGAAATATTTAAAGATAATTTAATGAAAAACTTTAAAGATAAAAAAATAGAAGATTTTTTTAATTTTAAAGAAGATTATATTTTAAATATATATTTAGATACTAAAGAGGGATTAGATTGTTATGTATTAAATAACTCTAAGTCATATAAAAATGAAGTGCCTAAATGGGTAAGTGGATTTACAAATGAAGAATGTGTATATTTAGTTTATCCTAACGAAAGTAATTTTGATGAAATGATTAAAACAGCCATACATGAAATTGTACATTTAATGTCATATAATTTGAAAGTTAATGGAAAAAGAATAAAATTATTAGAGGAAGGTTTAGCATATTATTTAGCAAATCAAATGACAGTAGGCAGATTTAAGAAATTAAGAGAAGAATATTTAAGTGAAAATAAAAAATTATTAAGAGAATTAATTAACTATTCAAGTGAAGAGTTTGCTAGTAATAATGGATATTTTTATGGATTCTTTTTTATAAAATTTCTTAAAAATAGATATTCTAATTCTAAAATTATTTCATATATTACTAATCCTAATTTTTTTCTAAAAGATTTGGAAAAATTACAAGTACAATTTGATGAATTTATGATATCCGAATTTGGTAGATACAACTAATTTATGACATATCTTGACAAAAGCAATTTTAATGATACAATATGCTTATATAAGAGGTAGAGATATGGAAATAGCAGCATTAGTTTGCAACAAAAAATTAAATTATGATTCAACACTTCAAACATATTCAATATATGAATATTTAAAAGGGCAAGGAAATCAAGTACAAATTATAGATTATAATTTTATAAAAGAAAAGAATACTAAGAAAAATGAAATGTTATATAATTTTTTAAATAATAATATAGCATTAACATTGACAAGATATAAAAACTTAAATCAGGTAGAACAAAACCTACCACTAGCAGATAAATATATAGTTGTAAATGGTAATTATAGTGACCTGACTTTAAAGATAGATGAAAAAGAGTGTATTGTTTATAGAGCAAAAGATGTATCATTACCAGAACTAAATTACTTAAGTAATAATTATTCTAAAATATCTACATCTTTTGAGTCTAATAATGATAATGCTCAAAAAGTAGTAGACCCACTTTTTCTTTTACCAAAAGAAAAATGGTATGATATTATTAGTAATAAAAGTGGTGTTAATTTAGAAAATGATTTTGTTTTTGTATATAGTGAAGTAGTAACTAAAGACATGATTCAATATGCAAATGCACTTGCTCAAAAAAATAATTATAAAGTGTACATTTTATCAGATAAGGTACAAAGTATTTTTTATAAGGGAAAAAGATTAAATAATATAGAACCATTTGACCTTATAAACTTAATTTCAAGTGCACATGATGTTATTACTTCATGTGATGATGGTATAAAATTATCTGTTATATTTGAGAAGAATATACATATTTTTTCTACTCAAAATGAAGAGCAAATTGAATTAATTAACGAATTAAAAGTAGAAAATAGAGTAGTTAATAATATAGATAGTATTTTATCTGGTGATATGGAGTATGAAGAATCAAATAAAACTATAGATAAAATTAAAGAAGAATCATATAAATTTTTAGAAGTTTAATTAAAATAAAAAGCACAATTCAAATATACTGAATTGTGTTTTTATATTTTTAATTTCCAAAAATTTGTGCTAAATCTTTAAAAGAAGACATCATACTAATTATTAATACTGTAAGTAAAAGACCAAGGATTACTAATTTAATACCAGTTTCTTTCAATAGATTTATATAATATTGTTTAGTTTCTTCTTTTTTTATTTTTTTTAATTCTTCAACAGACAATCCTTCATAAGGATTTCTAGGTTGTGGAGGAGTAAAACCATTAAAACCACCATATCCTGAATTATTTTGTCCATATGGATTATTGTAATAATTATTGCTATTTGTATATCCATAATTAGAATTTTCGAATTGATTTCCAGTAATTCTATTAATAAATTCATCTTTTTTAGCAATTACTTGTTTTAAATATTCATTTTCTTCTAGTATTGCTTGAACATTATTATATGAAGAGACACTTTCTTCAGCTTCTAATTCTTCATCATATTTGGCTCTTTGAAAATCATCAGATAAAACATTATATGCTTCTGTTAGTTCCTTAGATTTTTCTTCTGCCTTTATTTTTTCATCACCTTGAAATAAATCTGGGTGGTTTGCTTTCATATGTATTTTAAATATTTTATTGATTGTTTCTTTTGAAGCTTTTCTACTTACTTCTAGTATATCATAGTAGTTTTTCATATTATTTCTCCTAATATATAAATATATTGTACTTTAAATAAAATATAAAGTCAAGTTTGCATATATAATGACAAATTTAGACAGAAATGTAAAAAATATATTAAAATTATTAAATGATATTGAAAAAAAGATCATCTATGATATAATTTAAAAATATTAAGAAAAAAGGAGTAATCAGAAATGGAAAGAAAGTATATTTTTGTAACTGGTGGCGTTGTATCTGGACTTGGAAAAGGTATAAGCGCTGCATCGATTGGAAGACTATTAAAATCTAGAGGGATAGCTGTCACTATCCAAAAATTTGACCCATATTTGAATATAGATCCAGGCACAATGAATCCTTGTCAGCATGGCGAAGTTTTCGTCACAGATGATGGGCTTGAATGTGACCTGGATCTTGGACATTATGAGAGATTTATAGATGAGAGTTTAAATAGATATTCAAACATTACAACAGGAAGAATATATATGCAAGTTTTAAATAAAGAAAGAAATGGAGACTATTTAGGAAAAACAGTACAAGTTATTCCACATATTACAAATGAGATAAAAGAAACTGTATATAAAACAGGAGAAATATCTAATGCAGAAGTTATTATAACTGAAATTGGTGGTACAGTTGGAGATATTGAATCACAGCCATTTTTAGAAGCAATAAGACAAGTACAAATAGAAAAAGGTAGAGAAAATGTATTATTTGTTCATGTAACACTTATACCATTTTTACCTAAATCTGAAGAGCTTAAAACTAAACCAACTCAACACAGTTGTAAAGAATTAATGGGAATGGGTATTATTCCAGATTTAATTGTTGCAAGAACAAGTTATGGTATTACTGAGGAATTAAAAGAGAAAATATCACTATTTTGTAATATTGCACCTCAAAATGTTATTGAGAACTTAGATGCAGATTCAATATATGATGTTCCACTTATGTTTGAAAAACAAAATGTTGCTCAAATTATAATGAATAAATTTGGTCTTAAAGAGACAAAAAATGATTTAATGCAATGGCATAATGAGTGTCAAAAACCAGATAATGTAAAAGACACAGTAGAGATTGCGCTTGTTGGAAAGTATGTATCATTACATGACGCATATATTTCAATATATGAAGCATTAAATCATGCAGGAGTTAAAAACGAAGTAAATGTAAAAATTAGATGGGTTGATTCAGAAGAAATTGAGAATAAATCTGCTGAAAAATTGCTTAAAGGTGTTGATGGTGTTATAGTTCCAGGAGGATTTGGAGATAGAGGAATAGAAGGAATAATTGAAGGAATAAGATATGCAAGAGAAAATAAAATACCTATATTTGGAATATGCCTTGGAATGCAACTAATGGTTGTAGAATTCTTTAGAAATGTTGTAGGACTTAAAGATGCAAATAGTTTAGAGTTTAAATCTTATTCTAAAAATATGGTTATAAATTTAATGGAAGAACAAGTAAATGTTTCTCAAAAAGGAGGAACTATGAGACTTGGGAAATATCCATGTACATTAGATATTGGTACAAAAGCATATAACGCATATAATGAAAATCTAATTTATGAAAGACATCGTCATAGATATGAATTTAATAATGAGTATAGAAAGCTTGCAGAAGAAAATGGATTGAAAATTGCTGGTGTATCACCAGATAATAGACTTGTGGAAATTGTTGAACTTGAAGGAAATCCATGGGGAGTAGGTGTTCAATTTCATCCAGAACTTAAATCAAGACCAAATACTTCTCATCCATTATTTAAAGAATTTGTTAAAGCAGTAAAGAACAATAAAAAATAATTTGTACAATACATTTATGAAGGAGGAGAATATGGAAAAGAGTTTTAGTGAAAGTTATAAGAATGCAGGTGTTGATGTAACAGCAGGATATAAGTCTGTTGAATTAATAAAAAATAGTGTTAAAAGCACTTATACAAAGGGTGTAATTTCGGATTTAGGTGGATTTGGTGGATTATTTGCACCAGATATAAAGAATATGAAAGAACCTGTATTAGTATCAGGTACTGATGGAGTGGGAACAAAATTAAAATTAGCATTTTTAATGAATAAACATGATACAGTAGGACAAGATTGTGTAGCAATGTGTGTAAATGATGTTATTTGCTCTGGAGCAAAACCATTATTTTTCCTAGATTATATTGCTTTAGGTAAAAATATTCCAGAAAAAGTTGCAACAATAGTTAAAGGAGTTACTGATGGCTGTAAAATGGCAGATTGTGCTTTAGTAGGTGGAGAAACAGCAGAAATGCCAGGTTTTTATCCTGAAGATGAATATGATTTGGCAGGATTTGTAGTTGGAATAGTAGATAAAGAAAAGATAATTAATAGTGAGAATATAAATGTTGGAGATAAAGTTATAGGAATTACGTCTTCTGGTGTACATTCAAATGGTTTTTCTTTAGTAAGAAAAGTTTTTGATATTAATGAGAAAAATATAAATGACTATAAGGAAGAACTTGGAAAAAGCTTAGGTAGCGCATTGCTAGAACCTACAAAAATATATGTAAAACCTGTATTAAAATTATTAGATAAAATAGATGTTAAAGGAATATCACATATAACAGGTGGAGGATTTTATGAGAATATGCCAAGAATGTTAAAAGATAATGTTTCATTAATAATTCATAAAAATTCATACGAAATACCTGAAATATTTAAATTAATACAAAAAGAAGGAGATATATCGCAAAGAGATATGTATAACACTTTTAATATGGGTATAGGTATGGCGTTAATTGTATCACCAGATAATGTTCAAGAAGCAATAAAAATACTAGAGCAAGAAGGAGAAAAAGCCTTTGAAATAGGTGAAGTTATAAAGGGGAATAAAGAGGTAATAATAAAAAATAATTGACAATAATACAAAAAATGTCATTTATCAGTTGAAAAAAATTGTATTTTGTTATATTATTTTAATGTAATGTATAGGGAGGTATAAGTTATGATACAAGAAAGAAATATTGTAGTATCAATATTATTAACTATAATAACATGTGGTATTTATGGAATTTTCTGGTTTATCAGTTTAACTGATGATGCTGCAAGAAGTGCAGATGTTCCAGACTTTAGCGGTGGAAAAGCATTCCTATTTACAATAATTACATGTGGAATTTATAGTTTCTATTGGTATTATAAAATGGGTAAAACTTTAAAAGAAGCTAATGATAAAGCTGGTATTAATGCAAGTGACAATTCTGTTTTATACTTACTTTTAGGTATATTTGGACTTGGAATTGTTAACTACTGCATTATGCAAAATGAGCTAAATGCTATAGCAAGACAAAATGCTTAATTTAAGTTTATGAAAAAGCAAGATTATATTTTTTTTATAATTTTATTTTTGGTAATGGCAATACTTTATTTAAAATTTGGTATTGCCATACCATGTATTTTTAATAAGATAACAGGACTATATTGTCCAGGATGTGGAAGTACAAGAATGTGCTTATCTTTACTAAAAGGAGAAATATATCAAGCTTTTAGATTTAACCCGATTATCTTTATCGATATACCATTAATTGTTATCTTCTTAATTATAGAAAAATGTTTTAAGAACAATAAAAATATAAAAAAGATAACAAATATTCTTTTTATTACATTATTAATAATTACAATTATATTTGGAATACTAAGAAATATACCACAGCTTAGTTTCTTAGCTCCAACTGAAATATAGGATAGAACTTTTATGTTCTATTTTTTTTTATTTAGTTTAGTTATAAATATAATCAAATTTTAATTCAAATTAATATTATATATTATGGCAAAAGGAGAATACATTTTATGAGCAAAAAAATTATATTAGAAAAGGCTGCACAAGATGTTGTAAGTCAAAGTTCTGTAATACCTTTAATTTTTGAATTACCATTTGAAAAAGGAAGAGAAATTTTAGAAAAGGCACAAAATACTCCAGTACATATGTATCCAGTAAATATTGAACTTCAATATTATAATACTACAAAAGGATGTGTAAAAACATTTATTCTTACCCCTAAGTGCTGCACAGATATTAAGAAAGTAATATTTTATATTCATGGAGCAGGATGGGTTTTTGGTAGTTTTCATAGTCATGAAAAACTAGTAAGAGAATTATGTTATAGAACTAATTCTATAGTTATTTTTCCAGAGTATACACGTTCACCAGAAGCTAGATTTCCTATTGCTATTGAACAATGTTTTAAAATATTAAGTAGGATACCTAATATTTTAAAATGTAGAAATATAGATTTTAATAATACTACATTAACCGTTGCAGGAGATAGTGTTGGTGGAAATATGGCAATTGCTATGACATTTATGAATAAACAAAATTGTAATATTAAAATAGATAAGTTATTATTATATTATCCTGTTACAAATGATATCTTTAATACAGATTCATATAATCAGTTTGCAGAAGGATATTATTTATATAAAGAAGGAATGAAATGGTTTTGGAATCAATATGAACCAGATATTGAAAAGAGAAAGTCTATTTTAGCTACTCCTTTAAATGCAGATATTAATGAACTAAGAAATATGCCACAGACATTAATTATTAATGGTGAAGCAGATGTACTAAGAGATGAAGGAGAAGCTTTTGCAAATAAGTTAAGAGAAGCTGGAAATAACATTACAGCAGTTAGATTTCAAGGTATGATTCATGATTTTGTAATGCTTAATAGTCTAGACCAAACAAATGCATGCAGAGCTGCTATGGATTTATCTACATCTTGGATTTGTAGATAAAATTAGTATAATAAAATAACTTTATATAGTGTTATATAAAGTTATTTTTCTTTTTTAAAATATTAGACTGTATATATGTATATCTTGCAAATTTAATGCTTTTATAGTAAAATGATATATAGATTTTATTAGGAGATGATAATTTGTTAGATATATTTACAAGAGAAGGATTAATTGCTTTTTTATATACATTGCCAGCTTTGCTTATATCATTATCTATACATGAATATGCTCATGCATGGATGGCATATAAGCAAGGAGATATTACACAAAAGATAAGAGGAAGACTTACACTAGACCCATTTAGACATATAGACCCTATGGGCTTTATATGTATCGCCTTATTTGGTGTAGGTTGGGGTAAACCAGTAATGGTTGATGATAGAAACTTTAGAAATAAAGCAAAAGGAACAATGCTTACAGCACTTGCAGGACCACTATCAAATTTATTACTAGCTTTACTTTTAACTATTGTTTTAAAAATTTTAATTATGGCTGGTGTAATAAGCACAGTAGCAACAAGTAAGATTGTAGAAGTATTTTTACAAATGTTTTTATATACTATTCAGTTTAATGTAATATTTGGTATATTTAATTTAATACCTTTACCACCACTTGATGGTTCTAAAGTGTTATCGTATTTCTTACCAGGTAGAACAAAAGCAGTAATGTATACATTAGAAAGATATTCATTTATTATTATATTAGTTATATTTTGTACTAATATAGCTTCATACATAATAAATCCAGCATATACTGCAATTTTAAAATTGCTAAATTGGATTATATCGTTATAGAAAAGAGGAAAAAAAATGATTTGTTTGGGAATAGAGAGTAGTTGTGATGAAACAGCTGTAGCAATAATAGAAGATGGAAGAAAAGTACTTGCAAATGTTGTTTCTACACAAATACCAATTCATAAAAAATTTGGTGGTGTTGTTCCTGAAATTGCATCTAGAAAACACTTAACTAATATATCTTTTGTTGTTAAAGAGGCACTAGATATTGCGAATTTAACATTTAAAGATATAGATTATATAGGAGTAACTTATGGGCCAGGATTAATTGGTGCATTACTTGTTGGTGTAGCATATGCTAAATCTCTAGCTTATGCTTTAAATATTCCGATTGTACCAACTCATCATATTGCTGGACATATAGCAGCAAACTACTTAACTTATCCAGAGCTTAAACCACCATTTATGTCTTTGGTTGTATCAGGTGGACATTCACATTTAATATATGTAAAAGATTATACAGATTTTGAAATAATAGGAAAAACAAGAGATGATGCAGTAGGAGAGGCTTTTGATAAAGTAGCTCGTGTTTTAGGGCTTCCATATCCTGGAGGACCTGAAGTAAGTAAACTTGCAAGAGAAGGAAAACATACATATGAATTACCAAAAACTAAATTTGAAAATTATGATTTTAGTTTTAGTGGGATAAAAACAGCAGTAATAAATATTGCACATAAAGAAGGAGAAAATTTAAGAAGAGCAGACCTTGCTTGTTCTTTTGAACAAACAGTAACAGATGAGCTTGTACATAACTGTATGTCTGCTATGAAAGATTTAAAGATAGATAAAGTAGTACTTGCTGGAGGAGTTTCAGCAAATGTAGTTTTAAGAGATAAATTACAAAAAGCGTCTAAAGAGCGTGGATATGAATGTTTTGTACCAGATTTTAAATATTGTACAGATAATGCAGCAATGATTTCAAGTGCAGCTCATTACAATTATTTATCTGGAAAATATTATGAAATAGAAGATAAATTAGATTTAAATGCAGTAGCAAATTTAAATATATGTGAATAAAATAATATAGAAAGTTAGGTGATTAAATGGCAATATATGCAATATCAGATTTGCACTTATCATTTGGTGTTAATAAGCCAATGAATATTTTTGGTAATGTTTGGGATAATTACGAAGAAACTATAAAACAAAACTGGTTACAAACTGTAAAAGAAGAAGATACAGTAATAATACCAGGAGATATATCATGGGCTATGACATTAAATGAAAGCATAAAAGATTTTGAATATATAGATAGTTTACCTGGGAAAAAAATAATCCTTAGAGGAAATCATGATTATTATTTTTCAACTAAAACGAAAATGCTTAACTTTTTTGAAGAACAAGGATTTAAAGATATACAAATTATTCACAATACTGCAATTGAAGTAGAAGATTACATTATTTGTGGTAGTAGAGGATGGGGAAAAACTGAAAATAATAATGCAGAGCAAGATAAAAAAATAATTGCAAGAGAAGAAATAAGACTTAAGAATTCTTTAGAACAAGGAAGAAAATTACAAGATGAGTGTCTAGCAAGAGGAGAAAAGAAAGAAATTATTGTTGCTCTTCATTTTCCACCATTTATTTCTAATTTTGTAAAACTAATGGAAGAATATAATGTAAAAACTTGTATATATGGACATTTACATGGATATGGACATAATATGATTAAAGAAGGAACAATAGGAAATATAGATTATAAATTTGTTGGTTGTGATTATACAGGATTTAAACTTATAAAACTAAGTGAATAAATTATAAAAAAATACTTGAAAAAAAGATAAATTAATGTTACAATTACTATTGTTAGCTTAGGGGCATAGTTCATCGGTAGAATAAGAGTCTCCAAAACTCCAGAGCTGGGTTCGATTCCTAGTGCCCCTGCCATAGTATATAAAGTCGCTAATCTTTACTTAGAGTGGTAAAGGTTAGCGTTTTTTTATAGGTGTATGACTTTATGGAAATACACCTGTTTTTACACTTGTATAAAATAATATAAGTAAAACAATCTACATAATAATCAACAAGTATAATAACCAGTGGTATAATCAATCTGTAATTTAATTTTAAATTCAAATCTTTAATAAGAAAGAAATGAATAAACAGAAGGTTAAATTTGATATGCATAACTTAGAAAAATCACGTGTAATGTATGGACTTAGTCTTGCTCAATTAAATTTAGTTCAAAAAAGTAATTATAATTCCTAATTAACATAAGCACACAGATGAATAATACATTGCCTTCAATAACTAAGCAATTAACTATTGCAATTATGGATGCAAAAAATAGAGAGGTAATAGAAGGATATATTCCTGTTAAAGGAAGGTTATATATTTATAGCATAAAAAACGAAATAGCTAAAGAAATACCATGTAATATTTCTGAAGATTCAAAAATAGAGATCACTTCTAATGGATTTAAATTTAATAATGATAACAAATTGTATGAATATACTTTAAAGTAGTTTAATAATTATACCATTTTAAGAGTTTAGGAAAATTTCCTAAGCTCTTTTTTTATTTTTTCTAAATATTTGCTTTTTATGTTATGTAGTGATATAATTATTCACTAGTGAGAGAAATTTGTAATAAAATATAGAAGTAGTATAAATGCTACTTCTTATATTAATATTAAATGGGAGTGAATTAAAATTGAATAGGTTTGATATAACCAAAAAAGTAGGGATGTTAGGAATAATAGGTAATATTTTTTTGCTAATAATAAAAGCTGTAATTGGATTTATATCTAAGAGTCAAGCTATGATAGCTGATGCAGCAAATAGTGCAGGAGACATTTTTGCATCTTTAATGACTGCGATAGGAAATAAAATTGCAAGTGAGCCAAGTGATGAAGATCATAACTTTGGACATGGAAAGGCAGAATACATCTTTTCGTTATTTATTAGTATTTCAATGATAGTAATATCAGCTAAAATATTATATGATTCTATATGTTCTGTAATATATAAAAATGAAATAGTATTTTCATGGTGGCTAATAGTAGTATGTATTATAACAATAGTAACTAAATTATCATTATATCTATATTCTAAAAGTGCACTTAAAAAACATAACAATATATTATTAGAATCGAATATGCAAGACCACAAAAACGATTGTATTGCAACAACATTTACAACAATTTCTGTTATATTAAGTAGATTTAATATATTTTGGTTTGATGGACTAGTTGGTATTGGAATTTCTATTTGGATTTTCTATACTGGTATAAAAATATTTATAGAAAGTTATAATGTTTTAATGGATAAGTCATTGGACGATAGTATAAAAGATGAAATATTTGAGTTTGTAAATAGTTATGAAGAAGTAGAAGGAATACAGGGAATGTATACAATTCCTACTGGGTATAAATATATAGCAGTACTTACAATATATGTTGATGGAAACTTAGATACGTTTAAAAGTCATGAAATTGCAGATAAAATTCAAGATGATATAGCAAATAAATTTGAAGATATAGATAAAGTAATAGTTCATATAGAACCAATAAAAGATAAAAAAATACAATAGAAGTGTATATAAAAGCACTTCTATTTTTTCTTTTTATATGCTAAAATTATAATATTAATTTGAAAGAGGGAATAAAATGAATAATACAGATTTAAAGTTAAAACTAGATAAATTAAGTAGCAAAAGTAGTGTTGAAGATGTGCAAAACTATATTAAAGATATGATTGAGACTAGAGGATTTAGAAATAGTTTATTAGAGAGAATGTGTCTACTTACAGAAGAAGTAGGAGAACTTGCAAAAGAGGTAAGAAAGACAGATAATAATTTAGCTATAGATGTAAATAAAGAATATAGTTCAAGTCTTCAAAATGAAATAACAGATGTATTTATATGCTTAATGGGAATGTGTGAACTAATAAATATGGACATTGTAGATGGATTGAAGAATAAAGAAGAAATTAATTTTAAAAGAAATTGGAAGTAAGGAGGAATATATGTTAGAGTTAGAAAATGTTAAGAAAAGTTATAAAACAGCTGAATATACTCAAACAGCATTAGATGATATCTCACTTAAATTTAGAAAAAGTGAATTTGTTTCTATTTTAGGGCCAAGTGGTAGTGGAAAAACAACACTTTTAAATATAATTGGTGGACTGGATAGATATGATAGTGGAGACCTTGTAATTAACGGTAAATCTACTAAGTCATATAAAGATAGAGACTGGGACGAATATAGAAATAATTCTGTAGGATTTATATTTCAAAGTTATAATTTAATAGGGCATATTAGCGTATTAAGTAATGTTGAAATGAGTATGACATTAAGTGGAGTAGGAAAAAAAGAGAAAAAGAAAAGAGCTTTAGAAGTACTAGAAAAAGTTGGGCTAAAAGACCATGCATATAAGAAACCAAATGAACTTTCAGGTGGACAAATGCAAAGAGTAGCAATAGCAAGAGCTCTTGTTAATAATCCAGATATTATACTTGCAGATGAACCAACAGGTGCACTGGATAGCACAACATCAGTACAAATAATGGAGCTTATAAAAGAAATATCTAAAGATAAACTAGTTATAATGGTTACACATAATCCAGAGCTTGCAGAAAAATACTCATCAAGAATTATTAAGCTTTTAGATAGTAAGATAATAGATGATACTAATCCATATACACCTACAAAAGAGGAGATAGAAGAGGCTAAGGATAGTGCTAAAAAGTCTAGAAAAACATCTATGAATTTTTTAACAGCCTTATCTCTTAGTATTAATAATTTAAGGACTAAAAAAGGTAGAACAATACTCACTGCATTTGCTGGAAGTATTGGAATAATAGGAATAGCAACAATAATGTCTCTATCTAATGGTGTACAAGAATATATAAATAGAACTCAAGAGGAAACCTTGTCTTCTTATCCAATATCAATAGAAGATAAAACTATAGATTCATCTGCTATGATTGAGCTTATGATGGGGCAAAATACACCAAACGTAGAAAATCAAGAAGAAGGTAGAATATATTCAAATAATATAATGAGTGAAATGATGTCAACAATGTCTTCTAAAATAGAAGAGAATAATCTTAAGAAATTTAAAGAATATATTGAAGAAAATAAAGGAAATATAGAAGATAGTTTAACAGCAATTGAATATAATTATAACTTAAATTTAAATATATATAGTCAAAGAGATGGAAAAACATATAGAACAAATCCTAGCCCTGTGTTTGATAAATTAGGATTTGGAGTAGGCAGTACTCAAAGTGCAATGATGTCAGAATTTTCTACAACAGATGTATTTATGAAACAATTAGATAATGAGTCTTTAGTACATTCTCAATATAATTTACTTGCAGGGAAATGGCCAGAAAAATATAATGAAGTTGTACTTCTTGTAGATAAAAATAATCAAATAAGTGATTATACATTATATAGTTTAGGTTTAAAGGACCAAGATTTATTAGAAGAAAAAATAGACAGAATAATGGCAGGTAAAGAAGTAGAAGAAGATGAACAGTCTTCTTATAGCTATGATGATTTATTAAATTTAGAGTTTAAAATTATACCTCAAACAGATTATTATGAAAAAGATGGAAGTATATGGATAGACAAATCAGAAGATGAAGAATTTATAGATGAAAAATTGAAAGATGCAGAAGAACTAAAAATAGTTGGAATAATTAAAATAAGTGATGAATCAGTAGCTGCACAAACAAGTGGTGTAATTCTTTATACTAAAGAGTTAGAAGAACATATAATAAATAAAATAAGTGATACTCAAATAGTAAAAGAACAACTAGAAAATGAAACTATAAATGTATTTACAGGGCTAGAGTTTGATGAAGATAACAAATCTAAGACTTTTGATATGAATTCTTTATCAGATGAACAAAAAATGTATTTTATGAGTCTTTCACAAGAAGAACTAGCAAATGTAATTAGTGCTTATTCAGAAAATGCTAATGCAACTTATGATAGTGTATTAGAAAAAATTGGATATGTTAAAATGGAAGAACCATCTACAATTAAAATATATCCAAAAGATTTTGATGCAAAAGATAAAGTTGAGGAATTTATTTCTGAGTATAATACAAAAATGGAAGAAGAAGGAAACGAGGCAGATAAAATAAATTACACTGATACAGTAGGATTAATAATGTCTTCAGTTACTTCAATAGTTAATGTAATAAGTTATGTTTTAATTGCATTTGTATCTATTTCATTAATCGTTTCATCAATTATGATTGGGATTATAACATATATTTCAGTTTTAGAAAGAACAAAAGAAATTGGAATATTAAGAAGTATTGGTGCTTCAAAAAAAGATATATCAAGAGTATTTAATGCAGAAACTTTAATTATAGGATTTTTTGCTGGAATAATTGGAATAGGAGTAACATATCTTTTAACAATTCCTGCAAATGTTATATTAAAAGCTGTTACAGATATATCTAATCTTGTTCAAGTGCCAATAATACCAGCGCTTGTACTTGTTGGTATAAGTATGATACTTACAGTAATATCTGGAATTATACCATCTAAAATGGCAAGTAAGAAAGACCCAGTAATAGCTTTAAGAACAGAATAAAATAAAAATTTAATTTAAATCTTATTAAATATTATCATAATTTATAAAGTTAAAATATAGTATATAATATATGATAATAAAGGAGAGATTTAAATATGAGATGTCCTAATAAGTGTAGAGTTAAAAATTATTTAGAACGATTTGAAGAAATTTTATGTACAATGGAAAATAAAATGCTTTGTGCAAAGGAAAATGAAGATATTACAAAATATTTTATAGAATGTATGATACCACATCATCAAGCAGCAATTTATATGTGTGAAAATTTACTAAATTATACAGAATATAAACCACTAATAGAAATTGCAAATAATATTATTAAAATGCAAACAAATGGAATTAAAGAAATGAAACAAATATATAAAACTACAGAAGGATATGAAAATTCAGCTGAAAAAACAAGTTGTTATGTTGAAAGATATTGTAATATAACTAAAAATATGCTAATAAATATGAGAAATAGTCCTAAATGCATAAGTATAGATATTGATTTTATTAATGAGATGATACCTCATCATGAAGGTGCAATATATATGTGTAAAAACTTATTAGAATATAATATAGATTCACGACTTATTGAAGTGGCAAATTCAATTATTAAAGAGCAAGAAAATGGTGTAAAAGAGTTAAAAATGCAACTTAGTAAATTGTAATAAAAGAAGTAATTTTTATTACTTCTTTTATTTTTAATTAAAATCTGAGTATAAAAAATAAATATATTTGAAATACTAAAATATATGAAAATGATAGATATAAAAAATAAATTCAAGACAATAAAAAAAGTATATAAAAGTATGGGAACAGATAATATTAGTGATTACTCATCGCAGTGTTCATATTATACCATATTATCTTTTATCCCATTTATTATTTTACTTTTGACATTAATACAATATACAGGCATTAATCAAGAAACACTATTTGATATTATTTCAAGAATAATACCATCTAGTATGAATAGTATAGTTATAAATATAATTGAGGAAGTGTATTCTAAATCATTAGGCACAATATCTGTTTCAATTATATTTACATTATGGTCTGCAGGCAAAGGATTTTATGCACTAACAAGAGGGCTTCATAAGATATATAAAACAGATAGCAGTGAATCTTCAAGTTATATACATCTTAGAATAAGAGTAATAATAGAAACAATAGTATTTATAATATTAATTATTTTAGGTATGATAGGCATGGTATTTGGAAATAACTTACTATCTATACTTCAAAATAAATTTGGAATATTTAAAGGCTTTACATTATTAATAAATTTACTTACTAAAATATTATTTTTAATGTCAACTTCTATGGTATTTGCAGTAGTATATAAGTTTATACCTAATCATAAAGTAACATTAAAAAGTCAAATTTATGGAGCTGTATTTGGGGCAATAGCTTTAAATATTATATCTTTTGTGTTTTCTAAGTATTTAGATATATTTAAAGGCTTTTCAATTACTTATGGAAGTCTTACAACATTAATGCTTGTTATGATGTGGACATATTCATGTTTTTATACAGTATTTTTAGGTGCAGAAATTAATAAGATTATAAATATACATAAGGATAGAAAAAAATAGATAAAGATGACTAATAGAAAAACTATTAGTCATTTTCTAGTTGTTACGATTTTCTCCTAATATGAATAAAATAAAAGTAGGAGGAAAATATTATATGAGTTTAATTCTAGGAATATTAATACCATTTATAGGGACAACTTTAGGAGCCTCAATGGTATTTTTTATGAAAAAAGAAATAAATAATAAAATAGAAAAATTTTTATTAGGTTTTGCGTCAGGAGTAATGATTGCTGCATCTATTTGGTCGCTTATTATTCCTGCCATAAATATGTCTGAACATTTAGGAAGATTATCTTGGATACCAGCATCGATAGGATTTATTTTAGGAATTTTCTTTTTAATTATTTTAGATTTTATTATATCACGTTTACATATTATTAATAATAGAAAATATAAAATAAATTATAAGTATAAAAAGACTTTAATGATGGTGTTAGTTGTAACTCTTCATAATATTCCAGAAGGAATGGCAGTAGGCGTTGCATTTGCAGGAGCAATTATAGGAAATACAGGAATAACTATGATAGGAGCTCTTATACTTGCAATAGGTATTGCAATTCAAAATTTTCCTGAAGGAGCAATTATTTCAATGCCACTTAAAAGTCAAGGTATGTCTAAATTAAAAGCTTTTAACTATGGTACATTATCTGGAATTGTTGAACCAATTGGAGCAGCGATTACAATTTTACTTACTAGTTTTGTGGTACCAGTCCTTCCATATCTACTTTCATTTGCGGCAGGAGCAATGATATATGTTGTGGTAGAGGAATTAATTCCTGAATGTCAACAAGAAGAAAGTATAAGTATAGGTACAATTGGTGTATCAATTGGTTTTGTTATTATGATGATACTAGATATAGCTTTAGGATAAAAAATAGCCTTACGAAATCGTAAGGTTATTTTCTTTTAATGTATGGTATAATAGTTATATAAATGGAGGGATAAATAAATGGAGAAAATATTAATAGTAGAAGATGATAAGAAATTAAGAGAGGAACTGCAAATATTCTTAAATAAAAGCGGATATGAAGCACATGTTTTAGATAAATTTTCAGATACGATAAATGATATAATAAAAATCGCACCAGATTTGTTATTGTTAGATATTAATCTTCCAAATTTGGATGGACAATATATTTGTAAAGAGTTAAGAAAAATATCAGATTTATCTATAATTATTATAACAAGCAGAGACAGTGAGCTAGATGAACTTATTAGCTTAAATTATGGTGCAGATTATTTTGTTTCAAAACCGTTTAATATACATATACTTCTTGCAAAAATAGAAGCATTACTTAGAAGAGTAAAAATGAATGGAGCAACTCAACAAGATAAAATAGATTGTGGTGAGTTTATTTTAAATATATCTAAAAGTCTAATAGAAAAAGATGATAATATTATTGAACTTACTAAAAATGAATTTAGAATATTAAAACTATTAAGTCAAAATAGAGAAAAAATAATATCAAGAGATTGCATAATTGAATATTTATGGGATAATGAAAGTTTTATAGATGATAATACTTTAACAGTAAATATAAATAGACTTAGAAATAAATTAGCGGAAATTGGACTAAAAGATTTATTAGAAACCAAAAGAGGACAAGGATATATATTAAATAGGAGTAAATAAAATGAGATTTGTAGATTTTTTAAAAGATAAAATTATTCAGATAATTTTAATACTATTTTCTTTAATTACAATAGAAATTTTCTTAATAATTTATCCAATTGGAAGTTTTATTAGGATTTATATACCGCTTGTTATTGTTTTATCATATTTTATTGGATTAATTATTGAATATTATAATAAAAAAGAATTTTATAATAATGTAATAGTAACCTTAGATGAATTAGACGAAAAATATTTGATTACTGAAATTATTAAGCATTCAGACTTTATTGAAGGAAAAATATTTGAGGAATGCTTAAGTACAATAGATAAATCAATGATAGATAATGTTAATAAATATAAATATTTAACTGAAGATTATAAAGAATATATAGAACTTTGGATACATGAAATAAAAATACCTATTGCAACAAGTAAAATGATTATAGAAAATAATAAAAATAAGGTTACAAAAAGTATAGATGAGGAATTAAATAAGGTTGATGACTATACAGAACAAGCATTATATTATGCTCGAAGTAATACAGTTGAAAAAGATTATTATATTAAAAGCAGTAAGTTAGCAGATATAGTAAATGAATGTATAAAAAGAAATAAGAGTAATTTGATTAATCAAAAAGCAATGCTAAATCTTCATGATTTAGATAGTATAGTAAATACAGATAGTAAATGGATTGTATTCATATTAAATCAAATTATACAAAATAGTATAAAGTATAAAAGTGATGAGAGAATACTAGAATTTGAAATATATTCAAAAGTAAATAAGGAAAATGTAGTTTTATATATTAAAGATAATGGAATAGGAATTAAACAAAGTGAATTATCAAGAGTATTTGAAAAAGGATTTACTGGAGAAAATGGTAGACTTCAAAATAAAAAATCCACAGGAATAGGATTATTTCTGTGCAAAAAACTTTGTGATAAGCTAGGAATTTTCATAGAAATTGAATCAGAATATAAAGAAGGAACAATTATAAAATTAATATTTCCTAAAGATAGTTATACAGATATAAGATAAATTATTTCAAAAATGTAAGCTTGGGTAATATAAATCGATGGTAAGTAAAATTTAATTTATGTATAATTATTATAGAAAAAAGGAAAGGAGTATTAATTATGAGTAATATATTAGAAGTAAAGAATATTGAAAAATATTATGGAAATAAATCTAATTTAACAAAGGCAATAGATAATATTAGCTTTAATGTACAAGATGGTGAGTTTGTAGGAATTATGGGAGCATCTGGCTCTGGTAAGACAACACTTTTAAACTGTATATCTACAATAGATAAGGTTACTGCAGGTCATATCTTAATTAATAACGAAGATATAACTAAATTAAAACATAATAAACTAAATAAATTTAGAAGAGAAGAATTAGGATTTATATTTCAAGATTTTAATTTACTTGATACATTAACAGCATATGAAAATATAGCTTTAGCTCTTACTATCCAGAAAGTAAAACCAAAAGAAATAGAAAAAAGAGTAAAAGATATAGCAGAAAAATTAAATATAACAAGTATTTTAAGTAAGTATCCATATCAGGTATCAGGAGGACAAAAACAAAGAATAGCATCTGCAAGAGCAATAATAACAAATCCTAAAATTGTGCTTGCAGATGAGCCAACAGGAGCTCTTGATTCAAAATCTGCAAGACAACTTTTAGAAAGTTTTGAATATTTAAATCAAAATATGAATGCAACAATACTTATGGTTACACATGATGCTTTCACTGCAAGTTATGCAGATAGAATTATTTTCATTAAAGATGGAAAAATCTTTAATGAAATAGTAAAAGGAGATAATTCAAGAAAAGAATTTTTTGAAAAAATAATTGAGGTACAAACACTTCTTGGAGGTGATTTGAACGATGTTATTTAAATTGTCACTAAAGAATATCAAAAAGAGTTTTAAAGATTATGCAATATATTTTTTAACATTAGTACTTGGTGTTACCATATTTTATATTTTTAACTCACTTGATAGTCAGCAAGCTATGTTACAAGTATCACAATCACAAAAAGAACTTATTAAACTTATGATAAGCATGCTTGGAATGGTTTCTGTATTTATTGCAGTTGTTTTAGGACTATTAATTGTTTATGCGAATAATTTTTTAATTAATCGAAGAAAAAAAGAATTTGGAATATATATGACACTTGGTATGGGTAGAAGACAAATTTCTAAAATAATATTAATGGAAACTATAGTTATTGGTATTTTATCTTTAGTAATTGGAATAGTAGTAGGAATATTTGGGTCTCAGTTTATGTCTATTCTTGTTGCTAAAATGTTTCAAGCAGATATGTCCAAATTTGAATTTGTATTTTCAAAGGCAGCTTGTATAAAAACTTGTTTATATTTTGCAATAATGTATTTTGCTGCAATGATATGTAATACTTTTACAATTTCAAGATATAAATTAATAAATTTATTAAATGCTTCAAAGAAAAATGAAAAAGTAAAAATAAAAAATCCAATTATATCAGTTATAATATTTATATTGGCTACTGTAATATTAGGATTTGCATATTATAAAGTCTCATTTGAAGGAGGAGAATTAAAGAGTAAGGAACTATTCATATCTATTATAATGGGTATAATAGGAACAATTCTTGTATTTTGGTCTTTGTCAGGATTTATAATAAAAATGGTACAAAAAATTAAAGGTGTATATTTACAAGGAACTAATATGTTTGTATTACGTCAAATAAATAATAAGATAAATACAACTGTAATTAGTATGAGCGTTATTTGTATAATGTTATTTTTAACAATTTCTGTACTATCTGTTAGTTTATCTTTAAGAGGTACTATGGAAAAAGATTTAAAAGAAATGACACCAGTAGATATAAATTTACAAAAAAAAGCTAATTTACCAGATAGTTATATTAATGAATGGGGTAGAGAAATCACTTGTACAAAGGAACAAATTGAAGACTCAAGAATTTCTATTCAAGATACATTAAGAAATAATGGATTAGATATGGCTATATTAAAAGATATAAATGAAATAACAATTTATACAGATAGTAATTTCACTTGGGAGAAATTTTTTGAAAATAATATTGATGAGGTAAAAGCTCAATTTCCAAATCTTTTATTTGGAACTGCAGAAGAGATAATTAAAATTTCAGAATATAATAAAATTGCTAGACTTTATGGACTAACAGAATATCAGTTAAATGATAATGAGTATATAATGCTTTGTGATTTTAAATCTATGAGAGAATTAAGAAATAAAGTATTAGTAAATGGTAATGATATAGAAGTTGCAGGAAAACAATATAAGGCAAAATATAATGAATGTAAAGATGGGTATGTAAATATGTCAACAAGTCATGTAAATACAGGTATTGTTTTAGTTCCAGATAACTGTCCATTAACAGATGATATGAAAGAAATACAATTTCTGGCTGCAAATTATAATGTAAAAACAGATGATGAAAAGAAAGAAATAGAAAAAATATTTTCAAGTGGTGATTCAGGATTTGTTCAAAACTTAGCAAATAATGGTTTAGATATAGATGGAGTAACAAAATTAGTTATTATCGAATCAAGTGTTAGTATAGTTACTATTGTTCTATTTATTGCTATATATTTAGGTATAATTTTCTTAATTTCAAGTGCCGCAATACTTGCACTTAAGCAATTAACAGAGAGTTCAGATAATAAACAAAGATATACAATTTTGAGAAAAATCGGTTGCGACGAGAAAATGATAAATAGTTCACTATTTATTCAAATTGGGATATTTTTCTTAATGCCACTTTTACTTGCAATAGTTCATTCTATATTTGGAATACAGTTTGCATTAAAAGTAATGTCAGCTCTTGCAAGAAATGATGAATTAATACCTTCAATAATAGCAACTGTATTTATTATTGGTGGAATATATGGAACATATTTTATTGCAACATATTTTCAAAGTAAAAATATTATTAAGGAGGAGTAAAAGATGGAAGATATACAAGAAAAATTACCAATGATTTTAGCTGGAATAGTTGCTATAGTGATTTGTGTTTTAGCATTTTATTTTATAGAAAATTATGAAGGAATGTATTATACTCAAATAGATAATACAAGAATTGAGAGAATATCTTCATCAGATGATATGAAATATGAATAT
Source organism: uncultured Clostridia bacterium (assembly GCA_949106495.1). GTDB lineage: Bacteria > Bacillota > Clostridia > TANB77 > CAG-465 > CAG-465. Next base: position 33,441 of record CARYZD010000006.1, read on the forward strand.
ACATTATATTGTTATAATGAAAATGGAAAACAAAAAGAAATAAAATTTAAGACAACTAGAGAGTTAAGACAAGATGCATATTTACTATTACAAACAAGAATTTTTGGTGTACATTCATGGGAAGAAGTACAGTTTAATGAACTACCAGATAGAGTAAAAATAAAATTTGAAAATTAATATATTAAAAGAAAGTGATTTAATTTAAATTACTTTCTTTTTTCTAGCAAAAAATATATAATATAAACATAATTAGGTTAAAATATAAGGAGAGTAAAGAATGTATTATATCTATATGCTAAGATGCAAAGACAATTCAATTTATACAGGAATTGCAAAAGACTTGCAAAAAAGGATGAGAGAACATTTTACTAAAGATAAAAGTTGTGCAAAATATACTTTAAATCATGGTGCAATGAAGCTTGAAACTGCTTGGATTACACAAAATAAAAGTTTAGCATTAAAACTAGAATATCATATAAAAACTCTATCTAAAATAAAAAAAGAAGAATTAATTTTAAATAATAATATTAGTGAACTACTATATCCAAAAATAGATGAAAATATGTATAAAAAAATAGATGTAAGTAAAGTGATAATATATTAAATAATATATAACTTATTATTTTATTCATAAAGAAATGTAAAGTATACTTGACATGCGAAAATATAAGTACTATAATAAAGTAAAGTTAACTTTACATTGAATTTTAAAAAAGGAGAGTGATAATTTGAAAAATAGAGTTGAGGAATATAGAAAATTATTTAATGAAAAGCAAGAGGATTTAGCAAATATAGTAGGTGTTTCAAGACAAACTATTATTTCAATAGAAAAAGGAAAATATAATCCATCTATATTACTTGCTTTTAAAATTTCAAAACACTTTAACAAAACTATTGAAGAAGTTTTTGTTTATGAAGAAGGAGAAGAATAAAATTATGGAGAAAAAATTAAAAAATAAATGCATTATAGCATCTATATTAATTGTTATAGGAGTAATATGTATATATTTATCATTAAATATTGTAGGATTAAGTGAATTACAAAGTAACTTCATTAATGGATTTGGTACTGGTTTGACTGTAGTATCTATAGTAGTGTTAGTGAAGTTTATAATGGCATTATCAAATCCCGAAAAATTAAAAAAAGTTGGAATAGAATTTACAGATGAAAGACTTAAACAAATTCGAATAAAGTCAATGGCAATTGCATTTAGAATTAGTTTGATTTTAGAAGCTTTTTTCTCAATTTTACTAGTTATATTTGATTATAAACTTGGAATGTATTTAGGACTACTTATTACATACCAAATTATAGTTTTTGCAGTAGCTAATATTGTTATATCAAAGAAAATATAGTATAATTAGCTGAAGGTAAGATATTATGAAAAAAAATAAGGTTATTTTTATTATATGTATTATACTAAGTTGGTTATTATCTAATGTAATGTGTATTGATGTTACATATAGATGGGTTAATCATATGCATAATACATGGTATAGTGCACCTGCATGGGTAAATATAATTTATGCAATACCATATTTAATAGTAATTACAATACTACTAATAGTAGGAAGTGTAAGTCATAAAAAGATAAAATAATAAATATTAAAAAATATATTTAATTACTAAAAAAGCAACTCATTTGAGTTGCTTTTGTGATATAATATGTACATATAAAAGGAGATGAAATTATGGAATTAATTAAAGTAGGAGAAAGAACATATTATATAAAAAACAATACAAATATAGGTGTTTACAAAGTAGATGATGAAAATGTATATATTATTGATTCTGGAAATGATAAAGAGGCAGGAAGAAAGATATTAAAATTAATTAATGAACAAGGTTGGAAGATTGAAGGAATAGTTTCAACACATTCTAATGCAGACCATATTGGTGGAAATAAGTATATTCAAGATAGAACATATTGTGATGTATTAGCTAATAAAATTGAAAAAAGTTTTACGGATTATCCAATTTTAGAACCATCATTTTTGTATGGTGGATATCCATTTAAAGATTTAAGAAATAAATTTTTATATGCAAAAGAATCACAGGCTATAGATATTATACATGAATTACCTGATGGATTAGAATATTTTACATTAAAAGGTCATTTTTTTGATATGATTGGACTTAAAACATGTGATAACGTATATTTTCTTGCAGATTCATTATTTAGTGAAGAGACAATTACAAAGTATCATTTGTTTTATATATATGATGTTAAAGAGTATTTAAATACATTAGAATGGCTAAAAACTTTAGATGGTAAACTATATATACCATCACACTGTAATGCAACTGAGGATATTTCTTCTTTAATTGAGATAAACAAAAATAAAGTTAATGAGATAATAGAAAAAATATATAATCTATGTGAAACTGAGAGTACATTTGAAGATATTTTAAAAAGAATTTTTGACATATATAAACTTACTATGAATGTAAATCAATATGTTTTAATTGGTAGTACAGTAAAATCATATTTATCATATTTATGTGATGAGGGAAGAATAACATATGAATTTAAAAATAATAAAATGTTTTGGAAAAAAGTATAATAATTAAATTTTTTTAAAAATTTAAAGGAAAAAACTTAAACTCTACTTTAGGTTTGTGTAAAAAATTACTTTCACAATGTAAAATAATATGTGAAAGGAGGTAAATATTATGGATCAAGTCAAAATTGGAAGATTTATTGCAAAAAGTCGTAAAGATAAAAAATTAACACAACTTCAATTAGCAGAAAAATTAGGAGTATCAGATCGTTCTGTATCAAAATGGGAAAATGGAAGGTGTTTACCAGATTTATCATTATTTGAACCATTATGTAATGAATTAGATATAACAATAAATGAATTATTAAGTGGTGAGAAAATAGATAAAGAGCATTATGAAGAAAAGCTTGAGGAAAACATAAAAGATACAATAGTTTATACAAATGAAAAAGTAATACAAAAAGATAAAATAATTTCTATAATGATTTTAGCTTTGGGATTAGGAATAACTTTTATTGCTTTTACAATATTTCCATCTGAAAGTAGCTGGAGCTCTATTTATTCTATATTAGGTGTTATAATATCAATTATAGGTTTTTTAAAACTACTTAATAAAAAAACATTTATGAAAAAGACACTATTTGCTATATGTTATTTTATAATATCAATGATAATATTACTTGGAATAGATTATATTAATGTAAAATTAAATAGTGTAGCTCCAAGATATTCATATTCTATTGAAACAGGGGATAAATTAATTATATATAAATCACCATTATGTAATGTATATAGGATAAATAGAAATACCAAAAATGAATATTATATTATAGATAGTAAAAAAGAATACAGCGAAGATACAGTCCCTATAGTACCATTTAATAGAGACAAATCTGGTATAGATAATATAATTAAATACAAAAATCAATATATTGGTAATAATAGCAATATAGGAAATTTAATTAATAATTTACCATTATCTGAATATGGGTATGTATTTGAAATAGATTCAAATGGAAATGGAATAACTATTAATTATCATATGACTGATTGGTATATTGTAGATAATTTATATTTTCAAAAGTGTTTGCTATATAATTCAGTTTCAATTTTTTCTTTAATAGATAATGTAGATTATATACAATATAATTTTACAGGTAATTCATATATAGTTAAAAGAAATGATTTAATAAATAATTATCCTAATTATAATGATATTGTAATAGATAATAATTATAATAAAGAGAATTTTAATAAATACGTTGAGAATAAAGTAAATGATGATAAATTTGTAGAAAATATTTTTAAAATTTATTTTAAAAATATTAGTAAATAAATATTATTTTTTTATAGCGTAATAGAAATAAGATATATTAATTATGTAAGATAGTAGATGGAAAATCTACTATCTTTTTTCATAAATAATGTAAAATATTGAATACTATATATAAATGATGTATAATATCTTTGAAAAAGTAACTAATAGTTTTGTATTGAGAATTAAATTTAATTTTCTTTTAATGTTTAATTCTGGAAAGGAAGAGTGATAAAAATGGTAATTGACTATTTGAAACTTATGTTGGATAATGGATTTTTACTTTCAAATGGAAATAGTTATAACGATATTGAATTGAAAGTTGCAATCCGGTTAGCCTTTAATCAAATGACATTCGTTGGAAAAACTGAAGAAGGTTTGAGGTTTATTTCATCGGATAAGAAAGAATATTTAGCTGTAGTATCTGACTACTCTATTATTTTTTCGCTTGACAGGTTAAAAACTGCGCCAAACCTTGAGAGCCAGAGGGAATTTACTATAATTGGGGATAAAACAGGGAAATTCTCATTTGAGCAGTTGCTGGCAACAAGTAAAGGAATGCTAATTGTAACAGCATATATTAATAATGATGCTGAAAAAAGAAATATCTATGCTGATATATTAGGGTATGATTCTATGACTATTAATTTATTTAAGGAATGGTTAAAAAAGGATTACTCAGATTTATATGTCTCAGCGCTGGAGGATTTTTTCAAAGCCAAGGACATTATGCCAGATATTTCAAGAAGGATAATGATTAGCGAAGAAGAAAATAACCTGTATTTTTGCGAAGAGGATTTGGTATTTGATTTTAAATCAAAAATATTTAATCACGTTGCAATACCAAAATCTGCATCTATGCTTACTGCAATTGAAAACATTATCAGAGCAAAAAGGTACTATGATGAGATGGAAAGTCTTAATGGATTATCGTATTCGATGGAAGATAAGATATCAAAAGTTTTATTATCAAAAGGTAGCTTTGAGTATTAAAAGGTTTTAAACTAAAAATGTAGAAATTTTTTTACGTTTAAATTAATTTATGACAATGAAAATTACATTGTTACAAAGGTGGGAAAATAGTGACGCTGTTTTCCCACTTTTTATTTAAAAAGATATAAAAAAGTTAGAAATAAAGTTTATAATTATGTAGTGTTTTGCACTGCGAAAATACTTATTTATAAAGTGAGCAAAAAAATATGCAAAATCGCTCAAAACAAATAAAAAAAGTAATAAAAATGTAATAAAAATGTAATAAAAATATTGAAATCTATTAAAAAATATATTATAATAAAGTATGTTGAAAAAAGAAAGGAGGACTTATGAAAGATAAAAACAACATACAAAAATTTAAAATAACATTTATATTAATTTGTTGTTTTATGATGATATTTATTTCTAATATATTAAATAACTCAAATGACGAAACTATAGCTTATATGGATGAGCGATTTGTTTTATATAATCAAAAAGCTAAAATTGATTCTATTAGTCAACGTATAAGCGCACAAGTAGAAAATAATCAATTTATTTACTTGTCAGATATTAAATATCAAAGTGCAAAAGTAGGTTGGGGAAGCTTAACATTAGATAAGACTAGTTCAAATACTCAAATCACATTAATGATTGAAGGAAGACAAGCTGCATTTAAAAAAGGAATATTTGCTCATGCTAATTCTCAAATTATTTATGATATTAGTAATTATGATTACAAATATTTTACAACATATGTTGGCTTGAATACTACTTCAGCAAGTGGCGATGGTGTTAAATTTTTTATTTTTACATCAGAAGATGGTAAAGATTGGGGAGCAGCTAAATATGAAGAAATAAAATTACCACGACAAGAGGCAAGTTTTGTTAAAATAGAGCTAGAAAATGCTAATTATATTAAGCTGATAGCCGATCAATTAAATGGTAATGGATCAGATCATTCTGTTTATGCAGATGCTAAGCTAACCAATAATGATAAAGAATTATCAGTATTTCCAACTCCAGAAGAATATGATGAAATCATAAAAAGATTATATAATAATCAAAATGATGTAACTGGTGAGTTGGAGTTTACATTGTTAAAAAGAAAATTTGTTAGTAGTATAGGAAATTATACTCTTAACACATTCTATAATGAAAGTGCTGATAATAAAGCCGTTATTGATTGGTTAATGAGTAATCAAGATGTTCTTAGATATTATATATTAGGTGGTAAACCATTGGGTAATGATTATTACAAATCATTAACAGAATTATCAAGATTATATAGAAACTATAAAGAAGATTTTGAAAATACAGAAATAACCAAATATGGAACTGTATTAGGCGATTTATATACAAGAATGGCAATAGCAATGTCATTAACGCACTCTCAAAACGTTGGATTATGGTTACAATCAGGTGGAGAAAATAGCTCAGATGCAGTAAGACGTTATCAAATATATAAAGACATGCACAAAAATGGAAACTTTGTAGTTTTAAGAAATGAAGATGGAACACCTAAATTAAATGAAGATGGAATACCTGAATTAGATGTTACACAATGGTTTGAAAACTATAGTATAGAAGAAATGCGTTATATTTTTAATAACCTTTCAGATGATGAAGAAACTTTATGGTTAAATGAATATACACAATCATTTGTAGATCAATATCCAAATCAATATGGAAGATATTTATCACCTCATCCTTATATGGATTACAGATGGGAAAATCTTAATCAACCTGAATTTTATGATCCAAGTAGAAAAGATGAATGGGATGCCCATTTTAAAGGATTATTTTCTAAATATAATGTAACTTATAGACCAGGACTAAAGAAAATATGGATGTTGTTAAGAAATCCAATTGTTCAAACAGGAGCAGTATGTGGTGGTATCTCAAAAGTAGGCTCAAGTGTTCGTACATCACATGGAATACCTTGTGTAGTTATTGGACAGCCAGGACATGCTGCTATGATTTATTATTGGCAAGATGAAAATGGTAATGGATATTGGAATCTAGACAATGATGTATCTGGATGGACACTATCTGAAAAAGGGGAAAGATTATTACTTGGTTGGGGAGATTCTAGTTCAAATTATGCTAGAGGTTCATATCAAGTAGTATATATGTTATTAGCACAAGAAGCACTAAATGATTATGAAAATTTAGTAAAAGCTGAAGAACTAGTTATGCTTGCAGATGCCTATAAAGGAGATTTAACAAAACAAGAAGAAATATATAAAAAAGCATTGGAAATACAAAATATAAATGTTGATGCGTGGCTTGGATTAATTAATGTATATAATCAAAGCGAAACAAAAACACAAAATGAGTATTTTGCTTTAGCAGAAGAACTAGCAGAAGATTTAAAATATTTCCCACTACCAATGCAACAATTAACAAATCTAATTAAACCGAAATTAACAACTATGGGAAATGAAGAACAAAATGTACAAAATTCATATAAATTTACACTTTTGCAAACAAGAATATTAACAGAAGGAACTAAAACACCAAATAATACTAAAGACAATTACTATGTATATCAGCCATCAATTACAAGACTAGAAGCAAACTATTTATTAGGAAAATTAGATAAAACAATTGCAACATTCTCATTTGATGGAGAAGATGCAGGGTGTATAGTATTAGCAAGTCGTTTTAATAATGTAGGAGTTCGTTGGGATTATAGCCTAGATGGAAAACAAACCTGGCATGAGGTTTCATTTAGTGCAGATGAAAAACATAAATTACAATTGACAGAGGAACAAATAAGTTCAATTACATCTGAAAATGATATATATGTTCATATTGTTGGTGTAAACTATTCAGATGAAAACCTATATAAAATAGATATTTTAGATTCAGCAGGATTACCAAGCACATTATATGCTAATGATTGGGAAAATAGATTAATAGGTGCAGTTTCTTCAATGCAATGGAAATTTACAGAAAATGATGAATGGACATATTATAGTGAAAGTGAACCAGACTTAACAGGAGATAAAGATGTGATTGTTAAAGCTGGGGCTACAGGAGTATATTTAGCATCAACTACTAGTACTACTTATCATTTCACAGAAGATAATCAACCAAACACAAGAAAATATATACCAGTATCTCATTTATCAATTCATAGTGTTTCATCAGAAGCAACAGGCCAAGGAAGACATGCAATAAATGCAATTGATGCAAATATAAAAACAAATTGGCACTCTGCATGGGATGGTAGCGATAGAAATAAAACAATAGTTATTAAGTTAGATGAACCTAAAAATTTATCTGCTTTAGAATATTTCCCTGCTGCTGGTGGAAATGGTAAAATATTAGATGCAGTTATTTCTGTAAGTATGGATGGAGAAAACTGGACAGAAGTTGTGTCTGGAACAAATTGGACATATACAAATACTAATGATATTAGACCAAGGAGTGTAGATTTTGAACCAACTAGAGGACAATATATAAAAATAGTTGGAAAAAGAACACAAGCTGCATCATCTAGTATGAGCTTTATGGTAGTAAGTATGTTTAATTTTTATGAAGACATAAGTGCAAAAATAGTAGCAGAATTTTCATTTGATGGAAATAATGCAGGAAGAATATCATTATTTGATGAATATAAAAACAAAAGTTGGAAATATAGTATAGATGGTGGTACTACTTGGAAAGAAGCAGGAACAGATAATCATCAATTATCAGCTGAAGAATTAAATCAAATTAATGAAGAAAATAAAATAAAAATACTTTTTGATGGAGATGAGACTCAATATAAAATTAACATTAAAAAGGGAAATGCTCCTCAAAGAGCAGAGTATGTAAATGATTTAGAAAATAGATTAATTGGAATTAGTAATACTAATACACTAGAATGGAAAATAGATGATGGTAATTGGACTTCTTATGAAGAAAAAGAGCCAGTTGTAACAGGAAGTAGAACACTTTATGTTAGAACTAAAGCAACAGGAATATATACAGCTAGTGACAGTGTTGAATATGAATTTACAGAAGATAATCAACCAAGTACAGCAAAATATATACCAGTAAAACATTTATCAATTGCAGGGTATTCAACTCAATCAGTTGATTCAAAAAGACCATACTATGCTCCAAATGTTATTGATGGAAATATTAATACATTATGGCATACAGACTTTAGATATAGTGTATTGCAACAACAAGTAAAACCATTTATTTCTATAAAATTGGATGAACCAAAATATATATCAGCTTTGGAATTTGTTCAAAAGAAATATAAAGAGAATGATCCTGATTATATAAAAAATGGAATTGTTTATGTAAGTATGGATGGAGAAGAATGGATTGAAGCAGGAAGAATAGAAAACTGTCCACAAGATACAGAATTAAGAAGAATTGTTTTTGATGAAAGTATACAAGGTCAATATGTAAAACTTGAAATGGATACATATGGTATTTTTGCATCTGCTGCAATGATAAATCTATTTGAAGATAAGACTAAAGATACAACATCTATTCCTACAGCAGAAATAGAATATAGTACTAAAAAAATAACAAATAAAGATGTAGTAGTTACTTTAGTTAATCCAAGTACAGATATAACTATTGAAAATAATAATGGTTCTGATACATATACATTTACAGAAAATGGAGAATTTACATTTGAATTTGTAGATGTTAATGGAAATAAAGGCACAGCGACAGCAAATGTTGATTGGATAGATAAAGATGTTCCTACTGCTGAATTTGAATACAGTAAAACAGAAAATACAATTGATCCAGTAACAGTGACTTTAAAACCAAGTGAGGAAGTTACAATTACAAATAATAATGGTTCTGATACATATATCTTTACAGAAAATGGAGAATTTACATTTGAATTTGTAGATAAAGCTGGAAATAAAGGAACTGCAACAGCAAATGTTGATTGGATAAAAGAACCAACCAAAATTAAAGTTACATATAGTAAAAAAGAAATTACAAATGAGGATGTAACTGCTACAATAACATCAGAAAATTCAAAAATTGAAGTTTTAAATAATAATGGAAGTAATTCATATACTTTTGTTAAAAATGGAATATTTAATTTTGAATATATAGATGAGTTTGGTGTTTCTGGAAATATGACTGTAATGGTTGACTGGATAGATAAAGAGGCTCCAACAGCTGAATTTGAATACAGTACCACAGAAAATACAGTAAATCCTGTAACAGTAACTTTAAAGCCAAGTGAAAAAGTTACAATTACAAATAATAATGGAAATGATACATATACATTTACAGAAAATGGAGAATTTACATTTGAATTTGTAGATGAGGCAGGTAATAGAGGAGAAGCAACAGCAAACGTTGATTGGATAAAAGTTCCAACAAAAGTAAATATTGAATATGATATTAAAACTTTAACTAATAAAGATGTAGTTGCTACATTAAAATCAGAAAATTCTAATATTACAATAGATAATAATAATGGAAGTAACAAATATACATTTACAAAAAATGGAGATTTTACTTTTGAATATACAGATGAGTATGGACAAAAAGGAAAAATTACAGCAAATGTTGATTGGATAGATAAAGAGGCTCCAACTGCTATATTTGACTATAATATAAAACAAAATACAGCAAATCCAGTAAGAGCAACTTTAATACCAAGTGAAGAAATTACAATCTTAAATAATGATGGAAAAGATAATATTATATTTAATGATAATGGAAGTTTTACATTTGAATTTGTAGATAAAGCTGGAAATAAAGGAACAGCAACAGCAAATGTTGACTGGATAAGAAAAATTCCAGGACTTGAATTTGTATATAGTACAAATGAGTTAACAAATGAAGATGTAGAAGTTAAATTAGTAGTATCAAATGTAAATATAACTATAACTAATAATAATGGAAGTAATACATATGTATTTACAGAGAATGGAAACTTTACATTTGAATATGTTGATGAATATGGTCAAAAAGGACAAACTACTGCAAGAGTTGATTGGATAGATAAAACAGCTCCAACAGTAGAAATAAAATATAATAAAACAACTTTAACAAATCAAAATGTAATAGCAACATTAAAATTTAGTGAAGATGTAACAATTATAAATAAAGACTTAAACTTTACTAAAAATGAAGATGGAACTTACACAATAGTTTTTGAAAAAAATTCAAAGCATTGCTTAGAATTTGAAGATAAAGTTGGTAATAAAGGAAAAGCAAGTATAGACATTGATTGGATAGACAAAGAAGCTCCAATTGTTGAACTTGAATATAGTACAAAGAATATTACATTAGATCCTGTAACAGTAACTTTAAAAGCTAATGAAAAAATTACAATCTTAAATAATAATGGAAGTAATACATATACATTTAATGAAAATGGAGAATTTACATTCGAGTTTGAAGATGAAGCTGGAAATAGAGGAACTGCTACAGCAAATGTTAATTGGATAAGAGAAACTTTAAAAGTAAAACTTATATATAGTATAGATACTATTACAAATAAAAATGTAGTAGTAACATTAGTAACAGAAGATGATGATGCATATATTAATATTACAAACAATAATGGAAGTAATACATATACATTTACAGAAAATGGAGAATTTACATTTGAATATGTAGGTGGATATGGAATTCCAAATAGTATTACAGCTAAAGTCGATTGGATAGATAAAACTATTCCAACAGCTAAAGTTGAATATGATATTACTTCTGCTACAAAAGAAAATGTAATATCAACAATTAAATTTGATAAAAAAGTTAAACCATTAACTGAAGATGCGTATTTAGTAGAATATGAGAATAATATATTTAAATTAAGATTTGAAAATAATTCAAAACGTGTAATTGAATTTGTAGACGAAGCTGGAAATAAAGTTACAGTAACTTTAAATGTTGATTGGATAGATAAAGAAATTCCAACAGCAAACGTTAAATATAATATAACAGAAGCTACAAACGAAGCAGTAATTACAAAAATCAAATTTAGTGAAGACGTTATAGTTTTAAATCAAGATTTAGATATAATAGACATTGAAGAAGATGGAACATATACAATTATATTTAATGAAAATGGAAAATACACAATTGAATTTGTAGATAAAGCTGGAAATAGAAACTCTGTAGTTGTAAATATCAATAATATTGATAGAGATATACCAACAGCAGAAGTTACATATAATACAACAGAGTTAACAAATAAAGATGTAACAGCAACAATTAAATTTAATGAAGAAGTAGAAATATTAACTGAAGGTCTAGAAATAGAAAATAAAGGAAATAATACTTATGAATTAAGAGTTGCACAAAATGGAACATACATTGTTGAATTTATGGATAAAGCCGGAAATAAAGGTACAGTAACAGTAGAAGTAAATAACATAGATAAAGAAGTACCAACAGCAGAAGTTACATATAATACAACAGAGTTAACAAATAAAGATGTAACAGCAACAATTAAATTTAATGAAGAAGTAGAAATATTAACTGAAGGTCTAGAAATAGAAAATAAAGGAAATAATACTTATGAATTAAGAGTTGCACAAAATGGAACATACATTGTTGAATTTATGGATAAAGCCGGAAATAAA
>CARYZD010000006.1:45900-115494 GCA_949106495.1 uncultured Clostridia bacterium
AGTTGCACAAAATGGAACATACATTGTTGAATTTATGGATAAAGCCGGAAATAAAGGTACAGTAACAGTAGAAGTAAATAACATAGATAAAAAAGTACCAACAGCAGATGTTACATATAATACAAAAGAAATTACAAATAAAGAAGTAATAGCAACAATTAAATTTAATGAAGAAGTAGAAATAACAACTAAAGATGTTGAAATTGAAAAAATCGATAGTAAAACATACATTGTTAAGTTTAAAGACAATGATACAATTGTTATTGGATACAAAGATCAAGCTGGAAATGTAGGAAGTACTACATTAAAAGTAGATTGGATTCAAATTTTACCAAATATTAATATATCATACGATATTACAACAGAAACTAAAGAAAGCGTTACTGTAACAATTACAGCAGACGATGTAATCACAATTACAAATAATGAAGGTAAAAATACATATACATTTACAAAAAATGGAGAATTTATATTTGAATATATAGATAAATATGGAAATGAAGGAAAAGTAATTACTAAGGTAGATTGGATTATTAAGGATGCAGAAAAACCTGTAGACCCAGTAAATCCAGTTGAACCTGAAAAACCTTCTGAAGATGAAAAAGATAAACCATCTCAAGAACATAATCAAGTAAATCAAAATAATCCAGTTATGAATAACCAAATAGGTTATATACCAAACTATATATATGAAGCTAATGCAAGCGAAAAAGTAAATAATAATTTAAATGAAAATGATTATAATTATTCAGTTGAAGATATTTTAGTTAAAATTTCTTCAAAACAAGATATTAAAAACGCAACTTTAATTAATAAAAAGTTAATTATAGATAAAGAGTTTGGAAATACAGTTGGTAAAGCAAGCGAATATTTTGAATTATACTTAGAAAATGGAAATAAAGATAGATTAACTTTAGAGTTTTCTAACATGTCAATAAGATTTAAATTAGATTCATCAAAAGTATTTAAAGGAATTTATAAAGTAAATGATGATAACACTTTAGAAAAAGTTGAATATGAAGTTATAGATGACGAATATATAATGGTAAATACAGATAATCTAGGAAAATACATTTTATCATATGATGATAAACAAGAACAAGTAGAATTACAACCAGATAATAAAATAGATACATTAAATGAAGTTGAAAAATCTACAGGAATGAATAAATTTATGGGTATTGCTATTATAACAATAATTGTTTTAATTGTATTAGTAATAATATTTGTTGTTAAAATGAAACATGATAATGATGAATAATACATTAATTTAACAAGTAAAAATAGAACAGATTAAACTCTGTTCTATTTTTTATATAATAAAAATTTAGAAGATAATGAGTATGAAAGATAGGCGTAAGGAATTTAAGTTATAATTTGTTGGTACTAAATTTTATTTCTTCCATATAATGATTATAAGGAGGAAATAAAAATGTATCCAAATTGTAATATGTTTAATTCGTATTTTTATGGAGTTGGTAATAGTAGTTCAAGAGATAATGAAACAATTAATTTATATAAAGATGAGCTTATTACTCTAAATGAAGCTATAAAATTAATAAAAGAATCTATAGGGGATGAAAAAGAAGATGAAATGTTCTATAGTAATTTAATTAATCAAGCACCAACGGAAAATGAAAAAAATATAATAATGAGTATTAGAGATGATGAAAAGAAACATAATCAAATACTAAGAACATTATATTATAATTTTACTGGTCAATTTGCACCAGAAGATACTACATCGTCAACTGATAACAATAATTTAGGATATAAAGAGCAACTTGAAAAAGCTTTATTTGGAGAATTAGACGCAGTTGTAAAATATAGGAGAATACTTGGAACAATGCCTAGTGGCGATAGTTATACATTAATTATGTCTATTATGACAGATGAGATAAGACATGCAAATAAATATAATTATTTAATACAAAATGTAGAATAAACTTAAAAGGGATTTGCTTTAGATGGTGAATCCTTTTTTTAGAATAATAAAATAGGAAATTAATTTGAGTAGGTAAATATAATTGATATTTACCTAATTTTCTTATATAATATGTCATTGTAAAAGTATTTGTACATAATGTTAAGAAAATTTTATGGACTAAAACATTAAAATAAAATAACATTATATTGGTGGTGATTAATTTGAATATAGGTGAAAAAATAATTGAACTTAGAAAAAAAGATAATTTAACACAAGAGAAATTAGCAGAAAAAATAGGTGTATCTAGACAAACACTTTCTAATTGGGAAAATAATATTACTTGTCCAGATTTAAATCAGGCAAAATGTATAGTAGAAATTTTTAAAATTAGTTTAGATGATTTAATAGATAATAAAACAGAAATAGGATGCTCAAGAAAAAGTAGTATACTAAATAAAATTATAGGAAAGACTTGTTATTTAGATGAAGATTTAGATGATTATAGAATAGCATATAATACTCCTTGTAAGGTATTAGATGTAAATAATGAATTTATTAAAATAGAATTTAAGAGTGGTAAGGAAGTAATCACTAAACTTGTTCCTATGAAACTTATATCATCAATTGAATTTATGGAAGAAGGGGAATAATAATGAAATGGGTAATGTTTATTATAATTATAGTAATGATTTCGAGTGTATTAAGTAATCAAGACAAGATAATAAAAGAACTACAAGATAAAAAATTTGATAATAAAAAAAATAGGGATAATAATCTAACATTAGAATCATACCTTAATAAAAAAGTAAATATTGAGATAGATAATGATGATATAAATAATTCATATATATTTTCATCAATATATAATACTACTGGAGAAATAGTAGATTATGATAATGAATGGATAGAATTTAGATATAAAGACAAATCTAAAAATAAAATAATAAATAAATTTTTCAGAATAAGAGATATTGTAAGTATTAATGAAATAAAATAAAAATATTAAATTCTTGTAAAACACTTTACAAGAATTATTTTTTGGTAGTATAATAACAATTGTTATATAACACATGTTATCAAAAAAGGAGGAAGTAATGCCACCAGTAAGAAAGTTTAAAAAAGAAGATATAATAAATGTAGCATATGAAATAGTTAAAAATGAAGGTTATCAAGGTATAAATGCAAGAAGAATAGCTAGTGAACTTAAGTGTTCTGTTCAGCCGATATTCCATAATTTTTCATCTATGGAGGAATTAAATAAGGAAGTATATTCTAAGATATATAATAAATATAAAGAATATATGATTAAAGGTAGAAATTCTAAAGTTAATGCATATAAGCAAATGGGTATTGAATATATTAAGTTTGCTAAAGACTATCCTGAATTCTTTAAAATACTATTTATGCAAAAGACAGATTTAAGTGCTGAATCAATTGTAGTAAATGATGATATGAGTAATGATGTAATTAAAAAAGGACAAATACTTACAGGACTATCTTATGAAGAACAGACTAAATTTCATGTTAAAGTATGGATATTTACACATGGTATCGCATGCTTAGTAGCAACTAAAACTGTACAATTTACAGATGAAGAAATAGCAGTATTACTAGAAAATACAGTAAGAGAAATGTTAAAAGGATATATAGGAGGTAAATAATTTGGAAAATGTTATTGAAGTAAAAGAGTTAACAAAAGAATACAAAAAATTTAAAGCAGTAGACAATTTATCATTTGAAGTTCATGAAGGAGAAATATTAGGACTCCTTGGACCCAATGGTAGTGGAAAATCTACAACAATAAATTGTATATTATCTTTACTTAATTTTAGTAAAGGAAGTATAAGGATTTTTGGTAAAGAAATGGAACCAAGTGCTTATGATTTAAAAAGGGAAATTGGAGTAGTTTTTCAAGATGTTGCAGTTTTTGATGAACTTACAATTTATGATAATATAGACTATTTTTGTGGATTATATATTAAAGATAAAACTCTACGTAAAAAATATATTGAAGATGCAATTAATTTAGTTGGTCTTGAAGATTTTAAAAAGTTTTATCCTAAACAATTATCTGGTGGACTTTTAAGAAGATTAAATATTGCATGTGGAATTGCGCATAAACCAAAACTAATATTTTTAGATGAACCAACTGTTGCAGTAGATCCTCAAAGTAGAAATAATATATTAGATGGAATTGAAACTTTAAGAAATAATGGTGCTACTATTGTATATACAACACATTATATGGAAGAAGTTGAGATACTTTGTGATAGAGTTATTATATTAGATAAAGGTAGAATTATAGCAAGTGGTACAACAGATGAACTAAAAGAACTTGCAAAAATAGAAGAAAAAGTAAGTGTTGAAGTAAAAGAGTTAGATGAAAAGTATATAGAAAAAATAACAGAATTAAAAAATGTTGAAGATGTGGATTATGAAAATGGTTTATTAATAATTACATATAAAAAAGGCAAAAATAATCTTGTTGAGTTAATAGATTATATGAAAAAAGAGAGTATAAATTATAATAAGATATTTTCAGAAAGACCAACACTTAATGATGTATTTTTAGAGCTTACAGGTAAGGAACTTAGAGATTAATGTTTATTCATAATTTAAATTATTCATTAAAAACTCTCTTGAAAAATAAAATATTAATATTTTGGACTTTTGCCTTTCCAATAATATTAGGTACATTTTTTAAAATGGCTTTTTCTAATATTGAAAATAGTGAGAAACTAGATATTATAGATATAGCTATTATAGAAAATGATGAATTTAAAAATAGTGACGTATTTAAAGAATCATTTAAAACATTAAGTGATGAATCAAACAAAGATAGATTATTTAACACTAAATATGTTGATGAAGAAAAAGCAAAGGAAATGCTTA
Organism: uncultured Clostridia bacterium; assembly: GCA_949106495.1. Taxonomy (GTDB): domain Bacteria; phylum Bacillota; class Clostridia; order TANB77; family CAG-465; genus CAG-465. Next base: position 50,720 of record CARYZD010000006.1, read on the forward strand.
AAAATGATGAAATAACAGGTTATCTTATTCTTGAAGATGAACCAAAAATTATTGTTAATACTAGTGGAATAAATGAAACTATTTTAAATTATGTAGTTGAAGAAATTGCTCAGTCTGAAACAATAATGCAAAATATTGCTCAAAAGAAAATACAAGATGCTATATCAGGAACAATACAATTTAATAGTTATGATGTTTTATATGATAACATATATAATGAAGTGACAAATATTATAAAAGAAAATAGTGAAGCCAATATAGAAGATATTTCAAATAGTAATTTAAGCTATACAATGATAGAATTTTATACTTTAATAGCTATGGCTTGTTTATATGGTGGAATACTTGGAATGGTTGCAATAAATCAGAACCTGCCAAATATGAGTAATAATGGTAAAAGAGTTGCTATGAGTCCTACTCCAAAATACAAAGTAGTATTTAGTAGTGTTTTGGCAAGTTATATTATACAGTTAATTGGTATTGCATTATTATTTGTTTATACTATTTTCGTACTAGATGTAGATTATGGAACAAATTTGTCACTTATAATTTTACTTGCAGTAGTTGGATGTTTAGCAGGTTTATCTTTAGGTGTAGCAGTAGCAACAATTTTTAAAGCAAATGATAATTTTAAAACAGGTATTGTTATATCATTTACTATGTTTGGGTGTTTTCTATCTGGAATGATGGGAATTACTATGAAATATATAGTAGACAAAAATATACCAATATTAAATAAACTAAATCCTGCAAGTATGATTACAGATGGATTCTATTCATTGTATTATTATGATACTTTAGATAGATATTATTTTAATATAATAAGTTTACTTATTTTTGCTTTTGTAATGATAGGGATATCAACAATTAGTTTAAGGAGGCAAAAATATGATAATATTTAAAACATTTTTAAAAGTCTTAAATAAATGTAAAGCACCAATTATAATGTATACTGTATTTTTAATATTTTTTGGTGGCTTTAATATGAAAACTAGTGATAATTCTATAAATTTTGTTGCAAGTAAACCAGATATATTAATAGTTAATCAAGATAAAGAAGAAGGAATTACCAAGAATTTAATAGAGTATATAGAAAATAATAGTAATATTATAGATGTAGAAGATAATGAAGAGGCAAGAAATGATGCATTATTTTATAGAGATGTAAATTATATTATATACATACCAGAAAATTTTAATAAAGATTTTTTAGAGAATAAAAATCCTAAAATTGATATAAAAAGTACTGGGGATTATCAATCAAGTTTAGCAGAAATGATGCTTGAAAGATATCTTAAAGTGGCTAAAATATATAAAGATGTATATTCATCAGAAACAGAATTAATAGAGAAAATAAATGATACATTATCTAAAGAGGTAAAAATAACAATTACATCAAAATTAGATACTAATAAATTAGATAAAGCTGCATTTTTTTATAACTTTACAAATTATTGTATTTTAGCTGGATGCATATATGTTATATGTTTAATATTATCTAGTTTTAAAAGAGAAAATATAAATAAAAGAACAATTATTAGTAGTATGAATTATAAAGAGTATAATAGAAAATTACTTATTTCTAATAGCTTATTTGCAATAGTTTTATGGGTTTTCTATGTATTATTAAGTTTTGTATTAGTAGGGGATATAATGTTTACATCACATGGAATTATATATATTATAAATTCATTTATATTTACAATGTGTGCAGTAACTATTGCATTTTTGCTTGGAACTTTAATAGCAAATAAAAATGCAGTAAATGGTATTGTAAATGTAATTGCACTTGGAAGTAGTTTCTTATGTGGTGCATTTGTACCAGTAGAAATGCTACCAGATACAATTTTAAAAGTAGCACATATTTTACCATCATATTGGTTTATAAAAACAAATGAGGAAATAAAAACATTGGAAATTTTAGATTTTGAAACCCTAAAACCGATTATTATGAATATGGGAATGATAGTGATATTTTCAATATTATTTGTTATAATAACAAATATACTATCAAGCAGAAAAAGAAAAATAAGCTAAAATAAAAAATGTAAAAGAAGAAAATTGCGTGTTTTCTTCTTTTATGATAATATAAAATTAGTTTTAATAAAATTTATTATTTAAAGGAGTATAAAAATGTTTTTTAAGAAAAAGAAATTGAGAGAGGCACCACTTGGATATTGGGAAGAAAAGTCATATATGCAAGTTATACCAAGAGATAGTAGAAAAGATTTTGTATCTGAAATTTTAGATAATGTATCTAAAGTTCAGGAATTTGAAATAAAAGAAAAAAAGCCTTTAACACCACAAGAGCCAGGAAATATAAAATTTATATATGAAAATGAGGAATATGAAATCGATTTTTATCCAAATAGATTTTCAGTTCCAGAATATTATTTAAATAATTCAGTTCTGTTTACAGAAGAAGAAAAGCAAGACATTAGAAATGCACAAGCTACACTTACTATTTTTATGGAATTTACTAAAGATGCTAAGAAATCATATCATGTACAATTAAAAATGGCAGTAGCAATGATTCCCGATTTAATTGGAATAATAGATGAGAGTGCAGAAAAAATATTATCAAGAAGATGGATTAAAATGGCATCTGAATCTAAAATTGTACCAAGTGCAAAAGATTTATATACAATACAAGTTGTAGGTGATGGTAAAGGAGAGGCATGGCTTCATACACATGGCCTTTGTAGATGTGGAATTACAGAGCTAGAGATATTGCAATCAGATAATGATAATTATCAGAATCATTATAATTTGATAAATACATACGCAATGTATTTAATAGATAAAAAAGGTGAAATTGAACCAAGAGATGTAGGAAGCTACATAGGATTATTAGTAAATCAGCAACCTGTTGTTGTAACTTGCAAATCGTGGATTGAAGGAATAAATGAGTATAAAGATTTAAAACTTGGAAATGTTAATGATAGAAAAGAAGGACATAATTCAAAAACAAGTATAATATTTATATATAAAAGTGAAGAAGATGAAAAAAAAGATATCCTTAGTAAAGTATCTATATATGATAAATTATGGGGAGATAATCCTATATTTTTCATTAGCAATGAAGAAACCAAAAGAATGAAAGATCTTGCTATGGAAAGATTTGGATATGTTAGGAAACTTTTAAGCTATAAAGAAAATAAAGCAATAGTTAAAATTGGATTACCAATAGACAACGATAGAAATAATTGTGAACATATATGGTTTGAACTTCTTGAATTTGAAGGTGAAAAATTTAAAGGAAAGTTAACACAAGAACCATATAATATTCCTAATATACATGAAGGAGATGAAGCTTGGTTTACTGTTGAAGATGTAACTGATTGGATTGTATATACTCCTAAAATGGCAATTAATCCTGAAAATGTGTATATTATAGAATCATAAAAGGAAAACACTCATATTATTTATGAGTGTTTTCATATGCAGTTCGAATTTCCTGTGGCATGTCTTGAAGCCTTATATTTTTTACTCTTTCTTCAGAATTATCTTTAATAGCCTCATCATAGTACCAACATTTATATTTAATCATATCAAGTGTTTTTTCTAATTCTTCTATTTGTTTTTCAACATTTTCTTTTTGCTTTATAAACATTTCTTTTCTAATATTAAAAGTTTTATTTCCCATGGAACACCATTTCATAAATTCTTTAATGTCTTTAATTTGCATACCAGATTTTTTTAAACATTCAATTAGTCTAATAGCTTCAATAGTTTTATCATTAAATCTTCTAATACCAGTTTCATCTCTTTCTATATTAATAAATAGACCTTGAATGTCATAATATCTTAATGTTGAGATAGGTAAATTAAACATTTTAGAAACTTCTCCTATACTATACATTTTTCATTCCTCCAAAAAAATACAAAATTTATATAAAATAAAGCTTGACCTAAAGTTAACATTATGTGATATAAATATACTAACATGATGAAAAAAAACATGTCAATAAGGAGGATATAAGATGAATGAAAATTTAGTTAAAGAATGGGATAAAACGTTTCCTAAAAGTGAAAAGGTAAATCATTCTAAGGTAACTTTTCACAATAGATATGGAATTACTTTAGTAGCAGATATGTACATACCAAAAGATGTAGAAGGAAAATTACCTGCAATTGCAGTATGTGGTCCTTTTGGTGCTGTAAAAGAGCAAGCAAGTGGACTATATGCCCAAACAATGGCAGAACGAGGATTTTTGACAATAGCTTTTGATCCATCATTTACAGGAGAAAGTTCAGGAACACCTAGATATATGGCAAGTCCAGATATTAATACAGAAGATTTTCAAGCAGCAGTAGATTTTTTATCTGTGCAAGAAAATGTAGATAGTGAAAAAATAGGAATAATAGGAATTTGTGGTTGGGGTGGAATGGCTCTAAATGTAGCAGCTCTTGATACAAGAATTAAAGCTACTGTTGCATCAACTATGTATGATATGACTAGAGTAAATGCAAATGGATATTTTGACCAAGGAGATAATGAAGAAACAAGATATAATAATAAAGTGGCTTTAAATGCACAAAAAATTATAGATTACAAAAATGGGAATTATGAATTAGGTGGAGGTTGTTTTGAACTTCCTGTGCCAGAAGATGCACCATTTTATGTTAAAGATTATAGTGAGTATTATAAAGGAAGAGCATATCATCAAAGGAGTTTAAATTCAAATGGGGGATGGAATAAAATTGGATGTATGTCATTTATAAATCAACCAATATTAAAATATAGCAATGAAATTCGTTCTGCTGTACTAATTATACATGGAGAAAAAGCGCATTCTTGTTATTTTAGTAAAGATGCGTATAAAAATATGGTTACAGATAGTAAATATACAGATAATAAAGAATTAATGCTTATACCAAATGCTGTTCATACAGATTTGTATGATAATATGAGTGTAATACCTTTTGACAAAATGGTAGAATTTTTTAATAAAAATTTAAAATAGAGTGAAATTTGTTATAAATAAAAATAATAAGGGAAGTAATTATTTTAAGTTACTTCCTTTTCTGATATAATAATAAGCAAATTATTTGTGCTTTGAAATGCTTGAAAATACTATAATGTTAATATTGGTTGCTGAATTTCCAACTCGAATTGATAGAACGCAACTTGAAAAAGAGCTATAATTTAAACATAGAAATGGAGGAAGAAAATGGATTTAGGAGAAAAATTATTTAAATTAAGAAAAGAGAAAAATTTAACACAAGATGATGTGGCAGAAAAATTAAATGTAACGAGGCAAACTGTATCAAAATGGGAAACAAATCAAAGTACACCAGATTTTGATAAAATACTTCCATTATGTGATTTATTTGAAATATCACCTAATGAGTTGCTAAAAGAAAAAGAGCAAGAGGAAATTATAGATGATGATAATGCTCAATATAACTTTGATGAGATAAAAAAGCATTTATTTACAAGAGGAAAAGAAGACGATTATGAAAATATGACTAAAAATCAAATAAAGCAAAAGTCTGCTGAAGTTGTTAGTAGTTCAATTTTATTATTTATTGTTGCAATAGCTTTTGCTGGTATAGGTACAACCGTAATGGTGTGGAATCCAGTTGTAGTAGGATGTACATTTTTAGTACTTATTGGAATAGGTGTAACAAGAATTGTTAGACATTATATGTCAATTCCAAAATTTGATAAAACCAAAGAAGAAATAAAACAGGATAAAATAGTAAAACAAATAAGTGATATTATTGGAGCAATAGGAGTGGCAATATATTTTATTATAAGTTTTACAACTATGGCTTGGCATATAACATGGATAATATTTATAATTGTCGGAATGATTGAACAAATTGTTAGATTAATATACATGTTAAAGGAGGATAATAACGATGAAGAATAAAGCGTTAATTATTGCTACCATAATTTTACTAACTATTGTAATTTTCTTTTTAATAATGTTTTTAGTTGTAACTTTAAAGAGTGGAACAAATTTTAATGGTATGATATTTGGAATGAAATCAAAGACTACAAATAAAGTTTATGATAATGAGTTCAAATTAGAAGATGTAAAAAATATAAATATTAAACAAGATGCTGGAGATATAACTATAAGAGAAACATCAAACGATGATATTAAAGTTGAACTCTATGGAAACGAAGAAAATGATGTACAAGTTGATATAAATGAAGGACATTTAAAAATAGATTTTACACATAAAAGAATAAAATTTATTAATTTTGGTGGAACAAAAAATGATATTATAATATATATTCCATCAAGTTATTTAGGAACAATAAAAATAGAAAATGACTTAGGAAATTGTGAAATTGAAGATTTAGAAAATGCAACAATAGATATAGAATGTGATGCAGGAAATGTAGAATTAGGAAAAATAAAAAATGCAACTGTAAAATGCGATTTAGGAGAAATAGATATACAAGAGGTATTAAATAAATGTGATGTTAAATCAGATTGTGGTAACATAGAAATTAATCAAATATCAATTAAAGAAAATTCTACTATATCATCTAATCTAGGAAATATAAACATTAATAATACAAATGATATTTATATAGACGCAGATGTTGATTTAGGAAAAGTAAAAATAAATAATAGTAATAGAAATTCAGATATTACATTAAAAATAAGTTCTGATTGTGGAAACATAACAATAAATAATTAAATAAGTATAAATAGGGAATTGTAAATCATACAATTCTTTATTTTTTATTTTAATTAAGAAAAACAATTGCTTGAAAAATATTTTTTGAAATGATATTATCTATGTTATAAATAGTAATTTAGATAGGAGTTGATTATAACTTGAAAATAGTTACTTATGGGAATAAGGAAAAAGATAAAATATTATTATTACACCCTATGTTTACAAGTGCTAAATTTTTTGATTTTGTAATAGATAGATTAAGTAATAAATATTATTTGATTATTCCAACATATAGTGGGCATTACAAAGATTCAGACTATATATCAATGGAAGATGAAGAAAAAACTATTGATGAGTTTCTAAAAGAAAATAACATTGATAAATTAAAAGCAATTATAGGATTTTCTTTAGGTGGTAATATTGCATTTGATTATTTTTGTAATAACCAAGATAAAGTCGATCAAGTAATAGTAGATAGTGCTCCTATATTTAAATTTCCAAACATTATTAAAAAGTATTTTTATAATAGATATAAAAAATGTTTACTTAATATAAAAAACCATCCAGAAAAGACAGTTAAAGAATTAAATAAGTGTTTTAATGGTATGGGCGAAGTACAACAATATGTTGCACCAATAGTAACGATAGAAAGTCTAAAAAATTTATTAGAAAGTTGTTACAATATTGAAACACCAAAATTAAAAAATGATTTACAGAGAAAAATAACTTTTGTTTATGGTACAAATGATATAGCAAGACTTTGCTTACCTAGAATTAAAAAATATAAAAATAGTGAATTTATCAAAATTGATTCATTAGGTCATTGTGGTTATTTTAGAGAAAATACAGATGAATATATAAAAAGGTTAATTAGATAAATTACAATTTAGGAGTGAGATAGAATAATGAGCATTAACTTTGGATTTTCCTATATAGGTTTAGTATTTTTATTGATGTTAATGATACCTAATATTATGTGGAGTAAAAATAAACCAAAAGATTATGATAAATATGTAAAAAATGAAAATAAAATATTGCTACTATTTGAAAGAATTGGAGAAATTCTAGTAACTTGTTTATCATTGATATTTAGTGATTTTAATATAAATAAAATATCTAGTTGGACTATTATACTATTGATTGCTTTTATTTTAATGATTTTATATGAAGTATATTGGATTAGATATTTTAAAAGTAATAAAACAATGAAAGAAATGTATAGCAGTCTACTCAAAATACCAGTTGCAGGGGCTACATTACCTGTATTGGCATTTTTATTATTAAGTATATATGGTAAAAATTTATTCCTATTTATATCAGTAATTATATTAGGAGTTGGACATATCGGAATACACTTAAGTCATAAAAAAGAAGTTATATAAATTTAGGAGTGTGATAATATGGCAATGTGGAATCCTTGGAGAGGATGTAAAAAATGTAGCGATGGTTGTTTATATTGCTATATTCATAAAGGCGATTTAAAAAGAAATATAAATACAAATGAAATTATAAAAACAAAAGATTTTGAAAAGCCAATAGAAAAATTAAAAAATGGCAATTATAAAATGAAATCTGGAATTGTTTATTTATGCTTTTCTACAGATTTTCTTATTGAAGAAGCAGATAAATGGAGAGATGAATGTTGGAAAATGATTAAAGAAAGACAGGACTGTACTTTTTTATTTCTAACAAAGAGAATTGATAGATTTATGAAATGTATTCCAGATGACTGGGATAATGGATATGATAATGTAGTTATATGTTGTACTATTGAAAATCAAAAAAATGCAGATTACAAATTATCGATTTTTAGAGATTTGCCAATAAAACATAAATGTATAACAGCACAGCCATTATTAGAAGGTATTGATATTGAAAAATATCTTGATAATATAGAATTAGTTGTAGTAGGTGGAGAATCTGATATAAATGCTAGAGTATTTAATTATGACTGGGTATTAAATATTAGAGAGCAGTGTGTAAGAAAAAATGTTGATTTTGAGTTTAGACAATGTGGAACATATACAATAAAAGATGGAAAACAATATAAAATTCAAACAAAAGACTTGTGTAAACAAGCAAAATTGGCAAATATTGATTATAAAAGTAATTAATAAATTACAATTAGTTGAGGAGGAATAGTTATGCAAAAATGTTTAAGATGTAATGTAGAAATGGTAGAAAATTTAGATGTTAAGGTTGAAGGTGGAGCATATGGAATTAAGATTACACAATAAGGCATATTTAAGGATAATTTAGGAAAGTTTAAATGTGCAGTATGTCCAGAATGTGGTTATACTGAAACTTATATTGATGACACTACTAAAATTAAAAAGTTAGTATTAAACAAAAAAGAAAAGTAATGCAAATTATAATTTATAAAGAGGTGTTAAAATATGAAAAATGGAAAAATACCAAATCCTAATACAATACATCTAATAGATGGATATGATAAAGAAATATATATAAAACCTACTATAAAAAATAGAAATATTATAGTAGGAGATTTTACTTATATTGCAGATTCAGAATTTGAAAGTCATGTAACACATCATTATGAATTTAATAATGATAAACTTATTATAGGAAAATTTTGTCAGATAGCATCTGGAGTTGAGTTTGTAATGAATGGTGCTAATCATCAAATGAATGCAGTAACAACTTTTCCTTTTTATACATTAGAAGGATGGGTGCAAGTGCCACCTGCATCAGTAAATTTACCTATTAAGGGAGATACTATTATTGGAAATGATGTATGGATAGGACAAAATGCAACAATAATGCCAGGAGTTCATATAGGAGATGGTGCTATAATCGGTGCTAATTCTGTTGTTGCAAAAGACATACCACCATATCATATTGCTGTTGGAAATCCTTGTAATGTTATTAAAAAAAGATTTGATGATGAATTAATTTGTATAATGGAAAAGTTAAAATGGTGGGATAAAAGTATAGAAGAAATAAATAATTTAATACCAATACTTACATCAAGTAATTTAGAAAAAGTAAAAGAAGAATTATCAAAACTAATATAGTAAAAAAAATTAGGAGGAAAGTAACAATGTTTGATTTAAAAAAAGAACAATTAAAAAAGGTAATATTTATGATTTTAATGATAATATTTTTAGTGCTTACTTTTGTTGGTGCAGGATATGTCTTTTATACAAAAGGAAATGCAAATGCAGGCTTTGCTGTAATTCCTTGTTTATTCTGTATGATTTTTTCTGCATTATATAGAAATAGTAAAAGGGCAATAGAAGAAAATACAAAGTAATTATGAAGTACAATTAAAGAGGCAATAGTTTTTACTAGGTAGTTAATTATAAAGTGAGGTAAATTATGAAAAAATATATTAGTGGAATTATTTCAGGAATTTTAGCAGGTGTGATAAATTGTTTATTTTTATTATTTGCACAAGATTTAGAAATAACAGTCTTTATTTCAACTTTTGTTATATGGGTTGTAACTGGCTTATTAATTAGTTCAGTAGATTTTAATGTGAATGGTATTCTAAAAGGAATTATAGTATCTGTATTAGTATCAATGTCATCATTGATTTATACATTTTCTAGTACTATAATTGGTGGAATATGGACACTTATAACAACAATTATGGTTGGAGCATTTATGGGATATATAGTACAAAAAGTAAATGAAAAGTAACTATTAAACTTTACTTAGATATAGTTAATAAAAAAGTCTTGAATTTAATTTCAAGGCTTTTAATTTTTATTATTTATTTAATACTTTCTTGTATGGTAATAATTATATTATGACTTGCTAAAACTATAATCATGTATTATAATTCTAAATAAATATGAGGTGGAATTTTTATGAAAAATATTTTAATTGTAGAGGATGATATAAGTATTCATTCTATACTACAAGAAATATTAAAAAGTGATGGATATAATGTAATAGATGCATATTCTGGTAGTGAAGCTATAATGGTACTTGAAAAAAATCAAGTAGATTTGATTTTATTAGATTTAATGTTACCTGGTCTTAATGGTGAAGAAATAATAAAAAGAAACAATCATATTCCTATAATAGTAATTAGTGCAAAAGTGTCTAATGAGGATAAAGTTGAATGCTTATTAAATGGTGCAAATGACTACATAACAAAACCTTTTAATAAAGATGAATTACTTGCAAGAATAAAAGTGCAACTAAGAATAAATAAAAATAGTAATAATGAATTAATATTTAAAGATTTAAAATTATTAAATGATAACCATACATTACTAGTAAAAGATACAGATTTAAATCTTACTAAAACCGAATATGCTATATTAAAACAGCTAATATTAAATAAAAGTCAGGTAGTTACAAAAAGTAAGTTATTAGATTTAATAAGTATTGATACAGAAGATTGTGATGAAAATTCTTTAAGAGTACATATTAGCAATTTAAGAAAAAAAATAAGAAAATATTCAGATGAAGAATATATTGAGTCTGTATGGGGAATAGGATTTAAATTAAAATCTTAACGAAATCTTAACAATTTATTAACCATTTTCTTAATACTTTTATATTAGAATAATGATGAAAGGAGAAAGAATATGGAAACAATTTTAAAAATAAATAATCTTGAGAAAAGATATAAAGACTTTAAAGCTATAAGCAACTTAAATATGAATATTGAAAAGGGCTCTATTTATGGACTTATAGGAAAAAATGGCGCAGGAAAAACAACATTAATAAGACTTATTTGTGGTCTTCAAAAACCAAGCTCTGGAATATATTCTATTTATGGTGTAAGTAACACAGAAAAAGAAATTATAAGTGTTAGAAAAAGAATAGGCGCAATAATAGAAAGTCCATCAGTGTATCAAGAGATGAGTGCAAAGGATAACTTGATAGAGCAATACAAACTAGTAGGCCAACCATCTTTTGATGGAATAGACGAGCTTTTAAAATTAGTTGGACTTGAAAATACTGGTAAAAAGAAAGTTAAAAACTTTTCTTTAGGAATGAGACAAAGATTAGGTATTGCAGTAGCACTTGCAAGCAACCCAGATTTTTTAATACTAGATGAACCAATAAATGGTTTAGATCCACAAGGAATTATTGAAATAAGAGAATTAATTCTAAAATTAAACAAAGAAAAAAGAATAACTATTTTAGTATCTAGTCATTATTTAGATGAACTATCTAAAATTGCGACACACTATGGCTTTATGGATAGTGGTAGAATAATAAAAGAAATAAGTTCAGAAGAACTTAATAAAATGATGAAACAAAAAATAGAACTAAAGGTAACAGATGTAAAAGAATTTGTTAAATATTTTGAGAAAAACAAAATATCTTATGAAGTTATAGATAATTCTACTATAAATGTTTATGGTAATATTAACTTATCTAAGTTTATTAGTGAACTATCCAAGAATAATTTAGTAGCAGAAGAGGCACATGAATATGGTGAGTCGTTAGAAAACTATTATATTAATTTGATTGGAGGTAGTAGCAATGATTAATTTATTAAATGCAGGATTTGAAAGACTTAGAAAAAGTAAGTTATTTTGGGCATTAAGTATATTTAGTATTATGCTTGCAATGTTTATGATTTATACACGATATAGTGATATGAAAAAATATGAAGAAGTAATAGAGGTAGAGCAGATTATGCTTAATTATTCTACCATTGTAGGAATTATAATTGCTATATTTGCAAGTTTATTTTTAGGAGTAGAGTATTCAGATGGGGCAATAAGAAATAAAATAAGTATAGGTCATAAAAGATTAAATATATATTTATCTAATTTAGTAATAGTTACTATCACAAGTTTACTTTCATATATTATATTTTTAGGAATAGTTGCTGGTATAGGAATACCAATATTTGGAGGGATTACAATTGAATTTTCAAAATTAATACTATTGTTGTGTTGTATTTTTATAACAATAATTGCTTATTCAAGTATTTTTACTTTTCTTGCAATGATTATTTCAAATAAAACAATAACTGCAATAGTATCAATTATGCTTTCCTTTGGAATGATGATGGTTGCATTAACTTGTTTTAATATTTTAGAAACACCACCAACTATCCAGCAAGCAGTAATGACTGATGGTCAAACAAAAATACAAGAGATTCAAAATCCTAAATATCCTAGTGATGAAAAAAAGAAAATATGTCAAACTTTACTTGATTGTAATCCAGCTGGGCAAATGTTTCAAATAGCAGGAAGATCGACTAAAAACTTAAGCATTTTGCCTTTATATTCTTTAGGGGTTTTAATAGTGTTTACTGGTACAGGGCTTATATTATTTAGTAGGAAAGAATTAAAATAGAAAGGTGGTAATTATGAGTATCTGGTTTTATTTAGTAGTAACAGTTATATTATTAATAGCAATTATAAAAATAATAATAATGAAAAAAGAGATAAAAAATATAACTCAAAATTTACCTATTATAATAAAGTCAGATACAAATAGATTGATTACTGTTGGTACAAACGATAAGGAAATTAAAAATTTAGCTAAAACATTAAATAGTAGTCTAAAAGAATTAAGACGATTAGAACTTGAATATAATCAAGGAAATCAAGAATTAAAAAGATCTATAACTGATATATCACATGATTTAAGGACACCGCTTACTGCGATAAAAGGATATATAGATTTAATAGATTATGAAAATCTTACGCAAAAACAAGTTGAATATCTAAATATTATAAATGAAAAAGCAGAAGTGTTAGTATATTTAACAGAACAGTTATTTGACTTTTTTAAAACTCTTGAAAGTTGTAATGAGATAAATAAAAGAGAAATATGCATTAATACTATACTAGAAGATGTAATATGTAGTTATTATGATTTATTTAAAGAAAATAATATTGAACCAATTATAGATATAGCAAAAGAAAAAATAATAAAGAATTTAGATGAAAATATGTTAAAGAGGATATTTGAAAATGTTATATCTAATGTTATTAAATATAGCAAAGATGAAGTAAAAATTAGTTTAAAAAGTGATGGGATTATTGAAATTTCTAATAGAGCAGAAGAATTAGATAGTATAACAGTTGAAAAGATTTTTGATAGGTACTATACAGTTCAAAATGCAAAAAAATCAAGTGGAGTAGGATTATCTATTGCTAAACAATTAGTTGAGTTAAATGATGGAAATATTAAAGCAAATTTTAGAGATGGTGTTTTAACAGTTATTATAAGTTTTTAAAAATGATAAAGAGTAAATCTAATATATTTAGATTTGCTCTTTTATGTTATAATACTAATATATATTTAAAAAGATTTATAGTAGGAAAATAAAATTATGATATATACATATTATTATTATGATTCACCACTAGGTAAAATATCACTTGCAAGTAAATACAATAAGTTAATAGGAGCATGGATAGAAGGACAGAAATATTAATAAAAACAAGAAAATGGTTAGATAAATATTTTAATTTAGAAATGCCTAAAATTTCAGAACTTCTATTACTCCAATTGGAAGTGATTTTAGACAAAAAGTATGGCAGATACTATGTACAATTTCTTATGTAAAGAACATTACTTATGGAGAAATAGCAAAAAAATCGCAAAAGATGAGATAATTTTATAATAAAAGGAGATGAACAACTTATGGCGAGAGTTTTAAAAAATAAAGAATTAGTAAATACAAGACTAGCAACAAGTTATGGTGGCTGGGTTTACTGTGATAAATGTAATGAAAATATAGGATATTTATGTTATTCAACTTATGATAAATTAGAATTAAGATACAAATGCAATTGTGGTAGTGAAGGTAGAGCATTATTAGATTTTGAAGATAGCAAAATGGGTAAGAAATGTGATGATGAGTTAATACTAATAAAAAATAGATTGTGTTGTCCAAGTGATAATGAACCTTTAATTACTATTTTAGATAAAAAAGTATCTAGTTATAATTTAAATATCACTTGTAAATCATGTGAAAATATTTATAAAAAGGAAAAATAGAGATTGCATAATTAAATTAAAATTATATTTGTAAATTTTTTATTTGAAATAGAATACTAAAGGAGTAAATAAAATATGAAAGTAGTAACAATATGTGGCAGCTATAAATTTAAAAAAGAAATGGTAGAAATAGCAGAATTAATGACACTTAAAGGTAATTGTATACTAATGCCTAATGATTTAACAAAAACAGAAAAAGATTCTTATACAGAAGCTGAAATATCAATAATAGATAAAATGCACAAAGAAAAAATAAAATTATCAGATGCAATACTTGTTGTAAATGTAAATAATTATATTGGAAATAGTACCAAAAGTGAAATTGAATATGCTAAGTCTCTAGAAAAGGAAATTATATATTATACAGATATAATATAAATATTATATATAAAATGGAGTTAAACATATGAATAAAGAAATATTATTAGAAAATATAGATAAAATTCATACTACTAAAATGGGTATTGATAGAATTAGAAAAAATCTTAAAATTGATACGAATGATGTAGTAAAATATTGTAAAGAAAAAATATTAGATAAAGAGTGCAATATATATAAGCAAGGAAAAAATTGGTATTGTGAAATAAACAATATTAAAATAACCATAAATTCATATAGTTATACAATTATTACAGCACATATTGTAAAATAATTTAAGAGTAATAGGTTTTAATATTTAAAAAATTGAAATATTTTTTCTTGACAAATACAGAAAAAATTTTGTATAATATAGTGGTCAAGGACAGCAGAAAAGGCGTAGAAATCCGACAAAAAGGGATTTCTACGTTTTTTTTTACGTCTAGTTTATATTATTTTAAGGAGGAATTATTTTTATGAATGAGTCAAACGAAAATTTTCATTTAACAACTGCACCAATAAAAAAGTTATTAATTAAATTTTCAATTCCTTGTGTACTTGCTATGCTTGTAAGTGCTCTATACAATATTGTTGACCAAATATTTATAGGAAATAGTACAGCAGGTACTGCAGGAATAATGGCAACAACTTTAGTATTTCCATTTACAGTTGTAGCACTAGCTATTGCTCAACTTATTGGAGATGGATGTGCAACATTGTTTAGTATTTCACTTGGAGCAAAAGATGAGAAAACAAGTAATAAAAGTGTTGGAAATGCGATAGTAGCAGTAATTTTATTTAGTGTAATTTTAGTTATTGTCGGATTTTTACTTATGAAATCAATTTTGGGATTACTTGGAGTAAATGGTTATGACGAAAGATGTATATTATTTACACAACAATATTATAAGATAATTTTATGTGGTACACCTTTCTATATGTTTGCAGCAGCAATGGCATCTATTATTCGTGCTAGTGGTGCACCAGGGTATTCAATGATTTCAACAATAGTTGGAGCAATTATAAATCTAATATTTGATCCAATTCTAATATTTGGATTAAATCTAGGAGTACAAGGAGCAGCATTTGCTACAATTGCTGGTCAAATTATATCTGCAATATTATGTGCAATTTATTTTAGAAAACCAAAACTTATGAATTTAAGTAAAGATAGCTTTAAAATTGATACAAAAGTACTTGGAAAACTTATGAAACTTGGTATCTCAAGCTTTATTACTCAAGTATCTATTGCAATTATTACAATTGTTGCAAATAATGTAGTAGGTACAATTGGTGGAGAAAATGCAACAGATGCTGGTGGAGCACTTGGTATTGTATTTAAGATATTTGCAATTGTACTTGCATTTAGTTTAGGAGTTGCAGTAGGTGGTCAACCAATAATAGGATTTAACTATGGAGCTAAACAATATAAAAGAGTTTTAGAAGCATATAAGTTAATTGCTATTGCAAACATAATAATAGGTTTAATATCTATAGCATTATTTGAGTTTATTCCAGATAAAATAGTAAGTCTATTTGGAGGACACGCAAATAATTTAGAATTTTACAGAGAATATGCATGCTTAGCTTTTAGAATATATTTAGGTGGAATATTACTTTGCTGTATTCAAAAAGCAAGTTGTATTTTCTTACAATCAATAGATAAACCATATAAAGCTATGATTCTATCACTTATGAGAGACGTTATAGTTTTAGTTCCTGGAGTATGTATATTAGGACTATGTGGAAATTTATATGCAATGCTTTGGGCAGGTCTGGTATCAGATATATGTGCATTTATTGTTACAGTTATATTTGTTACAATGGAATGTAGTAAAATCATTAAACTATCAAAAGAAGGCCAAGCAAACGCTATCAATACTCAAGAAAAACAAACAGCCGAAAAAGGAAATTTTGTTATATCTATTGGTAGAGAATTTGGTAGTGGTGGAAAATACATAGGTCAAGAACTTGCTAAAAGACTTAATATAAAATGTTATGATAATGAACTTTTAGCTAAAGTTTCAGAAAATTACAATATAGATATGGCTATGCTTGAGAAAGTAGATGAGAAACAAAAATCTAGTTTCTGGTATAGTTTTGCAACAAATTATGTGTTTTCACAAAATGCAGATGTATCACCTATTAGTGCAGAAGATAATCTATTCTTAAAACAAGCAAAAGTTATTGAAGAACTATATAATAGTGATGAAAGTTCTATAATTGTAGGAAGATGCTCAGACTATATATTAAAAGATAAGAAAAATGTTATTAAATTGTTTATTTATGCTTCAGATATGGACTTCAAGATAGAAAGAAAAATAAAATATGAAGGAATAAATAAATCAAATCCAGAAAAGAAAATAAAACAAACAGATAAACAAAGAGCAGAATATTATAATCATTTCACAAATCAAATTTGGGGAGATAAAAATAATTATGATGTATGTATTGATACATCGAAGCTTGGTGTAAAAGAAACAATTAATGTATTGGAAACTTACATTAGAAAAATAGTTAGATAATAAATATAAATAAACAATAAAAAGACCTACAAAATAATTGGTCTTTTTATTGTTTGGGAGGAGAATTGCTAAAAAGAATAAATAATATGTAAAGAAAGATATTTTATTGATAATTATCTCTCCTTATGATATATTAATGGCATATTGAAAGGAGCAAAAATATGGCTTTTGACTATAAAAAAGAATATAAGGAATTCTATATGCCTAAAAATAAACCAAGCATAGTAGAAGTACCAAAAATGAATTATATTGCAGTAAGAGGAAAAGGAAATCCAAATGATGAAAATGGAGAATATAAAAAATCTATTGAATTATTGTATGCTATTGCTTTTACAATTAAGATGAGTTATAAAGGAAATTATAAAATAGATGGATATTTTGAATATGTTGTACCACCACTTGAGGGCTTTTGGTGGCAAGAAGGAATAAATGGAATAGATTATAATAAAAAAGATAAGTTTAATTTTATTTCAGTAATAAGATTACCAGATTTTGTAACAAAAAAGGACTTTGAATGGGCAATTAAAGAGGCAATAGAGAAGAAGAAAAAGAATTATTCGAAAGTAGAATTTTTAACTTATGATGAAGGACTTTGTGTTCAATGCATGCATATTGGTTCGTATGATAATGAACCTGAAACAGTAGAATTAATGCACCAATATATGATAGAAAATGGATATGAGTTAGATATAACGGAGAAAAGGTTCCATCATGAAATATATTTGAGTGATCCGAGAAGATGTGATGAGAGTAGACTAAAAACAGTTATAAGGCATCCAATAAAAAAGACCTAATTTAATTAAACAAAGTTTGAAAATTGTCTTATTCTGTGCTATTATATAAAAGTAATTAATGTTGATTGAATAATATAAAAAGGGGGAATAAAAATGTCAACATATTATAAACATACAAGAGTAGAAGATGCAAATATTCCATATAGTTTTCAATGCGAGAGTTGTATGAAAAATAGTGGAGATTTAAAAGCATATATTGTTGGAGATACAGCAACATATAATAGTAATTTTAAAACTTTAAGTGCTGAAAGAGAAGTAAAACTACAAGAAGAAGCACATGATAATCTTGTAAAGAAGCTAAAAGAAATACATAAGGATGTTAAAGAAAAAGAAGTTTATGCGACAGAATTTAAAGATGAATGCCCACATTGTCATAAACCTCAATCATGGGCTGTAAGTGGACTTAAAAAGAAAAGATTTGACACACCTATAGTTATCTTTGGGGTTGGAGTAATTATATTTATCATTGGTTTAATAGGATATTTTACTGAAAAAATAGAATATCTAACACTACCTATGACATTTGCAATTTTAGGTGTAGCATTTGTGTGTGCTGCTATAAGCTTTATATGGAATACTATAAAAATTAATAAAAAAATAAAAGAAACTTCTACTAGTGGAACAAAAAATATTCCAAGTATTAATTGGGAAGAAGTACAATATCTATTAGACGAAGAAAAATAAATATAAAAGAATAATGGGATAGCTAATTGCTATTCCTTCATTTTTTTAATTATATTACTACTCGATAAATACATATTGTTGTGTTATTCTTAAATAAATCATAAGAACATTTATATATTTTTTATTTAGGAGATATATTATGGTTAGAAAATTTAAAACTCAAGATATAGATGAAGTAATGGTAATATGGCTAGATACAAATATAAAGGCACATGATTTTATAGATAAAAATTATTGGAAAGAACATTATGAAGAAGTAAAATATGCAATATTAAATGCTAAAGTATATGTTTATGAAAAAGATAATAAAATATTGGGCTTTATTGGAATTATAGATGGATATATTGCTGGTATATTTGTAAAAGATGGTATGCAAGGAAATGGAATAGGAAAAATTCTTATTGATACATGTAAAAAAGATAGTAACGAATTAACTTTAAATGTATATGAACAAAATGAAAAAGCATTTAAATTTTATTTAAGAGAAGGATTTTATATAGTAAGCAAAAATATAGATAATGATACAAAGGAAAATGAATTATGCATGGAATGGAAAAAGAAGAGGTAATACAGAGACTCTTGGAATTGAAATTGATAGTATTATAACAAAAGTATATATTTTAAAAGGATAAAATTTAAAGGAGAATAGTATGAGTAAATATAAACCATTATGGGAATACTTAAAGGATAATAATGAAGAAGAATATAATATGTCTTTTGATACTATAAAAGATATTTTAGGATTTAATATAGATCATTCATTTTTAACATATAAGAAAGAACTAAAAGAGTATGGATATGAAGTTGTAAAAATATATATGAAAGAAAAAACAGTTGTAATTAAAAAATATAATATTAAAATTTAAAGATTATCATTAAAAAAATGATAATCTTTTTTTATTTTATACTTGACTTTTATAGCCAAACTGTATATACTGTATATATACAGAGACAAAAAGGAGAAAGTATGAACATTATAATAAGTAATTCTAGTAGCATTCCAATTTATGAGCAAATAAAAGAACAAATAAAAAATAAAATTGTATCTAACGAATTAAAAACAGGTGAAATGTTACCTTCAATAAGAAATTTAGCAAAGGACTTGAGAATAAGTGTAATTACAACTAAAAGTGCATATGAAGAACTTGAAAAAGAGGGCTATGTTGAAACGGTGCCTGGAAAAGGAACATATGTAGCAAATAAAAATACTGAACTTATTAGAGAAGAACAATTACAAAAGATAGAAGGATTAATAGACACAGTTGTTTCAATTGCTAAAATTAGTAAGATTACTAAAGAAGAAATAAGAAATATGTTAGATATATTATATGAGGAGGATAAGTAATGGAAAATGTAATAGAGATTAGTAATCTATATAAAAAATACAATAATTTTGAATTAAAAAATATTAATTTAAATGTACCAAAAGGTATGATAATGGGACTAATAGGAGAAAATGGCGCAGGAAAAACTACAACAATAAAAGCCATACTTAATGTAATAAATTCATATAGTGGAGAAATAAAAGTATTTGGCAAAGATAGTAAAATTTATGAAAGGGAAATTAAAGAAGATATAGGAGTAGTTCTTGATGATAGCTTTTTATCTGAATGCTTAAATCCTTGTGATATAAATAAAATAATGGAAAAAGTATATAAAAATTGGGATGAAAAACTGTATTTTAAATATATAGAAGATTTTAAATTACCCAAAAATAAAATTTCAAAAGAATATTCAAGTGGAATGAAAATGAAATTAAAAATTGCTACTGCACTTTCGCATAGTCCAAAACTTTTAATATTAGATGAACCAACAGCAGGACTTGATCCAATTGCAAGAAATGAGATATTAGATATATTTCAAGATTTTATACAAGACGAAGAGCACTCGATACTTGTATCAAGTCATATAACATCAGATTTGGAGCATATTGCGGATTATATTACATTTATAAATAATGGCGAAATTATACTTACTAAAACAAGAGATGAATTACTTGAAAAATATGGAATCGTAAAATGTACTAAAGAAGATTTTGAAAAAATAGATAAAAAAGATTATATAAAATACAGAAAACACAAATATGAATATGATATCTTAGTAGAAAATAAAGAAGAATTTAAAAGAAAATATGATATTCAAATAATAGATAAACCATCAATAGAAGATATAATGGTAATGTATGTTAAGGGGGGGAAATAATATGAATATAATAAAAGGATTGATGACAAAAGATTTACTACAATTAAGAAGTTATAGAAAATCTTTAATTATATTTATAATAATATATTTTTTAGTAGCAATATCACAATCTAGTATAAATGGAATCAGTACAATGCTTGTAATTATGCTAACGCTTGGACTGGGGATGTTTAGTATGGCTACATTTAATTATGATGAGGTATCAAAAACAGATAAATATATTTTAACATTACCACTTACAAGAAAAGAAGTTGTACTTTCGAAATATATATTTTGTATATGTTCTACATTAATTGGATGTATTATTGGAATGGTACTAAGTTTTATTATAACTTTTATATTTACTAAAAGTATACCAAATATATTTGAAATTATAAGCATAGGTATAGGAGCAATATTTGGAATAAGTATTATTGAAACTATTCAAATACCATGTATATATAAATGGGGTGCAGAAAAAGGTAGACTAAATATGTTTATTTTAGTAATTATTGTATCATCAATTCTTGGTGGAATAAGCTATATAAATTTTGATATAATTCAGGTAAGCAATTTATTAAGTTTAATAGAAAAAATATTACCTATTATATTGTTAATTGCTATATTTTTTATAAATTTTATATCATATAAAGTATCATATAAAATTTATAGTAAAAAAGAATTATAATAATATAACCATTAAAAAATTAAATAGAAAAAGTATTAAAGTAAACCATGTTATGGTTTGCTTTTTTGTGATATAATATATCAAAAAAGGAGAGAAAAATAGAAATGTCAAAGAGTAAAAAAATTATAATGTCAGCGTTATTAATTGCATTAACTGTTATTTTATCAAGATTTTTAGCAATAAAAACTCCACTACTTAGTATTAATTTTGCATTTGTACCAGTTGTTTTATGTGCAATTTGGCTTGGACCAAAATGGGCTATACTTGTAAATGTAATCTCAGATTTGATTGGAGCAACATTATTTCCATTTGGTTCATTTTTTATTGGATATACTGTTACTAAAGTAGTTTCAGGGCTTATATATGGAATTTTATTATATAAAAAAGAAGATAATACCTATTCAAATAAACAATTTATTTTTAGAGTAATAATGGCAGTTATGTTAGTTACAGTTATCGCCAATATTGGACTTAATACATTTTGGATAAAAATTACAACAGGAAAAGCATTTATGGTATTACTTTCTGCAAGGATAGTAAAAGAATTAGTTATGATACCAATAGAGATAATAACAATAATTATTTTAGAAAATACTTTAAGAGTACCGTTTAATAAATACATAAGAGGCGAAAATGATTAAGATAAATAATTTAACATATGGATATAAAAAAGGTAAAAATATATTAAGAAATATTAATTTAGAGATTAAAGAAAATGAAACTGTCGTTATAATGGGAAAAAATGGTTCAGGAAAATCTACTCTTGGAAAATTAATTTCTGGAATTTTAAAAGTAAAAAGAGGAAACATATTTATAGATGGATTAGATATATCAGATAAGAAAAATAAAGAGAAAATAATAAATGAGATTGGGATTGTTTTTCAAAATCCAGAAAATCAAATAATATTTAATAATATAGAAGATGAGCTATCTTTTTCTTTAGATAAATTAGATAAGAAAGAAAAAGAAGAGATAATAAAAGATGTATTGAAAAAAGTTCATATGGAGGATAAAACTAATGAAGATTTATATGAACTATCGTTAGGGCAAAAACAAAGAATTGTAATTAGTGAAGTACTTGCTAAAAAGCCCAAATATATTATATTTGACGAACCAACAACTATGATTGATAGCGCTGGAAAAGAAGAAATACATAGTATAATAAAAGAATTAAAGAAAGAAGAATATACAATTATATATATTACTAATATGGCAGATGAAATGCTTTTAGCAGATAGAATAGTTATAATTGAAAATGGAGAAGTAGTAGATACTATATTAAAAGATGAATTGATTAATAAAATTAATATATTAGTAAAGCATGGTATTAAAGTACCACTAATTATTCAAATAGTACAAGCATTAAAAGAAGAAGGAATTGATATAAATCTAAATGAGTTATCTACAGAAGAATTAATATTAAAAATTAAAGGAATAGCAAAAAATGAAAAATAGCATTATATTTATATTATTTATTATATATACAACAACGATATTTTTTTTAGATGATGTAATTATATTATTAATAGTGTTTATAATTAATCTAATTTTAAATTTTTTATTTAAAGTAAAAATTTCTGATACAATAAGATATATTATAAAAATATTACCATTTATACTATTAACAGTAATAATAAACTGGATATTATCTAATTACAAGTATAGTATTTTAGTCGGCATAAAATTATTACTAGTATGTCATATAACCTATATTTATTCCAAAACAACATCAGTAAGAAAAATAGCAAATACAATAAAAAATATTTGTTATCCATTAAAAATAATAAATATAGATACTAAAGACATAGAAGTAATGGTATGCATCTCTTTATCGATGATACCTATTTTAAAAAAAGAATTTAATCAAGTAAAAGAAGCATGTATGGTAAAAGGTATAAAATATAATATAAAAAATATTAAGATAATTTTATCTAAATTATTAATTTCAATATTAAAAAGAGTAAATGAGATAGAAGAATCTCTTATATCAAAAGGATATGTAGAAGAATGATTAGAATTTAGGAGGAAAAAAGTATGGCAACGACAGTTGAATATATAGAATATGTATGTGAGCAAATAAGAGAAATAGGTGATATTAGATATAAAAAAATGTTTGGAGAATATATGATCTATGTTAATGATAAACCAGTTGCAATTGTTTGTGACAATAATACATTTGTTAAAAAATTAGATTGTATAAAAGAATTAATGGAAAATGCAGAAGTTGGATTACCATATAATGGAGCAAAAGAACATTATATTTTAGATATAGATAATTCAGAATTTTGTAAAAATGTTTTAATAGAGATTGAAAAAGTTACCCCTGTTCCAAAACCTAGAAGAAAAAAGTTAAATTAAAATATTAAGGTGTACTAGACTAAACATATATTATGTGTTAATATAATAAAGGTATGTTATTACGATACTTTACTATTATTTTAAAATGAAGGAAGGAATAGTTTATGAAAAAACAAATTATTATTTTATGGGTAGTTTTTGTAGTTTGTTTAGTTACAACTGTAGGATTATGGTTTGCAATGAACAATGTTAATCCAGAATTTGAAGAAGTAAAAGTAACTGTTGTAAGTTCAGAAACAAAACAAGTTGTAAATAGAAAAACTGGTTCAAGAACTAACTTTTATGAAGTTAAAGTTAGATATGAAGGAGAAGTTTATGATTTAGGAAATCCACATAGTGCATATGAATATCCAGAAGGAAAAACAGTAAAAGCATATTTATCTAATGGAAAATTATATGCAAATGAAGAAGGGGTAAAAACAGCGACTCCAGTAGCAAAAATATATTTTGGTTTCTTATTTGCGACTTTTGGAATGTTAATGTTTGCTTCAATTCAAACATCTAAACTAAGTCAAAAAAATAAAGAAGAAAAAGAAGCTAAAATTAAAGAAGAAACTAAAGTAAACTAAAGTAGAAGAATAATAATTTATATAAAGCAGATAACTTATTGCAAGTTATCTGCTTTTGTGATATTCTATTGTAAAATAGGAGTGTGATTATTTATGGGTAATAAGGTTGAAGGAGAAAATACAGAGCAAGAAAATTATATTGGAATGGGAATAAGCCTTGGAATGTGTTTTGGAGTAGCAATAGGTATTGCGATAGGAAGTTTTTTAAATAATATTCCTATATGTATGTGTTTTGGAATTGGTATAGGCATGTGTGTAGGAATGGGAATAGGCGCTTGCATAAAAAGTAGAAAAGAAGAAAAAGACGAAGAAAATGATTAAAAAAGATGCAACTTTTAAGTTGCATTTTTAAATTGCTACTTAAAATTGGTAGAAATTGTGTTAAAATAAAGCTAGAATTTAACTGAAAGGAGGAAGTCTAGTGAAGTTTGGAGATAATTTGAGAAATTTAAGAAAAATAAAAAAGATATCACAAGAAAAATTAGCAGAGAAGATTGGAGTAACCAGACAAAGTGTTTCAAAGTGGGAATGTGGTGAAGCATATCCTGAGATGGATAATATTTTAAAACTTTGTGATATTTTTCATTGTAAAATTAATGATTTAGTACATGAGGATTTAATAGATATTGATTCATTAGACGAAGATGTGAAAATGAGTATAGTTAAATTCAAAAAAGAAAAACAAAAAAAGATGAAGACACTAAGTAAAGCAATTTATATTACAGCAAGAATATGTAAAATATGTGTGTTAATTGGAATTGTTTGTGTTGCACTTACAATGATTATAACACCAGTTTTAACAAGTAATATTAAAGTAGGTGAAAATAACACAGTAAAAATATTTGGTCAAAATATTGAATATCAAAGAAAAGATGTAGAAATTATTATCAAAGATAATATTGGAGAATATCAAGTGTCTAATGTCAGTGAAGTAGAAGCTTTAAATAAAGTTATAGATAAGCTAGAAAATATGTCTATGTTATCATTAACAATTTTTAGTGAAATTGCTTTTAGTACATTAATAATAGCTTTAGTACTTATGTATTTAGTATTTAAAAATTTGGAACATTTATTTATAAATATTCATAATGGAGAAACACCATTTACACTTGAGAATGTAAAATATATAAAAATAATTGCATTTTTAATGATTGCTGTAATAATAATTCCAAATATTTTAGGTATATTTGCTGAAATTATAATAGGACAAGATTTAAATATTGGATTTGAAATGTTTGATTTAATTTATATTTTATTCCTATTTACTATGGCATATATTTTTGAATATGGTTATGAAATACAATTAGATTCAAAAGGGAAAATGTATGGTGAAGAAAATGAATAAAAGTGGTTTTATTCAAGAACTTAAAAATAAAACAAAGTTAACTAATGAAAATTGTATTATAGTAAATGATATTTTAGAGGATAACTTTATTATTGGTAAAAATAATAAAGAAAGTCTAATAAATATGATAAAAGAGAAATTATATATAAGTGAAACAGAGGCAGAAAATATATATGAGATAGCAATAAATATAATAGTTGAAGAAATAAAATATAAAATTAAACATCCATTTAAATCTAAAGATTAATTTTAAAAGAAGTGATTATTGTAACATAGACACTTCTTTTATTTTTTTATATCTATTGAAATTTTATTATTTTTAAAATATAATTGACAAAAATAAATTAATATAGTATTATTGTATTATGCAAGTAATACAATGAAGAAAGGAAAGATTTATGGATTATATTTTTGATAATGAAAGGCCAATTTATATTCAATTAGTTGAAAAAATTAGAATTGAGATTGTTTCAGGAAAACTAAAGCAAGGAGAAAGATTGCCTTCAGTAAGAGAGCTAGCACTTATTGTAAGGGTTAATCCTAATACAATGCAAAAGGCTTTAGTGGAATTGGAAAATCAAGGTTTAGTATATACAGAAAGAACAAATGGTAAATTTGTTACTAATAATTCAGAATTAATTTTAAATATAAAAAAAGAATTGGCAAGAGAAAAAGTAACTAAATTTTTAGATGATATGAAAAATATAGGCATAACTCACGACGAAGCAGTAACATACTTGCAAGAGTTAGGAGGAAGCAAATAGTGGAGTTGTTAGAATGTAATAATCTATGTAAGAGGTTTGATAACAAAAACATCATTAAAGATATCAATTTGAAAATACCTAGAGGAAAAATAGTAGGACTATTAGGTAAAAATGGTGCTGGGAAAACAACATTAATAAAACTAATTAATGATTTATTGACACCTACAAAAGGTGAAATATTAATAAATGGAGAAAAACCTGGAATTGAATCTAAGAAAGTTATTTCATATTTACCAGAAAGAACATATTTAGACAAAGAAATGACTATAAAACAGGTTATAGTATATTTTGAAGAATTTTATGATAATTTTGATTCTAAAAAAGCGATAAAGTTATTAAATGACTTAAATTTGGATATTAATATTAAGATATCTAAAATGTCAAAAGGAATGCAAGAAAAACTTCAGTTAATTCTTGTTATGAGTAGAGAGGCAGAACTTTATATTTTAGATGAACCACTAGGAGGAGTTGATCCAGCAACTAGAGACTATATATTAGATACAATACTTTCTAATTTTAGTGAAGGAGCAAGTGTAATAATTTCTACACATTTAATTTCAGATATTGAAAGAATATTAGATGAAGTTATTTTTATGAATAATGGAGAAATTATACTTACTTCTCAAGCAGATGAATTAAGAAATAAAGAAAATTCATCTATTGATGAAATATTTAGGAGGTATTTTAAATGTTAAGAAAATTAATAAAGTATGATTTAAAATGGGTATATAAAGTGGTATTAGTTTTTTATGCTTTAACATTTATTTTTTCTGGAATAGGAAGAGCACTAAAATTTATTAATAATTCAGTTATTTTTTCTGTTGTTTCTGGAATATCAATTTCAATCGCTATATCAATGATGGTAAGTAGTTTAATAAATTGTATTATGAGATTATGGGCAAGATTTGTTAGAAATGTATATAAAGATGAATCCTATCTTATACATACACTTCCAGTGAGTAAGAATAAAATATATATTGCTAAAGTTTTATCTGCTATTATAACATTGTTTACAACATTTGTTGTTATAATTTCATGTTTATTTATATGTTTTTATTCAAAAACAAATATAGGAATTTTAAAGTCTGCATTAGAACTTGCAGCTTCAACTTATGATATAACAGTAATAGGACTTGTGTTATTAATATGTTTGGTAATATTTTTAGAAATTTTATTTGTGGTTTTAATAGGTTATTCAGCAATAATATTAGGTCATCAATTTAATACAGGAAAAATGATAAAAACTATTGTATTAGGTGTATCGTTTTATTTGGCGACTCAAACAGCAAGTTTATTTTTTGTATTTTTACTAGGATTAGTTAATTCTAAAATTATGAATTTAATTAATACTACTGATATAATAAATGTAGATGCAATAAAGGCTGTTATGTGTTTAGGAATACTAATATATATAATTTATATAATTTTTTATTATTTTCTTGGAAAGAAATCATTTGAAAAAGGTGTAAATGTTGAATAAAATATAAAGAGAGTAATTATTTGTGAAGTGAACCCAAAAAGTTGGACACTTTAATTAAGCTAACTTTTGAAAATGAGTTCTGTAATTTACAGGACTCATTTTTAATCTGCTTTTTATCCTGCTATTATTATAATATTTTATATATTCATGAATATCTTTTTCTAACTCATCTATTGTTTTATATTCATTTATATAGAACAATTCTGATTTTAATATTCCAAAAAAGTTTTCAGCTACAGAGTTATCTATACAATTTCCCTTTCTTGACATGCTTTGTATAATTCCTTTTTTCTTTAACTTGGCTTGATATTGCCATCCTTGATCCGAATGTAGTATTAGATTTGTATTGTTAGGGATTTTCTTAAAAGCTTTTTTTAGCATATCTAATATTTGATTAAAATTAGGATGTTTAGATAAATTGTAACTTACAATTTCACCATTATACAAATCTACTATTGGAGAAAGATATATTTTTTCTTCATTTACTTTAAATTCTGTAACATCTGTAACCCATTTTTGATTTGGCTTATTTGCTTTAAAATCTCTGTTTAGTATGTTATCCGCAATTTTACCAATAGTTCCCTTATATGAACTATATTTTCTTTTCTTGCGTATAACTGGCCTTTAGATTTAAAACACTCATTAATTTTCTAACTGTTTTATGATTTATCTTTAAATTATATGTATTTACTAATTCTAAAGTTATTCTTCTATATCCATATCTGCCTTTATTTTCATTGTATATTTTATTTATTAATCCTTTTATATCTTTATATTTATCTTGCTTTTTTAAGCTATTTAAGATGTAATAATATGTACTTTTAGAAATATTTGCTAACTTTAGTAATGCTGTAAACTTAAATTCTTGCCTTAATTCACTTACAGCAATTACTTTTTCTTGTTTTGTTGGTTGTTCCTTTGCTGAACTAAGGCTTGTAATTTTTTTAAGTATGCTACTTCCATCCTTAATCTTTGGTTTTCTGCTATTAAATCTTCCTCAACTTCTTTAGATAATTTTTTACTATTTTTACCCATGTTTAATTTTCTTCCACGACGTTCTGTAAAAAGTCCTTGTGGTCCTTCCTCATAATATATTCTCTCCCAATTAGAAACTAAAGTTGCACCAGCAAGTTTAAAATGTATTGCAGTTTCTGTACAAGAAAGATTATTTTTATGCATGTATTCTACCACATTTAGTTTAAAATTACCATCATAAATTATTCTATTTCTTTTTAAACCTTCTTTTCCAAATCTTTCATATTTTCTTACCCATGAGTAAATGGGTGTTTCAGCTATATTATACTTTTTAGCAATATATCTATAACTTGTATTTCCTTTTAAATATTCCTTTATAATTTTTAATTTAAATTCTTCACTATATTTAGACATAAAATATGCACCTCCAAATGTTGTCTAACTTTCGTCCAACATTTGGGGTTCACTTCATTGATAATTACTCTCTTTTGTGATATATTTGATATACAATAGAAAGGTAAATTTACTATGAATAATAAAGAATATTTAAGAAAAAAAGTTTATGTAAAAATTGATAGATGTATGGGAAGTAAACATCCAAAACATAATTTTATATATCCAGTAAATTATGGTTATGTTCCAGGTACAATAAGTGGAGATGGAGAAGAGCTTGATTGTTATATTTTAGGTGTGTTTGAACCAATAAAAGAATTTGAGGGAATTTGTATTGCAATATTAAATAGAACTAATGATAATGATGATAAACTAATAATTGTTCCAGAAGGCAAAGATTATAGTGATGAAGCAATTAATGCTTTAACAGAATTTCAAGAGAGATTTTTTGAACATATTATAATTAGATAATTATTTTAAAAGGAGCTAATATCAGATTATGAAAATAAATATTAATAATGTAAATATTAATTATGAGGTATATGGAGAAGGTACACCTATAATATTACTTCATGGAAATAGTGAAAATCATTTGATTTTTGATAAATTAATAGAAAAATTAAAAGAAAAGTATAAAGTATATGCTATAGATAGTAGATGTCATGGAGAAAGTGATAATACAGAGGAAATAAATTATGAATTAATGGCAGAAGATACTATAGAATTTATTAAAAAATTAAATATAGATAGACCAATATTATACGGATTTAGTGATGGTGGTATAATAGGACTTCTTATTGCGATAAAAGAACCTAATTTACTTTCAAAACTTATTATAAGTGGAGCAAATTTAAATCCTAAAGGTATGAAAAAATCAATGTTATTTTTTTCAAAAGTGTGCTACTTTTTTACAAAAAATAAATTATTTAAAATAATGGTTAAAGAGCCAAATATTTCAATAGACGAGCTAAATAAAATAGTGATACCAACAATTGTACTTGCTGGTGAAAAAGATGCTATTTTAAAGGAACATACAGAATTAATAGCAAGTTCTATAAAGACAAGTACACTTGAAATAATATCTAATGAAAATCATGGGAGTTATATTATTCATAGTGATAAAATATATGAAATTATCCAAAAATATATTTAGGGAGGTATTATATGAAAAGGTATATTAAAGAAATTATTATAATAATTATTCAATTATTTATGTTTTATATTTTTCCATTATTTGCAGGTCCAACAGATGCAATGGGAATGGTATTATTAATTTTAATTATAACATTTATTTTATCTGTTATAATTGCAAGTATATCAAAAGAAAAAATAAAATATTTATATCCACTAATTGTAGCAATAGTATTTATACCATCTGTATGGATATATTATAATGAGTCAGCATTAATTCATTCAATTTGGTATTTAGTAGATAGTGCGTTAGCTTGTGCAATTGGTACAATTATATTTAAATTGAGTACTAAGATAAAATAGAGATATATGGAGGAGTAATATATGAATAAAAATGAAATTTTAGGAATAGTTGACCATACATTATTAAAACAACAAGCTACATGGGAAAATATAAAAGAGATATGTGATGATGGTATAAAATATAATACAGCATCAGTTTGTATACCACCATCATTTGTAAAAAAAGCAGTAGAGTATGTAGCAGATAAAGTTAAAATTTGTACTGTTATAGGATTTCCAAATGGATATAATACAACTGAAACAAAAGTCTTTGAAACTCAAAATGCTATAAAAAATGGTGCAGAAGAAATTGATATGGTAATTAATATTGGAGATTTAAAAGATAAAAATTATGATAATATTTTAAGAGAAATAAATGAAATTAAAGAGGCATGTAATGGAAAAATATTAAAAGTAATTATTGAAACCTGCTTATTAACGGATGAAGAAAAAATTAAGATGTGTGAGATAGTATCAAAATCTAATGCAGATTATATAAAAACATCAACTGGTTTTTCTACAAATGGTGCAACACAAGAAGATATAAAATTATTTAAAAAATATATAAGTAATGAAAAAGGCATTAAAGCTGCTGGTGGTATTTCTTCATTTGAAGATGCTATAGAATTTGTAAGTAATGGTGCAACAAGACTTGGAACAAGTAGACTTATTAAAATTATAAATCAAAATAAGGAGTAATTTTAAATTATTCCTTTATATTTTTAATATCTATTTAGAAAATATTCTAAATAGATATTGACATACATACAATTTTAATGGTATAATCTATTTAGAAATATTTCTAAATAGTAAAGGAGAGTGAATATAATATGGGAATGTCGGAAACTTTAAAAGCAATATCTGATCCAGTAAGAAGAGATATACTTGAAATGTTAAAAGAAGAAAGAAAATCTGCTGGAGAAATTTCTGAAAAATTTAATTTAACTGGTGCCACAGTTTCATATCATTTATCTCAATTAAAAAAGGCAGATTTAATTACAGAAACAAAATATAAGAATTATATATATTATGAATTAAATGTATCTGTATTTGAAGATGTATTAGTATGGATATATAAGTTAGGAGGAAATAAAAATGGAAAAGAAAAATAGAATGACTTTAATTATTACAGTTATTGTTTGTTTATTACCAATGATTTTAGGAGCTGTATTATATAATAAGTTACCAGAACAAATGCCAATTCATTTCAATATAAAAAATGAGCCAGATAATTATGCCTCTAAAAGTTTTGCACTATTTGGATTACCAATAATAATGGCTATTGTGCAAGCAGTATGTATAGTTGTTACATCTAAAGCAAGTAAATTAAAATATAATGAAAAACCAAGAATTATAAAGATAATGGAATGGTTTGTTCCTATTTTAACCGTATTTATATATATAATTATGATAGAAGTGCCTCTTGGAAGCACAGTATATGTTGGGAAAAGTGTATGTTTGGTTTTAGGTATATTGTTTATGATAATAGGAAATTATATGCCTAAAATGAGCTATGAAGTTGGAAAAACAATGGTTCATCCTGTTCCAAAAGATGAAAAATCATTTAGAAAGTTGATAAAAATAATGGGATATTCTTTTATTACTTTAGGAGTTATTTTTCTTATATTAATAATTTGGGTATAATTAAACAATTGAAATAAAAAAGCAAGCAGTCGTTTAGATTACTTGCTTTTTATTATAATTATAATAATTCATATTGAAAATATGGCAAAACTAATATAATATATAAATATATGAGAGGGTGTGTTTATATGAAAACAGTAGTTATAACTGGAAGTGCTAGAGGTCTTGGTTTTGAGATGTCTAAAGTATTTAGAAGAAATAATGTAAATGTAGTAATTAGTGATTTAAATGAGGAAAAATTAAAGTTTGCAAAAGAGGAACTTGAAAAAATAGAGAGTGAAGCAGTAGTTGAGTATTGCATTTGTAATGTTACTAAATCAGAAGAAATACAAAATTTAATTAATTTTGCTAAAGAAAAGTTGGGAGTAATAGATATATGGATTAATAATGCAGGTGTTAACCAACCAGAAAAAGCTATATGGGAGTTAACAGAAGAAGATATAAATATTGTTATTGATGTTGATTTAAAAGGTGCAATAATAGGTTCAAAGTTAATAATGCAAGAAATGGAAAAAGAACATAAAGGTGCGATATATAATATAGAAGGATATGGAAGTAATGATGCTAAAATGCTTGGGCTTTCAATCTATGGAACGAGTAAGAGAGCAATTACTTATTTTACAGAAGCTTTAGCAAAAGAAAGTGATGAAAGAAATACAGGAGTAATTGTAGGAAAATTAAGTCCTGGAATTATGATAACAGATTTTATTAGAAATGCTTTACGAGATAAGGAAAAAATTAATTTATCCGAAAAAACTAAAAAAGTATATAATATTTTAGGAGATTATCCAGATGTTGTAGCTAAATTTCTTGTAGAAGGTATGTTAAAAAATACTAAAAACAATGCTAAAATTGAATGGTTAACAAATAGAAAGGCTGCATGGAGGTTTATGACATCAAGTTTTAGCAAAAGAGATTTTTTTAGTGATGATACAAAATTGCTAGATAAATAGTAAGTTGTGGAGGAGATTATGTATGAAAAAATGTATCAAAGTAATATTAACTATATTGCTAACAGTAAGCTTAATACTAATAACGATGAGTTTTATAATTGAAAATACAGTTGTCAAAACTTTTTCGCAAGAAATATTATCTAAAAAAATATCAGGTTATTTTTTAGATGAAATTGTTTATGATGTAGATATAAATAATTTACAAAGAATAGAAAACAACATTAGAAATAGCCAATATACTGATAAAATAACATCAAAGTTTATACAAACTATAGTTAAAAATATAGGATATAATGAGAATATAAAATTTGATATATCAAAGGAAATAGATTCACTTATTTTAGAAAATATGCCCAAAGAATTTTATAACGAAAAAGTAAATAGCACTAAAGAGTATTTGAATAAAAACATTGTAAACATTGAAAAAAAATTAGAAGAAAATCTTATTGATTCATTTGGAAATTATTATCTTCCTATTTTAAAATTATATAATATATTAACTAATAGTTATTTTAGAATAGTAATGATACTAACTTGCATTATAACTATAATAGTATTAGCAATAATAGAAAAAAATAAAGCACTAAAAACAGTTCAAATAAGCAGTATGTTTACAATGACATTTACAATAATAGCATTTATAATAATTAAGTTACTTTCTAAATTCATTGACCAAAGATTTGCAGGAGGATGGCTAAGTAATATAAATTTGAGATTAATGCTTATCTTTATTATAATAGAATTTATTATTAGTTTAGCATTATTTATTACAAGAAAGAAATTAAAATGTAGTAATGAATAATCTGAACGATAACTAACAATTTATAGTTGTTTTAAATAATATAGACAGTTATATAAAGAAGGATATATTTAATAAGAAAAAAGTCGAAAAATATATAAAATAAACTTTAAATATAAAAATAATTATGATATAATTCATATGTCGATCAGTTAGATAACGTAAGTCCAGATATTTTTTTGGAAATGCGTTATCTTTTTGTATGTGGAAAGGGTGTAGAAAGTGAAAGAATTAGATTTAGGAAAAGACAAAATTAGTAAATTACTTTTAAGTTTTGCTATACCTTGTGTTATAAGTATGTTAATTAATTCTATTTATAACATTGTAGACCAAATATTTATTGGACAAGGTGTAGGATATTTAGGGAATGCAGCGACTAATGTAATATTCCCACTTGTTATTATTTGTAATTCATTAGCTCAGTTATTTGGTAATGGCTGTGCAGCAAATTTAAGTTTAAGACTTGGAGAAGGAAAAAAAGAAGAAGCAAAAAAATCTGTAGGTGCAACAATAACTACAATTATATTATCTTCAATTTTACTAAGTATAATAGCATATATATTTCTTCCAAAATTAGTTGGATTTTTTGGATGTACTGAAAATGTATTTCCATATGCTATGCAATATGGAAAGGTAATATTAATTGGAGCTCCTTTTATGATTATTTATACAGGTATTGCATCAATAATTAGAGCAGATGGTTCTCCAAAATATTCAATGTTTTGCTTACTTGCAGGAGCAATATTAAATATCATATTGGATCCAATTTTTATATTTGGATTTGATATGGGGGTTGCAGGTGGAGCATTAGCAACAATAATAGGACAAATTGTATCAACAATTATTGCACTTGCATATATACCAAAGATAAAGAGTATAAAACTTGAAAAAGAAGACTTTAAGATAAATAAATCTGTTATTAAAGTTGCAGGATATGGAGCATCTAGTTTTATTACTCAAATGACAATTCTTGTATTATTTGTATTTATGAATAATATTATGACAAAATATGGAGGTTTATCTAAATTTGGCTCAGATATACCATTATCTGTTTATGGTATAGTTTCAAAATTAAATATGATATATGTATCAGCTGTAATTGGAATATCTGTTGGCTCACAACCAATAATTGGATTTAACTATGGCGCTAAGAATAACGAACGTGTAAAAGAAGCACTAAAAAAGGTTTTATGTGTTAATTTTATAGTAGGAATAATATTTAATATATTAGTTGTATTATTTCCATCACAACTTGTAAGTATATTTGGTAGTGGAGATGATAGCCTATATTTAGAATTTGCAACAGACTGTTGTAGAATATTTTTAATGTTATCTGCTGTAAACGCTTTAGAAATGACATCAAGTGTAGTTATTCAATCTCTTGGAAATATAAAAAAAGCAACGGCAGTATCGTTTATTAGACAAATAATACTATTTATTCCAATTGCTTTAATACTTACTAATATTTTTGGATTATATGGTACACTATATGCTGGACCTGTATCTAGTGCAATATGCTTTATTATTGTTATATTTTTATTTGGCTCAGAATATAAAAAGATTGGTAAAGAAAAGAATGAGAGTTATACACTTACAGATGATACAAGTACAAATAATATATTAAAGTCTAAGGTGGTTATAACAATAAGTAGAGAATATGGTTCAGGTGGTAGATATATAGGAAGAATTATTGCAGATAAACTAGGAATAAAATTTTACGATAAAGATTTAGTTAATCTTGTTTCTAAAGAGGCAGGATTATCAGAAGAATTTATAGAAGAAAACGACCAAAAGAGAAATTGGGGCTCAAGTTTAAATTCTAGTTATAATAATGATGATAAAATATTTGAAGCAGAAACAAGAGTAATAAAGCAATTATCAGATAAAGAGTCTTGTGTAATAGTAGGAAGATGTGCAGATTATATATTAAAAGATAATGAAAATGTTGTAAAAATATTTATATATAGTAATAAAGAAGATAAGATAAATAGGGCAATTAAATATTACAATTTAGAAGAGAAAAAAGCCATAAAACAGATAGAGAAAGTAAATAAAGAAAGGGCAAAACATTATAAATTTTATACAAATCAAGAATGGGGAAAAGTAAATAATTACGATTTTTGTATTAATTCATCAATAGGAACAGAAAAAACTGCAGATATGATTTGTGAATATATAATGAAATTAGACAAATAATAAAAGGGGCAGATATCAAAAGATAGATATCTGCTCTATTTATTGATAAAATTTACTCTTTATGCTAACATATTAAAAAAAGGGAGGAATTATATATGGAAAGAGTAATTGAAGTAGATTTAATAGATAAATATGATTTAGTAGAAAAATATAATGAAAAATTAGTTTCAAAAGATTTGATAGAGTATATAATAAGTGAAGCTATGTATATACCTAATAAAGATACAATAAAAATACAGATTAATAAAAAATTTCCATCAATTAGAAGTTGTAAAAATTTAATAATTGAAGGTCTAAAAAGAGAATATCAAGAGAGCCTAGAATTACATCATCGTATAGACTTAAAGCAATATTTCTTTTTCGCATGGGGGATTTTAGCATTATTTTTATCCACATTAGTAGGGGAAGAAAGTATGTGGAAAGAGTTGTTATTAATTGCATGTTGGGTACCTATATGGGAAATGATAGATTTAGAGATTTTTTCTGATCACGATGAAAGGAAAAAAAGAAAAGTATTAAAGAAATTACTAAGTAGTGAAATAGTTGAAAATTAAAAGGAGGAACTATTTATGGAAAAAGCAAAAGTATATTTTACAAGAGAAATTACACCACAAAAAGTAGTAGAAATGTTTAAAGTATTAAATAAGGAACTACCAGGTAAAGTTGCAGTAAAAGTTCATTCTGGAGAAAAAGGGAACCAAAATTATCTTCATCCAGAATTTATGAAAGACGCGATAGAATATGTTAACGGAACAGTTGTAGAATGTAATACAGCATACGAAGGAGAAAGAGATACTACACAAAAACATGTAAAGCTTATGCAAGAACATGGTTGGAGTAAATTTTTTGATGTAGATATAATGGATTCCGAAGAAGAAGACATAATACTGGATATACCAAATGGAAAAGTTATAAAGAAAAATTATGTTGGTAAAAATATGAAAAATTATGACTCAATGCTTGTTTTATCACATTTTAAAGGTCATCCAATGGGTGGATATGGTGGAGCAATAAAACAACTTTCAATAGGTTGTGCTTCTGCTTATGGAAAAGCATATATACATGGTGCTGGAAATCCAGAAGAATTATGGACTGCAAATCATGACAAATTTTTAGAGTCAATGGCAGATGCAGCTTCATCTGTTGTAAATTACTTTAAAGGTAATATAGTATATATAAATATAATGTGTAATATGTCAGTAGATTGTGATTGTTGTGCTATTGCAGAAGACCCTTGTATGAAAGATATTGGTATTTTATCATCCCTTGACCCTATAGCATTAGATAAAGCATGTGTAGATTTAGTATATAAATCTACAGACCCAGGTAGAGACCATTTAGTAGAAAGAATTGAATCAAGAAATGGAACACATACTATAGATGAGGCAGAAAAACTTGGATTTGGAACGAAAGAATATGAACTTATTGAAATATAGTAATAGAAATTAAAAAATAAAATATAGTATATATTATGAGAAAAAAGATAGTAATTTTATTTATTTTTTGTTTAATATTTATTCCAAAAAATATATTAGCAAGTAATAATATTGAAAATGTTAATAGTAGTCATATTGGTGTATATACTATAAATAATTTTAGACCTTTATATGAGGAAAATTCAAAAGAAAAAGTACCTATTGCAAGTATTACTAAAGTTATGACAGCAATAACTTGTATAGATAATATAAGTGATTTAAATCAAGAGGTTATAGTTGATTTATCACAGGTAAAAAAGTTTTATGATGAGGATTATTCTGTAGCAGGTCTTAGAGATAAACAAAAGATTTCATATTATGATTTAATTGCTACAATGCTTTTGCCATCAGGAGCTGATAGTGCAGCATGTATTGGTCTTAACGTATTTGGAAATTATTCTAAATTTATTAATGCTATGAATGAAAAAGCAAAAGAAATTGGGATGAATGACACTTCCTTTTCAAATACTATAGGTTCAGATGATGAGAATAATTATTCTACAGTATATGATGTTGCGTTAATGATTAAGTACGCTTTAAGTAATGATACAATTAAAAAATTTTTAACAGATAAAGAATATACAATAAAAGATGGAACAATAACAGTACATAATGCATTATTTCAACTTGCAGAGATATATAAAGTAAATGTAGATAAAATAGTTGGTGGAAAAACGGGAATGACAGAGAACGCAAAATATTGTTTAGCTAGTTATTCAGAAAAAGATGGAGAAGAATTGATTTGTATTGTTCTTGGTTCTGAAATAAAAAGAGGAACACTATTTCATTTAAGTGATACACAAAGGCTATTTGAATATATAGATAAAAACTATACAATGAAAAATGTAATTTCAAAAGACAGTGTTATTAAAACACTACCAATATATAAAGCAAAAGAAAAAGAGATAGAAGTAAGTTCTGCAGAAGACGTAAAGTTACTTATGAATAATAACGAAGATGTGGATACTGAAAAAATAAGAATTGAATATGAGGGAATGAATGAATTATCATCAAATAATACAGTTGGAGAGATTGTTGGAAAAGCTAAAATTTATTATGACAATATGTATTTAAAAGAAATTGATGTTGTATTAAATAATAAAATATATTTTAATATATTTAAATCTTCAAAATATAACATAAGAAGTATTATATTTGTTATTGGACTTATATTATGTTTTTTAATTTATGTATATATTAAAATGAAATATAATAAATTAAAAAATAAAAGAAAATATAAGATTGATAAGAGATGGATTTAGAAATAAATCCATCTTTATTTAACTATAAGTAAAAATTATATAAATATTAAAATTAAAAGACTATTTATATTATAATTACTGTATCTGTGTTATAATAATTCTGGTGATAATATGAATATACAAGAAAAATACGAAAAACTAATATATTATTTTAAAGAAATTTCTAAAGTGCCAAGAAATTCTAAACATGAAGAAAAAATAGCAAATTATTTATGTGATTTTGCAAATAAACTTGGACTTTGGTATATAAAAGATGAAAATAATAATGTATTAATAAAAAAAGAAGCAAGTAAAGGCTACGAAGAAAGAAAAATAATATTATTTCAAGCTCATACAGATATGGTTTGTGAGAAAACAGTAGAAAGTTCACATAATTTTGAAAAAGATGCAATTGAAATAGTAGAAAATAATGGATTATTAAAAGCAAAAGATACTACATTAGGGGCAGATGATGGAATAGGTGTAGCATATTTAATGCTATTATTATCAGATAATGAAATAAAATTACCAGCAATAGAATGTTTATTTACAACAGAAGAAGAGATTGGAATGAATGGTGCTAGGTCTTTTGATTATTCAAATATAAGCGCACATTATTTAATTAATCTTGATGGAGAAGAAGAAAATACAGCAATAGTTGGTTGTGCAGGTGGCGTAAGTGTATATTATGAGAAATCAATTAATGTAGAAGATGAAGTAGAAAATGTGTATAAATTAAGTATTTCTGGACTTTTTGGCGGACATTCTGGTGTGGATATAGATAAAGGTAGAATAAATTCAAATTATTTAGCTGCAAAAATATTAAATAATATAGAGAATGTAAGATTATTATCTTTTGTTGGAGGAAATAAAGATAATGCAATTGCAAATGTTACAGAGGTTATATTTAGTACTAGTATGAAAAATTTAGATGAGAGTTTAAATAAGGCTTTAGAAGATATAGAAGTTACAGAGGCAGATAAAGATTTAACAATAGATATTGAAGAAATAGAATATAATGGAAAGTGCATATCAATAGAAGAAAGTAAAAATATAATAACACTTATACTAAATTTAAAACAAAATGTAATAGAGTATAGCAAAGATGTAGAAGGACTTGTTGAATCATCAGGAAATGTGGGAATTGTAAAAGTTCAAAATGGAAATGTTTTAGTACTAGAATCTCTAAGGTCAAGTGTTGATACTAGAAAAGATGAAATAAAAGAAGAAAATAATAATTTAGCAGAGAGTATTGGATTTAGTATTAAAGAAGAAGGAGCATATCCTGGTTGGAAATATAATCCAAATTCAAAGCTTGAAAAAGTATATATAGATTCATATAAGAAAAATCATAACGCAGAAGAGCCAATAGTATGTGCAATACATGCAGGTGTAGAATGTGGAATGATTTATGAGAAACTACCACATTTAGATATGATATCTTTAGGACCAAATGTAAAAGATGTTCATACAGTAAATGAAACATTATATTTAGATTCATGTAAATTAATGCTTAAGACATTATTAGATATGATAAAAAATTTAGATTAATTTATAAAAACTTGAAGTTTTAGACCTTCAAGTTTTTTTCTTTATTTTTTGAACATATTATAGTATAATTAAAGCATCTTAAAAGGAGATAAAATGTATAGATTAAGTAATATTAAAATAAAAGAAAATTTATCAGAAGAAGAAATTATAAATATAGCATTAGAGAAGTACAATATAGAAAAAAGTAATGTTAAGAAAGCATATATATTTAAAAGGTCAATTGATGCAAGAAGAAAAGAGGATATATTTTTTAGCTATTCT
The DNA here is from genome assembly GCA_949106495.1 of uncultured Clostridia bacterium. Classification (GTDB taxonomy): domain Bacteria; phylum Bacillota; class Clostridia; order TANB77; family CAG-465; genus CAG-465. Next base: position 92,021 of record CARYZD010000006.1, read on the forward strand.
GTTGATGTGGAATTAATTAAAAAACAAAATATAAAAAATGCACAAGAGGTTCAAGAATATACTTTCCCAAATATTAATGTATTAAGAGAAAGCAAATATAGACCAGTTATAGTAGGAGCAGGCCCAGCAGGACTATTTGCAGCATTAATACTTGTAGAAAATGGAATAAATCCTATCATAATAGAACAGGGCGCAAAAGTTGAAAAAAGAATTGAAGAAGTAGACAAATTTATTAAAAAAGGTATCTTAAATAATAGGACCAATATACAATTTGGAGAAGGAGGAGCTGGAACTTTCTCAGATGGAAAACTTACAACAGGAAATAATTCTATTTATTCAAGAAAGGTACTTGAAGAATTTGTAAGATTTGGAGCTCCAAAGGAAATAATGTATGTAGCTAAACCACATATTGGTACAGATAATTTAGTAAATATTGTTAGAAATATGAGAGAATATATAATATCAAAAGGTGGAGATTTTTTATTTGAGACTAAAGCAGAAGACTTTAATATAGAAGATGGAAAAATAAAATCAGTAAAATTTCAAAATGAAATAATAGATACAGATACAGTAGTTTTAGCTATAGGTCATAGTGCAAGAGATACATTTAAAACATTATTAAATAAAAATGTAAATATGGTGCCAAAGAATTTTGCAGTTGGAGTAAGAATTGAACATTTACAAAAAGATATAAATATTTCTCAATATGGAAATCATACAAAATTTAAGTTACCACCTGCTGAATATAAACTTGTATATCATGCAAGTAATGGAAGAACTTGCTATACATTTTGCATGTGCCCAGGAGGACAAGTTATGGCATCATCTTCAGAAGACAATACTATTGTTACAAATGGTATGAGTAAATTTAGCCGTGATGGTAAGAATGCAAATAGTGCATTACTTGTAAATATAACACCAGAAGATTCAAAAGAAAAAGGGCCACTATGTGGTATGTATTTTCAAGAAGAACTAGAAAGAGAAGCATATAAAATGGGTGGAAGTAATTATTATGCTCCTGTTCAAAGAGTAGAAGATTTTTTAAAAAATGTTAAATCTCAAAATATAGGAAAAGTTGAACCTAGTTATAAGCCTGGATATACTTTGTCAAATTTAAATGAACTATTTCCAGATTATATTAATGAAACTTTTAAAGAGGCTTTAATTAATTTAGATAAGAAATTAAAAGGATTTGCATCAGATGATGCAATAATGACAGCAGTGGAAACAAGAACATCTTCGCCAGTTCAAATTACAAGAGATAATGATACACTTTTATCTAATATAGATGGATTATATCCTTGTGGGGAAGGTGCTGGATATGCTGGAGGAATAATGACAGCAGCTGTTGATGGAATAAAAGTTGCAATAGAAATTTTAAAAAGAAAATAGTAATATTTGAGGTGATGAATATATATGAGACTTGGAAAAAGTTTAATTACTAAAATAATAAATGGATTATTAGCTATAACTATCATGTTTATATTAATGATTATATATAGTAATATTTTAAACAACTATAGAGAAAATGAAGAACAAAAGATAACAAGTCTATTTAAAGATTATAATATAGAAAATTATGCTTATATAGATAAGTGGACAATATATGGAAATCACTTAAATATTAATGGATATATAAATAGAAATATTGTAAATGCTACAAATATAAAAGATTTAAAATTAGTTATTACAAATTTGGAAAAACAAGAAAAAGAATATAGTTTACGATATGACATAAATGATGAAAATGTAAAATTTGAACTCTCATCTAATATAAATGAAGGTATAAATTTAGATGAAATAAATGAGGGAGAACATTATATATTATTAAAAATAGTTGAAGAATTTAATGGAAAAGAAGAAATTAGTTATTATAGTTTAGAAAATATAACTAAATATACAGATGAAGAATATTATACTTTAAGAAAAAATAATCTAAATAAAAAAATAGATATTAAACTAGAGAAAATCTCTTTAAAAAATAATAGTGAGATTAAGTATATGAAACTGGATTCTATATTAACAGATTTACCTAATGATGTTTATGATATAGTTATTGACCCAGGGCATGGAGGAACAGACCCTGGTGCTATGTATAAAGACAATACAGAGTCAAAAATGGCGTTAGAATATTCTATAGACCTAAAAAGAGAATTAGAATCTTTAGGCTTTAAAGTTAAACTTACAAGAGAAAAAGATGAATATACAACTCCTTATGGCAAAAATGGTAGAGCTATAGTTCCATATGATACCAAATCTAAATTGTTTTTATCTATACATTTAAATAGTACAGCAAGAGACTATCCTGAAGGTGGGGTAGAAATATATTGCTCTAATAATATGAATTTAGATATGGCTAAAAATTTTGCAGATAATATAGTTAGAATGGCTAAAACTAGATATTCTCCTAATAATGTATTTAAATCATTAGATGGAGTATATGTAAAGACATATACGGAAGAGGATATTAAAGAGGCTATAGAGTATGCTCATGATTTAAATTATGAACCATATGAAAACTTAAGTACTGATACACCATATTATTTTATGATAAGAGAAACTGGTGGAATTATGACTCATGCGTATGTTGATGGGAGAAATAAAAATATAGGAGATAATCCATATTATAATAGTAATATTTCAGCAGAGGCATATTTATTAGAACTCGGATTTATTAATTCGGAAAATGATTTGGAAAATTTAAAGAAAAATAAAGAGGCATATATTAGTGCAATAGTTAAGACAATAGTTGACAATTATGCCAAATAGTAAAAATTTCATTCTTGCATTGTAAATGATACAATGGTATAATCACAAAGGAAACATTTGAGGTAAAAATAAGAGGTGTAGTAAACATGATAACAAAAGTATTAAAAAGAGATGGAAGAAAAGTAAATTTTAACGTGGAAAGACTTGCAAAATCTATATATAAGGCAGCAAACTCAATTGGTGGACAAGACTATTCTAGGTCTGAAGAACTTGCAAATAAAATATATGATGAATTAGATAAGATTCAAGAAAATAAGCAAGTTACATCTCAAAAAATACAAGAGATAACAGAAAAAATATTAAAAGATGAAGGACATGAATCAACACTAAATGTATATAGAACATATAGAAATGAAAGAAGTAGAGCAAGAGAAAGAAATACAGATATAATAAAAACATATAAAGGTTTAACTTTTGATGATGCTGTAAATAATAACATAAAAAGAGAGAATGCTAATATTAATGCAGATACAGCTATGGGAACAATGTTAAAATATGGCTCAGAAGGAGCAAAGAACTTTTATCATTTATGTGTATTAAAGCCAATCCATTCAGAGGCACATAAAAATGGAGATATTCATATTCATGATTTAGACTTTTTAACTTTAACAACCACTTGTTGCCAAATAGATTTAATTAAGTTATTTAAAGATGGATTTTGCACTGGAGAAGGATTTTTAAGAGAACCTCAAAGTATAGGATGTTATGCAGCTCTTGCTGCTATTGCAATTCAATCTAATCAAAATGATCAACATGGTGGTCAAAGTATACCAAACTTTGAGTATGCAATGGCCAAAGGTGTAAGAGTTACATATAAAAAAGAATATCTTAAGAATTTAGTTAAAGCAGTAGAACTTATTACAGATATAAAAAATCCTCAAGAATTTGCAGAAAATATTGTAAAATCAATTAAATATGATAAAGATATAGTCGCTACATATAAAGATTCTAATGGATATTTAAAAATAGAGAAAAAATATTTAAGCAAATATTTAGATAATAATACAATAGATAAAATTCAAAGATTTACGGTAAAATATACAGATAAAGAAGTAGTAAAAGCTACATATCAGGCGATGGAAAGTTTTATACATAACTTAAATACAATGCACTCAAGAGCAGGTGCTCAAGTACCTTTTAGTAGTATTAACTATGGTCTTGATACAACCCCAGAAGGAAGACTTGTTATTGAACAAGTATTACTTGCAACAGAAGCTGGACTTGGAAATGGGGAAACTCCAATATTCCCAATTCAAATATTTAAAGTAAAGGAAGGAATAAATTATAATCCACAAGACCCTAATTATGATTTATTTAAACTTAGTTGTAGAGTTTCTGCTAAGAGATTATTTCCAAACTATTCATTTATTGATGCACCATTTAATCTTCAATATTATAGAAAAGGAGATTATAATACTGAGGTTGCATATATGGGATGTAGAACAAGAGTAATGGCAAATGTTCATGATAGAACAAAAGAATTTACTTGTGGAAGAGGAAATCTAAGTTTTACATCAGTAAACTTACCTAGACTTGGAATTGAAGCTCATGGAGATATAGAAAAATTCTTTGAAATGCTAGATGAAAAAATAGACTTAGTTATAGATCAACTAAAATCTAGATTTCATATTCAAGCAAGTAAAAAAGCATATAACTATCCATTTTTAATGGGGCAACATGTATGGTTAGATTCTGAAAATTTAAAGAATACAGATAAAGTTGAAGAAGTATTAAAACATGGCACCTTAACAATGGGATTTATTGGACTTGCTGAATGTTTAAAAGCTTTAATTGGAAAGCATCACGGAGAAAGCCAAGAAGCAAGAGAATTAGGGCTTAAAATAATTTCCCATATGAGAGAGAGAATGGATGAAGAATCACAAAAGGAAAAATTAAACTTTACTTTGATTGCTACTCCTGCTGAAGGACTTTCGGGCAGATTCATTAAAATAGATAAAAAGAAATATGGTGTAATAGAGGGAGTTACAGATAGAGAATACTATACAAATTCTTTCCACATTCCAGTATATTATAAAACAAGTGCATTTAATAAAATAAAAATTGAAGCACCATATCATGAATATACAAATGGAGGACATATTAGTTATGTTGAACTTGATGGAGATCCTACAAAAAATCTTGAGGCCTTTGAACAAATTATAAGATGTATGAAAGAATCAGGAATTGGTTATGGTTCAATAAATCATCCAGTAGATAGAGATCCAATTTGTGGATATACAGGAATAATAAAAGACTTATGTCCATGTTGTGGAAGAAAAGAATTTGAAGATTCAAATATTATAACTGAAAGAATTAAAAGAAAAACAGAATATAGAAATATATAATATAAAGAAGGTCAAAAATTATGACCTTCTTTCTTCATGCTCTCTTTATATTAACAAGCTCTTTTAAATCTCCTGTTAAGTAATAGGATTTTTCGAGTTTTCTAACGATATCTTTAAAAAGCTTTTTACAAATTTTCTCTGGACCTACAAATAAACTTTTTTCATTTGCAAATATTTCTGTAAACTTTGCAGATTTGAAATATGCCATGTATAAGTCGCAATGTCCTACTTTAGAAAATGAAATAGACATTTCTTTTTCCAATTTTGAAATAATAGTCTTTAGTGTTTCTATGTAAGACGTGTCTTCAACCTCTTTCATATAAACTCCTCCTTTTGTAGATATAGTTAATCTACATTTATATTATTTTTTCGCATTTTATTATAACATAATTTTACATAAAAATCAATACGGTGCAATTAAAATATAAATAAAAGTATACATAATAAAGAAGTGTAACTTAAGTGTATGAAATAATAGAAGTGAATATTTTATTTTTCCATTGATTTAATATATAAAAATTGATATAATCTAGGTATAAAAAGGAGAGGGATAAATATGGTAATTAATACAAAAGGGGAAGCAATTTCTCAAGAGGAAATAGATGAGTATATAAAATATGTGATAGAAAAAAATCCTAACAAAGAAATAGCAGAATTAAATCTTAGTGTAAATGGAGATTATGTAGATTTAAGCTATACACTAGCAAATGATGTTCCATTTGAAAGAATAAGAAGAATAACAGGATATTTAGTTGGAACATTAGATAGATTTAATGATGGAAAAAGAGCAGAAGAAAAAGATAGAGTAAAACATGATGTATTATTATAATGATGAAATAATAAAAATAGCTGGAATTATTGAAGAATCTATAGTTGATGGCCCAGGAATTAGATTTGTTATATTTACGCAAGGGTGTCCACATCATTGTAAAGGATGTCATAATCCACAAACACATGATTTTAATTTTGGGGAAGAAATATCAATAAGTACCATATTAAAGATGATAGAAGCTAATCCATTATTAAAAGGCATAACATTAAGTGGAGGAGAACCATTTATGCAAGCTAAGAATTTATCTATATTATTAGATAAAATTAAAAGTAAAGACTTAGATGTAATAACATATTCTGGATTTACATATGAAGAAATATTACAAAAAGCAGATAATATAAATTATTATAAAGATTTACTAGAAAGAACGGATATATTAATTGACGGAAAATTTGAAGAGGATAAAAAGAGCGAAGAATTAATGTATAGAGGAAGTTCAAATCAAAGAGCTATTAATGTAAAATTAAGTATAGATAAAGGGAAAATTGTTGAATATGAATTTTAATATATAAAAATGAAATAATATGTATTAAGGAGGGAAAATGGAAGAAAATAAGTTTGATTTTAAATTTTTAAATAAGGTTATGTATATAAGTGCATTTATTTTAGTATGTTTTGCACTTAAATCATTTGGATTACTAGATAAAATAGTTGAATTATTAGTAGCACTTACTCCATTTTATATTGGTGTAGTAATATGTTGGGTATCAAAACCACTTGCAAATAAATTAAGGAAGATGGGAATTAGTAAAGGTATTGCAGCAACAATTTCTTTAGTAATTATATTTTCTATAATATTTTTAGCTTTAGCATATATTATACCAGTAATGGTAACAGAAATTACGCAATTTGTTAAAGATTTACCATCCCTTTATACAAATGTTATAAATAAAATAAATCTTTTTATATCAGAAAAATTTACTTTAGATTATAAATTATCTTCAAATATAGGGGATTTAGGTTTCTTATCAAATATTATGGATAATATCTTAAATTATTCAATTGACACTGCACAAAAAGCAGGAAGTTTTCTAATAAGTGCTGTAACAGCTATAATTATATCTTTCTTTATGGTAAAAGATATGGATAGAACAAAAAATAGTTTAATTGTTATGGCTTCTAAAAATGGTAAAAATGCTAATAGATATAAAATGCTTGTAGAAATGGATGAGATTTTAAATTCATATATAAGAGGACTATTAATAGATAGTATTATAGTAGGGATAATGACTACAATACTTTGTCTAGTATTAAAATTAAAGTATGCTGTAATATTTGGTATAATTATTACATTTTTAAATTTAATACCATATATTGGAGCAATAGTTTCATACTGTATAACGTCATTATATGCATTAACAGTTGGTGGGCCATTACTTGCAATAATTACTTTTATAGCATCATTTATAATTCAACTTATAGATGCAAATATTTTACAACCAAATATAATTGCAAAATCTGTAAAATTGCATCCAGTTGTTGTAATTTGTGGAATGCTTGTATTTGAAAGATTATTTGGTATAGTAGGTATGATCATAGCAATGCCTGTTTTAGCACTTGCTAAAATCTATATAAAATATAAATTTGGTATAACTTTTGAAAGTGATGAAGAGACTAATACTAAAAAGAAGATTTTAAAATCTAAGAAAAAGTTAAATGAAAAAATATAGAAATAACAGGTTTATCTATTGAAGATATAAATAACATAGATAAATAATTTTAAGGGGAATTTTATTCCCCTTTTTCTATTAAAGTTTCATGTAGTTTTTGCATAAAGTATTTAGATTTTGAAGTATCAACAACTATATTTATAGCAAGTTCACTAAATGAAATCATATATATTTCTATATTTTCTTCACTTGCAATTTTAAATATTTTAGATATTGCATCCCTATTGCTAAGCATCATTGGACCTACTATACAAATTTTAGATATATCATCTTTTTTAGTTATAAAATGAATATCAAAATCTTCTTTTACTCCTTTTTGAACTTTACTTCCTTTAGCATCTGTAAAAGTGCATTTTGACACAATTTTTAAATTATATTCTTTAGCCATATTTACAGACCTATTATGTAATACTTTTGCTCCAGCAGAAGATGCCTCAAGCATTTCATCATATGATATCTCATCTAATAATTTTGAATTTGCTATTATTTTAGGGTCTGCAGAGTAAATACCATCTATATCACTAAATATTTCACATTTATCTGAATTAAGAGCACATGCAATAGCGACTGCACTTAAGTCCGAACCACCACGACCAAGTGTGGTTATATTTCCTAAAATATCTATTCCTTGAAAACCTGTAATTATTACAATACGATTTTCTTTTAAGTGGGAAAGTATATTATCTGAAACTATATCTAGTATTTTAGCATTTCCAAAATTAGAATCTGTTATTATTCCAGCTTGTGAACCAGTTAAGCATACTGAATTGTATCCTTTTGAATTAAGCATTAATGAAAGAAGAGAAGCAGTTTGCATTTCTCCAGTGGCAAGTAAAAAATCTAAGTCTTTTTTATCTATATTTGATTCATTACAAGTATATTCTTTTGCTTTTTCAATTAGGCTATTAGTCGTTTTACCTTGAGCTGATACTATGACTACTACATGATTATTTTTTTCTTTTTCTGTTATTATTTTGTTACATATGATTTCTAGTTTTTCTTTATTTTCAACAGAACTTCCACCATATTTTTGTACAATTATACTCATATTTTCACCACCATAATGTATTTTATGCATATATAATCTAAAGTGTTATATAACTTAATAATAATAGTATAAAAAAATAAAAAAAGTTGACATAAGCACATACAGATACTATAATTATAACATCAATACGAAAAAATATATTGATTTTATTGATAATTTAATATTAACTAATACAGCAGTACCTAATAACATTTTAAGGAGGGAACATTATGAAGAAAGTATTTATTGAGTGGCTTAAAGCTTTTGCCTTGGCACTTGGAGGAGTGGTTCGACAGTGATATCAACACTTCTTATCAGTTTTTGTTACATCCTTTTTCATTAAATATTTTTAAGTTTGAGACTGAAATGGCATATCTTTTTGAGGCACACGAGAATTTCGTGTGTCTCGTTCTTATCTTATTTAAGTAAAAATAACTTGACATAAAATGTTGTGCTGTGTTATAATCTACGTGTAGTAAAATTTTTTAAATGTAATCATCAAGTATATTACATGTTAAATTGACAAAGGAGTTTAAGCGTTTAAGTTATAACGTTTAAGAAGTTTTGCAAAAGAAAAAAAATTAAAAGGGAGGTATCTATTATGAAAGGATACAAGTTTATTTCAAGATTAATAGTGGGTATCGCATTAATCTTACTTGCAGGAGTTTTAATATGGAACTTATTTAATACAATTGTCATTCCTAAATTACCACTGGTAAAAGGAGCAGATTATGTACAGGATATAAGCCGGAACAATGTCAGATCCAGATAAGACTTATGCAAAAAATGCAATTTCAAAGGCTTCTAAGGATTACAAAATAGCAATAGTGCTAGACTATCAGCTTACAACATTTGCAATTACAGACACTTATATAGATAAGACTGTAAGTTCTGTTGTAGATAATGTGTATAGAAACCAAAAATATGTAGTATATACATATTTTAAAGACACAAATACATTACACATTACAACAAATATTAATGATGCAGCAAATGATGTTGTAACTAAGAAGAAAGAAGGAATAGACAATGATGCAAAAGTAGTAAAAGAAATTTTATACTTTCAGCAAAATTTAAAACGTGAATATGGACTTAAAAATTGGAATTTCAATTTAAATACAGAATATGTTAGAAATTCATGTTTAGCAGGTGTTGGCTCAATTTTATTCTTAATTCTTGGTTTTGGAGTATTGCCAACAGAACAAGGTGGAATCAAATTATTTAAACGTAAAAAGCGAAAAGTAGTTACTACTCATTCAGCAGAATGAAAAAATAAAGGTCGTTAAATTATTTTAACGGTCTTTTTATTTTAAAAAAAGAAGGTGTATTGAAATTATATCATTATATGGTATAATTATGATGAATAATTGTATAATGGAGGATGAATATGTTTTTTGACAAACTTAAAAATAATTTAAAAAAGACTAAAGAAGCATTAGATATAAAAATGAGCAATATATTTGCAGATAAAAAAGATATTGAGGAAATAATAGATGAAATAGAAGAAACTTTAATTTTATCAGATGTAGGATATGAAACAAGCACTAAAATTTGTAAAAAATTAAGAGAAGATTTAAAAAAACAAGTTGAAAAAGACGAGAATGCTATTAAGACATTACTTAGAAAAGAAATGACAGATATTCTTTTATCTGATGAAATAAATCAAGTAGATAGTATTAATTTAGATGAAAAGCAAGTAATATTAGTAGTAGGGGTAAATGGTGTTGGGAAAACAACATCTATTGGAAAACTTACAAAATTATATACAAATAATGGTAAAAAAGTATTACTTGCAGCAGCAGATACTTTTAGAGCAGGAGCTATTGAACAATTAGAGGTATGGGCAGAAAGAAATGATGTAGATATTTGTTCTGGTAAGGAAATGCAAGATCCTGCATCAGTTATATTTGATGCGACAAAGAGATTTAATGAAGGTGATTATGATGTATTAATTTGTGATACAGCTGGAAGACTTCATAATAAGAAAAATTTAATGGATGAACTTGAAAAAATGAAGAAAATTATAGACAAAAATATATCTAAGGATATATATAAAGAAACTATAATGGTACTTGATTCTACAACAGGACAAAATGGTGCAATTCAAGCAAAATTATTTTTAGAGAAAACTAATGTAAATGGAATCTTTTTAACAAAACTTGATTCTACATCTAAAGGTGGAGTAGTATTTAGTATAGTAGATGAATTAAAAATCCCTATTAAATATATAGGTGTAGGTGAAACAATAGATGATATTGAAATATTTGATGCAAAATCTTTTGTTGAGGCTATAGTATAGGAGGTATATATGATGAATATATATGGAGGACTTGAAAAAATATTAGATAAATCTAATATAAAATATAACGAGCAAATGAAAAGTCATACAACAACTAAGGTTGGTGGACCTTGTGATTGTTTAGTAGAGCCAACAAGTATTGAAGAGATACAGAAAATATTAGAGTATGTAAAGGAAAATAATTTGGAATACTATGTTATTGGAAAAGGTAGTAACTTACTTGTAAAAGATGAAGGATATAGAGGATTAATAATTAAAATAACAGATAAATTTTCAGATGTAGAAATAAATAATGAATATATTAAAGTATATTCTGGCTGTTCTGTTCCAAAACTTGCACAAATTGCTAAACAAAATGAACTATCAGGACTAGAATTTGCTTGTGGAATTCCTGGAAGTGTTGGTGGTGGAATTAGAATGAATGCAGGAGCATATGGCTCTGAAATGGTAAATATAGTAGATAAAGTAGGTTATTTAGATGAAAATGGGAATTTGATTGAAATATCTAATGATGAAGCAAAATTTACATATAGACATAGTATGTTTGTTGATCATCCAGAGTATATTGTTGTATATGCTATATATAAATTAGAAAAGGGCAAGTTAGAAGAAATATCAGCTAAAATGGAAACTAATATGAATTCAAGAAAAGAAAAGCAACCATTAGAATATCCAAATTTTGGTAGTGTATTTAAAAGACCAGAAGGATATTTTGTAGGAAAACTTGTAGATGACTGCAATTTAAAAGGATATAAGATAGGTGGAGCACAAGTTTCTACTAAACATTCAGGATTTATTGTAAATGTAGATAGTGCAACATGTAAGGATGTTTTAGATTTAATTGAATATGTAAAGAAAACAGTATATAAAAAATTTAATGTTATGTTACAAGAAGAGGTTGTAATATTAGGGGGAAAATAATATGAGAGATTTAATAGAATGGTTAAAACCTGGTTCAAGAGTAAAAAGATATATTTTTACATTGCTTATATCTGTACTATTATTAATATTTTGTGGTATAAGTTTAGGACGTACAAGTGATTTAACACCAACAATGCTAATTGCGTATGTTTTACTTATTACTTTGTCTATATTTGGAATTGTATTTTCATTTATTTTAGCACAAAGAAACATATTACTTGTATCACTTAAAAATATATCAAGAAGAAATAAAAACATACGTATAAGACAATTATTATATGGTGATCCAAAATTAAAAAAAGGACCAAGAGTAGTAGTAATTGGTGGTGGTTCAGGACTTCCAAATTTATTAAAAGGACTAAAGGAATATACATCAAATATTACTGCTGTTGTTAATGTTTCAGCAGATGATTATACATTAACATCTGCAATGAGTAAAGAAGAAAGAGTAACACCAGGAGATATTAGAAAATGTGTATCAGCATTATCTACTTCAGAATCAGATTTTTCTAAATTACTTACATATAAATCAGATGATGGACAAGGAGCTTCAATTGGAAATTTAATTATTAATGCTTTAACAAATATTACAGGAAGTTTTCCAAAAGCAATAGACAAGCTATCAGATATATTTCAAGTACAAGGAGATATTTATCCTGTAACAACAGAAGATTTAATTTTATGTGCTGGACTAGAAAATGGTGAAGTAGTTGTTGGTAAAGAAAATATTAGTGAAAGAGTAAGAGAAACACGAACTTCAATTAAGCAAATTTTCTTAAAAGATGGAAGTTTAAAAGTAGTACCAGAAGTAATTGATGCAATAAAAAAAGCAAATATTATTGTTTTAGGACCTGGTTCATTATATACATCAATATGTTCCAATCTATTATTTGATGAAGTAAATAAAGCTATAGTAAAATCTAAAGCAAAAAAAGTTTATGTAGCAAATATTATGAATCAACCTGGTCAAACAGAAGGATATACATTAGCTAGATATATTAATGAAATAGAAAGATATCTTGGAAAACATGTTTTAGATTATGCTATTGTAAATAATGGAGAAATAACTTCAGAAATGATTAAAGATTTTAATCAAGAAGGTTCAACTTCAGTTAAAATTGACCTTGAAAATATACAAAATAGGGCTATATGTGTTATACAAGAAGACTTTGTTTTAACAGCTAAAAATGCTTTAATTCATGATTCAGATAGACTTGCAGAAATTATAATGACTCTATCTTTAACTAAATCTATTGGAGATTTAAATATAGTTTCTATGAAAAGAAAACATATGAAGAAAGAGCAAATGTTAACAAATAAAAGAGTTATTAAAACAAAAATACAAGAGTATAAGAGAAAAAAAGCTCAAAAAAAAGCGGAGAAATTAAAAAATGTTACTCCTAAGAAAAATAAAAAAGAAAAAGAGATAAAAGCAAGTGAGAAAACACAGGCAACAATAAATAAACTTAAAGATGAAATTTCAAAGGAGTAAAAATAAATGTTTAAGTACAAAAGAGAAATAAATAATTATGAACAAGCAAAACAATTAGAATATTCTTTAACAGATAATTCAAAAGTATGTTTTTGTACATCTGGTACATTACAAACCAGAAAACCATATCATGGTATGTATATAAAAGATTCCAAAATATTGCTTGAAAATATTGTAGAAACTTTTGAAATAGATGGAACAACATATAAAATTGTTGAACTTGAGACTAAAAATAAAGATTTAAATTCAAGAGACTATATTACAAATACAGACCTTGAATTAAATCAATTTGAATATAACTTTTCAGATGTAAGTTATTCAAAAAGATTTGCCTTTGAAGAAAAAAAAGGTATATTATGTATTGAATATATTATTAAAAATAATACAAGAAATAATATTAAATTTAAAGCAATTCCATTAATAACATACAGAGATTATTTTAATATGAAAAATAGTAGTATGTTAAAATTTAATCAAAGAGATACAGAAGATGGAACATTTATTGCACTTAGTGTTTTAAATCAAGAGAATTTAGTATTAAAATCAGATGTTATGAATTGGAGTAATGATAATAATGTTTTAAGAGATGTAAAACATGAAATGATTACAGAAGATATAAAAAAAGAAATATTTTTTGAAGATTTAATGATACTTGGTAATTTTAATGCAGATGTTAAAGGATTATCAGAAACTAAATTATATATGTATATTTCATATAAAGATTTTAGTATAGAAACTCTTAATAGCTTAGATATTTTCAATAATATAGAATCAAGAAACAAAAATATAACCTTTGATGTAGATGAAAATTTTATAGAACTTATGGATTTATCTAAATCAATTTTAAATACTCATTTAGAAGATTTAATGATTAATTCGATTCCATATAAGAAACAATATAATGAAGATTATATAAAATCAATTTCTGAACTTTCTGAAAAACAGATTGAAGAGGATATAGAATCACTTATAGATATTACTCGTTCCATAGAAGGACAATATTTATATTATAAGAAAGTTAAAGAGGCTAAAAAAACAGTTCTTAATATATATAAAATAACTAAAGAATTATCTAAACTAGAACTATCAGAACATATAAGAGAACGTTTAAATGTTTTAAAGTTATGGTATATAGAATCAGTAAATAGAGTTTTACAAAAAGAAGGTAGAATAGAATTATATATTGATTCAATAAAAGAAATTTTATACTATTTTTGTGAACCAGATAATAGAGCGACATGTTTTAAAACAATAGAGATAACTACATTAATGCTTAATGCTATAAAAGTTTATTTAAATATTTTAACTTGGATTGGAGATACAGATAAACAAATGGAAATCCAAGAATCATATTTTAAATCTTTAATAGAGAAAGAATTCTGGATAAAAGAAAAAAATATTATGAAAAAAGATTTAAGAGATGATGAGCATTTTGCAAATGTAGAAATGTTATATGCACTTAGCTTATCTTTTCCATGTGTAAGTGATGATATTCCAAATAAATTACTTGATACAGTATTTAAAGAATTATATACTCCTTATGGATTAAGAAAAGTATCTAAATTTTCACCAAGATATGATGGATTAATTTATCCAAAATATATGGCACATTTTATTAAAGCTAATTTGAGACTTACTGGAATTACAAGAGCGTCACAAAAAATTGCATTTAATCTTGTAAAGGAAATTTTGCAAGATGTTGGAAAATATATAAATGGTGGAACTAAAAAAATATACAGTGACAGAGGAATTGCAATAGATGGTATGAGTTATGATGTCTTAACAAATGCTGAAATGATAAGACTATATCATATGTTTATGTAGGATATATTTTAATATAGGAGGAGTTATTTATGATTATTCTTGGAATTGACCCAGGATTTGGTAGAATAGGATATGGAATAATTAGTTTTAGTAAAAATCAATATAAAGTTATTGAATATGGTTGTATAACTACTCCTGAAAATAGTTATTTTCCTAAGAGACTTAATAAAATAGAGTATGATTTAGAAACTATATTATCTAAATATAATAATATAGATGTAGCATCTATTGAAGATTTATACTTTAATACAAATATAACTACTGCAATAAAAGTTGCACAAGCTAGAGGAGTAATATTAAATACTCTTGCAAAACATGATATAGATATTTTTGAATATACTCCAATTCAAGCAAAACAAGCAATTGCAGGGTATGGTAGAGCAACTAAACATCAAGTTATGGAAATGTTAAAAAAAGTACTTAAAATGGATAATATGCCTAAACTTGATGATACAGCAGATGCACTAGCTCTTGCTATATGTCATACACAATATAATAGATATACTGAATTTACTGGAACAGATAAAAGTAAAAAAGAAAAAAATATTACAGCACTTCAAAAAGTATATGAAGAAAAAGCAAAAACAGATAAAGAACGTGAGAAAAGACGTGACCAAATGATAAAAGCTGCCCTTGAAAAGGAAAAGAAAAATAGAAGATAATAACATTTATATAAATATAAGCATATAATACACTAACTAGAAATAGGAGGTGTATTTTTTATGCAAATTGGACTAGTATTAAGTGGTGGTGGTGCAAAGGGAGCTGCACACATTGGAGTACTTAAAGCACTTGAAGACAAAAATATAAAGGTAAGTTGTATATCTGGAACAAGTAGTGGAAGCATAGTAGCAGCTCTTTATGGTTGTGGATATACACCTATGGAAATATATTACATATTTAAAAATTATTGTAAATGTATTACTGATTATGATAAAATGATTCCATTTAAAGTACTAAATACGCTATTTACAGGAAAAATTAAATTAAAATCTTTAGCTAAAGGAAATAATATAGAATATATTGTAAACAATATGTGTTATAAAAAAGGTAAAACAGATATCTCTCAAATGAATATTCCATGTGTAATTCCAGCAGTAGATATTGTGGATGGAAAAATTATATATTTTTGTAGTAGAAAGATTAATGATAAAAGAAATGAGAAAAATACAACTATTTTTTCGGATGCACCTGAATATATTCCTTATGGAAGAATATCTAGTATTGTAAGAGCAAGCACAGCTTTTCCTGGTGTATTTGAACCTAAAAAAATAGGAAGACATGTATTAGCAGATGGTGGAATACGAGTAAATAGCCCTGTTAATGCTTTAAGAGAAGTTAGAGAAAACAATGAAAAAATAATGGTGATATATTTTGAAAAAATAAATAATAATAAAATTCCTCAAAACATAATAGATACAACTATTAAGTCTTTTGATATTATGGGGCATGAAGTAAACGAAAGAGAAATTAATAGTGCAGATTACCAAATAGACATTGAAAGTCAAGATGTAGGATTATTAGATATTAGCAAAATAGATTATATGGCAAATTTAGGATATAAAATAACAAAAAATTATATAGAAAAAAAATTTTGATAAAAAAGCAAATAATTTGCGTTTTCCTCTTGTAAAATAATGTAAAACAATATATAATAACAACTAATTATTTTAGAAGGAGGATAGAAATGAGTAAAATATTAACAGACATTTCAAGAACATTTAGTGAATTTTTATTATTACCAAATTTAACTACTGAAAAATGTATTCCTGAAAATGTTTCATTAAAAACACCAATTGTAAAATTTAAAAAAGGAGAAGAGCCAAAGATTTGTGCAAATGTTCCAATGGTATCTGCAATAATGCAATCTGTATCTGGTGAAAAGATGGGTGTTGCGCTTGCAAGAGAAGGTGGAATTGCGTTTATCTTTGGCTCTCAATCTATTGAGGCACAAGCTAAAATGGTTGAGAATGTAAAGAAGAGTAAAGCAGGTTTTGTAATTAGTGATTCTAATGTAAAACCTAATGCAACTTTAGGCGATGTTGTAAGAATTGTTGAAGAGACAGGACATTCAACAGTAATGATAACTGAAGATGGAACAGCAAATGGAAAATTTTTAGGTCTTGTAACAGATAAAGATTATAGATTATCAAGAGATAATTTAAATGAAAAAATAGAAAAATTTATGAACAAGAAGGAAAATTTAGTTTGGGCTGAAGAGGGAATCTCTTTAAGAGAAGCAAATGATAAGATATGGGATGAAAAGATAAGTTGTCTTCCTATATTAGATAATGATGGAAATTTAAAATATTTAGTATTTAGAAAAGATTATGAAGATAGAAAAAATAATTCTAATTCATTACTTGATGATGAAAAAAGATATGTTGTTGGTGCTGGAATTAACACAAGAGATTATGAAGAAAGAATACCAGCACTTGTTAATGCAGGTGTAGATGTATTATGTATGGATTCATCTGATGGATACTCAGTATGGCAAAAGAGAACTATAGATTTCGTAAGAGAAAAATATGGTGAAGATGTAAAAATTGGTGCAGGAAATGTTGTTGACGCAGAAGGATTTAGATATCTTGCAGAAGCAGGTGCAGACTTTGTAAAAGTTGGTGTAGGTGGAGGTTCCATTTGCATTACACGTGAGACAAAAGGAATTGGAAGAGGACAAGCAAGTGCTTTAATAGATGTTGTAGCTGAAAGAGATAGATATTTTGAAGAAACTGGCATATATATTCCAGTATGCTCAGATGGTGGAATTGTTCACGATTACCATATAACACTTGCTCTAGCACTTGGAGCGGATTTTGTAATGATGGGAAGATATTTTGCTCGTTTTGATGAAAGTCCAACAAGAGTTGTTAAGAAAAATGGAAGTTTTTATAAAGAATATTGGGGAGAAGGTTCAAATAGAGCTAGAAACTGGCAAAGATATGATATGGGTGGAAATAAGACAAAACTTGCATTTGAAGAAGGAGTTGATTCATATATACCATATGCAGGTAAATTAAAAGAAAATTTAGATATAACTATAAGCAAAGTTAAATCTACTATGTGTAATTGTGGTTCAATAACACTTGAAGAATTACACAAAAATGCTAGACTTACTCTAGTATCTGCAGTTAGTATTCGTGAAGGTGGAGCTCACGATGTAATAACTAAAGACATAGAATAAGGAGAAATATAATGGAAAAAGAAGAAATTTTAATTATAGATTTTGGAGGACAATATAACCAGTTAATTGCAAGAAGAGTAAGGGAGAAAAATGTTTATTGTGAAGTTGTTCCATATACAATTTCTATAGAAAAAATAAAAGAAAAAAATCCTAAAGGAATAATCTTTACAGGTGGTCCATCAAGTATTTATCAAGAAGATGCTCCAAAATGCACAGAAGAAGTATTTAATCTTAACATACCTATTCTTGGTATATGTTATGGTATGCAGTTTATGGCATATAGTCTTGGTGGAAAAGTAAAAAGAGCAGATAAAAGAGAATATGGGGAAATGGATGTAAATTTAGATAATACATCTATGTTATTTAATAACTTAAGAAACACTAATATTTGCTTAATGAGTCATACAGACTATGTAGATGAATTACCAGAGGGATTTAAAAAAATAGCAGATACAGATACTTGTAAAATTGCAGCTATGGAAAATAGTGAAAAGAATTATTATGCAGTTCAATTCCATCCAGAAGTTAATCATACAGAAAATGGGGATAAAATAATAGAGAATTTTGTAATAAATATATGCAAATGTAAAGGTTTATGGAAAATGGACACTTTTGCTAAAAATACTATAGAATCTTTAAGTAAAAAATTAAAAGATAAAAAAGCACTTTGTGCATTATCTGGTGGAGTAGACTCATCTGTTGCAGCTGTTTTACTTTCTAAAGCAATAGGTAAAAATTTAACTTGTATATTTGTAGATCATGGATTACTTAGAAAAAATGAAGTTGAAGAAGTCGAGGAAATATTTACTAAGCAATTTGATGTAAATTTTGTAAAAGTTGATGCAAGAGATAGATTTTTAAATAAATTAAAGGATGTAACTTCTCCTGAAACTAAAAGAAAAATAATAGGTGAAGAATTTATTAGAGTTTTTGAAGAAGAAGCCAAAAAGATAGGTACAGTAGATTATCTTGTTCAAGGAACAATTTATCCAGATGTAATAGAGAGTGGACTTGGAAAAAGTTCTGTAATAAAATCTCATCATAATGTTGGAGGACTTCCAGATTATGTAGATTTTAAGGAAATTGTAGAACCGCTAAGAGACTTATTTAAAGATGAAGTAAGAAAAGTTGGTAAAGAAATAGGATTACCAGACTATCTTGTAAATAGACAGCCATTTCCAGGACCTGGTCTTGCAATTAGAATAATTGGAGATATAACAGAAGAAAAACTTAATATATTAAAAGAGGCAGATTATATCTTCAGGGAAGAAATAGCTAAAAATAACATGGAAAAGGAACTTAGTCAATATTTTGCAGTTTTAACAGATACTCGCTCAGTTGGAGTTATGGGAGATGAAAGAACATATGACTATTTAATTGCATTAAGAGCAGTTGTAACAGATGATTTTATGACAGCTAAATTTGCTAAAATACCATATGAAATATTAGAAAAAATTTCTAAAAGAATAGTAAATGAAGTAGAACATGTAAATAGAATAGTTTATGATATTACTTCTAAACCTCCTGCAACAATTGAGTGGGAGTAAAAATATGAGTGAAAGAGAAAAAATTAAAACTAATATAGAAGATATAGTAAAATATTGGAGTAAGTATATCGATGAAAGTGATATAAGTGTGGATTGGACTGAGTCAGCTTCACATTGTTGGAGATGTGGTTGTAGAAAAAACCTAGAGAGATGTCATATTATACCATATTCTCTCGGAGGTTTGGACGAACCCAAAAATCTTGTGCTTTTGTGTAAAAGATGTCATAGTGAAGGACCAAATGTAACTGATGTTGAAATTATGTGGGACTGGATTAAAGCATATAAAGTACCTTGTTATGAAACATTTTGGTCTTTAAAAGGAATGAAAGAATATAAATTTATTTATGGAAAAAGCATAGAAGACGAATTTAAAACAATATTTAATAAGGCAAAAATTTTATCAAATAGTAAGGAAGCAAAAGATATAATAAGTAATAAAATACAAGAAATAAATAGAAATGCTAGTATTCATTTTGGTCAACCATATTTTAATGATTCAACGATTGCAGGAATTTATCGAATGACTCTAAAAGAAATTGCTAAATCTTTAAATATTGAATTTCCAGTAATTGAAGATAGTTTAAAAATACCATGGTGGAGAGAAATATAATAAAAATTAAAATAACTGTTATACATTTTGTATGACGGTTATTTTTTTGTTTTGTGCATAATATTTTTAACTCAAAATGTTTTTTTAATAATTATGAAATATATTAATGATATAAAATTTTAAAACAATAATTCTATTTTATATGGTATAAAAATAATGATATAATGACAATATAATTAGTAATATTGAGAGTATAAAATATATGAAAAAACAAGAATAATTTTAATATAACAGTAACTCATAAAGATGAGAAGGAAAATGAGCTAACTTCTTCTCAAGCTTTAATAAATTGGATAGGAACTATCTAAAAATATATCTGAAGTAGAAATAACTAAAGAGCAAAAGCAAGTTAATATAACAGCGAATGATAAGTTGAAATTAGAGTTATCAGAAACTGGTGAAAAAGGAACTATTTTCTTTACTATATTAGTAATTACATTGATTTTTATTACAATAAATTATTACAAAATATATAAATAAAAAAGAAAATGTAAATTTAAAATAATTTTTAGAATGAAAGAATACTGTAGCAAGTTACAGTATTCTTTTTTGACAAAAAAAGATATAATTGAAAATAAAGTGATAAAATACTTGCGATGAAAAGTTGGTTATAAACTATTTACAAGTATGTATTGTTAATATATAATTTGCTAACAATAAGAATAAAGCAAAATTATAATGCATAACAATATTTTTTGTTTTATTTTGTAATTTTAATGAAATAAAATTAAATTTTTTTAACTTAATTTTTATAGATACATAGAAGAAAGTTTTGTTTAATTATATAATATAGATGAATAGTAATTATATGGAGGAAGTTGATTATGAAAAAATATAAAGTTTTAATTTTAATAATAATGTGTTGTATGATTGCAACATGTTTTTCAGGATATATAAATGTAATAGCAGAATCATATAGCAGCTCAAATACTTCATTGCCTAATATAACAGATGAAGGAATAGAGGCTTATGTAGATACTAATGTAGAACCAAATGTATCAATCAATAAAACTGCAGAGTGGATTGATATTGAAAATGGTATTGCTAAAATAACATTAAGTGAAACCGATTCTGTTAAAGAATTAGTAGATAATTCGGATTATATAATAGTTTTTGACGTATCAGGAAGTATGCCAATTGTTACAATTAATGGATATGAACCAGGTACTTATAATATTAATGTTGGTGAGGTTGTTAATATAGGTTGTAAAAATCCAAATCATTATAGTAGACTAAAACCAGGTTTTGCTGATGACTTGAATGGCTGGAGAAACGCATATCATTATGATAATAATGGAACACCTACAAACACTACAGATGATAGATTATTAAATTATTCAGCTAGTTCATATCAACAAAAGAACTGGAAAGGTGAAGTTATTCAAACATTCTATCTATCAGCAGCAAAAGACTTTATGTATAGAAAAGAAAATGGATGTTATTCAAGTTTAGATACATCACAAAGAATGATAAATAATTTTGTAGATGAGGCATTAAAATATGATGCTAATACTCAGTTTGCATATATTGCTTTTGCTGGTGATGTAGTAAAATCAAATGGATTTACTTCCGGAGCAAATTTAAAACAATTAGTAAATACATCTACACAATATGTTGGCACAGCATATGTTCCACCACTTAATAAAGTTAGAGATTATCTTGCATCTTATAGTGGTAGTAAAAAATTAAAAGTTATATTTTTAACTGATGGTGATAATACAGATAGTTGTATGACTACAGTCAATTCTTTAAAGTCACAATATGATTTTGAGTTATATTCTGTTACAGCAGACTATAGTGCATCAACATCATCAGATATATATAGAATGGGTGATAGATATTTATCTGTAAATAGTACAAATGTTGATACATCAGTTCAAAAATTTATAGATTATTCATTAAATAGAACAATAATTAAAGCTACAAATAAAGTATACACAGATAAAATTTCAGATTATTTTGAAATTGTAAATTCTGGCTCATATACTTTACCATCTAATGTATCTGCAAATAATGGTATAGTTACATGGAATGTACCAAATAATACTTCAACATTAAGTACAACTAATTCTACTAGTTTCTATGTAAAATTAAAAGATGAATATAGAAAAACGGCAATAGATACAAAATATAAAACAAATTTAGATACAGAAGCTGAGAAGGGGGCAAAATTAACATATAAAATAGAAGGTGGAGATTATAATAATCAAACAAGAACAATAAGTAAATCATCACCAGAGCTTCCTTATGGTTTAGCTGTAATAAGTACAAATAAAATTTGGGAAGATTTTGATAATAAATATAATACAAGACCTTCATCAATAACATTGAATTTAAATAAAAATGGAACAAAGGTTGATGAAGTATCAATAACAGGCACTGAATATACTTTCCCAGGTTATAAATATGTAGATGGTGATTTAAAAGTATATGGATTAACTTATGATAATAGTTCAAATAAAATAAATAATGTTTATACCATAACAGAAAATAGTATTAGTAATTATGATAATACACAGACTGGAAATAGTTCAAATTCATATACTATAAAAAATACATTAAATATGCCTTCTGAAATAGAAGTAAAATATATAGACAATGTTACAAAAAACGAAATTTCAGCAACTCAAACACTTAATGGAAAAGTTGGAGAAGAATATACTACAAGTCCTAAAATAGTAGATGGATATGTGTTATATGCTACTCCAGAAAATGCGAGTGGAGACTATAAAGTAGAAAAAACAACAGTTATATATGAATATAGAAAATTATCAAATGTAACAACAAAATATATAGATTGGTATACAGGAGAAGAAATAGAAACAAAAGAAGTTGATACATACAAAGAAGGAGATTCTTATACTACAATTAAAAAGACAGTAGATGGATATACATTTACAAGTGTGTCAGATAATAACAAAGGAACTATAGGTAGAGAAGATATAGAAGTAGTA
>CARYZD010000007.1 GCA_949106495.1 uncultured Clostridia bacterium
ATAAGCTTTTTTCTACCACATGCATAGCATGTGGTTTTCTCTAATACCAATAAAAAGTACATACTTTTTATGTATGTACTTTTATTTTTTATTCTATACTTTTTCCATCGTCTCTATTTTTTTTATCTTCAATAATACTATTAACATACCTACTATCAAACTCTGCCTTCTTTTGTTGTAATTCTTTAGATAAATTATCTTTATTTGGATGTTCGTCGTAATATTTTTGTATTTCCTTATCTAGTTCATATTTTTCTTCTGCCATTTTCTCTTTCTCAATATCTTTTTGAGTTCTTTCTTTTACACTATAAACTTGATTTTGCCCACCAAATGTTTTTTCAGGCTTATCATCAGGAATATATTTAATAGTAGATTCTGGATTTAACGCATATTTTTGATTTATTTCACCTTTTACAGCATCTTTTGCAATATCATTAAACTTATGTACACCTATATATTTTTGTACTGAGTCTCCTAAAACACTTTTTTTATTAGAGACATTCTCTAATAGTTCTGAATATCTTTTTCTATCTTCATCAGATAAATCTTTACCCTTTAGTATATCTCTAAGCTCAGTAATTTTCTCATCGTATACATTAGAAAGCGATTTTATTCCATTTTCTATACTATTTATGTCTTTATCTTTTAATTGACTCTCAATATCTTTGTTTAAGTCAATATCTACACCATGTTTTTTTAGTTCATCTTGAATTTTAATTTTATCTTCTTTGCTTATAGAATCAGCTTTTTCTTTAAGCTGCGCAGGTAATTGCTTTTCAATCATTGCCATTACTTTTTTATTCATTTTAGATGAATTAAATTTCTTACCTAATCTACTAAAAAAGTTATATTTACCTAATTCGTCTTGACTATTAATTTTCATTAAAGCTTGTTGTACAATCTTTGCACCTTCTGGAGAATTTAACAATTCAATTCTTAAATCATCTGTTATAGCTGTTCCCATTGGGCTATCTGCAGTTCCCATAAACACTCCTAGAATATTCATTGAACTATCATAGTTTAATGCATTACTAGGATCATATCCTAATATATCTGCATAATTTGGTGCTTTAGGTTCTACTGGCTCTTCTGAAACTGCAACTTGTTGACCTGCCATTTGTTGCATAGCTTTTGCTACATCTGCAGGTATTGAAGCTCCACCTTTAGGTGCTGTTGCATTTGCTACTTTTTCTTCTTTATTTTCTTCAGTTT
Organism: uncultured Clostridia bacterium; assembly: GCA_949106495.1. Taxonomy (GTDB): domain Bacteria; phylum Bacillota; class Clostridia; order TANB77; family CAG-465; genus CAG-465. Next base: position 1,213 of record CARYZD010000007.1, read on the forward strand.
TTTCAGCTTCTTCTTTATCTTTTTCTAAATCATCATCTTTTGATACTTCATTTAAGCTTTGTGAAATTAGCTTACCGTCTTTATCTAGTTCACCAATTGCTTTTTTTATGTCTTTATCGGACATAACCATTTCTTTTCCACCACTAATTTTTTCATCCATTGCAAGTGAAAAATCTTCTAAAGCTATTCTTCTAACAGACATTTGCTTTTGAGCAGCTTCATCTAATTTTTGAAATAATCCGCTCTTTTGCTCTTTATCTCCAATTTTTTGTTTTATTTCTTCTAATTTTTTTAATTCTTCTTCTTTTCCTTCCACGCCTTGAAGTTCAGCAATTTTAGAATCAACATCTTCTAATAGTTGTTGTACTTTACCTTTTTGTTCAGATATTTCTTTGCCTTCCTTATTACCATATAGTTCGTTTATTTTATCATTTCTTTTGTCTGTAATACTAATAATTTTATTTTTAGCATTTGTATAACAATTCACAACCTCTGGGTCATCTTTATCCAGTTTATATTCACTAAACTCTTTGTTTAAACTTTCATCTTTTAAATCTTCTGGGCTTTTATATTCTTCGACAGATAAACCTTTTGATTCAAGAAATTTTTTAAATCTCATGCTTTCTAACATTTTTTTTGCATCATCAATTACACTTTTAATTTCACCTTTAGTTTCTTTAAACCCAACACTACCAGCTTCTGAATCATAAGTATTATATTGTTTTTCTTGTTCTAATTCTTCTGTTGATTTACTTTCTTGATTATTTGTATTTTCTTCCATATTAAATTACCTCCTTCAAATTAATATTTATTCACAAATTGCTTTAAAGAATTAATAAATTCTAAATGAGCATCTGCTTCTATCTCTTCTTTTATCTGATTTACTTCCATTTCTAAATCATTAAATCTAGATTGTATTTCTTCTACTGTCATGATAAACAACCCCCTATAACCTCTTATATTAAAATTATATCTTATAAAAAAAATAAAGTCAATATTCTTGACTTTATTTACTCAGTTTTACATAATATTTTACATATTTTTGTCATTTTGGTGGTTTCTTTCAAAATTCCAAGCATCTTTACACATATCTTCAAGTGTCTTTTTAGCTTCAAATCCCATTTCTTTTTTTGCTTTTATTGGATTAGAATAACAAGAAGCAATATCTCCTGCTCTTCTTGGTGCAATTTTAAATGGAATCTTAATATTATTTGCCTTTTCAAAAGCATTAATCATATCTAAAACACTATATCCAATGCCTGTTCCTAAATTATATATATGCATACCTTTTTTATCTGTTCTTAATTTATCTAGTGCATTAATATGTCCTACTGCTAAATCTACAACATGTATATAATCTCTTACACCAGTACCATCTTTAGTATCATAATCATTTCCAAATACAGATAATTCTTGTAATTTTCCTGCAGCAACTTTTTGAATATATGGCATTAAATTTGCAGGAATTCCTTTTGGGTCTTCTCCAATAAGTCCACTTTCATGTGCACCAACTGGATTAAAATATCTAAGTATTGCAATATTCCATTCATTATCTGATTTATATAAATCTTGTAATATTTGTTCAACCATAAGTTTTGATGTTCCATAAGGATTTGTTGTTCCTCCAACTTTACAGTCTTCTGTAATTGGTACGACTTCAGGGTCACCATAAACTGTTGCTGATGATGAAAATACTAAAGTTTTTACATTATGTTTTTTCATTTCATCAAGTAAAACTAAAACTGTTGATACATTATTTGTATAATATTCAACTGGTTTTTGTACAGATTCTCCAACAGCTTTATATGCTGCAAAATCTATAACAGCTTCAATATCATTTTCTATAAATATTTTCTCTAATATATTTCTATCTATCATATTTCCTTCATAGAATTTAATATCTTTTCCTGTTATTTTCTTTACATTCTCTAGAGCTTCTGGTGAACTATTAGAAAAATTATCTAATATAACAACTTCTTCTCCTTTATTTAAAAGTTCTACACATGTATGTGTGCCAATATATCCAGCACCACCTGTTACTAAAATTTTTGACATTTTTTATTCACTCCTTATATTCAACATTCTAGCATACTAATTTATTTTTTTCAATAAATATCACAAACAAAACACAAATTAAAAATATGCTAGTAAATTTTATTACTAGCATATTTTACTTAAATTTATTTATCAATCTTCTAATTGGTACCTCAAATATTAGTTCAAATTTTCTAACATATCTTAAAGTATTTATTATAAACAATTCAACAATATTGGCATAATTATATTTCTTTTGATAATATATTCTACTATCAAATATAATATCTTGCTTTTTAAACATGTTCATAAGTTTGCCTATTGTTTGGCTATCATAATGTATAAACTTCAATTTATTTAAAATATGTATTTCTAATCCAATATCTTTTATTTTATTTCCTATAATATCTTCTTCATAAAATAAAAAAGTTTTCTCATCAAAGTAATTTATTTTTTTTAAAGAATCATATTTAGCAATAAAGAAAGAGCCTGCTATACAATCTACTTTTAAATATTCATTTTCGTATTCTTTTTTAGAATACTCACCTTTTCTAAAAAATGGATATAACAGTAGTTCTGTAATTCTAGTTGAATTTGCTATATCTATAATTGGTGTTCTCTTTTTCCATGCGGCTCTTCTTGCTGGTCCATTTACAAAATTCATTCTTGGAGCTACAATTGCTACTTTTTTATGCAATTTCAAGTAATCTAAACAAGTCTCTATGGTTTGTTCTTCGACATATACATCTGGATTAGAAATTGCTACATATTCATAATTATCTATTTTCTCTAAATATTTTAATCCCAAATTATTTCCATATGCATATCCACCATTTTTCTCTGAACATATAACCTCAACTTTATCTGATTCTACTTTTTTTAAATAGCTAATTTCATCCTTATTAGTAGAATGATTATCTACAATTATTATTTTATTTATAATATTATATTCTTTAATTTTATTTACATATTCTATTGTTGTTTTATAATCATTATAGTTTAATACAACTATTGCGAATTTCATATAATTCTCCTTTAATTTATTTTTACTTTAGAATTTAAGCAATAATTTATGAAAGTATCAAGACTCATACTACGTCTAGCATATATTCTTTCAATAGCATATAAATTAGAATTATCACTGTTATAATCAAATACACCGCCATCCATTAAAAGACCATATTTGTAATTTTCTTTTGCTACGTTTTGAACCATAGTGTTTTGTGAGCCAGATGGATAACAAATTACTAATGACTCTATTCCTAAGTTTTCTTTTAAATATGCCTTTGATTCTTCTAATTCTTTTTTTACCTGTTCTTCACTAAGTTGTGCTAAATATGGATGTGATAAAGTATGTGAATCAATTTCTACTAATCCACTCTCTTTCATTTCTTTTAGTTGTTCTAAAGTACAATAACCAGGTGTTCCAACAAAATCAGTTATTACATACATATTTATTTTCATATTTAATTCTTTTGCATATGGAAACGCTATGTTATATACATCTTGCCATCCATCATCAAAAGTTAACACTACTGGTTTTTTATAATGTTGTACTTTATTTATTTCAGAAGCAAAAATAACATCATAATTATTTTCTTTTAAATATTCCATTTGTTTTTTTAGCTCATCTATTTTAACCATATTTTCTGGATAAGGATAATCTCCTGTATCATCTTTAATCCAATGATACATAAAAATTGGTATATTAGCTTCAATATCTTGATTTGAAAAATAAGCAAGTTGATTTTTATCTTCTATACTATAATTAAATTGAATGCTTTTACTTAGATCATTTTGTATATTTAAAAATAAAAATTTACTTATTATAAGTTTTATAGCAATAATAACTAATAAAATTATTAAGATATAAATAAAAATTTTTTTTATATTTTTCATATATCCTCCAAATTAATACATATACATTTCTTTAATCTTTACATTATTGTAATCTTTATAATCTACATTTTTTTTATGAAATATAAGTGTAACTTTTCCTGCTCTGTATCTTTCAGTTTTTACATCTAAATCCAAATAAACATCACTATTATATATTGGCACATTTGCTATTTCTAATTTATTAATATATATAGAAACTGAATTATAACATTCATAATTTTCAATATTAGCATTAATTTTCAATTTTCTATTCTTTTGAGTAATTAAATAACATGAAAAATAATCTGAAATATAATTATCACTATCTATATTACCATCTATAATTTTTGCTTTACTTATATCTGAGTCTGTAAAAAATGTATTTAAACTTGCAATAACAGAATCGTTTGAATATTGCATTTCTCTTTCAGGTACTGTATCAATTAATATATCATCTCTTGTTATTTCCATATCTGTAGCCACAGTTATAAAACCACCCTGTTCACTTAAATAATTAATATAATACTCATCTATATGATTTATATTATATACAAATGAAGGTATCATTGCTCCTATTAATATAAATGGTTTCAAATTTTCAATTCTTGTTTTAGAATTAGCAATAACATATATAAATGATAAAAATAATAATACCCCTGGTACTAATATATATACTGATTTCCACAAACATTCAACTGTATAAATATCATTATGAGCAGATATTAACATCATTAAAATTACAATTGGTATTAATAATAATCCTATTGCCAATATATTTTTCTTTATTGCATCTTTATTTTTAGATTTTTCTATTTTACAGAAAAATAGTATCCAAAAGACTAGAAATAATATTGGAATTAAAAAAACTATTTTCGATATTACTTGTTCTAACAGTATAATTAAAGCATCTTTTATAACATTTAAATTTAATGTTGTTACTGCTCCTTCTATTGTATGTCCATGTTTAGCTAAACTACCTGTAAAATGTAAAAATAAAGCCTTCCCCCAAAATAAATGATAAGTTAAATATATTATACTAGATAATGATAATGTAACACATAAATTTTTAACTTTTTTATCAATAATAGAAACTATAATAAGTCCCAAAACTAACATCATTACTAAAGCTAAAACTTGTTCATCTAATGTCATAAGCATAAAAAATGGGATAGCTAATAAAGTTTTATACCATTTATTCAACTTAAACTCTTCTTCTAAATGCCTTATACAATATCCTATTAAAAATATACAAACCGCAAGAGTGAATATTTTTGCAGATCTAGCTCTCCAATAGGTTGTAACTTGAAAATTTTGAAAGAGTGGAATGAAACTTGATATAAAAAATGCAAAACTAGTTGTTGATTTATTCCAAACAGTTTTGATAAAATATACCAAAGCCAACACAACACAAATCATAGCAATTGGATAAAAAGGCGCTCTATTTCCATATGCAGGAATTGCTCTTACAAGTTTTAAAAATATGTTTTCTTCCAAACATTGAGTAAAGAAGGCTAAATATCTTGGCCTATATTGCCCTACTTCTGTTATATTCAAGTTAAATGGTCTTTTAAATATTTCAAGTAAAAAATTTTCGCCTTCTTTTATTTCCCATGGTATTAGATTATTAATGCTTTGAGGTCTTACTTCTTCATCTACAATTGGCTCTTTAAAGAAATATAAAATGATATATATACTTATTAGTATAATTCCTAAAGAATAAAGTAAAATCTTACCCGCCTTTTTCTCAAAAAAGAAACTATATACTTTTTGAAATTTATTATTTAATTTATCTAAAATTTTATTAAATTTAGCTTTAACCTTTGAATAAATATCTTTTATCTTCTCTAATGTTATTTTTTTTTTTATCATTTTATTCTCTCCAATTATCCAGTCATTTAAATACTTTAATGAACTAATAAATATTATAACAAATATACCTAAATAATTCAAAATGTATCTTGATCTAGCTTCCCATAAAATAAAAAATAATAGTAATCCAAACACCGCAATTCTACATATAAGATTTATATCATCTTTTTTAAATATAGCAAAAAAGCTAGACATTGTTATAAATATTAACATTGCAAAATGTATTGATTGAACAACTATACTATAATACTTATAATATTTTCCATCTTTCGTTACAAATTCATGAAAAATATTTTTCTCATATGAGCCTCTAACTAATTTATAGTTAGAATAATATGTTCCATCTCCCCAAACAAAGTTAATTTTTTTAATAAAAAAATTAAAATTATTTCTCAGTTTATCATTTAATCTATTTTTTATAACTTCAATATTTGCAGCCTTTTTTAATTCCTCATTTTCAAAACTTTTTGTAAAGTTTACATCTTCATCTAAATAAGCTCCATATTCTCCACCAAGACCCATCATTATCCAATGAGTATATGGAAATTTCTTGTTATTATCTAATTTATAATTAATAAATTTAGAATAATATAAATTTTTTCCAATAAATAGTATTATAATTGTTATAAATATAATTAGATATCTAAATAAATAATTTTTTAATTCTCTTTTTTCAAATTTTATTCTAAGAAATTCTGTAATAAAAATTGCAATTAAAATAAATAAAACAGTAATCTTTAGTCTCATTCCTATAAACGTTATTATTCCTATTAGAACTGAATATAACGTTTTTCTTTTAAATGAAATATTTTCTTTATTAGACAATATATATATATACATTATCAATGGAGGAAATAAAAATGTAAATGTATCAGTATATATGATTGGTGCATAACAATATAAAGGTGAAAGAAAAAACATAAATAATAATGCAAACAATGAATTTTTCTCACCATATATTTCTTGTACAATTTTCTGAACTAAATATACTCCAATATCTATTAATAATATATTAATTACTATTACTACTCCCATATACTTAGAATTAGCTCCAAAAAATAAATGAACGAATTTAAATATAATAGTAAGTAATGTTACAAATGGAATGTTATTATTATACATAGAAAAATATGTCGTAGAATCACCGTCATATCTTCCATCAGCAATTCTAGAAGAAACATCCATAGTTACTCCAGAATCCCATGATGACACTATTCTACACTTAAAACCAAAAATTAATTGAATACTAATCATAATAATAAAAATAATTTTCTTAATTAGTTTTATATTTTTAAATTTAGCATTATTAATTGCTTTAAAAATAAAATATATTCCAACACAGGTAATTAAAGTTGCTATAATAACAAAAAATGTTGAAAATTTTTTTATATTTCTATGTTCAAATATTGCATAAAAAGTTATAAAAGTAAATATTATCGTAAAAGTAATATTAAACAAATATATTAATATATTATTGATTTTTTTCATTTAAGCACCTATTTTTTCAGCCTTTTGTTCAGATAACTCTCTTAAGAATTTAAAAGTAAATACTCCAACCATAAAAACATAACCAAATGCAAATATCATTATTAAGCTTTGATCCATATTTCCTAAAAAATTAAAATATTCACTTAAAATTGCTATCTGACTTACCGCTATCATCCAAAAATCTTTCTTTCTTATTGCCACATAAATTACTAATAGTACTTCTGCGCAATATCCATATCTCTCATGCATATATGGAAGTAATGTTACCATAAGTAAAATATACATTATACTTGCACCAATCATGTTTGTATTTGTAAACTTTGATTTATTTTGTATAATAATATATGTGACTATTCCCAACACTAATAAAGTAAATATAATTAATATTGTACTTTGATTTGAGAAAAAATCTGGTACAAATTTATAAATATTAGGAAAATTCAATGTTAACATTCTAGATCCTTGACCAGTTTGAGCAAGATATATACTTAAGCAATCAATAATGCTTCTTCCTGCTATTATTGCTGGTAAACATGTAATAAAATTAACTAATGGTATTATTAAAAAGTTTAATATTGAAAAATTTTTCTTTTTAAAATAAAGAACAATATATATAGGTAATATAAAAATAAACTGTAATTTACACGCAAATGCTAATCCAGCAAATACAAATGATAATACATTTTTATCTTTTAAAATATAGTATAAACTTATTAAAGTAAAACCTACATACATAGAATCACATTGCCCCCACAATGCAGAATTTAAAAATACTGTTGGAAGCATTATAAGTGATGCATATGTTAAAATTGAAATTTTATTGTCTTTATCCTTTTCTTTTAATATTTTTTTAACTATTAATGCACCAAATATTGCAATAATAAAATCAAAAACTATAGATAATAATTTTATTAATATCTTTGAACTTATTGGTATATATGAAAATATAGCCATTATTGTCATATATAAAATATTATAATTTCCAATCTCATATTTAAGTGATTTTAGTCCTCCATAAGCTTTTATTTGTTCCATCCATGGCTCTAAACAGACTGTATAGTCTCCTGATTCAAAATGTAAAACTAAAATTCTAGCTAAAATAGCAAAAATAGTAAACATGATAATAAAAAATATATTAATCATTTTTTTATTATCTGCAAATTCTCTTAATTCTTTATCTATCTTCATTTTATATTTCTCCTTTTTAGTAAACATCATAACACTTAACATAGAATTTTATTAAGATTTTTGTAATCCAATTTGGCCAGAACTTATTAAACATTTCTATATCTTCTGCTTTTCTTTTATTATTTACAATAAATTCTTTAGTAGTTGCTCCATCATGTATTCTATAGTTAATTAATCTTTTATGAATATATAAATTTTTCCCATTAATTTTGCTTATCTTCAAGAATGTATCCCAATCTAATGCAAATTTTAAATTAGATGTAAAAATTTTCCCTTTTATTCTTTTTTTGTTATATGTTACTCCTGGACAATTTATAGAATTTCCAAATGCAATTGACGAAACTTTAAAAAATTTCATTCCACATAATTTCTTACTTCTTAAGAAAAATTTTAATCTTTCCTTTATTTTACAATTCCTATCATCACTAACTTTACCATTTTTATAAGGATTATAATCTACAATATACATATTAGCTTCTGAATCATAGTTTAATAATATATTTTCCAAATAATCAGGCTCATATATATCATCTTGGTGAGTAACAGTAACTAATTCTGTTCTGGCATTTTTGCAAGCAAAGTTCCAATCATCTTGTATATCACTTTTACCTTTTCTTACAACATATTTTATATCATATCTTTTAGCAATATCTCTTATATGTTCATTATCTGTTGAAGTTATTATAACATAATTTGATTGTATTGTTTGATTTAATACAGACTTTACAGCCTCTTCTAAATATGTTGCATCCTTATATGCACATATAGCAAAAGTATGAAGTTTTTTTGCCATTTTTTGTAGGTTTTCTTTATTTATTGGTTCTTTTTTCTTTTTCTTCTCTGTAAAAACCCACAATCTGCTAAATACAAAATTATATGGCACTGTAACAAATAATACAAGTATTGGTGCTATTTTGTCTGACACATTTAATATATCAACAAAAAAGTACATACAAACCATGTTTAAAAAATATGAAGATATATATACAACATAATATTTGATTAAACTTGTCTTATCCTTCTTATCACTATTTTCATTTTTCTTAAATACCCATACTTTATTTAATAAATACCCAATTAATGTACTACAAAAATAAGATACTGTATTAGCTATTAAATATTGAACATTAAAAAATAATAATATATAATATATAATCCATGAATTAATAGTATTTATAGCGCCAACAATTCCAAATTTAAAGAACTGAATTATTAGCTTTTTCATTTTCATTCTCCTTTAACAATACTTTATCAATAATAAATCTTGGTCTTTGTTTAGTTTCATTATATATTTTTCCAATATATTCTCCAATAATCCCTATACATAATATTTGGAATCCTCCAAATAAACATATTAAAGCAATAATTGTTGTCCAACCAGGTTGGGCATTTTGGGCAATAATATGACTAATTATTACGTATATTAAATATATAAAGCTTAAAGCTGATATTCCAAAACCAGTTGATGTAATTATTCTTATTGGTTTTACACTAAAAGATAAAATTCCTTCTAAAGCAAAGTTAATCATTTTCTTTAATGGATATTTAGACTCTCCTGCAGCCCTTTCTGCTCTGACATATTCAACTTTAGATGTTTTAAATCCAATTAGGGGGATAATACCCCTTAAGAATAAATTAACTTCTTTATAATTTTCAAGCTCATTTAGGGCTCTTTTACTCATCAATCTATAATCTGCATGATTATAGACTACTTCTGCACCTAGCATATTCATCATTTTATAAAACGCTAATGCAGTATTTTTCTTAAAGAATGTGTCTTTTTCTCTCGAACTTCTTACACCATATACTATGTCGCATCCTTTATCATATTCTTCTATAAATCTATCCATAGCATCTATATCATCTTGTAAATCAGCATCCATACTTATGACTATATCAGCGTGTTCTTTTGCTGTCATTAATCCAGCAAGTAATGCATTTTGATGTCCTCTATTTCTTGACAAACATACACCTGTAACAAACTCATTTTCTTTATTATATTTAGTTATCATTTCCCATGTTTTATCCTTTGATCCATCATTTACATACATTATTTTACTTTCTTCGTCTATTATTTTATCATCTATCATTTTTGTTAGTTTTTCTGTTAATTTTTGTGTAGTTAATTCTAATACTTCTTCTTCATTATAACAAGGAACAACTACATATAATATTTTTGACATTTTATTTTTCCCCCTCTATTTGCCACGCTTTAATTAAAAATTTAATCCTTTCATCTCTTTTTTTCTTTTGAAATTCATTTGTACCGAATTTTTCAGATATCATCTCATAAATAGTTTTAATCTCTTCTAAATGTCTTTCTTTTTTCATATTAGATGTTATTTGTGTATCATGAACTCTGTAAAAATTCATAGCCTTATCTATATATGCTACTTTTCCTCTTGCCATTACATTAACATAAAACACCCAATCTCCTGACTGCCTATATTTTCCTATTTCTTCATATATAGCCGAATAATCATCTTTTTTTATTAAACATGATGATACGTTAGCAATTGTATTATTTAAAAAAGTATAATCCTCTATTTCTTTTAATCCATCATTTATAAAGTTACTATCCCAATGTCCTGTTTTCATTATATCTATCTCTGGCTTTATTGTTTTTAAGAAAATATTTCCTTTTTTATCTGTAAATGCTGTATCGACATATGAAATATATATTTTTTCAGTAAGTTCTATTGGTTTAACCAACTCAGATATCATTCTTTTATCACAATAATCATCTGCTTCAGCAATCCATACATATTCACCTTTAGCTTCTTCAATTCCCTTAGCCCATTGTTTAAATGCACTACCTGAATTTTTTTCATTATAAACTAATCTTATATTTATATAAGCTTTTATCTTACTATAAATCTCATCTATCAAAGCTCTACTATCATCTTTGGAACAATCATCTAAAATTACTAATTCATATATTTTATAATTTTGATTTAAAATACTATAAATCCTTCTGATTAAAAATTCTTCATAATTATAGTTAGGTACAACTGCAGAAATTTTAACATTTCCTTCTTTTAAATTATTTTGCTTCTTAGCTAATTTTACTAGCTCATCTATAGTATATTTTCCTGTTTCTTTATTTCTTCCAATCAGTTTTTTCATATTTGATTTAAATTCTTTTCTAAATTTAATAGTATCATTTATTTTTTCTACATTATTTCCTTTAAGTAAATTAATTAGTCTTCTATAATATACTCTTATATTTTTTCTATGCCTCTTTATAAATTGATTTTTACATTTCAAATCCCATATTTTAAAATCATACTCGTTAAGCTTTTCTATAAATTTCCCAATTAGTCTTTTTCTATCTTTTTCAGACTCTATTTCAATTAGTATATATATATATATTTCTAATAATTGATGTAATAAAATAATATCTTTATATTCCTCATATCTATCACTATCTTTTATTCTATCTAAACATACACTAATTGAGTCAAACATATCAAAACGTTTTTCAGAAAATTTAGCATTTTGAATTGAATTTTTTCTTTGTACATAATAATATACAGCCTCTTCTGCATAAGTTATTTTTTCACTTTTTACAATAATAGGAATAATTGATGCTACGTCTTCATTTATTTTTCCAACTAAAAATGGAAAAGTTAAAAGTAAATCTTTTCTTATTAATTTATTGCAAGCAGATGCACATAATCCATTATCAATTAAGTTTAGTTTAGTTACTTTACCAATACAAGCTTTAGTTACAGGAGCAATATTATTGCTATTTTCATCTACTAATTGTATATCATTTACAACTAAATCTGCATCTTCTGAAACTAATTTATTTACTAGTATATCATAATAATTTTTATCTACATAGTCATCAGAGTCAATAAATCCTATATAATCTCCTGTAGCTTTTAAAACGCCAAAATTTCTTGTATATGCTAACCCTCTATTCTCTTCATTTTGTAATAAAATCATTTTACCTAGATATTTTTTTTCCAATTGCTTTAAAATATCATATGTATTATCTGTAGACTTATCATCTATTACAATTACTTCAATATTTTCATATGTTTGATTCATAATAGATGCAATACTCTTTTCTACATATTTTTCTACATTGTAACATGGAATTATCACAGAAATTTTATCATTATATTTCATTTTCTCCTCCTATCACCTTATTTGTATTTATATAAAAATTAGAACTATCTAATCTTAAATTAATATTATAATATGGATCTCCCTTTGCAAGTACATTTCTCCATTTTGATTTAAATAAATCTATTTCAGATTCAAATCTCTTAATCTTTTCTTTACTATCTTCTAAACCTCTTGTTTTAGATTCATAATGCATGAGCTTAGCAAATGGAGTATAAACAACTAAATATCCTTTATTTCTTACCTTTAAACATAAATCTATATCATTAAATGCAACTTTTAAATTCTCGTCTAAACCATTAACTTCATCAAATATATTTTTCTTAATCATAAGGCAAGCTGCCGTTACTGCTGAAAAATTATTTATAACTGTTGCTCTAGAAAAATATCCAGGTGCACTATCCACTAAATTTGTGTTTACATGTCCAGCAATGCCGCCTATACCTATTACAACACCGCAATGTTGTGTTGTATTATCTGGATAAAGTAATTTCGATCCAACAATACCTACATCAGTTCTTTGACAAATACCTAGCATATTTTCGATCCAATCTTTAGCTAATACTTTTGTATCGTTATTTAGTAATACAATATATTCTCCTGTGGCCAAACTCACACCATAATTATTTATCTTAGAATAGTTAAATTCATTTATGTCCATTTTAATAACTTTTACATTATTATTTTCTTTTTGAATTTCACTATAATATTTAAACGTTTCTTCTTTTTCACTATTATTTTCAACAATAATGATTTCAAAATTATTATATGTTGACTCAAATATTGACTCTAAACATTTTTTTAAGTCATTTTTATTATCTTTGTTTGGTATAATAATACTTACTTTAGGATTTCCTTCAATTTCATAGTTTACTCTATATCTACCAGGTTCATCTTTCAGCATAGATACTTTACCTTTTATATTATTTTGTTTTAAATTATTTTCTATTGCTTTTTTTCCTGCTTCAAATACATATTTTTTTGAGTCATTTGACCCTGCTGTAGAGTTTTCGTGTGCTCTCCAGTGATATAGTATTTTAGGAATATGTTTTATACATTTTGCTTTAGATGTTGCTCTTAATACAAAATCATAATCTTGAGCACCATCATATTCACTGTTTAACATACCTATTTCATCTATAAGTGTTTTTTTAACTACTACAAAATGACAAATATAATTATAGCTTCTTAATAAATCTGGTGAATAATCTGGTTTAAAATGAGGATTTTTTCTTATTTTTCCCATAAGAATATCTTCATCTGAATAAATAAAATCTACATTTTCATTATTATTTATAATTCTAATATTTTCAAATAATGCATTTATAGATAGCACATCATCATGGTCACAAAATGCAATATAATCACCTGTTGCCATTTTTATCGCTTCATTCGTATTTCCAGATATTCCATAATTTTCATTAAGATACTTATACTTTATTCTTTCATCATTTAAAGATAAAATAATATTATTAATATTTGAATTTATACTTGGACTTCCGTCTGCAAGACATACTTCAAAATTTGAATAGGTTTGTCCAATTATAGAATCAAGTAGCTCCTTTAAAAAAGTTTCATCTGTATTATACATAGGTATAACAATACTTATTTTAGGATTAACTTTAAACTTATACTCTCTTTGATCATTAAGTTCTTTTTCGGAAAGTGTATTATTTAGAATATAGTCTTCATATTTATATGAAACATTTCTCATTTGCTTTTTATTTAAATGCCTCATATATAATTTATTAATAGATTTTCTAAGACCATTATTCTTTAAATAATTATATCCAGATTTAATCTTCCTAGTATTCATAATATCTCCTTTATTTTTTTAGTTTATTTCTTATTTTATAAACAATGTCTTTTTTTCTATATTCGTTTAAAGCTTTATTTATATTATCATATTCTTCTTGCCATTTTAAATTTGTTTTATTACAAGATTCAACTAAACGTTCATATTTTCCTTTTTCATTTTCAATAATTGAATTTATACCTTCCAAAGTTGTAAGAGAAGAATATGTTTTATTATACATTTCTGAAATATTCTTATCTAATAACTCATGTTGTATTTTATTTTCCAATTCTTTAAATTCTTCAACAAATTCTAAAATTTCAAATTTTTCATATAGTTCATCTTTATTTATATATTTATATATTTTTTTATTTTTTTCATACAAATTATTTATTGCACGATATAGAATAAATTCAATTGGTAGCTTATCTTCGCACCATTCTTGATCATATGCTATAAATTTTTTAAACTCCAAATTTTCATCTAGTTCTACAAAAATATTTTCAAAAATTAAATCATATAACCCTTTTTCTAAAAATGTAAGTTTTTCTTTATTTTCAGCTTTTATTATTATACCATTTTTTTCAAATATTGTTGAATTCAGAGCAGATTTTTCACAAAAAATACACATAAATGAGCTTTTAATCTTTTTATACCACTTAAAAATTAATTCTATTGCTAAATCTATTCTATTATCTAATATATATTCATTTATTACCTCATCAAGAGTTTTTAAAGTTTGAAACTTACTTATAACTTTTCCCTCTTCAATTTTATCTGCTACATCAATTTTACATTTTCTTAGCAACTCTATATTTTCTCCTATATTTTGTATATGTTTTTCTCCTTCAATATACATAGGAACTTTTTCAATGTACTCTTTATACATTTTAGTAATTAATTTATTTTCTTTATTTCTAAAATTATTAAAACTTGCAAACTTAACTTTGGATAAATATTTATCGCTATTAGAAAGTTCAATAAAGTATGAATTTGAAAAATACGATAACATACCATCTCTACATATTTCTCTAACAGCTTCAAGCTCATTAAAAATTATTGTGTCATCTGGATTATAATATATTAAGTATGAAAGTTTTGAATTATTTCCTGTTGGTAGATATTCATCTGAATATATTACACTTGGTAATTTATGATCAGGAAAAGGATAATAGAATCTACAAAATTTCATTCTTGTTTGTTGTATTATTTTAGTAATTTCATTTTTTGAATAAATTCCACTACCTTTATAATTTCCAAGTATAGTATCATAAGAATTTCCACTTCTAACCTTTGCACCAGAAAAATTTTTAATAGAAAATTTATTTTCTATATGAAACAACATTACACCATCATCACTTAACAATTTATATGCTTTATCTAAAAAATATTGTAAATTATTAATACCACTATTCATATCTTTATTTATGAAATCTTCTATTCGTTCTATTGCACTAGAAACAACAATATAATCATATTTTTTATCTTTTTCTATGATATATTCTATTGTTGCATTTATTATTTCTTTTGCCTCTTTACAAGCTATATTTTCATATTTTTCTTTATTACTTTCTAATATAGTAACTTTATTATTTTTTAATATATATTTATATATATCATCACCAATAAAAAGTATATTAGATTCAGGCTTAAAATCATACCAGTTAATAATATTTTCTCTTATATCTCCCTCATTAATAAACTTGGCAAATTCATTCTTAAAATTTGACATATAAAACCCCCTTATCATATACAAAACACTATTTTTTTATATATGAAATATCTGAATCTAATCTTATAAATCCAACACAATCTTTACTAGATAATATTTCAATTAGTAAAGCATCATATTTTCTATTTAAGACTTCTAATTCACCATTACTATTAATATGTGTGCAACTAAATGAAAGTGTATATTTACCTGGCCCTAATTTTATTTTTTGCTTAAATAATACTTCAACAACGTCACCTTTATCAAAACTTCCAGTGTCTACATTTTCAATTAGTGTGTTTGTTCCACACATCTCTAATCCTTTAAAATCCTTTATAGTCATAGTAAATATTGGTGAATCTATTTTATCATTAAACTTTATTCTAGATTTTAAATATATCTCTTTATCATTTTCAATTGAAGAAATATATTCGCCTTTTTCATTAAAAACACCATAATCAAAAACTTCAGCTTTTCCATTTCCATAGTCAATTACTTTATCATTTTGAATCATATGTTCTTTCCATGTATCATTTAATGGATCATCAATAATCTTAAATTGTTCATCTTTTAAATCAACATCATTTTGAATCTCATTTGTTTCTTCCTCAATTTTAGCTTGTTTTTTCATTTCTAAAGGATTTAATCCAACAATTATTTTCTTATATAATTCTACTCCATCTTTTACTGAACCATCAAAAATTTTAGTACCAGCATCAATTATTATTGTTCTTGTACAATTTCTTAAAATGTCTGAAATATTATGAGTAACAAATAATATAGTTTTTCCACGTTTCTTAAATTCTTCAAATTTTTTAAAACATTTTAATTGGAAAGCCATATCTCCTACAGATAAAACTTCATCTACAATTAATATATCTGGATCAACATTTATTGCACATGCAAAAGCAAGACGAGCAAACATTCCAGAAGAATATGTCTTTACAGGTTGATATAAATGTTCTCCTATATCAGCAAACTCTATTATTTCTTTTTCTTTTGCTTTAATTTCCTCTTTAGTAAGTCCCATTACTTGACCATGTTGATATATATTTTCAAAGCCAGTAAGTTCACTATTAAAAGCTGCTCCCAACTCTAATAATGAACTAATTTTTCCCTTTACTTCTAGTTTTCCACTAGTTGGAGTTACAACACCTGTAACCATTTTTAAAAGAGTTGATTTACCAGCACCATTTTTTCCTAGAACTCCTAATACCTCACCTTTTTTTACGGTAAATGAAACATTATTCAT
Organism: uncultured Clostridia bacterium; assembly: GCA_949106495.1. Lineage (GTDB taxonomy): Bacteria > Bacillota > Clostridia > TANB77 > CAG-465 > CAG-465. Next base: position 18,562 of record CARYZD010000007.1, read on the forward strand.
TGCTTTAAAAGTTCCATGCTTTTGATATCCTGGTATCATACTCTCTAAAAGTCTATCTTTTTTACTAGTAAACATTTTGTACTCTTTTACTAGATTTTCTACAATAATTACGTTTTCATCATTCATTAACTAACACACCCTTATTTCTTAAATATACAATAAGTATTATATCCAATTCTATAAATAAATGGAAAATTATAAAATAGAAAATAAAAAATATAATATCCAATAGATTCATATTTAAATATATTTCTATATACTTTCCATCCCTTAAAGTTAACATTTCTTTTTTGCTTTACTCTTGTAAAATACTCTAAAGCTTTTTCATTTAAATTTTGTAAATTATTATCAAAGCATTCTTTTCTTAAAATATATGTTTTAAATTTTTCTATTTTTAAATCTATTATATAATCTCTTTTCTCATCAAAGGTTTTAAATCTATTTGTATATTTTTTTGTACCAACTTGGTTGTCTATATGTTGTCTATACTTTATTGTTGGTATATTTAAATAATATATTCTTCCCTTCATAGATGTTACTAGACCAATCCAGTAATCATGTAAAATATCTTTATTATTAGTAAGTGGTAAAATATCTTTTAGCAAACTTGTTCTTGCCAAAATTGTACAACCAGTTATACAATTATATAAATATTCCAATCTAAAATCTGTATATTTCTTTTGTTTAGACAATAATCCCATTTTCTTATTAAAAGAATTATCTATAACGTTTAAATCTTTGTCTACAACTTGTAAATCTGTATAAACTAAATCTACTTTTTCTCTTTCAATTGCTTCAATACATAATTTTACCTTATCATTTATCCATATATCATCTTGGTCAGAAAACATATAATATTTACTTTCTACTTTAGATAATAAAAATTCAAAATTACTATTTGAGCCCAAGTTTTTTTCTTGATAAAAAACTTTTATTCTTTCATCTTTTTTCTCATACTCTTTTAATATTTGTATTGTTTCTTTATTTGTTGAACAATCATCTGAAATTATTAAATTAAAATCTTTATAAGTCTGATTTAAAATAGAATCAAGTTGCTCCTTTAAATATCTTTCTCCATTATATGTAGCAAGTAAAATATCTACTTTTTTTGCCATAAAGTCCTCCTTTATAGTACATCAGCAAAATCTTTCTTAGATTTTTTAAATACAGCATTTCCCCATATAAATAATACAACAACTATACCCCAAAATACTATACTATATAATCCATTTGATTCAGTTACAATGTTGGTTCCATTTAAAAATGAATCTCTAAATCCTGTAACTAAATATGTAAATGGTAAGCATTTTGCTCCTACAAATAATGCTTTGTGTGTTTCAAGCATAGATAAATTCCAAACTACAGGTGTTAACCAGAAAAATAGTTGCATACAAACACTAATTAATTGTACAACATCAGGTATTAATGTTGCTAAAGCAGATGTAAGTCTTGAAAAAGATATTATAAATGCTAAAGCACATATTATAATATATATAGCTTGTAAAATATTTCCAAAATATCCAAAACATGCACAAACTATAGCTGCAATTATAAATAAAAATATTCCTATAATACTTGATGAAGATAATGATATAACAGGTATTATATCTACTGGAAATACTACCTTTTTAACTAGATATGAATAGCATCTTATTGAGTTACTTGCAGTTAAAATTGCATCATTAATATAGTTCCACATTGCCATTCCTGGTAGATACCAAACTATAAATGGATCATCTCCACCACTTTTGGTTTTCAAAATATATTGAAAAACAATTACATACATCGCCATAAAAATAAAAGGTTGTATAAAACCCCATATAGCACCTAAACTTGTACCAGCAAATCTATTCTTAAAATCACTTTTTCCAAGTCTAAAAATAAGTTTTCTATTTTTTATAATTTCTTTAATAAACTCCATGTACCTCTCCTCTTTTTACACATTCGTATTATATCATTAATACTATCAAATTTCAACAATAGAAATTTATATCTTAACTTAAAATACTATTATATTACAATTAAATTTACAATTATTTTCTATTATGATATAATTTTTTCAACTGAAAGGATGATAATATGAATATTATTGATATTTTTAAAAATATTGGAAAAGAAAAAACTAATATTTACAAAGAAAAAAAATCTAAATTACAAATAGATAATCCAAAGAAAGTATCTGTCGTAATTCCAAACTACAATTATGAAAAATACATTATAGAAAGAATAGATTCTATATTATTTCAAACATATCCTATCTATGAACTAATTATTATAGATGATTGTTCAAAAGATAATAGCGTAAAAGTAATTTCTAAAAAAATAGAAAAAATAAAAAAAGATTATCCAAACTTAAATGTAAAATTTCTTATTAATGAAAAAAATAGTGGTAATGTTTTTTGTGGTTGGCAAAGAGCTTTTGAAGAATCTAATGGAGACTATCTTTGGATTGCTGAAGCAGATGATAGTTGTGCCAACAACTTCTTAGAAACAATTATGAAAGGCTTTGATAATCCAGATACAGTTCTTTCATACTGTGAGTCATTAACTACTGATGAAAATAATGTTATTTTAATGAAAGACTTAAGAGAATGGATAGATATCTTCAAAATCGGTAAATGGGATAATGATTATATACTAACTGGAAAAGAAGAATTATCCTCTACTCTATGTATAAATAATACAATTGCAAATGCCTCAAGTGTAGTATTTAAAAAATATAATGGGCTAGATTACAAAACTTGGCTTAAAGAAGCACAAACCTTTAGACTTGCTGGAGATTGGCATTTTTATAGTAAAGTAGTAGAAGCTGGTAAAGTTGCATATTTTAAAGATTCACTAAATTACCATAGAATGCAATCTAAATCTATTACTCTTACTACTTCTGGTCAAAAAGAATATAATGAAATATGTAAAATCCAAGATGAAATTATGACTAGAGTTGAACTTACAGATGAAATAAAAGAAAAAGTATATCAAAGAAGAAAAGATACAAAGGAGCGATTACATGCGCAATAATATCGATTTATCTATAATTATACCTGTTTATGGTACAGAGAAATATCTAAGAAAATGTCTTGATTCAGTATTAATCTCTATACCTTTAAACACAGAAATACTTATAATAAATGATGGAACAAAGGATAACTCTGAAGAAATTATACTAGAATATAAAGAAAAATTTAATGATTTAATTACGTATTATAAAAAAGAAAATGGTGGTTTATCTCATACTAAAAATTATGGTTTAGAACGTGCTAATGGAAAATATATAACTTTTATAGATTCTGATGATTTTGTAGAAAATGGTATGCATGAAGATATGTTATCTACTGCATTAAAAAATAACGCAGATATTGTATACTGTGATGTTGATGAAGTGTTCGAAGATGGAAGAATATTAAAAATGAGTTGTACAAATTATAGCCGTGAAACTGACTTTTTTAAAGCAATTGATACATCTTTAATGGCTGCATCATGGAATAAAATTGTTAAAAAAGAACTATTTATTAATTTAACATATCCTGTAGGATTAAATAACGAAGATGTTGCTGTTACCCCTATTCTTTTTGGTAGAGCGAAAACAATAATTAAAATTAATAAATCATATTATAAATACTTACAAAGAACAGGTTCTATTCAAAATAGTCAATTTAATAATAAAAGATATGTAATTTTTAAAACTTCAGACATTTGTTTTGAAAGAGCAAAAGAATTATCTCCTCAAAAGCAAGAACAAATAAAAGGTACAATATACACTCACCAAATTCTTGCTCTTCTTCTATATCCTATAGACAAAGTTCATGATGAAACTAGATTTTCTTTAATTCAAGAATTTTGTGAATTAATTAATAAAAAAGGGGATGACTTTTACAAGAATAAATATGTATTAGAATATGTTAAAATGTTAAAAGTAAAATCAATACTTAAATTATTAAAAAATTCTAATATAAATTTGATATCTAAGAAAATTTCATATTATAATAAAAGAAATAAACTAAAAAAAGATATAAGAAAAGCTATTTTAAGACCTATAAAATCTATTAAAAGAAAATACAAAGAACATAAAATAAGAAAAATAGAGCGAAAACAAGCTAAAGAATTAAAAAAATCTCAAAATTAAATTTTGAGATTTTTTTATTGTATTATTTATCTAAATATTCAGGATGTTCTAAATACCAATCAATTGTTTTAACAATACCATCTTTAAACATTGTATGTGGTTCCCAATTAAATTCTTCTCTTAATTTAGTAGGGTCAATAGCATATCTAAAATCATGTCCTTTTCTATCTTCTACATGTTTTATTAATGATTCTGGTTTTCCAAGTCTTTCAAGTATTAGTTTTACAATTTCAATGTTTCTTTTTTCATTGTGTCCACCAATATTATATCTTTCACCTTTTCTTCCTTGATGTAGTATTATATCTATAGCTTCACAGTGATCATCAACAAATAACCAATCACGAATATTTAATCCTTCTCCATAAACTGTTAAATCTTTATCTTGTAGTGCAAGAGAAATCATATGTGGTATTAATTTTTCATGATGTTGATTTGGTCCATAGTTATTTGAGCAATTAGTTACAGAAACATTCATTTTAAAAGTTTCAGCATAAGCAAAAGCCATTAAATCTGATGCAGCTTTTGATGCACTATATGGACTATTAGGTTGAATTGGTGAAGTTTCTGTAAAGTATCCTTCATCTCCTAAAGAACCATACACCTCATCTGTAGAAACATGTACAAATTTATTAGGAGAACCTTCTCCCCATACTTGTTTACAAGCTTCAAGTAAAGCATGTGTTCCTAAAACATTATTTTCTGTAAATGTTAAAGGTCTTTTTATACTGTTGTCTACATGTGATTCTGCAGCAAAATGAACTACAGCATCAATATTATATTTTTTTAATGTTTCTATATTTTGTTCTAAATCACAAATATCTCCTTTAACAAATATATATTTTCCTTCGCTTGGCTCAAGATTTTTCATATTTGCTGCATAAGTTAGTTTATCATAAACGACATATGTATACTCTTCTCCATATTTTCTTACCATTAAATTAACAAAGTTTGAACCTATAAATCCAGCTCCACCTGTTATTAAAATATTTTTCATTTTATTATCCTCCTAATTATTACTTATACTTTTAAATTTTTAAATAAATCTGTTTCTTTTAATTCTTTTAAAGAAGGCCATTTTCCATCTTTTTCTGAAGTTAATAATTCATCTTTAGATATTCCATCCATAGGCCATATAATATTTACATCTGGATCATCCCATCTTAGGCCGCCTTCTGCTTCATGATTATATATATCATCACATTTATATACAAATTCAGCTTCATCTGACACAACTAAAAATCCATGTGCAAATCCACGAGGTATCATAAACATTTTTTTATTTTCTTCTGTTAAAAGAACACCTTCATATTTTCCATATGTAGAACTTCCTGGTCTTAAATCTACTGCAACATCATATACAGCACCTTTAATAACTCTTACAAGTTTTGCTTGAGAATTTTCCTTTTGGAAATGTAATCCTCTTAAAACTCCTTTTCTTGATTTTGATTGATTATCTTGTACAAACTTATTTGTTATACCAATTTCAGCAAATTCTGCCTCACTATATGTTTCCATAAAGTATCCTCTTTCATCTCCAAATACCGTAGGTTCTATGACAAAAACTCCTTCTATTGATGTTTCATTTTTCTTAAATTTTCCCATTTTATTTTTCCTTCCTTTAACTTATCTATTGCTCTCTCACTACCATTGGCTGCTAATATTAAGAATATAGGATACAAACAATAAATATATCTAGATTTTATCTCCCATATAATATAAAAACATAACATTCCAATAATTATATAAAATAATAAATATATTTTATTTTTAGATATTTCTTTATCACTAAATATTAATCCAAATAGTGACAATATCATTAAAACTAAATATTGACCTTTCATAAAATATTCCAAACTAATTCTTATTGATGAGTTTATTTGAAAAACTTCTGCAGTTAATGCTGTATCATAATAATACTGATTATTAAGCGAACTGCCAAAAGCATATCTTTCAACTTGATACGTTCCTTCTGTCCAAGTCCAAATAACTTTCTTAACAATTATTTTCAAAATTCTTATAATCCCTAATTTTTCAATTCTATCTTTATAGTCATTGAAAGTCCATTCTGGTGAATGCGAACTATCTTGAAATCCAAATTCTTCTTCGTTAATACCCATTTGAAGAAAAGACCATATTGGAACCTCATCTGTAGATTTTGGTATAATTTTATGTTGTATTGTTTTATATCCAAAATTTAATACTAACACTATACTTAATAAAACAAGTATTTTTGTAATATTTTTTTCTTTTAATAAATAATACATACAAGTAGCAATTATTAATATTATTCCTACAGGTCGTACTATATATTGTAAAAACAACAATATAAATATGATAATTGTATTAGTCAAATCTTGTTTTTCTTTAGTTAGACAAAAAATAACTATTGTAACAATTGTAGTAAAAAGTAAATCATTATATGTACAATTTACGTATAAAAAAGTAGATATACTAAAAACTCCTAAAAGTAATACCAATAGATTATCCTTTTTATATATATTTTTATATATTTTATATGCAAAGATTATTGTTACAATATTACATATAATATTAAATATTTTCAAATTCAAAACATTATATGATGTAATTCTAAAAAGTAAATTAAAAATTACACATATAAAAAAGTTATTTGGATATATTTGTAAATATTCAATATTTTCCGTAAAATCAGACATAGCTATTTTTACAATCTCTCCCATATCCGAAAATGGTCTTATTGGAACCATAAAAATATAAACTAGCTCTAAAATAAAATATATTAAAAATATTATTCCTATTAATAACTTATAATTTTTAATCTTATTCGATAATTTTCTAGTAACATATATTATACCTAATACAAGTACTATATTTAATATTATTCCTATATAATTATTCAAATTATTTAATTGAAAGCTTGGCTTATCAATATACAAATATATCGAACTAATAATAAGCATAACTACAATTAATATACTAAAAAATCCTATCAAAAAACTTTTAGATATCTTTGAAATAATATTATCAATTTTTTCAATAAAGTTCATAATACTATTTCCTATTCACCAATAACCTTCATTATATATTTACCATAATCTGTCTTTTTATATTTTTCTGCGAGTTTTAAAGCTTGCTCTTTATTAATCCATCCATTTGTATATGCAATTTCTTCTAAACATGCAATTTGAACACCTTGTCTTGATTCAATTGCTTTTACAAAGTCTCCTGCTTCATTTAATCTTTCTGGTGTTCCAGTATCAAACCAAGCATATCCACGACCTAAAGGAATAACTTTTAAATTTCCTCTTTCCATATACATTTTGTTTACATCAGTTATTTCTAATTCTCCTCTTGCTGAAGGTTTTATTTCCTGAGCTATTTTAATAACTTCATTATCATAGAAATACAATCCTGGTACAGCTAAATTAGATTTAGGTTTCTCTGGTTTTTCTTCTATTGATATAGCTATTCCATTTTTATCCATTTCAACCACACCATATGATGTTGGATCAGAAACTTCATATCCAAAGATAACCCCACCTTCTTTAATAGAACTTGCCTCTTTAAGCATTTCTTCTAAATGAGGTCCATATATCATGTTATCTCCTAATATTAAACATGCTGTATCTTCTCCTATAAAGTCTTTTCCAAGTCTAAAAGCATCTGCAAGCCCAACTGGCTTTTCTTGTATTTTATATTCTATCCTCATTCCTAACTCTTTACCATCTCCAAGTAATGTTTCAAACATAGGAAGATGTACAGGTGTAGAAATAATTAATACTTCGTTAATTCCTGCTGTCATTAATGTAGATAATGGATAATATATCATTGGTTTATCATAGACTGGTAATAATTGTTTAGATACAGCTATTGTTATTGGATATAATCTTGTTCCACTTCCACCTGCTAAAATAATTCCTTTCATTTTTATTCCCCCTTTAAATATTCTTTTAATGCATCAACATAGTCTGATGGATAAATACCAACACTATGTAATTTTTCTTTAGATAATTTTGAGTTAAAAGGTCTTTTACTAGATTGCGGATATAATTTAGCATATTCTTCTGATGTAATAGGTTTTACTTTTGTAGATATTCCTTTTAATTCATATATTGTTTTAGTAAACTCATACCATGTTGTAAATCCTTCGTTTGTTGAATGATAAATACCATATTCTGGTTCTTTTTCCATTAGTTTCTCTATTATTTCACATAGGGTTGTAGTTGATGTAGGACTTCCATGTTGGTCACATACTACTGTAACTTCATCTCTAGTTTTTGAAGCATTAATCATAGTTCTTGCAAAATTCTTTCCTTGACCATATAACCAAGCTGTTCTTAAAATATAGTATTTTTCTGCAATTTTAGTATTTTCTTCTCCCATTAATTTTGTTCTTCCATAAGCACTTACTGGATTAGGTGTCATATCTTCTGTATATGCTTTTTCTACATCTAGATTTCCATCAAAAACATAATCTGTACTTATTTGAATAAGTGTAGCATCTACCTCTTTAGCACTTCTTGCAATGTTTCCAAGAGCAATGCCATTTACTTTTTCTGCAAGTTCATAATTTGTTTCACATCCATCAACATTTGTATATGCTGCACAATTTATAATGTAGTAAGGATTAACTTCATTTACTTTAGCAAGAACTGCACTCTCATCACAAATATCTAGTGTTTTTAATGTAGTTCCATATACTTCATATTTATCTTTATATGAACTAAGTCTTGTATAAAGTTCTCCTCCTAGCATTCCATCTTGACCTATTAATAAAACTTTCTTCATTTTTTTGTTCCTCCTTTATTTTATTAATGCCATAAATTCTTCTTCTATTTTATTTTTATCTTCAAGTGATACTCCTTCAAATCTAGCTGTAATATTAGGTCCTGTATTTGAAGCTCTAACTAAAGCCCATCCATTATCAAATTCAGCTCTAACACCATCTATATCATTTACTTTGTATCCTTTTTCTCTACAATATTCTTTTACTTTTTCTATTACTTTAAATTTTTCATCATCAGTTGATTTTATTATAATTTCTGGACTAGCGTAATATCTTGTAACTCCATCTAAAAGCTCTGATACTGTTTTATCTGTTTTAGATAAAATTTCTACAAGTCTTAAACCTGCATATAATCCATCATCTATATTATCCCATTTATCTCTGAAAAATACATGTCCTGATAATTCTGAGCCAAAGGCAAAGTCTCCTTCTCTCATTTTGGCTTTCATATATGAGTTACCAGTTCTATAACATACAGGCTCTCCACCTAATTTAATTATTTCATCTGGTAATGACTTTGTACATTTTACATCAAAAAGAGCTTTTTTATTTTGTACCTTGCTCATTATATCTCTCCAGATAATAATAGCATAAAAATCTATAAATATCATATTTCCCTTTTCATCAATGATACCTACTCTATCTCCATCACCATCAATTCCAATTCCTAAATCTGCACCAGTTTCAAGCACTTTTTTCTTTAAATCTTCATTATTTGACTCAACACTTGGGTCTGGATGATGATTTGGAAAACTCGAATCTGAATCCATATATAATGGAATTAATTCTACATTTTCAAACATAGAATAAACATCTTTTGCAACTATTGAAGCTGTACCATTTGCGGTATCAACGACTACTTTTATTTTTTTGTCTCCAAGCTTTATAGATTCTTTTATTGCATCTAAATACTCTTGTCTAATATCATAATTTGATACATTTCCTGTACCAGATTTAAAGTTTCCTTCTTCAGTATATATTCTAAAATCTTGAATCATTTGTCCACAAGCATTTCCAAAATCATCAAAAGCAATTTTAAATCCATTATATTCTTTAGGATTATGTGATGCAGTAATCATAACACCTGGATCAATATTTAATTTCTTTTGTGCATAATAATACATTGGTGTAGTACATAGTCCAAGAAATACAACATCAATACCTGTACTTGTTATACCTTCAATTAAAGCATCAGATAAAGGTTCTGATGAAGTTCTATTATCATGTCCTACAAGACACTTTTCATATCCTTTCTCCCTAATATATGAGCCAAAAGATAATCCTATTGTATAAGCTATATCTTCATTTAAATCTTTATTATATATAGCTCTAATATCATATCCTCTAAATATATTTGGGTTAATATTTTTGTAAATATTATATTTGTTCATATTTTTTCACCCCACAACATTATATCATACCATGTTTTTTTTGCATAGATTTGATTTCAAAAATATCCATCTTCTACCATTTCTATTCTTAATTCTATCACAATTTCAAGTGATAAATGTTGTAACATTTTTGTAATACTTTACATAATTTCAAAAAGTGAAATTTATGTGAAATGGCTAAAAATAGTATATTTGTAAGCCTTTTTATGTAAAAACACATATTAAAATCTTAAACAAAAAGACCATTTATACAAACAAATCAACATTAGATTTATTTAGCTTATGGTCTTTTTTGTTTTCTATTAATCTTTTTCTTTAACTTTTTTTATTTCTTCTAATGCAATTGCTAATTGATCTGGACATGAAGTCCCCTTATATCCACAAGGAACTCCTTTTAATAATGATATAACTTCATCAATTTTTCTTCCAACAACAAGACGAGAAAGCCCAATAGTATTTCCTGGACATCCTCCCATTATCTTAACAGATTTTATTACATCATTTTCTTCATCTATATCAATAACCATTTGTTTTGAACAAGTACCTTTTGGTGTATAAGTATATTCCATCATTATCCTCCTATGCTTTTCCAGCACAACCTAAAACATCTTCAATTTTATGTTTTACCATATCTTTTACAGCTGTTCTTGCTTGACCTAAATATGTTCTTGGGTCAAATACTTCTGGCTTATTTGTAAAGCATTCTCTAATATTTGCTGTCATTGCAAGACGAATATCACTATCAATATTAATTTTACATACAGCCATTGTTGCTGCTTTTCTTAACATTTCTTCTGGAACACCCTTTGCTCCTGGAATTTGACCACCATATTCATTACACATTTTTACAAATTCTTGTGGTACTGATGATGCTCCATGTAAAACGATTGGATATCCTGGTAATCTATTACCAATTTCTTCTAATATATCATATCTTAATTTTGCGTCTCCCTTAAATTTGTATGCGCCATGGCTTGTTCCTATAGCTATAGCTAAAGAATCACATCCTGTTCTTTTAACAAACTCTACTGCTTCATCTGGATTTGTATACATTGCATCATCTGCTGATACGTTTACGTCATCTTCAACACCTGCAAGTTTTCCAAGTTCAGCCTCAACAACTACTCCTCTTGCATGTGCATATTCTACTACTTTTTTAGTAAGTTCTACATTTTCCTCAAATGAATATTTTGAACCATCAATCATAACTGATGTAAATCCACTATCAATACAATCTTTACATGTTTCAAAATCTGGTCCATGGTCTAAATGTAGTACAACTGGAATATCTTTTCCTGATTGTTTATTACATTCAATTGCAGCTTCAACTAATTTTCTTAGATAAATTGGATTAGCATATTTTCTTGCTCCAGCTGATACTTGAAGTATAACTGGTGAATTAGTTTCATTTGCAGCTTCCATTATACCTTGTACTATTTCCATGTTATTTACATTGAAAGCACCAATCGCATATCCTCCTTCATAAGCTTTTTTAAACATTTCTTCTGTTGTTACAAGTCCCATAAATATTACCTCCTTAAATTTTACCCATTTGGTCTCTTGTTTTTTCTATATCTCTGATATTCAGTTTCTTGCTCAATTTGTTCTTTATGTGCATTTTGTCTTATTTTCTCTTCAGCATCCTTATTCCTATCATCTATAATATTTTCTAACTCATCTGGTGTTTTATCTTCTATTCTATTTACTTTTCTTAAACTAGCAAAAAAATCTTTATCACTTTTAAGTTCTTCTTTATCTACATCTCTTTTTGTTTCGGATATGGTAGCTTGATTTGGAGTTTTTTCAATATTTTCATCATACACTCTTTTATCTCTTTGTACATCTCCAATTTCTTTGGCTATATCATATTCTCCTTTTTTAAGCGCATCATTTTGCTCTATACGTGCTTTTTCAAATGCTTTTAAATCTCTTTGCTTTTCTATATCTTGCACATCATATACAAGCTCTGCCATCTTAGAATCTGTAACTTTTTCACTTTTTTTATCTACATTACTAAATCTATTATTTATTGCACTTTTTTCATCTATCTTAGCCTCTCTAGCTAATTTTTCATTTTCTCCTTGAATCTCTAAATCTTTAGTGTATTCGTTTAAAGATGGTATATTTTGCAATAAATTTAAATTTGCTTTTTCATAATCTCTTTTATACAATGCTTTCTCTTGTGGAGATTTAGCTGGATCTTTTAATACTTTAATATATTTTTTATATTCTTCTTCTCTTTTTGCATAAAGTTCATTTATTTTAAGTGACCTTTTTTGTGTGTCATGTTCTATTCCTTTTTGATTATAATCAAATTTAGATTTAAATTCTTCTTTTTCAGTTTTAATCTTATCTACATTCTCAATTTCTTTTCCTGTATGATTGTGATATAGTAAGTCTATTTTTTCTAAGTTTTTCTCCATTGCTATAATTTCAATAGCCTCTCTTGTACCTATAGCAATAGCCATATCTTCAAATTGATTATTTTTTATGTTCATAACTTTTGAAGCATAATCTTTATACATTCTATTGTATGTAGCCTCATATATTTTAGTCTGTAATTCTTTCTTTTTATCTTTTACGTCAGAAATTTTTCCTTTTTGTTCCTTTTGCTCTTCTTTTAAATCTTTTTTCACTTGTTCTTTAGCTATTTTATCTACGCCCTCTAATGAAGAGTCGATTTCTTCTTCCATTAGATTTTCTTCAAGTTGTTCTTTTACAAGAGCTTCTTTATTTAAATCATCTTGAGATAATTTTAAGTATTTCTTCATAAGCTCTTTTTGTATATCTTCATTATTGTTTTTAGCATACTTTTCTAAAATTTGGTCATTTATATCTAAAGTCTCCTTAAATTTCTTTTTTGTTGTTTTAGATATATCTAAATATGTATCCTTTATATTTTTTTCTCCACCATAATATGATATAAGTTTATCATTTATATTAAAATCTTTATTAAACTCAAAACTATCCCTTAGCTCTGAAAACCTATCAAAAAATCCCATTATATCCCCTCTTCTCTTTAATAATTCTACTATATAAAACAATTAATTTCAAGAGTAAATTAAAACTCTAAATCAAGTTCAACTGGGCAATGGTCACTTCCCATAACAGTAGTATGAATTGATGCATCTTTAATATTTTCTTTTAGTGATTCTGATACTACAAAATAATCTATTCTCCAGCCTATATTTCTTTCTCTTGCTTGCCTCATATATGACCACCAAGAATATTCTACTTTTTCTGGATACATGTATCTATAAGTATCTACAAAACCAGAAGAAAGTAATCTTGTCATCTTTTCTCTTTCTTCATCTGTAAATCCAGCACTAAAATGATTTGTTTTAGGATTTTTTATATCTATTTCTTGATGAGCTACATTTAAATCTCCACAATATACTACAGGTTTAGTTTCTTCTAATCTTTTAAAATACTTAAGCATTTCATCTTCCCAAACCATTCTATAATCTAGTCTTTCTAATTCTCTTTTTGAATTGGGAGTATAACAGCATACTAAATAAAACTTATCATATTCAAGGGTAATTATACGGCCTTCTTGATCATGTTCTTCAATTCCTAAGCCATATGTTACATTAAGTGGTTTTTGTTTTGTAAATACCATAGTACCTGCATATCCTTTTTTTACAGCACTATTCATATATCTATAATACCCATCAAATTGAATTGCATCTGCTTGACTATCTTGTAGTTTAGTCTCTTGTATACAAAAAACGTCTGCATCTACAGTTTTAAAAAAATCATTAAATCCTTTTGTAATACATGCTCTTATTCCATTTACATTCCATGATATAAGTTTCATTATTTATCCCCCTTTACAAATTTAGTACAAAAACTTTGTCTATGAATTGGTGTTAAACCATATTTTCCTATTGCTTCAATATGTACTTTAGTTCCATATCCCTTATGCTTTGCAAATCCATATTCTGGATATTCTTTATCCCATTCAATTAACATTCTATCTCTCGTTACTTTTGCAATAATTGATGCTGCCGCTATAGACTCAGATTTTGCATCTCCTGATACTACAGTTTCTCCTGGGATACTTATATCTATCATCTGGTTTCCATCTATTAATATATATTCTGGTATTATGCTTAATTTTTCTATAGCTTGTTTCATAGCAAGCTTTGTTGCATTTAATATATTAACTTCTTCAATAACAGAAACATCACTTATTCCAACTCCTACAGCTAGTGCTTTTTCCATTATTACATCATATAAAGCTTCTCTTTTTTTCTCAGATATCTTTTTAGAGTCATTTACTCCCTCAATTATATCATCTGGTTTTAGTATAACTGCTGCTGCAACAACTGGGCCACATAGTGGTCCACGGCCTGCTTCATCTACACCACATATTAATTTATATCCTTTAGCATATAAGCTATCTTCAATTTCTAGCATATGCTTTAAACGTTCTTCCTCTTTTTCTTTCATAAATTTCCTCTCTTTACCAAGGTTATTATATAACAAGATATTTAAAAAGTACATATTTAATTTTAATTTTTATTATATAATAAAATTATATTGCATAAAATATAACTAACTAGAAGTGCGAATTCCAGCTAGTTTTACTATAGAAACTATTTTAACTTTTCAAGTCTTATAATTGCGTTGATTATTTTAGTAATAGCTTCTATTAATTTAATGAGATTTTTCAAAAATAGAAGCAGATATGTGCGAAGTATCTGCTTTTTTATTTTCACTAAATTAATTTATTATATTTTTTATGTAATATTATATAGTTTTTAAGTATACTATTATATTGACTTTTTGAAACAAATGCATTATAATATTTATGTTAACATTATGTACCATTACCCAATTAATTAAAGGGGGAATAATTATGAAAAATTTCAAAATTTACACATTAAACGGAGAAGTTGATGCTAATATGGAGGCAAAAGTATCCTGTATATTAACTTCATACTATAACAACAATTCAAAAGACAGCATAGTAATTCTAATCAATTCAAGAGGTTCTCTTTTTGCTCGGAAATATTGTTTATGCTTTTAACATCTATAATTTATTAAGACAACTTGATGTATATACTGTAATAACTGGTGAATGCTCTGGTATTGCTACTTTACTCTTCTTTTCTGCTAAAAAAGAAAAAAGGTATGCTTTACCTCATACTACAATTACTTTTGCTCAACCATTTTATAATGACCATAAAGCATATTTTTGTAAAGAACCGATTCCTAACGATGAGAGAATTGAACCATATATTAATGATTTAATAAAAATAATTAAAGATAATTTTGCATTAGAAAACACAAAGTTAAATTGTATTTTGGAAAAAGAATATATAGATGAACAATCTGTTGACGATATTGAAACTAGAGGTAAAATGCAAATTAAATCTAAATTCTTTGAACATTTAAAAATTGCTAAAATAATATATGATATTAATGAATTGAAAGAAACAGTAAAAAATATAGATAAACAAGATGAATACTATAACTGTGACGAAGATGACCTTACAAGTATACATTATGGCATTAAAGAAGATGAAGAATGTTATGGTGGTCAGCCATAGAAAAAACTTTTATTTTTATATTAACATACAAAATTTAAATTATTAGGAGATATCGCATATGGCATACATTTATTATGAATTAAAAGGAAAATATAATTCAACTATAGAAGAAGATTTAAATTAGACATTAATAAAAAGTCTAAATGATGAGAGTGATAAAAAGAGGCTTAAAAAACAAAATCTATGGAATAATTATTGGAAAATGTATAGGTGTTGCTGCACTATTTTATTTAAGTATCTATGCACCTCAACGATATGCTTTTCGACATGCATATATAGAATTACCTAATCTAGATTTTTTATTAAAGGATTACCCACCTTTTTCACTCGAAAAGAATACATACGTTTCTTTTTTTAATACAATTATAGAAAATGTGAATTATGACCAAAATAAAGAATTTATACGAAACGTCTTGAGTACTTGTAGTTCACCGCAATTTATAGAGCTAGTACACTCTGGATTGGCAACTAAATATATCGAAAAGTTTTCCACTTTTGAATTACTTACAAAAGATAGATTACTAGTTGATGAGGGATATGATGAATATGACAGAATAACTTTTACATTCTAATTTGATAAAAAAGTAGCTATTTAGCTACTTTTTTTATTTTATAATTCTATACATTGCTTATATATTTCGTTTTTATTTACTCCCATTTCTTTTGCAACTTTTTTTATTGCATCTTTTTTATCTAGTCCTTCTTCAATATATTTTTTTACAAGTTCAACAGGGTCTATCTTTTCTAGTTCTTCTCTTCTCTTTTCTTCAAGCTCAATTTCACTCATTCCCTCAACTATTAAAACAATCTCACCCTTTATTCCATTTTGCTCAATTATTTCAATTGCCTCTTTAAATGTAGTATTTTTATATTCTTCATGAATTTTTGTAAGTTCCCTACAAATACATATATTTCTATCTCCTAATACTTCATACATATCTTTTAAAGTATATAATATTTTATGTGGTGCTTCATAAAAAATCATTGTACGAATTTCATTTTTTAGTTCTTTTAATCTATTTATTCTTTGTTTTTTACTTACAGATAAAAATCCTTCAAATGTAAATCTTGTAGAATCCATTCCAGAACGAACTATAGCTGTAATTAAAGCAGTAACTCCTGGTATTACCTCTATTTTATATTCATTTTCTACTAAATATCTAACTAAGCCTTGTCCTGGGTCAGAAATAATTGGCATTCCAGCATCAGAAACAAGAGCAATATTTTTTCCTTCATCAAGAAGAGAAACAACCATTTGAACTTTATCTGCCTCATTATGTCTATGATAACTAATCATTGATTTTGATATATTTAAATGATTTAATAATTTTAATGTTTGTCTTGTATCTTCTGCAAGTATTATATCTGCATTTTGCAATGTTTCAATTGCTCTTAATGTTATATCTTTTAAATTACCAATTGGAGTTCCTACTACATATAGTACTCCTCTTTCATTATTTTGCATTATTTTTCACTCCCATATATTTCAATAATTTCTTTTGTATAATTTCCATTATGATCATATTCTATAAGTGGTGGTAATACATTCATCTCATTCCCACCATAATATACATATTCAATTAACACAATACTTGGCTTACTATATACTGTAGGATAAACAAATCTAATTTTTTTAGGTTCTAAATTATAATTTCTTCCACATGAAATTAAATCTGTAAGCCTTTGTGGTTTATGTACTAAATATAATTTTCCTTTTTGTTTTAAAATTTTAGATGAACATTCAAATACATCTTCTAATGTACATTCTTTTTCATGACGTGCTATAAACTTTACACTATTATCATTTTCAACTCCTGTTCCTACTTCTTTATATGGTGGATTACAAACGACAATATCTACCTTTTCTCTCAAATTAAATTCTTTTATATTTTTATGAATTGGAGTTATATTATCTTTCAACCCATTTATTTCTATATTTCTAGTAAGTAAGCCATACATTTCATTTTGTAGTTCTACAGCATAAATACTCTTATATTTTTTCTTTTGTGAAATAATAACTGGTATTACACCACTTCCAGAACATAAATCAACTATTATGTTTTTCCCACTATTTGATTGAACAAAATTTGCAAGTAATACACTATCTATACCAAAACAAAAATATTCTGGATTTTGTATTATTTTCTTACCATTTAAATTCAAATCATCTATACGTTCTTTATTCATTTTTTCCTACTTTCTAACTACATAATTATACACTAATATAATTGTTTTTTCAATAGCAAGCAATTAACTATACTTTTACTATAATTATAACTATAAAGCAAAGTGTACTATTTTGTGTAAATTTTTAACAAATTATATGTACAATTAAAATATATAATGATATAATAATTATGCAAGACATGAGCTCCTTAATTTTAGTGTTAATTTATTTTTAATGCTTAATTATTACCCTAACTGGCACAGTGTCTTGCATTATTTATATATTTTAATAATTAATAGAGATATATTCTCTATTTTTTTCTTTTATTTTAAGGAGATTCATTGTATAATGTTTAATATTAGGAGATAAAAATGAAGATAGAATATACTGCCTTAAACATAGATAATAATAAGAAATTAAAAGATATATTAAAGAAAAGATTATATATATCAAGTGAACTTTTAAAAAAATTAAAATATTCAAATTCAATATATGTAAATAACAATATTGCTTTTACAAATTACATTGTAAAGGAAAATGATAATATATGTGTAGATATCCAAAACTATATTAAACAAAAAAAAGATTTAAAATTTGAAGATAAATTTGAACTTGTAAATGCTCCACTAGATATTTTATATGAAGATGATTATTTATTAATTGTAAATAAACCAGTAAATATGCCTACACATCCAAGTTCAGATAATTATACTAATACTCTATCTAATATAGTTGCAAATTATTTAAAAAAACAAAAAATATATAATATACATATAATTACAAGGCTAGATAAAAACACAACTGGAATTTGCATATTTGCTAAAAATGAATATATACAAGAATTATTTGTAAAGAAAAAAGATATTATAAATCTAAAAAAAGAATACATAGCAATTGTAAATGGAATTATAGATAATAATTATGGAATAATAGAAAAAAATATTGCAAGAATGAATAATACAATTTTACTAAGAGAAACAGTTGATAATAATACTGGAGATTATGCAAAAACTGAATATGATGTTATATCTAGAAATACAAATCTAAATTATACTGTAGTAAAAGTATTACTTCATACAGGAAAAACTCATCAAATACGAGTTCATATGATAGATATTGGTCATATTTTATTAGGTGATACTTTATATGCAGACTATTATAATATTAAAAATATAGATAGCTTAATTTCACGTCAAGCATTACATGCTGCTAAAGTTTCATTTAATCATCCAATAACAAATGAACCTATTGTAGTAACAGCAGATTTACCAAATGACATGAAAAACTTAATTAATTAAAAATCATAGAAGTTAATTCTCCTATGATTTTTTTGTTTATTGCTTTATTTTTGACTTTCTATATGCTTTATATTTATGTACCAAGACATCTAAAACTGGTAAAATATAAATAAAGCATGTAATTGTAAGTAGAGATGCTATTGCTAAAACTAAATTGCTCATAACTTTTGAATAAGTATTTAACAAAATAACATTTACTATTGTACATATAATAATAAGAATAAATGCTATTAGCCATATAAAAAATTCTTTTTTAGCATCATTTTTTCCGTTTTTTCAAATCAAGTCAAATTTAATATAGCATCGACTTAAAAACTACAAAATTTTTAAATTAAAAATTAAAAACTGAGAAATTAATCCCAGCTTTACTAGTCTACAAACAGACTCTTTATGTTTTTAATCTTTTTAAATTGAACACCTTTATTTTTAGAAAACTTATTAGCAAATTCTATAATAAAACTTATAATTTTACTTTTTCCTATATATATATAAGGTGACCCAATTTTAAGTGAATTAATAATATCATCAGATAAGTTATTTCCAATAACACATATTTTATTATCATAACTTTCAACCATTTCTTTAAATTTTTTCTTCTTATCTTTCTTTAGGACAATAAGATTTATTCTTTTTCTTGTATCTGAATCTACCCCAAAAATATTTCTATTATTTAACAGTTTTTTAGCATAAACATTTTTAGTAACTATTGCTATATCATATCCTTTATTTAAAATTTCAGATAATGTTGATCCACATATATCAAAAAGCTCTACTCTTGCAAGTTTTTCGTATATACCACCATATCTTCTTTTACATTCCTTATAAGAATATTTGCTAAATAAAGAATATATGGCAAGTCTTAATTTTAAGCCTGCATATCCGTTTCCTACTATATCTAGTCTATTGATTTTCCATAAAATATTATCTATTGAATTAATTATTCTACTATCTGGAAATAATTGTGCTATTATAATATTATCAATTTTTTCAAAATCTATTAAAGTTCCATCTAAGTCTACGATTAATAGTTTTGACTCCTTAATTTTTTTTATAATGTCTTCATCATAGTCAGATAAAAATTTAGGTTCAGCCATAATCAGACCACCTCTTTCCTTTTAAAATTACTATTATAGTATATCATCTTTTACATAACTTTTCAAGTATTCATATATAAAGTCATCTATTTTACCATCCATTACAGCTTGAACGTTTCCTGTTTCATATCCTGTTCTATGGTCTTTTACAAGTGTATATGGGCAAAAAACATAAGATCTAATTTGATTTCCCCATGCATTGTCTGTAACCTCACCTTTTATATTATTCATTTTTTTATCATAGTTTTCTTTTTCTAATTTATATATTTTAGCTTTTAACATTTTCATAGCATACTCTCTATTTTGCATTTGTGATCTTTCTGTTTGACATGTTACAACTATTCCTGTAGGTAAATGTCTTAATCTAACAGCAGAAGATGTTTTATTAACATGTTGACCACCTGCCCCACTTGCTCTATATACGTCCATTTCAATATCTTCTGGTTTTATATCTACTATAATTTCATCTGAAATTTCAGGAATTACTTCAACTGCTGCAAAGGAAGTATGTCGTCTACTATTTGCATCAAATGGTGATATACGAACAAGTCTATGTACTCCAGACTCTCCTTTTAAATATCCATACGCATTTTCACCTTTTACAAGAAATGAAACAGATTTAATTCCTGCCTCTTCCCCATCTTGATAATCTAAAACTTCTATAATAAATTCATTTTGCTCTGCCCATCTAGTATACATTCTATAAAGCATTAAAGCCCAATCTTGAGATTCTGTTCCTCCAGCTCCTGGATGAATAGTAATTATTGCATTATTTTTGTCATACTCATCTGAAAGTAATGTATTTACTTCAAGTTTATCAAGTTCATTTTCTAATTTAGATGCAAGCTTTTTTGCCTCTTTAAATGATTCAACATCATTTTCTTCTTGTGCCATTTCTAAATATGTTATAGCATCTTCATATATTTTCTCTGAAGCCTCATATTTTATAATGTCATTTTTTAGGCTCTTCATTTCAGTAAGAACTTTAGAAGAAATATTATTATCATCCCAAAAGCCTATCTTTAATGTTTCTTTTTCAAGTTCTTCTACCCTATCACTTTTTTCTAACACCTTAATTGCTTTTTTTAGTGTAATAAGTTTTTGCTCTAAACTTTCTAAATATAATCTAACACTATCAAAATCCATTATATCACATCCCATATTTTATCTTTTTTATCTAATTTATTTGGTTTAAATTCAAATTCTAAATATTCATCTTTTGTTGGATGAAAAAATGATAAATAATATGAAAAAAGTGCTAAGTTTTGGCCTACTTTATTTATCTTTTGTCCATATTTTATATCACCATATAATGAATGCCCAATATTTGCAAATTGAACTCTTATTTGATGATGACGTCCTGTATGTAAATCTATATCCACAAGAGAATATTCTTTATTATTATACACAAAGTTTTTAATAACTTTATATTCTAAAATAGATTCTTTAGAACCTTTTGTGTTCTCGTTTACAACTTTAGACATATTTAGTCTTTCATTTTTAATTAAGTAATTCTTAAGTTCTATTTTTCTATCTGACACTGGTAATGTTCCATTAACTACAGCTAAATATCTCTTCTTAACATTCTTTTGACGAATATATTCAGAAATTCTTGAAGCAGCTTTTGAAGTTTTAGCAAATACCATAACTCCTCCTACCATTCTATCTAATCTATGTACAAGACCTAAATATACATTTCCAGGTTTATTATATTTTTCTTTTATATATTGTTTAATAATAGTTAACATATCTATATCTCCAGATTTATCCGCTTGAACTGGTATTCCCGGCATTTTTACTACAACTATTATGTGATTATCTTCATATAATATTTTTAAATTGTTCATATATTTTTCTCCTATAGAATGCGAAAAAACTCCACTTAAATGTGGAGTTACTTTTTAATTACGCATTTTCTTTTTGTTCTTTAATTTCAACTACTTGTTTTTTATTGTAATATCCACAAGAAGGACAAGCTTTGTGTGAAAGTACTGGTTCACCACAATTAGCGCAAGTAGATAAATTTGTTTCTTCTAATTTCCAAGTTGAACGTTTTGTATGTGTTCTTTGTTTAGACCATCTTCTTTTTGGTTGTGCCATTTTATATTCCCTCCTTAAAAGTCATATACGACTATGCTTAGCATAGGTATCATCCTTAGAATTAATTTGTTACTCGTATATTATATAATAGTTGCAATAAAAAGTCAAGGATAAAATTACAATTTTCTTGCTGTTTTGCTCTTCTTACATTTTTAGTATTTATTGTATATTTCACCATATTTATGTAAATTTCATTCTTTTACTTTATTTTTAAATCATATTATAGTATAATTATTAAGGATTTTTTATATTTTATATCTATTTTAATAAAGGAGGTAGTACTATGCTAACAAAACAAAGAATTGAGGCGTTATTAAAACTTAATACGCAAAATAATAAGGATACAATAGCTTTAAGGATAATGTCATGTAGTAATCCTATAAAGGAGTTATATGTTTATGAATTAAGCACAATAAAAAAAGAATATGAGGAAAAACAAGTTGATTTCGATAAGTTACTTACACTTTGTATATTAAAATTTAATAGAGAAGTCATGTTATATTTAAATAGTAAATCAAATAATTTAAAATTACACGATAAATTTATTCATCTTAATAATGAAATGATTAAAAATGCTAAAATAGAATTACAAAATTTATATTCATTACTAAGACATATAATAGACAACTCGGATTTTAGTTCAGAAACTATAAATAAAGTACTAGATTTAGAAATTGATAATTATATAGCAATTTTGCAATTATGCGGTATTGTAAATATAAGTAATAATATATTTAAATCTAAAATTTTATCTATATTTTTAATTATAAAAGAAGAATTAAATAATTACATTGATGGCAGAATGAATTTTTCTAGATTACTTGCAAATTTAAAAGAATATAAAGAATATATATTGGGTCAAATAAATTGGATTGATAATTACTTTTTGTATGATGAAGACTTTCTTATATATATAATTATGTTTGATACAAAGAAAATTAATAATATAAGAAAAAAGAAACAGCATATAAAAATTAATTGATTATTTTATGTTTGTTTTATATAATTATTTAAAAGAGGTGTTATTATGAACTTTAATCTTGAATATTTAAAATATTTTCTTATATATTACTTAATAATAAATATTGCTGGATTTCTATCTATGGGTATAGATAAATATAAATCTAAACATAATATGTGGCGTACTCCAGAAAAAACATTACTACTTATACCTGTATTTCTTGGTAGTATTGGTTCACTTATTGGTATGTATACATTCAGACATAAAACATTACACCCACAATTTAAATATGGTATACCATGTATACTGGTAATAAATATAGTTTGTATTTATTACATTTTCACTAAATTCCTTATTATATAATACTAAAAGTCTTGAGATAACTCTCAAGACTTTTTATTTTTTTATACTAATTTTAATAATAAATCAGATAAAAATACTAAACAGAAACTATATGCAGATATTGTAAATGGCTTAAGTAGTAAAATTATCATTATATATTTTTTAGCACTTATATTTGTAATACCAGCTAGATAACACAAAAAATCATCTGGTGCAACAGGCAAAAAAATTGCAAGAGCAAAAAATTTATCAAATTTTTTACCTTTATCTAACCATCCTATATATTTATCTACTAACTCCTTTTTAAACATTTTCTTAATTAAAGGCATACCATATCTTCTAGCTATAAAAAATACTATAATTGAGCCTATACATATACCAACATAATTATATACAAATCCCCATATAGGTCCAAACATTAATACTCCTACTCCCTGACTAATGCCACCAGGTATTATTGGTATAACAACTTGTACAATTTGTATTATTACAAATATAAGAGGTGCAAGATATCCACTTTTTTCAAGTAGCATTCTCATTTTTTCTTCTGATGTAAAAATTTGCTCTTTTAATGCAAAATAGAAGAAAAAACAAACTAAAATTGTACCAATTATACTTATTATATTAATTATTCTTTTAAATTTCTTATCTTCCATTTATATTTCCCTTATATTTTATACAATCATTGTAAAAATCATGCCACATATTCATAACACTCTCTTTACTATAAAATATATTCCCTTCTTTAGATTTTTGACACATCTTATTATAAAAATCTTTATCATCTTTTAGTTTATCAATAACATTTTTAAACTCTTCATTATCATTTCCAGATAAATAATAATCAAATAAAATACCATTATATATATCTAAGTCCCTTGTTAAAACAGGTATATTAACACACATTGCTTCTAGTATACACATAGGAAATAATTCCTCATATGAAGGTAGAAACATAACATTTGCAACATTATATAAATCATTCATTTTATCTCTATCAATTAAACCAAGGAAATGAACATTATTTGGTAGTTCTCCATTTATTACATCTTTTATTTCATTATATCCTTCACTCATTTTTCCAAAAACTGCACCACCTGCCCACAAAAATTCTACATCAGGCATAGTTCTGGCAAGATTAATAAACTCAATTACTCCTTTTCTTTTTTGCAACTGTCCTACAGATAAAACAACAAATTTATTCTTTGAAATATTATATTCTTTTCTTACTCTTTCCTTATCTTCTATCATATATGGATAAAATTTCTTAGATGATACATAATTAGGTATATACTTAATCTTGTCTTTATTAATACCATAATCATTTAATACATCTATAAAATATGGATTAACTACAACTAATTTATCCATACTATTATAAAATTTAATTAAATAACTATAAAATATCTTTTTAAATGGTTTAAATAAATGTAGACTATTTTCCAAAGTTTCTGGTACAAAATGCACATACGCCACTGTTGTAGATTTTTTCTTTAAAAAAGGTAGCCATAAATAATATTCTAAATTAACTGTATGAAAATGTGTTATGTCACATATATCTATTTTATTTTCTTCTATATCAAACTCTTTTATCTCTTTTACTAATTCAACTTGTTCATCATGTGCAGATAAGACTCCTTGTCCTTTTATTTTGTCTGCACTAGACATTATATTAATTGAAACCATATAATTCCTCCTATAATATATTATAACTCTAAAAAATGACATTAAAATGACTTTTGCATATTTTTATATAAAAATTATATCATTTTTTAGTTTTTTTGAAATTTTTGTTACACTTTCCCCCTTCTTTACATCAAAATTATACTAGTTCAAGTGGTTGCATTCCACCATTTTTAAGTTGCTTTTTGTATACAATTGGTTGCATTTTACTATTTTTATCCATTTTTTCTATATTTTTTATAAAAATAATAAATTTATGACAAAATATGATATAATAATTTTCAAAGGAGAAATATTATGGAATTATTAAAAGAAAGAATACTAAAAGATGGTTTAGCTTTAAATGAAAATGTACTAACAGTAGATAGTTTTTTAAATCATCAAGTTGATGTTAATTTAATGGATAAAATTGGAGAAGAATTTTATAATTATTTTAAATCTAAAAAAATAGATAAAATAGTTACGATTGAATCTTCTGGGATTGCTCCTGCATATACGACAGCATTAAGATTCAATCTTCCTCTTGTTATACTAAAAAAACAACAATCTAGTATATTAAATGGTAATCTATATGAAACTACTGTACATTCTTTTACCAAAAATAAAGATTATACATTAACATGTTCTAAAGATTTTATAAAAGATAATGAAAATATATTACTTATAGATGATTTTTTAGCAAACGGAGAGGCTGTTTTAGGAGCATTAAGACTATTTGAGAAATCAAATAGTAATCTAGTAGGCGTTGGAATAGTAATTGAAAAATCTTTTCAACCTGGTAGGGATAAATTAAATAATGCTGGCTTAGATGTTTACTCTCTTGCTCAAATATCTAAATTAAGCAAAGGTGTAATAGAATTTAAATAAATAATAAAAACAGATACAAAAATATGTATCTGTTTTTATTATTACATTTTTTCAGGACAATCTATACCAAGTATAGATAAACCTTTTTTAATAACTATTGAAGTTGCATATACTAATGTACATCTAACCTCTTTAAGTTTATCATCATCACAATTTGCAACACTACATTCATTATAAAATCTTGAGAACGCAGTCGCAACATCAATTAAATATCTTGCAAGAATAGATGGTTCATATTCATTTGCAGCTTTTCTTATTATAGCCTCAAATTTTTCTAATTCTTTTATTAGCTCTACTTCTTGTTTTTCTTTTAATAAGTTATATTGAATTTCGTCTTTATTAATATTTTCTATATTAAATCCAACTTTTTCAAGTATTGACTTTGTTCTAACATATGTATATTGCACATATGGTCCAGTCTCGCCATCAAATCTTAAAGTCTCGTCTAAATCAAATATAATATCTTTATTTTTACCATTTTTTAAATAATTAAATATTAATGCACCAATTCCAATCTTTTTAGATACTTCATCTAAATTTTCAAGTTCTGGATTTTTAGCAAGCATAATTTCTTTTGACTTATTTATTGCATCATTTATTAAATCATTCACATATATAACATTTCCTTCACGTGTAGACATTTTTCCTGTTTTAAGTCTAATCATACCATATGATACATGAACAAGACCTTTTTGATATTTTTCATCTACAAGATGTTTAGCAACTTCAAATATTTGTTTAAAATGAAGAATTTGTTCTGTTGCTGTTATATATATACATTTTGTAAAATCATATGTTCTTGCTCTATATAATATAGCTGCTAGGTCACGTGTTGCATATATAGTTGAGCCATTAGATTTAAGCACTATACAAGGTGGCATATTATCTCCAACTTCAACAACCTTTGCTCCTTGACTATCTATAAGTACGCTCTTTTTATCTAGTATATCTATTACTTCATCCATTTTATCATTATAAAAGGCTTCTCCATTATATGAGTCAAATTTACTTCCAAGTAAAGAATAAATTCTATTATACTCTTTAAGTGATACTTCTCTAAAGAATTTCCATAATTTTGTTAGCTCTACATCACCTTCTTCAAGTTTTTTAAAATTCTCACGAGCTATATTCATTACTTCTTCATCTTCTTTTGCGATTTTATTTATTCTTACATAAATATCAGATAAAGCCTCTAATGGATTTTCTTCTAAGTTATATTCATCTTTAAATCTTCTATATCCTTCAATTAATATTCCAAACTGTCTTCCCCAATCTCCCAAGTGATTAATTCCTGTAACATTATATCCTAAAGTTTCATATAAATCATATAAAGCCTTACCTAAAACTGTATTTCTAAAATGTCCCAAGTGAAATGGCTTTGCTATATTTGGAGATGAATATTCAACTATAATATTTGTTCCTTCTCCTTCTTTTGATGAGCCATATTCCTCTTTTTCCTCAACAATTTTCATCAAAACATCGTTTACAATATTTTCACTATTTAAATAGAAATTTAAAAATCCATTTACTACTTCAACTTTAGATATACTATCATCTAAAACAATATTTTCTTTAATTGAATTAGCAATATTTACTGGTGAATTTCTTAAAACTTTTGCTAAATTAAAACAAGGATATGCAAAATCCCCATTTTGTTTATCTTTTGGTGTCTCAATTTTTGATTCTATTTCTTCTAATGTTATATTTTCATTATTTAAAGCATTATATATGCTTTTTGCTATATTTAATTTTTTCTCTTCCATTATTATATTTCCTACCTTTCATTATGTGTTTTTTATGATTAAATATTAAACTAAGTTGGGATTACTCCCATCTACGTCTCCTAACCACATAACTACACAGTATTTTTATATATTCCACTATTTAACAACTCCTTTTGCATAGTTTTCTACAATTTTATATATAACTTCCTCGTTATCATCATTTGCAACAATATTTCTTACTTCTGCACCACATTTGTTACATCTATATATAATTACTTTACCTTTTTTTGATGTATCTATTACATTAATTGGTACAAGTAATCCTTTACATGTATTTGCTCTATCTCCTGGTGTAATATCTACATGTATAGAATGTAAGCAATGATTACAATGATCTCTTGAAGTATATTTTAGTTTTTCAACTTTCTTGTTACAATTTATACAATTAAATTCATTATCATTTTTTACGAACATAAATTTACTCCTAATGTTAATATTATACAAGAAAAGTGTCTATATTTCAAGTTATTATGTATATTTTAGCCTTTAAAATTAGTTGCCTAAAAGAAAAAAGAATAGAACACAAATGTCCTATTCCATAATATTAATCCCTTCTTCTACCAAGTATAGATAATACTCTTAAGAAAATATTAATAAAATCTAAATATAAATCCATTGCATAGTATACATATAATTTTTCTGTATTTTCAGCAAAATAATCTGGTGTATTTTTTATTTTATTCATATCATATGCTGTTATTCCACAGAATAATATTAACATAAACCAATCTAAAACTATATCTACAACTGTATTTCCAATAATTAAGTTAATTATTGACACTACTATTCCAAGTATTAATCCAACTGTAAATATAACAGATAATTTAGATATATCTTTCTTTGTTTTATATCCATATAATGCAAGTATTCCAAACATTAAAGCAGTAATTCCAAAAGCAATAGAAATTGTAGCCATATCAAAAACTGCAAATATTACTCCCATTGTAACACCATTTAATATTGCATATATAAAATATAGTATTGTTACAGCAATTGGTGGAAGTTTTCTAAATGCAAGCGAAAATACTAGTACAACAACAACTTCAATAATTGCTAAAACTGAATATGAAACACTTGTTGCAATGGTTATATATAATCCTGTTTGATATGTTACAAATGCCATTAAAGCTGTTGCAATAAGTCCTAAAAACATTCTAAAAAATGTTTGTACTAAACATTCATTTGTATTATTTGAAGATTCTGTTATAACTTTTTCTTCCATACTATTTTTACCTCCTTTTACTATTATTAATATAATAATATTTTTTAGCAAATATTTCAATATATTTATACTATTATCTTTTTATATAACAAAAAACTAGTCAAATAAATGACTAGCTTTTAGTTTTAAAATTTATATATACTATTTTGTTCCAAAAATTCTATCTCCTGCATCTCCAAGTCCTGGAACAATATATCCTTTTTCGTTTAATTTTTCATCAAGTGCTGCACAGTATATTTTAACATCTGGATGTTCTTCTTGCATTTTCTTAACTCCTTCTGGAGCAGCTATTAAACATAAGAATTTAATTTTTGTTACTCCTTCTTGTTTTAGTTGTTCTATAGCATCACAACCAGATCCGCCTGTTGCAAGCATTGGGTCAAGTACAAGTACTTCTCTATTTTTAATATCACTTGGAACTTTAAAGAAATATCTAACTGGTTCTAATGTTTCTTCGTTTCTATACATTCCAATATGTCCAATTTTAGCATTTGGAATTACATTAATTAATCCATCAAGCATTCCAGTTCCTGCTCTAAGTATTGGTAAGAAAGCATATTTATCTTCATTTAATCTTTTTGCTACTATCTTTTGAATTGGTGTTTCAATTTCAATATCATCAAGTTCTGCCTCTTTCATCGCTTCATAGCATAAAAACATACCAAGTTCACTTACAAGTTCTCTAAATTCTTTAGTACCTGTATTTTTATCTCTTAATATAGATAGTTTATGTTCAACTAATGGATGGTCTAATACTACTACCTCTTCTTTTTCCGTTCTATCTTGTTTTTTATTTTCTTTATTCTTTTTGTTTTTACCTTTTTTGTTTTCTTTACTATCTACTGCAACTTTTAACTCATCTTTTTCAATTTTTGCTTGAGCAACTGTTGTTTCTTCTACAGCTTCTTCACTATCTTTTGGAAGTAATAGGTTTAAAAGTATACCTACAATTGCTGCTAAACTCATTCCTGATACTGTTACAGTAGCAATATTTATAACTGCTCCACCAAGACCAATTACAAGCATACTTGATGCAATTATTACATTTCTTGATTTTGAGAAATCTGTTCTATTTTCAATTAATGTCTTAAGACCATTTACTGCTATAAATCCATATAGAAGTAGTGCTACTCCTCCTAGTACAGATGTTGGCATAGTTGAAACTATAGCTGTAAATTTACCTAAGAAACCTAGACAAATTGCAAATATTGCAGCAAGTCCAATAACCCAAACTGATGCAATTTTTGTCATACCAACAACTGATGTATTTTCTCCATAAGTTGTATTTGCAGGTCCTCCTAAAAGTCCAGCAAAAAATGTTGCAACACCATCTCCTAAAAGTGTTCTGTTAAGACCTGGTTCTTTTAATAAGTCTTTTCCAATTATTGTACTAAGTGCTGTATGGTCCCCTATATGTTCTGCAATTGTTACAAGTGCTATTGGTGCAATTGTAAGTGCTGCTCCAAGTGTTGGAGTATATGAAATAAATGGTACTACAAAATCTGGTATACTAAAGAATGCAGCTTCAATCACTGGTGTAAAATCTACTATACCAAGTATTACAGATAATACATAACCTGATACCATACCTACAAGGAATGGTACAACTTTTAAAAATCCTTTTCCTTTAAGCATTACTAGTGCTGTTACTAAAAAAGTAAATACTCCAACTATTACTCCTTTATAATCCATAGCTGTAACATCTGCACTAATTCCTATTTCAGATATTGCTGTAGGAGCAAGTCCTAAACCTATAATCATAATCATTGGTCCAATTACTATTGGTGGTAATAATTTCTTTAGCCATTCTTTTCCTAAAAAACTAATTATTATTGCAACGACAATATAAATTAAACCTACAAGCATAACTCCTGTCATTGCTCCACCAATTCCTGCTTTTGCAGCTCCAACCGCTATAGGTGTAATAAATGCAAAAGAACTACCAAGATATACTGGTGATTTTCCTTTTGTACATAATATATAAATTAATGTTCCTATTCCAGAAGTAACAAGTGCTACTGGTATTGTAAGTACTGTTTCTCCCGCAGTACTATTTACTAAAATTGGTACAAGTATTGTTGCTCCAAACATTGCAAATACATGTTGTAAAGCAAGAATAATCCATTTTAGTACTGGTGGTTTTTCATTAACATCTAATGTTAATTTTGCCTCCTTCATAAAAAACTCCTCCTTAAAAATAAAAATATATAAAAAACACTTAATATTAATAATTAATATTAAGTGTTCTTTTCAAAAATAATATATAATCAAATAAAATATTGATAGCTGATGATAATGGGGCAAAAACTGAAAGTAAACATTGTCTACTTTTTCTAATAACATATACCATTTTTTCATACATATTATTTGACATTTTTCTCACCCTGCTCAATACTATACAACAAATATTTATATTTTGCAAGCTTTATTTTATAATTTATTAAATTTTTTTAATCTATTTCTTATAACATATTCTGGTACTTTAAAATATTGACTCATAAAATAACTATTATTATGTTTTAGATTTATTTGCTTTTTCAATAAATTATCTGGTATTAATATATTTTCTGCAAGTTTAATTGCTATTTTAAATTCATTTTCTTTAGTTTCTTCAAAAATTGCATAAAATTGACTCTTTTCATCATTTGAATTTAATAAATAATATGATATACATACAGCAAGTACATATCGTCTCTCATAAAAATTATATAAACTATTTAAAATTACAGCTTTATATTTTTCAAACTTCCTATATACGCTACTACCAGATGAAATATAGCCTTTATATTCTGGATTTTCTAAAAGCTTTTGTCCTCCTACAACAAATCCTAATTTTTCAGAAAGTACAGTAATATCTACTATCTTATTCTTAAATCCATAAGCGCTTAGAATTTTATTTGCAATTTTAGGTATTTCTTCTTCCGATTTAATGTTATAAATTTCATCTATCAATTTTTCTTTATAGCTTTCTATACTTATAATTTTATTTTTCATAACCCATCCCTCCTTTAATTAAAGTTAGTTTTCTAAAAATGTATTAACACTGTCTTTTAATTATATTTATATAGATGAATTATACTATAGTGATTTAATTATGTCAAATTAAATTCAAAAAAGCAACTAGAATTATCTTTCTAGTTGCCTCTTTATTTTATATATATTATCTATTAAAGCATCCATTTCCAATAAATTCTCTAATTAATGAATCAATTGGAACATTTGATGTTTCCATTGGAAGAAAGTTATTTAAATACTCATATAATCTTCTTGCCTCTGCATAGTATTTACTTGTTTTATCTAATTGTAATAATAATGGTTGAGCAAATGTTTTCATAACAGCTGGTTCATAAATTATACTTGAGTTAAATATATTATCTACATCTTCTATATATGGAAAGATGTATTTTTCTTCACCTTTTTTTACATTACCCCATAACTCAAATGTTTTTTCAACGCTATGTCCACGAGTAGCAAAATCTCTTACCATACGTCTTAAAAATCTTGTATCAGATGAAGATACTTTAGTATATCCATCTATATTTAAAGTTGTAATTGGAGCAATGTATATTTTATATTTATTTTTAGCAGGTGTAAACTTAGTAAGTATTGGATTTAATGCATGTATTCCTTCTACTACTAATACATCTTTAGGTTTTAATGATAAATATTTGCCATTATATTTTTTAGTTCCTACTACAAAATCAAATTCAGGAAGTTCTACTGTCTCACCTTCAATTAATTTTTCCATATGACTATTAAATAGTTCTATATCTAAAGCATCTACTGTTTCAAAGTCATATTTACCATCTGGACCAAGTGGTGTATCTTGTCTTTCCTTAAAGTAATTATCCATAGAAATAGTAATTGGATTATATCCTGTAAGTCTTAGTTGTACTCCAAGTTGTTGAGCAAATGTAGTCTTTCCAGATGAAGAAGGTCCTGCAATTAAAATTAGTTTAATATCTTTCTTTTTCTCTATATCTTGAACTATTTCAACAATTTTTCTTTGATGTATTGCTTCTGATACTTGTATCATATCTATCATATCATTTTTAAGTATTTTTTCATTTAATGAACCTATATTATCTATATTTAATATCTTTTTAAATTTATAAAATTCTTCTACTGCATCAATTAGTCTTGAATCTTCAGCTTTAGGCATGGTTGAATTAACATCTTTAGTTACAAGCAAAGCTCCATCTCTAAATGGTATAAGATTAAATACGTCTAAATATCCTGTATGTGGAACAAGTACTCCATAAAAGTTATTATAATATCCATTACAAAAATACATATTAGTATAAGCTTTTATTCTATTTGCCATATTTTGAATTTTATCTATATCTCCAGATTCTTTATAATATTCTGTTGCTTCATCTACACTAATTGTTCTTTTTTCAATTGGATAATTAGAGTCTATTATATCTTGCATTTTAGCTTTTATATCTGCTATTTTCTTATCTGTTAGTTTTAAGTCTGGCATAATAAAATATTGATTTCTATTTATTGTTGCTTGAAAATCTACTTTTTGTGGTCCATAAAGCTCTGTTATTGCCATATATAATACCATTTTTAAACTTTTGGAATATACTCTATATCCATCTGCTGAATCTATTTTTACAAATCTAATTTCAGAATCTCTAACAAGTTCGTATTTTTGAAATTTAACTTCATTATTTACTGTAAGTGCTAATATATCCTCTACGTTGTCTTCTACCATTTTTACAGCATCAATTGCTGTAGTTCTATATGGAACAGCAATCTCTCTTCCATCTTCAAATTTAACTATAATTTTTTCTTTCATATAATCTACCTCTCTTAAGTATTAACCCTTATATATAATTTTAATATTAAATTTAAAAAATGTCTATTTTTTCTTTAAATTATCTAAAAAAACTTTTATAAATTCTTCATTATTTTTAGTTTTAGTTAGAATATTTGTAATTTTTTCTACCATTTCAACATTATTTGATTGAGAAAGTAGTCTTCTAATATATATAGAAGTTTCTTGTTCTTTAGCCTTAAATAATAAATCTTCACGTCTAGTACTTGATTTATATATATCTATTGCAGGATATATTCTCTTTTCAGATAATTTTCTATCTAAGAATACTTCCATATTACCTGTACCTTTAAACTCTTCAAATATCATATCATCCATTCTACTACCTGTCTCTACAAGTGTTGTTGCAAGAATAGTTAAACTTCCACCATTTTCAATATTTCTTGCTGCTCCAAAGAATTTTTTAGGAAAATATAATGATGCAGGGTCTAAACCACCAGATAATGTTTTTCCACTAGGTTCAACTTCTAAATTACTTGCCCTTGTAAGTCTTGTTAAACTATCTAGTAAAATAACAACATCTTTATTATGTTCAACAAGTCTTTTAGCTCTTTCAATTACCATTTTAGAAACCTTTATATGATGTTCTGGTGATTCATCAAAAGTTGAATGAATTACCTCTGCATCAATTGAACGTTCTATATCTGTTACTTCTTCTGGTCTTTCATCTATTAGAAGCACCATAAGTTTAACTTCTGGATTATTTTTAAGTATTCCATTTGCTATTTGTTTTAAAAGTGTTGTCTTACCTGCCTTAGGTTGTGCAACAATAAGTCCACGTTGTCCCTTTCCAATAGGAGCAAGTAAATCTATTATTCTTGTAGAATACTCTTTAGCATCAGTTTCAAGTCTTAATCTTTCGCATGGATATATAGGAATTAATGTTTCAAAAGCTCTTCTTTTTAAGGCAACTTCCATTCTATCATCATTTATTGTATCAACATAAATTAATGATGGAAATTTATTTTGCGGATCAGTTGTAAATCTTGCTATACCTTTTAATTTATCTCCTGTAGCAAGTTTAAATCTTCTTATTTGAACAGCTGATACATATACATCTTTATTTCCAGGTAAATAATTATCACTTCTTAAAAATCCGTATCCATCTGGCATAACCTCAAGAATCCCTTCTGTTATATAATCTGTTTCTGGATTTTCAATTTGTATATTTACCTTTTCATCAATCTCATTATTTGCTTCTAAATTTCTAATTATTTCTTCAACTAAAAACTCTTTTTTCAATCTTTCATACCCATCTAACTTTAAATTTTCAGCTATTGTTCTAAGTTCTGTTAAAGTAGAACTTTTTAAATTTTCTTTTGTATACATACTTTCCTCCTTTTTAGATTATTTTTGCAAACAAATCATAATCATTATAATCTATAATTTTAACTTGTGTATAATCTCCAACTATAATTTTTGATGCACTTTCATCATCTATTTTTATATATATTCTTCCATCAACGTCTGGTGCCTCAAGCATTGACCTACATACAAAAAATTCTTCATTTTCTGATATATCTTCAACTATAACTTCATATTCTTTTCCAAGTCTTGATTTATTTTTTTCAAGCGATATTTTCTTTTGAACATCAAAAAGTTTTTTCAATCTTTTTTCTTTCAATTCTTCATCAATTTGATTTTCAAAATCATAGCTTGCTGTATCTTCTTCTCTTGAATATGTAAAAGCACCAAGTCTATCAAACTGTAATTCTTTTATTCCATCAATTAACTCTTCAAACTGCTCTTTAGTCTCTCCTGGAAATCCTACAATACAAGTTGTTCTTAATATTGCATCTGGAACTAATTCTCTTATCCTTTTAATTCTATCGTATATAATTTCTTTTGTATCATGTCTATTCATATCCTTTAGCATTTTATCATTTAAATGTTGTATTGGAATATCAAAATAACTACATACTTTATCATTTTTAGCAATTTCTTCAATAAGTTCATCAGTTGTTTCAAATAGATACATGTATAAAATTCTAATCCATTTTACTCCCTCTATTTTAGACATTTTTTGTAATAATTCTGCAAGTTTTAATTCACCATAAATATCTAGTCCATATTTAGATGTATCTTGTGATATAATACAAAATTCTTTAATTCCTTTTTTAGCAAGATCTTCTACTTCCTTTAAAATATCTTCCATTTGTCTACTTTTAAATGCGCCTCTAATTAAAGGAATAGCACAATAACTACATTTATTGTCACAACCATCTGATATTCTTATATATGCAAGTGGATAAGTTGATGAAATAACTCTATTATTAAAGTCTAATTTTTGATTAAATTTATATTGATTAAAGGCTTTTTTCTGACTAAAAAAGTTTGATAAAATTTCAGGAAGATTATTATACTCATCTACACCAATAACAAGGTCTACTTCAGGCATAGATTCTATAATTTGTTTTTTATATCTTTTTGCCAAACATCCTGTTACTATTAATACTTTACAGTTTCCTACTTCTTTATAATCTGCCATTTCAAGTATTGTATCTATGGCTTCTTCCTTTGCAGATTCTATAAATCCACATGTATTTACAACTATTATATCTGCTTCTTCTACTTGATTTACTATGTTAAATCCTTGAGTTTTAAATACACCAAGAATCATTTCACTATCTACTTGATTTTTAGTGCATCCTAAAGTTACAAGTCCAACATTCATATTTTTTCGTCCTCCTACTTTAATATGTATCTTATTATACCACATATTTAACATAAAATAAAGTAATATTTACTTTTATTTGTAACATTTTGTCTTATTTTATGGAACAAAATTTTTATAAAAATATATTTTAGACTTGTTAACTTTTATTTTAAAATCAAGAAATAATTACTTATTAATTAAGTTTGAAATAATATACCACCATTTATAGTTTTAAGCTAGCTTACTCGCACAAGTAGACATAAATTCAAAAAATAAAACAATATTTTACTTTTTTTACAAACAATTAAAGTAATCCTTGATAATCAAGGATTACTTTTACTTAAAGAAAATTGTTTCTTTTTGAATATCATTATTTAAAATTGTATCTCCTATTTTGTATGTTGCAAGCTCAATTTTTATTCCATATAATTTAAGTATTTCTATTATTATTTCATAATTTTCAAAATATGTATTTTTCTCATCTAATATCTTATCCACATTTGCTATTGTATTACGACCTACAAAATGATTTTTCCATATATCTTTATACATATACATAGCATATGCTTCATCATATCCAAGTTTTTTAAGCTTTTCTTCATTTCCAAAGCATATATAATCATAAATTCTTTTATTAAAACTATATTTTTCAATAACTGCTATATCGTCTACTGAAGTAGCCATAAATGTATCTTGAGCTAGTTTTTTAGCTATTTTTCTTATTACACTTTTATTAGCATTAATATTTTCAAATTTAAAAAACTCAGATGATATTACACAAATATTATTTATACTATCATGCAAAATATCTATTTGAGTAGTATTATCTTCTTTACTACAAATATTATAATTTAAATCTAATATATTTTTTTCTATTTTTTCTTTTATAAAATTAATATCTTTATTATTAAAAATTATAATATTAGAAAATTCTTTATTCATCTAATCACCAATAAAAGTATATATGAGATTAATAAATTTGTCAAACAAGAAGTGGTTGTATTTGTTCTCCTTGTCTTGCAAGTTTAATTGTATCCATAACTTTTGTATAATCTAAAACAAGTGATTTAGGTTTTTTTACATAATCGTCTTGTCTAAATGGTACAAAATAGAAATTCTTTGTATCATATAATAATCCTATATTTTTAAAGTTTGCTCCCAAACCATCATTTGTAGATATTCCTATTACTACTGGCTTATTATTTCTAATATGTCCTTTTGTAGCCATTAATACCGCACTATCAGTAATTCCACTAGCAAGTTTTGCAACAGTATTTCCTGTACATGGAACAATTACCATTATATCTATCATATCTTTTGGCCCTATTGGCTCAGCAGCTACAATATCATCTATAACTTTTTGTCCTGTCTCTCTTTCAAGCATCTCAATAAAATTATCTTTTACAAAAAATCTTGTATCGTATGTCTTTGTAACAAATGATACTATAGGTATTATCTTTGCAACTTTTTCTGCTTTTAACGCATCAATTAATCCTTTTATATTTGGAAAATTACAAAAAGAACCTGTTATTCCAAGTCCAATATTTAAATTCTCTAGCATTTTACACCTCCAATACTATATTGTATGAGAAATGTTTTTTAAGGTGCAAAAAAGAGTAAGTTAAACTTACTCTTTAAGATTGTTTCTTATCTTTTCTTAAATTTCCTAATAATATTCCAATTAGAGACACTACACTATATATTAATCCTAGCGGAATAACTGATAAACTAATATCTCCACTTAATAGCTCAAAAGTAGTAGCTTCAAATATCATTAATGAAACCCCAAAAAATAATGCTAACAAATATTTATATTTACTTTTAGTTAATAAGCTATAAATTAATGATATTAAAAATGTACATACAGGAAATACTGAACCATGTGTTATTATTCCAAATCCTAAACCACATTTATCTAGAACTGTCCAAAACCAAATTTCTAAACCTATTAAATATATTATAAACAGAATTATTGGTATAAATTTTAATATTTTTTTCATATATTCACCTCATATATTCTGATAATATCATATATGAAAGATAATTACTATATAAACTTTTGAATTTACATTTATTTTCTATTTAATATTACTCATCAATAGTTGATATTCCAAGAGTTATTTCTTCTAATACATCTAGTAATACTCTTACTGTATCAAGTGCTGTAAAAATAGGGATATTGTTTTCAACAGAGCATCTTCTAATCATTACTCCATCTGTTTCTTGACTCATAGAATCAATATTTCTTGTATTAATTACATAGTTAACATATCCTTTTCTCATTGACTCTAGAATTTCTTCACTACCTTCACTAATTTTCTTTTTAATTCTTGTACGTATTCCATGCTCTTTTAAAAATTTAGCAGTTCCCTCTGTTGCTTCTATATTAAATCCTAAATTATAAAATCTCTTAATAAGAGGTAGCGCTTCTTCTTTGTCCTTATTTGCTATAGTTACAAATATTGTTCCATAATTTGCAAGATGCATTCCTGATGATTGAAGTGCTTTATACACAGCTCTAGTAAGTTTCTTATCATATCCTATTGCTTCTCCTGTAGACTTCATTTCAGGAGAAAGACAAGCATCAAGTCCATTTAGTTTTGAGAATGAAAATGCAGGTGCTTTAACATACCATTTATCTTTTTCTTTTGGGTATACTTCATCTATTCCTTGCTCTTTTAGGCTCTTTCCAAGCATAACTAAAGTTCCTATATCTGCAAGAGAATATCCTGTTGATTTAGATATAAAAGGAACTGTTCTTGAAGACCTTGGATTTACTTCTATAACATATACTTCTTCATTCTTATCTACAATAAATTGAATATTATATAATCCTACTATTCCAATACCTAATCCTAATTTTATTGTATAATCTATTATTTTTTGTTTTGCTTTATCTGTTACACTAAATGTAGGATAAACACTTATACTATCTCCTGAGTGAATACCTGTTTTTTCAACATGTTCCATAATTCCTGGTATAAATACATCTTTTCCATCACAAACAGCATCAACTTCTAACTCTTTTCCTACAATATATTTATCTACTAGAACAGGTTGTTTTTTATTTACTTCAACGGCTGTTTTTAAATATTTTTCTAATGCTACTTTATTTGAAACAATTTGCATTGCTCTTCCTCCAAGAACATAGCTTGGTCTTACCAGTACAGGATACCCTATTTCTTCTGCAACTTTTATGCCGTCTTCTATATTAGTTACTGCTTGACCTTTTGGTTGTAGCAATTCTAGTTTCTCCATTACTTTTTCAAAAGCATCTCTATTTTCTGCTTTTTCTATAGCATCTACATCTGTTCCAATAATTTTTACACCTAATTTTGAAAGTGGTTCTGCAAGATTTATTGCTGTTTGTCCTCCTAAAGCTGCAATAACACCTTCTGGTTTTTCTAGATTTATAATATTCATAACATCTTCTACTGTTAATGGTTCAAAATACAATTTATCACTTGTTGTATAATCTGTCGATACAGTTTCAGGATTATTATTTATAATGATTGCCTCAAAACCGGCCTCTTTAATTGTCTTAATTGCATGTACAGTTGAATAATCAAACTCAACACCTTGACCAATTCTAATTGGTCCTGCTCCTAGTACAATTATTTTCTTTTTATCACTTACAATAGATTCATTTTCTTCCTCATAACTTGAGTAGAAATATGGTACATAGCTTTCAAATTCACTACTACATGTATCTATCATTTTATATACGGGATAAATATCCTCTTTTTGTCTTAAAGCATATATTTCTTCTTCTGTTTTATTCCATAATTTTGCAATATATCTATC
Organism: uncultured Clostridia bacterium; assembly: GCA_949106495.1. Lineage (GTDB taxonomy): Bacteria > Bacillota > Clostridia > TANB77 > CAG-465 > CAG-465. The sequence goes on from CARYZD010000007.1 coordinate 59,217, forward strand.
ACTAAATCCCATTTTCTTTGCTTCTTTTAATATTTCTATATTATCTATATTATTAAGTAATGCATTTTCTTCATTTACAATATTTTTTATTTTTTCTAAGAAAAACATGTCTATTTTAGTTAAATTATATATTAAACCTAAATCCACATTTCTTCTAATTAATTCTGCTATAGCATAAATTCTATCATCTGTGCCATCTTTTATATACTCCATTAGATTTTCTGATTTTTCATTATCAAATTTTGCCATATGAATATGATATACGCCAGTCTCTAATGAACGAATAGCTTTTAGAAGACTCTCTTCAAATGTTCTTCCAATACTCATTACTTCTCCTGTCGCTTTCATTTGAGTATTTAATTTATTTGAAGCAAGAGTAAACTTGTCGAATGGAAATCTTGGTATTTTGGTTACTATATAATCAAGTGCTGGTTCAAAACTTGCTGGAGTATTTGCAAGCATTATTTCATCAAGTCTCATACCAATAGCAATTTTTGCAGAAACTCTAGCAATAGGATATCCACTCGCTTTAGAAGCTAGTGCAGATGAACGAGATACTCTGGGATTTACTTCTATTAAATAGTAATTAAATGAATGAGGGTCTAGTGCAAACTGTACATTACAGCCTCCTTCTATTTTTAATGCTCTAATTATTTTTAAAGCACTATCTCTTAATAATTGATATTCTTTATTGGTTAATGTTTGACTTGGTGCAACAACTATCGAATCTCCTGTATGAATTCCTACAGGATCTAAATTTTCCATATTACATACTGTAATAGCTGTATCATTTTTATCCCTAATTACTTCATATTCTATCTCTTTATATCCTTTTATGCTTTTTTCTACTAAAACTTGTCCCACTGGAGAAAGACTTAAAGCATGTTTAATTATCTCTACTAATTCTTTTTCATTATCTGCAAATCCTCCACCTGTTCCTCCAAGAGTAAAAGCAGGTCTTAAAACAACTGGATATCCTATCTTATTTGCAGCTTCTATTCCTTCTTCTATAGAAGTTGCAATAAAAGATTCAAGTACTGGTTCTCCAAGTTCTTGACATAGTTCTTTAAATTTTTCTCTATCTTCTGCCATTTCTATACTCTCACTAGTAGTTCCTAAAAGTTCTGCTTGGCACTCTTGTAATACACCTTTTTTATATAACTGCATTGCTATATTTAAGCCTGTTTGACCTCCAATTCCTGGAAGAATAGCATCTGGTCTTTCATAACGAATTATTTTTGCTACATATTCTATTGTAAGAGGCTCCATATATACTTTATCTGCAATTGAAGTGTCTGTCATAATAGTTGCAGGATTAGAGTTAACAAGTATTACTTTATATCCTTCTTCTTTTAAAGCAAGACATGCTTGTGTACCTGCATAATCAAACTCGGCTGCTTGTCCAATAACAATTGGACCTGAACCTATAACTAAAACTGTTTTTATATCTTTTCTTTTTGGCATTTTCTTCTCACCTTTCTTTTATCTTTACTTTTTTAATAAACTAATAAATTTGTCAAATAAATATCCACTATCTTGTGGTCCTGGCGCACTTTCAGGATGATATTGAACACTAAATACTTTATCTTCCTTACATTCAACACCTTCTATTGTATTATCTAATATATTTTTATGAGTAGCTACTAATCTAGTATTTTTTAAAGAATCCTCATTTACTGCATAACTATGATTTTGACTTGTTATTTCAATTTTATCATTTTCCAAATTTAATACTGGATGATTTCCTCCTCTATGTCCAAATTTTAACTTATATGTTTTTGCTCCATAAGCAAGACTTATCATTTGATGTCCTAAACATATTCCAAATATAGGATATTTTCCTCTTAATTCTTTTACTAAACTTATTACTTCTGTTACATCTTCTGGATTTCCGGGCCCATTGGATAAAAATATTCCATCAGGTTTTAAATCTATTATATCTTTTGCTGTTGTATTATATGGTACAACTGTAACATTACATCCTCTTTTATTTAAGTTTCTCACTATATTTAATTTCATACCACAGTCAATTGCAACAACATTATAATTTGCATTTGCAGTTCTTGAATACCATTTCTTTTTACAACTTACTTTTTCTACTGCATCTTTTGGAATAGTGTAGTCATTGAGTTTCTTTAATGCTTCTTCCTTTGTTGTATTGATATCTGTTATTATAACTTTTCTACTTCCTTTTTCTCTAATGCTTCTAGTTAATTTTCTTGTATCTATACCTGATATTGCTGGAACATTATTTTCTTCTAAATACTCTGATAATGTCTTTGTATATCTAAAATTACTTGGAAAATCATTATATTCTCTTACAATCATTCCTCCTATTGTTGGTTGTTTTGTTTCATAATCTTCATCTGTTATTCCATAATTTCCAATTAATGGATAAGTCATAACTACCATTTGATATGTATATGATGGGTCTGATACAATTTCTTGATATCCAACCATAGATGTATTAAATACAATTTCACATATTGATTCTATATTTGCTCCAAATCCATATCCATAGTATTCTTCACCATCTTCTAATACAATTTTCTTATTGAATTCTTTCATGATTTCGTTTCCTTTCTTATTTAAATACTTAAAAATTTTCAAAAAAAAATAAGGACAATAATCCTTATTAAAATAAAAATGTAAATAAAACTGAAAAGATAATTAAAGCTATATTTGAAGTTGATATTAAACTAGTTTCAATTACATTATTTTTCATTTTTATCTGCATCCTTTCTTTTTTTGTTTTTAATCTTTCATATTATAACAATAAACTATAATTAATTGCAATAGTTTTTTAAACTTTTTTATTTAATATTTTATACTATAATATATAAAATTTATATTATGGTATTTATATAATAATAAAACAGCACAAAACTAATATTTGTACTGTTTTATATTTAATTCTATATTTTTCTAAATAATCCAATTACTTTTCCAAGTATTTGAACATCTTTTACAATTATTGGTTCCATTGTCGAATTTTCTGGTTGAAGTCTAACATAGTCTTTTTCTTTATAAAAAGTTTTTACTGTAGCCTCCCCTTCAATCATTGCAACAACAATTTGTCCATTTCTTGCAGAATTTTGTTTTGAGACAATAATATAATCTCCATCGTTTATCCCTGCCTCAATCATGCTCTCTCCTTGAACTTTTAATATAAAATTATCATTTTGAAGTGCATCTTTTGAAAAAAAGCTTTCTCCAATTGACATATAATCCTCAATATTTTCTGTTGCAAGAATTGGTTCTCCTGCTGCAACTTTACCAACAATTGGTACAGATATAGTTGATTCATTTCCAACAATTCTAATTGCTCTTGTTTTTAAATCTCCTTTATCTATGTATCCTTTTTCTGCAAGTCTCCATATATACTGATGAGCAGATGATGTAGACTTAAATCCTACTGCTGCACATATTTCTCTTACAGATGGTGGATATCCTGTATCTTTAATTTGCTTTTTTATGTATTCAAAAACTTTTTGCTCTTTATCGTTTAAAGTTGTATTATTCATATATCTTAAACTCCTTTCAAACTAACGTTTGTTAAATTATATCATATGATTTTTTTATTGTCAAACAAAAGTTCGATAAATTAATAATATTGCCAAAATACGACTAAAAGCATTACAAAACTGTAATGCTTTCTTTTAATTTATATTTCTTCTTTCCATTCTTTTTCTTTAAATCCGATTAAAACATTGTTATTTAGAACAAGTAATGGCCTTTTAATTAGCATTCCATTAGATGATAATAATTTAATTTTTTCTTCATCTGTCATATCAATTAATTTTTTAGATAGTTCCATTTGTCTATATAATATACCACTAGTATTAAAAAAATTATTGATAGGTTTTTGACTTAGTTCTATCCATGTTTTAAGTTCTTCAAATGTAGGAGTTTCATCAACTATATTTCTATCTATAAACTTTACATTTCTATCTTCTAAATATTTTTTAGCTTTCTTACATGTTGAACATTTTGGATATTCTATAAATATATTACTCATATTTTACTCCTGACCAAAACATACACCCATGTCTCTTGCTGTTCTACATAGGTCATCTGATTCCATATTTAATAATCTTGGTACTCTTTCTTTTGGGAATGCCATTTTTACTACTGTACCACCTTTAATTCCAACAATATATCCTGGTTCTCCTGTAATTAGAAGTTTACATGCTGCATTACCAAGTCTTGCACCAAGTATAATATCTGATGTAGTTGGTTCTCCACCTCTTTGAATATGTCCAAGTATAGTTGCTCTTGTTTCATATCCTGTAAGTTGTTCAATTTGAGCAGCAAGTTTTTGTGACACACCACCATATCTTTTTTGTTCAAAACTATCTTTTACAAGTTTTGCAATTGTTTCTTCTCCGCCTTTTTCTTTTGCAGCTTCAGAAACCGCAATAATTACATATCTTTTTCCAGATTTCATTATTTCATCTACTTTATCACAAACAACTTTTAAACTATAATCTTGTTCTGGTAAAAGTATTATATCTGCACCTGATGCAAATCCTGCATGAAGTGTTAAATATCCTGATGTTCTTCCCATAAGTTCTACAACCATAACTCTTCTATGAGAATATGCAGTAGTAATTAATTTTCTGATAGCATCAACTGCTGCATCTATTGCTGTTTGGAAACCAATTGTTGGCTCTGATGCAGACATATCATTATCTATTGTTTTAGGTATACCTACTGTAGGCATTCCATGTTCATATATTACTCTTGCAGAATCTAATGTACCATCTCCCCCGATGATAACCATTCCTTCTACACCTTGTTCTCTTAATTTTTCAATTCCTTCATCTACTCTGTCATCAAATCCTCCAGTTTTTTTATTATAATAATGGAAAGGACATTCTTTATTTGAAGAACCAAGCATTGTTCCACCCTTTGTTTCAATACTTCTAACAATTTCTTCATTTAAATCTGTATATCTTCCTTCAACAAATCCTATGTATCCATCCATAACACCTAATACTTCAATTCCTTGTGTGTTAGCAGTCATTACTATTGACTTTATAGCACTATTTAATCCTGCACAATCTCCACCTGCTGTCATAATTGCAATTTTTTTCATAATAAATCTCTCCTTTACTTTAATATACTCTTTTCTTCTATACTCATTTTTTCTGTAGCATATGATTTTAATATTCTTGGTATCTTTTGATACTTATTTTTAACTATTAAATAATCTAATGTATCTTTTGGGTTAACTTTGTATAATTCTCTCAAAACCCAACCACTTGCTTTTTGGTAAAGATGATATTCTTCATAAAACACATCATCTATGACTTTAAATACCACCTCTTTCCTATTTTCTTTAGCAATATATAGTAATGATACTATACCTATCCTTTTAGTCCATACATCTTGAGATTTAGTGTATTCTCTTAATGTATCATATATTTTATTATCACATTCATTAATTATTTGTTTTCCTATACAAATTGGAGCAAGACTATCAACTAGGTCCCAATTATTTATATGCTCAAGATTTTTATCTATAAATTCCTTTACACCTATATTATTACCACTTTCTACCATGTTTACAAGACAAAAAATAGCAAATCTTCTGTAATCATGAATATTTGACGATATAAAATATTCTAATGTATTAAAAGAAACTAATTTGTACCAAATTTTAGCAAGTTTTCTAATCCTTGGTACTTTAATTCCAAGTAAAATATCTCCTTGTGCATATCCACCTTCGACAGCTTGAACTGTCCTTTTTTCAAACTCTAAATTTGCCTCTTTAGGTGTTATTTCTATATTCATTATAATATTTAATATATTAATTCTATCTTGAAGTATATCTTCATATTTTGTCAAATAACTTCCAACAACTAGACCGTCTATATTTGAGCTTAATGGTTTAAATAAAGTTTCCTCATTTATTCCACCATCTACTTGAACAAATATATTGTTATACTTTTCTTTTATTTCCTTTATTTTATCTGTTGAAAATTCAATATAACTCTGACCACCAAATCCAGGTTCTACTGACATTACTAAAACTTTATCTATAGCATTAATATACTTCTGTAATACATCTATATTTGTATTAGGTTTAATTGCTATACCAATTTTTAAGTTATTATGTTCTTTTTTCTTATTTAATAGATAATTTAAAGCATAATCCAAATTTTCTATTTCATAATGAATTGTTATATCTGTACATCCATATTCTAAAGCTTTATCTATATATCCATCTTCTACTGGCTTTTCAACCATTAAATGAACATCCATATAATATCCATATCTTTTTACTTCTTTCATTTTTTCTATGTCTACTCCAGTATTTGGAACAAATTTATTATCCATAACATCAAAATGAATAGTAGTTTCAAAAAGATTTTCTACCTTACTTTGCTTTAATTTTTTTTCTACTATACCTAATTTGTCTAAAAATTGTGGTATATTATCTACATTTAAAATAGATATAGCTAAATTCTTCATATTAAACCTCCTTTTTAACGCTATTTTAATCTTACTATAACTTTTCGTATATTTCAATATAAAACTAATTATTTGGTAAAAAAAATACTAATAGTTAAACTATTAGTACTTATTTATATCTTCTATCATATTTTTCTTTTAGCTTATTATATATGTATACATATCTTTCATATCTGCCACAATCTATATTTTCATCTTTAACTTTTCTTTTAACATCACATACTTTTTCGCTCTCTATAACATGTGCACAATCGTCATAATCACATACACATTCCTTAAATTCTGGATAATAATTTCTAAGTTCCCTATGTTCTACATCATATAACTCATAACTTGAAAATCCTGGTGTATCTAAAATATATGAATTACTAGTTATTGCATATAATCTTACACTTTTAGTTGTATGTTTTCCCCTTTTGGATTTTTGTCCAATATTTCCAACTTCGACTTCTTCTGAAATATCTGTGATTTCTTTAGTTATTGATGATTTACCAACTCCTGAATTTCCAGAAAATGTTGATGTTTTACTTATTAAAAGCTTTCTTAATTCATCTATTCCTTGATTTTTTAATGCACTTACATATACAATTTTTATTCCTAAATTTCCATATACTTTCTTTATATATTCTAAATCATTTTGTGCATTTTCATCATCTTCTGCTAAATCTATTTTGTTTATACATATAATTGGAATTATATTTTTTTCAAGACATAATGCTATTTGCTTATCTAGCAATATGTAATCTGGTGCTGGTGCTCCGACAGAAACAACAATTATCATTTGGTCTATATTGCTTACTGGTGGTCTAATTAATGAATTTTTTCTTTCTCTTACAGATAAAATCATATAATCTAAATCTATTTTTTCTACTTCAACAATATCTCCAACTAAAATATTACCTTGTTTTTTTACATTTCCTCTTGCCTTAGCACATATTATATCACTAGAATTCTCTACTTTTATAATATATATGTCTAAATCTATTCTAATTATTTTTCCTATTATTTTTTCCATTTTATCTCCTAATTATATTAATATAATACTATAGTTTTTATTTTTTTTCAAGAATAAATAATTTGTTAAGTTTTAAATTACTTCTTATAAGCTTTTCCAATTAGTAGGTAGACGTGAGCTGCCTACTTTTATTTTTATATAATATTTTATATATTTCTTCATATAATAAAACTAGCTAGAGATGTGAACTCTAACTAGCTTGCTAATAAAAACTATTTTAACTTTTCAATTCTATAAATTGCATTTAGCAATTTAGCTATAGCTTCTATTAATTGAGTAAAATTTTTCAATTAGTTCACCTCACTTCTACTCTATAAAAAGAGGTGATACAATTTTATTACTTTTATATAGTTAATACAATAAATTTAAGTTTGATTTTAGTGTCTATTTTACCATCACTTTTGTAATTATTTTATAATGATATAATTGACTTTCATATTTTTTTATTGTATAATAACATTATAGTAATTATTTACTTTGAGTAAAATTTTTTAAATAAAATAAAGTAGGTAGATGTGAACTGCCTACTTTTATTTTTATTAATTTAAAAATTTTCTTCCCCACTTTTAATTAGTGAATCGTTTACTAAAATATTATAGCTTAATTTCTCATATCCATTTATAGTAAATGTTATTTGATTTTTCTCGCTATCATATTTAAATGTTGTATTGTTTAAAGCTCCACCATCAACACTTACTCTTACTGCTATTTCATTTTGTTTTGTTCCTTCTGGTATTCCACCAACAGTCACTGTTTTATTTACAAGTCTTCTGTTAACAGTTAATTTTATTAAGTCTCCTTCTTTAAGCACTGAATTTGTTGGATATGATTGAGATAACACTGTTCCATTTAATTTATATTCATCTTCACCATATTCAATTTCAACTTTTAATTTTTTGCTTTCTAAAGTGGATTTTGCCTCATTTATTGTTTTCCCTACAACACTTGGTACAACTACTTCTGGTTTTCCATCTCCAGAGCTTACTTTTACTTTTATAACACTACCATATGGTCTTTCTACATCTTTATACTCTTGAGATATAACTATGCCAGCAGCTACTGTATCAGATACTTCTTGTTCTTGCTCAACTATAAAACCTTGAGTATTTTCAAGTTCATATTTAGCTACTTTAATGTCTTTACCTTCTATATTTGATACTTTAACAAGTTTTGTTCCCTTACTTACTTCTACTGATATTCTTTTTTCTGTAGTTTTAGTTCCTGCTTCTGGCTTTTGAGTTATTATTTGTCCCTCTTCATATTCTGTATTATACTCAGCACTTGTCTGTGTTATTGTATATCCAAGTTTTTCGTATTCTGCTCTTATATCATCAATATTTTTTCCAATAACATATGGAATTTCAACTTCTTCATCTTTACCATTATTAACTATTTTTCTAATAAAATATCCAAATACAAGTCCTACCACTATTATTACACATAATATCGATGCAATTATAATCTTCTTTTTCTTAGCCAAGTCTTTTTTATCTTCTTCTTTTGAAGATACTTCTTCAATCTCTTCTACTTTAGATTCTCTTGATTGTGGAATAGAATATGCTGTTCTTGATGAAGTTTGTCTTGTTCTAATATTTGGTACTGCATTTTCCTCATCTATATCATTTAAAACAGGTATTACTTGTGTTGAACCAGCTCCAATTGAACTTCCAGACCTTGGTATAACACTATTTGAAGGTTTGGCAAGTGCAATTGATATATCTGTTAACATCTGTGTTGCAGTTTGATATCTTGTTGCAGTAGATTTTTCCATTGCTTTCATAATTATCTCATTAAGTGGTTCACTAACATTTGGATTAACTTCTTTAGGCTCTACAGGCATCTCTTGAATATGTTTTAATGCCACTGAAACAGCAGATTCTGCATCAAATGGAAGTTTTCCTGTTGCCATTTCATACATTACTACACCTAAAGAATATAGGTCAGATTTTGCATCTGTATAACCACCTTTAGCATGTTCTGGTGAAAAATAATGTACTGATCCCATTGTTTTTCCAAAACTAGTTATTGTTGCTGATGTAGTATTTGCAACTTTTGCTATACCAAAGTCTGCAACTTTTGCAACTAAATTTTGATTTAATATTATATTTTGTGGCTTAATATCTCTATGTACAACATGAGCTTTATGCGCAGCCTCAAGAGCAGAAGCAATTTGAGCTGCTATTTTTAATGTTATTTCGCTTGAAAGTGGACCTTTAGACTCTATATAATCTTTTAAAGTCTTGCTTTCTAAAAGTTCCATAACAATATAACTTATTCCTTTATCTTCTCCTACATCAAAAACAGATACAATATTTGGATGAATAAGAGAAGCTGCACTTTGTGCCTCAGCTCTAAATCTTTTAACAAAAACTTCATCTTTTGAAAATTCATCTTTTAAAATTTTAACAGCAACATATCTGTTTAATATATTATCTCTGGCTTTATATACACAAGCCATTCCGCCTTCTCCAACTTTTTCTATAATCTCATATCTACCATCAAGAATTCTACCTATTAATTCCATAAATGTCTCCCCTTTATATTTCCACAACTATAACAGTTGTATTATCTGTACCACCATTTCTGTTAGCTTTATCTACTAGAGTATCTGCTAAAGAAGAAAATTCAGTATTTATAACTGTTTGTAAAATATCTTCATTTGTTAACATATTAGTAAGTCCATCAGAACATAGTATTAAATATCCTTTATTCTTTAATAATATGTCTACTTGTAAATCTACTTTATTAAAAATGCCAAGGGCTTTTGTTAACATATGTTTTTGTGGATGTGTATCTACTTCACTTTTTTTAATTAATTTTTTTCTTAATAGTTCATTTACATATGTATCATCTTCTGTAATTTGTTCAATATCTTGTTTTATTTCATCAATATAATATAATCTGCTATCTCCTACTGATTCATAGTATATATTTCCATTAATTTTTCCTACAAGTACAATTGTTGTTCCCATACCTTTATATTTAGGATTAGCCATTTGCATACTATATATCTTTTCATTTGTAACTTGTATAAGTTGTTTAAAAAATTGCTTAACATCATGTTCATCTGATTTTTTTAAAGTATCTAAATTAACTTCAAAATTATCTCTTATATTATTTACTGCAACTTTACTTGCAACTTCTCCACTAGAATATCCGCCTAGTCCATCAGCAACAACAAATAGAGCTGTGTTTTCATCATATATTCTTGCGTATAAATTATCTTCATTATTTTCTCTTTTAAGTCCAACATCTGTCCTAGCTGTATATCTCATTATTTCACCTCTTATTTTCATATTATAGCAAAGAAATAAAACATTTTTCAAGTCCTTTTAACCATTCTCTTTTAATGTATACTTTTTATCCTTAAATTCGTCTGTTTTGTCTATATATTTTTTTCTTAATTGCCCACAAGCTGCATCAATATCTGAACCAAGTTCACGTCTTACAGTTGTGACTACACCACATGAATTAAGAGTATTCATAAACTCTTCAATATGTTTTTCTGGAGCTTTTTTATATACACCATTTTTTATTTCATTTACTGGTATCAAATTAACATGAGCAATCATTCCTCTTAGAAGTTTTGCTAAAGCTAGTGCATCCTCTTTTGAGTCATTTTGACCATAGATTAAAGCATATTCAAATGAAATACGTCTTCCTGTTATTTTAATATATTCTTTACATGCGTCTAATATTTCTTTTATTGTATATTTATTTGCAATAGGCATTGTTTCTCTACGTTTTTGATCTGTTGTTGCATGAAGAGAAATAGAAAGTGTACATTGTATATTCTCTTTTGCCAAACGATATATATTAGGTACTAATCCACATGTAGATAAACTTATATGTCTTGCACCAATATTTAATCCTAAAGGATAATTAATTTGTCTTATTGATTTTACAACATTATCATAATTATCCAGTGGCTCACCTATTCCCATATATACTATATTTGATATTTTCTCACCTGAATATCTTTCTACTGTATGTAATTGTCCTTCGATTTCTGATGCTAAAAGTGGTCTTACAAAACCTTCTTTAGTTGAAGCACAAAATTTACACCCCATTTTACATCCAACTTCACTTGAAACACAGATAGTATTTCCATGATTATATTTCATTAATACAGATTCTATTGCATTATGGTCTGGAAGTTCAATCAAAAACTTCATAGTTCCATCTTTTTTAGATACTTGACATTCTAAAACTTTTAATTCTAATATATATGTTTTTTCTCTTAATTTTTCTCTTAAAGCTTTAGATATATCTGTCATTTGCTCAAAATCTGTTATTTTTTCCCTATGTATCCATTTAAAAATTTGACGAGCATGAAATTTTTTCTCTCCTAAGTCTTCAATAAATTTTTCAAGTTCTTCAAATGTTAACTCATTTATATTTATTTTTTCCATTTTTTCTCCTTTTATTAACATATATATGATACTACAAATTATGTAAATTTTCAAGGAATTTAAAAGAAAAATAGATGTACTCTTCTAAAAACAGAGTACATCTTTTACAAATTATTATTCACCTTCAATTTTTATAAATCCATCATTGACTTTTACATATTTTCTTTTTTTATTTTTTTCCATTTTATTTTCTATTTGTTCTTTCAAATCATAACCTAATATCTCAGAAAGACCTAAAAGATAAATAGCCACATCTGCAAGTTCTTCTCCCAAATCACTTTTCCCTTTTAAATATGCTTCATATGCTTCTGACACTTCACCATATAAATAACAAAATTCCATAGGTACATCTGTCACATTAAAGCCCTTATCTAATTTATTTTGATAAACTTTCTTTTGCATTTCTGATAATTCCATTAAAGTTTTTCCTCCCAAATTTATATAAATTTATCCATCATATTCAATCTATTTCCGGCCATAAATGCTTTAATATCCATTCTTTTTGAATTTTCTGGCTGTATTTGATTTATAATAACATATCCATCTTTACATCTAATATATAATGAATCTTTAGACATAAGTAGTATATCTCCTGGCTCAACTGTATTATCTATTGAATCATCTTCTATATAATCTACACCAAATACTTTAAATTTTCTACCATCTTCAAGTTCCATATAAGTTCCAGGAAATGGAGATAGCCCCCTAACAAAATTAAAGATTTCTCTTGAATTTTTATTAAAATCTATTTTAGTCATTTCTCTTGTAATCATTGGAGCTATTGTTCCCTCTTCTGGTTGAGGTGTTCTAATTATTGTGCCATCTACTACTTTATCTATTGTTTCAACAAGAAGCTTTGCCCCTATTACCATTAATTTATCATGAATATCTTCTAAATTATATTCATCTTTTATATCGATTTCTTCTTTTAAAAGCATATCTCCTGTATCCATACCAACATCCATAAACATAGTTGTTATTCCTGTTTTTGATTCACCATTAATTATAGACCATTGCATAGGGGCAGCTCCTCTATATTTAGGAAGTAATGAACCATGTACATTAATACATCCATATTTTGGTAACTCTAATATTTCTTTTGGAAGTATTTTTCCATACGCAACAACAGCTATAACATCTGGATTTAATTTCTTTAAAGTCTCTAGTACTTCTTCATTTTTTCTTACTTTTTTAGGTTGATAAACAGGAATTTCTTTTTCTATTGCATATTCTTTTACAGCTGATGCTTTAAGTTTCATACCACGTCCAGAAGGTTTATCTGGGTTTGTAAAACAACCTACAATATTAAATCCTGCTTCATATAACTCTATTAAAGACTCCCTTGCAAATTCAGGTGTTCCCATAAAAACTATTCTAATGTCTTTTCTCATTTTATTCCTCCATTTCTATATATAAAAAGATTAAGACGATAAAATCTTAATCTTAAATATTAATTTCTATTTTATTATACACTAACTTATCTTCTTTTATATTAAAATATACTTCTACTTTTCCAATAGTCTTGTTTGTAGTAATACTATCATCTAAGCTATAAAGAATATATTGAGTTGTAACTAGCTCTAAAATACCATCATTATTTATATCTTTAAACTCAAATTTAGAAAATTTATCTCTTAGGTATGTTTCCCTATATTTTTTTAAATCTAATTTTGAATTTGTAAAATCTAAACTCTTTACATCCTTATATTCTTTTAAATAATCTTTTCCATAATTATCTAATTTAACTGTTAATATATTAGGATTTCCTTCATCTCTAATTGTATCTATGGTATATCCTAAAAACTCTTTAGATGTTGTATTTCCAATTATATCAATTACCTTATTATCTTTTATTTTTATTAAATCTATATTACCACTATAATCTGATATTAAAAAATATCTATCATTTTCATCTTCTATTATTTTCAAAGTTACATCTGGTTCAAAAGAAGTTTTTGTATCATATTTTATAATATCATTAGTTTTTCCATCAATAACAACAAAAGTTACCTCATTATACATTTCTAAAGTAGAATTTAAAGTATCTGTGCCACTTCTTTTCTCTTTTCCCATAATGAAGACAAAATCTAAGTTATTATCTTCATTGATATCTTTTTTATATATTCTAATTATACTATTATCTTCTATATCTATTTTACCAGAGATTTCTTTTTCATATAGTTTTTTTAGTCCTATTTCAGAATCTTCATATTTATTTAAAAAATATATACTTAATCCAATCAATGTAAATAGTGTTATTAATAACAAGGCTTTTTTTAATCTCTTAAATGAAAAAGAAAAACCAATATCTTTAATAATTTTAGAAAATTTTATCATTTTACCACCTTTATCTTTTGTATCTACTTTTGCTCTGCAACTCTATCTAAAAATACAATTCCATCTAAATGGTCTATTTCATGTTGAAGTACAACAGCTTCAATATCTCTAGCATTGATTTTTTTCTTTTTACCATCAATATCTATATATTCTACTGTAACTTTTTCATGTCTTAATACATTATCATAAATGTCTGGAAAAGATAAACATCCTTCTTCCACTTCTATCATAGATTTTGAACGAGATGTAATTTTAGGATTAATTAATATATGACCTTCTTTTTTACCATCTTCTCCAATATAACTAACATCATATACAATAACTCTTTTTAAAATACCTACTTGGCTTGCTGCAAGACCAATGCCATCATTTTTATACATTGTATCTAGCATATCTTGTCCAAGTTCTATAATTTTTTCATCAACTTTTTCTACTTCTCTACATTTTTTAGTTAAAATGTCATCTCCATCTTTTCTTATTTCTCTAATAGCCATTAATATTTTTCCTCCATTATAATTCTATATCAATTTTTGATCTGGTTTGTGAATTTTCTACATTTTCTGCAACATTAGTTGTAACCATATTATTATCTTCTACCATGCTATCATCATCTGTAGAGTCATTCCCACCCATTTTTAATTCTTGCCATTCTTTCTTTGAAATTAATACTTGTCTTGGTTTGCTTCCATCATATCCTGAGATTAATCCTCTTGCTTCCATTTGGTCAACTATTCTTCCAGCTCTTGAATATCCAATTTTAAATCTTCTTTGTAACATAGAAGCAGATGCTTGACCCATATCCATTACAAGTTCTATTGCCTCATCTAATAACTCATCTGCATCATCTCTTGAACCTTCATCTGAAGTATTTCCTTTATTATCTGGATTATTTACAGTCTCTATAGATTTTATTATATCTTCACTATATGTAACATTTGAATTTTCTTTTATATTTTCAACTATCTTTTCTATTTCACCTTCTGAAATAAATGTACCTTGTATTCTTAATGGCTTATTTTCTCCTACAGGGTAATATAACATATCTCCTTTACCAAGTAGTTTTTCAGCACCTGCCATATCCAATATTGTTCTTGAATCTACTTGTGAAGATACAGTAAATGCAATACGTGATGGTACATTTGCTTTAATTAAACCAGTAATAACATCTACAGATGGTCTTTGTGTTGCAATTACTAAATGCATACCACAAGCTCTTGCTTTTTGGGCAATACGACATATTGCTGTTTCAACATCATTTGGTGCAACCATCATTAAATCTGCAAGCTCATCTATAATTATTACCATTTGAGGAAGTTTTATTCCTTCTTCTTCTTTTTCCATTAGAGTATTGTATCCTTTTAAATCTTTTACTCCATGATCAGCAAATAATTTATATCTATTTTCCATTTCTTGAACAGCCCAATTAAGAGCTCCTGCTGCTTTTTTTGCATCTGTTACAACAGGTATAAGTAAATGTGGTATACCATTATATCCAGAAAGTTCAACCATTTTAGGGTCAATTAGTATCATTTTTACTTCACTAGGTTTAGCTTTATATAATAATGATACAATAATTGAATTAATACATACAGATTTTCCTGAACCTGTAGAACCTGCAATTAACATATGGGGCATCTTAGAAATATCTCCTACACATACTTCTCCTGCAGCATCTCTACCAAGTGCAAAACATATCTTTGATTTATGATTTTTAAATGTATCTGAATCTACTACTTCTTTTAACATTACAGATTCTGCCACAGCATTTGGAATTTCAATACCAACAGCAGATTTTCCTGGAATTGGTGCTTCCATTCTTATACTTTTGGCTGCAAGGTTTAATGCAATGTCATCTGTAAGTCCAACTATTTTTGAAACCTTAACACCTGTACTTGGAGTTAATTCATATCTTGTTACTGTAGGACCTTTTGTTATATTTGTAACTCTTGCATCTACTCCAAAACTTGCTAATGTCTTTTGAAGTCTAACAGCAACAGCATGAATTGCTTTTCTATCAAAGGCTTCACCTGCTTTTGGCTCACTAAGAAGTTCAATTGATGGAAACTCATAATTATCATCTTCAACATGGGCAATATGATCTATTGTTAATACTTCTTTTACAGTTTTATCTTCTTTTTCTTCTTTTTGAAGTTTAAAGAATTCATCTCTTTTTTGTTTTCCTTTAATTTCAGCTTCTGTAGGTTTTCCTCCAAGTTTGTTAAAATCAAACTCAACTTGTTCTGTCTTATCTAGTTCTAAATTTTCTTCTACATTTGAGCTTCCTTTTTCTCTAAGTTTTTCTTGTCTTTCTTGTTCTTTTTCTATTTTTGCTTTTTCTCTTCTTGAAAGTTTTGGAACTTTATTTCCAAAATTATCTGTATATTCATATTTTTTAACTTCATCATCTCTAAATAAAGTATTAATTATTCCATTTAAATGATCAACCATATAATTAAATCCATATGATACTGCACCAAAAAATTGTTTGAAAGAAATATTATATATAAATAATGCTGTTATAAATGTAATTAGTGGGCAAATTATACAAGCTGGTATATTGCCAACAATCCCTGCTATTGCTCCACCTACTATTGTTCCAATTGCTCCACCATAATTTTGTTTAGCAATTCCTGTATTTACACTATCAACAATTGTTTTTATTGGATTTGAATATATATTAACATTTGGTTCTGTAAATACAGTCAAAGTAGCTGAGATAAGTACAACTACTATTAATCCTTTTCTTATTTCAGTAAGACAATTTATTCTTTTTTCAGACATTATACAGTATGTTCCTATAATCATTAATAAAATCGGAAATGTATATGCTGATTTTCCTAATGCTCCTAAGAAAATAACTTTACAAATTTGGGCAAAACTACCAACATTTTTAAATCCAATAAATATAGCTAAAATTAGACCAAATACTACCAAAAATCCGCCTAACATATCATTAGTAATAGTTTTTTGCTCTTTTCTACTTGGTCTGCCTCTTTTTCCTCTTCCCATTTTTAATCACAACCTCTACTAAAAATAACTTATTTCAATTCCCTTCTATTGTTATGCACAATATCCATTGTTTCTCTTAGTACGTTTTCTATTTTCTCTAATACACTATCTGCATACTCTCTTGTTCCATCTGATATCTCTTTAGATACTTTATTAGCATTTTCAATAATTTCTTCTTTTTGAGCTAAAGCTTGCTTTGTTATCTCATGCTCATCAATTAAATTTATTATTTTCCCCTCTGTTTCTTTTAACACTTTTTGTGCTTCAAGTTCTGCATCAGAAATAATTCTTTGTCTTTCTTCTTTAACCCATTTTGCTTGTTTTAATTCATCTGGAAGCTTAAGTCTTATTTCTTCTATTATATCTCTTAACTCTCCTGCATCTACCATAACCTTAGTTGAAAAAGGTACCTTAGAACCTGATTCTAAGATTTCTTCTAAATTCTCTAACAATGTGAATACTTCCATTTTACTACCTCCATTTATACATCTTCAAAACTACATTTCCATAAGCTCGCTCATCAATACATTGCAGATTTTTAAAACTATTTAGAATCTCTGCCTTATTATTTTTTTCTAGCTTTAAAAGAAAATTTTTATCTGTTTCATATATAATTATGCCATCTTTCTTTAAAAACTGATTCTCAGATTCAGATATTTTATCCAAAGTATCTATAGCTAAATTGCTATCATACGGTGGATCTAAAAATATTACGTCAAATACCATTTCTTCCTTGGCAATTTGATTTAGACATTTTGCATAATCTTTCTTTGTTATTTTAACACATTCCAAACTATTAGTCAACTTAGCATTAGATAATATAGTTGAAACGCTAAGGCTATCTTTGTCGTTTATCCACGCAAATTCTGCACCTCTACTAATAGCTTCTAAAGCTAAATTTCCTGTACCACCAAAAAGGTCTAATACACTTGCATCTTTTATATAGCCATCTATAATTGAAAACAAGGCTTCTTTTACTCTATCCAAAGTTGGTCTTGTTTTTTCTGTTTTAGGACTATTTAATCTTTTTGCTTTAGCTCGTCCTGCAATTATTCTCACTTTTATTCCTCCACTTCTAAAAACATATAGTGTTTATTATATTCTTTCATTATTTTTTCTATATTACATGGCTCAAACACCATACTTGCAGTATTATCATTTGGATGAAAAGAAACTTTTGGTATATTTAAAATATCTTTATCTATCACAAATATAACATCTGTATCTGGTGCTTCAATAACATTTAAAATAGATACAGAACCTGGTTTTATATGAAGTTTTTCCCATAGTTCTTCATCATTTCCAAATGAAAATCTTGCACAACCAATCTCATCTGAAATTTTTTTAAGATTTGCTCTTTTGTCTTTTGGTAATGATACAAGATAATATGTATTTGCTTTTTTATCTTTTAAAAATAAGTTTTTACATACAATACCACCACAAAAATCTATATCTTTTACTTTTTCTTCATCTGCCTTTCCAAATATAGCAGGATGTCTTACTAATTCATATTCTATATTAAGTTTTTCAAAAACATCTATTACATCTTCCATTTTATTTCATTCCTTTACAATTAATATTTTACATATATATAATACTACAAAAAGGCTTAGTTTTCAATTAAAATAAATATATTTCAAAAACATTGTGTATAAAAAAACATTCTAAAAATATAGAATGTTTTTTGTTTTTAAATTTTATATAAAGTCACTTTTAAAGTATTATGATTATATGATGTAACTATCTTAATTGAATAATCATTACAATTTCTAAAACAAAAATCTTGTGAACCAGATGCAACAGTTGCTTCATATTTTCTTGGAACATATGTAACCGAACCAGAATGTGGTGCTTGTGCTGTAACATTTAATCCTGTAATAATGCCTTTTTCTTTTGCAGATGCAATGGCAGCATAAGTTGTACTAGATGTTTGACATACGCCTCCACCAGAAGCTTGAGCTGTTTTACCATTACCAACAAATATAGTTGATGCCACATATATATTCTCTACACCTGCTGGGTGTATTGTTGCAAGATGAGAATAACTCTCTCCTGGACTGACAATAGTACCATTAATATAATCTGCAGCTAAATGCATATTATATCTACTTTTTTCATTATATGTGCTAGTTGATGTATAAGTTGCTATTATATTTTCATTTGGATTTAACAAATTATTATCTTTAGATGAATAATTTGTATATTCTTCTTGAGATAATATTTTGATATATTCGCCACTTACGTACCCCTCAACTAAATTTCCTTCTACATAATACCATCCATTTGCCATCTTCTTTATTATTTTTAATACACTTCCGCTCTTTCACACTAGTAAGCATCTTAGCATTTTTATTTGCCCTTTCTCTAATATTTAAACTTGTATTAATATTTACACATGCAAATGTATTATTGTATTCTTGTTCAACTTTCATCTCATTTTTTTCTTCTTCAGATAGCATTGTTATATATTCGCCACTTACATAGCCTAAAGTACTATTAAATGATACTTTATACCAGCCATTTCTAATTTTAGCTAACACATCAATTACTGTATTATTGGGTATAGTATAAATAAGTTTTCCTTCTTTTTGTGGGCTCTCTCTAAAATTTAAATTTGCCTTACATCTTGCTTTTTCATTTTCAAAAGATTCTATCTCATCAGTCTCTTTTTGAATAACTTCAGGCTCTTTTGTCTCCTCTTTAACATTTTGTTCTGTATTAGTTGTAATATTATTAATTTCTGTTTTTGCTTTATAATTTGAAGATACTATATATCCTAAAATAGCTCCTACCAAAAATATTACAATTATACCTAAACTTAACTTTGAAACTTTTTTCATATTTATTCCTCCTTAAAATATAATTAATTTTAAGCGTTATATTCATATAGCTATTTAATTATATTACAGTTACCATAAAAAGTCAATCGTAATGTTAAAATAATATATTTATATATGGGAAAACCCCATAGCTAAATATATCCAGCTACGGGGTTTCACAAAAAAATGCAACATAAAGATATTTTGCACGAAAAACTACATCTCCTTAGATGTTCATTAAAACTGTTTCAATTGTGCTTGCCGCCTCATGAACCCTTTTGAAAACATCATCTACAGCCTTGACAATTTCTTCAATTCTTGTCATGTCATCTGACATTTGTCGCTTGACGTTTGCATTCTGAATGCCAAAGCTTAAATGAAGCCTCTTTGCCTGCACCTTAGCCAGTTTAAGACTTGCTATAAGTTTCTTGGCAAAACCTAATAAGGTTTTAAGGCTTGATGATAATTTCTCATCTTCTGACACCTGCATATTCTTAAGCCCATTTACTAACTGCTCCATATTGTCAGCAGATTTTTTTACAGGCTCATATACACTGGTCTGAAGGTAGTGCTCAAGTTCCATAAGAACAGCCTTGTCCTCGGTGCTCTGCTGCAGAGTACTAACCTTAACATGAATGTTTAACTCAGATACTCTGATATTTTCAAGCATCTTGTTAAACTCTTCGTTAAGCTGCTCTGCTGCCTCTTTACAGTTACTTAATTTCTGCATAGTTTTTTCATTAATCATTCTTCTTCCTCCATTAAATTCTTAAAATTCGGAATTAACAGTTTCATAGTTATGTAATATTATACAACAATTTTAATTGGAAATCAAGAGTTTTAATATTAATTTGCTTTTAATTAATATATTTTTTTCTAGTGTTTCTAAAGCTTTAGTGTAGTCTGATATTACTCTTAGCATATTATAGCTCTCATCACTTCTTAAATCCTCATCTAGTTTTTCTTAATTCTTCTTCATAAATATTAGTAGGGTTAAATAGTTGACACATTTACTCTACAGTTAATCTTCCTTCTTCAAATTTTATTTACTTATACTAATTTCCTCCTTTCTGATTTTTATTATACTGTTTATAATTATATTCGTATACATTTTATATTAAAATTATTAGACTTTTCATCGCAAAATTCGGAATTTTAATAATATTTGTGTTAAAAATAAACTAAAAAAACTTGAAGTACCACTACTCCAAGTTAATTTATTATTTATATTCTTATCTTCCAAAAATGTTTTTCTTTTTTGGATTTACTTCATCACCAAATGTTTTAGCAAACTTAGTTAAAATTTCTCTTTGTTCATCATTTAATTTTTTAGGTACATCTACATCAACAGTAAATTCTAAAGTTCCTCTTCCTTTTCCATTAAGTACAGGAATACCTTGCTCTTTTACTCTAAATTTAGTACCAGATGTTGTTCCTTCAGGAATATTAAATTCCATTTCTCCTTCAAGTGTTGGAATTTTTATATCTCCACCTAAAGCCATTTTAGCAAAAGGTACTCTAACATTTGCTGATATATCAAAACCATTTCTTTTAAAGTACTTATGAGGTGCAACTTTCATAATAACATATAAGTCTCCATTTGGTCCGCCTTTTTTACCAGCATCTCCCTCACCTCTAAGTGAAATTGCTTGACCATCATCAATACCTGCAGGAACATTAATCTCTATCTTTCTTGATTTTCTGATTATTCCTTTTCCTGTACATTTTTCACATGGTGTCTCAATTACTTTTCCAGTTCCACTACATTTATCACATGTTTTTACTGTAGCAAAAGAGCCCATAATAGTATTTTGAGTTACTTGTATTTTTCCTCTACCACCACATTTATCACATGTAATTATTTTACTTCCTGGTTTTGCACCACTTCCATTACAGCAATCACATTTTTCATTTCTTGTTATATTTATTTCTTTCTTTACTCCAAATGCTGCTTCTTCAAATTTAAGTGATATATTAGTTTTTATATCTGCACCTCTGGTAGGACCTTGTGCTCTTTTTGAAGATGAAAATCCACCACCAAAAACACTACCTAAGATATCTTCTAAATCAATATCCATTCCTCCAAAGCCACTAAATCCATCAAATCCATATGCCCCATTACCATATCCGCCACCAAATCCAGCTTGTTCAAAATTAGAACCAAATCTATCATATTGTGCTCTTTTATTTTCATCAGATAATACAGAATATGCTTCATTTATTTCTTTAAATTTTGCTTCTGCATTTTTCTTATCCTCATCAGTATGTTGTGCATCAGGATGATATTGCTTAGCAAGTTTTCTGTAGGCTCTTTTAAGATCATCTGCAGTTGCATCTTTTGAAACACCTAAAATTTCATAATAATCTTTTGATTCTGCCACAAATTCTTCCCCCTATACATATTGCTAAAAATATAGGGTGGTAGGATTACCACCCATATATATTTTAAAAATCATAATTATTTATTATCGTCTTCTACTTTATAATCTGCATCATGTACAACATTGTCTTGTGCTCCAGTATTTTCTGTATTATCTGCTGTAGCTCCTTGTTGACTAGCTTGAGAATATAATTTAGATGTTAAATCATAAAATACTTGAGTTAATTTATCTGTTGCAGATTTAATTGCAGCTGTATCTGTTCCTTCAAGAGTTTTCTTTAAGTTTTCAAGTTCAGATTCAACTTTAGATTTTTCTTCTTCAGATACTTTTCCTTCTAGTTCTTTTAATGTTTTTTCTGTATTGTATACTAAAGAATCTGCATTATTTCTAACTTCAACTTCTTCTTTCTTTTTCTTATCTTCTGCAGCATGAGCTTCAGCTTCTTTAACAGCATTTTGAATTTCATCTTCTGTTAAGTTTGTGCTTGCAGTTATAGCTATTTTTTGTTCATTGTTTGTAGCCATATCTTTTGCAGATACATGTACTATACCATTTGCATCAATATCAAATGTTACTTCAATTTGAGGTACTCCTCTTGGCGCTGCTGGAATTCCAGTTAAGCTAAATCTTCCAAGAGTTTTATTGTATGATGCCATTTCTCTTTCACCTTGTAAAACGTGAACTTCAACTGATGTTTGACCATCTGCTGCTGTAGAGAATATTTGAGATTTTTTAGTTGGTATTGTAGTATTTCTTTCGATTAATTTTGTAAATACTCCACCATAAGTTTCAATACCAAGTGATAATGGAGTTACATCAAGTAATACTAAATCTTTAACTTCTCCTGTAAGTACACCACCTTGAATAGCTGCACCCATTGCAACACATTCATCTGGATTAATTCCTTTATATGGTTCTTTTCCTGTAATTTTCTTAACTGTTTCTTGTACCATTGGAACACGAGTTGAACCACCAACAAGTAAAATTTTATCTATTTTATCAAAAGTAAGTCCAGAATCTTTTAATGCTTGGTTAACAGGTCCTACTGTTGCTTCAACTAAATCTGAAATTAACTCTTCAAATTTAGATCTTGTAAGAGTAATATCCATATGTTTTGGTCCTGTTGAGTCTGCAGTAATAAATGGTAGATTAATTTGAGCTTGCATTACACCAGAAAGTTCGATTTTAGCTTTTTCTGCAGCTTCTTTTAATCTTTGCATTGCCATACTATCTGTAGATAAATCTATTCCAGAATCTTTTTTAAATTCTCCTACTAAGTAATCTATAATTCTTTGGTCAAAGTCATCACCACCAAGTCTATTATTACCAGCTGTAGCCATAACTTCAAATACGCCATCAGCAATATCTAGTATTGATACATCAAATGTACCTCCACCTAAATCATATACCATAATTTTTTGTTCTGCATCTTTATCAAAACCATGTGCAAGAGATGCAGCAGTTGGCTCATTAACAATTCTTAATACTTCAAGACCAGCAATTCTTCCAGCATCTTTTGTTGCTTGTCTTTGAGAATCTGTAAAGTAAGCTGGAACTGTAATAACAGCTTGAGTTACTTTTTCTCCAAGATAATTTTCAGCATCTTCTTTTAATTTTTGTAGAACCATTGCTGAAATTTCTTGAGGTGTATAATCTTTATTTTCTATTTTTATTTTCTTATCAGAACCCATATCTCTTTTAATAGAAATAACTGTTCTGTCGTGGTTTGTAACCGCTTGTCTTTTTGCTACTTGACCTACTAGTCTTTCACCATTTTTTGCAAATGCAACTATTGATGGAGTTGTTCTTGCTCCTTCTGCATTTGGAATTACTGTTGGTTCACCGTTTTCGATAACGGCAACACATGAATTTGTAGTACCTAAGTCTATACCTATAACTTTTGACATATTAAATTACCTCCTAAAAATACAAAGTTACTTATATTATTATATACTTAAGATTTGTATTAAATACTTATCTTAAGTAATTACCTTAAATTAGTTTGCTACTTTAACCATAGCATGACGAATTATTTTATCGCCTATTTTATATCCTTTTCTAAAAACTTCTGTTACCTCTTTTTCTCCATAATTTTCATCTTCTATATGCATTACTGCCTCATGAAAATTTGGGTCAAAAGTAGAATTTAAAGCTTCAATCTCCTCAACTCCTAATTTATTTAGAGTTTCCATTAATTGATTGTATATCATTACAATACCATTTTTATATGATTCATCTGCTGTTTCCGCATTTAATGCTTTATCAAAATTATCTAGTATTGGTAACAACTCTGAAATGATATTTGCTGATATTGTATTATACATCATATCTTTTTCTTTAGTTATTCTTTTTTTAAAATTATCAAATTCTGCCATATTTCTTTTTAAGTGCTCATAATATTCATCTGACTTTTCTTTTTCTTGTTTTAGCCTAGTTTTTAAATCTTCCAAAGATTTATTATCTTCTTTTGTTTCTTCATACTGAGTTTCCTCAATTACTTCTTCAATATTGTTATCTTCTTTCTCTCTCACTATTATCCCCCTTTACGTCACTTATTTTATTTAACTTTAAAATATTATTAAATTTATCATTTACATATTTTAAAGTAGATATTGTTTTTGCATAATTCATTCTTTTAGGTCCTATTACAGATAATTTACCCAAATATCTATTATCCTTCTCTATATCTAAAGAGATTACAGTGTAATCATTAAGTAAAACTTCTTTATTTTCAGAACCTATAACAATACTTAATTTATTTTCTTTACTTTTATCTAATGCAGAATCAATTATTTCTTTTGTTGATATCATATTAATAAAGTTCTTTACAGTCTCTATATCTGAAAACTCTGGATTTTCTAATATCTTTTCAACTCCACTATTTAACTTTTTCATATTCTTAGACATTTCATATTTTATACTATTAACTATTTCTTCCATAAGTCCTGAAAAAGCTTCTAAATCTTTTCTTATAACATTATTTAGCACCAAATGCAGTTCTTGAAGAGAAGTTCCTGTTAAATTTTGATTTAAAATACTAGTCATTTGTTCTATAACACTATCTTCAACTGTATCTGTAAGCTTTGCTATGCAATCTTTTACAGTACCATTTTTAGACATCAGTATTATTAATAATAAGTTATCTGAAATTTTAACGACCTTTATATTTTCAATTGTATCAGTATTATTTTTTGTAATAACAGTAGGAGTAGAAAGAACTTTTGATACAACATCTGCCACTTGCTCAAATATATCATCTACATCCCCAAATCCATTAATAGTACTATTTATGTAATCTATATCCATCATTGACAATTTTCTTTCTTTCATTAGATTATCTACATAGTATCTATATCCTTTAGTAGATGGTATTCTTCCAGCAGATATATGAGGTTGTTCTAAATATCCTTCCTCTTCAAGAATTTTCATATCATTTCTTATAGTAGCACTACTATAATCCAAATGATATTTTTCTACCAAAGTTTTAGAACCAACGGGCTCAGCAGATTCAATATAATCTTCAACTACAGAAGATAGTATCTTTTTCTTTCTTTCATCTAAATTCATACTATCACCATTTTTAGCACTCATCGCCATCAAGTGCTAAACACATCTATGTTATACACCCATTTTAATATAATGTCAACAATTATTTAAATAAATTTTATTAATTTTTGTGAAATTTTTATCACATAATAAGGAAATGTTTTTGAAGTGCATCCAAAATGTTGAACGAAAGTTAGACAACATTTGGAGGTGCATATTTTATGTCTAAATATAGTAAAGAATTTAAAATAAGATTAGTAAATGAGTATAATATTAAAATTAATCATAAAACAGTTCAAAGATTAATGAAAATATTAGGATTAAAAAGTATCGTAAGACATAAAAGAAGATATAACTCATATAAAGAAATTAGACAAAGCATGTCTAGAAAAGGAAATTGTTTAGACAATGCATGTGCTGAAAATTTCTTTGGAATATTAAAATCTGAATTATATTATATAAAAGAAAAAGAGTATAAAAATATAGATGAACTGAAAAAGATATAATTGAATATATAGAATATTATAATAATAAAAGGAATGAGTCCTGCAAATTACAGAACTCACTCCCTTAAGATTGCTCAATATAAAGTGTACAACTTTTTGTGTTCACTTCATTTTATCCATTTCCTTCAATTTAAAATATTAAAATTATTTTTTTGATTTTTTGTTTTTTACTATTACAAATACTACACCTAAAACACATACTACTGCAACGATTACAAGTGCAACTACTGCAATATCTCCTGTATTTGTTACTTCAAATATTATTGTTTCTGGTGAATTGTTATCTATTGTAAATATATATCCTGTTAAATCTTCATCTAGTTCATATCCTTCTGGAGCTTTTATTTCCATAAATTTATATGTTCCCATTGGTGCTTTTTCTATTACATATTCTCCATTTTCACCTGTAACAGCATTTTCTACTAAATATACTGGTTCTCCTGTTTCTTTATTTACAACTATATCTCCTGTTTCTGGATTAATTAATGCAATTGTAAATACACAGCCTTCAAGTGGGTCTCCTGTTTCAGCATCTAGTTTTCTTACTATTACCTCTCTAGTTTTTCTAATATTTGATACTTCAATTAAATCTGTTACCCATTCTCCTTCCTCATTAATTTTAGCTGTAAACTCATGTGGTGTTGTATCTATGTCATAGATATCTGGCGCTTTAATTTCAGTATATGTATAAGTTTTACCATTTTCAAACATTACAACAGGAATGTACGCTTTACCATCTTCATTTGTAACTGAATGTAATAATACATTTCCATCTAAATCTGCAATTTTAAACATACAGTTTGGAACTACTTCTGATGTAAATATATCTGTTTTTTCTATCATTATTGTTTTTACTTCTGTTTCAATTAAAGCTTGATAAATCATTGTATTTTTACTTGCTAAATCTAAGTCTATTTCAACTACTTCTTCTGAAAGTTCATATCCTTCTGGAGCTTTAACTTCTTTTACATAGTAATGTCCTAAAGGAACTTCTTCAAGTTTAATTAGTCCTGTTTCATTTGTAACAAGGTCAGCAATTTCAAATTCTCCAGTTTCTTCATTTTTTATTCTTAATGGATTTTCACATTTTTCATCTGTATAAACTCTATATGTTGCTCCTGCAACAAATTTTACATTATTTTCTTTAAAATATTCTTTTATTTCTTCTTCTGTCATTCCTTTTATTGCACTTAATATTTCTTGTACTTTTTCGTCTAATTCTGATGTATCTATTTCATCTCCATTTAATATTATATTATCCACTGTTGTAGATGATAATTTTATTAATGTTATTGATGCACTATCATAGTCATTTATAAATTCTTCACCTGATTTTACAACAAATTCTTGTTTTGGATTTCCATTATAGCTTAATGTATAATCCATTTGTTTTGTACTTGTTGTATAAGGATATGCAGTATAGATTTCTTCTACATAGTAATCACCTTTTGGAAGATCTATTTCACTAGTTACATTAATCTTTTCATCTTTTTGGTTATTTCCTTTTACTTCAATTAAATCTACTAAACTTCCTTTTTTAATTGCAACACTTCCAGTATAAGTTAAAATATCATTTTTAGCAAATACTCCAAATACAGCTCTTTGGTCTACAGTCTCATTATTTGAATATTTTACTTCTTCAAATACTTTAGGGAATGTTAATCCAAGTTTTTGTCTTACATCTGAGTATTCTTTTTTATGTATTTCTACTCTTTTTAATGAATTGTCATTAGTTAAAGTTACATTTGGTATTTCATCGTCTATTAAGTATCCTTCTGGAACTTTAGATTCTATAACTCTATATTCACCTAAGTATAGTTCTTTTGTTATAGCGTAACCATTTTCATCTGTAGTTATTGTATCTACTTTTTCATCTTTAGCTACATATTCTATTCTTCCATCTGGAGACATTATTTGATTTGCTGCATATATTTCATATGTTACATTTGGAAGTCCTACAAAACTATATGTAGCAATACTTTTTTCTAAATCTACAGTTTCACCTTCAGCTGTTTCATAACTAACATTTGCTGTTTTTACTCCTGTTATTTTTTCACCTTTTTTCTCAACGTCAAGTTGTGCTTTAAGTGGTGAATTGTATATATCTAAAACATATACTAAATCTGGGTCATTTTTATTTGGAGATGCACTTTCAATAACTCCTAATGCTTGTTTATCTACATGGATTTTTACTCCACCTTTAGTTTCATCTCCCCAATATGCTTCATTTTCAGGTAGTCTATATTCATCATCTAAATAATATCCTTTTGGAGCTTCTATTTCATATACAATATAGTCTCCTGCATATAACTTTTGATAAGTATAAACATATCCTTCATCATTTGTAACAAACTCATCTTTTTCTTCCCATGAAGGTGATTCATGTTGAACTATAAATCTATTAGCTTGACAATCCCAAATTTTATATTTAGCACCTGCTAAATGAACTTCTTCTCTAGTATCTTTATCTCTTTTTACTATTTTTAAGTACATAGGTACTGGTTCATCTGCAACTATTCTTCTTTCAATTTGATGTTGTGAACTAATTGTCACTATTTCTGTTTGAATATAGTAATATGTATGAGTTCCATTATTACTTGCTTGTATTTCATCTAATTCATATGTTCCATATGGTATTGTATATGGATCATCTGGATGTAATGCAACGTATTCTGGATCTTTAAATTCGCAGAATCCTTTTGAATCGATTGTTGCAGTATAAGTATTTCTAGCTTCTTCTGCAGTTCCAATAGCAGATTTTAATCTTAATCTAAGTACTGCACCTTCTGCTGCACTTTTATCTGTATCATTTTCAGTTTCATCATTACTGTTGTCATTATCATATTTTATAATGATTCCTCTACCAGTAATTATTTTATCTGTATGTTTTAATTCATATTGTCCAGCATCTTCAGAATACATATCTCTTCCATCATTTATAATTTCAAAAGGAATTGTATCTTTAGTTTTTTCTGTCATTGTAAATCCATGTGATGGATCTATTTCAGACCATTTATTATATCCTAGTGGAGCTTTTATTTCTTTCCAATAATATTTTCCTATTGGTATTCCATCAAGCATTTTTCCTATTGCTGGGCAATAAATGTCTTTAACAACAGGTGTTCTTCCATCTTCATCTGTTGTAACTCTTATTATTTCTTGATTTGCATCAAATAAATGAGTTGCACCTTCAGCAATATTTTCTGCTGCATAAATAGCATATGTAGCATTAGCTAAAGTACAATCACCTTTTAAATGTTTGTCATAATCATAGTCTGATTTTTCTAGTCTTGTTCTACCTCTTTTATAATCATTTTCAGCTGTAAATGTCATTGTATTAGTGTAACCACTTCTAACAGTATATGAAATATTTTGAGTACTTGGTCCTATAAATAAATTACCTGGTACATATATTTCAGTGATTTCATATTCTCCTATTCTTATTTCATTCAGCTCTATGATACCTGATGCGTTAGTAGTTAATATTTCATTTATATTATCTGGTCCACCTGTTATTCTAAATTGAACTCCAGGTACTGGTTTACCATGTTCATCCACTTTTCCAAATTTTACATCACCAACTGCTGTTATACGAAAGTTTTTACTAGCTGGTTGTCCAGCAGAAGAACTTC
Source organism: uncultured Clostridia bacterium (assembly GCA_949106495.1). GTDB lineage: Bacteria > Bacillota > Clostridia > TANB77 > CAG-465 > CAG-465. The sequence continues at coordinate 89,351 of CARYZD010000007.1, forward strand.
TATTTGGAGTAACTACTTTTTGGTATGATCCACATGTCCAAACTGTAGCTGGACCATAACCTTCTGAACGATTATTAGTGTTAGCTGTAACTGTTATATCCATATCTCCAGTAACTTGATCTGCAGGAACCACTAGTACATATGTACCATCGCCAGAACCTGGTCCTTCAAGCCAACCAAAAGATGTAGTAACAGCTGCTCCTGCTGTTTGTGATACAGTAATTGCATCAGATCTATAAGTATTTGTTGCTCTATCATAATGTAAAGCTTCATTACCAGATATTTCTGCATTTGCAGCAGCTGGAACATTACATTCAACAGCAGCTCTATCAAGCCAGTATTGAACCCTTGTCATATCTCCACCTGTCAAATGTGAACCATTATATCCTAAAGCCCACATACAAGCTTGTTTAACTTGCTCATCATCTACATTATACATAATCCAACTATATCTTGCATCATATATCTCTTCTGTTGGGTTATAATCTAAATTATTATGAATTACTACACCAGCTTCTATACAGTATGCTTTTTGTCCATCAACATAGTATGAATACCATGAATGATCTGTTGCAGCTCCTGCACCTGTAGCAGTATAAGCATTATCTGTACTAGTCTTTACAACTGATGACTTAGCAGCATATACATTAGTTGTAGCAACGCCAATAACTAAAGCCATAATAATCATTAGCATTGACATTACTTTATTTACTCTTTTCATATATTTTTCCCCTTTCTTTTTTATGTACAATTTTATTTTACAATCAAGAATAAAAAAAGTCACTATGTTTATGTTTACATTTATCTACAAGAATATCATTGTTACTTTTCTTTTTCACAAGTGTCATTGTTTTATTTCTTTTCTATTTCATTTTCATTTCTTTTGTTTGTAAACTTGAATACTAAAAGGAGATATACAAATATCTCCTTTATTCACATTATTTTGCTAATTTTTTTGAAGCAACAATTATTCCAAATATTGAAAGCATTGTTACAGCTGATAGTACAATAACTTGTACATCTCCTGTATTTGTTACTTCAAATATTATTGTTTCTGGTGAATTATTATCTATTGTAAATTCATATCCTGTTAAATCTTCATCTAGTTCATATCCTTCTGGAGCTTTTATCTCCATAAATCTATATGTTCCCATTGGTGCTTTTTCTATTATGTATTCTCCATTTTCACCTGTAACAGCATTTTCTGCTAGATATATTGGTTCACCTGTTTTTTTATCTATTTTTTGCTCTCCTGTTTTTTCATCTATTAAAGCTATTGTAAATACACATCCCTTAAGTGGTTCACCTGTCTTTGCATCTAATTTTTTTACTATTACTTTACGAGTTTTTCTTATATTTGATACAACACCAATTTCTGTTATCCACTTTCCATTTTTATCAAATTTTGCTGTAAATTCATGTGGTGTTGTATCTATTTCATAAATATCTGGTGCTTTTATTTCTGTATAAGTATATTTTTTTCCATTTTCAAATAAATCAAGTGGAATATGTCCAACTGCTTTTCCTTCTTCATCTATTTCTGTTTTAGAATACAATAATACTGTATCATTTTCATCTCTTATTTCAAAATAACAATCTGGGATTGCCTCTGATGTAAATATGTCTTCTTTTTGAATTAATTTACCTACAGTAGAATCATTTACAATTGTTTGGTATACCTTATTTTCATCTGTAAGATTATCTTTAACTACTATTTTTGTAATAAGTTTTTTTTCTTCTTCTGGTAATTGATATCCTTCTGGTGCTTCTATTTCTTTTATGTAATACTCGCCCACTGGTATCTCATTAACTCTAATTAATCCTACTTTATTTGTTACAATTTCTAAAATTTCAAATTCTCCTGTCTTCTCATTTTTAATTCTAACTTCTTTTCCTTCACTACATTCTTTATCTGCATATATTCTAAATTTTGCTCCTGGTAAAAAATGCATTTTATTTTTATTAAGATAATTTATTATCTCATCATCATTATTTAATTTTTTTATGTCTTGGATTACTTTATTTTGCATTTCGTCTAATTCATCATTTATTATTTCTGTTCCATTCATTACAATAAATCCTTCTGAATGAACTCCTGATGATAACTTAATTATTACAAAATCTCCATCAACTGGTTTATTTTTATATTCTTCTCCCTCTACTACAACATATTCTTGTTCAGAATTACCATTATATTTTAGTTCAAATTCTGTTATTTTAGAATTAATTGTATATGGCGCTGAAGTATATAATTCTTTAACATAATATTTTCCTTTTGGAAGGTCTCTATCACTTATTACATCTGTACTTCCATTTATTTCTACTAAATCTACTAATGCATCTTTAGGTATAACCACATTTCCTTTATAGTTTAAAATCTGCTCTGCAGTATAAATTCCAAATACAGCTTTTTGTTCAACCTTTTCTCCAATTGTATATTTTACTTCTTCAAAATTCTTTTTAAATTTTAATCCAAGTTTTTGTCTTTTATCTGATAGTTCCTTTTTATATGTTTCAATCTTTTTTAGAGGATTAGTATTAGTTAATCTTACATTTGGAATATTATCATCTTTTAAATATCCATCAGGTGTAACTGTCTCAACAATTCTATATTCACCTGGATATAATTCTTTAGTTATAGCATATCCATTATCATTAGTTGTTATAGTATCAACCTTATCTCCAGCTTTAACATAATTTCCTCTTTCATCTGGATATTTTATATCTTCAGCTGCATATATTTCATATGTTACTCCTTTAAGTCCTACTTCATTGTATGTTACTTTATATTTTTCTAATTCTTTAATATCGTCACCAACTTCTTTATAGTTTACACTTTCAGTTGATGAACCAGTTATTTTTTCAGCTTTTTTCTCTACCTCTAATTTTACTTTTGAAGGTGTATTATATATTTCTACTTGATATATAAGCTCTTGTATAATTGAATCTGGAGTAGTACTTTCAATCATATCTAAAGCTTCTTTATCTATATGAATTTTCTTTCCACCTTTTGTTTCATCTCCCCAATCAGATTCATTTTGTGGTAATCTATATTCATCATCTAAATAATATCCTTTTGGTGCTTTTATCTCATATATAATATAATCTCCTGCATATAATTGCTGATGTGTAAATAAATATCCCTCATCATTTGTTTCAAATACTTCAGTATATTCTCCTGAAGGACTTACCATTTGTGATACAAATGAATTTGATTGACAATCCCAAATTTTATACTCAGCTCCTGCAATATGTACTTCTTTTTTAGTATCTTTATCTTTTTTAATTAGTTTTAAATACATAGGAACTGGTTCATCTGAAACTATTCTTCTTTCTATTTCATGATTTTCATCTATATTTATTTCTGTTGGATTAATATAGAAATATGTATGTGTCCCTTTAAAACTTGCTTGTATTTCATCTAAAATGTATAATCCATATGGAATTGTATACTCTTTATCTGGATGTAAAGCATGATATTCTGGGTCAATAAACTCACATCCTCCTTTTGAATCTATTGTTGCAGTATAAGTATTTCTTTCTTCTTTATCTGTTCCAATAGCAGATTTAAGTCTAATTCTTAATACAGCTCCTTCTGCTGGACTTTTTTCTGTATCATTATTATTTTCTATATTACTATTATCATTATCATATTTAATAATAATTCCTCTACCTTTTATTTCGTCTTCTCCTTGAGTAACATCTATTTTTCCTAAATCATCTGTAAAAATATCTGTTCCATCATTTTTTATTTCAAAATGTACAATATCTGGATTTATATTAAATCCTGTCGATGGCTGTAATTCTTGCCAATAATATTTTCCTACTGGTAAGCCATCAAGCATTTTTTCTTGTTTTTTAGAATATACATCTTTTACCACAGGAGTTTTTCCTGTTGCATCAGTTTTGACTTCTATTATTTTTTCATTTTTATCAAACAAAGATGTATAGCTAGGTTCGGATCCTTCTATAATTTCTTCATCTGCAAAAACTCCATATATTGCGCCTTCTAATACGCAATCTCCTTTAGGATTTTTATTAAAATCCATATCAAATTTATCTAATTGAGTTTTACCTCTTTTATAATCATTTCTCGCTTTAAATGTTATAGTACTTGTATACCCACTATTAACATGATAAGAAATATTTTGAGAATTTAACCCTATGGATAAATTTCCTGGTACATAAACCTCTGTTATTATATAGTCATCTACATGAATCTCTAATAGTTTTGCTACTCCATTTTCTGCATCATTTCCATACTTTTTACTAGGTTGTCCTGTTGTTATTACTTCATCTACTCCAGGACCTATTACACGAAATTGTGCTCCATTTATAACTTCTCCATGTTCATCATATTTTTCGAGTCTTAAGTCACCCACAGCTGTTAAATGTATAGATGCAGATGCAGATGCACCTGTTACATCTTTCCAGTTACCTGTCGCAACGTTTTGATGTACTCCATCACCCCAGACAGTACCATTTAAGTATTCTGTTCCCTTTTCTGCTCCAGCAACATTAAATCCTATATCCATATCACTGGTAACATCTTGAGCAGGTATAACTATCTGATAGTCATTTCCACCACCAGTTATATTTGCACTTGCTGGTGCATTAGATAATGTTACAGCACCACCATGTTCTACATGTATATTAGGTGATATATATGAGTTTGTTGCTCTGTCATATCTGAAATTTCCAGATGTGCTAATAGTAGCATTAGCTGGTCTAACTTTTACACCTTCCCGAGCTTGAGTGCATAAACCTTCTACAAATCCACGATCTCCTTCTAGCATTCCATTTCCTGTAATCATCCATATTGCAGCTTGTCTGTCTTGGAAATCGCCTACATTTTTTATTAACCAGCTAACTTCTGGTATTGTTTCACCTATAACTTTATAATCCTTACCAGTTTTGTATACTACATTAGCTTGTATACAATATGCCTGGCCAACTCCTTCTAATATATATTGATGATAAGAGTGAGAATTAGTTATTCCATCTCCAAACAAATACTTATTAGTTAAACCTTGTTGATTTCCCCAAACGAAACCTGTATTTACTGCATTAACTTGATTTCCACAGCAAATGATTAATACAAGTACCATCAGTAAATATAAACTAATTTTTTTACCTTTCATATCATTTCCTCCTTATTCTATATTTTATTACAAAAATGTACATAATTATATACTTTTCATAAGTTTGTAAAATTTAGCTAAATATATATTTTTCCTATTTCTATTATATTACATTTTAATAAAAACAAAAAAACATTTATATTAAAAAGCACACTATATCAAATTATAGTGTGCTTTTATATTATTCTACATTAGATGGAGCTTTTGCTTCCTCTTTTATTTTATTAATAAATTCTTCTTGAGACATAGATACAAGTTCTCTTGATTCTCTAGTACGAACACTTACTTTTCCTTCTTCTACTTCATTATCTCCTACAACTAACATATATGGAGTCTTTTGAAGTTGAGCTTCTCTAATCTTATATCCCATTTTTTCTTCTCTTGAATCTACTTCTACTCTTATTCCAAGTCTTTCCATTTTTTCTGCAAGTTTATCTGCATATTCAATATGTCTATCTGCAATTGTTAATATTTTAACTTGTAATGGAGATAACCATACAGGTAAATTTCCTTTAGTTTCTTCAATTAAGAAAGATATAAATCTATCTGATGTTCCAAGAATAGCTCTATGTATTACAACTGGTCTTTGTTTTTCACCGTTTTGGTCTACATATTCAAGGTCAAATCTTTCAGGTAACGCAAAATCTAATTGACAAGTTGGAATTGTTACATCATGATTTAGAGCAGTTTTAATTTGAATATCTATTTTTGGTCCATAGAAAGCTGCTTCTCCTTCTGCTTCATAAAAATCTATATTAAGTTCTTTTAAAATAGCTCTTAATTGACTTTCAGCAGTTTCCCACATCTTATCATTATCTATATATTTTTCAACATTATTCTTATCTCTTAAAGATAGTCTATATTTAAACGAATCTGGTGAGAAGCCAAAGTCTTTAATATATACTTCTTGTATTAGTTTTAAAACTTTTCCTACTTCATCTTTTATTTGATCTGGTCTTACAAATAAGTGAGCATCATTTTGGCACATTTGACGTACTCTTTCTAAGCCACAAACACTTCCACTTGCTTCGTATCTAAAATCATTTGCAAGTTCACCAATTCTAATTGGTAAATCTCTATATGAACGTAATTTATTTTTATATACTAACATATGATGTGGGCAATTCATTGGTCTTAAAACCATTTCTTCATTATCCATTTGCATAGGAGGGAACATATCATCTTTATAATGATCCCAGTGTCCACTTGTTTTATATAGTGCAACGTTTGCTAAACTTGGAGTATATACATGTTTATATCCTAAATATATTTCTTTATCTTGAATATATCTTTCAAGTATTCTTCTTATAGTTGCACCATTTGGTAAATATAATGGAAGACCTGCTCCGACAAGTTCATGAGTCATAAATAAATCTAATTCTTTACCTATTTTTCTATGATCTCTTTGTTTAGCTTCTTCGAGTTGGTTAAGATACCCTTCAAGTCCTTCTTTAGAATCAAAAGCAGTTGCATATATTCTTTGTAGCATTTTATTTTTTTCGTCACCTCTCCAATATGCACCTGTAATGTTCATAAGTTTAAATACTTTTACAGCTTTTGTATAAAGCATATGTGGACCAGTACATAAATCTATAAATTCTCCTTGTTTGAAAAATGATATATCTTCTCCTTCAGGTAGCTCATTTATTAATTCAACTTTATATGTTTCTCCTCTTTCTTCCATTAATTTAATTGCATCACTCTTTGGAAGTATAAAAGCTTCAACTTTTAAGTTTTCTTTTATAATTTTTTTCATTTCTACTTCTATTTTTTCTAAATCTGCTTCTACAAGTTTTGGTTCAACATCTATATCATAATAAAAACCGTTTTCTATAAAAGGTCCAATTGCAAGTTTTGCTTGCGGATATAATCTTTTAACGGCTTGTGCCATTATATGCGAAGCTGTATGTCTTAATACATTTAAATCCATATCTGCTTCATAAACTTCATTATTTTTATTTATAAATTTACTCATTTTAAATCACTCCTAATTATTATACTTATTTTTTCGTTATTAATATTATTTACTAATTCTCGTGACTTTTACAAAAATATTTAACATAGAACCATTTCCTCCTTATATAAATTAATTAAATTATTGCAAAGAAATGTACCCCTATAGGCACATTTTATGCCTATAGGGGTACAATATATTTATTGCACGGTTCCACCCTAATATTTTACTTAATTAAATGATTGTACGTAATCAGCGGTAGTTTCCTACTAACTCAGGGGTAGTCTTCGGTAATATCTTATTAAAATTGGCTTCCAGCCCATGACCAATTCTCTCTTTTAACAGTGTTAAAACTTACTCGTCCCATCAACGTTATATAAATATTATACTCTATTTATTTTTAAATGTCAATCAAAGTTATTTATTTTCCTTTCATTGTTTCACATAATACTCTTCTATATCTATTATTTTTATATTCAAACACATTATATGTAACATTAAATTCTGTAACTTCTCTTGTTATTATCTCCGACAATCCATCACCATTTAAATCTGCTAAAAATTTTACAGAATAAAGTGGAAAGTCATAACTGTTTTCTAAATCTTTTGTATAGCTATATTGTAATATATTTGAACTATTAGTATTCAAATTAACTACTATAATAGAACTATATATTCCTCCAAACTTACCTTTTTGAGAGCTTGTAGCACTTAGAATTTTAATAGGTGTATTTACATCTATATATCCAGAATAAGCATTTGTTATATTAATAGTATTATTATACATTCTATAGATTCCTAAAGCTTTTTTTACATAATCATAATCTTTTTCTTCTACTATTGCCTCTTTAAATTGAGAAGTAAGGGCATAGGTATCTTTGGGTATAGAAAAATACTCATCAATATAATTTGGATAACTAGTATTGACAAATACACTATCTCCAAATGTATATGTATCTTTTATTTTATACTCACCAGCTCTTGAATTATTATTATACACATATGTATCTAAATCTGCCTTGTTATTGCTTTTTAAATAGTATTTATTAGCACTAACCCAAGTATTATTATATATACCACCTACAACCAAATTATCTATAACTATTGGCAAAGAATTTGCTACAATATCATCTGAAACATTTGATGCATCATTTATGTCTAAAGAAATATCAAACTTATCTTTTAAACAGAATACAAATAATAATATAAGCCCTAATATTAATAAAATTATAAATACTGATACTAAAAATATAAACAATCTTTTAAATTTTATTTTACCCTTAGAATAATTTTTCATTAAATAACCTTCTTTCTTAAGATTTAATATTTCCATTTGCCAGAGTCAAATGAAAATACACATCCACAATATTTCTGCATATATAACTCATATTCTCTTGCCTTTTTTTGTCCATCATAATATGTATGTCTATAATCTGAATATACATATCTTACATTATATTTTTTAGATAGTTCTTCTGCTACTAAATTAATTATATCATGATTTTGAAAAGGACTTCTTGTAAGTGTAGTTGACACAATATCATATCCATTTTCTGATGCATATTTAAAAACACTTTCAAGTCTTCTATAATAACAATATTTACATCTTATATTATATTTTTTATCTTCCCCAACATTTTCTACTACATCTTTTATAAAACCTGTCATATCATATTCATCACATACAACGTTTTTTACATTTTTCATATCACAAAATTTAATAAAAGACTCTTTTCTTCTTTCATACTCTACCTTTGGATGTATGTTTGGATTATACCAATATGCTGTTAAATCAACTTTTTCTCTTTTATTATCTATTAACATTCCATTTTCTTCTATATCTTCTTGTATAGTAATAAAACAAGGTGCACAACATACATGCATCAATACTTTGTTCATCTCTTATCTCCTATTTTTTATCCTTAAAAGGATATTCTATTCCAAGATGCTCATATGCAAGAGGAGTTGCAAGTCTACCTCTTGGTCCCCTTGTTAAAAAGCCTATCTGCATAAGATAAGGCTCATATACATCTTCTATTGTATCTTTATCTTCCCCAATACATGCAGCCAGTGTATCAAGTCCTACTGGTCCGCCATTAAATTTTTCAATTACAGCCTCAAGCATTACTCTGTCTGTATTATCTAGTCCTATTTCATCTACTTCAAGTCTATCTAAAGCACGTTTTGCGACATCATAATCTATGCAATCTTTTTTTTCTACTTGAGCAAAATCTCTTACTCTTTTTAAAAGCCTATTCGCAATTCTTGGTGTTCCTCTACATCTTGACCCTATTTCAAGAGCTGCATCATCATCTATTCCTACACCTAAAATTCCTGCACTTCTTGTTATTATTTTTGCAAGTTCTTTTTCAGTATAGAGCTCTAATCTATTGTTTATTCCAAATCTATCACGAAGTGGTGATGAAAGAGAGCCAGCTTTAGTTGTTGCACCAACAAGAGTAAATTTTGGCAAATCTAATCTAATAGACTTTGCAGCAGGTCCCTTTCCTATTACAATATCTAAATTAAAATCTTCTAATGCTGGATATAGTATTTCTTCAACAGATTTATTAAGTCTATGTATTTCATCTATAAATAATATATCATCTTCTTGTAAATTAGTAAGGATTGCCGCTAAATCTCCTGCTTTTTCTATTGCAGGACCTGATGTTATTTTTATATTACTTCCCATTTCATTTGCAATAATTGTTGCAAGTGTAGTCTTTCCAAGACCTGGTGGTCCATAAAGAAGAACATGGTCTAAAGCTTCTCCTCTTGCTTTTGCTGCTTCTATATATACTTTTAAATTTTCTTTTACTTTTTCTTGTCCTATGTACTCAGAAAAAACTTGAGGTCTAAGACTTGTTTCATCTACTCTCTCCTCAAATTCTTCATCCTCATATGTTAGTTCTGGTGATATAACTCTATCTTCTATCATCTTGTTCACCTCTAGTATGATTATTATATCAAACATAAGTTTTTAAGTCAAACTATAATGGATATATTCTAATGTTTTTCATATACATGTATTGAGGAAATTTATGATAAAAAATTGTTTAAAAAAGGTAAATAAAAAAATATTAATTATAACTATTCTTTTACTAATTCTCAACATAGGAGTTATATGTATAAAGGGAAATACAATTGAATATACAGAAAATGAAAAAGAACTAATTTCTCTTTATGATGATAAAAAATTACTTGTCCTAACTTTTGATGATGGCCCTAGTAAATATACGCCTTCTCTTTTGGAATATCTTAAAGAAAAAAATATTCATGCCACTTTCTTTGTCTTGGGCGAACAAGCAAAAAAATATCCTGAAATTATTTCTGAGGAATATAATAATGGAAATTTAATTTGTATACATAGTTACACACATAAATTTTTTACTAAAATTCCAAAAGAACAAGTTGTTGAGCAAATTAGTTTAACTAAAGATATAATCTTTAACATAACAAATTATCCTCCTTCATATATACGTATTCCTTATGGAATAACAAATGAAAATGTTAATAGTATTTTAAAAGAAGAAAAACTTGAAAATGTATTATGGAATGTAGATTCACTTGATTGGAAATATAAAGATAAAAATAATACTGTTGAACATATAAAAAAGAATATACATGGTAATGATATTATCCTAATGCATGATATTTTAAAGTCAAGTGTTGATTCTGCAAAAGAAATAATAGATTATTACACAAGTCTTGGATACAAATTTGTTACAGTAGATGAATTTTATCATATAAAAAACATAACTAAGTCTAATAAGTAATTTAAAATTTTAACTATTTATTATATAATACATTTGGTGATAACTAATGAATAAAAAAAATAATACTATAATAAAAATTTTATGTTTTATATTTGCAATAATTTGCACTACTACTTTCTCTTTTGTTTTAAAAAATAAATTATATGATAATTTTAACGATAATGTTCAAAATATATGTCAAGATACAGACACAAATTATAAAAAAATAGAGCTAGCAAAAGCATATGTTACAAAGGTAGTAGATGGCGATACAATTTGGGTAAAAATTGATAATGAAGATTTTAAAGTTAGATTTATTGGAATAGATTGTCCAGAATATACAAAAGAAATTGAAACCTATGGCAAAGAAGCAACTGAATTTACAGCTGAAAAGCTTTTAAATACAACAGTTTATCTTCAAAAAGATATAACAGATAAAGATAAATATGATAGACTTTTAAGATATGTTTGGGTAGAAAATATATCTGAACTTACAGATGAAAATATTTCAAATTACTTATTTAACTATACTCTTGTACATGAAGGTCTAGCAGAAAGTATAAAATATAAACCTAATATATCCTTACAAAATATTCTTGATAAAGCTCAAAAATATGCACAAGAAAATAAAAAAGGAATGTGGCAATAATAACGCTACATTCCTTTTAAATTATATCATTTTCTGTATTAATTTTCCTTTTCCATTTTTATATTCAAATATTGCATAAGAGCCATTTACTATATACATTTGTGGTGGTATGTGCCCTATGTCTACATTAAATACTATTGGTACATTAAATTTATCAAGTGCTCTGTGAACAGCCTCTTTAAAAGAAAAGTATTCTTGTTCATTTTGTTGCATAAAAGACCTACCAATTAAGACTCCTTTAATATTTTTAAAATATCCCATTTGATCCATATACCAAAGTCTTCTATAAAATTCACATGGATTAAGTTCACAATTATCTAGATGCCAAATAACCCCATCCTCATCAAATTGTGAAACAAAATTTTTTATGTTATCCATTTTGGTTCCAGCAATCAAATTAAATGTATCAATGCAACCACCTATAATTCTTCCTTCAAATGATACTTCTGATTTATCACATTCATAAATATCAGGTTCTGTTAAGTTATATCCTTTCAAATTTCCTTCTTCAAATTCTTCTTTTTGATACTTTTCAAAACTTTCTTGAATAAATTCTTTATTCTCACTAAACATAAAATCTATAGCATTTTGTATTGACTTATATCTTGGATTCATTGCATATTCACTTATATTTTCCATATTAACTGTTGCAATATTAAAATTGGTTGTTATATAAAAATTTAAAAGTGATGGGTCTGAAAAGCCTTGTATCCATTTTGGATTGTTTTTTATAATATCCTTATGTTCATTTAAAAATGGTAACATTTCCATTAAGAACTCTCCACCACGAGCTGCAATTATGTATTTAACTTCTGGATTTTTATATAACTCTAAAAGTTCTTCTGCCCTTGTTTTTGCATTTGAACTTACTATTCCATTTTGTCTTACATTATTTGTTTCAATTACATTTAAACCTAAGCTTTCGATATTTTTTATAGATAAATCTATTTTATCTTTATTTGCAGGCATTGATACTGCAGTAATTCCTAATGTATCTCCATTTTTAATCTTTTCTGGATATATTATTACTCCCATTTTATTCCTCCATTTCATATATAATAATAGATAATAAATTAAGTGCTGCTGTTTCTGCTCTAAGTATTCTTGTTCCTAAACTTACACATGAAACACTTTCTATTTGTTTTAATTCTTCTGCCTCTTTATTTGTAAATCCACCTTCTGCTCCTATTACCATTCCGATATCTTTTAAATTTCTATCTTTTGCATCTTTTATTTCTTTTTTTAAAGAATCATTAGAAGCCTCATATGCAAAAAATACCTTTTGAATACCTTCAATTTCATTTTTTAACTCTGAAAAATTAATTGGGTTTAAAACTTCAACACTATCTGTTCTACCACACTGCTTACATGCTTCATCTGCAACTTTTTGTAGCTTTTCTTTTCTTTTTATTCTATCTTTTTCATCTAATTTTACTACAACATTACTCGAAAAAAATGGTACTATATTTTTCACTCCAATTTCTACAGCTTTTTGAACAACAAAATCCATTTTATCTGATTTTAAAAATGCCATATAAAGTGTAATATTATTTTTTGGTACACCAACTATTGGTGCCTCTTTAACAAATTCTAAAATAGCACTATCTCTTCTCATTTCTATAATTTTATATATTGAATCATTTAATGTTATTTCATCATTTACATCATGTCTAAGTACTTGTATATGCTTTACTTCACTTCCAGTTATAATATATATATTATCTGATTGTTTTTGTATATTATCTTTATCTACAATAAATCTTCTTGCCAATGTTATTTACCTCCAATAATATTTAAATTATATAATTATAATTTAACATTGTCAAATAGAATAAAGGACATCAAATGATGTCCTTTAAATTTTATGCATTTTCTTGTAATACTGGAAGTATTTGTTTCTTTCTTGATACTACTCCAGGTAAAAATGCTGTATTGTCTTCAAGTTTTGTATTAAATCCTTTTTCAAATATTGTAGTTTCTTTTCCTAAAACTATTGCTTGTGAATTACTGTTTATTATATCTGTGATTGCAAATACAAATAAGTCTAAATTATTTTCTTCGATATCTTTTGAAATTGCAGCTTCAAATTCAGATTTTCTTTTCATCATTTCTGAAATATCTGCAGTATTTACTTGTGCAACTTTTGCTTTTTTATCTTTTAATTCACATTTTTTACAATCAAGACCTATTAGTTCTTCTGCAGAATAATCACTTAAATCTGTACCTGCTTTTAGCATTTCAAGTCCATATTCTTCATAATTTACTTCTGCTATTTTTGCAAGTTCTTCAACTGCTTTTTCATCTTCTACAGTCTTTGTTGGAGATTTTAAAAGTAAAGTATCTGAAATTATAGCACTAAGCATAATTCCTGCTATCTTTTTATCTATTTCAAATCCATATTCTTTATACATTTTTAAAAGAATTGTATTTGTACAACCAACAGGTTCTGCTCTATAATATAGAGGTTCTGCTGTTAAAAAATCACAAATTCTGTGATGGTCTACTACCATTCTAATTTTAGCATTTTCAATTCCATCTGCACTTTGTGAGAACTCATTGTGGTCTACTAATATAACTTCTTGACCTTCTTCTACTTTTTCTATTAATTCTGGAGCCTCAAATTCAAAATAATTTAAAGCAAATTTTGTTTCCTTATTTGGTTCTCCAAGTCTTACTGCTTTTACATTTTTTCCTAATTTCTTTTGAAAATCTGCCATTACTATACTAGAGCAGATTGTATCTGTATCTGGACTCTTATGTCCAAAAACTAACATTTCTTCCATAATATATCTCCCTTTCTAAATTACTCTTCACCCTTTTTTCTCTCACGTATTATCATATGAATTGGTGTTCCTTTAAAACCAAATTGTTTTCTCAAATGATTTTCTATATATCTTACATATGAAAAATGCATTAATTCTTTTGAATTAACAAATATAACAAATGTTGGTGGTCTTGTAGAAACCTGAGTCATATAATATACTTTAAGTCTCTTACCTTTATCTGAAGGTGGTTGAGTTATAGTTGTAGCATCTGCAAGTACATCATTTAATAATCCTGTAGGTATTCTTTGACTATTTTGCTTATCTACTTCATTTATCATATCAAAAAGTTTATCTACCCTTTGACCTGTAACAGTAGAAATAAATATAATTGGTGCATATGACAAATATGCTAGCTTATCATATACTTGTTTTTTATATTTTTCCATAGTGTTAGTTTCTTTTTCAACTAAATCCCATTTATTTATAACTATTATTACACCTTTACCGCCCTCATGAGCAAGTCCTGCAATTTTTTCATCTTGTTCTGTAACACCTTCTGTTGCATCTATCATAATTAAGCATACATTTGCTTTTTCAATTGCACTTTTAGCTTTAAGAACAGAATACTTTTCAAGTTTATCATATACTTTATTTTTTCTTCTAATACCTGCTGTATCAACAAATACATATTTTCCATGACTATTTTCAAAATATGTATCTATAGCATCTCTTGTTGTTCCTGCAATATCTGAAACAATTACTCTATCTTCTCCAAGTATTTTATTTATTAAAGAAGATTTTCCAGCATTAGGTTTTCCTATTACTGCAACTCTTATTGTTTCATCATCTTCAACTTCTGTTTCTATATTATCAAACTTATCATAAATAGAATCTAATAGCTCACCTATACCAAGTTTTTTACCAGCAGATATTGGTAAAGGATCTCCAAGTCCTAAATTATAAAATTCATATAATTCATCTGGTGGATTACCTACTCTATCACATTTATTGCAAACAAGAATTACTGGTTTTTTAGTTTTTCTAAGCATTTGTGCAACTTCCTCGTCTGACACTGTAACACCAGCTTTTACATCAGTAATAAACACTATTACATCTGCAATATCCATAGCAAGTTCTGCTTGTCTTCTCATCTGTTTTAAAATTATATCATCAGACTCTGGCTCAATACCACCAGTATCAATTACTTGAAATGTAGTTCCACGCCACCCACAATCTGCATATATTCTATCTCTTGTAACACCTGGAATATCTTTTATTATAGCAATTTTTTCTCCTGCAAAAACATTGAACAATGTTGATTTTCCAACATTTGGTCTACCAACAATTGCAACTACTTTTTTTGACATCTTTTTCCCTCCTTCTCTAAAAAGTAAATATTAACGTATATATTTTACCATTTTTATAACAAAAAGTCAAAGAAAAGTAGCTAAATAGCTACTTTATCTTTATAAGTTATATTATTTTTCTAATTTTAATTTTCTTAAAATAATACCACCAAATATTATAAATAAAATAATATATAATGTTATATTAATATCCCCTGTATTTGGTAAATCAAATATATTTTCAGAAAGTTTTCTATATTTAGCTTCAAATACTTGCTCTCCGTTTGTAAATTTAGATTTTATTACTTTTTGTACTAATAATTCATATCCATCAATTTCTGGTAATTCCATGTAGAAATTTTTACCAACTTCACCTTCTTCAATATAATCTTCTTTTATTATATTTCCTTCATCATCTACATATTTTACTACTATTGTCCCTTGTTCTATTGGTTTTACTTGACTTTTTTCTACAATAACTTTTATTACTATTGAATCATCAGTATAAGTTCCTGTTGTGTTGTCTGGTTTTTCCACAATTTCATATCCTGGTATGTCTTTTATAGTTACACTATACTTATCTCCAACTTTTCCTGTAATTTCTTGTCTTAATACTTCATTACCTTCAGTATCTTCATAAATGACTATTACTTTACTTGTATTTCTTTCATAATAATAGATTACTTCTTGTTGTCCTTCTGGTAATGTTCCAATTTCATTTCCAACTACTTTAACTAATTTATAATTTGCAAATGATTTTTTATCTGTTTTGTAATTTTCTCCTGTTCTACCATCTATTATATAACTATCTAAAACTTTATTTGTTTCTCTATCAATATATTTTACTAGTACTTTTCCTTCTCTTATCTTTTGTACTTTTATTTTTACTTCTATTACTCCATCCTTATATGTTCCTTCTACATTTTCTGGTACTTCTACAATTTCATATCCTGGAATATCTTTTACTGTTACAGTATATTCATCTCCAACTTTTCCATTTTTTTCTTCTTTTAATACTTCTTTTCCATTTTCATCTTCATATGTAACTACTACTTTTCCAACTTTCTTTTCATAGTAATATATTACATCTTTAGGTTCAGTTGTTAAAGTTCCTGCAGTCTCTCCAACAACTTCAACAAAGTTATAATTATCAAAAGATTTTTGTTCAGTTGTATATGATTTACCTAACTCACCTTTTATCTCACATCTATCCAATAATATATTAGATTCTTTATCTACATATAAAACAGTTACTTTTCCTGAAATCATTTTATACTCATAAATTACTGGTAAAGAATCTCTATAAAATATTCCATTTTTATTGTCTGGTATTTTTACAACTTCATAACCATCTACCTCTCTTGGAATTGTTTCATATGTTCCTTCTTCAAGTCCACTAACTTCTGTTATATAAATTTGCTCTCCTGTTTCTTGATTTATTCCTATTACATCTATTGCAATTGCTTTTCTATAATAAAATACTACTTCTTTAGCTTCAACTCCTAATATAACATCTTCGTAATCTGGTCTTTGTTCTAAAACATATCCTAAGAAAGTCTTTTCATCTAAACTTACAGTATCATTTTCGTTTCCTGTATATATTTCTTGATCTATCATCTCTCCTGATATTATATCTACATACTTAACTACTAATCCACCAGATATTCTTTTATAATAAAATGATTTTGTAACATTCTCTCTTCCCATTACGCCTGTTGTTGGATTAGGACTTTGTATTAATATATATCCTTCAAGATTTTGAGCATAGGCTTCATATTGTTCTCCCTCTTTATATGCTCTTACTATATCATCTGTTATTTTTTGATTTGTATTTGCATCTATATGCTCAGTTACTAAATTTGATAATTTTTTATATTTATATGTTACCTCTGTTGGACCATATTGCATTTTACCTGTTGTTGCTCCACTTACTTCTACAAATACATAACCATCTATATCTTTTTTTACTGTAGTATAATCATCATTTTGTAGTCCTGGCATAACTTCTTGTGTAGCTATAACATTATTTGTTATCATATCTATATAATTTACAGTAACTGATGTATTTTTCTTATAGTAATATGTTACAGTTATGTCACTTCTTTCTACTGTTCCTGTTACATTTCCTTCTACTCTTGTAAATGTATATCCTTCTATATTTTGTTTTATAGTTGAATATGCATCTCCTTCTTTATATTTTCTTGTATCTTGTGCTGATAATACATAGCCATTATTTTCATTTACATATCTTGTTGTAACATATGAAGTTTTTCTATATTCATATGTTACAGTTATTTTATCTATAGTAAACATTCCATAATAGTTTGAAGGTGTCAATACTAACTCATATCCATCTATTTGTTTTGCAACTGTTTGATAAGATTGACCTACATTTCCTTTAAGTTTTGTTGTAGCAGCGATTTCTTCTCCTGTTACTTGGTCTATATATCTTACATCTACACCATCTGATACTATTACTACTGGAACTTCAATATCATTTTCATTACCAGCTACATCTACCACTTTAAATGTATATGTTCCTGGTATGGTTACTACATATGTGGTTGTTGCATTTGTTACTTCTGTTCCATCTGGTTTCACTATTTTTGCTACACCTGATGCATCATCTGTAGCATTTAATGTAATTGTTGCTCCTCTTACTTCAGGAGTAGGTTGTTCAACACTTGAAGTTCCTTGTGGTTTTACTTTATCTATATTTGTAATTGTAATACTTTTTGTTGTAGTTGCACCACTATTATCTGTTACACTAAATTCGTATGTACCATTTCTTTCTACTTCATAAGTCGCATTATCTCCTGTTACAACTGTATTATCTGGTAATTTTACACTTACTACTCTACCATCACTATCTGATGATGTAGCACTAATTATTACATTACCATTCGTCCATCTAGTTATATCTTGACTTAAACTAAGCTCTGGCG
This sequence comes from uncultured Clostridia bacterium, assembly GCA_949106495.1. Taxonomy (GTDB): domain Bacteria; phylum Bacillota; class Clostridia; order TANB77; family CAG-465; genus CAG-465. Next base: position 107,906 of record CARYZD010000007.1, read on the forward strand.
CAATATTTTCATGTAATAATACATGTAATGTTTCTCCAACATTTCCTGCACCATCTATTGCCTTTATATGTAAATATGTATTAGGTCCATCTCCTAATGTATAATTTATGCTTGTAGATGTTGTATCTATTGTATTATCTACAGTTGTATTTGAATTTGTATCTATTACATAGCTATATCCTGCTACACCTGATGTATTAGTCTGTGTAACTGTATTAGATGAAGTAATTTCATCTGTTGCTAAATCTTCTGCCCTTACATAGTATTTATATGTTGTTCCATTATCTGTTGCAGAAAATGTTACTGTTCCATTAATGTAATTTAATGTATTATTTCCAAACACTGGTTTATTAGGAACATTTATATCTTTAGCATTAGGGTCAGTTGCATTTTTATTTGCATCTGTATTTCCTAAATAAAATAATAAATTTGCCCATATTTTTTGTTCATCTGCTGTAGCATTACAATTAGAATGTCCTGTCTGTATCATTGCAGTATGATTGCTTATTGTTAAGTAATAATTAAATTCACCTTGTCCATTTTGGTCTGTTACATGTGGTGTTCCACTAACAAAAGATAATGGTACACTACCATATGTAACTTGTCCTGTAGTATGGCATGCAGGAACTGTTAAAACTGTTCCATCTACTCCAATATTCCATGGATAAGTTGTAAATATTGAATTACCATTTATTCTTACTTGTGTAGTTTGTCCAACTGTACTATTACCAAATGAAGCAGATGATGTTGGTGTTACTCCATCATGTGTTGTTACTTTTATATTAAAATATCCTCTTAATGAGTTAATATTTGGATTTATATTTGCTCCATTAATAGTATCATGTCCCATTACAAAGCTGTTTCCTTCAGCTAAATATTGTCTTAAAACATTTGTTGCATTATCGTTTGTATCTTGATTTAAATTTGTATCCCATGTTCCTATTACTACAACATCATAATTATATTTTCCATTTACTTTTTTTAAATATCCAGATGGATTACCATTAAATGCTCCAACAGAGACAGGAGTTACATCTATTACTCCTCTTCCATATCCTTTGGAACTATTACCATTAGGCTGCTCCATCCATTGTTTTAAAGATGCTGCTTTATCTGTTGTAATATATTGTCCACTATATGTAGTAAAACTAATATTTTGTCCACTTGAAGGATAAATATTTAAAACTTTTACTTTTGAATTTTCTGCATTTGAAATATCTTCATATGCTCCATCATTTGTACTTCTATATACATTATATCCATAAGCCTTATATGTATCACTGTTAGTCCATGAAAGATTAACAGTATTTCCACTTTGGCTACTTGTTAGGTTTATACTTGGTGCAGCTAAAATTACAGTTGCTGAAACTGCAATCATAATTACACTAAATATGATTCCTATTCTTGTTATAATCTTCTTTTTATTCATAATAATCTCACCTAACATTAATTTTACACTAAAAGTAATCTTTTTTGGTGTTTTATGTTGTAATTTATATTTTTCTTCAATATATATTACATTAATATTTAAATTTTATTTCTAACAAATAACAAAAATAAAATAGCATGTAAAAACATGCTATTTTATTCAGAGTGTTGACAAACCCAGTAATATTTTTTACTGGGTTTAATTATTTTAGAAATTTTTAAATTTTTTATGAAATATTTTATAATATTTTCTAAAA
>CARYZD010000008.1 GCA_949106495.1 uncultured Clostridia bacterium
TGTATCTTTTAAGATACAATTAGCTTAAAAAAATTTCCACTACTTCTGTATCTGTTAAATTGTATCTTTCTTTTATTATTTGAATTTCAGTTTGGGTGAATTCCGCCCCATTTGTATTGTTCTTTTTAGCTGATAATCTTTGTGGTGATAAATTTAAGGCTTTTGCTAATGCTTCATTATTATCACCATATAATGCCATTTTTGAATTTAATAAATTAAGATTGACTTTCACATTTATCACCCCTTTCAATGAATTTATTATTGTTATACTGCTTCATAATTTTTATTTCAACTTTATCATCAGGATATTTTGTTTTTGATTCCAAAATAAATTCTTGATGATTCTGTTGTAATTTTAAAATATAATTTTCAAATTCCTGTTCATCATCAAATTGAATTATTTGATAAATAGCTGCTGAAACTACCTTTTTCACTTCTTTCACCTTCCTTCAATTTGTTTTGTATCTTGTAAGATACACATATAATATATCAATATTTTTTCTTTGTCAATACTTTTTGAAAAAAAAATTTTAAAATTCTTCAAAAAAACTTTCAAAATATGAATAAATATGCTAAAATTAAGATACAAATAATTTTAGAAATGTTAAATTTAAGATACAACATTTTAGAAAGGAACAAATTATGAATAAAGAAATTAGTAAAAAAATAAAAGCTTATCGTGATGAACATGATTTATCACAAGCCGAATTTGGTAAATTGTGCTATGTTCAAAGGGCAGCTGTTAGCAAATGGGAAAAGGGTCAAGTAACTAATATGACACCCCAATCATTATTTGCAGTTTCTGATTTAATTGGTGTTGACCCAAGAGAATTCTATTTTGATAATTGGGAAAATAAATACAATAACACTAATAAACTTGTAACAGAATCTAATATACTTGATTCTGTTAAATCAGTATATGGCAAAGAAGCTAGTGACCTTTTAATTGATTATATTCAATTAAATGATTTGGGTAAAAAAAAACTGATTGAAAATGCATCAGATTTAATATCAATGTCCAAATATACTTTTGAAGAAAAAGGGGATGAAAAAAGGGCATTATAATTCATTATGATTTTAGAAAAAATAAATAAAAAGTACAATATGGGTTCAATGTAAAGGTTCAAAGTGAAACCCCAGTTTTTTCAATGCGGTTCAAAGTGGTTCAAGGTAATTTATACTTAATAATAAAATGATGATTTCTTATTATTAAAATTTTAATGTTTTTATAAAAAATAAATAATAGTAAAACCACCTTGAACCTTGAACCTTAAAATTAAAAAATATTGATTTATCAATAGTTTGACTTGGTTCAAGGTTGATAAGAAAGGAAAAAATATGAAATATTCAATAAAATATGGTGTAAATCCACCAACAAAAACATTTGAAATAAATGAATTGGAAGAAAATTTTTTTGATGTGTTATATTCCAAATTACCTGAAAATGTTAATAAACATATAAATTTAATTAGAATGGCAAATGGCACTTTAACTGTTGATTGTAAAGGTTTTTTCATTGGAAAGATTAAGTTACAAGGAAATAAACACGATATGCTAATATTAACATCTTTATATGCTTCATATGTTGCTGATAATAATTTTATTGAACATATAGATAAATGGGTAAAATACATAAATGAATATATTATTAAAGATTTATAGAAAGGAAAATAAATAATGTTTGGAAAGAAGAAAAATTCTATTATTAAAGTAATGCATTATGAAGGTTTAGATGGTTTTATTCAAGATTATCCATGTACCATAGAAATTAAAGATGATATTTTTGAAATAAAAAGAATTAAACCTGAAACAACTGTTAATTTATCAATTACACAAATTAAAAAAATAGAAACAATGGAAGAACCAAGATTTATGATGAAATACCATAATAATGATGGTACAACAGATAAAGGGATTAAAAAATATTATTTGATTATAACATATATTTCAAAAAACAATGAAGAAAAATATATTGCTTTTTGGGGTACTATTTTTGAATATAATAAATTTCTTGATTTACAAAACAAACAGTTAAATAATCAAAAATCTAATTCTTATAATTTATAGAAAGGAAGGTTTCAATGAAAAATCCAAATGGTTATGGTACAGTTGTCAAACTATCAGGTAACAGAAGAAAACCATATGCGGTAAGAAAAACAATTGGCTTTAATAAAAAAGGTCATCCAATATATCAACCAATTGGTTATACAGAAACAAGAGAAGAAGGCATGGAAATGTTGGCACTATACAATCATGAACCATGGAATATTGACAGGGATAAAGTAACATTAAAAATGTTATATGAAAAATGGAAAGAAGTTAAATCACCAACAGTTAATGAAGGAACTAGAAGGTCACTTCAATCAGCATATAAACATTGTAGTAAATATTATGATGTTGTTTATAGAAAATTAAGGTCTTTTGATATGCAAGACTGTATTGATAATTGTGGTTGCCAATATTCAACACAATGGGCAATTAAAAATCTTTTTGGACATCTTGACAGATTTGCATTTGAAATTGATATTATTAACAAAATGTATTCACTTATAACTACTGCACCACCTGTCCCTGATACAAAAAAAGAACCTTTTACAGATGATGAAATTAAAACTATATATGAAAATAAAGATGATGAATGGATTGAAACATTGCTTTTGTATTTATTTACTGGTTTTAGACTTAATGAATTACTTTCAATGGAATTAACAAAAATTGATTTGGATGCAGGATTTTTCAATGGTGGTTCAAAAAGTAAATCAGGTAAAGACAGATTCGTTCCAATTCATTCTTATATTCAATATATTGTAGAAAAAAGAATGAAGAACAATAAAAAGTATTTGATTGAATGGGAAGGAAAAAAACTTTCCAAAAGTCAATATTATATTTTTTGGAATGAAATGATGGAAAAATTAGAAATGAAACATACACCACATGAATGCAGACATACATTCAGAACAAAATTAGATTCAGCAAATGCAAATAAAAAATGTATTGATTTGATGATGGGTCATAAATCAAAAGATGTTGGTGAACGAACATATACACATAAAACATTTGAAGAATTAAAAGAAGCTATTGAACTCATAAAATTTGATTTTTGGGTTTGAACTAATAACAAATTAGTAACACAAAATCGCTACATTACCTATTTATAAGTAATGTAGCGATGTTATGTTTATATTATATCATGATTTTTGGAAAGTTCATTTAATCCTTGTGTATCTGTATTAAGTAAAGATGCCATTTGATCTAAAAATGCTCCTGTACCTCCAGCACATGTTCCATTCATTCTTTGTTCAATAAATTTATCAAAATAAATTATTTTTGCATCTTCTCCTCCAAGCTCAATCACAACATCTGTTTCTGGTATATACTTTTCAACAGCCCTTTTGCAAGAAATAACCTCTTGTATAAAATTAATATCTAAAATTTTAGAAATCTCTAGTGCTCCTGAACCAGTAAGTGCCATTGTATATGAAGTATTTGGAAAGTCCTTAAGTAGTCTTTTTAAAACTTCATATATAGTATTTTTAGTATCTGAATGGTGTCTTGTATAATTTGTATATAAGTTTTCTAGCTTATCATTCATTACTACTATTTTTACTGTAGTTGATCCAACATCTAATCCAACATGTAATACTTTTTTCATTTTTTCACCTCATATATTTCTCTATTTTTCGACATTAATATCATACCATAAAGTAGTTAAATGTCAATAAACATTAAATTGCCAATTGTCACTAAAAGTTGAATTTGAGTTGATTCTATGGTATAATTCATTTGCGTTTAAAAGTTATATCTTATAAATAATTTTAAGAGAGGTGATATTATGAATAAAAATGATAATATACTTAAATTTTATCTACTTGCAACTTCATTAAAGAACAAAATTAGACAAGGTTCAATTTACTGGAATGTTACTGCACCACGTAGAGAGAGTATTGCAGAACATGTTTATGATACATGTATACTTGCCATAGCAATTCATTCTGAATATAATGTTAATGTTGACATTTCTAAAGTACTTAAGATGCTTGTAATACACGAATTAGAAGAAATAATAATTGGAGATATTACTCCATTTGATAATGTTACTTTAAAAGAAAAAGAAGAAATTGGAAAAAAAGCAGTAGCTGATATTGTTTCTTGTTTAGAAAAAAAAGAAAATTATATTAATCTTACTAATGAATTTAATGCAAGGGAAACTAAAGAAGCCATGTTTGCCCACTTATGTGATAAGCTTGATTTTGATTTACAAATGAAGTTATATACAGATATGGGCTATATTAAATTAGATAAAAATAATACGTCGCCTGTATTTGAAAACGAATTTATAAAAAAACTAATTGAAAATGGAGCAACAAGCCCAAATGAAATTTTTTACAAATATGATTTGCCAAAATATAAAAAATCTTATAACTTTAGGGAAATATTAGATTATGCATATAAGCTAAATTTAGCTGAATTACTTGAATTATATTTAAATGAGAAAAAGGATAATAGAGATTAATCTATTATCCTTTTAATTTTTGAAATAATTCTGTATTCCAATATATATTCCCCATGCAAGATTTTCTTGATAAGAATCTTCCTCTAACTTTTTAGCTTCTATTTCATTAGAAAGGAAACCACATTCTACTGTTACAGTTGGATTAGATACATTATCCATAATATATATTCCTTTTAATGGAAGAGAAACTCTATTATTAGGAGTAAAAATAGAATTATTAAGACCTTCTTGTATACAATTTGCAAGTTTTACACTTTCTTCATTTCCTTCTTGATAAAAAGTTTGCCATCCAGAATATTTATTTTCTGGATATTTATTTAAATGAATTGAAACAAAAATATCCACATCTTCTTGATTACCAATGGAAACTCTATTTTTTATATCACTAACCTTTTTTTTACTTAAGGGAGCGTTGTTATCTGAATAAATTCCATTTTCATCACTTCTTGTTAAATATACAATACCCCCACTTTGTTCTATTAAAGCTTGTAATTTAAATGCAATTTTTAAGTTTATAGCCTCTTCAGTTGTTCCATATACGCCTACTGCTCCTTCATCTGGTTTACCATGCCCTGCATCTATTACAACTACTCTTGATGTCACAGCTGTAGAATTAGTAGATATTGTTACCTCACTTTTTTTACGTACTGACAAAATATTTACTATTGCAAATGAATAAATGATAAAAATTATACTTGCAATTAAATATTGTAAATTCTTTTTCAAATAATCACCTAATACATTTTATGAATGTATATACAAAAAATTCTATAAAATATAAATATTCTTATTGATTTTCATATCTATTTCTTATTTTCTCTTTTATTCTTAATATTTTCATTCTAATTGTTCCTTCTCTTATATTAAGAACATTACTAATTTCACTGATGTTAAAATCTTGAGAAAATCTCATAATCATGATAGCTTTTTCTTCATTTGTTAAAAAATCTATCATATCAAAAAAATCTTGGTTTCTTTCCATTTTATAATATTCATCACTATCATCTTCAACTCTCTCAATTGCAGTATCATCAAAATATAATATTGAAGCATTGTTATCACTAATAATATCATTGCAATTATTAATTAGTATTTTAACTACCCATGTTTTAAAATAACTTTCATTTTTTAAAGTCCATATATCTTTATATACACAAAATAAAGTTTCTTGAACAGCATCCTCTACGTCTGCCTCAATTTTTAGTCTAGATTTTGCAATCGCATATAATTCTTTCTTATATGTTTCAACTAACGAATTAAAAGCACCTACGTCTCCACATTGTGCTAACCTAACTATATTATTTTCCATGTATCTATCCTCTTATTTAAAATTATATCACAAAAAGGGATTTAGTTAAATAATACTAAATCCCGTGCAACAACTTATTCTTTTTGACTATTATTAATATAAGTATTAATATAATTTTGTAATGATTCAAATTCACCTGTCTTATTGTTCATAACCTTCAAAGTATCAACTTGTAAGCTTTGTGCACTAATTCTACTTGAATAATTTACATCAACTTTTCTAAGCCCAACATCTAATCCTATTATTTCATATTTATCATCATTTTCTTTTAAATATATTAAATATGTATAACCTTCTTCTATTTTAATATCATCAGATATTGTAATATCGATATAAGTATTATCTAAATCAATATTTTTACCTGCTTGTTCACGTAAATATCTACGTTTTTCATTGGCACTTTCTGGTTGAGTTTCTTCCCAATCAGACATTTTCATAACTCCACCATTTTTCATGTATTCTACTACTTGTCCTGGTTTTAAGTCTCCTCTTAATGTTTGATTAATTAAAATTTTTCCTGTTGTTATACCAAATAATCCTTTTTCAGGAGTGGCGCCGTCTAATGATATAACAGAAGCAATAACAATATTATCTGCCTCTTTTCCTATATTTTCAGGATTATATTCTTCTTTTAAACATAAGTCCACATTACAGCTACTAGTATTTGCTAACATTTCATCAGTAATATATGAACTAACTCCATATGTTCTGTCTAAATCATAATCCTCACTACCTAAATTTAGACTGTATAGTCCATATCCAATTCCTAGAAGTGTTAACACTCCTAATACAGCAAACAAAAATATAAGCATAGTTTTTTTCTTTAACATAAAATTTTCCCCCTATATAATTGTACTACATCTAAAGCTACGTTTTTTTCAACATTGAATTTGCATCTATTATATAGACTCCAAAAATTAACATTTTGTCACATAAAATTAAAAAAAACTTAAAAATTTTTAAAATTTCTAAGTTTTTTTACAAATTTATACATTTTTTATATAATTCTATCATCCTTTATAATTAAATGTTTAATACTTTTATTATTAAAATCTAATTCATTTTTAATAAATTCTGGCTTAAAATTATTAAGTTCTCCTATTTTCTTCCACTCAAATTTTAAATTTACATTCTCGTCTTTATCTTTTTCTACTAATTCAAAGTCTTGAGCTATAACATTATTTATAGGTTTTAATAAATAATAAAATCCTAATTCATGAAAATTTCCTAAATTTCCTTTAAAAAAGTTTTCTGTTATATATAATAGTCTTTCAATCTTTACATCAATATTAGTTTCTTCTCTAAATTCTCTAATAATAGCATCCTTTGTATCCTCCATAAGTTCTACATGTCCTCCCGGGAAACAATAAAAATCATTATTATTAATTTTCACTGTAAGAATTCTATTATCTACTAAAAGTATTCCAGAAACTCTAAATTTAAATTTAAACTTTTCTGTAGATATACTAATATCATTATTCATTATCTATCTCCTTAACTATAATGTTGAAGCATCAACATATCTTACTGGTTTAATATCAAAATTAACTGGTTGAGATAATGCCTTCACTATATTTTCTCTTATATTTCCTCTTCTATAATCTATATCATTTTCTTCTGATTGAATGCATTGTTTCAAGCTTCCACAACTAGTAACTCTTAAATGCATCTTTTTACAAACATCACATTCTCTAATTCTGCAATGTGAATGAAAAAAAGTGACAGCAGTAAAATCTCCATTCATTCCATGCCATTCTCTAAATTTATCATCAAATTTAGCTGATAAATTAAAATCTGATAATATTTTTTCTTTCATTTCTAAGTATTCTTTTCCAGTAGATTCTGCTACTTCATTATTTACTTCTTCCAATATTTTAATTCTAATGCCATTATCATATGACCATTTAACTAACTTATATAAATTATCATAATCTCCATTAAAAACAGTAGAAATAGTAATATTAACACCACTGTTTTTTACTCTTAAAACATTTTCTAATGCTTGTTTAGAACTAATTCCAATCGGAGATTGTTTTGATATTGGCGCATCAAAATAATCTATTCCAACAACTACCCTATATATCCAACCTTTTTGAATCATATACATTAGCTTTTCTATTTCTATTATATTAGTATTAATTCCAACTTTTAAATGATATTTTTCTGAAAGCATTTCACAAATATCAAAAATTTCTTTATGTATTAAAGGTTCGCCACCAGTTATTCTAACCTGTTCCAAATTCAAATCATATGAATTTTTTATTAATTCTTCTATATCGTCTTTACTTAACTGATTAATAACATGATTTCCTTCATTGTGGCAATATACACATTTCATATTACAACCTGATGTTATAGATATTCTATATTCATTCTTTGGCAATTGTAACATTTTTTACTTCCTCACTTTCAACGTTTATTAATACCTTTTCTTTCCTATATCTATTCTCAAATCATCATAATTAATATCATATTCTCTTACTGCGTAATTAAAAAAATTATTAACTCTTTCAACTTTTTCTTCTTTAGAAATCCCTTCTTCAATCGTTTTCATAAATAAATCTATAAACTCTTGTTCTGGAATTTTCTTATGCTGTGCTTTTTGTAAATTTTCATTAGTATACATTTTATACACTTTTGCTTGAGAAAAGTTTGAAAATCCTTTTAATTTATGGTAAAAGTCTCTTATTTTCTCAACTGTTAAGTAATAAAAGTTTTCAAAATATGGATCATTTTGAATTCGTAATTCATTTGTTGAAATTACAGCCTTCCTTAATGAAGCAATTTGATATATTGCTTCATGTTTAGTATATCCAGGTAAAGGTCTAGAATATTTTTCTTTTACATACTCAATTAATTCTTTTACTTTACCATTTCTATCAAATATTACTTCCCCAAATCCTAAAATTGATAAAAGAGAATCTTCACATTTCATATAATCTGAATTCGCTCTTTCATAAACCTTAGATACTGTTCTTTCATAATATTCAACTTGTATTCCATTTACATTCTTAAATCCTTTAATTTGGTTTGCATCTGTATCATCATTAAATAAAATCATTAGGTCAATATCTGAAAATTCATTATATGTACCTGTGTGAAAACTACCATAAAAGACAATACCTTCAACATCTTTATTTTTCAAATAATTCATTTCATCTATGAATTTATTTAAAGCTTCTCTATAGTTCATTTTTCACTCCATTTAAATAAAAAAATCCAATAGAAATTTTTATAAATTTCCACTGGATTTCATTATATCATATTATCACTTGTTTTTCAATAGTAACAAGTTAATAATTTTACATAATTGTTTTTCATAATTTAAATTTCAATTATAATTATCTTTTGCTCAATTTTTACATTTTTAGTTTCTCTTTCTTTTAATTCATCTGATACATCATTTATATTTCCTAAATATATTTTTTTACCATCTTCATAAATTTCAACATCATAATTTCTTATATCTTTTATCCACATTATGAACTCCTAAAATTTAACTAATTCTTCAATGGCCTCACCCATAGATTTTTGTAAATCTGCAAGAATAATGTTTATTTTCATTTCACATTCAAGAATTTTTCTACAATCTTCATTTTTAATAACAATAGAATACAAATTTTCCATTTCTTTTTGTTTTTCTTCTGTTACATCTTGTCCATTAAGATATGCAATTTGTAATTCATTTTGTTTATCTTTAAAATCTTTAAGCATATTATATATATCTGTATTAGATTTTAAATTCTCCTTTAATTTCTTATATTCTGTGTACTCATCTGTCTTTTTAAAAGAAGAAACTAAATTATTAATGTTATCATAAAAATTCATTGTAATCACCTTTCCTTATGTTAGTAATTATACAACAATTTGTTTAATTTTTAAACTATATTATTAAAGTTTTTCCAAATTTGAACATATATCAAATTGAGTTTTTGTTAATTTTTTATTTTTTCTTGCAACTAACTCTGTAACATTTTGAATGATTGTATTTTCACTTATACAACTATTATCAAAAGAAACATTTTTCTTCATCTTTTTTAACTTGCCTGCAATATCTTTAATATCTGTTAAGTTAAATTTATCATAAGCGTCATACCACTCATTGCACATATCTTTAAATGTTTCAACTTTATCTAAACATTTAGTTATACCAGTATACACTTTTGCTTTAAAATCCTTACTTAAAACAAAGCTTTTTAAATTATCAAAATAATCTTCTATGTAATTATAGAATAAATGACCATACTTTTTAGCATTTTCAACCATATCTATTCCTATATTAATCGATTTTGCCAAACCACCTTCAAATGCAGTTTCTATCATTTTATCTATATTTTCAAGCTCATCTTCTTTAATTCCAATTAATCCTAACCCTTCAGCTATACTACTACTTACTGCAACTTTTAAAATATTTTTAAATTCTCCTTCATCTAAAGCTCCTTTTATATCAGATAATATATCCTTTATATGTTCATTAACAGGCATTGCCCTAATTATATAATTTGATCCTTTACTTATAATTTTAGTAATAATTCCTATTATTTCTTCTTTATTTTTCTCTATTGTTAATTTGTTTTCTTTCATCTTTTATCATCTCCTAAATTTAATATTTTGTTTACTATTTTAAGTTTAAATTTTTCAAATCTGATTATTCCTATTTCTTTTAAAACTATGCTTAAATTATGTCTTACCACATATTTAATATTATTTCTATATTTTAACCAATTGCAATTTATAATAAATCCAGATATAAACATATTATATTCCTTACTACATTTTTTAAAATTGTTTATCCAATTACTTTTATTACATATAATTATTGATTTTGACAACATTTCTTTTTCAACATAAATAGTATCCATTTTGAAATTTTTTATCTGTCTTTTTCCAGGTTCTATAACATGAACTATGTTAAAATTCTTTTCCTTTGCTAAATTATATATTTTATTTAACATTAAGGTTGAAGTATCTATTATTATATAATCGTAAAATGGTTTTAAACTATCTATTATTTTTAGTAATTTATCATTATTTGGTATACCTATACTTTTAGAATTTAAAATATATTTTAAATTATTATGTCTTAAGTCACTGCTTTCATAATTGGAAATATTTTTTAATTTATTATTTATAACATCATTTATATAATCTGGAAGTGAATAATTTTTATTCATATTTAAATATGTATCCATTGTTGGATTTAATAAATCTAAATCAAGAACTAAAACTTTTTTATTATATCTACTAGCAATTATTTTTCCTAATATTAATGCTGTTATAGTCTTTCCTACTCCTCTACTTCCAGTCACACAAATAACTTTATTTTTAGAGTCCAAATTTTGTTTTTCTTTATATACAATCATTTTAGGATTTTCAATTAAATCTATTAAATCATCAAATATAAATTCATTACCTTCAATTATATTAAACACTTCTTTTGAAAACAAAAACTCTTTTAAATTTTGACTTAGTTCTTTTAATAGAACAATAATTCTTATCTTACTATTTTTATTTTTTATATTATTTATTAACTCTTTAAACTCAATATCATCATTATTTTTTCTAATTATAATAATCTCTTCATTTTCAGTTATATAATCTAATATATTATTTTTTGTCTCTATAACAAATATTTCATGCTTTGAATAATATAAATTCTTTAGCTTTTCTTCTATATTTTTATTATTAAGTGATAAAATCATTCTCATTTATAATCTCTCTTTCAAATTGGTTTGCTTTAATTTTTAACTTTAAATTGCTTTTATCTACATTTACAATTACTTCTCCCTTTTTTAAACCTAATAACTCATCATAATTTATATCTTTTATTTTAGTATTTAAAAATATTTGGTTAAATTTAAAAAATAGTTTAAAACAAGAATTATTTAAAATGCTATTTGCATATAATCCATTTTTATACTCAAATAAATCTTCTACATCTTGAGTAGCTGTAATAATTGATGCCTTTTTCTTTCTTATAGTTTTATATAAATTAAAAACATCATTTACTAATTCATCATTTTGTATATATTTCCAAACTTCATCTATATAAATTATAGTTTCATATTCTCCTAAATAATTTTCTAGGATTTCTTTAATAATAATTGATATGAGTTTAGGTGTATTAAATATATTTTTTATATTTAATACAAATAACATATTGTTTTCATTAATATCTGTTTTCTTTGAAAAAAATTTTAATTCATTTTGGATGGCATGACTTAATATATTTTTTTGTTCTTGATTATCTATATCTTCAACTAAGTCTATAAGTGTAGGAAATTTTTCTTTACTTATTATCTTGTTTTCTAAACTTACTATTTTAGTATTATCTATAGTAAATATAGAATTAACATCTTTTGTAATATTAAACTTATTATATAATTTATAAATTCTATCTTTTAAATAGTCTCTATTGATATTGCAAAAATTAGAAATAAAATTTAGTACTTTATTTATTTTACTTTCTAAATAATCTTCTTCTATTAAATCTTTTTTTCTTATTTCTAGAATATTATAATACTTAGATTTAAACATTATTTGGCCATCTAGACCATTGCAAACATTTTCGTATTCTCCTTCAATATCTAAAATTATTTGTTTTCTCTCAAGAAAAAAGTTTCTAATAATAAATACCTTCATAAAATATGATTTTCCACTACCACTACATCCAAATATACACATATTGGAATTTTCATATTTTAAATTAAATATATTTAGCATACATAACCTTTTTCTTTCTGTATATCCAATAATAATACCTCCGTTATCTACAAAATTCGTCAAATAAAAAGGAAAAATATTAGATAGTGCATTAGTTGTAAGATAGATATTATTTAAATATTTATTATTTTTAATACATATTGGAAGATTAAATAAATAGAATTGTAAATGTCTAAAATTAGTAATTTCTGAAGAAATTCCCTTTGAATAAAATTTTGATTTAATTGATAAAATATTTTTAAATAATTGATTTAAATCATTAGAATAAAAAGTTAATATTATTGAAACGTCATATATTTCTTGATTTTCAATTTGAAGTTTTTTTCTAAGTTCTGAAGCATCTTCTTTTGCTTTACTTATTACATCAATATTTCTTTGATTACTATTTATAGTATTTAATTCACTTTGAGCAGTACCAATACTAAATGTAATATCGTTTAATATTTTTACTGAATCTAGCTTATTAATAAATATTGACATGTCAAAATCTAAATTATATGGTAAATCTTTTACAAAATCTAAAAAGAATATATTTTCAGGTAATTCCTTAATATAAATAGATTGAATATATTTATTATTTACTTTTAGATAATTAAAATTAGTGTTTTCTACTATGTCTGGTAACATATTTAAATTTTTTATACTAAAATCTCCTTATTAAGATTTTCATATAATATATTTTGTAAATCATTTTTGGATTTAATTCTTTTAGTGTTACATCCAACATAGTCTAATTTTTTTATTATCTCATCTATTTGTGTAATATCATATTGGCACTCTCTATCTAAAGATATAACAATATAATACTTTGTAGTATAAATTATCTGATTTTCCAGTTCTTTACTTATACTTTCAATATAGCCATTCATTAAATTCACATATGATTGCCTTGCATCTTGGTTTATTATTTTAGTAAGATTATTAATATAATTTTCGACATTAATTTTTTTATTAGAAATAAAAATTTGAAATTCAAAATTGAGTTCTCTTAATAACTCATTGTAAAGATTTAAAATATTTGATTGAACATCCATTGAAAAATTTAAAAATGTGACAGGTTCTATTTCATATATGTATATTTTCTTAACTTTTTCACCATCTTTAGCTAAAATATACGTGTCAGTCACATCAATTAGATTAAATAAATTATTTACATTTTCATACTTTATATCTCATCCCTCCCCCTCACATATAATCTTATACCACTTAACAGACAATCCGTCAATATTTTTTTATTATTTTTTTGTCGCAACTTTCGACACATATAATCACAAAGATAGAAAAAGTGCATATAATTTAAATATATAGGAGATGATAATATGAATGATAATAACGAATTAAATCAAAAACTTATGGGCGTACTTGGTTCTTTAGATAAAGATAAAATCGAACAAGTAACAAGAATGGTTCAAAACATGTCAAGTGATGATTTAAATAATATTGCAAAACTATTTGGGATTAAACCTAATAGAAAATAATGAATGAAGAAAATAAGGATGCATTAAATAACTTAATAAATAGCATCCAAGAAAAAATGGGAAATAATGTAGAAATTAGTGATGAGTCAACTCCAAATATCTCATCACTACTTAATACATTAAATTCAAATAATAAATCATCACAGCAAACTGAATCAGAAAATAATACCAATAATACAAGTAATACTAATATATTTGACTCAATTGATCCAAGTATTTTCTTAAAAATCCAACAAGTAATGAGTGCAATGAACAGTACTTCTCCTCAAAAAGATTTACTAATTTCTTTAAAACCATTTTTAAGAAAATCTCGACAAGATAAGATGAGTGATTATCTAACAATATTAAGTGTAATATCTATCCTAGAATCATTTAAAAATAAAGGTAGTGATTAATATGTTCCGTCAAAATTTTTATCCATATCGTTATAATAATTATAATAGCTATAATAATGTAAACTATTATAATCCTAACAGTAATTATGCAAATATAGAAAAAAAAGATACTGTCTCGCAAGAAAACGAAACAATACCTTTTAAAGATTTCCAAAATGATGAAAATAATAATAGTGTTAATAACAATATTAAAAATGATGAAATCAATAATGCACAATCACGAAAACAATCTGGTTTTAATATATTAGGATTTTCATTTGAAATTGATGATTTAATTATTATAGGATTAATTATATTATTATTTTTAGAATCAGATAAAAATTATGCTTTAATTATTATCTTAGGATTAATACTACTAAATGTTAATTTAAGTGATATTCTTAATATCTTTTAAATATAGTTCTGCTAGTAGCTTATCAATTTCTACACTTGTCTCTAAAATCTGTGAATAAGGACATCCTACTTCAATTTCTTTGTTAAGTTTTTCTTTTAATTCTTCAATTTTCTCTAATATCATACATTTCTCCTCTTTTTTTGTATTTATACCACTAGTACATCAAATAGTCAATACATTTTGGTATACAATTCATCGCAAGTTTCGACAAATGCCAAAAATAGCCTACATAATTAGTGTATGTAGGTACTATTTTATTATTATATTATCTATTTATTTCGATGTTATTTTTGAAGATACTCTTTTATTTTCATCTAACTTATCTAAAAACTCTTTTACATCTTTTGAAGTTAAATTATTTAATATTTCTATATCTAAATATACATTAGTTTTATTTAAAATGGAATCAATTATTCTTCTATAGCTAATATTTAAACTATCTGAACTTAGTATTAACTCACCTATTTTTTTCCTTTTTATTGTATCAAAAAGCTCTTCATCAATAGGCTCTTTTTTTATCTTTTCAACATAATCTAAAATATCTTTTTCAACCTCATCAATATTAGTACTTGTAGTAGATATTAAAACATGAGAGAAAGATTCACTACCTTCATATTGCATATCTATTGTACTATTTACTTTTCCAAGATTATATTCTTTTTCAAAAAAATCTGATTGCTTTGAAAAATACATATCTGATATAATACTTACAAGTATCTCATTTTTAGTAATATCTTTTCCATTTGCTAAATCAAGTTTATAACCTAAACATATTTGTGGTAAATATATTTCCATTTTCTGTGTAATATCTTTCTGTGCTATTTCACTAGGTTCTTTTTCTATAAATTTCTTTATTTCTTCTTTAGAAAAATTGTTTGATTCATATTTTTTTATATTTTTATCTATAATTTTAAATGTTTCATCAACATCAACATCTCCAACAACAATAAAGAACATATTTTGTGGACTGTAGAAAGTATTATAACAAGTATATAGTAAATCTTTTGTAATATGAGATATAGATTCTATTGTACCTGCAATATCAATTCTAACAGGATTAACTTGATACATAGCTCTTAATGCATTAAAATATACTTTAAAACTAGGATCATCATCATACATACTAATTTCTTGACCTATTATTCCTTGTTCCTTCTGAACATTTTCATCAGTAAAATAAGGTTCTTTTATAAGTTT
Organism: uncultured Clostridia bacterium; assembly: GCA_949106495.1. Lineage (GTDB taxonomy): Bacteria > Bacillota > Clostridia > TANB77 > CAG-465 > CAG-465. The sequence continues at coordinate 16,010 of CARYZD010000008.1, forward strand.
TACAAGCATCTCAATTGATTCTTCAAACTTTTCAGAGGTTTCAAAATAATAAACTGTTTGGTCAAATGAAGTATACGCATTTGAAGAAACTCCCATTTTTGAAAACAAATCTAAAGCATTTGCACCTTCTTTTTCAAATAGTTTATGCTCAAGAAAATGTGCTATACCATCTGGAACCTTCATTCTTTCGCCAGTTGTAATATCTATAAAATCGTTAACAACTGAACCATACTTTGTACCAAATAATCCAATCTTTTTATTGAATCCTTTTTTCTTACAAATAAATACTTGTAAACCATTATCTAAAACAGTACTAAATGTGCTTTCACCAAGTTCTTCTGAAACTTCTAAACCAATTTTATTCATTAACAACACCTCCTAGTACAAAAATTTTTCTAACACTAATTTTATTTGCAACATTAATAATATCTTGTAACGTTACTTTACTCATCTTTTCTCTCATTTTATCTACTTCTAAGTAATCATCATTAAAAGAAATAATATTTGAAAGTTTCATCTTTGCCATAGCAATTTTTGAATCTTTCCAGTCTAATAAATCCGCCATTAAACTATCTTTTGCACTAGTAAATTCTTCTTGTGTGATTTTTCCTTCTTTAATATCATCAATTTGATTAATTATTAATTCAGTTGCTTTCTTATAATCATCTTTATTAATACCAGCATAAATTATAATAATATCTTTAAATCTATAAAATCTAGATCTTACCGTATATGCCAAAGATGCCTTTTCCCTTACATTTTGAAATAGCTTAGATGAAGGAGTAGTTCCAAGTATAGCATTATATAAATTTAAAGCATAGAAATCATTTGGATTACAATTTTCTACAGAAAGTCCAATAGATAATACGCTTTGAACTGTATCTTGATACTCGATAACTTCTTCGGCTTTACCATCATAATTATTTTTAATATTATAATTTAATTCTGCTAAAGTTTTCTTTGAAATATCTTGTTTACCAAAAACATCTATAATTTTTTTATCTATATCATCATATTCTGTAAGATTACCTGAAACAATAATAGTAACACAGCTTTTTATTAATTCCTGATATGTTTGTTTTAAAATTTCTTTATTAATTTCTTTTACTACGTTTTCTTCACCATATAAATAAGTACCAAATGGAGTATCTTTACACATTAACTCCTCTGCTTTTTGAATACCATATCTAAGTTTTTCATCTTTTCTTTCGTTTATTCTCTCTAAAATAAATTCTTTTTCTCTTTCAATATTTGCTTCTGACCAATCTGTTGGATTATATATCATTTCATATAAAAATTCTAATATATTATTTAAAAGCTCTTCTTTATTTGGTAAGAATTTTTTATTGATAAATTCAATTCTAAATTCTAAATTATATAAATCTCCATACTTTTCTATATTTACATCATAGTTTGCACCATATAACAAATTAAGATATTGTTCAATCTGTTTTTGACTTTCATATTTTTTAGATGTTTTAGCCATTAATGATGCTAAAACTGCATTGTTAGATAAAGCTTTAGTATTACCTAATTCCATAGTAAAATTATATGATATATATATACTTTTAAATTTATCATTATTAATTTTATATATTTTCATCTTAAACCTCTCTTTCTATGAAAATGAGCCAAGGTTTATACTTGGCTCACTATTATTACATACTAGCAAGTTTTTCTTTTACAATATCACTTACTAATTTTCCATCTGCTTTACCAGCTGTTTTTGGTCTTAATATTGACATTACTTTTCCCATATCTCTAGGAGATGTAGCACCAGATTCAAAAATAGCTTGTGATACTAAGTTAGAAATTTCATCTTCTGTTAATTGTTCAGGTAAATATTTAGATAAAATTTCCACTTCTTTTTTTAAGTTTTCTGCAATATCTTCTCTTCCAGCTTCTTCATATTCTTTAACTGATTCTTTTCTTTTTTTAACTTCTTTTGCAACAATTGCACAAATTTCATCATCATTTAATGTTTTTTGATTATCTTTTTCAAATTGAAGTATTGCTGCTCTTAACATAGTAATTGTATCTTTTTTTAATGTATCCTTATTTCTCATAGCCTCTTTTAAATCTTGTAATAATTCTTCTTTCATTATATATTATCTCCCTTCTTTAATATTATATGAAATAATTTAAGGATTATTTGCCTTGAAATTATTATTTACTGTTTCATCACCTTTTAAATCTCTTGATTTAATCATACTTGCAATCCATAATGATATAAATATTGTTGACATACAAACAAGTAATCCTAATTTCCATACATCTTGAGTAATTAAGAAAACTGCAAGTATGCATAATGTACTTGTAACTGTATAAAGAATAAGTACTGATTGTCTTTGCGTAAACCCTGCTTTAATTAATCTATGATGTACATGTCCACCATCTGGTGCAAATAATGGTTTTCTTTTAATTGCTCTTCTTACCATAGCAAAAATAGTATCAAATATAGGTACACCAAGTATTAATACTGGTGATAAGTATTCAACTGTTGTATATCCTCTTGAAAAACCAAGAATAGTTACTATTGACATTGTAAATCCTAAGAAGTTAGAACTACAGTCACCCATAAACGTTTTAGCAGGATTAAAATTATATGGTAAAAATCCAATTCCAGCTCCAACTATTGCTGCTGTTATAATTATTGCTTCTAAACTTGCTGAAGTAGATATAAATAACATTAATAGCGATAATGAAGATATTGATGTTATACCTGCAGCTAGTCCATCAAGACCATCAATTAAATTCATTGCATTTTGTACTGTTATAATCCATAAAAATGTTACTGGAAATGAAAAATATCCTAATTGTAAATTTCCAATATTTTCTATTTTAATTCCAAATAAAAAAACAACAATAATAGATGCAAGTTCAAATATAAATTTATATTTTGCTCTTAATGAAAATATGTCATCAATAATTCCCATTGTAAAAATTAAAATAGCTCCAAGAAAATATCCTAAAAATTGCATATTAAATGCAATTGATGGAACGTCTTTTGTTATCACATAATACACCAATAACGCTATCATTGAAGAAACAAATATGGCTACTCCTCCACATCTAGGCATTGGCTTTGAATGAACTCTTCTACTGTCTTTTGGTACATCAACAAGTCCATGTTTTTTACACATAGAAATTACAAAAGGAGTAATTATTAAGCAACATATAAAAGCTATAATGGTTACACTATAAACTATTGTCATATTCTACACCATCCTTTTGTGATTTTTCTATTTTTGCTATTTTATCTACTCTTCTTTGATGTCTTTCTCCTGCAAATTCAGTATTAATAAATTCATCTACAATACTTAATACATTTTCTATTTTGAGTCTTGCTCCTAAACATAAAACATTTGCATCATTATCTTTTCTTGTCATTTGAGCCATATACTTATCTGTGCATACTGCTGCCCTTATACCATTTACTTTATTACAAGCAATAGATATCCCTATACCAGTACCACAAATTGCAATACCTATGTCTTTTTCTTTTAAAACATTTTTGCATACAATATATGCTATATCTGGATAATCATCCCCTGTTTGATCTTTAAAATCTGTAACATCTTTTACTATTATCTCTTTAGAATTTAAGTGAGAAATCACTTTTCTTTTAAGTTCTATTCCAGTATGGTCTGATCCAATAACTATCATATTTTCACTTCCTTTATATTTTTTCTAGAAGTCTATCCACACATTCAACAATTTCTTTTGCACATGCATCATATATTTTAAGATTGTATCCCCATGGATCATCTATGTCTATATTTTCTATATCTTTTCCATAAACGTATTCTTTTAGTGTGAAAACTTTTTCTTTCATCTTTGGAAAAAATACTAAAAAATTGAATTTATGTTGTTCAGTCATACAAAGAATCAAATCATAATTTTCAACATCAATATCAAACATACTTGTTGCTCTATGAGGAATAAGATTTACTTCATATTTCTTCATAACAGAGATTGCATTTTTAGTTGAAATATCTCCAGTCACAGCAGATGTACCACATGATGATACTACAATATCATTTTGTCTTTTTAAATCATAAAGTTTACTCTGGCAATAATGATGAGCCATTGCACTTCTACAAATATTACCTGTACATACAAACATAATATTTTTCATATTATTTCCTCCAAATAATAACCAAAATAATCTTATCACATTTAACTTTTAAAGTCAATCTAACTATACTTATTACACTGTTTTAATTACTTTTATATTAATATTCTTTATCATTTATAAATAATTAAACTATACATATAAAAGTTTTTATATAAAATACAAATTATGCACATATTACTAGTGTTTGTACATTATTTTTATGTTGATTATTTTATCTTTATATGATAGTATACTTTTATATAATAGGAGGAAAAAATATGGTAGATAATATAAAGAAATATGAAAAAACATCTATTGCTACTTCAATTTTACTTATAATTTTCTCTATGTTTTTAATATTTAAACCTGAAGCATCACTTAATTTTATAGTAATTGTTATTGGTGCTTTTATGGCATTAGTAGGGATAATACATATGGTATCATATTTTACATCAAATAAAGAGTTTAGAGCAATGAGTACTGAATTAATTGAAGGTACAATGTATGCGGTAATAGGTATTTTTTTAATTTTTAAACCTAATATACTTAATGAATTTCTAGGTGTAATTGTAGGAGCATGGCAAATAATACAATTTATTATTAAATTTCAATTTGCATTTAATCTAAAATCTGTATCATCTGCAACATGGTCTCTTATGCTTATTAGTTCTTTACTTCATTTAGTATTTGGAATTATTATGATAATTAATCCATTTGCTTCAATAGTTGCAATTACAACAATTGCAGGAATTATATTACTTGTTACTGAAATTGGAAATATAGCAGAATCAGTATATTTACTTATAAAAGTAGATTAATTAAAAGAGCAAAGTAAGTTTCTATTTACTTTGCTCTTTTTCTATAATATACTTAATATCTTCTACAGCTAAATCAATATTTCTCATTCCATTTCCTATTGGATAAAAAACAGAATACACTGGATAAACATTTTTATCTATTTCAATTTCAAATTCTTCTTTTCTAACACTTTTAACACATATTTTTTTATTCAGAAAAATACTACTAACTTGATTTCCAAACACAATTATTTTCTTTGGTTTTACTATTTGAATCTCTTTATATAAAAGTTCTAAATACTTTCTAAGAACTTTATCTGAAAGTGGTCTTGCATCAATTTGAGTGCACTTTCCCAAATTTGTAATATATATTTTTTTGTTCTCAATTTCTTTATAAACTTCATCTGCAAATTCCTCTGTCCATTCGTTAGGTTTCATTGATTGTATCTTATCATATAATTCTTCTTCTAATAATCCCACTTTATAAAATAATTTCCAAATATTTTTGGTTCCAATCCATGGAGACCTTCTTCCTTTCCATTCTTTAGTTGTTGCAATATTTTTTCCTGTTGGATTCATAAAAACAAAACATATATCTGGATTGTTTTCACAGCCACCATTATATATAGATGAGAGTGTTGGTTCTCCATATTCAAGTTGCAATTTATCATAATAGGTATTTAAATCTTTAACTTTCACAGTAATTCTCCTTTATATTATTATATAACATGTTTTTTAAAAAAAATAAAGAGTTCATTTCTGAACTCTAATTATTCTGAAGAAATTTATCTTCAAACCATTGCTTAGTCACATTTTTAGGGATATTAATAGAATAGTAAATATATGTATATAATACCTCAGGAATCCTATATATGAGATTTATAGGTGAGTCTTCTGAAAAAATTAATTCTCTTATTTTTAGGTCCGATAATTTTCCAAACATATTATATACATCTAAAATCAATCTCTTTTTTTCATTACTTATTTCTTTTCCCATTTGTAATTGTGTTTTATTTAATAAAATATTTTGATTATCACCAAAAAAGCTTTTAATTTCTTTTATATAAATTCCGTACCATATTAACTTTAAATTGCTCTTTAAATAAATAAGGCTCATCATTTATGCACATATAATATGCCTCAATTAAATAAAGCAAGTTCGTAAGTCTACTTACTGATATTTCTTTAAATCTATCTTGATGTAACCCGATTAAATAATATGAATCTTCAATAATTTGGCTCATAATTATTACCTCCTTTACAATTAATTAATCATTTAAATTGTTAAAAATCAACTAGGTCCAATTATTATATCATAGCTTAAATGTAAAAAAAGAAGATTTGTGTTAAATCTTCTTAATTTATCCTTCTTTTCTTTTTTGGGATTTATATACAAATTTACTTAAAATATTATTAGGTACAATCTTTGCAAAAAACCTTACTAGTTTAATTGTTAATCCTGGAGTAATATCCACCCTTCCTTTTAACATTTGATTTACTGTATATTTTGCAACGTAATCACTAGATAATGAATTAAGTTCAAATTTTACATTAGCGACATTATTAAAATTTGTTCTAACAGGACCCGGATTTAATGTACCAACTTTTACATTTAATTTATCCTTTTTAAGCTCTTCATTAATAGATACAGATAAGTTATACACATAATGTTTAGATGAGTAATATGTTGCCATAAGAGGACCTGGTAAATGTCCTGCAATAGATGAAACATTTAATATATATCCATTATTCTTTTCTATCATATCTTTTAAAAATAATTTTGTTAATATATGTACTGCTACTATATTAGTTTGTATTAATTGTATTTCTCTTTCCAAATCTGAGTTTTGAAATTTACCAAAAACTCCAAAGCCAGCATTATTTACTAATATATCTACATATCCAACCATTTCATGAAGCTTGATACAATTTTCCTTAATACTTATATCCATTGGTATTATTTGAACATTATTTAGTTCTTTTTTTATTTTAATAAGTTTTTCTTCATTTCTTGCAACAAGAATAACATCATAACCCCTACTTGATAATTCTTTTGCAATATCTCTACCAATTCCTGAAGATGCTCCTGTTATTAAAGCTTTTGCCATAATATACCCCCTATATTACAATTAATATAATACCAAGAAATATATAAATTAACAACAAATTATATATTATTTAATAATATACTATCTATTTCTTCATATAATTGTTTTATATTTTTTATACTGTTTTCTTCATTAAGTTTATTTAACTTATCCTCTATTTTTTTATTATCTACAACTTCAAATGCAGCAATTCTAATTAAAAAAAGCTTTAGAAGTCCCATCATAGTATTGATATCTTTTTTAGGACTATCTACAAATTTATCTACTTTATCTTCTAATTTTTCTTCGTATAAATAATATTTAAGCTCATTTAATTTAGTATAATATTTGTTTTCTAAATCTTTATATACTTTTTCTTTATATTTTAAATTATCTTCTTGAACTATTGCACCATCAATAATTACAATATCTTTTAAAATATCTCTGATTTCTTCTGAATCAATTTCTTTTATTTTTTTGTATATTTCTTCTGTTTGTTCCATAATACCTCCTATATACTGTTTCTAAGGCAAGACAATATATCCTCATCTATGTCCTCCAATCTACTATTTAATGTATTTATATCTGAAATATCATCACTAAGTGTATATTTCTTCATATATAAATCAATACCTTCAACAACATTTTCCTCTGCTATTTTTCTTACACACATATATCCACTACATCTTATTATCCACCTTCTAAGCACACTCAAACTATTTCTTATTATTGATTCTTCAGATAAATTAGTAACTACTAAATTATTTGAAGATATCTCCATAGCTTTTCCAAAACCAATTCTATCTAAATCATAAACATACTTATCTATCATTCTATTATATACATTTGTCTTATATATAACGTCTGAACTTAAAATAGCAAAATCTATTATATTTATATCTTTAAGAACATCTGTCATATAATATTCTAGTTTAGTTTTTAAAATTAAATCATATATACTTTCTATATTTTCCATAGTATACCTCCACATGAAACAAATTATACTCTAATTAGTATAGGTTTCAATATTATAGACAAAAGTTGTAAAAAGAAGACAATTTGATTTAATTTACCATTTTTTTGGGACAATTTTGTAGAAAATAGTATTTTATCTTTTAAAATTATTGACATTTAATGGAAACTATAGTAAGATTGCACCGTTGTGCAAAAAGGAAGGGGATTATTAATGAATATTATATTAAGTATTTCAAGAATTATAACACTATGTATTATTTACTATTTATTTGTTGTAAATTTTCATGAATTCTATAAAAAAGTTAAACTCAATACCTCTAAAAAATGTTATATTCTATGCATTTTAGGCTTATTGTCTACATTTTTTGAATTATCTATAAATACATTAAATCAATTTATCTATATATTATACATAATTCCACTATTATTTATATTTAAAGTAATACTTAAAGAAGAATGGAAAAATATAATACTTAATATTACTATATCTTTTTTAATAATGATTTTTAGTGAATCAATAACACACTTAATAGCTAACTTATATAACTGTTTGCCAAATAACACATATACAATTAGTGTATTAGGTCATAATTTAATAGTAGCTATTTTAGCATTATTATTTACTAATACATTATTAAAATATATAAGAAAAAATAATCAAAAAATAAATATTACTATTAATAGCTTAAATAAGAATAATATTATACTTTTTGTAAATTTTATATTTTTAATATTATTATCGATTAATTTTAGTTTCTATATAAATAAAATTAATTATAGCTTTTTAATATTATTAATTATTACTACATCTTTATTTATATTAGTTAAACATTGTATTAATTATATAAATTCTGAGTATGAAAAAAGTGAATTTCAAAAATATACCAATTCATTATTAGAAACAATTGATGAATTAAAAATAATAAAACATGACCATGATAATATTTTATTATCTATAAATGGATATATTGCAACAAAAGAATATGATGGATTAGATTGCTATGTTAAAGATTTAATTAAAGAATCACATCAAATATCTAATTCAAAATCATTAAATCCAACTGTAATAAATCAACCAGCTATATATGGAATAATAGAATCAAAATATTCTGATGCAAAGAAAAAAAATATAAAATTTAATATAGATGTAGATACAAATATACAAGAAATAAACTTTAATTTCACTCAATTATCACGTGTTGTTGGAATATTACTTGATAATGCAATTGAGGCAAGTTCTCAAGCTGAATCTAAAGAAATGTCTATTGCTTTTAATTATAATAAAAATAAGCAAGCAGATATGATAGAAGTTAAAAATAGTATAAAAGATAATATTGTAATAGATACTAAAAAAATCTTTAATAAAGGAGTATCTAGTAAGAAAAAGAAATCTGGAATTGGACTTTGGGAAGTTAAAAATATAATTTCATCAAAAGACAATTCTCAAATATATGCAAATGTTGAAGATAATACATTTTCACAAACAATAATTATTGAAAAAGCATAGAAAAATAACACTTCAATTTGAAGTGTTATTTTTTAGTTTTTAACCTTTCCTATCATTAAATTATGCAATCTATAGTATTGGACAAAATAATAATATGCAGAATTACAAATTTCTTTTTGTAAATTTTCTTTATTTACTATTGTATTTTCAATATCTACTCTAAAATCTAATTCCGTATTTTCATTAAAGAAATTAATATCTACTTTTGTTGTTACATTTCTACTAAAAACAACTTGAAATTTTCTATATGAATTTTTTTGCATTATTTTTTCTTCAAATTCATAATCTAACAAAATTTCTTTTATTATACTGTTATCAACATCGATATAATTTTCTTTAGAAAAAAATACATCAAGCGTAGTTTTAGCATTTGGAGCTTTAAAGTTTATCTTGTTTAAATACTTACTTATAATCTTTGATGCTTCATTTAGTTCCATCATTATATTTTCTACTTGAACCAATTTAAACTGTATTTCTATAGTTGAGGCATCAAAATTGGGTATAATTATAATCCTAATGTTTTTCTTTAATAAACATAATCTTTTATTTCCTATATCCCAACCATTTTCAATTAAGTATTTATTATTTTGTTTAATATAATAGCTATACTTTTTTTCGATTTTATCATCTCTAACTACAAGAGAAATATCAATATTAGTATTTCCTTTTCCGAGTTATATATAATAACTCTCTCTCCTTTTTTACCGCGCTTTCAAATAATTCACATGATTTATCTAATTGCTTTTTTGTTATAGAATATCTTCCCATAACCTAACCTCCTTATTAAATTTAGTCTTATATTATTATATAATACATGTATTATTATAGCATATAATTTACATAAAATAAATATGTTATATAAAAAAAATAGGATTTCTCCTATTTTTTAATTTATAAAATCAACTAAATCAGCTGATACTCCTATATATTTTTGTGGTGTTAATTCTAGTAGCTTATTTTTATCTTCTACATTAACATCTAAAGATGATATAAATTCTTTTAAACTCTCATTTGAAATGTCTTTTCCTCTAGTAAATTCCTTTAATAATTCATATGCATTATTATAACCATTTTTTCTAAGTATTGTTTGTATTACCTCTGCTAATACTTCTGGATTTTTATCTAATTCCTTATTTAAAATATCTTGATTAACTTCCATTTTAGAAAAAGCTATTATAGTTTGTCTTAAGCTAATTAAAAAGTGTCCAAACATAACTCCTATATTTCTTAAATTAGATGAATCACTTAAATCTCTTTGCATTCTTGAAATCTGTAAGTTATTTGTAAAATTATCTATAATACTATTTGACATATGAATATTTGCCATTGAATTTTCGTGATTTATTGGATTAACTTTATGTGGCATAACAGAAGAACCTGTTTCTGTACTAATTGTTTTTTGTTTAAAATATCCTTTAGATATATACATCCACATATCTGAGTTAAAATCTAAAGTAATATTATTAAATAATTTTATATAATTAAATAATTCACATATAACATCATGAGACTCTATTTGAGTAACAAGAGGATTATATTCCATATTAAGACTTTCAACAAATTTTCTAATATAATTTATCCAATCTATATCATATGCCACACAATGTGCACTTAAATTTCCTACTGCTCCATTAAATTTACCTTTAAGTTTTATCATTTTTATTTTTTCTATAATATATTGCCATCTATATACATAGACTGCTAATTCTTTTCCAACAGTTGTTGGTGTTGCTGGTTGTCCATGAGTATGTGATAACATAGCTACACTTTTTAATCTATTTGCACTTTCTTTTATATTATTAATTAACTCTTCTATTGAAGGTATTATTACATTTTTCATACAACCATTAATCATTAAATTATATGCAAGATTATTTATATCTTCTGATGTGCATGCAAAATGTACAAAATGAGTATATATTTTCAAATCAGTGCCTTCTAGTTTCTCTCTAATATAATATTCTATAGCTTTTACATCATGATTTGTTACTTTTTCTATTTCTTTAACTCTTTTACATTCTTCTAAATTAAAAGAACCTACTATTTCTTCTAAAACTTTAAAATCTCCACTATATTTGGTAATATCTCTAGTTTTTAATATATATTTAAGCCATTCTATTTCTACTATAATTCTATGTTTAATATATGCATATTCACTAAAATACTCAGATATTTTATCTGTTATATTCCTATATCTTCCATCTATTGGTGATATATTAATTAATATATTATTTTCCACTTTTCCCCCTATTCTGAAACAATAAGACTGTTTCTATCTGCTCCTGTACCAATAAATTTTATAGGTACATTTACTACTTCTTCTATTCTATTTAAATATAATTTTGCATTTTCTGGTAATTCTTCTCTAGTTTTAATATTACTTATATCTCCAAAATTTCCTTCAAATTCTTCATAAATTGGTGTACATTCTTTTAGATATTCATTATTTGTTGAAAATCTCATTGTTTTTTCTCCATTATGCTCATATCCTACACATAATTTTATTTTATCTAATTTTCCTATTGTATCCATATGATTAATTGCAAGTCCTGTAAGTCCATTTACTCTTGCTGCATATTTTAATGCTACTAAATCTAACCAGCCACATCTTCTTGGTCTTTTAGTTGTAGTTCCATATTCATGACCAAGTTCTCTAATAGTATCTCCTATTTCATTATTCTGTTCTGTCATAAACATTCCTTCTCCAACTTTAGAAGAATATGCTTTAAGAACTCCATATACTTCTCCTATATATTTAGGCCCTATTCCACTACCTGTACATATTCCACCAATTGTTGGATTAGATGATGTAACAAATGGATAATTACCAAAATCTATGTCTAGTAATGTAGCTTGTGCACCTTCACATACAATTTTCTTATTTTCTTCTAATAATTCATGTATCATATCCACAGTATCCACAACATATCTTCTTAAAATTTTTGCATACTCTTTATACTCTTTAATTATTTTATCTGCATTTAATTCTTCTTTTCCATACATTTTAAATGTTTTATTGTTTTTAGCTATATTATTTCTAGCTAATTCTTCAAAATTATTTGATATAAAATCTTCTACTCTTATTCCAGCTCTTTCAAATTTATCTGTATATGCAGGCCCTATTCCTCTTGCTGTTGTACCAATTTTTCTTTCTGCCCTTAATTCTTCTTGCAATTTATCCATCATTATATGATAAGGCATTATTATTTGGGCTTTATCACTAATAAATAAATTATCTACTGTATAACCATTTTGTTTCAAATTTTCAATTTCTCCAATTAACACTTTAGGATCGATGACTACTCCATTTCCAATAATTGCTTTAGTTTCTCTATTTAAAATACCAGATGGTATTAAATGAAAAGCAAATTTTTTACCATCTACATTAATAGTATGACCAGCATTATTTCCTCCAGTACATCTAATACTTACATCTGCATTTTCTGAAAGATAATCTATTATTTTACCTTTCCCTTCATCTCCATAAAAAGTTCCTAATACTACATTAACTTTTGACATATAACATCTCTCCTTCTTAAAAATATTAATGATGATAACTACATTTAAATTGCAAAATAAAAAAGATAAGAAGGTAGTATAATACTACCTTCCTATCTTCTTAGATTTATGTTCGGCAAATAAACAAGTATGTTTCAACTTGTAAACATCATTTAACATATATTTATTAAACTTCTGTTTAATTTGCATATTATCACCTACTATTTTCTACATATTAAGTATATATTATTATATTTATTTTGTCAAATATAAATTTATAATATATAAAATATAAGCAGTAGAAATAATTCTACTGCTCTTCTTTTCTAGTCTGACATTATTAATGCAAAAATAAAATATAATAAAATTCCAGTCCCATAAACGAATATTAATATTGCCCATGCAAGTCTTATCCATATTGGGTCAATCCCAAAATATTCTGCTAAACCTCCACATACTCCTAAAAGTTTCTTATCCGTTTTAGATTTTCTTAATTTTTTACCATTAGGCATAATAATTCCTCCTTAAAATAAATTTTAGAAAAAATTATTGATAATACTATTTATTGCCTCAACATGTATTAAAATTTTTAAATACGTTTCTTCATTTTTCTAATGCATTATATTTTACCATACATATTATGTAAAGTCAAATATTTTTTAAAATAATCAACCATATCTATATTATTTTTTAGAATAAAGAGTTGTTATACTGATTTCAGGTGGATCAAATACTCTAATAGGTACTGTTGAATTTCCCACCCCTCTACTAACTATCATTTTACTATTATACCTTTTTTTAAGCCCTGCTCCTAGTCTTGAAATAATTATCCCACATTTTAATTTTGCTAAACAATATCCCAATATTCTTATTGCTCCACCATGTAAATGACCTGCGTAAATCAAGTCATAGCCCATTCTTGCATATACTTCAAAGTATAATGGGTCATGAGTTAAGAGAATATTAAAATATTCTTTATTAAGATATCCCAGATTTTTTTCATACTTATTTGTGTATCTTTCTAATATTTCTTTGCTTTTTATATTTTTAGTATCATAATCATTAGAATTATAGCTTAAACCATATAGTGCTATTTTATCTTTTCCTTTTAAAATATATGTCTTTTCATCTTCAAGTACAATTACACCTAATTGCCTTAATTCTTCAATAAAATATCTTAATAGTTCTTTTCCTAAAGCAATTTCATGATTGCCTAAAATATAATATATTTTTTTACAATCTATTTGTTTTATAAAATTTAATACAGGTTTGTATTCCTTTCTTTGTCTAACCACAAAATCTCCAGATATAAATATTGCATCTACTTCTTGATTATTTATTAAACTAACAAGTTTTCTATTATTTTTACCATAATTTGTACAATGCCAATCAGATAAATGAAGGATTCGATATTTATCAAAGCTTTTTGGAATTTTTTCATCATAAATTTTATACTTACTAACAAATATTACTTTATAATTAATATATATAAAAATTAACAATATTAAAAATATAATTATAACTATATTCATATTTAACCTCTTTTCAGATACAATTTATATTATCTCATATACATACTATTTTTTCAATTAAATAATATGTATAATAATAATCAATATTGTAAATAATACTAATGGTGATAAAATATGAAAGAAATTGAAATTTTAAAAGAAGTAAATAAAAGCTCAAAAGTTGGAATAGATGGCATAAATTTTATATTAGAAAAAGCTATTGATAATGAATTTAAAAATATGCTCTATACTCAAAAAGATGAATACCAAAATGTATATGAAAGAAGTAAAAATCTACTTCTTCAAAATGGTGAAAAATCTGAGGACACTCCACCAGTTCAAAAAGCTATGTCTTGGATGGGAATTCAAATGTCAACATTAACTAATACTACAGATTCAAAGCTTGCAGAAATACTAATTCAAGGAAATGATATGGGAATAATAAAAGGTACAAAACTACTTAATAGTATGAATTTTAAAGAACAAAGTATTAAAAATATATTAAATGATTTTGTTTCTTTACAACAAGAAAATATAGATGAATTAAAAAAATATTTATAAAAAAAATACAAGGTATACTAAATATGTATACCTTGTTTTATTTTATAATAGAATTAAAATATCCCTCATCATCTAACAAATTATATAAAATATCTGAATTTTCTTTTGAAGGTGTTTCGCCTAGAATATATTTGTTTATAATATCACTATTCCACCCTAAAGCATTAGATAATGTATCAACATCTGTATTATATTTAGTAAATATCTCATTAATCTGATTAGTAGTAATTATTCCTTCTGCTTTTCTAAACGCTTTATCTCTACTTGACATATCTTGACTTGGTGATACATCAACAATACTATTACAATCAGGACAATATCCTCTATATGCTCTATATTTATACACTCTTTCCTTAACATCGAACTCTGAATTAAAACTCTCAAGTACTGGTTCAACATGCTCATTGCACTTTAAACAAAACTTTTTCATAAATCTACCTCCTTGATTTTAGTACATTATTATATCTCTATTATTAACATGTTACAAGTAATTTCTAAAATTGGAACATAAAAATAACTAGTATGTAACAATATACATACTAGTCGTTATATCAAACTTATATATCTTCATTTGGATTTATTAGACTTAAATTTACTTTTTTTCTATCTAAATCTATTTTATCTACATAACACGTAACTATATCTCCAACACTTACTACTTCAAGTGGGTGTTTAATATATTCTTTTGTAAGTTTTGAAATATGAGCAAGTCCATCATCATGTAACCCTATATCTATAAATACACCAAAATCTACTACATTTCTTACTGTTCCTTCTAATTTCATTCCAACTTGTAAATCTTCTAATTTCAGTATATTGCTCTTAAGTAATGGCTTAGTAAAGTCATCTCTAAAGTCTCTATTAGGTTGTTTAAGACATTTTATAATATCTTCTAGAGTAAATATGTCTATGTTGTTATCCTTTGAATATTTTTCTAAATTAATATTATTTAGTTTAATATTAAATTCATCATTACCTATATCTTCTACTTTCATACCAATATCTGAAATTAGCTTTAAGGTAATATCATAGCTTTCCGGATGAATCGGTGTTTTATCTAATATATTTTTTCCATCAATTATTCTCATAAATCCAATTGATTGTTCATATGCCTTAGCAGATAAAACTTTCTTTTTAATTAATTCCTCACGAGACATTATTTTACCATTTTCTTCTCTATATTTTACTATTTTATCTATATTAGTTTTAGTAAGTCCTGAAATATATTTTAGTATAGAAGGACTAGCAGTATTAACATTAACACCAACAGAGTTTACAGATTTTTCAACTATGAAATCTAATGATTCTCCAAGTCTTTTTTGATTTACATCATGTTGATATTGTCCTACACCAATACTTTTGGGGTCAATTTTTACAAGTTCACTTAATGGATCTTGTAACCTTCTACCAATACTTATTGCACTTCTTTCTTCTACATGTAAATCTGGAAATTCAGAAATAGCAAGCTTTGAAGCTGAATACACAGAAGCTCCCGCTTCACTTACGATAATATACTCAATTTTTTTATCTGTATATTCATTGCAAACTTCGGCTACAAGTTTTTCACTTTCTCTTGATGCAGTACCATTACCAACTGCTATAATATGTACATTAAATATTTTAATTAATTGTTTAATGGTTCTTTTAGCTTCATCCCATTTATTTTGTGGATCATGTGGATAAATTTTACTTATATTTAATATTTTAGATGTTTCATCTATAACAGCAAGTTTACAACCAGTTCTAAATGCTGGATCAAAACCTAAAACAACTTTATCTTTCATTGGTGGTGTTAATAATAGTTTTTCTAAATTCTTACCAAATACTCCTATTGCGCCTTCTTCTGCATCTTCTTTTAAACTAGCTCTAATTTCACGTTCTATAGATGGAAAAATCAATCTTTTATATGAATCTATTATAGAATCTTTTACTATCTCTGCAACAGGACTTTCTTGTTTCTTGATAATCTTCTTCTCCAAGAAATTCATTATATGTTCTGTATCAATTCCTATATTAACAGTAAGTATAGATTCCTTTTCTCCTCTATTTAATGCAAGTACTCTATGAGGTTTAATATATTTTATTTTCTCTGAATAGTCATAATACATTTTATATATTTGTTCGTCATCTACAGCTTTTTTCTTTAATTTAGATACTATTGTTCCAAAATTAAATATATTATTTCTAATATATTTACGATAACTTGCATTATCTGATATCCATTCAGCAATAATATATTTTGCACCTTGAATTGCATCCTCTATAGATACTACTTTATCTGTTATATATTCAGATGCAGTTTTTTCAATATCTATATTAATTGGAAAAGACATTATAATTTTAGCTAATGGTTCAAGTCCTAATGCAATAGCCTCTGTAGCTTTTGTTTTCTTTTTCTCTTTATATGGCCTATATAAATCTTCAACTTCAACTAATTTAACACATTTCATAATTTCTGCTTTTAATTCATCTGTAAGCATTTCTTTTTCATCTATTAAACGAATTACATCTTCTTTTCTTTTTAATAAATTAACTTGGTATTCATATACTTCATTAATACTTCTAATTTGTTCTTCATCTAGCGCTCCTGTAGCTTCTTTTCTGTAACGTGCAATAAATGGTACTGTATTTCCATCTTCAAGTAATTTTAATACATTTTCAACTTGAGTTTCTTTTACATTTAACTCTATAGCAATTTCTGCAATTATTTCTTTATTCATATACAAATTCTCCTTTAAA
The DNA here is from genome assembly GCA_949106495.1 of uncultured Clostridia bacterium. Classification (GTDB taxonomy): domain Bacteria; phylum Bacillota; class Clostridia; order TANB77; family CAG-465; genus CAG-465. The sequence continues at coordinate 33,802 of CARYZD010000008.1, forward strand.
TACATGTGTATTATATCATATTTATATAAGAAAATAAATTCTTATAGCTTATTATGCTTAATGTATTTTTATGTAAATAATTGTTGATTACATGTAAGTATTATGATATAATTATATTGGATATTTAAATCTTAATTTAGATATTAATATATTTAAAAAGGGAGATTGATATGGAAAGTTATGCGATACAGACATACAAGGATGTATTAATAGGATCACGTAAACGATTTCCAACAAATTTTTGGAAAGACGATGAAAACAAAAACTTTTCGGATGCAGCTGATATAACAAGATACTTAATTGAAGATGTTTTACATTGGGATGATGAAACGGTTAAAAATCAACTTTGCTGTAAAACATTTTTTGATAACAGTTTAAAAGGTATGTTATGGACACTATTTAACGATAGTGTATTTGCAGCAATTGAAAATGCTTATCCAGGTAAATTCAAACAATGGGAGCTTTCATGCACACCGAGAAATTTTTGGAATTTAGACACAGCAAGACAAGCTACTATATGGCTTTTCAAAGAACACCTAAAATGGGATGACGAAAAAATAAAGCAAAATATAAGTAGAAAGATTTTTGTGGAAAACGGGTTAGACACTATGATGCATGTACTATTTAATAACAATGCAACTATGGCTATATCTAATGCTTTTCCAGATTTATTTGAATAAAATGAGTTTTACTATCATTTTATTCTATCCTTTAAAAGACGACTAGAAAACTTCTAGTCGCCTTTAATTTTATATATATAATTAAAGACTAAGGTGTAGCAATGCCTTAGTATTTAGCTTTTTAAAATAGTATTATATTGACAAAAAAATGAAACCATATAATAGACTTCTTTGTTTAGTTTTTTAACTAAACAAAATATAATATACACCTTAAAAATTGAAATTTCAAATAAATCATACTCATTTTCTGTGACTAGTTTTGTCGTATATAAATTATTTTGATATAAATAACTCCTTAATTAATACATAATTAACTTTTACACATAATAAAAATATGATGTACAATTCAAATTCAATATGGGATGATACTATATCAAAAACTCCTAAATTTAATAAATTAAATGAAAATATAAAAACAGATGTATGTATAATTGGTGGTGGAATAACTGGTATTAGTACTGGATATTACTTATTTAAAAACAATATAGATTTTATATTATTAGAAAAAGATAAAATTTGTAATAACACAACTAAATTTTCAACTGCTAAAATTACTAGTCAACATGATTTAATATATTCTAATATAATAAAAAAATATGGTATAAAATATGCAAAACAATATTTAGATGCAAATAATGAAGCTATAAAAAATATACAAGATATAATACAAAACGAAAATATAGATTGTGAACTAAAAAAACAAGATTCATATATCTTTACTCAAGATATGTCATATAAAGAAAATATTAATGAAGAATATAAAGCTCTTACGAAATTGAATTTTAACGGAGTTGAACTTTTAAATAAAGTAAACATACCACTTAACACTAATTATGCCATTAAATTCAAAAATCAAGCTCAATTCAACCCTAAAAAATATACATTAGCTCTTGCAAATATAATAAAAGAGAAAATATATGAAAATTCACATGTAATAGGTATAAGTAAAAATCATAATTCATATATTGTTAAAACAAAAGATAACATAGTAACATGTAAAAAAGTTGTTCTTGCTACCCACTTTCCAATTAAAGATATACCAGGATTTTACTTTCTGAAAATGTATCAAGATACATCATATGTAATTGCAGTAGATATAAAAGATAATGCTTTTAATGGTATGTATATAAATGCTGAAAATCCTACTCTCTCTCTTAGATCATTAATGTATAAAGACCATAATATTTTACTTATTGGTGGTAATAATATTAAAACTGGCGATATAATAGATGAAAATAAATATACTTTTTTAGAAAAAATAGCATTACAAATGTATCCTGATAGTAATGTATTAAAAAGATGGAATACTCAAGACTGTATTACTTTAGATAAAATCCCCTACATTGGTAATTTCTCAAATATATATCCAGATGTATATGTTGCAACTGGTTTTAATAAATGGGGAATGACAACATCAAACGTAGCTGCAAATATATTAAAAGACAAAATACTTGGTAAGAAAAACAAATATGAAGATGTATTTAATGCTACAAGATTAAGCCCAATAAAGAATGCAAAAGAGCTATATTATAACTTAAACCAAACAATACAATCTGAGTTTATTAATAAACTAAAAATTAAACCAGATGAAATACAACAAATTCCAATAAACACAGGTAAAATAATTAAGGTAAATGGTACAAATATTGGAATATATAAAGATGAAAAAGGTAATTTATATAAAGTTAATCCTTATTGTAGTCACTTAAAATGTTTGCTTACCTTCAATTCACAAGATAAAACATGGGATTGTCCTTGTCATGGTTCAAGATTTGATATATATGGTAAGGTATTTAATGGTCCTGCAAATTATGATATAACTAAATAATATAAAAATGGGAATGAAAAAAATTCATTCCCATTGCTTTTATTCTCCTCCTGAAACTTCATATGCATCTGTTACCACAAAGAATGCATTAGAATCAATTTCTTTTATTACTTCTTTGGCGAAGAAGTATTCTTTAGTTGGTAAAATACACATAATCATTCTCTTCTCATTACCTGTGTATCCACCTGTTACATTAAATACAGTAATTCCATGAGATAAATGGCTTGAGAAGAATTCTTTTACTTCATCTTCATGCTCTGTAATAATATAAAATGCCTTAGACTGACTTATTCCAATTATTACTTTATCTGATATAAGACTTATAATATATATTGTTAAAAATGAATATATTACTCCAGTCCACCCAAATACAAATACACTAGATAGAATTATTATTCCATCTCCAAATAACATCGCATTTCCAATTGTCATCTTAAAGAATTTAGATATTATTTGGTTTAATATATCTGTTCCACCAGTAGTAAATCCTGTTCTAAAAATAAGTCCATAACCAAGTCCTGCTAAAGCTGCTCCAAGTCCAATTGCAACTATTTTTTCAATTCCATCTAAATTCACAAATGGAATTATAAAAGCAGTTAATTTAACAAATACTGGATATAAAATAGAACCAACAATTGAATTGGTAGTTTTTTCTTTACCAAGTAAAATAAAACTTAATATAAGCAATAACATTGAACCAATAAATATTACAATTGATGGGTCAATACCAAACAAATGATTTAGCATAACACCTATACCACTTACACCATAAACTATATCATATTGTAAGAAAAAAATATTAAATGATAATGCTACTATAACTAGGCCTAATAAAAATTCAATATATCTTATTAATCTATCTTTATGTTTTACTTTGTTTATAATTGTATTTTCTTTTGTTTCTTTCATATTTAACCTCACCTTGCATCAACTTAATATACATACTCCAAAAAATAAATCTATATCTTTTTTATCATCTTTTTCTAAATTTTCATATCTATAATCCCATAATTCTATCATTTTTTTATTATCAAAAAACATAGAATATATATCATTTTGCAAATTTACCAATAAATTATATGAATACATATAAACTTTATTTATAGAACCATAAATTATTTCGCTAATATCATAGACATTGTCAATATCTTCTTGGGTTAAATCATTTACATCTATTTCATCTAAACAATCAACATTTTGCTCATAGTAAAATTGTTCAAGTTCGGAAATATCATATAAATATTCTTTTATACCATGATAATAGTTTTGATATTCGTATAAAGGTATAATATTATTTTCAATAAAAAATAATATTTCTTCACAATTTTCTACAACTTTATTATGTGTTTCTTTAAGTAATTTATATTCACTTTCCACATCACTTTTATATTAAAAATAAATACCTTTATTTTCAATATATTGATTCTAATTATATGTGACTTACACATACATTTCTTTAATTTTATTAATTCCTTATTATTGTTATATATCATATTACATAGCTTATCTACTATTTCTCTTTTTCTATTATAAACTATTTTTTTATATTACACTTTATTAGCTATTATAGTAGATACAAATACACCTATTGATGATATCACAACTATTATTGCTGCAATTATTCCTTCTGACTTTTTTCCTTTTTATTTAATTATATCATTACAATAAGTATATAAAAGTTTGCATTTACATTTTTAGTAACTATTTCTTAACACAATAAAGAGCACTGAAGTGCTCTTTATATTTAAATATTTTTTAAATTTCTTCATTACAATGAAATAATCTTATTATATCATAATCTATAATTTCATCTATATGTCACTTTTTTATATCATGTGCTACTAATATATTTTTATATTAAAATATTATTTTTTATGATATTCCTTTATTGCTATATTTTATTATTTGATTTTCACTATATTTACCATAAGCTTTTGTATATTCTTTTATTTTATCTAATGGCATCCAATTTATTACAAGCCCTATTAAGTTTCCACCCATACTCTCAATTTTCTTTTTTGTTTCAAGTAATGCTTCTCTTTTAGATTTTTCAATAGCACATACCATTACTACTCCATCAGCTTTATTACAAAGTATCATTGTATCTGTAACAACATTAATTGGTGGAGAATCAAATAAAATAATATCAAATTTATCATAAGCATAATTTACAATTTCAGTAAATTGATTATTTTCTAGTAATTCTGCTGGATTATGTGGAAATCTTCCTGCTGGTATAACATATACATTGTCTATTTCAGTTTTAAGAATAATATTATCTATTTCTTGACTTAAATATACACTATCCTTACAAATCTTTTTATTTTCTAATGCATTAGTCAATCCAACACTATTGTCTATATTGAAAATTTCATGTTGTCTTCCTCTTCTTAAATCACAATCAATAACAAGTACTTTTTGCTTTGATTGAGCAAATGCAATTGCTAAATTTGAAATAATCCAACTTTTACCATCTTCTGTTGCTGAACTTGTAAATAAAAATGACTTAACATTAGTTTGATTCTTCTTATACATAATACTAGTTCTTAAATTTCTAATTGATTCAGCTGCAGCAGATTTTGGAGCCTCATGAACTATCATATCTTTCTTCATAAAATTATCCTCCTAGTTTTTTATTTCTGGAATAACTGCAAGAACTTCAAGTCCTAGTAGTTCTTCCACTTCTGATTTAGATTTAATTCTTGTATCAAAATAAAAAATTAGAAATAGTATTCCACAAGAAAGTACTAATGCTACAGCACCAAATAATCCTGCATTTTTAACGTAATTTATATTATTAGGGCTATTACTTGGTATAGCTTTATCTATTATAGTAACATTTTCAATATTATATATTTCTTTAACTTTTCCTTTAAATACATTAGATAAAGTATTGGCTACATCTGCAGCTATTTTAGGATTTTCATTTAATACCTGTATCTTTAACATTTCAGTATCATCTTTTGCAGAAACTGAAATATTTGACATTAATGATTCTTCAGATATATCTAGTCCTAATGTATCTTTTACTTCTTGTGCTACTGCTCTACTTTTCATTATTTCACTATATGTTGAAACAAGTTTTGAATTTAAAGTTACATCATTTTGTGTAATTCCTTCTTCATTTGTATTATACAAATCCGTAGTATTTGTTGGTTTAGATAATACTACAGTAGTTACAGATGAATACATAGGTGTAACTAGATACTTGGTATAAAGTATCCCAGCAACTATACCTATTATAGTTAGAAAAATTACAAACATTTTCTTTTTAAAAATAAAATAGAATATTTCCTTTATATCAATTTCTTCCATAAACATCACCGATAGAAAAATTATATACTGATTTTATAAAAAAAATCAAGAGTATAAATAAAATTTATGTAATATTAAAAATCACAATTAAAAATTTTTATATTATAATTTAAACATCCTAATAATATTGCTATATAAAATGAGAGCTCAAAAAAATGTTGTTAGTTCTAGTTATTTATTTAAACAAAATTAAATATGCTGATATTGTATGGTACTAATTGATTATAAATTAAAGATTTATTTCAATTCTTGACCAATACGTCAAAAAGCATTAGTACTATAAAAGTTACTAATGCTTCTTTATTATCTTCTTTAATACTCTTTTAGATTTTCTATATACTCTTTTTATTAATGAAACTTTTGTATATTTATTAAGTTTATTAATAATATTACTTTCATTAATTGTATCATTAGATAACTCACTAAAAAATCTATCTCTATTTTTATGAACATTTACATTATGAAAGTGATTATATCTGGCAGCTATATCAATATTTACTGCTTCCACATACATATCACTCTTTATTTTCTCAAATATTTTTTCTCCATTAATAGAATTAACAGTTAATAGAGATATACCTTCTTTAGAATTTAGATTTGGTCTTATATTTTCTATTCCCCAAAAATCCGCAATAGTAAAATCTGTTATTCTAGATTTACTTGCAAAAACGCAAGAATAACACGATGGTCTATTAATCATTTCTTTAACAAATGCATTAAAATAGGAATTTTCTTCAATTTTAGTATTATCAAAAAATTCAATAATAGGAGTTTGATTTCTCCACCCATTCTCTTTACTCCTAAATTTAATATCTTTAATTTTTTTAGAATACTTTATTTCAAGATTATTTTTATATAATTTAAACACTTTTGGTGATGGATTAGCATGACATAAAATATCACATAAAATTAAATTATCATATTCTTTTACAAGATATTTTTTTAATCCACTTATTTGACATGCTGTTCCTGTATATAATACTATTTTTCCTTGTTTTAAAAACTCTTCTGCTTCTCTATATGTATTTTTTAAATCACTTCTTACATACTTTGAGCCACAAAATTGTTTGCAATCTTCTAGTGTAGATGCATACTTGTGGACTGCTATTAAATTTTCATCATAAGTTACACCAAATACAATTCCATTATTCTCTATTGTAAATTTAGCTAAAGCATAAAACATACCACCAGAAGATGCAATCCTTAATTCATCTTTATTTTTATTTATTGCAATATATGCATTAGCATTTTCAACATTTTCATTAAAATTAGAACATACTTTCTGACATAATCCACAATCAATACATTTTTCTTTATCTATAAATGGATATAAAAAACCTTCTTTATCCTCTTGCATTGTTATAGCTCTCTTAGGACATTTTAAGGCACATGTTCCACACCCATTACAAAATTCTTTTTTACTTGTGTTAAAATAATTGTCCATACAATTTTACTCCTTATTTTCTTTTAAATATCATCTTTAAAATTTTGTTTAAATTCTCTTTATTAATCAAATAAGCATATATAATAGCAATAGCTAGTCCCATAGCATATAATATCATATTATTTGAATAATACACAAATAATATTGGTACTAGTGCAATTAAAGTTGATAAAACAAAAGATTTATCTATATTAATTTCAAAATATTTTTTCTTAATATCATATAATCTATATAGAGACATAACAAAATATGCAATTAATGTAGAAATAGTTGCAGCAAATAATCCAACAAATTTAATTAAACATAAATGAACTATAATATTAATAACTGCTGATATTATGGATGTATTAGCAACAGCTTTTGTATTTTTCTCAGCTACATATATTGTACTAATTAATCCAACCAAAACATTAAAAATTGAAGCTATAATCATTATAGGAACTTGTACATATCCATCTCCAAATTTTTCATTTATCATAATTGGATATACAAAAGGCATACATGCGATTATTCCTATACCTATTGATGTAAAAAACTTCAGCATAATATTTGTCATTTTATTTAAAAACTCTTTTACATCTGAATCATTAATATGTAATGACACCATCTCTGTCCAAGTAAGATTAAATATATTATATATAGTTATAAGTACAGTCGAAAATTTATGTGCTGCGGATAATATTCCGTTTTGTGCTACACCTAATATTCCTGAAACAATAACTCTATCAGATGCGTTAAAAACCCACCAAGATATTGCATTAGGAATTAGTGGCAATGAATATTTCCATAACTTTCTTAACACTATACCTTTAAATTTTGTAAAACTAATATACTTATATAACTTTAAAACTATTATATTATAAATAGTACATACTAATTGTCCTAACATATTTGCAGTAAGCATTCCATATGCGCCAAATTTAAAAACAACTATAAATAAAATATTAAAAAGTATTGTAGAAAAAGCAGATAAAAAGCTTCCTACTGCAAACTGTGTATTTTTTCCTAAACCTCTAGATATCTGTTGTGCTAAAGAAGCAAAAATATATGCAATGACATTGGTTGCTAAGAAAAATTTATATCTATTATCTACCAAAGGACTAATTAAAAGAAATATTACTATATATATAGCACACTGTATAATAACAGAAAAAATTCCAGTAGATATTATTACTTTTTTATTTTCTTCATTTTCTCTATTATCTATCAAATTTCTAAAAACAGCTTGCTCAACCTGAAATGTAACAATAGGTAATAATAATGAAACTAATGTATTTAATAAATCAACAGTTCCATATTCTTCTGTAGATAATATTGCTGTATATAATGGTAATAAGAAAAAAGTAATTAGCTGAGTACAAATTTTACCAACAGCAATTATAATTGTATTTTTAAATAATGTTCTTTCTCTAGACATTATTTTCTCCTTGCTTATTATTTATAGCATTTTCTAACCATTCTATTGATTTATTTCTTTCTTCTTCTAATTTTTTATTTACATCTTCCCAATCAGTTTCAAAATCATAATCTATTTTATTAAATTCATCTAAACTATAAAATGTTCTTCCTGAAATACCTAATTTATTTAATATATTAGTAACTCTTGCTCCAGTTTTTTTATGAGGAATAATAAAGAATTTTTTATTATATATTATTGAGAATACAGTAGCATGAAAAGATGTCGCTACTACATATTCAGCATTTTTAATATAATTTACAAACTCTAAAGGCCCTTCTGTATATGCTGTTTTTAATACGTTTTTATAACCAGGGTTTCTATTTCCAAAATGTATAACCTTTAAACCAGTTTTTCTAGATAATTCATTTACAATTTTAACATATTGATTATCTGGTTCTACAACATAAGCTAATATATATTTTTCACTGCTTTTATTTAAATTTATTATTTCTTTATCCCAATTTTCTTTTTTTAATAAAAGTGTAGGATCTAACACAACACTAATATTTTTATTAATAATTTTCTCTAATTTATCTTTAGCATCATTTTCTCTAACTGATATATGATTTATTTTTGATATTTTTTTATAGTATATATCTTGATTTTTAGTAATTTGTGTTGAATCACCAACACTTGCTGCATAAGATATTCTATTAATAGATTCATCTCCAAAATTCAACGTAAATGCATCTGATAATTCTCCAACAATTTTAATACTCCATACTTGATCACTTCCTGTTATTAATGTGTCATAATCATGTTTATAATTAATTAGTTGATTTATATCTTTAAAGCATGTGTTTGACATAATATATTTTTCATGAATATATTTATCAAAATTATAATATCTTTTTTTAGTTTTTCTAGAAAAAAGAATATATTTTATTATTCCTTTTACAATTTTTTTTAAATTCAAATTCTTCTTTGGAAAAAACCTATAACCTGACATCACATTTTCATCTATATAATCAATTATTTCAACATCACTTTTAAAATAATTAGCAATTATAGTTTGTAGTGCATAGCACTGTAAGCTTGCTCCATAATTATATGCTCTATGAAAAGTTATTATTCCTATTTTTTTCATTACTATTCTCCTCCTTTATACAAACAATTCGTTTTGTTTGATTTTTAATTTTAACACTGTTTTAAATATTTTAGGATTAAACCTATAAATAACAAGTTTTATTTTACACTTTTTACTAATATTTCTAGCAAACATTACTTTCCAAAAATTCTTTATATATTTCTCATCACTATTTAAGTTTAATTTATTATTATAATAAAACATTAAATAATTATACCAGTATATTTCATTAATATTTTTATAATACTTCTCTAACTTTATATAAGCCTTTCTTACACTTTCAATTTTATTACTAGAATACACACTACTACTTTTTCTCATTCTATAATAATATAAACATTGTGGAATTACACATATTTTATTACAATGACTTATATACTCACAAACAAATAATGCATCTTCAAGAAATTTAATATCTTCTTGAAATTTAATATCATATTTATCTATTATATCCTTTTTAAAAAACTTATTCCACAAAAAGCCTCTTATATTATTGTTATTTAGAACTCCCATTAAAATTTCTTCTTTTTTTATTTCATTTCTAAAATTAATTATTTTTTTTTCTATAATTTTATTTACAAACATTTCATAATATCCAGAACATATTAAATCATAATTTTCAGCTTCCTTAATAAAACTTAAAATACAGTCTTCATTCAATATATCATCAGAATCTACAAAATAAATATATTTACCATTAGCTTTACTTAAACCAAAATTTCTAGCTTTAGATACTCCCTCATTTTTTTTAATAAACAGTGAAATTCTTTTATCTTTCTCTAAATATTTCTCACATATTTCTTTACTATTATCTATAGAACCATTATCTATTAAAATTAATTCATAGTTTTTATACTTCTGTTCTTGCACTGATTTTATTAAATCAGATATATATAAACTCGTATTATATATTGGTACAATTATAGATACTAATTCTTCTCCCATAGTTATCATCTCTCCTTTATTCTTTTACCAATACAATACAAATTCCATGAAATAAAATTTTCATTAATTAAAGATTTTACTAATATATCTCCGTTATCTACACAATATTCTTCTTTAATTTTATTAAACTCATAACAAGCCAAAATAAAAATTGCTTTTCTAACTTTTATATCTAATTTTCGAGTTCTTATCATAAGCATTGGTCCTAATTCATTTAATATCTTTTTAATTTGCTCTCTATCAAATCTTATATTTCTAACATTATAATTTCTAATTATTTCTGAAACTAAAAAAAACTGGTCAAGATTTTTATAATTTTTTATTTTTCCTTGAATTTTAGTAGCACTTACCTTGTATTCCACATATTTATATAAACTATCTTCAATTATCCCATAAAGTTTAACTTTAGGTAAAATATATATACCATTTATCATATCTTCAAACCAATAGTTTTCAGGAAATGATATCCCTTGATACATTTTTTTCTCTAAAACAGCTCCCCATAAGTACTCATCTAAATCATTAAAATTAGTTTCCCTAGTATAATTAGAAGATTTTATTCTTTTACCATATTGATTAACTTTAGTATAATTACATTTTACATATTGCAAATTCTCTTTAATAATCTTATCAAGCATTTTTTCTATGAATCCATCTTCAAAATAATCATCACTATCTAAAAAAGTTATATATTTACCATTTGCATTTTCTAGTAAAATATTTCTAGTATAAGATATTCCTTTATTAGCCTGATTAATAATTCTTATATTATCTTTATTCAATTTTTCTAACACTGTTAAAGATTCATCTGTAGAACCATCGTTAACTATAATTATTTCATAGTTATATTTTGTATTTTGATTACAAATAGAATTAATACATTTTTCTATTGTATTTTCTGCATTATACATTGGTACTAAAATACTAATATCACATAAATTCTTATCATTTATTTTATTAGTACAATTATAGTCGATTTTTTTATATATATTTTCTATTTTATTTTTACTTTTTAAAATATCATGCTTGAATTTAATATGTGATGTCATTTTTGCTACTATTAATAATAATTTTACCATCATTTTCTTCATTTATTTTTTTCTCCTCAAAAATATAATCAATAATAAATATTAGTGTTGGATTCATTAAAATACTCATAAAATAGCTCTCAAACATGCAATAGAATAAGAAAAATATCATAAGTAATATTTTTTGCTCTTTATTTTGTTTTATTAAAGTTTTATTAGTTTGAGCTAAATAATAAATAAACCAAACTGAAGCAAGTAATCCCCCTTCATAAAACATTGAAAAATAGCCATTATCAAACAATACAATGTTATTAAAAGAATTAGATCCAATAATAGGAATTCTATAGTTTTTAATTAATATATTCATATACTTTAATCTACCTGTAAGTAAAACATCTAGTTTTTTTACAAATTCACTATTTGTATAGCTAAGTGCTAAGACTATAGAAATAAGTATAACTAAAATAAGTTCTACTTTTAATAACTTTGGTATCATTTTTTTTATACTTTTACTTTTTTTATACAAATATATTAACACTAAATATAATGTTAATATTATAAAACCAGTTCTTGAAAAAGTATATTTATATAAAATAAAATTAAAAGTTTCAATAATACCTACTGTAAAAATGTTAATTTTTTTATGATAAATATATCCAAATAAGAATACTATAATTGAAAAAGAAGAATGTACAAGATTAGGATGTGAATATCCAAAACAATATCTTTTAATATTCCCAACGCCTGTTCTATAATGAAATATATATTCATTATTAATAATTCCTGTTAAAGATAATGTAATCATCATCAAAAAAGATATCAATCTTACCATAAACATAATTTTTAAAATATTTTCTCTATTTACATTCTTTAAACAACATAACGAAATAGCCGTAAATAATACAGTTGTTACATCTCCTATAACAAAATCTATTATACCAATAATCATTAAACTAAATATTCTCCACAGCTCTTTTTTATTAAATCTATCTTTTAACAATTTCATTACTATTAAAAAAGTTCCAAAAGCATAGCATAAAATATATATATTATTTGAACCAGCTAAGCCAATTCCTTTACAAAATGTAATTATAATAAAAAAAATATATACTAATATTTCACTTTTTTGTATTCTTTTTTCCATTATTTCACTCCTATTATTTTCCTTATTAATTGTTTTAAAGGAATAAGATAATACTTAATTTTTTTTATTAATTTATTTCCTGAATACCAACTTGCATTAAAATGATGAATAGAATATGTATTATCTGTAATAATTAACTTATTTGTTCCCATTTTTAAAGGACAGAAATATTCTACAGGATAAATATTCATGTTATACACTTTTTGAAACACATCCTCTTTTTCTAATCCTTTTAATTCTAATATATTTGTTGTAATCTTTACACAAATAACTTGCTTAAACTCTCCATTTACAAAAAAATTATTATTTTCATAATATTCTTTGTTCTCTTTTATAAATGGATGTCCTTTTATTGCTCCAAAACCTTGTCCTGTATTTACTGTTCCTATTTGTTCCATTCCAATATATCCATCACAGTCAAGTAAATTGTCAAGATTTTTTAACAATTCAACATCTGTATCTAAATATATTCCGCCTTCATTATATATTATGTCAAGTCTTACATAATCAGTTAAAAAAGCAAATTTTTTATTTTCATATGTATACTTAACATATTCATTTTTATTTAAATCATAATTACTTTCATTCCATTCAATTATTTCATAATCTGGACAATATTTCTTCCAACTATCTATACATTTTCTAGCTTCTTCTGGTAATGGATTACCTCCAAACCAACAATAATGTATCTTCTTTGGTATCATTTTTTACTCCTTAAATAAACTTTTTATTTCTTTATCTAGTTTTTCACAAAAAACTTTATTATTAGATTTATAGTTTTCTTTCATAGATTCAACAATTAAATCATAATTTATAATTAAATTTTTCAATTCATTTATATCATAACATGGTATTAACGAATTATCCCTATCAACAACTTGTTTAACAAATTCTAATTGATGGTTATTAACATGTTCATTAAAATCTTTTTGTCTTGGAACAACAATTGGAACTTTTCCAATAGTTAATGGAGCTATAAAACTTGCAGGTCCACCATGTGTTATTATAATTCTAGCTTCATTCATATTTTTTTGCATATCTTCATAACCAATTAATTTATATGAAATACAATTTTTAGGTTCATACTTTGTATAACCCTTTTGTATAATTACATCTTCTTTTATTGTTCCATTATCCTTTAAATCATCTATTTCCTTTACTAATCTTTCAAAGCCTTGTTCATGTGTTCCAACTGTAACAAATATCATTAAAGCACCTCCTAGAATATTCTTCCTAAATTTATAGCTTTAGGATATACTTTTAATTGTTCATCCCATTGTACTATAAACTTATCTGCAAAGTGTGAGCAAAATTTCCCACTAATTGTTGATTTATCTATTCTGTCGTATACTTCAATATATACTAATTTTTTTCCAAAAATTTTTCCCAAAAAGAAAAATGGTATAGCAATAGCTGCACCTGAAGATATAATTACATCTGGTTTTTCTTTTATTAATACTTTTAATGCTAAAAAAGTATTTTTAATTAAATTTGGTATATTTCTATTTGTAGGATAATAGCAATAATATTTTTTTTCATCTTTTAAAATACTGTTTGCATCTACCTTATCAAAAGTAACCCACACTCTATCATGTTTTTGCCATATATCTTTTAACATGTATACATGTGTCAAATGTCCTCCACTTGAACTAACAATACAAAATTTAGTATCCCCATATTTTTTCTTTTGTTTCATTATTTTGCTCCATCCTTATTTAAAACTACACCTACTGTTTTTGTAAGTAATCCCATATCATACATGAAACCTTTTTCTTCATTGTATTTCATATCATATTCTAATCTTTCTTCAAATGTTGTATTTGATCTACCACTTACTTGCCATAGTCCTGTTATTCCTGGTTTTGATTCTACTATTGTGTCATAGTAGCTTCCCATATCATCTATTTCTCTTGGTAAATATGGTCTTGGTCCTACCAAACTCATATCTCCCTTTAATACATTTATTAATTGTGGTAATTCATCTATGCTTGTCTTTCTTAAGAAATTTCCAACTTTTGTTATTCTTGGGTCATCTTTTAATTTCTTATTTATTTTATATTCTTCTCTTGCTTTTTCATCTTGTTCTAATAATTCGAATAGTTTCTTATCTGCATCTGGTACCATTGTTCTAAATTTATATATTTCAAATAGTTTTCCATCTTTTCCTATTCTTTTTTGTGTAAACATTGCTGGTCCATCTGAATCTTTTCTTATTGCTAAGCTTGTTGCTAAAAATACAGGTGATAGTAATAAGAGTGCTGTAGCTGATGCAGTAATATCTATAGCTCTTTTTAAAAATGAATAAGTTACTTCATTAAATGTCTTATGTTGTTTTTGTTCTAAAATGTTTGTATTTTGATTAAACTTTATAATATTGCTTTCAATAGTATCTTCTGGAAATCTTGCAGAAGTTTCTAATTTAAATATTTTGTAGTCATTAGCTTCGTTTGACTGTGACATTTTTTATTCCTCCATTTTTAACATCTTGTCTTTACGTTTAGTTATTAAATATTTAAGTAATATAAATATAATTGAGCCTGTTATTATACCTAATGAATCAATAAATACATCTTTTATAGAGCATGTCCTACCTGGGACAAACTTTTGATGAAATTCATCTGTATATGCGTATAATATACCTGTTATCATTGCGTAAAATATGTATTTTGAGAATAAGTGATATTTTCTTAATGCAATTCTTGTTTCTTTTATATTGCTTTTATCTAAATTTGCATAAAAAAATACAGATAGAAGAATACCACCTAACATGTATAGAAAATAATGAGCATTCTTTCTTACAACTTTTTGTAACTGACTCGAATACTTATATTTATATTCCTTCTTTTTTAGTGTATTTTTTTCATCTGCTTGATTGTTGTTATGACTTATTACAGGTGAATCTTCATTCTTTGAAACTTTAGAATCTATCGAATGAATAAATGCTCCACTTGTATTAAGTGTATCTATTCCGTCTTGACCTGAAAATATAAATACAGTTATCATCCATACCAAAACAAATACTGTAGATAATATTTTTAGTAATCCTAATTTGTTTTTTCTCATTTCTTTTTCTCCAATAGCATAACCTATATTATTTATGTATACTTAAATCTATATAACTGACGTATTATATTATATCATGAATTATAATTATAGTCAATTAGTTTTTCGATATTTTTCTTCTTTTTATATACATTTTCAGTTCTTTAATAGACATAATATTGTACCACGTGTACAAAACAGCTCACATCAAAGTATGTGAGCTTATTTTTTTAATAATTTAACATAGAATTATTCTCATGTTTTCTATACATTTTTATTATTTTTGATTGCAATTTCTCAAGTGCCTTAGCATACCATGTTAACTTATTTGAATCTAACTTAGATAATTTGTTATCTGTTTTATATCTAATCTCATGTTCCATTTCAGACCAAAAATCCATTGCTACTGTTCTAATTTGTATTTCAACTTTTATTATAACTGTTTCATCATTAATTGTAACTGGTGTCTCAACAATTAAATGATATGCAGAATATCCACTTTTTTTAGGATTATATATATAATCTTTTTCTTCTATTACATTTAAAGTTGGCATATTTTGAATAATTTGTTTAATAAAGAAAATATCATCTTTTAAAGGACAAACTATTCTTATTCCTGCAATATCATCCACATTATCCACAAGAGACTTATATGTTGGAGCTATACCTTTCTTTTTTATTTTATTCATTATACTCTTTTTAGATTTTACTCTTGAATCTATTTTCTCAATTATTGTATAACCATACATATTATTTAATCTCTCTTTTATGCTATTTAATGTATCAGCAACTTGGTGCATTGCTATTTCATATATTTTTAACAAATCATTATATTGTTTACTTTCTATATTAATTTTTTCATCTTCTGTATTATCTAATTCATTATTTTTAATTATTAACTCAGTTCTCGGACTCACCTCCAATACTATCTATTAAAATTATATCTTAAATATGTATAATTATCAAACAAATATTGTGTTAATTAGATGAAAAATAATATCACAATTTGTCCTATTATTATATCTAATTTAGGCTCCTTTATATAATATTAACAAAGTAATATTAATTGCTACAAATACTGTTATTTTTTCTTTTATATTTTATCTGTATATGATATAATTTTTATATCTATGGAGGTAATTATGCAATATTTATTTTTAGATGAATCTGGAAACTTACACAAAAATAGTCCAGATAGATATTTTGTAATTGGTGGAGTATATACAAACAATTATGCAGACATTAAAAAATCATATGTTGAAATAAACCATGAATTAAAAGAAAAGTTAAATATGGATTTTGAAACAGAGTTAAAAGCAGCGTATTTAAATATGGAAGAAAAAATGGATATAGTAATTAAACTTCAAGAAATGAATGGTATGTATATAGTAGGGATAATAGTAGATAAATATAAGCTTGGAGTAGAAATTGATGAAATACATTTATACTATAATTATGTAATACGTAAATTATTAGATTATTTAATAAAAATAAATCTTATTAAAACCACTCAAAACGAAGAATTATATTTAAATATTGATAAAAGTTCTATGAAAATAGAAGATATAAATTCATTAGAAAATTATTTAAAAACACATTTTAATATAGAAAGAAAAATGAAGTATAAAATAAATGTATCTTATTGGGATTCAAAGAAAAACTATATGGTACAAGTAGCAGATATAATGTGTAATACTATTTGGAATATAGCTCAATCTCCAAATTCCAATGGATTATTTAGACATTTAGATAAAAAAGGAAAATTAAGAATTTGTAAACTATCTAAAATAGTTTAACTCATATATAAAAAGAAAGCAAAGATTTTAATTATCTTTGCTTTCTTGTCTTTTCATTATTCTATTTATAATTTTAATTATTATAATATAAAATGTAATACCTGTTATTAAACCACATGTATCTACAAATACATCAAAAATTCTACAACTTCTTCCTGGCACAAAAAATTGATGTATCTCATCTGATATAGCATATAAAATACCAAAACCAAGTGAATTTATAAATTTACTTTTTAATTTAAGTTGGATACTTAAATTATATAATAAAAATCCACCTATAGTATAAATAGTAAAATGAGCTAATTTTCTTACAAACGGTTGCAATGTTTGAACTATTAATTCTAAATTTTCTGTAGTAATATTAGTATAAAAGAATTTTACTATTTTTCTAATTGTATTACCACTTGTTGCTGATGAATCATCTCCAACTTGACTTGAAAACCAAAATATAGTAATCATCCATAAAATTACTAATACTATACTTATTATTATACATATATTAAATTTTTTCTTTTCTTTATTATCCATATTTCTTCCTTCTATAACAATATATATTATACATGATTTTAGTTTATTTTTCTATAAAAAAATGAAGTAGATTAATATCTACTTCAAATTTATGTTAAAGATTTTTATATAATCTACTCTTTAAATTTAATGTCAGTTATTTGAAATTCATATGAACCATCTTCAATTGGATATATATCCAAAGTTACTATCTTCTCTTGCCCTGGCTCTAAAGCATATATATATTCACTTGAATATGTATTTCTTTCTGTTATTTTAGCACTTTCTAAAATTTTGTCTGATTTGTTCTTTACAAATACTGTTAATGTATTTTGATCAACATAAGAATAATCAATATCATAATAACCTTCAACTGAAATGTCTTCACAGTATACATTTTCTACCTTATTAATCGTTCCAAAAGAACCTCCTATACATGCAGACATTATTGCCATTATTACAAAAAACATTACAAATGCAACACAAAATAATACTCTTCCAGGTGTTGCAATATTATCATGCATAAAGTTAATTTTACTATCATATTTTTCAATTAACTCATCATATTGCTTATTTTCTTGAATATGTTCGTCAAAATACTTATTTGTTTGCTTCATTCTTTGAAGAGAATCAGTATTCTCGTCTTCATCTAGTATTTCTACTTTATTTTTATAATTACTATTTGAGTTCTCTTTCATCTTTCGATATTTTTTCTCTTTAAAATCAAGGTATAAATATATACCGATACAGTATCACTTCAACTGCCACCCAAATAATAAAAATAACGCAAATAGCATATTTGCTAAAATTTGAAATTTCTAATGCATTAAAAATATTTTCAATCATAGAAAAATCCTCCCTATAAATAATAATACTCTTAGATTATCTATTAAGAAATCTATATAATGTTTTCTAAGGCTTAAGTATTATACCATTGTATATTAGTTATGTCAACATTTTCAAAATAAAAAAGAGTGCTAATTTGCACTCTTAATCTAAATAGCTACATTTTGAGAAATTAAACTAAATATGTTTGGTTCATTATATTCTTGATTTTCATCAATAACATATCTTATTTTTCCATTTATTATATTTAATTTAGTAACTTTACCTTTTATCTCATAACAGTAATTTATTTTAACTTTATTACATATCTTTGATATCTTTTGAAAGATTTTTAATGGAACTTTATCATATGTTTTAAATTCTAATCTATTATCTTTTAATTTTACACATATTGGTTCTGTTCCAGTTCCCCATAAAGTCTCTCTTATTATATAACTATTAAATATTGATTTATTTTTAATTCTTTCTATAAAGAATTTTGTATCTTCTTCTATTTTTTTAGTTTGATATTTAACTTTAGCACTGTTTATTTGTTCATCAGTTAAAACTCTAAATTCATAAGGTTTTCTTCTTGTTCTTCCAACAAATTTAAAAGTATTAATTAATTTATCCCTATCATATTCTTTTTGATTTTTTAAATAAATATTTAAACACAAATTCATGTATTGATCTAATGCTAAATCATCATAATCTTTCTCCATAGGTTCTATTTTATTAAAGTCTAATTGACTTTCCTCACCATTTATCTTTTTAATGATATCTTGAACATCATCAAAATCTCCAAAAAAACTTACTTTATTATTGATTATATTATTCATAATATAAATCCACCTTTCCTTTTTAATCCTATGTCCACTTAAAATCACAACTTCAAACTACTATTTCCACCTCCTAAATTATTAGTTGTGCTAAATTATTTTAAATGTTTGATAATTATATCATATGTTTACAATTATGTCAACTTTTACCACTTATCTTTTTCTGTTTATCTTTTAAAAAGTAAAAACCTTGAAATATATAATTTCAAGGTTTAAATTTATGTTTTATGCAAAACACTTTGCAATAGTATATTTATTGGTTTTAAACATAGACGATACTTCTTCTTCAGCAAAACTTATTCCTTTAGTATATCTTTCTGTAATAATTTTAGATTCATTTCCATATCCTATTACATATTTATATGTTGCTGTTATGCCAAATTTACCTATTAGTCTTAATAATAAATGTTGTAAATCATCATCTCCAAATGCTATTATAGCATGATTTGCATTTAATTTTCCATATATAATTTTATCTTTAAGAGTCCAATCTGATATATTCCAATTTTTATCTACAAAGTTTGTTGTTAAACTTTTTAATTCCTTTGCACATTTGACTGAATATACCTTCAAGCCCTTTGCTCTAACGTCCTCTATAAATTTCTTTATTTTTTCACTTTCATCATTAAGTATCATAACATTTGTTAATTTTTTTGATATTTTGTTCATACCAAAAACTCCTTTCCTTTTTAATATTTTTTATTTAAAACTTAATATAAGCTTCAATTCACCTCCTTAAATTTTTTTAGAGTACTATTTTTTTTAGTCGCTTGTTTATTATAACACGCTTGTTGTTTTATGTCAATCGTTAATTGCTTAAAATATAATAAAAAGTACTTAGAAAATTTCTAAGTACTTCTTTTAAATTCAAATTTATTATAATGTTATAACAATTGTTTATTCTTCTTCATATAATTTTGGCTCTTCATCTGACTCTTTTGCTGTAATATTTAAGTTTCTAGTTGTCTTACCTTCAAAAGTTTCTGCTTTAATTATTTCTTTTAAGTCAATTCCTGTTGCTTCTTTAACAGATTCCATTGTTTTAGCCATTAATATAGGTACATTATTAGCTATATCTGAAACACCTTTTGAGTCTCCACCAATAACTGTAACTTTATCTATTGAAGAAATTGGTTCTGCAACGCTCTTAGCAATTTCAGGTAATACATTTAATGCCATTTCAAGAATTGCAGCTTCACCATATTTTTTCATAGCTTCTGCTTTTTTGTCTATTGCTTCAGCTTCTGCTACACCTTTTTGACGTATAGCCTCAGCTTCTGCTTTTCCTTTAGCTTCAATTGCTAAAGCTTCTTGTTCTTGAGCATATTTTTGAGCCTCTGCTTGTTTCTTCATAGCTTCAGCTTCACGCTCAACTTCAATTTTCTTTGCTTCAGCTTCTTTAGTTCTAATGTATAATTTAGCATCAGCCTCTTGTTGTTTAGCAAATTTCTCAGCTTCTGCTTTTTTCTTAATCCCTGCTTCTAATGCTCTTTCTTGGATTTCAACTTTACGTGCTTCTAATTCAACTTCACGTTCTTTTCTTGCAATGTCTGCATTTACGGATTCTTCTTCAATAGTTTTTCTTTGTTGTTGTTTTTGAATTTCAAATGCAGCTTCTGCTTCAGCAGCTTTAGTATCTGCAATTTTTTTAAGTTCAGATTTCCTAATGTCTAACTCGTTTTGTTTTTGAGCAATCTCTAAGTCTGATTTAACACGAGCTTCATTTGCTTCTTTATCTGCTTCAGCTTGTTTTATTTCAACATCTCTATCAGCTTCTGCTTTTGCAATAGCAGCATCTTTTCTAATTTTTGCTGTGTTATCCATACCCATGTTTTTAATAAGGTCACTTTCATCCTCAACATTTTGAATGTTACATGAAATAATTTCTATACCAAGGTTTCTCATATCTACTGATGCTTTTTGTTGCACTTGATTTCCAAATTCTTCTCTGTTATTACATATATCTCTTAAAGAAATAGTTCCGCACAATCTCTCTCATGTTTCCTTGTAGTGAATCTTGTAAATCACTAATAATTTCTTGTGGTTCCTTATTTAAAAAGTTTTTCATAGCTTTTTCCATTAATTCTGGTTCTGTACTTACTCTAACTTTTGCCACTGCGTCAACTTGAATATTAATAAAATCTAATGTTGGTATATAACCATCTGTTTTAATATCTACAGTAACTTGCTTTAATGTTAATCTGTCTAATCTTTCTAAAAATGGAATTTTTATACCAGCTCTACCAATAAGTATACGAGGATTCTTTTTAAATCCTGAAATTATATATGCAACATCTGGTGGTGCTTTTACATATCCACTAGCTAAAATTCCTAGAATTACTACTGCAGCAATTATTCCTAATACAATATAAACAATACTCATAACAAATACCTCTTTTCATAAATATTGTCATTTAAAATTACAACTAAACTCCTTTCACCTTCTAAATTATTAGTTAGTTGCTTATATTTTTTCAAATGCTTGATTATTATAGCATTATTTTTAATTTATGTCAACTATTAACTGTAAAAAAATAAAGGTTCCTAAAAAAACCTTTATTCTCCATAATAATATTTATTAAAATCTTGTTTTGCTCTGTCTAAATCAAATCCAAAATAATATACTCCATCAATCATGCTATCATATCCATATTCTGTTGATGGAATTTGAACTGAATTAATATTTTTTAAATATTGTTGTCTATCTCCTGCTACCTCTAAGAACATATCTTTATATTTATTCATATCCATATTAGTAGTTATATTAGATAATATATCATCACTTAAATTTAATATCTCATTTACATCTTTTTTTGCCATTTTATTTAATAATGAAATAAGTATTGCTCTTTGTCTTGAAGCTCTTGTAAAATCATTACCAACATATCTATTTCTTGAATGTTTTAAAGCTTGAGCACCATTTAATACAACTTTACCTGGACCAGCAACTTTCTCTGTTATTGTTCTATCACTGTTAATAAAGTTTACTTCGTCTTGATCTAATGTAACTTCAACTCCTCCAACTTTATCTATTGAATCTATAAGCCCTGAAAAGTCTATAGTCATGTATTGAGATAAGTTAAGTCCAAAATTTGAATTTATTGTTTTAATGCTTAATTGTTCTTGTCCATATGCATAAGCATGATTTATTTTTGTCATTCCATAATCTGGTACATTAACATATGAGTCTCTAGGGATACTAATTAAGTTAATACTTTTCTCAACATTGTTAATAACTACAATTATTATTGTATCTGATCTTCCAGCATATTCATTTTGTGTATCTCTTGAATCACTACCAAATATTACAAATCTAATTAAATTATCTACATTAACATGTTTTTCAGAAACAGTTGTTATATCTATTCCTAAATCTTCTTCATCTAATGGCTTTTGAGTCATCTTATTAAATTTACTTTTTATATATATATATCCTGCTAAAAAGCACGCTATGATTATAACTAATATTGCTAATATAACAATCCATACTTTTCCTTGTTTCTTTTCCATTCTATTTTTTCTCCTTATTACGTTTGTAAATTATATCATAATTTACATAAAATATCAAGAAGTAATACTTTTTTCACAAAAATTACAAAAAAAGAAAAAAATAGAGGATTACTCCTCTATTCTTATCTAACAAGAATATATGACATGTATATAACATACATTGCAAGCATACATATTCCTTTTTTTCTTCCTATTCTCTTATTCTTTTGTAACATAATAAATACTAGTAAACTAGATAAAAGCATAAATATAATATCTATATATGTATTAAAGTTTAATGTTATTGGAGAAATTACACTTGTTGTCCCTAGTATAAATAATATATTAAAAATATCTGACCCAATAACATTACCAATTGCTAAATCTACTTCACCTTTTTTGGTTGCTATTATACTTGTTACAAGCTCTGGTAAACTTGTTCCAATGGCAATTATTGTAAGTGCTATAACATTCTCACTTACACCAAGTGCAGTAGCAATTCCTGAAGCTCCATTTACAACCAATTGACCTCCAGCAGCTATACCAATTATACCAATTAAAATATATAATAAATCTTTTACTCTAAATTTTGTTTTTTCTTCTTTTGGCATATCTTGTTTTTCTCTTTTTACACTTGTAAATAAGCTAACCATATATATTCCTAAAAAACATAGTAAAATTAATCCATTTGTTCTTGTAATAGTAGCAATAGTCTGCCCTGTTAAAAAGTATTCAGATACTATTATAAATAAAACTAAAGCAGATAATAAGTAATATGGAAAATCTCTTTTTCTTACTTCTTTTTTTGCCTTTAAAGCTTTAAATACACCACAAATTCCAAGTATTAATAATGAATTACAAATATTAGAACCAACAACATTTCCTACAGATATTTCATTGCTTCCTTTTAAAGCTGCTGTTATACTTACTGCTGCCTCTGGTGCAGATGTTCCAAATGCAACTATAGTAAGACCAATAATTAATGATGGTATACCAAATGATTTTGCTATATTACTACTTCCATCAACAAAAATATCTGCACATTTTACAAGTAGTAAAAGTCCAACTATTAATAATATAAAATTTAACATATAAATTCCTCCTTAAACAGATAAATAAAAAGCGAGACAATACGCCCATAAGCGTAAAGTCTCGTTATATACTAGATTAGTATATTATATAGCGGGTTATTATAACCGTGTATTGACGCTATATAACAATAAAGAAACTACTCCCTTTACATTATGTTAATATAACATAAATATAAAAAGTTGTCAATTATTCTTCTGTTCTTTTTACAAATTCATTAAATATTTCATCTGCTAATTCTTCATCAACTACTTCTTCATATTCAACTTCATCTTCTTTTGCAAGTGGTATTATTTTAAATATTACAACTTCATCTTCACTATCTTCAGGAAGCAACACTGCAAATTCATCCTCATCTTTATAAATTACATCTAATATCTCATATTTAATTTTATTTCCCTCATCATCTGTTAATTCAATCATATCTTCTTCCATAATTTATTCCTCCTTATTTTATAATATTATTATGTTCTAATTTAAAAATATTATCAACTATTTTTTGTTATTTTTTACCATATTAAGTATTTCTTCTTTTAAAGTATTAACTATATCATCTTGTTTAACTTTTCTTATTACCTGTCCTTTTTTAAATAACATACCTTCATTTATCCCACCAGCAATACCAATATCTGCCTCTCTTGCTTCTCCTGGTCCATTTACAACACATCCCATAACTGCAACTGTTATATCTGACTCTATTGTTTGTAAAAATTCTTCTACTTCTTTTGCTATAGGTATTAAATCTATTTGTGTTCTTCCACAAGTAGGACATGCTATTAATGTTGGAGTTTTCTTATATAAATTACAGTCTTTTAATATTTCTTTTGCAACCTTTATTTCTTTAATTGGGTCATCAGATAAAGAAACTCTTATTGTATCTCCTATTCCTTCTCTTAGCATAACACCAAGCCCAATACTTGATTTTATTGTACCACTAAATTCAGTTCCTGCCTCAGTTATTCCAAGATGAAGTGGACAATTAAATTCTTTTGATGCAAGCTCATATGCCTCAATACATAAATCTAAATTTGATGCTTTAAGTGATATCATATAATCCTTAAAATTTAGATTTTCCAATATTTGTATATGTCTTCTTGCACTTTCAACCATAGCTTTAGCCGTAGGCTTTCCATATTCTTCTAACAAATCTTTTTCTAAAGAACCTGCATTAACCCCTATTCTAATTGGAATATGTTTTTCCATACATTTATCTACTACTGCTTTTACTTTATCTTCTGAACCAATATTTCCTGGATTAATTCTAACTTTATCTACACCTGATTCAATTGCTTGTAATGCTATTTTATAATCAAAATGAATATCTGCAACTATTGGAATATGAATTTTTGCCTTTATTTCCTTTATTGCTTTTGCATCTTCTATATCTAAACATGCCACTCTAATTATTTCACAACCAGCATTTTCAAGTTCTAATATTTGTTTTACTGTAGCATCAATATCTTTAGTTTTTGTATTACACATAGACTGAATTATAACTTTATTTTGTCCACCTATCTGAACATTTCTTACCATTATTTTTCTTGTATCTTTTCTTTTCATTTTTTTATACCTCACAAAACAATATTAACATACATAGAAAATATTTAAAAGAATTTTCATATACATTTTATAAATTAATCTATTTTTATTTTACATTGCGCAAAATTTGACGTTTCAGTTATTTTAATATAAAATCTAATCATATACAATTGTTTTTTGTATAAAAAAGGGAGTGTTTATATATGTTTGGAAAAAGAAGTGATGGTAGAGTTTTAAAAACTATCGCTCCTGAATTTAAGCTAATGCCAAGTTTAATGACAGAGCGTAGTGATGCTCATGTATATTTTAATCAAGATGTAAAAATTGATGCTATAAATGAATATATTGCTAAAAAACAAAAAGAAGGTATTAAATTCAGTACAATGGAAATTATTATTACAGCAATTGTTCGTATTCTTGCAACAAGACCACAATTAAATAGATTTATAATGCATGGTAGAACTTATGCTAGAAATCATATATGTATCTCATTAACAATAAAAAAATCTATTACTGATGATGCTGAAGAAACAACAGTCAAATTTTATTTTGATGGTACTGAAAATATATTTGAAATTAAAGAAAAAATTGCAAAATTAATTGAAGAAAATAAAAAAGAAGAAAAAAATAATGGAACAGATAAAACAGCTAGAATTTTAACTATTATTCCTACTCCTTTAATTAGACTATCTATAAAAATTATTAAATGGTTAGATAAACATGGCTATCTACCAAAATCATTAATTAAAGTTAGTCCTTTTCATACAAGTTGTTATGTGACAAATGTGGGTTCTTTAGGTATTGATTCCATTTATCATCATTTATACAACTTTGGAACAACTAGTATGTTTTTTGCCATAGGAAAAAAGAAAAAATCATACATATATGAAGATGATGAAATTAAACAAGAAAGAGTCGTAAATCTAGCTTTTGTTGGAGATGAAAGAATATGTGATGGTCATTACTATGCAAATTCATTTAGAATACTAAATAGATTGTTATCTCATCCAGAGATACTTGAAACAAGTCTTTCTGAAATAACACAAGATATAAGATAATAAAAAAAGAAGATTTTCTAAATTTTAGAAATCTTCTTTTTACTTTTATTCACTTTCTTTATATTCAATAATATGACATCCAACAATAAATTTTGGTAGTTCTTCTATTTCCTCATCAATTTCTAATGTATTTCCTTGTTTATCTTTTAATACACAAGAAAAACAATAATCCTCTTCTTTATTTTCAAATATTTTCATTTCACAATTACTATTTTTAATATCATCTTGTTCTAATAAATCTGTTTCAATAGCTGTTTCAAGCAAATCTGCTCCTTTGAGATTACCTCTACTGTTTATATCATAAAAACCTTTGTAATTTTCCATCTGCAAATAAACTCTAATTCTTGCAATACCCCAACAAATATTTACATCATAATTTTTCATAATACTACCTCCTAATAAATATTAATTTTTTAGTTCAATTTATTTAATTATTTGTAATTATACCATTTATCTATATTATTTCAAGTATAATATAAATATATAAAGTAAAAAGGTACTCTATAAAGAGTACCTTTTATTGTTCTATTTATTTAAATATTGATTGATATCAAAAAGCATATTTGAATCTCCACTCATAACATCTGGATATTCTCCATTCCATTTTTCTTTAAAAGCTTCTATAGCTTTTAATTTTACAATATTATCTGTTAAAGATTCATTTACTTTCTGATTAGCATAAGCTTCTGCTTCAGCTTTAGTTTTTATTGCTTCAGCTTCTGCAGCAGCTTCTTTTTTCTTAATTTCTGCGTCTGCATCCGCTTTAGCTTTATTCTTTTCATTTATTTCGGTTTGTGTTTTATTCTCTTGAACTGCTTTATTTTTTTGAGATATAGCTAATTCCATTTCATCTGTAAATCTATAGTTTGCTAATGAAAGAGTATTAATTGTTATACCTCTATCTTTCATTCTTTCATTTAAATTAACTTTAGCTTCATTAAAAATCTCATCTCTTTTAGCTGCAAACTCGTCAATTCCATGTTTTGCAACTGTTCCTTTTACTATATCAAAAACTTCTTGCTGTGGCATTAATGTATCAATATAATCTTTTCCATAATTTACATATACATCTGATGCTTTTTCTTTATTTAGTGAAAATGTTAATACAATATTCATATAAACTGGTTCTTGTCCTGATAATTCACCTTGTGTTTCTGCATATTCAATTTTTTGATTACGAATAGATAAGTCTTTTATACTGGTAACAAATGGAATTTTAAAATACCATCCTGAGTCATATACTTTTCCTGTTACTTTACTCATTCTTGTTTCAATACCTATTTTTCCTATTGGAACACGATGAGTTGAAATTAATAATAAAATTACAAGTAATATTATTACACTTACTACTCCTGATATAGATTTAATTTTTGAATCATTTTTCATATAAAATCCTCCTTTTACTTTTCGGAGGTTACCCTCCGAACTAAATTATTATTCGAAGAGTAATATAAACTCTACATATAGCATTATATAATTTTATGTTAACTTTGTCAATATATTATATTTTTATAATAAAAAAGCTTAAACAGATGATTTAGATTTGTGAAAATAAAAAAAATACCAGTCTAACGACTGGTAAATGCTTAAATATCAACATTGTTTACGAACAAATTGATGTATGGCGGAGAGTGAGGGGTTCGAACCCTCGCGCCCGTTGCCAGACCTAACAGTTTAGCAAACTGTCCCCTTCACCACTTGGGTAACTCTCCATATCATTTTGCTACTTCTACATTATAACAATAACATAGCAATAAGTCAACTATTTTTATAATTTTTAGAAAAAAAATAGAACATTAAAATGTTCTATCTTTATGTTGGCGGATGAGGTAGGATTCGAACCCACGGTGCCTTTCGACATCACCAGTTTTCAAGACTGGCTCCTTAAACCACTCGGACACTCATCCATTTGTGATACGTTTATTATTATACCATGGTTTTTAGTTTTGTCAATACATATTGTGAATTTTTTTCACATTTTAAAAAAATTAGCAAATAAAATATTTGCTAATTTCCTATAAATTACATTTTTATATTTAACATTGATAATAAACTTTCTAAGCCATCTTCATCATTATATTCAATTATTAATCTTTGATGTTTCTTTGTTTGGTCTAATTTAACTTTATAACCAAAATAATCTTTAAGTCTATTCTCTAATTTTTCATAATATACTGATTTAGGAGCTTTTTTAG
The DNA here is from genome assembly GCA_949106495.1 of uncultured Clostridia bacterium. Lineage (GTDB taxonomy): Bacteria > Bacillota > Clostridia > TANB77 > CAG-465 > CAG-465. Next base: position 63,111 of record CARYZD010000008.1, read on the forward strand.
TTGATTTCTTTCTATATTTATCATCACCATAAATTAATTTTTCAACATCTCTTACAGTAAGTTTTTTTTCTGCAACTTTTTTAGCAATTGCTATTTGTTTTTCCTCATCTTCAATTGCAAGTAACGCTCTTGCTTGTCCTTCAACAAGTTCTCCTTTTAACAACATATCTAATATTTCATTTGGTAATTTTAAAAGTCTCATTATATTTGACACTGAAGATACACTTTTTCCTGTAATCTTTGCAACATCACCTTGAGAATATCCTTCTATATCCATTAATTCTCTTATTGCCTGTGCTACTTCAATTATATTTAAATCTTCTCTTTGTATATTTTCTATTAAAGCAACTTGTTTCTTTTTATTATCTGTATAATCTTTAATTATTGCAGGAATCGTAGTAAGACCAGCAGATTTTGCCGCTCTCCATCTTCTTTCCCCAGCAACAATTGTATATCCATTAACATCTTTTACAACAAGAATTGGTTGAATTACTCCATGTTCACGTACTGAAGCTGTTAGTTCTTCCATTTTTTCTTTATCAAAAACTTTTCTAGGTTGATTTAACATAGGCTCAACTTCAGTTATATTAAGCTCTACAACTTTTTCAACAACATTTTCTTCTTGTTTTTTAGTTGTTCTTTTAGTTACTTTTTCTATTGTCTCGTTATCATCTTCTCCAAAAAAAGCATCTAACCCTCTACCTAATCCTTTAGCCATATTAATCCTCCTTTTCTGTTAGTTTAATTAACTCTTTGGCTAACTTTTTATATGTTTCTGCACCTTTTGATTCTCCATCATATAAAGTTATTGGTAATCCATGGCTTGGAGCTTCACTAAGTCTAATATTTCTAGGAATAATTGTTTGAAAAACCTTGTTACCAAAATATTTTTCAACTTCCCTTGCAACTTGAGTTGAAAGGTTTGTCCTAGCATCAAACATAGTTAAAATTACTCCTTCTACAATTAAATCTGGATTTAAATGTTTTTGAACAAGTTTTATAGTATTAATAAGTTGTCCTAGTCCTTCTAACGCATAATACTCACATTGTATTGGTACTAATACACTATCTGATGCTGTAAAAGCATTAAGTGTAATAAGTCCAAGTGATGGTGGACAATCTATAAGTACATAATCATACTCATCTCTTATTTTGTCTACTGCATCTTTTAATCTATTTTCTCTTGAAACCATAGAAACAAGCTCAATTTCAGCTCCTGCTAAATTTATATTTGCAGGACATACGTCTAATTTTTTTACCATTGTTGATACAATAGTCTCACTTATTTCCATATCGTCTACCAAAACATTATATACTGATCTATCTGTATGAGCTTCAATCCCTAATCCACTAGTTGCATTTCCTTGTGGATCTGTATCTATTAATAATACTCTTTTACCTTTTTGTGCTAAGCAAGCACTCAAATTAACTGCGGTTGTTGTTTTTCCTACTCCACCTTTTTGATTAGCTATTGATATTACCCTTGCCATAATGTCACCTCATGGTTATTATATTACATTTGTTATAAAAAAAAAAGAGTAAATTTTAAAATTCACTCTTTTTTGATAATTTGTTTAACTTTATTAATATTTAGATAACTTTCTAATTATATAAAAACTAGTATTTACAATGGTTTCTTCTTTATTTGACCATAATTTCTAGGGTATTTTTGAGGTGTATTTCCTATTTTATTTATTTTTAAAATACTTCTATTATATTCTTCATTATTAATCATATAATTATAGTTAAATCTATCTACTATTTTTAATTTTAAAGTATTTAATGCATTAGATGATAATTTTACTTCATCTTCTACATTATCTCCTTTCATAACAATACATTTTCCATTTACTTTTATAAATGGACTAGTATATTCTAAAAGTACTGGTAATTGTGCTACAGCCCTTGATACACTAGCATCAAACTGTTCTTTATATTCTTCTTTTCTTGCTACTTCTTCTGCTCTACCATGAATTATTTCAACATTATCTAGTTTTAATGTATTTACTACTTCTTGTAAAAAAATTAATCTTTTGTTTAAAGCATCAAGTAATGTAAATTTCTTATCTTTATAATAGATTGCTAGAACCATACCAGGGAAACCTGCTCCAGTTCCAACATCTATAATTTTTTCTTCATCTTTAATTACTTTGGTACATTCCAAGCAATCAACAAAATGCTTTATAATTATCTCATATTCATCTGTAATTGCCGTTAAATTCATTTTTTCGTTCCATTCAAGTAGTAGTGTTTTATACATTTCAAGGTTATTTGCTTGCTCTTCAGTAATATCTACATTTTGATTTTTGCATTCTTTACATAATAGTTCTATAAATTCGTTATTTTTCATGTGAAAACTCCTTTATTATTTTATATTATTTTGGTTTATATATATAAGTAAAACAGATATATCTGCAGGAGATACACCAGATATTCTAGAAGCTTGGCCAACAGATAAAGGTTTTTGTTTATTTAGTTTCTGTCTAGCTTCTAAACATAATCCTTTAATTTCATTATAATCTATATCTGGACTTAGTTTTTTACTTTCTAATTGTTTAAATTCATCTATTTGCTCTTGTTGTAATTTAATATATCCTTCATACTTTATTTGTATTTCAGCTTCTTCTGCTACACTTCTAGGTAGTTCTTTTCTTTTCTTATCTATTGGAGCTAAATTATCATAAGACAATTCACTTCTTTTTATTAAATCTGCAAGTTTACATCCTGTACTAAGTTTAGATGAGTTAAGAGATTCTAAAAGACTATTTGTCTCATCACTAGGTCTTACAGCTGTAGCTCTTATACGCTCTACTTCTCTTCTTATACTATCTTTCTTTTCTAAGAATTTATTATATTTTTCTTCAGTTACAAGACCAACTTTATATCCCTTTTCTGTAAGTCTTAAATCTGCATTATCTTGTCTTAAAGCAAGTCTATATTCAGCACGAGATGTCATCATTCTGTATGGTTCATTAGTTCCTTTTGTAACTAAATCATCTATTAAAACACCTATATATGCTTCAGATCTATCAAGAATTAATGGTTCTCTATTATCTATTTTTAAAGATGCATTAATACCTGCAATAAGTCCTTGTGCAGCTGCTTCTTCATATCCAGATGAACCGTTAACTTGTCCTGCAAAGAATAATCCTTCAATTCCTTTATATTCAAGACTAAGTTTAAGATTTGTTGAATCTATACAGTCATATTCAATAGCATATGCGGGTCTCATCATTTTAGCATTTTCAAGTCCTGGAACTGTTCTATACATTTGAATTTGAACTTCTTCTGGTAAAGATGAAGACATACCTTGTATATACATTTCTGAAGTCTTTTCTCCTAGAGGCTCTATAAATAATTGATGCCTTTCTTTATCTGCAAATCTTACAACTTTATCTTCAATTGAAGGACAATATCTAGGTCCTGTAGATTTAAGTTTCATATCTTTATTTGCTGTATAAATTGGTGACCTATCTAAGTTTGCTCTAATTATTTTATGTGTTTCTTCATTTGTATAGGTTAAATAACAAGAAACTTGATTCTTATTTAGAATTTCTTCTTTTCCTTCATTATCAAAAGAAAAAGGTGTAATTTCTTTATCTCCAAATTGTTCTTCCATCTTAGAAAAATCAATAGTTTTAGCATTAATTCTTGCTGGAGTACCAGTTTTAAATCTTCTAAGTTCTACACCTATATCTAGTAAGCTTTGAGATAAATCATTTGCTGGAAATACACCGTCTGGACCGCTTTCATATGCCACTTCTCCTATTATTACTTTTCCTTTTAAGTATGTACCTGTTGCAACTACAATAGATTTTGTCTTAAATGTAGCTCCTATCTTAGTTTTTACACCTACAACTTTACCATCTTCAACAAGAATTTTAACGATTTCTGCTTGGTAAACATCTAAGTTTTCTTGTTGTTCCATAGTTTTTTTCATTTCAATATGATACATTCTTCTATCAGATTGAACTCTTAAAGAATGTACAGCTGGTCCTTTTGAAGTGTTTAACATTTTAGATTGGAGAAATGTTTTATCTGCATTTTTAGCCATTTCTCCACCTAATGCATCTATTTCTCTTACTAAATGTCCTTTTGAAGTACCTCCAATACTAGGATTACAAGGCATATTTGCAAGAGTATCTAAATTAATTACAAAAGCTGCTGTTTTCTTTCCAATACGTGCTGATGCAAGAGCTGCTTCACAGCCAGCATGTCCAGCTCCTATAACCACTACATCATATTCTCCTAAACAATATTCGCTCATTTTGTCCTCCTTTACTTTCCTAAACAGAATTTCTCAAATATTTTGGCAATAATATCTTGAGTAACATCTGCTCCAATTATTTCGCCAAGAGTTTTAGTACTCTTTTTAACATATATTGATACGATATCTATTGGTTGTCCCATAGATATTTCATTTTTAGCATCTTTTAAATATTCAATTGATTTTTTGAGTAAATCTTTATGTCTTTCATTTGTTATAATTAATTCATGTGAATAATCTAAATCTGATGAATCAAATAAATTAATTATTTCATTTTTTAAATCTTCTATACCTGTATTCTCTTGAACAGAAATGCAAATTGGTTTTCTAATACCTTTTTTAACTAATTCGTCCATATTAGCCGCTAAAATCGATTTTTCTGTTACATCCATCTTATTTATCACCGTAATGTATTTAAGTCCTTTATTTTGGATTTTAGAGAGTATTTCAAAATCTTCTGAACTAACTCCATCTTGTCCATTAATTAAATATAAAACTAAATCCATTTCTTCTAATATTTTTAGACTTTTTTCTACACCTATCTTCTCAATAATATCATCTGTATCTCTTATTCCTGCAGTATCTGATATATTTAAAACAATATTACCTAAGTTAATTGTTTCTTCTACAATATCTCTTGTAGTACCTGGAATATTAGTAACAATAGCTTTTTCATAATTTGCAAGTTTATTTAAAAGTGATGATTTCCCAACATTTGGCTTTCCAAGAATTGCTACATTTACACCATTTTTAATGTATTTACCATGTTCGTATGTATCAACAATATGTTGAATTTGTGCTATTTTATTATCTAATAATGCTATAATACTAGTTGGTTCAACTTCATCATAATCGTATTCTGGATAGTCTACACTAACCTCAATTTGAGCCATAAGTTCAACTAGTTCTTCGCGAAGTTCTTTAATTTTTTTAGACAAATCCCCTTCCATATTTTTAGCTGCAATACGGCTTTCTGTCTTTGTTTTAGCATTAATTAGATTTATTACTGCTTCTGCTTGAGATAAATCCATTTTACCATTTAAAAATGCCCTTTTAGAAAATTCTCCTGGTTCTGCAAGTATAGCACCATTTTCTAGAACAATTTCAAGTATTTCTTTAGTTATTTGATTTCCTCCATGACAATTAATTTCGCAAACATCTTCACCAGTAAATGAATGAGGAGCTTTAAAATATGATACTAAAACATTATCTAAAACGTCGTCATTATCTATTATTTTCCCATAAATTATGTGGTTAGGTTCTAGTTTTGAACTAGATTTAAATATTTTATTAATTATATTTAAGCTATCTTTTCCACTTATTCTAATAATACTAATACCACTATTAGATAAGGCTGTTCCAATAGCTGCTATTGTTGTAGACATAATTTTACCTCCTAATACTCAAAAGAACTCAGTGCGTAGAATAATGCATAAAATTATACACTTTTTTCTACATCACTGAGTTCTATTTAACTTTCACCTAAATAGAATGGTGATTTATATACTTTTTAATCTATCCCAATATCGTCTCTTTCAATTGTTTGTCCTTTTCCAGCATCATTTCCAGCCTCTTTTTTTAATTTATTTACAGGCCAGTTTTCAATTGGATCATTTCTTGATTTTAAATCATCAACAAATTGCTCTTTTTCATCCATATTCATACCTCCCTAAAAGATTTTATCTATATTGATATTTTCTTTTAATAACAACTCTTCTTCTAGGCTCTTCACCAATAGATTCTGTTTCTACATCTTTTCTATCAGCTAGTTCTCTATGAATTATTAGTCTTTCGTATGCAGACATTGGTTCAAGCTTAATTGGTCTTCTAAATTTAACACAATTTGAAGCCATTTTATTAGCTAATCTTCTTAATTTTTCTTCTTTTTTCTTCTTATAATCATTAATTTCTACAAATACTTTAGCGTATTCTTCATCTTCTCTTTGAAGCATTGAATTAATTAAAGATTGGAAAGCTTCAATTGTTTTTCCTTTATAACCAATTAAATGTGCCATATTATCGCCAGTTATAACAAGATTCATTTGATTTCCATCTTTTTCTATAGTGTATGAAACATCTTCGTTTGTAATATCAAAAATATTTTTTAGAATTTCTTCTAATTTTTCTTCTGTTTTTTGTGCTTGTTCATCACTAATTTTCTTATCTACTGTAAGTCTTACTTTTGCAAGTTTAGCAGATAAAATCCCTAAAACTCCACCATTTGAAGGCTCTTCAAGAATTTCAATTTTAACATCATCTCTAGAAACTTTTAATTCCTCTAAACCTTTTCTAATAGCTTCTTCTACTGTTTTTCCAATTTGTTCTGTTACTTTTTTAGTCATTATTCTCACCCTTTCCTAGGAATAATACTTTATTTTTCTTTTCTTTTTTATTGTCTTTTTTTTCATCTTTATCTTCCATTAATTTATCTATTAATAATTGTTGTCCAATACCTAATATACTTCCAAATAAATAGTAAACACCAAGCGCTAAAGGCCATGTGTAAGCTATATATGTAGATAATAAAGGCATCATAATGTTCATAGATTTTTGCATTTCAGCTTGATCTTCAGTCATTGTTTTTTTAGACTTTCTCATAGTTATTTGATTGCTTAATATTGAAAAAAGTAATGTAAGTACTGGTATTACTAGACACCATTTACTTACTTTTTTAGTTTCATCTTTAGAAAATGCATCTTTTGGTGTATCTCCTAAATTAATTTTACTTCCAACATTCATATCTAGTAGATTATATTCTTTAGCTATACTTATTTCATAAGCTTTAGCAACTTTTTCAGTTACTTCAGACTCTTCTACATTTAAGTATTGTGCTGTATAAAAATTAATTTGACCTTGGTCCATTTGTGCAATGTATGTTAATGGTTGTCTTACAACCCAAAACATTGCCAAAATGATAGGAATTTGAATAATTGGTAATAAACATCCAGCCATAGGACTTATCTTATTATCCGCATATAACTTAGTTAATTCTTCATTAAGTTTAATTGGATTATCTTTATATTTTTCTCTAAGTTTTTTGTCTTCTGGCGCAATCTTTTGAATTCCTGCTGTTGATTTAAGCTGTTTAAGCATTAATGGGAAAAGGATTAACTTAGTTAATAAGGTAAATATTAATAAAGCTATTAAATAATTATGTTCTACAACATTATAGATAGCTCTAATAATACCACCTAAAATACCTGAAATAAAGTTGATCATCAATATCCCCCATTCATTACTTTAGTAAATCCACTCCACCTTTAGAAAATGGATTACATTTTAGTATTCTTATTATACCTAATAAACTACCTCTAATTATACCATATTTGTCAACCGCTTGCCTAGTGTATTCAGAACATGTTGGATAGTATTTACAATGCTTACCCATATGTGATGAAATATGCTTTTGGTAAAATACTATAAACTTTACTAAAATTTTTCTAGGAAAAAGAACTATTTTATTTATTTTATTCATATAAATTTAGCTCCTCAAAGCATTGTATTATGTCTTCTTTAATTACTTGAAAATTTACTTCTTTACCCAAAGTATCTTTTTTAAACATAATTATATAATTATGACCTTTCTTTAGTTTTTCTTCTTCTTGCTTATACACTTCTCTTGCTAATCTTTTTAATTTATTTCTTTGTACACTATTACCATTTTTCTTAGATACACACACTGCAAAAAAATTCATACTATCTTCTTGTTCATTAGCAAATTTAGTTTTACAAGAATGTACTACAACATACTTCCCTCTAGAGTAATCTCCTTTTTTAAATATATATTTGAATACTTTATTATTTTTTATTCTAAGTGTATATTTCATCTTTCCATCCCTTATCAATTAGAAAAAAGTGGATATGAAAAACCACATACCCACTTGCATATTAATTAAGCACAAAGTTCTTTTCTTCCTTTTGCTCTTCTTAATTTTAAAACTCTTCTTCCTGAAGCTGTTGCCATTCTTTTTCTAAATCCGTGTACTTTTTGTCTTTGTTTTGTTTTTGGTTGATATGTTCTTTTCATGCTACTACACCTCCTAAACAATGTATATATATTAAATAATTTTCAACTCAAAAAAATAAATGCTAATTATTTAATAAATTAGTCATTTAAACATTTGTATAAGTGGAATCATTATACACCATAATGTTTTTTTTGTCAACCCCTTTATTTTTATAATTAATCTTGTGAAAAGTCGTGAAAACTCAAAAAGTTATCCACAGTTTTTATGTATATTTGTAAATTACATATTTGACTATCCTTGACCATAAAAATTAGCTTTTACCTGTGGATAAGTTAAAACCATTATAAAAATATTATAAAAATCACTAAAAATACTACATAAAAATATAAGTTATCCACAGTTTTTATGTAAAGTGGCACACTAAGGAATTAATTTTGAAAAAAATTTTGCGAAATCTTTTTTTATAATAAAATTTTTCACAGCAAAATTAAGCTATAATTCAGTATTTTCAAGTATTTTAAGTTTTCATAAAATGTATTAATATTTGTGAAAATTTATATAGTTATCCACAGTTTTTATGTATATTTTTATAAGATTTTTAGATGAAAAATCACAGTTATCCACAGGGGTGTGGATAAACCTGTGGATAACTTTTTAGTATTTAAACAATTTTCTAACAATTAATTTGTTTTTTACAAGTTTTTAAACTTTATTTATTTTAATATATTTAGAGTTAATTTTAATTTACATATTATAAAAAGTCAAAAATTTCTGTGAAAACTTTTTTTTGCGCAATCGACATAAAGTGATAACTTATGTCACTTTTAAAACATAAGTTTGAAACCGCAAATATGCTATAAATAAGTGTTTTTTGAAGATTAAGAACTTTTATTACACAAAAATTACAAAAAAATTGCCAAACTGTTAAAATCTGCATTTTAAAAAGTTATCCACAGGTAAACTGTGGATAACCTGTGGATAACTATGTGATAGAATTGTGAAAATGAAAAATTGTCGAAAAGTTATCAACAGGGGGTGTGGATAACTTGGCCACTTATCCACAAAGTTATCCACAGGGTGAACATACCTCAACATATTGAAAATAGTGGATTTTTAAAAGTTATCCACATTATCCACAGGCCCTACTACTACTACTATATAATAATATAAATAAATTATTTTATTTATTAACGCGTACGCGCGCGTGAGAATAGCTTTAAAAAACAGGTTTACATTTTTAGAAAAAAATAAAAATATTTTTAATAAAAAAAATAACTAAAAATTTTTTTATATTTTTAAAAATTATTTTAATTGATAAAAAAGTTATCCACTTAATTCACAATTTTAAATGTTGATAATGTTAATAACTTTTTTATAAAAATATATAGATTAAAAAAAAATTAAAATTAAATAGAAATTATTAACACTATACACATATTACACAGAACATAATGTGGATAAATTATAAATTATTTTTTTAATAAATAGTAATTATAAAATTAAAAAAATTATTCTATAAAATTAAACTTATTAAACTAAATATTATTTAAATTTATTTTTTAGTTATAAACAATTTAAAATAATATTTATTACTTATAAACATTATTAACAATTTTTTATATATTAAATATTAAATTTTTATTTTATAATATTGTGGAAAATGTGGATAAAAAGATAATTAAAAATATTTTATTATTGATTTTTTGAATTTAATTTATTATAATAAATACAGAATAAACGGAAGATAAAAATAATTTTGTAAAGGAGGGGGAAGATGGAAGAGAATTTTATAAATATTTGGGAAAAGGCATTAGATATTTTAAAAGATGAAATTTCTCAAATTGCTTACAATACATATATTGAAGTAATGGTACCTAGATTAATAGATAAAAATACAGTATGTTTTTTATCTCCATCTAGTTATTATATAGATATTTGTAAAAAAAGATATTTAGAATTAATACGTAATACTCTTAAATATTTAACTAGTGTTGATTATCAAATAACGTTTGAAGCTAAACCTACAATACCAGAAAATGAAGATACAGATTTAGAAGATGTTGAAATTATTAGAGGACAATATGGAGATATTGAGACAGAAGACAGTGATGAAAAATTAAATCCAATTTTAGATAAAGAAAAAATAAGAGAAAGAGCTGGTCTTAATGGTAGATATACTTTTGATAATTTTATAATTGGAAATAATAATAGATTTGCAAGAGCAACAGCATATTCTGTTTATGAGAATTTAGGATTAACTAATCCATTATATATTTATGGAGGGGTAGGTCTGGGGAAGACACATCTTATGCAAGCAATAGGTAATGCTGTAATCGACGAGGATCCCTCTAAAAAAGTTTTTTATTGCACAGGTGAATTATTTGTTAATGAACTAATAAAAGTCATGTTAAATCCTAAAAATGCAGATTTAAATGATTCGTTTAAAAAGAAATTTAGAAATTCAGATTTATTACTTATAGATGATGTACAAATTATTGCAGGAAAAGATAAATGTCAAGAAGAATTTTTTCATACATTTAATGCTTTATGTGAAAGTGGAAAACAAATTGTTTTAACATCTGAAAGACCACCAAAAGAAATTAATGGTTTAGAAGATAGATTAAAAACAAGATTTTCAATGGGAGTTAGTGTAGATATTCAGACACCAGATTATGAAACAAGACTTGCTATTTTAAAGAAAAGAGCAGAAGAAGAACGTTATTTAATAGAAGATGATATATTAATTAAAGTTGCAACTAAAGTTAAATCTAATGTAAGAGAGCTTGAGGGAGTATTTAATAAATTAATGGCATATACAAAATTTACTAATAATCCTTTAACTGATCCAGTAGTAGACAATATAATTGAATCTATACTTGTAAAAAATAGTAATATTTTATCTAGTACACTTGTTATGCAAGTAGTCGCTAAATTTTTTAATTTAAAAGTATCAGATTTAACTAGTGATAAAAGATCTAATACAATTGCATATCCACGCCAAATAGCGATGTATTTATGTAGAGAAGTTGCAGATATGTCATTTCCATCAATAGGTAAAGATTTTGGAGGAAGAGATCATTCAACTGTTTTACATGCATATTCAAAAATTAAGGATGAATATGATAATAATCCAGATACAAAAGATTTAATCGATGATATAAAAAAGACTTTAGAAAGAGAAGGGTAAAAAATATATTTTTTCTATTGATTTTTAAAGTTTAATTTATTATAATTAAAAATACTAGTAAAAACGATTTAAATGTTGTTAATCTGATAAGAAAAGGAGAAAAATAAATGAATATTAAATGTGATTTAAAAGAATTAATAAATGCTTTAAATATTGTATCAAAGACATCAAGTTCAAAAACAACTATGCCTATTTTAGAAGGGGTTTTATTTGAAGCATATCAAAACAAATTAAAATTAATAACTAATGATTTAGAAATTGGTTCAGAACATACTTTTTCTTGTGAAGTTATTAGAGAAGGAAAAACAGTTGTTGATTTAAGAATGTTAAATGAAATTGTTAGAAAAATAGAGGACGAGTTTGTAGAAATATCTGTAGATGAAAATTTATTTGTTTTAAAATCTATAAATGGAATTTTTAAATTAGCTGTAATGAACCCAAATGAATATCCAAAATTACCAGTTTTTGATATTGAAAATAGTATTCAACTAGAGCAAAGAATTTTTAAAGATATGATAAGAAGAACACTATTTTCTGTAAGTACAGATGAAAATAGACCAGTATATAATGGTGCACTTGTTAAAGTTGAAGATAATGTATTAACAATTGTAACAATAGATGGTTTTAGATTATCTTTAAAAAAACATTTAAGTGAAAAAGAAATAAATAATTTTAAAGCTATTATTCCAGGAAGAGTTTTATCTGAATTATTAAAAATTTTAACTGATTTAGAAGGAGAACAAGTTAGAATTGGAATTAATAGAAATCAAGCTTTATTTGAAATTGGAAATAGTATAATAATTAGTAGATTAATAGAAGGAGAATTCTTAAATTATCAAAGTATTATTCCAGAACATTATGAAACTAAAGTTAGAGTAAAAACTAAAAAGCTATTGGATTCATTTGAAAGAGTTGCATTATTTGCAAAAGAGAATAAAGAAAAAGATAAGAAATCACCTGTAAAAATGAGACTTAATCTTGATGGAATAACTTTAAGTTGTGTAAGTGAAAATGGTGATGCTAAAGAAGATATTGCAGCTTTAGTAGAAGGAAAAGAAATTGAAATAGGATTTAATCCTAGATATGTAATTGATGCATTAAAAGTTATAGAAGATACAGAAATATGTGTAGAATTTACTACAAGTATATCTCCTGTTTTATTTAAACCTGTAGTTTCTAATGGATTTACATATGTAGTTTTACCAATAAAAATAAAACAAGATTAATAGAAATAGTAAAATAAAAAGCATGAGTATCTATTATTCATGCTTTATTTTTTGAGAGGAAATATATGTATTTAGATAGAATAAATTTAGAGAATTTTAGAAATTATGAAAAACAATATGTAGAACTAATAAATGGAATTAATCTTTTTTTGGGAGATAATGCACAAGGAAAAACCAATATAGTAGAAGCAATATATATTTGTGCTTTTGGAAAATCATATAGAACAATAAAAGATAATGAGTTAATTATGTTTGATAAAGAATATTGTAGAATTAATGCTTATTATAAAAAAAATGAAACAGAAGTTAGTACTGAGTTTTATATTGATAATTTAAATAGAAAACAATTAAAAAATAACGAGATTAAAATAAAAAAGATTGCAGACTATGTTGGAGAAATTCCTATTGTTATTTTTTCTCCAGAAAGTTTAGATATAGTAAAAGGTTCACCTGCAAAAAGAAGAAACTTTATAGATATGATTTGTTGTCAAATATCAAAGTCATATATAATTTATCATCAAGAATATATGAAATGCTTGAAATTAAAAAATACAATGTTAAAGAAAGACTATGTAGATGATAATTATATAGAAGTTTTACATGAGAAAATGTGTAAATATATTAAATATATAGTATCAGTTAGAAAAAAAATAATAGATTTACTAAATCAGTATTCAGAAAATATTCAAAAAAATATTACAGGTGGGAAAGAAAATATTAATTTAGTTTATTGTACAGATTTTTTAGATATGGACGAGATACAAATAAAAAAATATTTAGATGAACATTTATACATAGATAAATTACGTAATTCATCAATTAAAGGGATACAAAGAGATGATTTAGAAATTTATATTAATGAAAAAGAAGTATCAAAATTTGGTTCTCAAGGACAAAAGAGAACGGCATTACTTACTTTAAAATTAGCAAATTTTGAATTGTTAAAAAATGAAAAACAAGAAATACCAATTTTACTTCTAGATGATATTATGTCAGAACTCGATAGTAAAAGAATAAATTATCTTTTAAAATATATAGAAAATTATCAGAGCATTATAACAACAACTGAAGATACTTTTGTAAAAAATATATCTAATATTAAAATTTCTAAAGTTTTAAATGGAAAAATTGAAAACTAAATAAAATATATTTTATATCAAATAGAAAATATAAAACTTTGTAAATCAAGACTTGAAATTTGATATCAAAGTATGATATAAATAAAAAGTATAAATGAATTTAAATGAAAAGAGGGAGAATAATGGCAAAATACGATGAGAATCAAATACAAGTACTAGAAGGCTTAGAAGCAGTAAGAAAAAGACCAGGTATGTACATTGGTAGTATTTCTTCAAGAGGTCTACATCATCTAGTATATGAAATAGTAGATAATGCAGTTGATGAAGCTTTAGCTGGTTTTTGTACAGAAATAAATGTTGAAATTTTACCAGATAATATAATTAGTGTTCAAGATAATGGTAGGGGTATTCCAGTTGGTAAACATCCTAAAATGGGTATTTCTACACTTGAAGTTGTATTTACAGTATTACATGCTGGAGGAAAATTTGGCGGTGGCGGATACAAAGTATCTGGAGGTCTACACGGTGTTGGTGCATCAGTAGTTAACGCTTTATCTGAAAGTGTATATGTTGAAGCTTGTGATGGTGATGGTGTATATGCAGCATCATTTGCAAGAGGAAAAACAATTGAAGCAACACATAAAATAGCAGACGGAAAAAAATCTGGAACTAAAGTTGTATTTAAGCCTGATGCTCAGATATTTGAAACTACTATTTTTGAAACAGATATATTAGTTCAAAGATTAAGAGAAATGGCTTTTTTAAATAAAGGATTAAAAATTACTTTATGGGATAAAAGGGAAGAAGGAACTGAACAAATGGTATTCCACTATGAAGGTGGTATTAAATCATTTGTAGATTTCTTAAATAAAGGAAAAGATACAATCGGTTCAGATGTTATATATTTTGAAGGAGAAGATAACAACGTACAAGTTGAAGTAGCTCTTCAATATACAACTGCATATTCTGAGAATATTTTATCTTTTGTAAATAATATTCCAACTCCAGAAGGTGGAACACATGTTGATGGGTTTAAAAGAGGATTAACTAAAGCTTTTAATGATTATGGTAGAAGATTTAATATACTTAAAGAAAAAGATTCTAATTTAGCAGGAGAAGATATACGTGAAGGTGTATCAGCAATAGTAAGTGTTAGAGTTTTAGAGCCACAATTTGAAGGACAAACTAAAACAAAACTTGGAAACAGTGAAGTAACAGGTGTTGTAAATAGTATTATGCTAAATAAAATGGGACAATACTTAGAAGAAACACCAAATGTTGCAAAAGTAATAGTTGAAAAAACTTTAAGTGCACAAAGAGCAAGAGAAGCTGCAAGAAAAGCAAGAGATATGGCAAGAAGAAAGACTCCACTTGAGTCATCTACACTTCCAGGAAAACTTGCAGATTGTTCAGAAAAAGATGCAACTAAATGTGAAATATACATAGTCGAAGGAGATTCTGCTGGAGGTAGTGCAAAACAAGGTAGAGACAGAAGATTCCAAGCAATACTTCCACTTTGGGGTAAAATGTTAAATGTTGAAAAAGCTAGAGCAGATAAAATATATAATAATGAAAAATTATCTCCAGTTATTATTGCACTAGGAGCAGGAATAGGTAATGACTTTAATTTAGAAAAATTAAGATATCATAAAATAATACTTATGGCCGATGCCGATGTAGATGGTGCTCACATTAGAACATTATTATTAACATTCTTCTTTAGACATATGAGACCACTTGTTGAAAATGGAAATATTTATATAGCACAACCACCACTATTTAAACTTTCTAAAAAGGGAATAGATGATATATATTGCTATAATGAAGCAGATTTAGAAGTTAAGCTTAAAGAATTAGAAGAAAAAGGAATTGCAAGAGATAGTTTAAGTATGCAAAGATATAAAGGTCTTGGTGAAATGGACTCAGAACAATTATGGGAAACAACAATGAATCCAGAAACAAGAACTTTAGTACAAGTTCACCTAGAAGATGCTATAAAAGCAGACCAAATTTTCTCAGTACTTATGGGAGAAAATGTTGAACCAAGAAGAGAATTCATTGAGCAAAATGCTAAATATGTAACTAATCTTGATGTGTAAGAGATTTATAGCACAACTAATTTTTTAGTTGTGCTATTTTTTAGGAAAAAACATATTTGAAATGAGGTGTAGTAATGAACGTAGCAATATCAATTATAAAAATGATAGGTGGGCTTGTATTATTAATATATGGAATGAATTTACTTAGTGTAAATTTAAAGAAGCTTGCCGGAGAAAAATTTGAAAAAATACTAAGAAAAGCAACAGATAATGTATTTAAAGGATTACTTACAGGAATTTTAATTACTGTAGCAATTCAAAGCTCAGCAGCAACAACTGTTATGGTAGTTGGATTTGTTAATGCTGGAATATTAAAATTAAAGAATTCAATTCCAATTATTATGGGTGCAAATATTGGAACAACAATAACTGCTCAAATATTAAGACTTGCAAGTATTAATGAAAATAGTATATTATCCTTAATCAGCCCATCAACATTAGCTCCAATACTTTTACTTATTGGATTACTATTAATAGAGTTAAAGAAGAAGCAGAAAACAAAAGATTTTGGACAATTATTAATTGGAATGGGATTATTGTTTACAGGCCTTATGACAATGATAGACATGGCAAGTGGATTTAGTGATTTACCAATTCTTACAACAATGCTTACTAAATTATCTAATCCAATACTTGGTGTAATAGTAGGTGCATTAATAACTGTAATAGTTCAAAGCTCAGCAGCTGCTGTTGGAATATTGCAAGCAATATCTACAACAGGCTTTATTACTTATTCAAGTACTATACCAGTTATATTAGGACAAAATATTGGGACATGCCTAACTTCAGTTTTATCTAGTATAGGTGCCTCTAAAAATGCTAAAAGAACAGCAATGGTACATTTGTATTTTAATTTAATTGGTACAATTATATTTTTAATTGGAATATATGCATATCAAGGCTTAATTGGCTTTTCATTTTGGAATAGTCCTGTAGACATGGGAGGAATAGCTAATTTTCATTTAATATTTAATATAGTTTCTACATTACTTTTATTACCATGTACTGGATTATTAGAAAAATTAACTATTTTAACTATAAAAGATAAAAAGGATAATTTAGAAGATGATGAGGATGTTAATCAATATTTAGCAATTCTAAATTCACTAGACCAAAGAATAACTGGAATTCCAAGTGTTGCAATATCAAATAGTTTAAATGTTATTGCAAATATGGGAGAACTGTCCGAAATAAATTTAAGAAAAGCAACTAAATTACTAGATAAATTTGACCAAAAGAAATTAGAACATATTCATGAAAGAGAAGATGCCATAGATAAAATGGATATTTCTGTTGCAAATTACTTAGTAAATATTGGCAATTTAGATTTATCTGAGCAAGAAAATAGAAATATAACAGCATTACTAAAAATAGAGGCTGAATATGAGAAGATAGGGGATTATACGTATAAACTTGCAAAATCTGTCGAAAGTATGAAAGAGAAAGAATTACAATTTTCTAATATAGCAGACAAAGAAATAAAAGTAATGTATAATATTGTTGAAGATGCGTTGGTTAAGACACTAGATATATTAAAAAATGAAGAAATTGATTCTATTGTAGATATTGAAGCAATAAGAGAAGTTTCAGATGTATACAGAGAAAAATATAAAACAGAACATATTGAAAGATTAAAAAATGGTGAATGCTCAGTAGAAAATGGTATTGCATTTATTGAAATTCTGGCAACTTATGAGAAGATAATTGCACACTGTATTAATATCTCAGTAGCATGTTTAAATTTCTTTAAAGATGATGAATATATGACTAAACATCAATATTTAGATTTATTATATTTAAATGGTAAAATTGAATTAATGTCTAAAAAAGAAGAATATAGTGATAAATATAAATTACTTGAAAAAGATAATAAGTTTAAAATAAATTAGAAAAAAGTACTCGAAAGAGTACTTTTTTCTATAAATCAAATTCTGGTGGACAATTTTTATTTATCCATTTTTTTAGTTCGTATTTAGCTCCTAATTTTGTAAGACAACCTATTGTTACATTTTCCCATCCTTCCCAATTATGGTCTACTAGAAAATGAGACCAAGTTCCATATACTTGTCCATACCAAAGACCACTTTTTTGTATAATTCTTCCTTTCATATTATCATCCCTTTCAAAATTAATTGTTAAGTATTATTTTTTATAAGTTTTATTAGTATAACATAGTCTACTTTAGTTTACAATATATAAATCTTAATTATATCATTGTAATGTTACATAAAATATGGTATAATCTAACGCAGAGTAAACATAATATTAAAATTTAATTAATTTTTAAGAAAGGAGAAAAGTGTATGAATAAAAATCCATCAAAAAAGAAGAGTGTAGATGAAGTATCATTTTATAATTCTAAAAAAGTACAGAGAATGGAAATTGGAATAATATAAAAAAGGGGGAAAATATGAAAGAAATTCAAAAAGACTTAAAAGAGACAGATAAATTATTTTTAAAAACAATAAAAAATAATGTTCGGAAATTTAAACAAAGTAATAATTACATGTGTTGGTAATTCAATTTCTTCAGGTTTTTCACTTGTATATAATACAAAACCATTTTTAGAAAGAAATATATGGCTAAAAGAATTATTTAAAAAAGAAAATATAGAGATTAACACATATTCTTTTGCAAGACCTCAAGATAATAATGATGAACATATTTATAGAACTTTAGTTAAAAATATGAAATTGACAGATATAAATAAAAAGGTTCGTGTAGATTTTAGTAATTCTAAAAGAGCAATGAGTTTTTATCATATTAATAAAGATGATTTGGAAAAATATTATCCTATTAATTTAAAAAATGATATTGGGTTAAAAGATATTGTTGAAATAAAAGAAAAAGGTACAGCAAATATAATTATATATAATGGACTTACAGGCTCTTTTTTAGATGTTTTAACACATAGAGGTAATTTACTTCATGCTTTTAAAGCTTTTGATAGGGATTTAGATAATTTTAAAGCTTTTTTAAAGTATGTATATCTTGTTAATCCAAGTACTCAAATATATGTATGTGGTGTTCCAGATATTTTAGGTATTGGTCTATTTAGAAAAATAAATAAAAAAGCAAAAAAAGAATGTTTTAATTATCCTAATGTAACATATGTAGATAGTGTTAAAACGAAATTTATTTATTCAAAAAATGGAAAGAAATATATAGATATACATTATGACGATGATGAATATTTAGAAATGAATAACAATGTATTTAAATCAATTAGTATTAACTATAGTAAAAACAGATTATTTACTGAATTTGATAATGTACTTCATAAATATCAAGATAATCCTAATGCAAATTTAGATGATTTATTTATTGCATTACATGAATTAACTTTTATTTATAAAGATTTATTTGATTTAAAAGTATATAAAGAATTAGTTAAATTCTATAAGCTAAGATATCCATTTGATTATTACTATACACCAAAAAAAGAAGTAATTAATTTTCTAAAAATTAAAGAAAATTATTCAATATGATAACATAATACTTGACAAATTGCATAATTGTGGTATAATTAAACTCGTAAAGTAGAGGAAATCTTCTCACCTTACGAGTTTTGTCTTGTTAAGGTAATCAAAAAAACATATATAAAATATTATAGTATGTTATAATTTGAGTTGAGAAGGTTGCTTTACGGCAATCTTTTTTATATATTTTTTGTGGAGGTGTTTCTTATAAAACAAGATTTTTTAATTAATGAAAATATTGAATTTTCTAAAGTTCAAGTAGTTGATTCAAATGGCCAAAAAATTGGTTTAATGCCAACAGAAAAGGCTATTGAGCTTGCAGAAGAAGAAGGATTGGATTTAGTATTAGTATCTCCTAATCCATCAAACCCAGTTTGTAAAATTTTAGATTACAGCAAATATAAATTCGAAATGAATAAAAAAGCAAAAGAATCTAAGAAAAAACAAAAGGTTATTGAAGTAAAAGAAGTCAGATTATCGCCAAATATAGATAAACATGACTTAGAAGTAAAAGCTAAAAATGCTAATAAATTCATTGATGCTGGTAATAAAGTAAAAGTAACAATGAGATTTAGAGGTAGAGAATTAAACTTTATTGAACAAGGAAAAGAAATCATGGCAGATTTTAAAGAGTTAATTATTGATGCTCAAGTAGATAAAGATGCCAAGATGGAAGGAAAAAATCTAATTATGTTTTTAGTACCAAAACAAAAATAAATTAGTGTTTTAAGAGAGGAGAGAATTATTATGCCAAAAATGAAAACACACAGTTCATCTAAAAAAAGATTATCAGTAACAGGTGCTGGTAAAGTAAAGAAAAATGTTGCAAATCGTGCACACAAATTAACAGGTAAATCTTCAAAAAGAAAAATGGCTTTAAAACAAGCATCATATGTTGATAGCGCAAACATGAAAGCTGTTAAGAAGTTATTACCATATCAATAATAGGAATTTACATTCGAAAGGAGAGAATTTAAATGGCAAGAGTTAAAGGAGCTGTTACAACAAGAGCTAGACATAAAAAAGTTCTTAAAAGAGCAAAAGGATATTTTGGAGCAAAATCTATAAGATTTAGAATGGCTAACCAAGCTGTTATGAAATCTGGTAATTATGCATATGTAGGAAGAAAACAAAAGAAAAGAAACTTCAGACAATTATGGATTGCTAGAATTAACGCTGGTGCAAGAATGTGTGGAACTACATATTCAAAATTAATGAACGATTTAAAAGCTGCAAATGTAACAATAAACAGAAAAATGTTAGCTGAAATGGCAGCTAATGATATGACAGGATTTAAAGCATTAGTAGAAAAAGTTCAAAAATAATTAAAATTTAGGAGGTAATCATGTTAGCAGGAGAAATAAGAAAAGGTGCTACATTTGAATTTGAAGGAAATGTATATAGAGTTGTAGACTTTATGCACGTTAAACCAGGTAAAGGTTCTGCATTTGTTAGAACTACTTTAAAAAACGTAATAACAGGAAAGAACTTAGATAGAACATTTAACCCAACAGAGAAACTTGAAGATGCTCAAGTTGACGTTGCTGAAATGCAATATCTATATAAAGATGGAGACAATTATGTTTTCATGGATACTGCAACTTATGAACAAACAGAATTAACAGAAGATCAAATATCTGACACATTACCATACTTAAAAGATAACATGCTTGTTAAAGTACTATCATACAAAGGTAATATATTTGGTGTTGAACCACCTACATTTGTAGAATTAGAAGTTACATACACTGAACCAGGTATAAAAGGTTCAACTGCAACTGGTACAACTAAACCAGCTACTGTTGAAACTGGTGCTTCATTCCAAGTCCCAATATTTGTTGAAATTGGAGATAGAATAAGAATTGATACAAGAACTGCATCATATATGGAAAGATGCTAGTATCTAAAATTAGACAGGTTACGCTAAAAGTAGCCTGTTTTTTTTATGGCTTAAAATGTAATTTAATGGTATTATATTATCACAAAGTGGAGTGATTAATATGAAAGACAAAAATTTTATAATATTTTTAGTATGCATAACAACAGTACTTGCTTTTATAGCTTTAGGTTCATACACATATAATATATATAATATTAATAAAATGTATGAAGGAAAAGAAAGAGCAATAGAAAGAAAACAGCAAGAAATACAAGAACAAGAGAAACAAAAAATTAATGAGCAAGCTGAGTATGAAAATTTCTTAAATGAAAATGTTTATGATAATGATATACCAATAAGTTTTTATACATTTAATGGTTATGAATATGTAAAAACTAGTGAATTATATTGTAATTGGTCAAAAAATAATATATTAGCAGAATGTTATGCTATTGCATCAACTGAAGATACATTAACAGGAATTAATTTTGAAACTATATTTAGAGAAAACTGGGACAAGCAAGAAAAGTCATCTGAATATAAAATAGGATATAATATAAAATTACAACTAGATTCAGGTGAAGTAATAAATAAAAATATTTTAGAGCCTAAAGATTTAGAGGAATTATTAACATATATTCAAATTTATTTATATGATGACATTACATTTATGCCAAATAAATTATATTATTATTTAACACAAGAAGAATTAATGCCAGAAAACATGCTTACATCTATAGAATTAATTGGAAGTAATGAAATTGAAAGAGTAAATGGACCAATAGAGCTAACAGTATTTACATACAATGGAGAAGAAGACTTTGAAACAAATACTGGTATGTATTTAGGAAATAGTAAGTTTACATTAAAAATATATAGAGAATAAGTGTAACACAAATATCGTTTTTTTTGAATTTGTAATATAGTGACAATACAATTGTTTTAATTTATAGTAAATAATTAAAATAAATATAAATTGTTTGTTTTCTCTAATTTTTTCGTTATAAAATATCTGTATAGGTTAAAATAATTATATATGGAGGCAATAATATAAATTTTTTAGATGAAGTTGATAGAAAATAAAAAGTATAGTAGAAACAAAAATTGATGATTATAATGATTATTTGTTTCCTGAATGGGAAGAGCGTGGATATTTTTTACCAGATATAGAGAAAATAAAAGTAAGTTTAATGAAATAGATATAGTTCCTAATGTTAATTTAGATGAACAAGGTATTTCAGATGAAGCAAAAGCTATTGTATATTTAATAGTAAATAGATTTTTAAAGAAATAATATAATTGTTTTTATAAAGGAGAATATTTATTCTCTTTTATTTTTTTACTTATGTATACTTATATATCTTTTTCCTTGATATTTTATAATAAATAATGTATAATACTTATGTTTAAAGGAGAAAAAATGATGAGATTTGTAAATAGTTATAAAGAAAAAATGCAAAAATATAACGTTGAACATAAATTAAAATATTATATAGATACAATGGGTTGTCAAATGAATGAAAATGATTCATTAAAATATGCTGGTATTTTAGAATCAATGGGATTTGTAAAAGGAAATGAAGATAATTCAAATATATATTTATTTAATACTTGTTGTGTAAGAGAAAATGCGGAAAATACATTATTTGGAAGACTTGGAATGTTAAAGAAAAGAAAGATGAATAATGAAGAAGTATATATAGCAATAGTTGGGTGTATGACTCAACAAGAACATATTCTTGAAAAAATAAAGAAATCATATAGATTTGTAGATATAGTTCTTGGTACAAGTTGTATGTCTATATTTCCAGAAAAACTATATAATGCTGTAGTAAATCATCAAAGAAAACTTGAATATATAGATGTAAGTAATACATTAGAAGAAGAAGTTCCAATTAAATATGAAGATAAATATAAAGCAAGTGTAAGTATTATATACGGGTGTAATAATTTTTGTACATATTGTATTGTACCATATGTAAGGGGAAGGGAAAGAAGTAGAAAACCAGAAGATATTATTGCAGATATTAAAAGACTTGCACAAGATGGATATAAGGAAATAATGTTACTTGGTCAAAATGTAAATTCATATGGAAATGATTTTTCAGATGAATTAAAAGGATATAATTTTCCTAAATTATTACAAGATGTAGAAAAGATAGATGGAATAGAAATTATTCGTTTCATGTCACCTCATCCAAAAGATTTTAAAGATGATTTAATAGAAGTTATTAAAAATTCTACTAAAGTTGCAAGACAAATTCATTTACCATTACAATCTGGCAATACAGAAATATTAAAGAAAATGAATAGGAAATATACAAAAGAGCAATTTATTGAAGTGGCAACAAAATTAAAACAAATACCTAATATATCATTATCTACAGATATTATAGTAGGTTTTCCAAATGAAACTGAAGACGAATTTTTAGATACATTAGATGTAGTAAATAAAGTTAAATTTGACCAAATATATATGTTTATTTACTCTCCAAGAGAAGGAACTGTTGCAGCAAAAATGGAAGATAAAATAACATATGAAGAAAAAGTAGATAGACTTGAAAGACTTAAAGAATTATATGAAAAAACATTACCATCTTTAAATGAAAAAATGCTAGGAAATACATATAAAGTTTTAGTTGAAGGAAAAAGTAAAACAAATGATCAACTATATACTGGTAGAAGCTCACAAAATAAAGTAGTTATTTTTGAGGCAGATGATTCATTTGTTGGAAAAGTTGTAGATGTTAAAATTGATAGTGAACATCTATGGTATTTAAAAGGAACAATAGTAAAATAATAATTAAAATTCTAAGGTTATGCCTTAGAATTTTTTTTGTAATAATTATTTATTTTTTTAATATACTTTTATTGAGGTTATAAAGTATGGATAATATTGAAAGAAATAAATATACAAAAGATGAAATAGCAACACTTCTAGGAGAAGATTTAAAAAGTCATTATCAAAAAAGAGATAGTGTAGGAATAGTAAGTGTTGGTGGAGAAGTAGTAGATTTTAAAGATAGTAATATAGATGAAGAACAAGAGACATATAAAAGTTTAGATAAATTTAAAATTAAGTTAGTTACAAAAGTAGTAGGAGCATTAGCAGTTGTTGCTTCAATTTTTGTCTATGATTATTTACCAGAAAATATAAAGCAAAATAATATTTTTACTTGGATAAAGTGCGAATATAATAAAAGTTATTCCAAAGTAGAAGTGATAGAAAATGTTGAAGAATATAGTAAGAAAGTATATTCTAAAATTCAAAGAGTAATACCTGAAAAAATGTACAGTGCCTTAGTTGAAAATTATATAAATAAAGTAAAACCTAAAATTGTAGATTTTAACATATCTAATTTGATAGAAAATAAAAATATAGATAATACTGTAGCAGTATTTAATGAAGATGATATTGTAATTAATAGAGATGAATTTACACTTGCTGAGGAAGTAGTGACTACAAGTAGTGAAATAAGTTTAATGGATATGGATAGAGAAGAAATAGCTAAAAAAAATATTAGTATTACACTTCCTGTAAAAGGAACAGTAACATCAGATTATGGAGCAAGGGAAGAAGTGTTTGAAAATGTAGGGTATCATACAGGAGTAGATATTGCAAATGTATTAAATACACCTGTAGCAAGTGCAACAGATGGAAAAGTAGTGTCAGCTGAGCCTATGCATAAGTACTATGGAAATAATATTGAGATAGAAAAAGATGGTGTTATATTTAAATATGCTCATCTAAATCAAATTAATGTAAAAGAAGGGGATATAGTATCACAAGGTGATATTATTGGACTTATGGGTTCTACAGGTGCATCAACTGGTTCACATCTTCACTTTGAAATAAAGATAAATGGAAGAACTGTTGATCCAGAATTATTATTAAAAATAAGGTAGATTTTAAAGTGAGAATTAAAAAATGTAATATTTTAGTGGAAATTGAAAATTTATTTATTATTATATTGATTTCTTTTTTCATTTCTGATAAAATCAAATTGTTTTTGACGTCGTATTTTGTATGTTATTTATTTATATTATTTCATGAATTATCACATATATTATTAGCGACGCTTTTTGGTAAAAAAATAGAAAAGATAAAATTATCTATTGCAGGCGTATGCGTAACATTTAATAATGTAGAATTAGAAATAGTAAAAGATTTAATAATATATATCGCTGGACCAATAGCCAATATATGTTTAGCAATTATGTTTTATAATATAAAGTTTATATTTGAAATAAATGTATTTTTAGCAGTTTTAAACTTAGTACCAGTTTATCCACTTGATGGATATAATATTGCAAATTTATTTTTTAGTAAAAAAGTTATAAAAAATATTGAATATACATTTTTATCTTTACTTTTTTTAATCTCATTTTTCATTTTTATTAATAGTTTTAATCCATCATTATTAGTGTTTTTTATTTACATTATGTTAATAAAATACGTCTCGAAAAATCATATAAAATAGTGTAATTTAGAGGAATTTGTAATGTTTTAAAAGAATTACAAAAAGGTTGCACAAATATTACAAAATTTCCTCAAAATGCTTGATTTTTTTAGCAAAAGATAGTATCATATAGGTAGCTCAAATTTGGAGGTGTAAGATGTGGCTATAGGTGATATCATCGTAGGGCTAGATATTGGCGTTTCCAAGATTAGTTGTGTAATTGGACAAGTCAATAAATTTAGCGAGATTGAAGTCATTGGATATGGCCTCTCAAACAACTCAGGAATCAAAAGAGGACAAATATTAGATTATGAAAGAGTAGGTCAGTCAATAAAAGACGCAGTAAATTCAGCTGAACAAATTTCGGAGCTTTCAATAAATTCAGCCTATGTAAATATTAAAGGCATGAATGTACGAATTGAGAAGGTTGTTATGGAATCTGAGGTCGAAAGACCAAATGATGGAATGACAGTTAATGATATTTATAATTTATATACTAAAATTCAGATATCAACAAGATTAGAAAGAGATGAACAAATTATAGATATTTTGCCATCTGCATATGTGGTAAATGGTAGAATATATAAAGATGAACCCATTGGGGCTTTTTGTAAAACATTTCAAATGGAAGTTGAAGTTGTTATTGCAAGAGGAGAATATATAGAGGGAATACAAAAAGCATTAAGATATGCTAACTTAAAGATTGATGGATTAATTCTTGAAACATTAGCAACCTCTAATATAATATTAATGCCAGAGGAAAAACAAAATGGCGTTTTAATGTTAGATGTTGGTGGGGGACATACAGATATCTCAGTATATAAGAAAGATAAATTAGAATTCTATACAACACTTCCTGTTGGAGGAAATCATATTACAAATGATATTTCTTTAACTTTTGATATAAGTACGGATGAAGCTGAGAAATTAAAAAGGCAATATAATTTGGCATTAGTATCAATGATTACCAATAATCATGAAGTAAAATTAACATCTAAAGCTGTAGCATCTAATGACGTAATAAAATGTAGTGAAATAGTACAAGTTATAGAAGCAAGAATAAAAGAAGTATATCAATTAATTCGTAGAATGCTTCAAGAAAAAGGTATGATAACTGGAATTAGTACAGTAGTATTAACTGGTCAAGGAATAAGTAATATTGTTGGTGCTGAAGAATTGGCAAAACGTACTTTAAAAATAAATAATATTAGAGTATGTAGTCCAAAATTAATAAATGTTATTAAACCACAACATACAACAGTGTATGGAATGGTTAGATATATATCTGGTTTAGGACTTAGTAAACATGTAAATAGTGATGTTCAAATTGTTACTGAACCAACCTTTAAAGATAAAATATTTGAAGGTTTTGAAAATTTTAAAGATAAAATCTTTTTTAGAAATAAAAAAGACAAAAGAGATTTTTGACATAGATTTTAAGGGGGAATAAATAATGGAAAACGAAAATCAAACAGGGATGGCTACAATTAAGGTTGTTGGAGTCGGAGGAGCTGGAAACAATGGCGTTAATAGAATGGTTGAAAACGGATTAAAAAGCGTTGAATTTATTTCTGTTAATACTGATAGACAACATTTAAATGTTTCTAAAGCAAATCAAAAAATACAAATAGGTGAAAAATTAACAAGAGGACTTGGTGCAGGTGCAAACCCAGAAGTTGGTAAATGTAGTGCTGAAGAGTCTAAAAGTGAAATAGCTGAAGCATTAAAAGGTGCAGATATGGTATTTGTTACTGCTGGTATGGGAGGCGGAACTGGTACAGGAGCTGCTCCAATAGTTGCCGAAGTTTCTAAAGAAATGGGAATATTAACAGTTGGTGTTGTTACAAAACCATTCCCATTTGAAGGAAAAAGAAGAATGATGCAAGCAGAATCTGGTATCGAAGAATTAAGACAAAATGTTGATACTTTAATAATTATTCCTAACGAAAAATTATTACAAGTTGTTGAAAAACAAACTTCAATTATGGATGCTTTTAAAATGTCTGATGATGTTTTAAGACAAGGTGTACAAGGTATATCAGATTTAATTACAATACCTGGACTTGTAAATCTAGATTTTGCTGATGTTAAAACAATAATGTTAGATGCAGGTGTTGCACATATTGGTATTGGTAGAGCATCTGGAGAACATAGAGCACAAGAAGCTGCTCGCCAAGCAATTCATAGCCCATTACTTGAAACTTCTATTGAAGGAGCTGGTGGAGTATTATTAAACGTAACTGGTGGTAAAGATTTATGCTTACTAGAAATTAGTGAAGCTGCAGATTTAGTTCAAAAATCTGTTGATGCTGATGCAAACATTATATTTGGTGCTGTAATTGATGAAAAACTTGAAAATGAAATTGTTATTACTGTAATCGCTACAGGATTTACTAAAACTGCATTCCAAGATTTAAAATTAGATAGTATTGTTGGAGAAGCATTAAAAAATGCTACTGTATCTCAAAATACTCAACCAACATCAACACCTAGTTTTTCAGATTTAGGTTCAATTTCGGGATTATCATCACAACCTACATCATCAATGTCAGGACTTGGAAGTTCAACTAGTTCTATAAGTTCAGCTAGAACTAATATTTCTTCTAGTAATGAATATAAAATGGTAGATTTAGATATACCTCCATTTTTAAGAAGAAATAAAGATTAATAAATAAACCCCAGATAAAAAATCTATAGAAATAAATGATAAAAACTAGAACTTTGTTATAAGTTCTAGTTTTTTTATATTTTATTTAGAAAAATATCAATAAGTTATAATGAATATATATATGTTTTGACATATTTCTTAGTATAAAATAAATATAATTAGTTTAGGTGATTAGATGAAAATCTACCTAGACTATATTTTTTTAGAAAATTTAGTAGTAAATACAGTAATAATTATTGAAACAATCATACTTACAAATTTTAGTGTGTCAAAGAAAAAAAGAATTTTTATAATTTTTTTAGATACATTTATTTCTACAATTATGAAAATAATACCACAGTTAGATAATTTTCTAATTCATATAATTTTATCTAGCCTAAGTTTGTTTATACTTTTTAAATTTAAAAATATATTTGAATTTATAAAGAATTTAATAAGTTACTATTTAATATATTTTATATATATTGGTATTATAATCTCTTTTTCAATAATATTTAATATAAATTTAGAAAATATATTAATAAAATTAGCTTTATATATTTTTTCTGCTTCAATATTAAATATATTAATAAAAGATTTGTGGAAAATGTGGAAAAGTAAAATTAAAATCAGTGATTTGTATTATGAATTAAAAATAAATGATGTAAAAATAAAATCTTTTATAGATACAGGTAATACTGTTAAGGACCCTATTTCATCATTAAATGTTATTTTTTTAAATAAAAATTTAAAAAACAGCTTAAATCTTGATGTAAATAAGAAAATAGCGTTTAATGTATCGACAGTAAGTGGTAATGATATAAAAGAAGGATATATAGTAAAAAATGTAAAAGTAATAAAAGATGGAAGAGAAATAGCAAAAATACCTAAGATAATATTATGCTTTAGTTTAACCAGCAATACTCCAGAAAAATATAGTGCAATAATTGGATATGATACATATCTTGAAAATATAAGTGGAGGTGTTAGTTATTAAAAAAGAAATTAGATTAATGTATTTAAAAATATTAAAGTGGTTAGGAGTAAATGAAGACTTTGTAGGGTATATTGCTGGAACAGATAAATTACCTCCTCCACTTGAAGAGAGTGATGAACATGAATTATTAAAAAAACTTAAATTAAATGATAAAGACGCAAAAAATATTCTTGTTGAGAAAAATTTAAGACTGGTAGTATATATTGCTAAAAAATTTGAAAATTCAGGCGTTAATATTGAAGATTTAATATCTATTGGAACAATAGGCCTTATGAAAGCAATAAATAGTTATAATATAGATAAAAATATAAAACTAGCTACATACGCATCAAGGTGTATAGAAAATGAGATATTAATGTATTTAAGAAAAAATAATAAGATTAAAACAGAAATTTCTATAGATGAACCAATTAATATTGATAGTGAAGGAAATGATTTATCCCTTGCGGATATACTTGGAACGGAAAATGATGCTATATTTAAAAGTATAGAAGATGAAGAGAATAAAAAGATATTAAAAAAATCTATTGAATGTTTAGAAGATAGGGAAAGAGTAATAATGAAATTAAGATATGGTTTTGATGGTAAAGATGAACTTACTCAAAAAGAAGTAGCGGATAAACTTGGTATATCTCAATCATATATTTCAAGACTGGAAAAGAAAGTAATTAATGATTTAAAAAAAGATTTTACAGCATAAGAATATTAGGGAGTACAATTTTTTGTATTCCCTATTTATGTTGACAAAATTTATAAAATACTATATAATACACATATCAAAAGAAAAGGAGAGAATTATTATGAGAAATATTATATTTACTAATTGTTGTTGTATGAGATAACACTCTTATCTACAAAGTAGGTATGAGTGATTAATTTCATGCCTACAATAGTAAATATATAAATCATAATTTAATATATTTAGACTATGTAGGCATACATAGTCTTTTTTGTATATTAAGGAGGAATAGAAAATGAAGATATACAATACACTAACAAAAGAAAAGAAAGAATTTGAACCAATAGATAAAGAAA
>CARYZD010000009.1 GCA_949106495.1 uncultured Clostridia bacterium
TAGAAGAAAATATAGTAGGAGAAGAATTTTATATAGAAGCGCCAGAAATAGAAGGGTATAGAATAATAGGAGAAAAGACAGTAAGAGCAACATATATAAATGGAGAATTAGTATTTGATGTAGTCTATGAGCCAATAATCGATTTACCAAATACAGGAGATATAAATATATTTGTATATATTATAATTTCTGCAATTTGCATAGGAGTAATTGCTAAAAAGTTTATAAAAGAATAGTAAAAATAAGGAGAGTTTAATTTAAAGTTAAGCTCTTCTTATTTTTAGAAAATAGCATTTATATACAAAAAAACAAATGGTATAAATTAGTTATTTACTTTCAAAGTACATTGTGTTAAAATATGCTTATTATGTATTTTAGAGGTGAAAAATGAAGATAATTATTGTAGGAATAGGAAAGCTAGGAGATTATCTTGCAAGGTCATTAGTAAAAGAAGATAATGAAGTAACTGTAATAGATTTTAATTTCTTAGGAAAAGAAAGTCTTATAAATAATGAAGAAGTAAATTATATTGAAGGGAATGGACTAGACTCTAATATATTAGTTGAAGCAGGTATAGAAAATTCAGATTTATTAATTTCAGTAATGAAAGATGATGCTGAAAATGTTATGTGTGTATTGCTTGGTAAAAAATTAGGAGTTAAAAATACAATAGCTAGGATAAGAAAACCTGAATATTCTAAATCAATTAGTTTAATTAAGGAAGAATTAGGATTATCTATGATTATTAATCCTGAATTATTAACAGCATCAAAGATAGCACAAACTTTAAGTATACCTAGCGCATTAGATGCAGTTTCATTTTTAAAAGGTAAAATAGATGTGATATCTTTAAGAATTAAAGAAAATAGTAAATTAGATGGTATTAGTATTGAGACATTAACAAGAAAACTTAGAAATAATATTATTGTATGTGCTATAGAAAGAGAAGGAGAAATAATAATACCAACAGGAAAAACTAAGTTATTATTTAAAGATAAAATTCATATTACAGGAAAAAGAAAAGATATTAATTTATTCCTTAAATTTGCTAAATTGATTAGTGAAAAAACTAATAAAGTTATAATTAGTGGTGGTTCAGATATAGCAATTTATTTATCTAAAATGTTAATAGATATGGGAATGTATGTTAAAATAATTGAAAAAGATGAAAAAAGATGTAATTTTTTAAGTGAAAAATTACCAGAGGTATTAGTTATAAATGGAGATGTGTCTAATCAAAATTTACTATATGAGGAAGGAATAAAGCACTGTGATGCATTTGTATCTTTAACTAATAATGATGAAGAAAATATTATTTATTCAATGTTTGCATCATTAATTAAGGTGCCAAAAATTATTACTAAAATTAATCATATAGATTTAGATGGAGTTACAGATAAGGCAAGTCTTGATACAATAATAACTCCACATAAGATTGCAGCAAATCAAGTTGTACAATATGTTAGAGCAGTACAAAACAGTGGAAGTAGTTCATGTGAGTCTGTATATGATTTTGGAGATAATATATTTGAAATGATTGAATTTAAAGTAAAAGATAGCTTTAAATATATAGATAGAAAATTGAAAGATTTAAAATTTAGGGAAGATATACTTATTGCTGCTATCCAAAGAGGAAAAAATATAATATATCCAACTGGAAATGATGAAATAAAATTAAATGATATAATTGTAATAATTAGTAAAGATAGTAATATAAGGGAATTAAACGATGTGGTGAAGTAATATGAGAAAAATTGTATATAATTATCTTGGTAAAGTTTTAATAGGTTTTTCTATTTTATTTATTTTTCCAATTATTGTAGCATTATTATATAAAGAATCATTTCTTGTATTTGTGATACCACAAATAATAAGTTTAATACTTGGAATATTACTTAACTTAATAGATGCAAAAAAATTTACTATCTTTGCAAAAGATGGATTTAAAATAGTAGCATTATCTTGGATTATGATATCAATTATAGGTGCATTGCCATTTTATTTAAATAATGATGCAAGTTTTATTGATGCGTTATTTGAGACAGTATCAGGATTTACAACTACTGGTGCAACTATATTTGAAGATGTTGAAATATTAAATAAAAGTATTTTATTTTGGCGTTCATTTACTCATTTTATAGGTGGAATGGGAGTACTTGCTTTTGTAATGACAATTATACCATTATCTAAAAATGATAAATCGATGCATGTATTAAAAGCTGAAATGCCTGGACCAACTGTAGGAAAATTAGTTCCTGGAATAAAGAAAAGTTTAATATATTTATATATTATTTATATTACGCTTACATTTATTGAATGGATATTACTTTTTATAGGTGGTATTTCTCCTTTTGATAGTTTGCTTATTTCTTTTGGAACAGCAGGAACAGGAGGTTTTTCTGTTTTAAATTCATCTATTGCAAGCTATTCAGTATTTAGTAAGTATGTAATAGCAATATTTATGTTTTTATTTGGTGTAAACTTTAATGTATACTTTCTAATGTTAATAGGAAATATAAAGAATGCGTTAAAAAGTGAAGAATTAAAAGTATATATTTTAATATTCATTTTTTCTGTATCGTTTATATGTATTAATACAATAAATTTAATTGGAAATATATCAGATGCATTTATGCAAGCTTTCTTTCATGTGAGTTCTCTTATGACTAGTACAGGCTATAGTATAGGTGACATTAATATTTATCCTACAGCAAGTAGAATTTTAATATTAATTTTGATGTTAATAAGTGCTTGCGCAGGAAGTACATGTGGAGGATTTAAGATTTCTAGATTAATAATTTGTGTAAAATCTATTGGAAGAGATTTGAAAAAAATGGTACATCCAAATAGTGTTCAAATAGTAACATTTGAAGGAAGAAAAGTATCTGAGGAAACAATAAAAAATACTAATTCTTTTATGCTTTTATATATTATACTAATAATTATAATTTTATTTATAATTAGTTTTGATGGCTATTCTTTTGAAACAAGTATTAATGCAGTATTTACAACATTTGCAAATGTTGGACTTTGCTTTAATATTTCAAATTTTGCAGATTTTAGCAGTTTATCTAAAATAGTATTAAGTATTGGAATGTTACTTGGAAGACTTGAAATATTCCCTGTAATAACTTTATTTACAGATTTAAAGAAAAAATAAAGAGAATTAATATAAAAAAATCAAATTATACCCTTTACAAATTTTAAATTTTATTGGTATAATATTTAAAATTAATAAAGGAGTGAAAATATGAAACATTTAATTGATATTAAAGATTTATCTATAGAGGAAATTAACGATTTAATTGAAGTAGCTAAAGATATCATTAACAATAGAGAAAAATATTCTCATAAATGTGATGGTAGAAAATTAGCTACTTTATTTTTTGAGCCAAGTACCAGAACAAGATTAAGTTTTGAAGCAGCAATGATGGAGTTAGGAGGAAATGTTATAGGATTTTCAGATTCTTCTTCAAGTTCTACATCAAAAGGAGAAACTGTATCAGACACAATTAGAGTAGTTGGATGTTATAGTGATATTATAGCTATGCGTCATCCAAAAGAAGGTGCACCTTTAGTAGCATCTATGAAATCAACAGTACCTATTATTAATGCTGGAGATGGAGGACATAACCATCCAACACAAACGTTAACAGACTTATTGACAATACAATCTGAAAAAGGAAGAATGGATAATTTAACAATAGGACTTTGTGGGGATTTGAAATTTGGAAGAACAGTGCATTCACTAATTACTGCAATGACTAGATATAAAAATATAAAATTTGTTTTAATTTCTCCAAAAGAACTAGAAATACCAGAATATATAAAAAAAGAAGTATTAGATAAAAATAATATAGAGTATGTAGAAACAAATGATATAGAAGAGTATATGGCAGATTTAGATATACTTTATATGACAAGAGTTCAAAAAGAAAGATTTTTTAATGAGGCAGATTATATTAGACTTAAAGATTATTATATATTAAATAAAGAAAAATTAGAAAAAGCAAAAAATGATTTAATAATAATGCATCCATTACCAAGAGTAAACGAAATTTCAACAGATGTAGATGAGGATAAAAGAGCTTGTTATTTTAAACAAGCTGAATATGGAAAATATATTAGAATGGCATTAATTTTAAAATTATTGGAGGTAGAATAATGAATATTGATAGTATAAAAGAAGGATTAGTAATTGATCATATTAAAGCAGGAAATGCTATGAAAATATATGATTTATTAAACTTAAAAGAATTAGATTGTCAAATTGCAATTATAATGAATGCAAAAAGTGAAAAAACTGGAAAAAAAGATATAATAAAAATAGATAAAAATATAGATTTAGATATTGAAAAGCTAGGATTTATAGATAATAGCGTTACAGTTAATATTGTTAAAGACGATAAAATAATAGAGAAGAAAAAATTATCTTTGCCAGAAGAAATTGTAAATGTAGCAAAATGTCAAAATCCAAGATGTATTACTTCTGTAGAACATTCTTTAGACCAAATTTTTATTTTAACAGATAAAGAAAATAATGTATATAGATGTAAATATTGTGAAATGAGTTTAAAAAAATAAAGTTAAAGCCTATAGTGTATAAGCTATAGGTTTTATGTATATATAATATCTTAAAATAATATATGGGCGAAAATGTAAACCTAGATTAAATTTTTTCATATACTATTAATTGGAAAGGGAAAAAATAACTCTTCTAATTGGAGATTTTTAATGAAATTTTTTAATAAATCTGATAAAAATAAGGATAAATCAAACTGTTGTAATGAACTTAGTTGTAAAGATTGTAATAAATATTTTGATAATTGTTCTGACTGTAATTGTGATAGTTGTCAAGAATGTTGTGAACCAATTATAATAGTTGGTGCAAAAGGTAGTACAGGTGCAGCTGGTCCTACTGGAGCAACAGGAGCGAGTGGTGGATCTACTATCATTCCTTTATCTTCTGGAATAGCAATTCCTCTTAATACAATTGAAGGTGGCTTACCTGGAACTCCATCTTTTATAGGGTTAGGTTCATCTGCTACTGGCAATGAAGTTTTAGGGCCTACTATTGATTTTACAGGGGATTCAGTAGACTTATTAAATTTTGCTTTTTCAATGCCAAGAGCAGGTATAATAAAATCAATAAGTGCTTTCTTTAGCACAACTGGTGCTATTCTTCTTACTGATTCTTTTCTTACAATAAGAGCACAATTATATGTTTCTGCAACACCTAATAATGTATTTGTTGCAATACCAGATGCATATGTTGATTTAGCACCTTCACTTACAGGTGATATGGTGCCAGCAGATACAATTTGTAATGGTGTGACAACCAATTTATCAATTCCTATTACTGCACAATCACGTTTATTAATGGTATTTTCTGCTAGTGCTACAGGAACTTCTTTAGAGAATACTATATTAGGATATGCAAGTGCTGGAATAGAAATAGAATAAAGTATGTATTGCTAATTAAATAAAGTTAGAAATATAAAGAATGTTTTATAACTAAAAAAATAAAACTACTAGTTTATTAAAATATAAAAACTAGTAGTTTTTTTATTTATATTATACTATTTTCCAATAAACATTAAAACAATAACATATCCATATGTATTACTTTTTTCTATACCAATACCAATGTAGTTATATGCATTAGAAAATATATTTTTACTATGTTCTTCTGAATTTAAGAAAGAATTAATTGCATCATCTATATCATTGTTTCCAGCTATATTTTCTCCTGCAGCAATATAGGTAATTCCTGCATTTTGCATCATTTCAAATGGAGTTCCATATGTTGGGGATGTATGAGAAAAGTAATTGTTTTCTACCATGTCTCTGGCTTTAGTTTGAGCTGTAGCAGTTACAAGTGAATCAAGAGTAAGAGCAGGAAGGCCACGATTTATTCTTTCAGCATTAATTCTTTCAAGTATATATGCTACATTTGCTTTTTCATCATTACTTGGTGGAGCTTCTTCTTGTGAAGGAGGAACTACTTCATTAGGTACATTATTATTTTCTGGTGGATTTTGATTTTCAGACTTCCAATTAACTAAATCTTCCCTTATCATACCAACTAAATTATCTTTAGTTATTACAAGTAGGAAATTATTAATAGCACCTATTACATAAACTTCGTCACCTGCATTTAATTTTCCATATACTTTAAATGAAGTAGAAGGACCACCTCTAACTATTGTATTATCTCCTTTAATAGTACCATAAAAAGGAGCATAATCTGTATATACTAAATTATCTGTTTTATCTCCAGTAATTTTTGCATAATCTTTAGATATAATTCCCACTTCATTATTTTCTAATTGTACTATATAGTAATTATCTATTGAGCCAACAAGTTTAATTTTTGAGTTAGGAGCAAGTGTTCTAACAAAAGAAGAATAATCTGTAGTTGGCTTATTTCTTAAATTAACATTAGCTGTAGTAATACCATATTCCGGAGCAAAATGAGAAATATTTGCTGCAAATATAGTTGAAAATACTAATATAAATAGAACCGTTACTATTAGTATTATAGTTGTTTTTTTCTTTGTCATAAGTTTTCACCTCACACATATTATTACCAAAACTTTCCTGAATATAATAAAAATTGGTATAATTTTGAAATTTTGTATAAAAAATATTTATGAGGTGTTAATATGCAAAAAGGAATTTGGTTAAGGAAAAATAAAGTGAGAAACGTTTATCCATATTTATCTAGTAATATAGAATGTGATGTAATTGTTGTTGGTGGTGGAATTTGTGGAGCAATAACTGCATATTTTCTTGCAAAAGATGGATTTAAAGTTTGTGTAATTGAGAAAAATATAATAGGATATAATACAACTGGTGTATCATCTGCTTGTATAACAGATTTTATAGATGAATTATATACAAAAAGTTGTATAAATAAAGAAAAAAATATAGAGAGAAAGTTATTAGATTTAAAGAAAAAAGCTAATTCTCTTTTAGATGAAATTATTGTAGATATTGGGAAAAATGAATATTTAAAAAAGACAGATTATACAATACTAAATACAAAAATGTTTCAAAAATCTATGCTTAAAAATGAAATTAATATGAGAAATAGTGTAGGAGAAAAAGTAGATTTTAATGATTCAAATAGTGGTATTAATATAAAGCAAGGTGCAAGACTTATTGATTCTTATGATTTTACATCTAGAATATTTGAATATATTTCAAGTTATCCAAATGTACATATTTTTGAAAATACAGAACTTATGGAAGTTAAAACATTTTATGACTATGTAGAAGTAAAAACTCAAAATGATTTTTCTATTAAAGCCAATTCATTAATACTTACAACTAGTATAGATAGTCTTCAAGTATCTAATATACCAAATGTAGAAATGTATAAAAGATTTAGTGTAGCTTTAAAAACAGATATTAAAAAGAAAATGTGTATTAAAGTATTAAATGATATACCAGTATATATACGTTCAGATGATTATGGAAATGTAATTGTATCAGGTATTGATACTAGATATACTTTTAAAATGGATAATCCAAAATATATTGATACACTTGAAAAAGAAAATCAAAAAAGACTAAAAAGTGTATTATATAAAATGTTTCCTAAAGTAGAAATTACAGACGAAATAGTATCTTATAGTGGAAATATATATACATCAAAAGATAATTTACCTGTTATTTGTGAGATAGAAAGTATTCCTAATGTATATTTAAATATTGGAATGGGAAGTTCATCTATTTCACAAATGTTAATAGGTGCAGATATATTAAAAGAGGCAATAAAAGGATATTACAAAAAAGAAATGAATTTATTTAAAATTAATAGATAAATTGTTACAAAAAAATGTCAAAAAATCTTTAATTTTGGAATGCACTGTGATATAATAACGCACAGGAAGGAAGATGGTATGATGAACAAGCTAAGGTTAGTTTATGGTAAATCAAGAGATGCTATGTATATATCACAAGAGGATACAATAAAGATTTTTTCGGAAGCGTTCTCTAAGGCAGGACTACCAGTTGTAAAATCTAAAAGTACAAATATGGTAGATATGATGTTTGCTCATCCACTTACTGATGGATATGAAAGTACAGGAGAGATATTTGAAATATATCTTTCTGAAGAAGTTGACACACGTTATTTAGTTAGGGAAATAAATAGAACTTTACCAGCTGGATTTATAGTAATGTCAGCAGAATATGTTTCATCAAGTGAAGAAAGTATTAATCTAAGAGTGTATGCAGCAGAATATGTAGTAAGTTTAGACTATACAGAAAAATTTAAAAATAAAACATTAAGAGAAAAAGAAGAGATAAGAGCATATTATAGAAAGAAAATGGAAATGTATTTATCTCAAACTCAAATTCTTGTTGTTAAAAAAAGTTATGACAGAATGGAAAGATTAGATATAAAGCCTCAGATTGAAAAATATGTATTTAATATAGATGATAGTGTTAATGTAGTTTTATCTGCAGGACCAAGATCCAATATATCCCCAGCAATATTAATGGATGGATATTCTGAATATATTAACGAAGTAGTACCTTATGAAGTTAAAAGAAAAAGAATACTTTATAGTTAGATAAAATGTCATATTTTCTTGAAATGTTTCTGTAACAAAAATGATATAAATTATGGTAAACAAATTGTTGACATTGACATATTAATATGGGATAATAAAGTTAACATTCAAGGAAGGCGGTGTAGAACATGCAAGTAACAGACGTAAGAGTTAGAAAAGTAACTTCTCAAAACAGAATGAAAGCTATCGCTTCTATAACTATTGATGATGTTTTTGTTATTCATGACATTAAAGTTATTGAAAGTGATAAAGGGCTATTTATTGCAATGCCTAGCAGAAAAACTCCAAACGGAGAATTTAAAGATATTGCTCATCCTATCAATACTGAAACTAGAGAAATGTTACAAAATTTAATTATTGAAAAATATAATGAGGCTGAGTAATTTATATAATAAATTATAATGAAAACTAGAGGGTTATTTAAACATTACCCTCTTTTAATATACCAATTTTTAAGGAGATGAGATAAGTGACAAATGAATATGTTAAAGATATAGTTTCAAAAATTCCTTTTGAACCTGGAATCTATATGATGAAAGACGAAAAAGGAGAAATAATATATGTTGGAAAAGCTATATCTTTAAGAAAAAGAGTAAGACAATATTTTCAAAAAAATAATAAAACAAAAAGAATAGAAAATATGGCATCTTTAGTAAGAGACATAGATTATATAGTAGTAAATAATGAAGTTGAAGCATTAAACCTTGAATGTAACTATATAAAAAAATTATCTCCTAAATTTAATGTATTACTTAAGGATGATAAAACTTATCCATATATAAAGGTAACAATAAAAGATAAATATCCATTAATATATGTAACAAGAAGACGTTTAGAAGATAAAGCATTATACTTTGGACCATATACTAATGTTAGTGCTATGAGAGACGCACTTCATACAATTAAAGAGATTTTTCCTTTAAAAAGATGTAAATATAATTTGGATAAGTCAAGTGTAAAAAATGCTTGTCTATACTATCATATTGGTAGATGTTTAGGACCATGTATAAATGAAGTAAGTCTTAAAGCATATAAAGAAATGATAGAACAAGTTGTATTATTTTTAGAGGGAAAAACATCAGATGTAAAAAAAATAATTGAATCTCAAATTGAGGAATGTATTGAAAAACTTGAATTTGAAAAGGCTGCAACTTTAAAGCATAGATTAGATAGTATAGAAAAATTTAGCCAAAAACAAAATGTATCTAATTTAAATGAAGTGTGTACAGATATATGGGGATATGTATTTTTAGATGAAACATTGTATGTTCAAGTATTTAAAATTAGAGATTATAAGATTGTTCTTCATGATAATGTAAAACTTACTGAAGTATCAGAAGAGGAAATTGAAGAATCACTTGCTCAAATTTTATCAAATTATTATACAGATAATAATGATATGCCTAAAAAAGTATATATAACTTTACCAGAAAATCAGATTGAATTAATTAACAAACTTTTTGAAAAGAGAGAAACTAAGTTACAAGTTATTTGTCCAAAACGAGGTGAAAAAGCAAACCTAGTTAAAATGGTAGAAAACAATATTCATATCAATATAGAAGATAAGAAAAATAATGTAGTAGAAGACTTAGCATCTCTTCTTGGATTTAAAGAAGGAATCGATTCTATAGAATGCTATGATATATCTAATCTTAGAAATGAAT
Organism: uncultured Clostridia bacterium; assembly: GCA_949106495.1. GTDB lineage: Bacteria > Bacillota > Clostridia > TANB77 > CAG-465 > CAG-465. Next base: position 10,247 of record CARYZD010000009.1, read on the forward strand.
ATATAGTTGGCTGTATGATTAGATATGAAAATGGTAAATTAAATAAGAGTATGTATAGAAAATTTAAAATTAGAAGTACATCTACTCAAGATGACCCACAATGTATGTATGAAGTATTATCTAGAAGATTAAAACATGCAAAAGAATGGCCACTTCCAGATGTAATGTTTATTGATGGTGCAATGAATCAAGTAAATGCAGTAAAAAGAGCAATGCAAGAGGCAGGAGAACACACAAATATATATGGAATGGTTAAAAATGATAAACACAGAACTCGTGGACTTATTGACGATAATGGAAATGAGTTTGACTTAACAGATAAAAAAAATATTCTTAATTTTTTAACTTTCCTACAAGATGAAATACATAGATTTGTTATTACATATCATAGACAGTTAAGAGATAGTGTAAAATTAAAAAATGGAAAAGTATATAAAAATGTAGAGAAAAAGAAATAAAAGGAGATAAAATGAAAGTATTAACAATAAGACAACCTTGGGCAACATTAATAATTGAAGGATATAAAAGATTTGAATTTAGAAGTTGGAAAACAAATTTTAGAGGAGAGTTCTTAATACATGCAGGTAAAGGAATAGATAAAGAGGCAGTAGAAAGACTAAAAAAATATTTACCAGACGAACTTCCAAAAGGAAAGATACTTGGTAAAGTAACGCTTACTGATTGCATAGCAATGAATGATGAACTAGCAAATATGTTAGCAAAAGAAAATAATGATATTTACACAACACATTCATTTTCAAGAAATTATGCATTTCAACTTGAAAATGTTCAAAAGTTTGATACTCCAATTGATGCAAAAGGACAGCTTGGTTTTTGGAATTATGATGAAATTTAGAAGACAGTAAAAACTGCCTTCTTTTTTTGTTTACATTTTTAATTGTAACAAGAATGTCTTTTTTTTTTTTTTTTTTTTTTTTTTTTTTTTTTTTTGATATTGCAATATTGTTGTAATTTGTATAAAATAAGTAGACTAAAATTACATAAATCAATTTCAAATGTATTCCGATTTATAATAAATTAATTATATAATTTTATTATGATAATATTGGGAGGTAGATATGAAAAGAAAAAGTATATTATTTGTACTAGTTATTATGGGACTAGCTGTTACATTAACATTTAATGATTTACAGGAAAATAATGTAGATAATAACATAGGTATAGAACGTAATAGTATTCAAAATAATAAGGCGGAAGAAGAAAATGAGACAGAAATAGCAACTGATAATAATGAGTTTACATTAAAAACGATTTTATTAGCTCTTCTAGACATGAAGCACTTAATGAAGAAATAGATACAGAAAATAAAAAAGTAGCAGAACTTGAAGAAGCATTAAAGAATTTAAAACTAGACCCAGAAAAAGTAAAAATTCAAAAAGGTGACTTAGATAAAAATGGTATAGTAAATGCAAATGATGCAGCTATTGCACTAGATTTATATAAATATGGAAATGTATCAGATAAAGAATTACTAATTGGAGACATGGATAATAATGGAATAATTAATGCAAATGACGCAGCTCTTATTTTAGATGTATATAAATATGGCGAATAAATTATTAAAAAGAAAAATATAGTTAAAACTTAAAATTATAAATTTAATTTAAATTATTAAAAAATGAAGATTAATGTTAACCTTCCTCAAAACATTAATCTTCATAATTTTTTTCTATTTTTTCTCTCCAAATTTTAGTTAAATCATCTAGCGAAAACTTAGCATTAGCTGGGCTAGAAGATGGAAGACATATTACAGGAACAGTAATTTTATCTTTAAAATACTTTATAAATAGATTATATGATGTATTGCCATTGCAAAATATAATTTCAATATTGGTTTTAGTTATTAAGTCTTCAATATCATTTGGAATAGCATTTTTAATGCTTGAATCACTAGAGCCAGTTATTTCACAAGTTTTTATTACGTCCCATAATGCAATGTTATTTTTAAGTAAAAATTCTTTTTTCTTTTCTATATTATTATTTATTTTTTCATTATAGATATTTTCAAGTATTTTCCAAAATCTATTTTGTGGGTGTCCATAATAAAAGTTAATTTCTCTAGATTTAACTGATGGAAAACTACCAAGAATTAATATATTACTATTGTTATCAAAGACTGGTTTAAAGGGATGAACTATGTTCATAATTTGCCTCCTAAATTGTTATATAAAGTATATCACATATAATCAAGTATATAATTTATTGTATAATTTTTATATTTATGGTAACATTTTATTATGGTAATTAATATATATTGGAGGTAATATATGAGTGAAGAAATTAAGAAAATAGAAAATATGGATGGATTTAAGGATATGAGAATTGTAGATAATTTTTATCAAACATCAAGTTTCTTTCCAATGCCAACAACAGAAATTGGAACATTAGATGAAAATGGAAATACAAATTTAGGTTCTTATTCTTTGTGTTTTCCATATTATATTGCAGGTAAAGAGTATTATGCAATGATGCTAAATTGTAGAAATAGTTCTAATACATGTAAAAATATATTAAGAACAGGTAAATGTAGTATTAATTTCATAGTACATGATAGAAAATATTTTAAAGAGGCAGTAAGACTTGGATATCCAGGAGATACAACAGAAGAAAAAATGAAAAATTGTATATATACTTTAGTAGATGGTAAAAGAGCAAGAGAAAATCCTAATGAAAACTTTCCTAAAGTAGTTAAAGAATCATATCAAGTATTTGAATGTACATGGGTAAAAGAATTAGACAATGCACAAGATGATAAAGTTCAAGATGAATATTTGCCACCATATCATGATTTCAATGGAATAACAAGTCAACATGGAGCACATTTTATATTAAAAATAGATAACATTCTTATGAAGGATAAATATTATAATGCAATTATTAATGGTGTAACAGCGTCAAATTTCCCACCAGTTCCAGTAGATTATGGTTATAGAGATAGTAAGAATTTTTGGTATACTAAATTTAAAAGACCAATAGCAGAACCAATTCCTAAAGATAAAGGATTAGGATTAGATACAGTAAAATATGCAGCTTCAAGAATTGATCCAGAGGTTAAATTTACAGATGAGGCATGTAAGAGAATGATTAAAGTACCAAGACCATTTTTAAACGCAGCGTTAAAAGGATGTGTAGCTTGGGCAAAAGAAAATAATATTTCATTAATTACAGAAAAAGAGATGGATATAATAAATGATAAAAGGAGTAAAGAAAAGCAAGGGAAGTAAAAACAATATTACAAAAATATTACTAAAAAAAGTATACTAAAATATATATTTTAGTTGATAATTCAAGAAAAATGTAGTAAAATAACCAAGAAAGGTGATTTTTATGATTGGAATTACAAAAAGTGAATTTGAAAATTCTCTTTTTAGACAAGATGTTGTAGAGTACTATCTAAATATGTCTAAAGAAGATATTGAATATAAGTTTGGTGATATTGTAACAGATATGATTGGGTTTAATCAAAACAATCCACATCAATGTTATGATTTATTTGAACATACATTAAGAACAGTAATAGATATACCAACAGGTGAACTTTCAGATGAAGAGATAAAATTACTAAAGATTGCTGCTTTTTTACATGACGTTGCAAAACCTAGAGTTGGACAAGAAATAAATGGAAGAGTATCATATGTGAATAATGAAATTGAATCTTCAAACATGGCAAGACAATTTTTAGCAGAACTTGGGTATAGTAATGAAGAAATAAATAAAATATGTTTTTTTATAACACATATAAACGACTTTTTATATTATAAAGATGAAGTACCATACTATTATGAACATCATGTATATATAAAGAAAATTTCAGCATTAACAATTGCAGAAAGAATGCTTGAAAATGAATATAATTTTTCTTTAGCGGGATTAAATGATATGCAAATCAAAGCTGTTTGTTATTCATTAGTTAGAAATGAAGAATGGCCATTGTATGAAGATGAGAAGGGTAATGAAGTAAAAGTTTTACCAGTAGATATGCAAGATGTAAAGTGTAGACTAGTTGATTTAAAAAATGAATTTACACCTACTTTAAAAGATTATAAGATGTTATTAAAATTAAGCATTGCAAATTATAAAGCTCAAGCTAAAAGAACATATCAAAGAGGAAAATTAATTGCTACACGTGCTGAAAAAGTAAGAGTAGCTGCAATAATTGAAGCAATACTTCCAGAAGCATTTAGAGTGTTTGAAGAATCAATGAATAAGTATCAATCAGATGGAGTATTAACTCAGGAATTAATTGATGCTACAAATGAATATAATGAACTTATTGCAATGAATCAAATTGAGCAAATGAGAGAAGATAATGCTAAAAACTTAATGAATAAATTTAACGATATGAAAATTCGTTTAACAATGAAATCATAGGAGGTAAATTATGCAAGAACAATATTATAACTTACCTATGGTAAGAGAAAACTTTGTATCAAGAAATTTAAAAAAATTATTTCAAGGTTTCTTTAATATAAAAAGAAAAAAGAGAGACCAAAAAAGAGCTAGTATTCTTGCTCAAAGAGCTAAAATGAATAAATATAATTCAGAAACTGTTACTGTATCAGGTATTCATCAAAAAGTAGATATATATGAATTTCAGGCAATGTATAGAAGAGGAGAAATATCTATCGAGAATATGAATGAAGACCAAAAATATGCTTTAATTAAGCTTTTTGAAATGCAAAATGAAAGATTAAGGGAGAGTATACAAGAACATAAGAAAAATACAGAAGCATATAATATGGAAGTTCAAAGATTAAAAAGAGAATTAGATATAATAGGATAAAATAAAGACTACATCATTTTGATGTAGCCTTTATCATTTAAAGGATAAAATTAATAAAACTATTTGTTTTACATGCATCAACAAATGCATCAAACAATTTCTTACCATTTTCGTCTATGTTCTTTTCTGGATGCCATTGAACACCAATATTAAATAGTTCATCTTTTTTCTCAATAGCTTCAATAACATCGCCACATTTGGCACAAACTTTATAATCTCCACTATTAGAAGCTGCATATCCGTGATAACTATTTACTGTTATTTTTTCGCATTTAATAATACTATATAATTTAGAGTTTTTATTTAATGTTACATCATGCACATAATCTGATTGTAATTCTTCATGATTATCAAAATTATAAAAATTGTGATTTTCTACTTTAATATTTTTGTTATCATTATTGTAAAGAGTCATTAACTGCATACCCATACATATACCAAGTAGAGGAATATGAGTATCATTTACATATTTGCATATGTATCTATCGTAGTTAAAAATTCTTACTCCACCTGGAATTATTATTCCATCACACATATTTATTTGTGTATTTAGAATTTCTTTATCTTCTTCTAAAAGTTCAGGTTCTCTAGTATTATATATCATATTTTTTGTTGGTAGAATTATGATAGGAATACCACCACTTTGTAATACTGCTGTTCTTATATTATCTTGAATTCCGTATTACATTTCCCTTAAATTCATCTTCAACCCAAGGTCTTGCTATTATACCTATAATTGGTTTTACTTTGTTAGTTTTTTTGTTTTCATTTTTTCTTATCTTTAGATACCTCCAATAAATTTATTTTGGTAAAAATACTTTTACATATTTTTTATTATAGCACTCTATTTGATTTATGTCGACTAATATATACTGATAAATAAAGTAAATATTATATATTATTTTATATATTTTTGTAGTTTAAATATTTATATAGAGAATGTGATATAATATAATAAGTAGAATATTATGAATTATACGACTAAATAAATATTACTTGATATTTAGTTATTAGAGTGGTAAAATATGTTAGCAAATTAAATTATTTAACTAAAAAATTAATATAAGGAGGAGATAGAATGAGAAGAGAAGAAATTGATGAAAAATTTAAATGGGACTTGAGTAAAATTTATCCTAGTATGGAAGAATATAATAAGGATTTTAATATAGTTAAAAATGAAATACCAAAGCTTGAAGAATATAAAGGTAAATTTTTAGATTCAGTAGAAATTTTCCTAGAATTTATGGAAATTTATGAAAAAGTATCAAGAAAATTATCTAAGCTTTCTATGTATTCACATTTAGCAGTAGATGTTGAACCAGGAAATGAAGAAATTCAAACATTAGAGGCAAATATTAGTGGACTTTCAAATGAATATAGCAATAGTATAGTATTTATGGAATTAGAAATTGGAAAAAATGAAGAAAAGGCAAAGAAAATTTTGGAAGATGAAAGATGTAAAAAATATACTAATATGATTAATTCAATACTTAGATATAATCCACATAGACTTAGTGATGAAACAGAGGAAGTAATAAATATGGCTGGAAATGCAATGACAGCGTATAACACATATAAATCAATTAAACTTGAATATGAACCAGTAATAATTGATGGAAAAGAGTATTTTTTGAATGATGAAACATTAAGAGAATTCTTAAAAAATCCAGATGAGAATGTTAGAAAACAAGCATATGAAAAGGTATATAAAGAATATAAAAAATTTTCTAATATTTTTGCTAGTACATTAGAAGGGGCAATGAAGGAAGATGTATTTTTTTCTAAAGTTAGAAAATTTAATTCACCACTAGAAGCCTCTGTTTTTGATGATGAGGTAAAACCTGAATTATTTAATAAAATTTTAAAAATGGCAAATGAAACTTATCATAAATATTTTTTAGAATATTTAGATATAATGAGAGAAGTTTTAGGAAAGGAAAATTTATATAGTTATGATTTAAGATTACCTCTTGTTAAAGAGTCAAATTCTAAATATACTTTAGATGATGCTTTTGAGCTTATATTTAAAGCAGTTGAAAATCTTGGAGAAGATTATAGGAAAATAATAGAGAAGGCAAGAGATGAAAGATGGATAGATTATTTACCACATGAAAATAAAAGACTTGGTGCATATTCTTCAGGCTGTTATGATACAAATCCATATATACTTACAAGTTTTACACAAGATATTGAATCAGTATTTACACTTATACATGAACTGGGACATTCTGCACATTCATATTTGTCTAATAATAATCAAGAATATATAAATAGTGATTATAGAATATTTGTTGCAGAAGTTGCATCTACCGTTAATGAAAATCTACTATTAAACTTATTAATACATAATGCAAAAACAAAAGAAGAAAAGCAATTTTTATTATATAAAAAAATAGATGAATTTCAAGGAACATGTTATCGTCAACCATTTTTTGCAGAATATGAAAATGTTCTTCATGAAAAAGCCGCAAATAATGAAGGATTATCAGCTAAAACTCTAACAGATATTTACGATGACTTAAGTGAAAAATACTATGGTGGAAAAGTTAAGTTACATGAATATAGTAAATATTCTTGTTTTGGTATACCACATTTTTATTACAATTATTATGTGTATAAATATACAATAGGAAATTGTGTTGCATCAGTTATTGCAAAAAGAATATATAATGGAGATAAAGAACAAATAGAGAAATATTTAAATTTCTTAAAATCTGGTTCTTCAAAATCTCCAGTAGAATTATTAACACTTGCTGGTGTAAATCCATTAGAAGATAATTTATATAAAGAAGCTTTTGAAGGATTTAAACAAGATTTAGAAGAGTTTAAAAAAGTAATTTAATAATAAATGAAAAAGAGGGCTATGCTTGAGCATAACCCTCTTTTTAGCGTGTGAAATTCTCACCGCTTTTTGTTGAAGAAGTTCCCTTTAACAAACTCGATTGTGACAGAAGTAATGGAATAGGTCAAAAGACCAAGAAGAATTGAACCAAAAACAGCGCCAACAATCGCCTGAAAAGAAAGATTGAATAACGTATAAACCCATATGCCAATGGTAAAACTACCAAAGAACATAATACCAATAACTGCAATAACTACGCTGATGATGTCTTTACTTTTCTTACTCATAGTGAACCCCCCTTTACTGAAAACATTCCTTAAGTTACATTCCTTTAATAGTAATCAACCTCCTTTTGATAAAATTATATTTCAACAACAGTTCCCCTTAATTTGGATATATTGATGCTGATTAATATAAACATTACTGCCTATATGCCAAAAAAACTATTTCAACAAATCAATTTTGCATAGTAATGCATTATCTAAACGTTTTTTATACTTTTGATTATAAACTGCTTAAAGATAAAAAGCAATTATATATACATAAAACAAAAAAATACCATTAAATAGATATTAATGGTACTTAATATGTTATAAATTTTTATTATTCATATAAATTTTACAAGATTCAATAAAAGCCTTAAATATTTTTTTACTGGGTTCATCTTCAGTTCTTTCAGGATGCCATTGTATACCAATATTGAATAATTTATTAGACTTTTCAATAGCTTCAATTATATTATTACATTTAGCAGATACTTTATAGTCACCAGAATTTGGAACCATATATCCATGAAGACTATTAACATTTATAATATTTTCATTAACAATACTGTATAATTTTGAATCTGTATTTATTTCTACTGTATGTACATACTCATCATTTGGCTTTTTATGTCCTTCTATTTTAATATTTTTATTTTCGTTATTGTAATTACACATAACTTGCATACCCATACAAATGCCAAGAAGAGGAATGTCTTTTTCATTAGCTTCTTTACAGATATATTTATCATAAAAATATATCATATCTCCACCAGGCATAAGTATACCATCACACATATCTATTTGAGCATCTAAAATTTGTTTATCCTCAGCAGTTAATGGTTTTTCTTTATTATTTATATAAATCATATCTTGAGTAGGTAGTATAATATTTGGAATACCTCCTGCTTTTAAAATACTTTTTCTAATACTTTCTAAAATACATAATACCTCTCTATTATTATCTGTAATATATGGTCTTGCGACAACACCAATTATAGGTCTTTTCATTATAATCACCAGATATATTATAACACGATATGACAATTATTATCAAATTATTTATAATAAATTCCTTGATATAAATTTCTTTCACGAAGTATTTTATCTAAACCATTTAATACAAGCTTTTTATGTGTATTCCATGAAGGTGCAATAAGTATATCTTTCGGAGCATCTCCACTAATTCTATGAATAACTATTTGAGGATTTATATGTGTTATAACATAAGTAAGTTGTTCTAAATATTCTTCAAGACTAATAGGAATATATTTACTATTTAAATACATATCATATAATTTTGTATCTTTAGTTATATATGTTGAATGTATTTTTATTCCTTGAACATTATGTGAGTTAATGAAACTTACTGTACTTTTTAAATCTTCAAAAGTTTCATTTGGTAGACCTAACATAATATGTGTTACAACATCTATATTGTATTTATTTAATATTTTTATAGCATTAGAAAAATCTAATGATGTATATCCACGATTAAGTATAATACCAGTTTTGTCATTAGAAGTTTGAAGACCTAGTTCAACACAAACATAATATTTATTTTTATATGATGAAATAAGTTTTGCTATTTCCTCTGTAATACAATCTGGTCTTGTAGCAATTTGTATACCAACAATTCTTTCATCTATAAGAGCAGAATCATATTTTTTCTTTAAGTTATCAATACTATCATAAGTATTAGTAAAATTTTGAAAATAGGCAATAAACTTATTTGCACGTAGACCTCTATAACTTTCTAAATGATTTTTTACTTGTGTAGAGATATCTATATTATTTAGATGGTCTCCTGAACCTCTTTCACTACAAAATATACAACCACCATTTCCTTTAGTACCATCACGATTAGGACATGTAAAATTTCCATCTATACATATTTTAAGTGTTCTCTCACCAAATTTATTTTTTAAATAACTATTTAAATGATTATATCTTTCCATAAGTGATAGTATAACAAAAATTTACATAAAAAACAATAATATTTTATATAAAATAAAATGTATAAATTTAATTTTAATGCAAAAAATATTTTTGGGAGATGATATAAATGAGAAAAGGTGATGATAGAATAAAATGTAACGTTGCAAAATGCTTACACAATTGTATTGATGATTCAACTTGTAGATTAAATTCAATTAAAGTATGCGAGTGTATGAATGATGATAAAAGTAGAAAAAGAGAAGACCAAACAGCTTGTGGTTCATATGAATATGTTGGAAATTTAAATAAGTCTGAAATATTAGGTGGAAATTAAATTAAAAAGCTCACTTCAGTTTGAAGTGGGCGCTTGTTTTTTGTTGCAAAATATACATTTAAGTAATATAATATAACAAAAAGGAGCTTTGAAATATGAACAAAAAAATAGAAGAATTTAAAAAAGAAATAAAAGGAAAGAAAGTATCAGTAATTGGTGTTGGTGTAAGTAATATACCAGCTATTATATATTTAAATAAATTAGGTGCAAAAGTTATTGCAAGAGATAAAAATACTGAAATACCAGAAGAATTAAAAGATATAGAGAATATTGAATATATTTTAGGTGAAGATTATCTAAAAGATTTAAAAAACTCAGATTATATATTAAGGTCTCCAGGAGTAAAACCATCAACTCCTGAAATAGTTGAGGCTGTAAAAAGTGGTGTTATTCTTACATCTGAAATGGAGATTTTTATACATTTGACAGATGCAACTGTTATAGCAATAACAGGCTCAGATGGAAAAACAACAACAACAACTTTAACTTCATTATTCTTAAAAGAAGCAGGGAAAAAAGTATATGTTGGTGGAAACATTGGAACCCCATTATTAGATAAAGTAGAAGAAATAACAAGTAATGATTATGTAGTACTTGAGTTAAGTAGTTTTCAACTTATGACAATGAATGAAAAAATAGATAGGGCAGCAATAACTAATGTTGCACCAAACCATTTAGATTATCATAAAGACTACGAAGAATATATTGAAGCTAAAGCTAGAATATTTAAAAATCAAGATGAAAATGGAATTTTAGTGTTAAATGAGGATAATGAGTTTACTCAAAGATATGGGTCTGAATCTAAAAGTAAAATTAGAAAATTTAGTTTAGAAAAAGAAACTAATTGTGGAGTATACTATAAAGATGGAGAAATTATTTCAAATATAAATGGAAATGCAGAAAAAATAATGGATACAAAAGATATAAAAATTGTTGGAATGCATAATGTTGCAAATATTTGTACAGCTTCGTCTTTAGTAATAGATATTTGTGGTAAAGATGCAATTAAGAATGTTGCTATGACATTTGGTGGAGTTGAACATAGAATGGAACTTGTAAGAGAGGTAAATGGAGTTAAATGGTATAATGACTCTATTGCAAGTAGCCCATCTCGTACAATTGCAGGACTTAAAGCTTTCAATGAAAAAATAGTGCTAATTGCAGGTGGTTATGATAAACATATACCATATGATGTTATGGGACCATATTTAATGGATAAAGTTAAACTTATGATACTTGTAGGAACAACTTCTCCTAAAATTAAAGAGGCAGCAGAATTAGAGGCAAAAAGACGTGGAGTAAATACAATGCCAATTGTTGAATTTGAAAACCTAAAAGAAGCTGTAGAATATGCAAAAAATAATACAAAGTTAGGAGATATAGTTGCTATGTCACCTGCTAGTGCTTCTTTTGATTTATATAAGAATTTTATGATTAGAGGAAATTATTTTAAAGAATTAGTAAATGAATTGAAATAAATTTTAAAATACGCTATGATATTTGTATAAATATATAGCGTATTTTTTTAGGAGGATATATATGGACGAAAAGAATTTTTTTATAGATTTATCTAAAATTACAGATAAAAATATTGAGCAAGCAAAGGAAAATAAAAAATCTAGTGAATATACTACTTTGGATTTTGTAAAAGATATGACTAACGATGTAGAATAATAAAGAAAGGTGTTGTTTTATATGAGAGAAAGCACAGTTTCCCTAAATAATGTAGAAAAAGCAATTAGAACTTTTTTTGAAGTTGCTGATGATGAAAAGATTCAATCTACAACCAAAGAAGAAGTATTTAATGATATATTAAGAGATTTTATAGGGGCAACTTTAAAAAGAAACGATAAATATAGAGATGAAAATTTAGAGATTGGAATATCAAATATTGAGCAGATAGAAGAAAATCAAAATGAAAAATATGAGATAACTGTAGGAAATATTATTTCAATGAGGATTGGATACGATAACTTTTTTCAAAATAAAGATACAATAAAAAAAGTAGAAGATACATATAACTTCTTTTCTACTTTGAATACTGAAATACTAAAAGGATATAAAGAAGATAATTATAACGATTTTATTCCAACAACTAAAGAAGACGAGATGACAGCATATTCTAATTATGCTAAAGATAAGTTATTGAATAATCAAACAAGTTTAGAAATAGATTCTAAAGAAGAAGGCACTTTACTTACACTTGCTCAATTTTCTAGAGTACTAACAAGACTTGAAAAATCAAATTATTATCCACAAGATATTGTAAATGAATCTAGAGAAAATATTATAAAAATGGCAAAAGACAATGTTAGAGATGTATATTATCAGCAAAGTAATGAAAATAACCAAGAACAAATAGCAGAAATTGAGATGGATTATAATGGAAATCCTACTAATATAAAAGTAAGTAATTTAGATGAAATTATAGCATCAAATCCTGAAATATTAAATCAATATAAACCACTTAAGAATAGTTATAATTCTGATGGGTCAAAAAAAGAAATAGATGAAAAGGTTATGATTTGGAATGATTTAACAGAATGGGTAGAACAAAAAAGTAATTTAAATCAAGATAATAAAGAAATGATTTTAGGACAATTAAATTCATATTTTTCATCAGAACTTGAAAAGGACATAGTAGATAAAGTATCTCAAAATGGTGGTATTAAAAATTTAGACGAAGCGAGAATTATACTTGGAGATGAAGCTCTTACAAAAGCCATAGATACTATGGAAAAAACTAATAGAGCAAGAGTAGATTTGGCTGAACAAAATACTAATGAAGCAATTAAATATTTTAATGATAAGCAAAATGATGTGTTTTTTAAACTAAGCGATGAAGCTACACAAGATTTAGTGGATATTATTGAATTAATTGAAAAAAGGAGAACTCAAGATAAAATAAAACAACTTGAAGATAAAGAAACAGAAGAATTTAGAAAAAGAATAATAGAAGATGTAAAAAGAGAACTTCAAGAAAATACAAAAGAACCAATTGATGAAGAGGAAAAAAACAAAATAATAGAAGATAGAAATGAGAGAAAAAAATCATTATTAGAAAAATTAAAGGAAAGACATGAACAAAGAAAAGAAGAAAATTATATAGAAGAACCTGATGAAGATGAAATAGATGGTATTGATGGGCTAGATGAACAAGATTATGAAGAACCAAAAGAAGAAAAACGCAGTGTAAAAGCTAAAAATAAAAAAGCAACACAAAATACAATAGATGATGAAAATAATAATTCAAAAGAGAATGAAAACGAAAAAGATAAAGAAGATATAGATGAAAGTCAAAGAGAAAGTGAATATGAAAAAGAAATAGATAGCGAAAAAGACATTAAAACTGTGGTAGATAATACTAAAGAAAAAGAAGATGACACAAAAGAGAAAATAGATAAAACAAATAATGAAGTAAATGAGCTAAAATCTAAAATAGATAATTTAAATAACACTATAGAAAAACTTAACAATAGACCAAACTTAGATACAAATATTTTAATAGATTTAGAACAATTAAAAGCTATGTATAGTCAACTTCTTGAAAAAAACAACAATGATGAAATTGAAAAATTAAAATCAATGATAGAAGATTTACAAACTAAAATGGATGAAAAAGAAATTAATGAAGATGAAGTACAAATAGAAAATAATAGCGAAGAAATATTAGATATAGATAATATAGATGAAGACACTATAAAAGAAGAGGAAGAAAAAATAGCAGAGAACATTGAAGAAAAAAAGAGTAATGAAGTTTTTACAAAAGAAGAGTTAGAAGATATAAATACAGAAGCTTCAGAAGCAAAAGAAAAAGAAGAAGTTGAAGAATTTGATCCAAATAAAATTTATTTTGATATTGATGGTTTAGATAACGATGAAATAGAAATTGAAAAGGAAGAAAATATAGTAGAAAATAATGATTTAAATATTGGGGATGAAGAAAAACAAAATGAAGATATTGATAGTATATTAAATGGTATAGACTATTCAGATAAAGATGTACAAAAAAATCTAAATGATAAAACAAATAAGGTAATTGAGGAATATTATTCAAATCCTGATGTACAAAATAAAATAGATAATGATGCAAAAGATAAGATAGAAGATTATTATTCTAGAGAAGAAGTTCAAAGATATTATGCTAAACTTTCAAATGAAATAATAGAAAAATATAAGGAACAATATAAAGATAAACTACAAACACAAGATTTATCTCCAGAAACGATTTTAAATAGATTAGAAATGTATAATCAAAAAATTGAAGAATTAAAACAAAGCATAGAAGAAATTAAAAAGTCTCAATTAAAAGAAGCTTTAGAAAGTAAAAGCAAAACTTTATCAGAACTAAAAAAAGAAGAGAAAGAGAAAGATATTAAATGTAAGTATGCTAGTGGAGAGGAAGAAGAACTTAGAAAAGTTGAAAAAGAAATGAAGGAAAGGGGATATAACCTTGGAAAACATTAAAATCTGTAAAAATTTAAATGAGATTGAAAATATAAGAAAAAACTTAGAAAATGAAAATGTAGCATTAGATGATATATCAATAGATAATTTAAGACTTCTTAACTTAATATATGAACTAGAAATATTGGAAACAGAAGAAAGTATTAATCAAATAGATGAAAAGCTAGAAAGTTATAAAAGTAGAATGAGAGCTGCGATTGAATATTTAAAAAATAAAAAGAAATATCTATAGTAATAGATAATATATTAAATTATAATATTTAGTTAAAAAGTACGATAAAGAGGCAAAAAGTATATAAAAATCAATATATTTTTATATTTCTGTTGACAAATTGCTAAACGGCGTGTATAATATGTGTAAAGTTCAAAAGCTTTACACATATTTTTATGGGTGATTATATGGATAAAAATATTGAGTTTTCTATGTTATATGATATATATGGAAAACTTCTTACAAAGAAACAACAAGAAATTTTTGAAGAGTATTACTTATATAACTTATCTTTAAGAGAAATTGCTGAGAATAAAAATATTTCTTATCAAGCGGTAAGAGATAGTATAAAATCTAGTGAAACTACTTTAATTAATTTCGAAAAAGTAACTAAAACATTAGCTCTTATTGAGAGAATGGAAAAAGCATATAATCTATGTGATAGTGAAGACTTAAATAAAAAAAGACAACAACTTAAGAAATTGCTAAAAAGTGAGGATGATATATAATGTTTGATAGTCTTTCAGATAAATTACAAAATGTAATGAAAAAACTTAAAGGACAAACAAGAATTTCTGAAAAAGAACTAAAAGAAATGCTAAGAGAAGTAAAACTTGCACTTCTTGAAGCAGATGTTAACTATAAAGTAGTAAAAGATTTTGTAGCTTCAATTGAATCAAAAGCTTTAGGTGAAGATGTAATGAAATCTTTAACTCCAGGACAACAAGTTGTAAAGATTGTAAGAGATGAGTTAACAGAACTTTTAGGAGATACAAATTCAGGACTTAATTTTTCTTCAAATCCACCAACTATTATAATGCTTGTAGGGCTTCAAGGTAGTGGTAAAACAACATTATGTGGAAAGTTAAGTAATTATTTAAGAAAACAAGGTAAAAAACCATATATGGTTGCGTGTGATGTATATAGACCAGCAGCTATAAAACAATTACAAACTTTAGGTAAAAGTTTAGGTGTAGATGTTTATAGTGAAGAAAATAATAAAGATGTTGTAGCTATTGCTAAAAATGGTATAAAAGCTGCTACTTCTAAACTATGTAATGTAGTAATTATTGATACAGCAGGTCGTTTACAAATTGATGAAGCATTAATGGAAGAACTTGTTGATTTAAAAAAAGCTATAAGACCACATGAAATAATGCTTGTAATTGACTCTATGGTAGGTCAAGAAGCTGTAAATGTAGCAAAAGACTTTAATGATAAACTTGGAATTGATTCTATTACAATGTCAAAATTAGATTCTGATTCAAGAGGTGGTGCTGCACTTTCAGTAAAATCTATTACTAAAAAGCCAATTAAATTTGCATCTGTTGGTGAAAAATTAAGCGATTTAGAACCATTCTATCCAGATAGACTTGCTTCAAGAATCTTAGGAATGGGAGATGTTTTATCAATTATAGATAAAGCAGAAGAGGCATATGAGGAAGAAGAAGCACTAGAGCTTGAAAAGAAAATCAAAAAAAATGAATTCACTTTAGATGATTACTTAAATCAAATGAAGAAAATAAGAAAAATGGGCTCATTTAAACAATTAATTGCTATGATTCCTGGAATTCCAAAAGAGTTAAAGGACGTAGATATAGATGAAAAACAACTACTTCGTATTGATGCAATAATAACATCAATGACTAAAGAAGAAAGGAGAAATCCTAAGATTTTAAATGCTTCTAGACGTCAAAGAATTGCAAAAGGAAGTGGAAACAAAGTTCAAGACATCAATAGATTTATAGAGCAATTTACACAAATGCAAAAAATGATGAAATCTATGATGAATGGTAATGGAAAATATCCTAAGATACCAGGAATGAACAATTTATTTAAATAGTTAAAATGATATTTATTTCACTGTAAGGAGGTGAAACTTAATGGTAAAAATTAGATTAAGAAGAGACGGTGCTAAAAAAGCTCCATATTACACAATTGTTGTTGCTGATTCTAGATATCCAGCTGATGGAAGATTCATTGAGAAAGTAGGAACATACAACCCGATGACAGAACCAGCTGAGCTTAAAGTAGATACTGAAAAAGTAGCTGAATGGATTAAAAAAGGAGCTAAACCAACTGATACTGCTATGGCTCTAATTAAAAAAGCAGGAGTTGAAATATAGGAGGACAAGAAAATGTATAAAAATTTATTAGAATACATAGTAAAAAATCTTGTTGCTTATCCTGAAAAAATTGAGATTTCTGAAGTTGAATGCGAAGAAAAAACAATTTTAAAGTTAAAAGTAGCAAAAGAAGATATGGGTAGAATAATTGGTAAAGAAGGAAGAATAATTCGTTCTATTAGAGAAATTATATACGCATATGCTGCAAAAGAATCTAAAAAAGTATCTGTCGATGTTGATGAAGTAAAGGAGAACGCTTAAGCCTATGCAAAGTGTTTTAATTGGACAGATAGTAAATGTACATGGTATTAAGGGTGAAGTAAAAGTTTATCCATATACAGATGATGTAGATAGTCTTTCAAAGAATTTAAAAAAAGTATATTTTGATGAAAACCTAAAAGAAGGATTTAAAACTTCTTGTAGAGTTCAAAAAGGAATGTTACTTGTTAAAATTTCTGGAATAGACACTGTAGAAAAGGCAGAAGAATTAAGAAATAAATATATTTATATTTCTGAAGATGCTTTAGAAACTCTTGAAGAAGATAGCTATTATGTAAAAGACTTAATTGGTCTTGAAGTAATAGATATAAGTAGTAATGAAGTTTTTGGAACATTAGATTATGTTTTTAATACAGGTGCAAATGATGTATATGAAATTACTACAACTAATAACACAAAAGTATATTTACCTGCTATAAAACAAGTAATAAAAAAAGTGGATATAAAAGCAAGAAAAATCTATGTAGAAATAATGGAAGGATTAATATAATATGAAATTTATTGTGTTAACACTTTTTAAAGAAATATTTGAACCTTTTGTAACAACTAGTATTATTAAAAGAACTATAGAAAAAGAGCTTGTCTCTATTGATGTAGTAGATATTAGAGATTTTACAGAAGACAAACATAATAGAGTAGATTTTCCACCATATGGTGGTGGAAGTGGTATGATAATATCTGCAGAACCTTTAAGTAAAGCAATAGATTATTCTATTGAAAAACTTAAAAGTGATAATAAAGATATTAAAATAATATATATGTCACCAAGAGGAAAAGTATTAAATTATAATATTTCAAAAAAACTTTCTATTTCAAATAATAATTATATTATAATATGTGGTCATTATGAAGGAATTGATGAGAGAATAATTGATGAATATAATGTTGAAGAAATTTCAATTGGAGATTATGTACTTACTGGTGGAGAACTTGCGAGTCAAGTTTTAATGGATAGTGTTATACGTCTTTTACCAGGAGCAATTAGTGAGGATTCATTAATTGAAGAATCTCATACTAATAATTTACTAGAGTATCCACAATACACAAAGCCTTATGACTTTCGTGGAAGAATTGTACCAGATGTATTAATTTCTGGACATCACAAAAAAATAGCAGAATATAGAAAACAAGAATCTATAAGAATCACTAAAAAATTTAGACCTGATCTTTTAGATAAATAAAAAAACAATGAATAAATAATTCCAAAATAAGGGAGGGAAAATTAGAAATGGATATAATAAACGCTATTGAAAACGAATATAAAAAAGAAGAAGTAGTACCTTTTAACATAGGTGATACTGTTGATGTACACGTAAAAATTAAAGAAGGAAATAAAGAAAGAATCCAAATATTTACAGGTACAGTTATAAAACGTCAAAACAGTGGTTTAAATGAAACTTTCACAGTAAGAAAAATCTCTTATGGTGTTGGTGTTGAAAAAACATTCCCAACTCATTCACCAAAAATTGCTAAAATTGAAGTTAAAAGAGTTGGTAAAGTTAGACGTGCTAAATTATACTACTTAAGAGATAGAGTAGGTAAAGCTGCTAAAACTAAAGAAAAAATACAAAAATAATTAGTAGTATATATAGTAAGCTCCCAGTGTTTAACAAAAAATTAATTACTGGGAGTTTAAATATATATTAATAAGTTAGATAATAATGTTGAAAGGAAGTGAAAAAATGGAAAATAAAATGAATATTAACTGGTATCCAGGTCATATGGTTAAAGCTCAAAATGATATTAAATCTGCTATTAAATTAATAGATATAGTAGTAGAAGTATTAGATGCAAGAATTCCTTTATCAAGTCGTAATCCAATAATAGATGAATTGAGTCAAGACAAACAAAGAATAATTGTCTTAAATAAATCAGATTTAGCAGATGACGTAGAAACTGAAAAATGGATTAAGTATTTTTCAAAAAATAATATGTCTTGTATAGCAGTTAATTCATCACTTCCACAAGATATAAAAAAAATAATATCTACTATAGTAGAAAAGGGAAAAATAGCATATAAAGACAAAGTAGAAAAGACTATAGTAGATTATAAACCAATTTATAGAGTACTAATTGCAGGTATACCTAATGTTGGTAAATCTACAATAATAAATAAAATAGCAAAAAGAAATGCAGCTAATGTATCAAATAAACCAGGGGTTACAGTAAGAAATCAATGGATAAGGGTACAAGATAATATTGAGTTGTTAGATACACCCGGCCTTTTGTGGCCGAAGTTAGATAGTAATAATGCAGGTGAGAAGCTTGCGTTAACAGGAAATATAAAACAAGAAATATTAGACTTAGAAGGTCTTGCTTGTATTGGTATTGAGTATTTATTAGCAAATGATAAATATAAAGGAATGTTTATAGAAAAATATAAATTAGAGGAAGATGAAATACTGTATATAGATTCATATGATATACTTGAATTACTAGGAAGAAAAAGGGGATGTTTGGTTTCTGGTGGAAACGTAAATTTAGAAAAAGCATCTAAAATATTCTTAGATGAGCTTAAAGCAGGTAAGATTGGAAAAATAAGTCTAGAAAATGTAAACTAGATGGAAGGATTTGATAAAATGGAAAATAAAGAATTTGTTAAAGATTTAACTAAAATGGAAGTTGATTTTGCAAAATGGTATACAGATATAGTTTTAAAAGCTGAACTTGTAGACTATGCACCAATAAAAGGATTTATGGTTATTAGACCATATGGATATGCATTATGGGAAAATATTCAAAATGTATTAGATACAGAGTTTAAAAAACTTGGACATAAAAATTGTTATTTCCCAGCACTTATTCCAGAATCATTATTAAATAAAGAAAAGGAACATGTTGAAGGATTTGCACCAGAAGTTGCATGGGTAACTCATGGTGGAGAAAAAGAATTAGAAGAAAAATTATGTTTTAGACCTACATCTGAGACAATAATTTGTACAATGTATGCAAAATGGTTACATTCATATAGAGAATTACCATTTTTATATAATCAATGGGCAAATGTTGTAAGATGGGAAAAAACAACAAGACCATTTTTAAGAACTTCGGAATTTTTATGGCAAGAAGGACATACTATACATGAAACTCCAGAAGAAGCTATGAAAGAGACATTACAAATGCATAAAGTATATGCAGATTTCTTAAGAAATTATATGGCAATGCCAGTAATAATGGGAGAAAAATCTGAAAAAGAAAGATTTGCAGGAGCAGAAAGAACTTATACAGTAGAAGCTATGATGCATGATGGAAAAGCACTTCAAGCAGGGACATCACATTATTTAGGTCAACATTTCTCAAAGGCTTTTGATATTAAATTCCAAAATAGAAATGGAGAGTTTGAAAATCCATATCAAACATCTTGGGGTGTTTCAACAAGAATGATTGGTGGACTTATTATGACTCATGGAGATAATCGTGGACTTAAAATGCCACCAAAAATAGCACCAACTCAAATTGTAATAGTTCCTATTGCTCAACAAAAAGAAGGAGTGCTAGATAAAGTAAATGAAATGAAAGAAACTTTATCTAAGAAATTTAGAGTAGAATTAGATGATAGAGCAGAAGTTACACCAGGATTTAAGTTTAATCATTGGGAGCTTAGAGGTGTACCAGTAAGAATTGAAATTGGACCAAGAGATATAGAAAATAATGAATGTATATTATTTAGACGTGATACATTAGAAAAAGAAACAATATCACTAGATAGTTTAGATGAAAAATTAGAATCATTAATGGAAGATATCCAAAATAATATGTTAAAAATGGCAGAAGAAAATTTAGAAAATAGAACTTTCTATGCACATGATTTAGATGAATATGTAAAACTATTTGAAGAAAAAGAAGGTTTTGCAAAAATAATGTGGTGTGGAGATAGAGCTTGTGAAGATAAAGTAAAAGAGATGAATTCAACTACATTTAGATGTATTCCATTTAATGAGGATAAATTTCAAGACACATGTACTATATGTGGTAAAAAAGCAAATCATATGATTTATGCTGCAAGACAATATTAATTATATAAAATAAAAAAGAAGTACTTTAAAGTGCTTCTTTTGTGCGTTATAGGAGGTTTTACAAAAATGGATAAAGTATATTTTTTATGGTTACAAAAAATAGCAAGCTTAAGTGATAAATTTAATGCTAAAGTATATGATAAAATAAAACAATGTATAAAAAATATTTATTATAATAATTATAAAGATACAGATAAACTTAAAGAAATGGGAATAAGCGATAGTATAATAAATATTATTTTAGATAAAAATATAAAAGATGAAATAGTAGTTTTATATAATATCATTATAGATAAAGGTTACTATATAATTACAATTGAAGATGAAGAGTATCCAAGAATATTACTTACGAAGGAATTTGAAATTCCATTTATATATATTACTAATTTAAAATTAAATCTAAATAATAAAAATATATATTTATATTATAATGATTACTATACAAAATATGCTAAAAATCTCATAGAGTATTTTGGTAAAATAATACATGAAAATAAATGTAATGTTTTTACAGAGTATAATTCTAAAAAAGTAAAAAAGGTAGAAATTATTTCAGGTGATATTTTTTCTAATTTTTTTTGGTTTAGTTCTAATAATATTATTTTACCAAATTATAAATATTTAAATAATTTTAAATTTAATATTATAAACTCTTTAGTTATAATTGAAGCTAAATATGAAGAAAAAATAGTTAAAATAGTTGATGAGTTTATAGAAAATAATAAAGATATATATGTAGTTCCATCAAATATTTTTAATAAAAATTGTTATTTTTCAAATTACTTAATAAAACAAGGTGCAGACATTATATTAAATAAATGGGATTTAAAATTTATACTTAGCAGTATTATTAGTTGACAATTTTTTTTGTTCATTATATAATTTTAACTATGAAAAGAGGAGATATATTATGGGTGAAAAAGACCTAGAAAAGATAGAAAAAAAAGAGGACATAACTAGCGCTAGAAATGGCAATACAGAAAAAAAACAAAAGAAAAAAAGCAGTGCTTTAGATAAAGTAATATCATTAGTTATACTCATAGTTTGTATAATTGGTTTAATATATTCTGGAAGTAAATTATATAAATGGTTATTAAATAATGTAAAAAGCAATAAAGTAATGACTGAAATAAATGATATTGCTGGAGTATCAGATATAACAAAAGACCAAAATCCAGGTGCTGAGTTTGGTTTAGATTTTGAAGCTTTAACAGCATATAATCCAGATATAGTTGGATGGATTAGAGTGCCAGGAACTTCAATAAGCTATTCTTTGGTTCAAGCAGCAGATAACCAAAAATATTTAAGACATTCTATAGATCATACATGGAATGAGTTTGGATGGCCATTTTTGGACTATAAGAATAGTCCAGATTTTACAGATAGAAATACTGTAATGTATGGTCATAATATAGTAAGTGGTTTAATGTTTGCAGACCTTTTACATATATATAATGGAGTTTTGGGAACAGATGTTGAAATAGATATATATAGAAAAGATTATAGGTTGTTAACATATAAAGTGTTTTCTGCATATGTTTGTGATCCAGAGTCATATTATTTAACAACAAAATTCCAGTCAGATGAAACATATTCAACATATTTAAATACAATGATGTCAAGAAGTGTAATTAATTTTAACCAAACAGTTGGGGTAGATGATTCGGTTATTACATTACAAACTTGTACATCAGATGCTAAAAGAAGAGTTGTTATACATGCAAAATTAATTTCTAATACAGAAATGCCTAGATAATAATTTAGAAAGTGCATACTAAGGAATTAGTATGTACTTTTTTGTAAAATTATGATGAAAAATATTTACAAAGAGATTAGAATGTTATATAATTTTTACCCTGCAGTAGAGGGGAGATGGAGTCCTTGCAGAGATTGCAATTTGATATAGGAGAACAAATTTCTAGAAAAGAATATCTAAAAAGAAAGAGAAGAAATTCCAAACTTTTAAAAAAGAGAAGTAAAATAACATATATATTAATGGCTACTTTTATGGCCTTAGCTGTTTATATAGTAGTACAAATTATAATATATAGAAAATATAATAATTTTAAATTAACTTTAGATGATGGTGTAAATGCTCAAACAGTTTATAATATATACTATGTTACAGAAGGTTATACATATGATCCAGTTTATTCAATTAGTACAATATCTTCACTTGGACAAAATGAGAAAGCAATTTTGCCATCAAGTAATATAGATGATATTGTTGTTGAAAAAGATTATCTATATGGAATAAGAGATGGGATTTTGTGTAAAGTTACTAAGGACAAGTATGAAATTGAAGAAATAATTAATGATGATGTTAAAAGATACATTAAGCATAATAATTTTATATTATATACTTCATCAGATAGTGATATATTAAAAGAATATAATGTTGATACAAAAGAAATTAAGACTTTTGATATTTCAAATGTTGAACAAATTCTTGCAAATGATAATAATGTATTTTGTATTACACATACAACTGGAGAAAAAGCAATATATAGATTTAATTATGATGGACAAGATAAAGCCAAAATATCAGGGGACGAAAAGGTATCTTATGCTATTGAAGATAATGGAAAGATATATTTTGTAAATAAAAGTGATTCAAATAAAGTATATAAAGTAGATGCTTATGGCGGAAATTTATTAAAGCTTGGAGATATAAAAAGTGTTGGAAGCACAGGAAAAACAGAACTTGTAAATGGAAGTAAGTATATGTTTGTTAGTGATAACAAATTTTACTATGTTAATCCAGATGATGAAGATTCATTATGGTGTTATGACTTAGAAAATGGAAATAATGAAAGAATAATCTCTGCATCAGTAGAAATACTTCAAAACGTAGATAATACGGTTTTTTATAAAATAGATAAAGAAATGGGGGTATATCTATATAACTATGAAACAAAGTTTATGTCTCTTGTAACTAAAAGAAGAGTTAAAGAATTTGTTATTGATACATATGAAGACATAGTTCGAGAAGTTGAGTAATAATATTGAAATATATAAGCAACAAAAATAAAATAATAGGTATAAAAACCCAAAAATAGAAAAATAATTGTTGAATATGAAAAATATATAAGATATAATTTAGTTAACAGTGATGGGGAGGTATGTTTATGAAAAATAAAATAAAATTTGGCACTCTTGCATTAGTTGCAGGTATTTCTATGAGTTCGCAAGCTTTTGCTGTTGCATATCAACCAAATATTGATGAGACTATAAAAGTAGATAGAATTGAAAGCTTGATAGAATATGAATATACAGAAGCTGATTCTGCAAGAATTATTGATATTTATCTTAATGGCGAGGAACTATCTGCAGAAGATTTAAAAAAATATGATATAGATCAAAATGGAATAGTAAATGCAAATGATGCTGCTATGGTATATGATCTAATTAAATAATATATTACTTAAATTATAAGGAGGTAACCAATTATAGGTTATCTCTTTTAATTTTTATCATTTTCTTGAATTTATTAGGCTTTTGTAATATAATATTACATATATTGTGCCTTTTGAAAGGTGGATTTTATGAAGAAAGTTAAACTAATATATAATTCGATTGCAGGACAAAGTAAATTTACTCATTTTTTAGATAATGTAATTGAAAAATTTATGCAAAATAATTTAGAAGTAGTAATATATAGAGCTGGCGAAAAGAATAATTTAGAAGAGTTTTTAATGAATTCGGATAATGAAGCGAATTTATATGGAATAATTGTTGCAGGTGGAGATGGAACTATTAATAAAGTTGTAACAATATTGATGAAATATAATATTAAAACACCTCTTGGCGTAATACCAGCAGGAACATCAAATGATTTTGCTAAACATATTAATATGCCAAGTAGTTATGTAGAATCTGTAGATAAGATATTAGAAAATAATGTACATGGTGTTGATGTAGGAAAAGCAAACGAAAAATATTTTATTAATGTATGTTCAGCAGGATTATTTACTAATTCATCTCAAAGAGCAGATCCAAACTTAAAAAAGACTTTGGGTAAAGTATCTTATTTTATTACTGGTGCAAAGGAATTGTTTAAATTTAGACCATTTAGTGTCAAAATTACAGTAGACAATGAAACTTTTCTTGAAAAAATAAATTTATTTATAATATTTAATGGGAGCAGTGTTGGCGGAATGAAATATTTTTCTTCTGATTCTAGCATTCATGATGGGCTTTTAGATTTAATTATTATTAAAAATTGTAATTTACATGAAGTTGCAAGATTACTTGCAAAAGCCTTATCTGGAAATTTAGATGACCAAAATATTATTTATAGGAAAACAAAAAAAGTATGTATAGAGAAGATAAAAGGAAATTGTGATAGACCTGATGTAGATGGAGATGAAGGCCCAGAATTTCCAATTAATGTAGAATGTATAGAAAACGGAATAAATATGTTTTTATAATAAAAGGAGGTGTTAAGTCGTGATAGATAATAAAATAAAAAAAGCTATGCTAAAATCTGAGAAAAACTTAAAAAAATATGCTTGCAAATCCAAAGATGCTATTAGAGAATATCCACAAGATGAAGATATTAGATTAGAATTTGCACGTGATGTAGATAAAATAATCCATTCTTCTTGTTATACAAGATATATGTCTAAGACACAAGTATTTATAGAACCATTAAATGACCATATATCTACACGAATGACACATGTTCAATATGTTTCAAAAGCAGCAAGAACAATTGCAAGAGCATTAGGGTTAAATGAGGACTTATGTGAGGCGATTGCACTTGGACATGATGTTGGACATACTCCTTATGGACATTTTGGAGAGAGTGTTTTAAATAAAATATCAAAAAGATATAATTTGGGAAAATGTTTTGCACATAATTTAAATAGTGTTAGAATGTTTACTGTTATTGAGAAAAAAGGATATAGTTCTAACCTTACATTACAAGTATTAGATGGAATTATGTGCCATAATGGCGAGTTTATACAAGAAAAATATATTCCAAATAAAACAAAAACATTTGAAACTTTATTTAAAGAATATAATGAATGTTTACAAAATGAAAGTAAGATTAAACGACTGATACCTATGACTTTAGAAGGTTGTATTGTTAGAATATCAGATATGATTGGATATATTGGTAAAGATATTGATGATGCTAATCGACTCGGAATATTTAATAAAGAGTTATTACCAGAAAATGTAAAGAAATATTTAGGAACAGAAAATACTCAAATAATGAATAGTATAATTCTTGATGTAATAAAAAATAGTTTTAACAAAGAGTATATTTCAATGTCAAAAGAGGTATATGAAGCAGTAAAAACTCTTAAAAAATTTAATTATGAAAATATTTATTATAATGCAATAACTGATGAGTCTAGAGAAGAATATACAAAAATTATTGAAACACTTTATGGTGTATATAGTAGGGCATTAGACCAAGAAGATAAAAATAATGATATATATAAAGTATATTTAAATAATATGAGCGAAGATTATTTAAGAAATAATAGTGATTCACAAAAAATTATAGACTATATTTCTGGTATGACAGATAATTATTTACAAAGACAATACGAAAAATATAAATAAGGAGAGATATAAATTATGTATGATAAAAGTATAGATGAAAAATGGCAAAAAGTATGGGAAGAAAAAAATTGTTTTCACGCAACAACAGGAGATAATAAAGAGAAATTTTATGCTTTAATAGAGTTTCCATATCCATCAGGAGCAGGATTACATGTTGGACATGTAAGAGCTTTCATGGGAATGGAAGTATTATCTAGAAAAAAACGAATGGAAGGAAAAAATGTATTATTTCCAATAGGATTTGATGCATTTGGATTACCAACAGAAAACTATGCAATGAAAACTAATACACATCCAAGAGTTGTAACAGATAATAATATTGCAACATTTACTAAACAATTAAAATCAGTTGGATTTTCTTTTGATTGGGATAGAGTAGTTGATACAACTGATCCTAACTATTATAAATGGACACAATGGATTTTCTTAAAATTATTTGAACATGGTCTTGCATATAAAGATAAAACATATGTTAATTACTGTCCAAAATGTAGAGTAATCCTTGCAAATGAAGAATCACAAGGTGGAGTTTGTGATAGATGTGATAGTGAAATTGTTCAAATGGAAAAAGAAGTTTGGATGTTAAAAATTACTGATTATGCAGATAAATTACTTGATGGACTTGATGAGGTAAATTTCCCACCAAGAGTTAGACTTGAACAAGAAAACTGGATAGGAAGATCATATGGTGCAGAAATAGATTTTAAATTAGCGGGTACAGATGAAAAATTAACTGTATTTACAACAAGACCAGATACAATTTATGGAGTTACTTATATGGCTATTGCACCAGAACATCCAATACTAGATAAATATAAAGGACAAATTAAAAATTATGATGAAATAGTATCCTATAGAAAAGAAGCTGCTAAAAAGACAGAATTTGAAAGAATAGAACTTGCAAAGGATAAAACTGGAGTAAAAATTGAAGGATTAGAGATAGTAAATCCTGTGACTGGAAAAGTTGTTCCTTTATGGGTAACAGATTATGTTATGATGGGATATGGTACAGGAGCTATTATGGCAGTACCAGCACATGACACAAGAGACTTTGACTTTGCTAAAAAATTTGATATAGATATGATTCAAGTTGTAGCAAATAAAGAAGGAGAAAAAGTAGAGTTAGATAAGGAAGCTTATACAGATATAGAAGATGGTATATTAGTAAATTCAGATATATTAAATGGATTATCTGTTAAAGATGCTAAAGCTAAAATTACAGAATATTTAGAGGATAATAAAATTGGAAAAGCAAAGAAAAATTATCATATGAAAGATTGGGCTTTTGCAAGACAAAGATATTGGGGGGAGCCAGTACCTATTGTAAAATGTCCTCATTGTGGACTTGTACCTCTAAAAGAAGAAGACTTACCACTTGAATTACCAGATGTAAAAGATTTTGTACCTGGAGAAGATGGAGAGTCTCCACTTGCAAAAGTAGATTCATGGGTAAATGTAAAATGTCCAAAATGTGGAGAAGATGCAAAAAGAGAAACTGATACAATGCCTCAATGGGCAGGGTCTTCATGGTATTTCTTAAGATATATGGATCCTAAAAATAATGATGCATTAGCTTCAAAAGAAGCTCTAGATTATTGGAAACAAGTAGATTGTTATAATGGTGGAATGGAACACGTAACACGTCACTTGATATATTCAAGATTTTGGCATAGATTCTTATATGATATTGGAGTTGTACCAACTGCAGAACCATATGCAAGAAGATCTACACAAGGATTAATCCTTGCCTCAGATGGAAGTAAAATGTCTAAATCTAAAGGAAATGTAGTAAATCCAGATGATATAGTAAAAGAATATGGCGCAGATACATTAAGAACATATATATTATTTATTGGTGAATATGGAATGGCAGCTCCTTGGTCAGAAAATGGAGTTAAAGGTGCTAAGAAATTCTTAGATAGAGTAATGAGACTTGAAACTTTAGCAACAGATGAGGACATTGATTCTAAAGATCTTGATAGAGAAATTAATTTAGTAATTAAGAAAGTAAGTCAAGACTATGAAGAAATGAAATATAATACAGCAGTTGCTGCAATGATGAGCTATGTAAATGTATTATATAAACAAGAAAAAGTTAGTAAAAAATATATAAAACC
Source organism: uncultured Clostridia bacterium (assembly GCA_949106495.1). Classification (GTDB taxonomy): domain Bacteria; phylum Bacillota; class Clostridia; order TANB77; family CAG-465; genus CAG-465. The sequence goes on from CARYZD010000009.1 coordinate 39,221, forward strand.
ATTACTACAAATACTAAATCCAATTGCACCTCATGTAACAGAAGAATTATGGCAAAAATTAGGATTTGAAGGATATGTTTTTGAAAGTAAATGGCCAATGTATGATGAATCAAAAATGATTGCAGATGAAATAGAGATACCTGTACAAGTAAATGGTACAGTAAGATTTAGAATTAATGTACCATCTGATGCAGATGAAAATACTATAGAACAAATTGCAAAAGATGCACCAGCATTACAAAATTACTTAAATGGAAAAGAAATAAAAAAGGTAATAGTAATAAAATCCAAAATTGTTAACATAGTATTAGGATAAAAAATTAAAGGTGTGATATATATGAATTTTTTAAGTTATATTGAGCAAAATAAGGATATATTAATTGAAGTATTAAAAGCAGCTATAATAGCTATAGCTGCAATCCTTATATATATAGTTTGTACAAGAGGTAAAGCTAAAAAAGAGAAAAAAGTAAAAAAACAAGCATATACAGATGAACTTACAGAAAAAGGAAATAGATATTTATTTTATCTAGATATAGATAAGTTTATTGAAAAAGATAAGAATATGGCTGTATGTTTTATGGATTTAGATGAATTTAAATTAATTAATGATTCTTTAGGTCATGATATAGGAGACGAAGTATTAAGGGCTGTATCTAGAAAATTTGATGAATCTTTACCTAATAATGCAAAAGCATATAGATTAGGTGGAGATGAGTTTGCAATAATAATTGATCAAATAAATACAAAAGAAGAAGTTATTCTTATTTTAGAAAATTTAAAATCTATAATGAATAAACCTATTGTTATAGATAACAATACTATTTCTATTGAATATAGTTTAGGAGTTGTACTTGCAATTGAGGAAAAATACTCTAGAAAAGATTTAATTAATTTTGCAGATAATGCTATGTATTATATAAAAGAACATGGAGGAAATGATTATTATTTTCATAATGAAAGCTTGAAAGCTAAAATAGATAATAATATAAAGATGGAAAAAGATTTAAAACAAGCATATGAAAATAACGATTTTGGTATTAATCTTCAGCCAAGAATTAATGTATCAGATACTTCTAAAATTGGATTTGAGGCTTTACTTATATGGAATCATTCTGTTCTTGGGTGTTTAGATGCTGCATATTTTATTTCTCAAGCAGAAATTATGGGACTTACAATTAAACTAGATGAATATGTATTAAAAACTGTCTGTGAGAAGATTATAGATTTTAAAAATAAAGGATATAATAATGTTCAGATAGCAGTTAATATTTCAAATAAGAATGCTTTTAAAAAAGAGTTTATTGATACAATTTGTGATATTATAAAATCTTATGATTTACCAGAAAATAGTCTTCAAATTGAAATGACAGGCAATTTAGAAACATCAAAACTTGAAATATATAAATTAATGTTTGAAAGCTTAAAACAAGTTGGTGTAGATATAATAATAAATAATTTTGAAATAAGACAAGAATCATTAGAGCTATTTGCAGAGCTTCCTATTGATGAAGTAAAAATTAGTTCTAATATTTTATCTAGTGATAATATTAATGAAAAGGTATTTCTTGATTTAATCAATTTAAGCAAAGACTTGGGATATAAAGTAATTGTTGGTAAAGTAAATGATGATAGAAAACTTGTAAAATCAATAACATATAATGCAGATAAGGTACAAGGAAACTTCTTATTTAAGAAGATGGATGAAGAACTTGCAGAAGAAGTATTAGCAAATTATGGAGCATATAGACTTAGAATAGAAGAAATAATTGTTAATGCTAAAAAGTTGTACTAATTTATCAAAAAAGAACAGAAAAACTGTTGACAAATATTATATATTAAGTTATAATAGTACTTGTCAACAGGTAAGTGGGCGCTTAGCTCAGTTGGGAGAGCATCTGCCTTACAAGCAGGGGGTCACAGGTTCGAGCCCTGTAGTGCCCACCACTTATTTGGCCTGGTAGTTCAGTTGGTTAGAACGCTAGCCTGTCACGCTAGAGGTCGTGGGTTCGAGCCCCATTCAGGTCGCCACTTTTTTTTTACCTTTTTTATGGTCAGATAGCTCAGTCGGTAGAGCAGAGGACTGAAAATCCTCGTGTCGGGGGTTCGATTCCCTCTCTGACCACCAAAATATAAGACTTGGACTTTTATTTTTAAAGTTCAAGTTTTTTTATCTAAACGACTGATTTCAAGCAAATTATAATGAATATAAATGTTAAATATATTCATAAACATAATCAAGGATAAGAAATATTGCAAATGGTATTTGACGAATTGATGTGGGCAGCCTTTTAATAAGTGTAGTTATTTATAAAGAAGATGATGTTTGATTTAAGTTTAGATATGTAACAGAAATAAAAAGATAAAGAGGAGCAAACCATGAATTGTCTCTCTTTTTGAATATATAAATAATGTGGGAAAACTTTAAAATTTTAAAAGGTTATGGTATAATTTTTGCATACGAAAAATAAACGATAACTAGTAAGTTGTCGAGGAGGAATCAATATGAAAGAGTTAGTGGATTTTATATTTTTAATAATAATATATATTTTAAAATTTTATAAAAAATGGAAAGAAAAAGGTAGAGATGTACTGGTTGTAAATACTACAATGTATATATATTTATCTTTTGTATTATATTTTACTTTAATGCCAGTAATAACATCTTTGCCATTTATATTTAATCATTCATATACTCCAATGAATTTAGTCCCTTTTATTGACGTTTTAAATAGTAGAGGTGATTTTGTTAGGCAAGTGGTATTAAACGTTATAATGACAATTCCTTTTGGATTTTTAATACCTTTTATAAAAAAAGAAAATGTGAAACTATTAAAAATTGTTTTTTATACTTTTTTATTAAGTTTAGGTATAGAATTATTACAACCTTTAATAAATGGAATTAGGTCAGCAGATATAACTGATTTGATAACTAATGTGATAGGTGGTATCATTGGATATGTAATGTATTTAATATTTAAACCATTAGCAACAAAAATATTAAATTATTTAAAAAAATAGATAGAGACAAATTACAAGTTGTAAGTAAGATCAAGCTTAATACTTGGTCTTTTTTTCTGTCTAAAATCTTAACTAATGACAAATTTTTCTTATTAGTATTATTAAATACTGTTCATTCTAAAAAATATATGGTATTAAGAATAGCGTTGTTATAGAACCACCGTATGCTCGAACAGCATGTACAGTGACATGAAAGAAGATAAATAAAATAATTAGTTATTCTTTACTCTAGTATAATCAAAAATAAATTAATATAAAATATAATAAGTCATCTAAAAGTCATTTTAATATTGTATAATTTTGTTAATAACATAACAAAATTGTAATCTTTTGTAATATAAATCAATAGAAAGTAATTACAATTTGGGTTATAATAATTATAAAGATAGGTGATAAAAATGAAAATATTAAGAAGAGTAGTTTTTATATTAATTCTTTTAGTAATGATTTTTAGCTCATTTCTAATTAAGAGTGGATATGATATATATATACAAGCATTAAAAAATATGCCTTTAGATAAAAAAGTTGAAAGAATAAAAGAAATAGACAATTATACTAAAATTGATGAAGTACCACAGATATATATTAATGCAGTTATTTCTGTTGAAGACCATAGATTTTATACACATAATGGAATTGATTTGATAGCAATAGGAAGAGCTGCTGTAAATGATATAATAGCAATGAGATTTGCTGAAGGTGGAAGTACAATTACACAGCAATTATCTAAGAATATATATTTTACACAAGAAAAAAAGATAACAAGAAAAATAGCAGAAGTATTCATGGCTTGGGAAATAGAAAAAAATTATGAAAAAGATGAGATTTTAGAATTATATTTAAACACTAGTTATTATGGTGATGGATATTATACAACTAAAGAGGCGTGTAGAGGATATTTTGGTAAAGAATTAAATGAGATGACAGATTATGAGGCAATACTTTTAGCAGGAATTCCAAATGCACCATCTGTATATGCTCCTACCAAAAATCCAGATCTTGCAATACAGAGGCAAAGACAAGTGATGAAGAAAATGGTAAAATATAATTATTTAACACAAGAAGAAGTAAATAATATAATAAATGGAAAATGAATTTAAGAGTTAAAGTAATTAAATTTACTTTAACTTTTTATTTTTAAATAAAAAATAGATAATATTAGATATTAATTGACAAAATACAACAATTGTTGTATTATAGTTCTGGCTTAAGAATTTTGTGTCGCTTATTTAAATAAATAAGTAGTTTCTATAGAAAATAATTTGAGGGAGGAAATTGTTATGAAAAATATTAAAATTTTTTCATGTCCAACAGCAGAGGACTTTACTAATGAAATCTGTGATTATCTTAATTTACCAATGGGAAAAATTAATTTTATGAAATTCAAGAATGATAATACATTCGTTCAGATATTAGAGACAGTACGAGACCAGGATGTATATATTGTACAAACGACACAGCCACCAGTAAATGAAAGAATAATGGAATTATTAATTGCAATTGATGCTTTAAAAAGAGCATCTGCTGGTAGAATAACTGTAGTTTTACCATATTACATGTATTCTCGTTCAGATAAGAAAGATCAACCAAGAGTACCAGTTACAGCAAAACTCATGGCAAAAATTATAGAGAGTGCAGGAGCAACTAGGGTAATAACTTGTGACTTACACAATCCAGCAATTCAAGCATATTTTGATATAAACTGTGATAGAATATCTGCTCAAGGATTATTACAAGACTATTTCAAATTTAAAAAATTAGAAAATATGGTAGTTGTTGCAACTGACGCAGGAAGTTCAAAAAAGGCACATAAGTATTCTAAATTTTTAAATTGTCCACTTGCTCTTATAGATAAAAGAAGAGATGGAAATGATGACAATGCAATTGCAACAAGCATAATTGGAGAAGTAAAAGGCAAACAAGCGATAATTTTTGATGATGAAATTGATACTGCTGGCTCAATAATTGAGACTGCAAGAATTCTTGAAAGTCATGGAGCAACAGAAATTTATGCAGCTTGTACTCATGGTATTTTATCTGCAAATGCAGTTGAAAGAATACAAAATTCTCCAATAAAAGAATTAGTAATTACTAATACAGTACCATTAGATGAAAAAAAGAAAATAGATAAGATAAAAGTAATATCTATTGCACCTTTATTTGCAGAATCAATAAAAAGAATAAATGAAGGGAAACCATTAGGAGAAATACTAACAATAGAATAAAGTAATACCACAGTATAGTTAAAAGCTATATTGTGGTATTTTTTTAATTTTTATAATATAACAATTGTTATATTATAATACATGTGATAGAATATATATGTAGGAGAAGGAGAATTAATTATGAGAAAATTATCAAATATTATATGGGGAATTTTATTTATATTTATTGGCTCAATTTGGGCTTTAAATGCAACTGGTATAGCTGATATAGATATATTCTTTGATGGTTGGTGGACTTTATTTATAATAGTTCCAAGTATAATTGGAATTATAGACAATCCTAAGGACTCTTCAGGATATATATTTTTATTTATAGGAACATGTTTACTTTTAGCTGTAAGAGATATTATATCATTTTCATTAATAGCTAAACTTATTGTTCCAATATCTTTAATTCTTATTGGTATAAGTATTATATTTAAAGATACAATCAATGGAAAGATTTCTAAGAAAATATCACAAATAGATAAAAATGGAACTGAAATTTATACTGCAACTTTTTCGGAAAATAGAGCAAGACTATCAAATGATGAATTTAAAAATGCTAGACTTGATGCTACTTTTGGTGGTGTTACTTTTGATATGCGTGATTGTAATATAACCGAAGATGGAGTTATAACTGCAAGTGCTATTTTTGGTGGAGTAACTATTTTAGTTCCAAATGATGTTAATGTTAAAGTAAAATCTACTGGAATATTTGGAGGAACAGATAATAGAGTTAAAAATCAAAGTGAAGAAGGAAGAAAAACTATATATATAGATAGCTTTGCGCTATTTGGAGGAGTTGAAATTAGATAATGACTACAGTTCAAAAAGTGATAAAAGGGTTAGCCATTGCTTTAGCAGTATTTATAATATTTAATATAGTTTCTGCTATAGCAAGTGTATTTTTTGCAATAACCGGAATAAATTGGGCACTTGATACCTTTACTAGTAATGAAGAAGTTATATCAAGTGTAGAAAATACATTTGATATTGAGGAAATTAAAAATATAAAAATTAAATCTGGTATAGAAAAAATTGAAATAATACCTGGAAATGAATTTAAAGTTATAGGAGAAAATGTTCCAGAATCTTTTTCTTGTAATGTAGAAAATGAAACTTTAAATATTACATCATCAGGTAAGGCAAAATTTTTTTGGGGAAATGATTCAATAATAAAAGTATATATACCTAAAGAATTTGTTTTTGAAAATGCAAATTTATCATTAGGTGTTGGAGAAACAAATATTGAAAATCTATTAGTTGAATATCTCGATTTAACATGTGGTGCAGGAGAAATTGATATAAAGTATATTGAAGCAAGAAAAGGTGCTAAAATTAATTGTGGCGTAGGTGAATTTACAATAAAGGATTCTAAATTAAACAATTTAGAGTTTAATGCAGGAGTTGGAGAAAACGAGATAAGCTCAGTTTTATCTGGAAAGTGTACTCTTAAACAAGGTGTTGGAGAATCAAATATTATATTAAAAGATTTTGATGAAGAAAACGGAAAAATAAATACTAAAAAGGGTATAGGTGAACTTAGAGTAAATGGAAAAGAGTATTCAGGAAACCAAACATTTGGAATAGGAGAAGATGTTATTGTAGATGTTTTTGGTGGAGTTGGAGAAGTAAGAATAAAATATTAATATTTAGTAGGGAAGTGGCAAAAAAGTTACTTCCTTATTTTATTGTTAAAGTTTGGTGAACTATTGAGTCAAATATTGAAAAAAAAATTTGTTAATGTTATGATTTTAATATAGAGGTAGAAAAATGGGAAATAATTTAAGAAAAGGAATAAAAAAGAGGAGTAGCATTATAACTATAGGTATAGTATTAATACTAATAATTTTTATGGCAATTATTGTTATAAATATATTAGAAAATAATAAAGAAAAACTAGAAAAAGATAATAAGAAATATGTTTCAAATCTAGATGAAGAAGATAAAATGCAATATGAGTATTCAAAAATAAATAAAAAATTAGATGGAATGTATGCTTTTGCAATACTTAATGATTATGTTGTTGGAGTACAGGGAAAAGATAAATATGTAAATATTATTCAAATTGATGAGAATAAAGATTATGATTATTTATATTTTAAATCTAGTTTATATTTATTAGAAAAAGAAATAGGAATAATAACAGTTGTAGATTTAAATAATATAGGAGAAATAAAAGAAACTATTAATATAGAGGATAATGTAAAGTCTTTTGAAATATATAATAATTCGATTTATTATATATCTAACGATAATAAATTAATAAAATTTGAAAATGATGAGAAGAAAGAAATTTTATCAAATATAACAGCAAATAATTTTGTAATAAAAAAAGACTATATCTATATTGTAAAAGATAAGAAATTAATAAAATTAGATATGAATAATAATGAGACTTTAATTTCAGAAAATGTAGAAGAACTCTATTATTATAATTATTACGAAAGAGATAGATTAATATATGATACAACATCTGACTCAGAAAATATTTTTAAAAACATATATAATTACTATACAGGAGATGTTATAAATTCTATTAGAAATAATACATATTTTCTACCATATGATGCTGCAGAATATATATATACAACTACAGATAATAAAAATATAGTATTAATTAAGAGAAATGGAGTAAACGAATATATATATAAATCTGATTCTATTATAGAAAATGTTAATTTATTTAAAGAAGGCTACATTATAGCTAAAGAAAATGATAAAAACATAGTAATTGACTTAGATACTAATAAAGAAGTAGAAAACGATAACATAATCAATTTATATAATATAAAATATTTAAAATAGTATATTAAATATGCTCTAAAAACATTGCTTTTAGAGCATATTTTTTACAAAAAACTATTGACAAAACATGGTACATTAGGTATAATAGAACATGTCAAGATAAGTGGGCGCTTAGCTCAGTTGGGAGAGCATCTGCCTTACAAGCAGGGGGTCACAGGTTCGAGCCCTGTAGTGCCCACCACTTATTTGGCCTGGTAGTTCAGTTGGTTAGAACGCTAGCCTGTCACGCTAGAGGTCGTGGGTTCGAGCCCCATTCAGGTCGCCATATTTTCTTGGTCAGATAGCTCAGTCGGTAGAGCAGGGGACTGAAAATCCCCGTGTCGGGGGTTCGATTCCCTCTCTGACCACCAAAATATAACTTATGCGGGAATAGCTCAGTTGATAGAGCGCTGCCTTGCCAAGGCAGAGGTCGCGGGTTTGAGCCCCGTTTCCCGCTCCATTTTATATTTACAAGAATGTTTATTTAATAACATTTTATTTTTTTCTAAAAAAGTGGAATAAAATAAGCATTAAGTTATATAATGTATTAAAGGCAACTTAGCCAAGCGGTAAGGCACGGGTCTGCAACACCCTGATGGTCGGTTCGACTCCGACAGTTGCCTCCATAATAAGGACGAGAGAATATTAATATTCTCTCGTTTTATTTTTAACAAAAATGTTTAATTATCAAAACAATAAATTAATAGTTTTAGGGCTATAACAGTAAAACTTTATAAATATATGTTTTTTTTGTAAAAAATTATCAAAAATTTTTTAAAAAATACAATTATGTTATTGATTTATGGTAACTTTGTGGTATAATATTACATGTCGTAGAAAGAAATATAGAAATAAAGGTAGTAAAAAATGAAGAAATTAAACGTAGCACTAATTATATTTATATTATTTAGTATTTTGACATTTATTGGCATATCAATTTATACAGAGAATTCACCAATTTTACTATCTGTTACAGAATATAAAATTGGCGAATATAAAGTTTCTGGAATAGATGAGATACAAATAGAATATGAAGAAGAACAAAAATATGAAACAAATACATATTATCAAATAGCAGATAATAAAGTATTATCAGTTACATATGATAGTAATGCAACACCAGGACTTGATGGAAGACTTGGAAATATAGGTAGATTAATAATACCTCAAATAAATATATCTGTAGCATTAAATGAGAGTGTACTTGAGACAACAGAAGATGCACAAAGAATAGTTAATGCATATGATTCTGCGTGTTATGTAAGTTATCCAGGTTGGACTACATATATTGGTGACCATTTTTTTGATGGCTTTATAAACATAAAAAATGCTATTCCTGGTGTAACTAAAGCATATATTTACTGGAATGATGGTACAATCTCAACATATAAATGTATGTCTAAATATTTCAATGGTGTAAACAAAGGCAGAATTTATGATGATAATGGTACAGATATGTATCTTTCTGGTTATGATATCGCAATGGTAACTTGTAATGGATACAATTCTAGTACTGTTACAGTAACTTATTGGAATAAAGAATAAGTTAAAACTTAAAAAACTGTAATATTTTTAATTACAGTTTTTTTTCGTCAAATTTTGGAAGTATTTTACTTTAAAACTTAAAGATAAACTATTTACTTAACAATTTGTTCGTGTTAAAATATATATAGATAGAGAAAACAGAATATGAAAATCTACAATCATATGATAGGGAATCAGGAATATTATAGTTTGTGTCGAACACTCTAAGTTTTGAGGATCCTAATAACTATAACAAGATGCCCACCTTTACACAAGGGTTTTATCATTATATAGTTATCTCTATCTTTTTTATACTTAAAATTTAAAATTATGTAGACTGAGGGGAACTTATGATAAAATATATAATGGACGTAAAAAAATTAGATAATAAAGAAAGAGAGCTTGTTGATAGAGCATTAAATAAATTAGAAAGACAGATTGATGTTATAGAGGAAACAGGAACACCATTTGAGAAAATATTTAATAATGATAGTATTAAATATGACATACTTGGAAAAAGTTTTTATACATACAAATTTGTTGCCGAAAATTCATCTCAAATTAGAATACTTTATAGATTTGTAAGAAATAATGATAATTCATATGACTTAGAATGTCATAGAGTAGAAGTAAAAAGGAGAAGCGGAAAAGATTATATAAAAAAATTTGAAAACTATGTTAAAGGATATAATGGTTAAAATGTAGTATTATATAATATAAAATATAATTTTTATGTATTTATATATTTATTTGAAAATATATTAGTATTAATGTATAATAAAGTGAAAGGAGATATTATGAAAAAGATATATATAATATTAACTAACACAGGAACAGTACTTTCTAGAGTAATAAAATTATATACCCAAAAAGAATATACACATGTGTCTATTGCACTGGATAAAAAATTAGAATATATGTATAGCTTTGGTAGGTTAAATCCATATAATCCTTTCTTTGGTGGATTTGTACATGAGAGTATAAGACATGGAACATTTAAAAGATTTAAAAATACAACAACATGTATATATTCAATAGATGTTAGTGATGAGCAATATGAAATAATTAAAAATAATATAAAAGAGTTTAAAAGAAAAAGAAGAATGTATAAATTTAATGTTATTGGATTATTTGCAGTAGCAATACATATGAAAATAAAATTTAAAAATTCTTTTTATTGTGCTGAGTTTGTTAAAGAAGTATTACAAAGAGCAAATATGGCAAATGAATTACCTAATATAATAAAACCAGAGGATTTTAAGCTTCTTAGTAATTTAAGTTTTGAATATAAGGGAATGTTAAGAGATTATGATGTTAAAGATAATATTTTAGATAATATAGGAGCATAAATTGCTAATAATATTAAGAGAGAATTTTAAAATTCTCTCTTTTTTCTTTACTTTTTTGGAAAAATGAAATAAAATTTTAATAGGGAGAGTTGAGAATATGGATGATTTAGGAAAAAAATATGGTAATTTTAGTTTTGACTCAAAAGGAGGTATTCATCGTTCAAGTGATGATGCTAAGGGAAAAATAGATGAATTAATGAATGACGAAGAACTTAGAGAGGCACTTCGCAAAATGAAAAGTGGTCCAGAAGGAAAGAGTTATGTCACACCTGGGGCAAGTGCAAAAGAAGTTGCAAATTCATCAGATACAGGTTTTGATATTAAACATTTTATTGACCCAGAAGTTGGAGATAAGTATCCAGAAGAGTTAAGGAGATTAGATTTAGAATGTATTTATATTGGACTACTTCTAAATAATCCCGCAGCTATTAGTATGTATTATTTTGTATCTAGTTTATGTCTTTTTGCAGATCCAAGAATGATTAATATATATAAAGGAGTACTATTTACTGAAGGTGAAGCATATGCTCCTGCAATAGCAAAAGAAAATTTTAATTTTGCTACAGAATCTGGTGATGTATATGCACTAAAAAATGAATTAAAAAAAGCAGTAGCAAAAGAAAACTATGATTTTGAAAAAATATATACAGAATTAAAGAAGATATTTATACTAAGAAAATCATATAATGGTATTCCAATTAAAGAAATAAAAGATAAAGTAGCAGCAATTACAAAATATGAATTGTATGATCAAATGACTTCGGAGGAAATAGAAGCTGCAATAGAACAAATTACTGCAACAGCTAAATTTAAAAGTGCTGTTTTAAATACAGGACTAACAAGTTTTTTAGTTAAAGGAAATAATTCATTAACAAATGGACTTGAAATACCATTTAGAATATTATCTTCAGTTTTTAAAGGTGTAAGACTTGGAGAAACAATGGCTTTTGCAATGCCATCAAACTCAGGTAAATCTAGATTTACAACGGTTCTTGCTGCATATATTGCATTTATACATAAAAAGAAAGTATTAGTTATTTCTAATGAAATGTCTGAGGAAAAGATTAAGTTATGCTTAGCAACAACTATAATTAATAATTCACAGATACAAGACTTACATGGTCAGAAGCTTAGAAAAACAGAAAACGAATTATTAGAGTTTAAATATAGACCAGATAATCCAAACGATGTTAGAGTAGATGAAGAGGGCTTTGTATTAAAAGAAGATGGAGAGACTCATGAAGAATTTATAAATAGGCTTACAAGGGTATCAAGTGAGTTTAATATGGTAACTACTGCTACTGATTGGTTAGACAAAGAAATAAATAATTCAATATACTTTATTAATATAACAGACCATACTAATGATGAATTAAAGAAAGTTATAACTAATTATTATTATAGATATAAAATAGAGTATATGTTTTATGATACATTAAAAACAGATACTGCAAATATTGGAATTGGAGAAGAAATAAAAAAGACAGCTACAATTTTATCTAATTTAGCACAAAATTTAGGTATATTTATTTGTTCTTCATTACAACTTACAGAAACAGCTACTTTACCAGTTAATTTATCTGTTGCAGACTTAGCGGTAAGTAGAACAGTAAAGGAAGTTTTAGATACTTTAATGCTTATTAAACAAATACATAATGAGAATTTAAGTGATTATGAATTTTCTGAGGAGGAAGTAGATACTAAATATTTTGAACTTGAAAGATTTAAAGATCCTAATGTTAGATATTATGCTTGTGTAGTAGATAAAAATAGGGCAGGCCCTAAACCTAAGGTTGTATTTAGATTAAATCTTGCATATAATGAATGGTTTGAACTTGGATATTTAAGATTAAAGTCAGGAAAATCAGGAGAATAAATAAAAAATGGTTTCAGTATAACATAAAATACTGAAATCATTTTTTTATAAACTAATTTATACTTTTATTCATGTTGATTTATTTTAGTATAAAATATATAATAAAAAATAAGAGGTGTATGATGTGAATAAAAATCCAGATGGTTCTATAATATTTAATGATGTTATTAATAAAAATAAATTAATGTATAAACTTCAAAATATAGTTAATGAACAAAATTTATATTTATCTAACTTAAATGTTAAAAATAGGATGGAAAAACTAGAAAATTTAAAAGATGAGCTGCAAAAAATATATAAAGACATAATAATTGGTACATCTTTAGAAAGTAGTGTTATTGAAGATACAAATTTTAAATATGCACAGATGAGTTTAAGTAGTAATAGAAGAGATGGACGCAATAAGAACAATAAAGAAGACTTAGACTTAAGTATGTATGTTAAGCTTGCAAGTACTGTTTTTGGAGATGAAAATAATATAGTAAGATGTGAACTAAATAGAGAAGAGGAATTTCCAGACGTAAAAACGCAAAAATTTGCTTTATGGTCAAACAAAATAGCACATTATATTGAAAAAGATTCATTAAGATATATGACAGACTTCGGATATGGACTCATGAATTTAAATAAAAATAATATATCACAAAAAGATAAAGATAGACAAAAAATTGCAGAAAGTAAATTTATAAGTAATATGAGAAGAGCATACAGGAAATATGTTGAAGAAGATAAATATAAATTTGCAGTAGATAAAGTATATCAAGAACTTAATGACGAAAAAAAGGATATAAATAATACAGCAGACCAAAATATCATTAATTTAAAGAAACTTATGAATAGTACAGGATTTAGCAGGTCATCAAATGACAAAGATGCCATGAAAAGCTTTTTACACTGTATGAGGGATCAACATAATAAAGATATATTTTTTAAATTAAAAACAAATCTTGCTAAAGAAGTACTACTTGAAATTAAAGAATTAAATGGAGATAATGTTTTAGATGCATATTATGTTGATGATTATGCAACTAAAGATAATAAGGGAAGAAATACAATAAGATTTGTATCATATAATGAAAATGAAGGAAATAGATATATAAATAATAATGATTGTTATTTTGTTAGTAGACCATGGAAAGAAAGTACAAAGTATGAAAAAGCAGATGAAATATTAAGTAGAAGTAGAAATAGTAAAAATAAGTATGAGTATGAAAATATAGTAAATGATATTGTAAATAAAGAATGTGGTAAAGGAAAACAAATGACAAAGTCTGAGTTAGGAGCTTTATGTAATATAATTTCTGCATCTGTTTATCATTTACCTAAAGAAGAAATAATAGATTTTTGCGATAAAAATGGAATACAACTAAGAAAATATAAAAATTTAACTGAAAAAAGTGTAGCACTTTCTGGAGTACAGGCTGTTGATGTAGGTTTTGGATCAAAAAGTAACGATAAGCCATTTGAGGAATTACCAAGATATAAAACATTAAGTAAAGAGGCAAAAGTAATAGAGAAAAGAAATGATGAACTTACCAAAAGAAAATTAAAAGCTGTAAAGATAAAGGAGAAAATAAAAAATGGAAGATAACAAGATTAGTGAATTATTTAAAAAAGAAAAATATAGTGAGGTAATAGGCTTAATAAAACAAGAATATGTGGAATTATTTAGAAAAATGTTAGATTTTAAAAATGAAGAATATAACAAAAATGATGATTTTGATATTCTATCTGCAAAAATTCCATTAGTTTATCCTGAGTTTTCGGATAAAATGGTAAGATTAAGTAATACATTATTTAATCCGGAAGATTCATATTTAGATGTATTAAATAGTATGCTTAATATATATGATAGTATGAAAAACGGATATAAAGATGAGTCAGATTATTCAGAAGATATGTGGGACTTTTAAATAAAAATAAGTGATACTAAATTACAGTATCACTTAATTTTTTTATTGCTTTATCCAAAGCATTATCTTTTAATGCATTTTCAAGAGAAGAAATATTTTCATCAAAAACATTTTTACAACTATTATTTATTTCAAAGTAATCATCTCTATCATTAATTACACGAAATCCTTTTCCATGTTTTTTTAGGTAAATTTGAACATTTTCTAAAATATACTTTTCAGTCCATTCTGTAGGAACCATTTCTAGATATTTTTCAGATAGTATAACAGAAATATCTGTTATAGGCGGAATATAGTTTAAACTGTAAAGATTATAAAACTGTGCTGTTTGAGCAGGTTTTGCATTAATTGTCCTATAAATTGCATCATTACCGCAAAATAAAATTTTTACAGTTTTTTCTGTTGAGTACATTTTAGATATAAATGTTAACATGCTTTCAGAACTTATTTGTCCATTATAGCAAAATATATCTAACTTATTGTTATTAATATAATCTAGTATATTTTTTAGTTTTAAATTTAGTTTATTAATTCTTAGAATCTTTTTAAATTCATTTTGAGTCATTATTAAATTTCCCCCTTAAATAATAATATATTAATAATACTGTTTTAATATTTAATAAGCAATAATATTATAACATTTAAATTTGATTATGTCAATTTGAATATAAGGATTGTACTAATATAACTAAGAATGAGCTTTTGAGTTTGAACTTTGATTTTATAATATAATAGTGAAAAATTTGTGAAAAAATAGTAAGGTACTTGACAATATAATTGCGTAATACTAAAATATAATCTGTAAGGTAGCATACAATATATTTGGAGGTGAATTATGGAAGAAAAAGTATTGTATCAAATAAAGAATTTAGATAGGATTGTATTTAGATGTATTTTTAATGGGAGCAGTGTTGGAGACTGTGATATAAAAACTATAAAGATGCCTACTCAAACGCAAATGCATATAATTGCGTATTTAATTAAACATCAAAATGAGGAAGTTTATCAAAAAGATTTAGAAGAGGTTTTAAATTTAAGAAGAGCTACAGTATCAGGTGTTCTTCATACAATGGAAAAAAATAATTTAATTAAAAGAATTACAGACGATAAGGATACAAGAATTAAAAAAATAATTTTAGACGAAAAAGCTTACCAGATATTTAAAAAGAATAGTAGAAAAATAAAGAAAATTGAAAAAGAAATATCAAAAGACATATCAAAAGATGATATGAGAATTTTCTTTAAAGTTATTAATAAAATGAAAGATAATCTTAATGAATATGCTACTAATAATATAGAGAAGAATAATTAAAGAAAGGAATAATATATGTTAAAATTACTAAAAAACTTAAATAAAAGAGATTGGCTACTTGCATTTTTTTGTATAATGCTAATAGTTGGGCAAGTAGGTCTTGAACTTAAAATGCCAGACTATATGTCAGCTATAACAAGACTTGTTCAAACAGAAGGAAGTCAAATGAAAGATATACTGCAAAATGGTGCATATATGATTGGATGTGCACTAGGAAGTTTAATACTTGCTATCTTTTCAGGATATTTAGCTTCAACAGTATCTTCAAATTTTTCTATGAGAACTAGAAAGAAGATATTTGAAAAAGTAGAAAATTTAGCAACACAAGAGGTAAAACAATTTTCTACAAGCAGTTTAATTACAAGAACTACAAATGATATTACTCAGATTCAAATGGTTGTTGCAATGGGTGTTCAACTTATGGTTAAAGCTCCTGTAACAGCAGTTTGGGCAGTACTTAAAATATTAAATAAGGGATGGCAATGGAGTTTAGCTACTGGTATAGCAGTTGTAATATTACTTTCAGTTATAGCAATAATTTCATCAATTGTTATGCCTAGATTTAAAATTGTTCAAAAATTAATAGATAAAATAAATGGAGTAACAAGAGAAAATTTAACAGGAATTAGAGTAGTAAGAGCTTTTAATGCAGAGGATTACCAAGAGAATAAATTTGAAAATGTAAATGCCAAACTTACAAAGCAACAATTATTTAATCAAAAAACATTTTCAGTTATGCAGCCTACAATGAATATTGTTATGCATACATTAACACTTGCTATATACTTTATTGGTGCATGTTTAATTAGTTCATCACTTATGGCAGATAAACTAACAATTTTTAGTGATATGGTTGTATTTAGCTCATATTCAATGCAAGTTATAATGTCATTTTTAATGCTTGCAATGATATTTATGATGTTACCAAGAGCACAAGTTAGTGCAAACCGTATAAATGAAGTTTTAGATACAGATATAACAATAAAAAATGGTACATTAAAATCAAATAAAACAAATGAGATTGGAACTGTTGAATTTAAAAATGTTTCATTTAAATACCCAGATGCTGATGAATATTTACTTAAAAATATTTCTTTTAAAGCAAATAAAGGAGATACTGTAGCTTTTATTGGTTCTACAGGTAGTGGGAAATCTACATTAATAAACTTAGTTCCTAGATTTTATGACGTAACAGAAGGTGAAGTTTTAGTAGATGGAGTAAATGTAAAAGAATATGATACTGAATTTCTATATAATAAAATAGGATATGTTCCTCAAAAAGCTGTTATGTTTAATGGTACAGTATCATCAAATGTTGCTTATGGAGATAATGGTAAAGGTAATATAACTGAAGAAAAAATTAAAGAAGCAATAAAAGTTGCACAAGCAACGGAATTTGTTGAAAAAATGGATGATACATATGATGCACATATTGCACAAGGAGGAACTAATGTATCAGGAGGGCAAAAACAAAGACTTGCAATATCAAGAGCTATAGCAAGAGACCCAGAAATATATATTTTTGATGATAGTTTTTCAGCTCTTGACTATAAAACCGATTCAGTACTTAGAAAAGAGCTTAAAAAATATACTAAAGATGCAACAAGTTTAATTGTAGCTCAAAGAATAGGAACTATTATGAATGCAGATAAAATAATAGTATTAGATGAAGGAAAAGTTGCTGGAATGGGTACACATAAAGAACTGTTAGAATCATGTGAAGTATATAAACAAATAGCTTTATCTCAATTATCAAAGGAGGAATTAGAAAATGACAAATAATGAAAATAATACATCAAGACCTCCAAGACGTGGACCTATGGGTAGAGGACCAGGTGGAATGTCAGCTCCAGGTGAAAAGGCAAAGAATTTTAAAGAGGCAGTAAAAAGACTTTTTGGAGAGCTAAATAAATATAAAGTATTAATGGCTATTTCACTGTTACTTGCAATATTTAGTGCTGTGATATCAATTTTAGCGCCAGATAAATTATCTGAGCTTACAGATGAAATATCAGCTGGATTAGTTGTAGATAAAGATAATTTATCAGAAATAGTAACATCTACAACACAAAATTTAAATGAAGAAAAAATTAAAGCAATAATGCCTGATATTCTTTCATTAAATATAAATCAAGAGACAATAACTAAAGTAATGACAGACAATAATATATCATTACAAGATAAAATAGAACTACAAAATTTATTATCTAGTAATAATAATGAAATATTGAGTAAAATTTCTAGTCTATCACAAGATTTATTAAATTACATATTACCAGATTCTATATATAATGGAGTAAGTATTTCAACACAAGATAAAATTCAATTTATTAATACTATTAATAATATTCAAGATAAAAGTAGTAATAATATAGAATTACCAGATAGTATTGTTAATATTTTATTTCAAGAAATAGAAATTGATGGAGTAAAGGTATCTTCTAAAGAACAATATAACTTTTTAAAATTATTAAGTGATTTAAATGAAGATACTGAACTACAAGAGTTATATACTAAGATAGATGAAATGCCAGTATCTATTCAAAACATAGTAAAGCCAGAAATGAATATGGATAGTATAAAAGAGATTTCGATTACATTATTTACTATGTATTTAGTAAGTGCATTGTTTGCATTTGTTCAGGCACTTGCAATGACAGATGTAGCTAATAAATTTGCAAAGCAATTAAGAGCTAGAATATCATATAAAATAAATAAATTACCGCTTAGTTATTTTGACCAGCATGCAACAGGAGATATTCTATCTAGAGTTACAAATGATGTAGATACAATTGCACAGTCTATGAATCAATCACTTGCAGCATTAATTACAAGTAGTATATTATTTTTAGGATCAATAATAATGATGTTTTATACTAATTGGATACTAGCACTTACTGCTATAATATCTAGTTTGATTGGATTTATGGGTATGATATTAATACTTGGCAAATCTCAAAAGTATTTCATAGCAAGACAAGTAGAACTTGGAAATTTAAATGGTCATATTGAAGAGATATATTCAGGACTTAATGTTGTAAAAGCTTATAATGGTAAAAAGGAGGCAGATAAGAAGTTTGATAATTTAAATAAAAAAGTGTGTGATAGTAATAGAAAAAGTCAATTCTTATCTGGTTTAATGATGCCAATTATGGGATTTATTGGTAATTTTGGATATGTTGCAGTGTGTATAGTTGGAGCAATACTTACTATGAATGGAAATATATCATTTGGTGTAATAGTTGCATTTATAATATATGTTAGATTATTTACAAATCCATTATCTCAGATAGCACAGGCTATGACTTCGTTACAATCTACAGCTGCAGCTAGTGAAAGAGTATTTGAATTTTTAGATGAAAAAGAAATGTCAGATCAAAAAGACTCTAAGAAGAGATTAGATAAATCAAAAGTAAAAGGGAAAATAGAATTTGAAAATGTTGTATTTCAATATGATAATAATGATAAGCCAACAATAAAAAATTTCACAGCGACGGCATTACCAGGGCAAAAGGTTGCAATAGTTGGTCCTACTGGAGCAGGAAAAACTACTATGGTAAATTTACTTATGAAATTTTATGAGATAAATTCTGGTGATATAAAAATTGATGGTGTATCAACTAAAGATTTAACAAGAGAAAATATTCATGATTTATTTACTATGGTGCTTCAAGATACTTGGCTATTTGAAGGAACAATAAAAGAAAACATTGTATATAATAGAAAAAATATATCTGATGAAGAGATAAAAGAAGTGTGTAAAGAAGTGGGAATTTCACATTTTATTAAAACTTTACCTCAAGGATATAATACAAGTTTGAGTGAAAATGATGGAATATCTGCAGGACAAAGACAGTTATTAACAATTGCAAGAGGTATGCTTGAAGATTCTCCATTCTTAATTTTAGATGAAGCAACATCAAATGTAGATACAAGAACAGAAGAGTTAGTTCAAAAAGCAATGGATAAATTAACTGAAGGAAGAACTTCGTTTATCATAGCTCATAGACTATCTACTATTAAAAATGCAGACTTAATTTTAGTTATGAAGGAAGGCAATATAATAGAACAAGGAAATCACGAAGAACTTATGGCTAAAAATGGCGCATATGCAGAATTATATAATTCTCAATTTGAGTTGTAAAAAATTAATAGTTAAATATTTATAGAAGTAGAGAAAAAATCTACTTCTATTTTTCTATAAAAAATGTATATAAATAGAAATAAGATGAAATTCTATTGAATATTTTTATTTGATATGATACACTCTTGTTTATAAGAGGTGTTTATATGAATTTATATAATCTAGATAGTAAGATTACAAATAAGTCATATGAAATATTAAATAGTCATATCGAAATCCAAAAAGAGATAGATACAATAAGAGTTAGTGAAATAAGAACTAGGTGTAGAGATATATTGCAAAAAAATGGTATTTTTGAAGATAGAAAAAATGGAGTAATATACCAGCTAATGGAAAAAGAATTGGCAAATCTTGAAAGAAATATAGACTATTTAAATGAATATAGCTTTGAAGAAATAACTAAAAATAAAATAGAACTAAGTATAGATAATATTACATCTAAACTTGAAAGTTTAGAGTCAAATTCAAACTTTTGGTTTGAAGATGATGTATTAGAATATAATAAATCTAGTAGTGAAAATAGTATTAAGAATATGCTATTTACATATTTTGAAAGTTATAAAAATAATACAGTAAATTTATTATTAAAGTCTGGATATAGTCAAAATACTATAGATCAAATTGAAGATAATATTTTAGAGTATGTTACTTCAAAGTCATCAGATATTTTAACAGAGAAAATATTTCAAGATAGAGTTAAAGGGTTAAATTCTTTATATAAATCATTAAATGATTTATCAGTTAGTGTGATTAATGAAGTTGAAGCAAGATTTTTATGTAGTGTTAATGGAGAGGAATATGATGAACTTAAAGAAAAAAGAGATATTGTACGTATAAAAGCTAAAAAACTTCAAGAAATAAGAATGCAAATTGCAAGTTTGGATATTAAATCGAGTGAAATAACAGATGGTATACAGATTTCAACTAACGAAAGGATTTTATTATAGGTGATACTATGAAGAAAAATAGAAGTTTAGCTGTAGTATCAGAAGACAGCCTAATAACAAAAATAATAAAAAGCCTAAAGAATTTTTTAAAGGTTAAGCAAGATAATAAAGAAGAAGTTATAAATAGAAGAGCAATGGTAATACAAGAAGAAAAAATAGAAAGAAGACTTAAAAGAAGTATTACTAATGCAGATTTAAGTCAAATGGATGAAAAAATATCTAAAGATATTTCATATATAAATAGTTTAAATGAAGATGAACTTAATTCATTAGATGATTATTATGATTCAAGAATTAGTGAATTAGAAGCTATTTTAAATGATAAAAAATCAAGATATTTTAAACTAATTTCATCAAAAAGAATGTAAGAGGTGTCCTATCAGTATTGATAAGATACCTTTTTATATTATAATTTTAAAAAATATTAAAATTTAATTACAATATGGATAATATTTAATTCTTTATGCTATAATCAAATTAAGAGGTGTGAATATGATTGAAGATTTTAAAGTGCTATGTCATAGTTCAATTAGAATAGTTGCAGATAAAAAAGTAATATATATTGATCCTTTTGGAATAGAAGAAAAATTTAATGATGCAGATTATATTTGTATAACACATTCGCATTATGATCATTTTTCACCAGAAGATATATTAAAAGTAAAAAATAATGATAGTATTATATTAATAACTGAAGATATCTATGTAAATGTTTTAAAACTAGGATTTAAAGAAAATAAAATTGTAATTGTTGACCCAAATAAAAAGTATAAAGTTAAAGATTTATATGTTGAAACAGTAAGTGCATACAATATAGATAAAGCATTTCATCCTAAAAATAATTTATGGGTGGGATATATTTTAAATTTAGGCTATGAGAGAATATATATTGCAGGAGATACGGATATAACACCAGAAGCATTAAGGGTAGAATGTGATCTTGCATTTGTTCCAATTGGTGGTACATATACAATGGATTACGCAGAAGCAGCAAAGCTAGTTAATGCTATAAAACCAACTATAGTTGTTCCAACACATTATGGAAAAATTGTTGGTAGTATTCAAGATGCTAAAAATTTTAAATGCCTGTTAAATAGTAATATAGATTGTAAAATTATGATACAATAAGGAGGTATTTTATGATATATAATCAAGATGATGAAGAAAATTTTTTATCAGATAGAAGGGTTGGAGAATCAAATAATATACCTAGTGAGCAAAGAAGAAGAGGTGGAGCATATCAAGAGGTCAAATCCGAAAAAAGAATTGTAAAGCTAAAAGAAAATGAAGATAATCAAAATAGTGTTTTTAGTACAATTATACTTGTAATTGCGCTAATTGTAGCAACTATTGCAGTATTTGTATTATTTAAAGTATTTACTAGGGAAAAGCCAGAAAATAATGTAAATGAGGAAAATAAAAATAGTAATACATCAGTAAGTGTAGAAAATAACACTAACAATAATAATAAATCTAATAATAGTAATAGTAGTACATTAGGAATATCTAATGTAAATGATATGTATAATGCATATAGTATTGAAATTGAAAGTGTAGTATATAAAAAAGGTGGTAATTTCTTTAATAAGAATGAAAAGATAGAAGGAGATAAAGCATATATAGAATATAAGCAAATATCTGGTCTAAAAGATAGTACTAAAGAAGAAAAAATAAACGAAAAATTAAAAAATCTTAGTATTGAACTTTATGATAAAAATTATCTATCAGATAAAGACACATTATTTATAGATGTACATACAAAACTTAGTGTAAATTTTAATACTTTATCATATGTAGTAATAAAGACATATGAAGATATAGACGGAAAGCATAAAGATGAAAAAGTTATAAGCTATAACATAAGGCTAGATAATTTAGAAGAAATAAAGTTTGAAGACTTATTTAATGATTCAACTAAAATAAAAAATTGTTATTCAAATTATGTAAAAGGTAAATCAAATAAATTTTATTTTGATCCTAAAACAATATATATTTATGATGATAAGTTGAATGAAACAAAAATAGATATGTCTAAAAATTATGAAAATATAGCAATATATAATAGATATAAGGATAAAGAGAATATATTTAAATCTAAGCCTACAAGTAAAAAAGTATTTACAATACTTGAAAGTACAGTAAGCGAAGAGACAAAAGATAGAGATTTTAAGAAAAGCTAACAAAATAAAATATAAGATAACACTTCATTTGTAGAAGTGTTATTTTTTTATTGAAAATTAGATTTTACCATGATAAAATGAAAAACAGAGGTGTAAACATGCAAGAAAAAACTAATGTTATGAGAATATTAGATAGTAAAAAAATATGGTATAAAGCAAACTATTATAATAAAGATATTGCAGTAGCAGGACTTGAGGTAGCAGATATTCTTGAAGAAAATCCAGAACAAGTATTTAAGACTCTTGTAACTAGAGCAACAAGTGGAGCATATTATGTATTTGTTGTACCTGTAAACAAAGAATTAGATTTAAAAAAAGCAGCAAAGGCTGTAAATGAAAAGAGTATTGATATGATAAAACAAAAAGAATTATTACCACTTACAGGATATATACATGGTGGATGTTCACCAATAGGTATGAAAAAATATTTTAAAACTACTATAGACATATTAGCTAAAACATTTGAAACTATATATGTAAGTGCTGGAAAAATTGGAGCTCAAATTGAGATAAATTTAGAAGACTTAAGTAAAGTTATAATAGTGGAATTTAACGATATAGTAAAATAAGGAGAAAAAGATATAATGAAAAAAAGAGATGAGATATATGATATATTTTGGTATTTTGCAAGTGAGAGACAAAATATTTGGTATAAAAAATTAAATGGAGAAAAAGCTCCTTATACAGAAGATAAAATATTACAAGAATATAAATTTTGTAATGCATATAGAGTACTTGATAGAGTATCACAGTATATGTTAAAGAATGTAATATATAATAGAAAAGAATACTCAGATAAAGATATGTTATTTAGAATAATACTTTTTAAAATATTTAATAAGGAAGATACATGGCAATTTTTAAAAGAAAAATTAGGAGATATAACTTTAAATAATTTCTCTTTTGAAAAATATAATGAATTATTAAATAATATGAGAGAGTTAGGCATGAAAATATATAATGATGCATACATATCTTGTGCAAATAAAGCATATGGATATGATTTAAAACATCAAAATCATTTAGCTTTAATTGAGGATATGTTTTTTAAATCTAATATTTATGAAAAGATAAAGAGCACAGTTTCAATGGAAGAAGTATTTAATATTTTAAAATCATATCCTTTAATTGGAGATTTTATGGCATATCAACTTGCCACAGATATTAACTATAGTAATATTACAAATTTTGATGAGTCAACATTTACAATTCCAGGACCAGGAGCAAAAAGAGGAATAAAAAAATGTTTTGAAGACTTAGAAGGTTCATCATATGAAGATGTAATAAAATATATGTATAATAATCAAGAAAAAGAATTTAAAAGACTAGGACTAGACTTTAAATATTTAGGTGGTAGAAAATTACAACTTATAGATATACAAAATTTGTTTTGTGAGACAGATAAGTATTTAAGAGAAAAAAGACCAGAGCTAAAAACAAATAGAGTAAAAATAAAAAAGAAATATGTACCTAAAAGTACTAAAATAGAGTATGTATTTCCAAAGAAATGGAATGTAGTTTTATGATAGAATATGAAATTGTAAGAAGAAAAATAAAGAATATATATATTAGTATAAAAGATGGACAAGTCATAGTTAAAGCTCCATTACATGTTAGCAAAGAAAAAATAGATAAAATAGTAAATGAAAAAAGCTTATGGATAGAGAAAAAAATAAATATTAAAAGAGAAGATAGAAGTGTAGATATAAAAAATAAAGATTATATTTATATATTGGGAAATAAGATAAAAATAGACTATGAATATGTTGATATAAAAAAAGTAAATGTATTTATAGATGAAAATAATTGTAGGATATGCTTACCAATAAATACTAAATTAAAAGACAACATATATAAATTAATTGAAAGTAAAATAGATAAAGAATTAAAGAGGCTTACACAAAAATATGTTTTAATTGCAATGGATAAATATACTAAGTTAACTTCATTAAAACCAGATAAAATTACTATTCGAAAATTTAAAAGTATATGGGGAAACTGTTCATCTAATAAAGAGATTAAAATAAATCAAAAAATAATACATTATAGTATTGAGCAGATAGAGTATGTATGTCTTCATGAACTTACTCACTTAAAATATATGAATCATCAATGTGAGTTTTGGAGTTTTGTAAAAAAATATATGCCTAACTATAAAGAAATATCTAAAAGCTTAAAGTGTTAAAACTTGAATTAACTTTTTAAATAAGATATAATGTCAAAATAAGGGAGATATAATATGAAAAATAAAATTTTAAAAATAGTATTAGGAATTGTTATTGGCATTATAGCTATTGTTACAATAGTTTTTATAGTAACAAAATTATCTGAGAAAAAGCCATCAGATGCGGTAGTATCATTTGTAGAAAATTTACAAAATGGAGAACTTGAAATAGCTAAATCTTATACTTCAGATAATACTTTTAGTGCTTTTGGATTTGATACTGAAAATGATGATTTAGAAATGATTAAATATTATTTTAAATATTTAGATGTAAATGTAGTAGACATTACAAAATCTAAATCAGAAGCTATAGTAAGAGTAGAACTTAACAATAAAAATTTAAAAACAATATTACAAAAATATATTCAAAAAGCTCTTGAACTTGCAATGTCTTCTTTAGGCTCATCAGAGAAAAAAGATGGAATGGAAGCAGAGCTACTTGAATATTTTAAATCAAAATTTGAATCAGAAGAAATAGATACAGTAACAACAACTGTAGATATTGTATTAAATAAAGTAGATAAAGAATGGAAAGTGGTTGTAACAGAAGAGCTAAGAGATGCAATTTTACCAGGACTTTCTGATATAAATAATTTATATTCTATGGCAGCATAGAATATTAAGATAATATGATAGTTAGATATAAATCTAGCTATCTTTTTTGTACTTGAATTTTACATAAAAACATGATATAATACTTAAGCAAAATAAATTTTTACATAAAATATTACTATATTTTATATTAAATAGCCGATTGGCAGAAAGGAGTGAGATTATGATAATATATAAATCTCAAATTAAAATAAAAAGTGAGGATGATAAATCAAGTTTAAACTGTGAGTTGCTTACTAAAATGCTTTATAAGAAAAATGATACAGGTAAAAGTATTCAAGAACTTAGTACGAGTTTAATTGTAGAAGAAAAAGATGGAAAGAATCTTGTACATGATATTGAAGACTATAAAGATAAGCCATTTTACAATATATTGAAACAAATTGAAACTAAGCATGATAATTATACACCAAGTTATAATTTACAATATATAGTAGATACATTTTCAAAAATTAATGCGTTAAATTATGTTAATATTAATAAATACAGTAAAATTCAAAGTCTTAAGGATTTAACATGTGAAAATGGTAATGTAAAAGTTGGTGTTGTATCTTATGAAATTGATGAAGAATTACTTATTAAAGATATTTTAGGTTATGACTTTAATTTAGCAGATTTATATGAAGATACACTTAACCAAAAGCTTGAAAAATATTGTAAATCTAAATTATTACGTGATAAATTAAGCTTTTTAAAATCTATACAAATAGAAAGAAATTACGTGGATAGTAATATTTTAACAATAAGTCGAATTAATGGACATAAGGTTTTCGATATTAATATTTTACCATTAGATAGAACAACCATAGAATGTAAGAAAATTATTGGAATGAATGTTGCATTTGTTAAATCTGTAACTGTAATAAAGAATTCTAAATTTTGTGAGAATGATAAGGGTGAAAAAATGGTATTAATTATAGATAGAGATAAATATTCGTTAGATTTTATAAAGGATTTCTTTGGATTAAATGATTGTATTTTTAGTTTTGGAAAAATAGTTGTTGGTGTTGCTGACTGTGAAAATGTTAAATTCTTAGATGAATTTTAAGAAAATAAGAGCTTGGGTAAAAATTAATATTCAAGCTTTTAAATTTAATATTTAAGGAGGAATTTATATGAAAAATAATCTAAATTTAGATTGTTTAGTAAATGTAAAAGATGAGTTAAAAAAGCCATTAAAACGGAGTATTAGATAAAATTTGTAAATATACAAATATATATTCTAAGGAAAAGATACAAAATTTTTTAGATGATATTTTGCATGGAAAAGTATCAATAGGTTATGAAAGGGTTTCTACTTCAACAAATCATGTTGCAAATGAAATAGATAGAGTACCATATGGTTATGGATATGTAGATTTTGGTAGAGATAATATAATATATAATTTAAAATTAAAGAAAAAAATTATAGTCTGGACTGAAATTGTAGAACAAGGAAAACATTTATTAGAAAAAGTACTTGCATATCTTATTGAAATATATTTAAGTATAGATGAGGAAAAGATATTTTTAAATTATAAAAGACTTAAAGATAAACTTAAAGTAAATAATCATCTTGAATATTCACTACTAAATAATTGCATTGGAGAAAATTTACCTGCTATTGGCGGATTTAGAAAAAGTATATTAGATAAATGGTATTTATACTTAGACTTTGCTAGTGCAGATTTAATTTCATCATATATTACAGGAGAAAAATATTTTTTTCATAAAAGAACTAAATTTTTAAAAGTTCTAATTAAAGCAAATAATTATACTATTGAAGATATGGTAAGAAATAAAAGAATTAATGATTATAAATTTTTAGAAAAACTGATGCCTCTAGAATATGGTTCAAAAATCTCATTATTATCTACTGTACTTGAAAATACAGATAATCCAACTAAATTTATGCTAAATAAATATAGACTTGAAATTGAGATGTATAAGTATATAAGTTATCTATTTTATGAGAATAAATTACAAAAGTTTGGTTTAGATGATAGAGAGGATATAATACAAAAATTACTTTCGCAAAGTAATACATTATATAATCCAGATTTTAAACTTGATTGTGGTATAATATAATAGTTAAGGAGAAAATTTATTATGAAAAAGAAATTATTAGTAGATTTAGATTATGTTATTTGTCATCCCGGTTTTTTAAAGATTCTTAATGATTTTTGTGGTACAAATTATAAGGAAGAAGACTTTACAGAATATATAATAGATAATGTTATAGGTTCACAGGAAAAAATTAATGCCTTTTATGAATACTATTTAACAAAAGATGGATATAAAGATGCTGTTCTTTTAGATAATGCAAAAGATGTGTTAAAGAGGCTAACAAAATATTATGATATATATATTTGTTCAGCATGTGTTATGTTTGGTAATGAGAGAAAATCTGCAAAGTTATTTAAAGATAAATTTGAATATTTAATGAGAGAGTTTGACTTCTTAGACCCTGAAAAAGTAATATTTACAAACTCCAAAAATATTTTTAAAGCAGATGTCCAAATAGATGATAGATTACCAAATCTTAAAGGAGATGTAAAACTAAAACTTTTATTTAATGCATACCATAATAAAAATATAAGTGATGAGGAACTTAAAGAAAATAATGTCATTCGTGTAAAAAACTGGAAAGAAATTGAAGAAATATTAAAGGCTAGTTATTAATTTAACTAGTTTTTTTCTATTATGGCAAATTATGTTAAAATTATTTACAACACTAAAAATTAATGATATAATGAGTTATCAACTTATAATAAAAGGAGTGAAGGAATATGAAAATATTAGTTTTAAATTGTGGTAGTTCTTCTTTAAAATTTCAAGTAATTGATATGGAAAATGAAGAAAGACTAGTAAAAGGAAATTATGAAAGCATTGGGGGAAAGAGAGCTTGTCTAAGATTTAGTACTAAAGATGAAAAAATAGAGATAGAAAAAGCAGCAAGAAATTATGAAGAAGCTGTAAAAATTGTATTAAATCTTATACAAGATCCTAAATATAAAATTATATCATCTTTAGATGAAATTGGTGCAGTAGGACATAGAATTGTTCATGGTGGTGAAAAATATTCTGAGTCTGTTTTAATTGATGATGAAGTAATGGAAGAAATTAAAAATTGTATTCCACTTGCCCCATTACACAATCCAGAGGGATTAGGTGGAATTAAAGCTGCTCAAAAGGCTCTTAAAAATGTACCAATGGTAGCTGTTTTTGACACAGCATTTCATCAAACACTACCAGATATTGCATATATTTATCAAATACCTTATAGATATTATGAACAATATCAAGTTAGAAAATATGGTTTTCATGGAACAAGTCATAAGTATGTTGTAAGAAGGGTTGCAGAACTTATGAATAAAGATATAAAAGATTTAAAAATAGTTAATTGTCATATTGGTCAAGGTGCATCACTTTGTGCAGTAAGAAATGGAAAATCTATTGAAACTTCAATGGGACTTACACCAACAGCTGGTATTCCAATGGCAACACGTGCTGGAGATATTGACCCTGCAATTATTCCATACATTATGCGTAGAGAAGAATTAGATGCAAATGAAATAGAAAGAATGCTTAATAAAAAATCTGGTGCATGGGGAGTGTCTGGAGTATCAGATGATTATAGAGACATTGAAAGAGAATATAAATATGGAGATGAAAGGTCTATTCTAGCAATGGAAACACAAGCATATATAATAGCTAAAACAATTGTATCTTATATGGTACCACTTGAAGGTCTTGATGTAATAACATTTACTGGTGGAGTTGGAGAAAAAGGAATTGAGCAAAGAGCAAGAATTTGTAAATATTTAAAATTCTTAGGTGTTGAAATAGATGAAGAAAAAAATCAAATAAGAAGTAAAGAATTAGAGCTTAGTACGCCAAATTCTAAAATTAAAGTATGGTGTGTTCCAACAAATGAAGAGTTAATGATAGCAAGAGATACATATGAAATAGTTAAGAATATATAATAATTTAAGAGTTTAACATTTTTAGTTAAACTCTTTTTTGCTATATTTTTTAAATTTATCATTAAAGGTATTTAATAATTTTTTTCTGTTGTGATATAATATATACATAACTATGATTAGGAGGAAGAATATGGAGGACAACAATTTAGAGAGTAGTAGTCCAAACAATTCAGTTAATCATACTAACACAAAAGAGAATGAAAAAGCAAAAAATAAGAAGATAATCATCTCTATTATATTAGTAACATTAATTTTAGGTGTAATACTATGTATTGCTTATAACTTGTTTTTTAAGAAGGATAAATTTAATTTAAAAGAAGAAGTATTTACTTTAAGTGATAAATCTACATTATTATTTTTAGATAATGAAAATTATGTTTTAAGTTATAATATTATGAATCAAAATATGAAAATGAAAGGCAAATATAAAGTAACATATGATAAAGATATAGATGAGAATATAAAGGTAGAATATAATAGTTATATTCAAGAATTTAGAAAAGAAGACTATGTATTAAGTTTTTTAGAGCTCCAAAATGAAGAATTATATATAGATGATACTAAAATTGAAAATGGACAAATTAATACACACTATATTCTTATGGCATATTTTGAAGAAGGAAAATTAGAATTTTTAGGATATAATATAGATAATGGAATTAAAATAAAATTTGAAAAACAAGAAGGAAAATTTAAAGAATATTTGGAAAAAATATAAAAAAGTAAATAAAATAGAAAAAAGTCACTACAAATAGTGACTTTTTTCTTGCCAATAGTAAAATATTTTTATATAATAACACCAGAGAATAATATTTAATTTAAAATATAATTATTAAGGAGGAGATTTTCATGAATTTTAGTCTAAATTCAGGAACTATAGCAGTCTATATTTTTTTAGCATTGCTAGTAATATTTTATATTTTGGCTAGAATAATTAATTCTGGTCCTATAAAGATTAGAGATGGTCTAAGAGATAATGGAACATTTGAATATATTTCTGTATTTGTTGCAATGATAATTATAGCTGCAATTTTAACATTTTTTATTGTTAAGGCTATGAATCTGCCTATAGACTTTAAAGCAATATTTGGTACTTAAGTTTAAAAAACTTAAGTATTTTTTATATTTGGTAGTATACATTTTGTTTGTAACATAAATGTTTTTTTTTTTTTTTGTAAGTGTAATTTAAAAGTAAAACAAACGAAATGGTGGACAAAAAGATACACAAATTCCAATACATATTATGAACAATATATTAATTGGATATATAATTACTCTAAGGAGGGATTTAAATATAAATGAAAAATAAAATAAAAATAAGTGTTTTACTTTTAGGAGTATTTATGCTAATGTTTAGTATCAATATTTTTGCAGTTGCACCAGAGACACAAGTAAATACTGGTCTTATTGATACTACAGGAAGAATAGATAATACTTATGGTGGAATACCAGGATATAATACACATACTTTCCAAGCAAATATAAATATCGGTGGTCAAAATATAATTGGAGCACCAGCTTTTTGTACCAATCATAAAAAGCATAATGTAACAGCATCAGATAGGGTAGAAGCTAAATTATATACAACAGGAGTTGATGGATATGATGGAAGAATAGCAGCAATATTATATTATGGATTTGGTGGCCCTGGAGATGTAACAGGTGGTGGAGCATATAATGATACATATTTTGCAACAACATATTTGTTACATTATTATATGGGAGAAGGTCTTAAAAATAAGTTTGCATGGAGCTATAATCCATGGCTAGGAATATTAGAAACACATGCTGAGGCACAAGATGCACCAGCAGATTTTGCATATATATTATATACACCACTGGATAATCCAGATTTACAAGTTATTGCATCAAGTGCAGGCATGATGCCTAAAAAGGGAAATTTAGTGGTTGAAAAAAAAGATACATATGGAATTTTTAGGTCAGGAGCAACATTTCATGTAACAGGACCAGGAGGTACATGGGATGTAACTACTGGTGGTGATGGAAAAGCATATCTTAATGATATAGAGCCTGGAACATATAGAATAATAGAAACACAAGCACCAAGTGGAATGATTAATGAAGTGACAAATAGGGAAGTAGACGTTACTGTAAATGCGAGTGAGACAGCAACATTTACAAGAGTAAATGGATATCCAAGTGGAAGTATAAGACTTGTAAAGTATGATGAAGAAAATAGAGGAGCAACACTTGGAAGTGCAACATTAAAAGGAGCTGTATTTGAATTACGTGCAGCAGAACAAATAAAACAAGGAAATACAATAAAATATGAAGCTGATGATTGGGTAGCTACTGTTACTACAGATGAGAGTGGTAACACAGAGCCAATAAACAATTTACCAGTAGGAAATTATTATTATATTGAAACAAAAGCATCAGAAGGTTTTAATATAAATAATAATAGAATACCAGTATCAATAAACTATGCAGGACAGGATACAAATGTAATAGCTGAAACATATAATGAGGTCCCAGAGGCACCAATATATGGTAACATACAGATAACAAAAAGATTACAAGCCACAGATTATGATAGAGAAATAAATCTAGCTGGAGCACAATTTAAAGCAACATATGTTAAAGATAGAAGTCAAGTATATTATTCAAATATATCAGGAATAGATGGAATTTGTAATATAAATAAAATTCCATATGGTGAATATGAAGTAGAAGAAATAGTTACGCCAAGTTCTGCATTAAAAATTGCTAATTTCAATGTAAATATTTCTGGAAATGGACAAACATATACATATTCTAAAGTAGATACATCTAAAAAAATAAAAATAGAAGTAGTAAAAGAAATATTACTAAGAGATAGAGAAGCAACAGATGCACATATTGATGGAGCAATATTTACAGTATATAGAGATAGTACATGTAGAGATAAGGTTTGTGATATAGGTCCAACTGATACAAATGGATATGCAATATCTGGAACAATGAGAACAGGGATATACTATATGAAAGAAACAACATTTCCAATTGGAATTGACCCAGATGCAGTAATTCCAGGAGAGAATGTTACATATAGAAATAAGGTATATACAGTAGGACATAGTAATACAACTCAAAACGAAGAGTTAAGAGTTGTACCAATCACAATACAAAATGAACCAAATAGAAATCATATAGAGATAATAAAAGATATAGGACAAACATCAAATACACCACAATTTCCACTGGATAAATGTAAATTTACAGCAACACTTATATCAAGTATAGGGACAGACCACGAATTTTCAAGAGAATGTACAGCAGAGACTGATGAAAGAGGTTATTGTATAATAGAAGATTTACCATATGGAACATATATAGTAAAAGAAACAACAGTATCACCTATATCATTAAAGTGTGCAGACTTTAATGTATTTGTAGAAAAAGATAAAAAGGTAAAGGTAAATCCATATGTACCAAAAGATGGAATATTTTTAGCAACAACATTAGGAGAGACAATAGGAACAACAAAAGAATATAGTACATCATATAAATGGTTAGATGCAAGTGGACATATAGTAGATGTACCTAAAGTAATGCAAATAAAAATAAGAAAAGTAGATAAAGATGGATATGAAAATGGAGAAAGAGCAGATTATACACAAGGAGATGCAGTACTTAAAGGAGCAATATATCAAATATATAGATATGACCCACAAACAGATGATTATACAGAATATGTATATGATATAACAGTAGACCATAAAGATAGTGAAGGATATTGGTGTGCAGAGTCAAGAGACTTACTGGTAGGAAAATATATGGTAAAGGAAAAGATAAAATCAACAGAGACAGTAGATGGAGTAACATATTATTACTCTTATGCTGAAGGATATTTATCAGACCCCAATACATATTATTTTGAACAGAGACCAGATTTACAAGAAGTAAGATTAACATATCATAAAGATGTATCAAAAGAAGAAGTAATAAGAGGAAGAGTACAAGTAATAAAATATGATAATGTATTAGATTCATCAGAAAATGTAGCATCAGAAGGAGCAATATTAAGATTAACATTAGATTCATCAAAAGGAAAAATATATTATGATGTAACAATAGATAAAAAAGGGTATGGAGATTTTATAGACACAAATGATGAAAAACATAGTACAGCTGTAAAATCATGTTATGGATATAAGTATTTACCATATACAATACCATATGGTAAATATACAATAACAGAAGTAAAAGAGAGTAATAAAGAAGAACACACAAGTTTCTTTGTGCAACCAGAGGATGTGGAGATAAGAAGAAATGTACAAAAGGAATATAGAATAGAAGCAGATGAACCAGTACAAATGTATATAAAGATACAAAAAAGAGATAAAGATACAGGAGCAACAGTAGAACTTTCAGGTGCAAAATTTAAAGTATGGAATGTAGAAAAGCAAGAATTTGTATCACAAATGATATATCCAAGTGGAGAATATATAGAAGAGTTTGAGACAAATGATGAAGGATATGTAATATTACCACAAAAATTAGAGGCAGGAGATTATATTATATATGAGACAATTGCACCAAAAGGATATTATCTAGAAGAAGAATTTAGAATACCAGAAAACAAAGAGGATATAGGTAAAAAAGGAAAAGGCGGAAAATATGTAGTAATAAATAAAGCAGCAATGAAGGTAGAAGAAGATACACCATATAATAAGACAGATTTATTCTACATAGTAGATATGCCAAATGAACCTTTAAAAGTAAAATTAGAGTTAGAAAAAAAGGGAGAAATGTTATCAGAGGTATTAACAGAAACAACAGAATATGGAGAAAAATATACACCAAAATATAAAATGCAAGGATTAAAAGATGTAACATATGAGATATATGCTGCAGAAGATATAAAATCACCAGATGAAAGAGTAACATATGTAAAAGCAGGAGAAAAAGTAGACACAATAAAAACAAGAGAAGATGGAAAAGCAATAACCAAAGAGTTATATCCAGGAGAATATGAAATAAAAGAAACAGAAACACCACTTGGATACTTAACAGATGAAAATATAGAAAATGTAGTACTAACAAATACAGATACATTAAAAAAAGTACAGATACATAAAAAAGAATTAACAAATGTAAGACAAAAATTAGAATTAACATTTGAGAAAACATTTGATGAAGTAAACTATGCAGATGGAGAAGAGGTAGAGAAAAAAGCGATATTTGGAATTTATACAAATGAAGCAATAAATAATTATCAAGGAAAAGAATTAATAGGAAAAGATAAATTAGTAGATATAATAGAGGTAGAAGGAGATAATGCAGATGTAACAAGTACAATAGATTTACCAAAAGGAAAATATTATGTACAAGAGTTAGAAGCATCATATCCATATAAAGTAAGTGAAGAGAAACAATATTTTAGTTTAGAGTATACAAATAATACAGATGAATTTGTAGTAAAAGCAGGAGAAACTTTTAATAATACATATGATAGTGCATCAATAACATTAATAAAATTATCATCTACAACAGTGGATAATATAATATTAAATGGAGATGAAATAGATACATCAGAATTAGACGAAAAAGTACAAGAAATATTAAGTGCAATAAAAGGAATGACAGAAGAAGAAATAAAAGAATATTTTAAAGAAAATAATGTAAAATTTGTTGCAGGAGCAACATATAGAGTTTATACAGATGAAAAATGTGAAAATCCATTAAGAATAAAAAATGAAGAAACTGGAGAATTTGAAATTGCTGACCTTGTTACAAATGAAACAGGACTAATTAAACTTGAAGAAGTTCCTTTAGGACATTACTATGTAAAAGAAGTTAAAGCTCCAGAAGGATATGAACTTTCAGAAGAAGTAGTTGAAATAGACTTAGATTTAGCAAGTAAAAATACAATGATTTATCAAGCTTTAATTGAAACAGAAGTAAAAACAATAATGATAGAAAAAACAGATATATTTACATCAGAAGTAGTTCCAAACTGTATGTTTAAAATTGCAGATTTAGATGGAAATGTATTATTACATTCAGTTACAAATGAAGATGGTAAAGCGTACATTCCTGTTGTAATGTTTGAAAATGGTAAAACTTATACATATACTGAAATTAAAGCGCCAGATATCTATGACATAGATACAACACCACATGAGTTTACAGCTAAAATTAATGAGGAAGGTGAATGGGTAACAGATTTAATTAAAGTATCAAATATAAGAAAAACAAGGGAAGTAATAGTAAGAAAACTAGATGCAAAAACAAATGAACCATTACAAGGTTGTGTATTTACAATAGCTTTAATTGATTCAAAAACAGGAGAGCAAAAAGTAGATGCTAAAACAGGAGAACCTATATATCTAGTAGAAAATGCTATTACAAATGAAAATGGAGAATATGTAATTGATAAAGCTCCAATGGGAACATATAAATTTATTGAAATAAAAGCACCAGAAGGATATGAATTAGATGAGGACTTAACTGGATATGAATTTACAATAGACAATAATTCACCAGAAACAATAATATTTGAAGTAACAAATACAGGAGATATGCAAGTTGTTGTATTATCTATAATGGCAGTAGTATCAATAGTTGGAGCTGTATTTGTTTTAAGAAAAAAAATTGTATGCAATAAAAATATATAAATATATACAATGTAGGGGATATGATACATATCTCCTATATATTTTTTTTTAAAATTTACTACTTTTATTATTTATACTATATTATTTTTTAATTGTATATGCTATAATTTAACCAACATATCATGAAGTTATCACATATTTATGATATTATTAATTTATGTTAAATTAAAGGTGGGATAATATGAAAGTATTAGTAGTTGATGATGAAGCAAAAATAAGAAATGTAATTAAAGAGTATGCTGAATTTGAAGGATATGAGATTGAAGAAGCTTCGGATGGAATGGAAGCAATAGCTAAATGTAAATCTGAAGATTATGATATTATAATAATGGATGTTATGATGCCAAAACTTGATGGATTTTCTTCAATAAAGGAAATAAAAAAAATTAAAGATATACCAGTCATAATGCTTTCTGCAAGAGGAGAGGAATACGATAAGTTATTTGGATTTGAGATAGGTATAGATGATTATGTAGTAAAACCATTTAGTCCAAAAGAACTTATGGCAAGAATAAATGCAGTTATAACAAGAAGCAAAGCAAATAAGTCTGTAAAATCAGAACAAGAAAAATATGTGTTTGAAGGGCTTGAAGTAGATATGCTTGGAAGAAATGTTTATGTTGATGGTGTAAAAAAAGATTTAACGCCAAAAGAATATGAATTATTACAATATTTTATATTAAATAAAAATATAGCATTATCTAGAGAAAAAATATTAAATGAAGTATGGGGATATGACTTTTTTGGTGAAGATAGAACAGTCGATACTCATGTTAAAATGTTAAGAAATAATTTAGAAAAATATAGAGATAAAATTGTAACAGTTAGAGGAATGGGGTATAAGTTTGAAGAGTAAAAAAAGTATCACAAAATCACTTACATTTATGCTATGGCTATATTTTATTATTTTAGCTGTTATCATATTTGTTCTTTTATGGTTTATGCAAGTTGTTTTTTTACAAACATATTATAGTACTATGAAGAAAACAGAAACTGCTCAAATGGGAGTAGAACTTGAAAATGTTTTCAAAAATGCACTAGATTATAAAGACCAAATAGATAAAATGGCATATAAGAATTCTGCATCTATATATATTTTTAATATGAATGGAGATTTATTTTATACAAATACCTCATATGGTGGATTAAATTACTTTAGTCAATCACAGAATGGAGTACTTGCACAAATGCCTGGACGAAATGTATCAATAGATATAAGTGATATTGCTGTGAAAATTTTGGAGAGTCCTACTAAAAGAATTAGTTATACTTTAGAAATTGATAGATTAAAAACTCAAATTTATGTATATGGTAAAAATATACAAGATACAGAGTATTGTTATGTTATATTAATGTCCATTGACCCAATTGATGCAACATCTACAGTAATAACAAGTCAACTTATATATATAACAATAATATCACTTATTATATCGACAATAATATCACTTTTTATGTCAAAGAAAATTTCTAAACCTATAAAACAAATGAATGATACTGCTAAAAAATTAGGTAAAGGAGATTATAATATTGTTTTTGAAAAATGTGGTTATGAGGAATTAGATGAACTTGCAGATACTTTAAATAATGCTACAAATTCTTTAGAAAGAACAGATGAAATAAAAAGAGAATTAATAGCAAATGTATCACACGATTTAAAAACTCCTCTTACAATGATTAAAGCATATTCAGAGATGATAAGAGATTTGTCTGGAGATAATAAAGAAAAAAGAGAAGAACATTTAAAAGTTATTATAGACGAGACTGATAGACTTACAAGACTTGTAAATGATATGATGGATTTATCTAAAATAGAATCTGGAATTATAACAGTAAATAAAGAAATTATAGATTTTACAGAACTTGCTACTTCTTTAATTGATAGAATAAAACTATCAAATATTGATGCAGAGCATAAAATAGAGTATATGATTCCTAAAGATTTATATGTTTATGCAGATAAAACTAAAATAGAACAAGTACTATATAATTTAATTATTAATGCAATAAAACATAGTGGAGAAGGAAAAAGAAATATAATAGTAAAAATTACTGCAACACAAAAAAGAGTTAAAGTTGAGATAATCGATGATGGAGTTGGAATATCTGAGCAAGACTTAAAACATATTTGGGACAGATATTATAAAGCAAGTGAGTCTTTTGCTAGAAAAATTCAAGGTAGTGGACTTGGACTTTCAATAGTTAAGAATATTTTAATAAAACATTCATCAGATTTTGGAGTTGAATCTGAAGTTGGAAAAGGAAGCAATTTTTGGTTTGACTTAGAAAGAGTATCTAAAAAGGATATAGAGATTGAAAAATTAAAAAGAAATTAGGAAACTAATTTCTTTTTTTCTTTACATTTTCATTGTGTATTCATAAATTTTTCACAATTAATATATATAATTTAGACAAGAAGTTAAAATTATAGTATTAAAAAAATCTCTAACTGTAAATACCAAAGTTTTATACTTCATTGTAATTTAACATTTTATACATATAACTAACACAAATAATATGTATAATTTAGTTAAAGAAAGAGGTGAGATATGGAAAAGAAGTTTAGTAAATTTGGGCTTTAAAATTTACGTTATTCATAATTATGTTAAAAATAAAAAACAATTCCTATACAAAAAATAAAAATGAACGAAAGTGAAACAAATAATATAAATAGTTTTTTCATATATAAACTTGAATTTAGAAGGCGAGTCCCGTTTGACTTGCCTTCATTTTTTTACAAAATATTCTTAAAAAATGCTCACAATTTTACGACCAAAAGTTGCTCTCAAAGTATTGCAATTACTAGCTTTAAGAGTATAATGAATATTTGTATATACAATTTAAAAAGCTTTTTAAAATTAGTAATGAAAGAAGAGAGTTTATTGTATGAGTAATAAAGAAAATAAAAAAATATTAGTACCAACAAATGATTATGTATTTAAGAGATTATTTGGATATAAAGGAAATGAAAATATAACAAGGAGTTTAATTAAAGCAGTAACAGGAATAGAATTTGAGGAAATAGATTTAAAATATACACCAATATTAGAAAGAGATTTATTAGAAAATAAAATGGGAATACTAGATGTAAGGGTGGTAGCAAATGAGTGTAATAATATTAACTTAGAGATGCAAGTAGCAAGAAATGAGTATATAGCAGATAGAATATTATGGTATTGGTCAAGATTATATTCAGGTTCAATAGATAGTGGAGAAAGTTATGATGAAACAAAAAGAGCAATATGTATATTAATAACAGATTTTGGAATAGAAAAGATAAAAGACATACCAAAATACCATACAAAATGGAATATTAGAGAAGAAAAATATAGTAATGTGATATTGACAAAGAAGCTTGAAATTCATATAATTGAACTAAGTAAACTGGAGAAAATGAATAAGTTAGAAGAAAATGATAAAAAACTGCTAGCATGGAGTAAATTCATAAAAAATCCAGAAGAGTTGGAGGATTCAATTATGAGTGAAAACGAAGATATAAAAAGAGCTAAAGATGAACTAGATAAAATAAGTCAAGATGAACATGAAAGATGGCTAGCAGAGATGAGAGAAAAGGCAATAATGGACGAGATAGCATTAAGAAAAACAGGATATAACGAAGGAAGAGCAGAAGGTCTTAGAGATGGCAAAAAAGAAGGAATTAAAGAAGGTAAGGAAAAAGGAAAAAAAGAATTAATTCAAAATATGATTAATAATGGCGTAGATATTAATACAATAGAAAAGATTACAGGTTTAAAAAAAGCTGAAATAGATACTTTATTAAAATAATAGTGTATACTTATTGACTAATAATATTGTTTATGTTACCATTTTTTTGAGGTAGATTATATGAAGAAAATAAATATAGAACATTCAGTATTACCAGGACTTAGAATAATAAAAACTGTTATAGCATTATTAATTGTTATGATTATAAGTATTTGTAGTGGTGGACTTCTTGCGCCATATGATTTAGCTGTAGTTGCAATTCTTGCTATGCAAGATGATGTTGCGAAGTCTTTAAAGGAGATAAAAAATAGAATAGGTTCTACTGTGATTGGTGGCATTTTTGGAACTATTGCTATGGCCATAGGATATTTAACAAATGAAAATTTATTAAAATTATTACTTGTTCCTTTAGGAATATTTTTAATTTTATATTTTTGTAGTAAACTAATTAATAGAAAGGAATTTATTATAATAGCATGCTATGTATTTTTGTCTATTACACTTGAAGAAGCACCTGAAATTAGCTGGATTTATCCAATAAAAGTAATGGTTGCAACAATAGTAGCAAGTATAGTTGCTATGATTATAAATTTATATGATCCAAGAAGGAAAAAGAAAGTTACATTGTATAATGAAAAATAATTTAAATAGACTATGTATTAATATAAAACATAGTCTATTTTTTATTTTAAAAAATATGTTAAAAATAGCGATATACAGCCATTTTGCCTTGACAGAAATTACCATTTAAAGTATAATAATCAATATATGTAAAGGGGGCTTTTAGATGAGCGTATCAAGAGATGACGTAAAACATATTGCAAATTTATCTAAATTAAATTTAACAGATGAAGAATTAGAAAAATATACTACTGAATTATCTGATATAGTTAATTTTGCAAATGAATTATCAAATATAAATGTTGAAGGTGTAAAACCAACAGCACATATTTTAGATATAAGAAATGTATTTAGAAAAGATGAAGTACAACCTTCATATGATAGAGAAGAAATACTTAAAAATGCACCAAGTAAAGATGCAGGGTGTGTAAGTGTTCCAAAAGTTGTAGAATAGGGGGAAATAAAATGGATTTATACAGTTTAACGTTAACTGAAGTAGCCAAAAAAATAAAAAATAAAGAAGTTACTATAAAAGATGTTCTAGACGATATTTATTCTAGAATTGGTGAAGTTGAGCCAAAGGTTGACGCATATATTACTTTAACACAAAATAAGGCTTATGAAAGAGCTGAAAAACTACAACAAAAATTAGATAATGGAGAAGATATTGGAGTACTTGGTGGTGTTCCAATTGCTATAAAAGACAATATTTGTACAAATGGTGTTAAAACAACATGTGCATCAAAGATGCTTGAAAATCATACACCAATATATGATGCTACAGTAATTAAAAAATTAGAAGATGCTGGAGCAATTATAATTGGTAAAACTAATATGGATGAGTTTGCAATGGGATCTTCTACAGAGACATCATATTTTAAAAAGACAAAAAATCCATGGGATTTAACAAGAGTACCAGGTGGATCTTCTGGTGGAAGTGCGGCTGTAGTTTCTGCTCAAATGGCTTATGCTTCTCTTGGTTCAGATACAGGTGGTTCTATTAGACAGCCAGCTTCATACTGCTCTGTTGTTGGACTAAAACCAACATATGGTCTTGTATCAAGATTTGGACTTATTGCATTTGCATCATCTCTTGATCAAATAGGACCATTTGCAAGAACAGTTGAAGATGCTGCATTAATGCTTGATGTAATATCTGGACATGACAAAATGGATACAACATCTGCAAATTTAGAAAAGCAAAATTATTTAGAAGCTCTAGTAAATGATGTTAAAGGTAAAGTTATTGGAATACCTACAGATTTTATTACTGATGGAATA
The DNA here is from genome assembly GCA_949106495.1 of uncultured Clostridia bacterium. Taxonomy (GTDB): domain Bacteria; phylum Bacillota; class Clostridia; order TANB77; family CAG-465; genus CAG-465. Next base: position 81,530 of record CARYZD010000009.1, read on the forward strand.
AATAAAGAAGTAAAAGAGGCTTATGATAAAGCAATTGAAACATTAAAGGCAGCAGGAGCAGAAATCAAAGAAATCACATTAGAATATGCAAAATATTCTCTAGCAACATACTATATTATTGCAACTGCAGAAGCATCATCAAATCTTGGAAGATACGATGGAATAAGATATGGATATAGAACACAAGATTTTAGTGATTTAGAAGAATTATATAGAAAAACAAGAACAGAAGGATTTGGAGCAGAAGTAAAAAGAAGAATTATGCTTGGTACATATGTTTTATCATCTGGATACTATGATGCATATTATAAACGTGCACAACAAGTAAGAACACTTATTGTTGAAAACTTTAAAAAAGCATTTGAATCTTGTGATGTAATAATGATACCAACAGCACCAAATACATCATTTAAATTTGGAGCACATAATGCTTCTCCACTTGAAATGTATTTAGAAGATATTTATACGGTTCCAGTAAATATGGCTGGACTTCCAGGTATATCTGTACCAGGTGGCTTTGATAGTAATGGTATGCCTATTGGAATTCAATTTATAGCAAAAGCATTTGATGAGAAAAATTTATTACAAGTTGCATATGCTTTTGAGCAAAATACAACATATCACAAAGAAATTCCAAAAATAGAGGAGGGAAAGTAGAATGAAAGAATATGAAGTTATAATTGGTTTAGAAGTTCATGCAGAGCTTTCAACTAATACAAAAATGTATTGTAACTGTTCAACAACATTTGGTGCTGACCCTAACACACATTGTTGTCCAATATGTACAGGAATGCCAGGAGTACTTCCAGTACTTAATGAAAGAGTTGTAGAATATGCTGTAAAAGCAGGTCTTGCAACAAACTGTGAAATATCAAGATTTTCTAAACAAGATAGAAAAAACTATTTCTATCCAGATTTACCAAAAGCGTTCCAAACATCTCAATATGATTTACCATTATGTATTGGTGGTCATTTAGATATAAATGTTAATGGAAATAAGAAAACAATAGGAATAACAAGAATTCATATAGAAGAAGATGCAGGAAAATTAATTCATGATGCATATACAGGAGATACTCTTGTAGATATGAATAGATGTGCAGTTCCACTTATTGAAATAGTATCTGAGCCAGATATTAGAAGTGCAGATGAAGCAGTTGCATATATGCAAACATTAAAATCTATACTTGAATATTTAGAAGTTTGTGATTGTAAGATGCAAGAAGGCTCTTTAAGATGTGATGTTAACCTATCTGTAAGACCAGTAGGTCAAAAAGAATTTGGAACAAGAACAGAAACTAAAAACTTAAATTCATTTAAAGCAATACATAATTCTATAGAATTTGAAATTCAAAGACAAATAGAAGTTTTAGAAAATGGTGGAAAAATATATCAAGAAACAAGACGTTTTGATGATGTAAAAGGAATTGGATATGCAATGCGTACAAAAGAAGATGCACAAGATTATAGATATTTCCCAGAGCCAGATTTAGCACCAATTATTTTAAGTGATGAATATGTAAATAATATAAAAGATAATTTACCAGAAATGCCTCATATTAAAAAGGAAAGATATATAAAAGAATTTGAACTTCCAGAATATGATGCAGAAATTCTTACATCTTCAAAGAAAACAGCAAGTTTCTTTGAAAAAACAAATAGTATATGTAATAATCCTAAATCTGTATCAAACTGGATTATGGGAGATTTTGCTAGAATGCTTAATGAAAAAGAAATAGAAATTGATGAATCTAAAGTCACAGAAGAAAATTTAGCAGTTTTAATTTCACTAATAGATAAAGGAACTATTTCATCAAAGATTGCAAAACAAGTATTTGAAGAAATGTTTGAAACAGGAAAAAATGCAGAAGAAATAGTTAAGGAAAAAGGTCTTGTTCAAATGTCTGATGAAGGAGCAATAAAAGAAATTTGTCAAAAAGTTGTAGATGCAAATCCACAATCTATTGTAGATTATAAAGCTGGTAAAGATAGAGCAATAGGATTTTTAGTTGGTCAAATAATGAAAGAGACTAAAGGAAAAGCAAATCCTCAAATTGTTAATAAAATATTACTTGAAATAATAAATAATCTATAATATAATATATATGTATTAAGGAGTTGATTGTAATGAAGAAGACAAATGTTATACTTGGTATAGTAATATCAATATTTATAGTATGTGCAGTTACTGTTTTGGTAATAGCTGTAATGATGAATACAGAAAAAGAAACTGTACCAGTAAATGTGGATTTTGAATTACTTTCATCAAATATAGAAGAAACTACAAATATGGATAGTTCAAAAATGCAACATATTATAAATGATGATTTACAATCTGAATTTAATATTAATTCAGAATGGGTAAACAAAATGATTGGAATGAAACCATATGTAAATATATCATCTAGTATGTATGTAATAATTGAAGCTACAGAAGGAAATGTAGAAAATATTATTAATGCATTTAATGAGTATGGTGCTAAATATGATGAAATGTGGAAAGATTATTTAACAGAAGAATATGAACTTGTTAAAAATAGACTAATAGGTTCAAAAGGAAACTATGTATATTTTGTAGTAAGTGATTATGCAAAAGATATAGTAGATTTAATAAAATAGACAATATAGAAGGGAAATTTTATTTCTCTTCTTTTATTATTTATTGATAATATTAAATATTTCTAGTATAATAAAATATATAATAATGGAGGTAGAAAAAATGTCAAATGAATTAAAATTAAAAAAATGTACTATATGTGGAAGAACTTCTGAAGTAGAAGAAAATGAGAATATGATGTGTTGTGGTAAAGAAATGGAAGATATTATACCTAATACTGTTGAATGTGCAGTAGAAAAACATATTCCAACATATGATAAAGTAGAAGATGAAATATTTGTAAAAGTAAATCATGTTATGGAAAAAGAACATTATATAGAATGGATTTGTATGGTAAATGGAGATGAGAAAATTAAAGTAATGCTTTATCCAGAACAAGATGCATCAACAAGATTTCCATATATTAAAGGTGCTAAGATTTATGCATATTGTAATAAACATGGTTTATGGGAAACAGAAGTAAAATAATAGAGGCAAGGAAATATTTCCTTGCTTTTTGCATTTTTCTTGTATAAACGTTTGTTTTGTTGTATAATTTAATTGGTGATATAATGGAAAACATTAAGTTAGATACTAGTGTTCAATACTTAAAAGGTGTTGGACCAAAAATGTATGAACTTTTAAATAAAATTGGAATATATACAGTTAAAGATTTATTAGAATACTACCCAAGAGTATATGAAGATAGAACGAAGTTAACTCCAATAGATGAATTTCAAAAGGAGCAAAATGTATTATTTTTAGGTACTTTAGTAAAACCTGTAACACTTGCATATGCTAAAAGAAAAAAGATTTTATCTACTGTAGTAACAGATGAAAGTGGTGCTATAGCACTTTTAACCTGGTTTAATCAAGTATATATTAAAGATAGATTAAAAGAGGGAGAAACATATCTTTTTTATGGTAAGGTATCAACTGTAAGCGGCAGTAGAGCAACTCTTGATTCTTGTAGTATATATGATGTTAATCAACTAGATAAAATACAAGGGCTATATCCTATATATCCACTAACAGCAGGGGTTACACAAAATTATTTATTTAAATTAATTAATAGTGTTATAGATACTGGTCTTATGATAAATGAGATATTTAGTGATGATTTTAGAAGATATTATAATTTAGCAGAGGCAAACTATGCACTAAGAAATATACATTTTCCTAAAAATTATAATATGGTAAATGTTTCAAGAAATAGAGTTATTTTTGAAGAACTTTTTTTATTTCAGCTTGCTCTTATGAATATGAAGGAAAAAAGTATTGGTTTTACTAATACAAATGTTTATAAGGATTTAGATGAATCTGAGTTTTTAAAATTAATCCCATTTGAACTTACCAATGCTCAGAAAAAAGTAATTGCTCAGATAAAATCAGATATGTCCTCAGAAGTTGTTATGAATAGACTAGTTCAAGGAGATGTTGGTTCTGGTAAAACAATGGTTGCTGCAGTTGCAATGTATTTGGCGGTAAAAAATGGATATCAAGCAGCACTTATGGCGCCAACTACAATTCTTGCAAATCAGCACTATTTAGAACTATCTGATTATTTTAAGAAATTAAATATAAACGTGGAAATAATAACATCTAGTACTACTAAAAAACAAAAAGAAAAAATAATAGAAGAACTAAAAAATAATGAAATAGATATTTTAATTGGAACACATTCAATTATTGAAGATAATGTAGAATTTTATAATTTAGGTCTTGTTGTTACAGATGAACAACATAGATTTGGAGTAAAACAGAGAATGAAGTTATCTTCCAAAGGAAATGTTGTAGATACAATTGTAATGACTGCAACTCCAATTCCTAGATCTTTAGCAATTATTTTATATGGAGATTTAGACTTATCTGTAATAGATGAGCTTCCTCCTGGAAGAAAACCAGTAGATACTTGTGTCGTAAATGATTCATACAATGAAAGAATGTATAATTTTTTAAGAAAACAAATAGGAGAAGGAAGACAAGTATATGTTGTATGTCCTTTAGTAGAAGAAAATGAGGATTTAGACTTAAATTCTGTAGAAAAACTTTATGAAGAGTATAAAAAAGAGTTTAGTGAATTTAATGTTGCAATACTTCATGGTAAGATGAAGAATAAAGAAAAAGATGCCATTATGCAAGAATTTAAAAATAATAACATTAATATATTAATATCTACAACTGTAATTGAAGTAGGTATAAGTGTTTCTAATGCTACAGTAATGGTTATTGAAAACGCAGATAGATTTGGTCTTGCTGCACTCCATCAGTTAAGAGGAAGAGTAGGAAGAGGCAGTGCATCTTCATATTGTATATTAAAAAGTAATAATAAATCTGCAATTGCAAGACAAAGACTTGATATAATGAGAAGAAGTAATGATGGTTTTGAAATTGCACAAAAAGATTTAGAGCTTAGAGGACCAGGTGACTTTTTTGGGATTAGACAGTCTGGAATGCCTGAGTTTAAACTTGCAAATTTACTTACAGATGCTAAAATATTAGAGCAGACACAAGAAGCAGTAAAAAATATATTAGAGCAAGATAGAAAACTAGAATTAGAAGAAAATTTAAAAATTAAAGAGGCTCTTTATACAAAATACGGTGAACAATTAAGTAATATTGTAGGATAGGAGTAATATATATATGATAGATATAGGAAATGCAAGAAAAGAGTTTATTAAGTATACAGAAGAATATAATATAAACTTAGGTAGAATTAATCTTAAAGTAAAACATATTTTAAGAGTTTCACAAAATTGTAAATTATTAGCTAAGAATCTAAACCTAAATGATGAACAAGTAAAACTTGCAGAGCTTATAGGATTGTTTCATGATATTGGAAGGTTTGAACAAGTAAGATTATACAATACTTTCTCAGATAAAGATTCAGGACTTGACCATGCAGCATACAGTTTAAAAGTACTATATGATGATGGTTTGATTAATAGATTTCTTGGTACAAATAAGTATGATGATGTAATAAAAAAAGCAGTATTTAATCATAATAAAGCAAGAATAGATGAAAGTATAGATGGAGAAGCATTAATATTTTCAAAAATAATAAGAGATGCAGATAAATTAGACATTTATAGAGTTATTAATGAAGAAGAAATGAAAGATATATTTTGGTATGAAGATTTTGAAAATGTTTCTATGTCTAATAAGCTTATGAATTGTTTTATTAATGATAGATTTATAAATTATAAAGATATAAAAACAAATGCAGATTTAATATATGTATTTTATGGATATATTTATGATTTTAACTTTCCATATTGTTTAAAAATAATTCGTGACAATAAGTATCTAGAAAAATTTTATAATAGGATAAAAGAAACTTTTAAAAGTGAGAATATAAATAGAAATACTGAGAAAATATTAGATATATGTGATAATTTTATTAAAGAAGAAATAGAGAAAATATAAAAAAAGCAGCGTAAATTCAATTTACGCTGTTTTAATTTAAAACATAACTAAGACTTTATTACTAAGTAGAGTTCCAATTTCAAATAGTGCATAACATACAAGTACAGTTATAATAACAGAAATAATACTTGTAATTATTGCACGAACAAAAGTTAGTTTTTTTGGTCCTCTTTGAATTTCAGATAAAGCAGACTGTATTTGCTTTTCAGTTAAATTTCTTTTAAACAATTTTAAATATAATCTTTTAAATACCTTTTTTACAGAAAATCTTACTGTTCCAGTTATTTTTTGATAATTAATATTTACTGCATAATAAGTAAACGACTGTAAAAGAGTTCCCATTAAAAATGTAGATAGTAATGTTTTAATTAAAACACCTTTGTATTCTTCAATTATAGTGTTATCAAAAATCATTGAAAATAATATATCTATTGCATTATTATCTAAAGATGTATTAATTGAATTAAAGCATCCAAGTATTAAAAGAGTCCAAAGAGTAACTGTTAATGCCGCTGGTATAAATAGTTTCTTTGTATCGTAATTATAAAGTGTTGTAATCATAAGGGCGAGTTTCATTGAAGTATCCATTATGACTATTAAAATTAAAAATATTAATATAACCACTAAAGCTGTAATAAGCCACATAAAATATCACATCCTATTTTTTCTTTTTTGTTAAATTTATTAGTTTTTCTCCTATACGTTTGTATATTGTTTTCTTTTGTACATTTTTTTCTTCTTTTGTTACTAAATCTTTTTTTGCATTGTGTAGCTCTATAATTTCTGAGTAAATCATTTCAAGTTTATCTCCAAATACTTCAATAGAGTATTCTTTTGCTGTTTGATTTCCTCCTTTTATTAATGTGTTTTTCAATTTATCATTACTTAATACTTTAATTATTGTATTTTTAAAATCTGAATTCTTTTTAACAAGTATTCCGTTTTTATTTGTATGAATAAATTCAGATAAGTTAGGTGCATATTTTGCAACTATTGGAACACCAGCCGCCATTGCTTCAATAAAAGTTAAGCCTTGAGTTTCTGTAAGTGACGCATTAACAAATACATCTCCCAAATTGTAATATTTAGGTACTTCATTCCATGGTACTTTTCCAGTAAATATAACATTGCTTTGAATATTTAACTTTTTAGCTTGCTCTTCTAAATCTTTTTTTGAAGGACCATCTCCAACAATTAAAAATTTATATTCTGGATGCTCTTTAAAAATAGAAGGCATAACATCCATTATTATATCTATACTTTTTTCGCTTGCAACTCTTCCTAAAAATAAAATAACTTTTTCATTTGGTTTTATTCCAAGAGATTCTTTTAATTTATTTCTACTTTCCTCTGTAAAATTATCTCTTTTAAAAGGAACAATATCTATACCAGTTGGAACTATATAGATAGGCTTGTTTTTAACGTTGCATTTATATTTTAAATATTTTGCTGTTTTATTTGATGGAGTAATTACACATTCTGCTTTTCTAACAAAAGCTCTAGAAAAGCTACAAGCAAATCTTTTTAAATGTATATTTCTACCTTTAATAGGAGATATGTAATGAACATAATCTTCCCACATTGTATGATAAGTATGGATAAATGGAATATTATATTTTCTAGATATTATTTTACCAAAAGCTCCTATACTAAATTCTGTTTGAGTATGTACAATGTCTAAGTTTAATTCTTTTATTTGTTTTGCTATTTCTCTTGAATAAAATGTTGCTATTCTGTTTTTATATTGTTTAGCAATAAGAAGAGGAATACTATTTAACATATATAATGTTTGGTTTTCGTTAGGTTGAACAGATTTAGAAGTGGTAAATACATAGACTTCGTGTCCTCTTTTTTTCATTTCTTGTTCAACCATATTTATTGATGTTACAACTCCTGAGGTAACAGGATTATATGTATCTGTAAAAATCCCAATTTTCATATTGTTACAACTCCTTAAAAATGTGTTTTAAAATTGTTACATTTTTGCTTAAAATAACATACATATTATATCTCAATATAATAAAAAAGTCAATTAAGACCATATTTTTAGGAAAAAAATAGAATTATGTTATAGTATATGAGATTACATAAATTATCATTACAAATAACGTTGACTTAAAATTAATAAATATGGTATAATTAAAAAAGTAGAAGAAGGTTTATATAACATTTTCTATAGGAGGATGATACAAATGAAAAAAGTTGGAAAAATTAAATTTGAAGCAAGGGCAAAGGAACTAGTTATATTAATTATATTTATAGCTGTTACATCTTTTGCAATTATAGAAGTTAAAAATTTATTAAACCAAGAAAAAGTAAAAAATTTAACAGAAGGACTTAATTTTACAACTTCTGGAAATGATGATAAAAATAATGGATTACTTGCAAACTTAGCAGAAAATACTCCTTTAAGAGTAACAGGGAATGCAGTAGCTGTTTTAGATATTCCTACATATTCAATTAGAGGTCAAATTGTTGAGGGAACAGATGATGATACATTAAAAAATTATATAGGAAAATTTATTGGAAGTGCTGAAGCTGGAGAAATTGGAAATTTTGCATTAGCTGCACATAATAATATATATACAGAATTATTTAGAAATTTACATAAAGTTAAAATTGGAGATAAGGTAAGAATTGTTACAAAAACACATGAGTATATTTATACTGTTACATCTACAGAAACAGTAGAGCCAACAAGAACTGATGTATTAAAAGGTGGTACAAAAAGAGAGATTACATTAATTACTTGTACTCAAGCTGCAACAAAAAGAATAGTAGTAAAGGGAGAATTAACATCTGAGAGAGAATTAAACGAAAAGGAACAAGAGGAGGGTGTTAAATAATGCCTAAGAAAATAAAGAAGGAGAAAAAAACAACTTTTAAATCAAATAAAGAAAATATAATAAATACTAATAATATATATTATATTTTTGTTGCAGTCGCAATCTTAGTTATTTGTATTTGTACTTTTGTAGGAGTTTATGTATATAAAGAAGATAAATATCATGTACATAAAGATAATGCTATAGTATTATTTGAGTATACAGAAGCATTAGATGAAGGATATAATGTATTTTCTGTTACACAGACAGAAGGAAAAAGAATATTTACTGAATATAATACTTTAGATGTGCAAAATGTAAAAGAAATATCTAGAGGTAAATATTTAGATTTTAATGAAGAAATATATAATAGTGGTATATTAGAATACATGTCAGATGAGTCATCAATAGTTACAGATACAAATTGGAGCTTATATATAAAATTTGCAGATGGAACAAAAAAATACTTATATAGCGCAGCAATCAATCAAGAAAATAAAGAAGTAGATAAATCACTGCTTGCAGATATAATTAAAAAGTATTTTAATCAGGAGATATTATATAAATAGTGAATTATATAGTAGTAATATTAGCAGTTATTAGTATAGTTTTAGTATTTATATCTAAATTATATAATCTAAATATAATATACCCAACTTTAATGATTATTTTAACTATAGTAATGGATATAGTTTCACATAAGTTAAAATCTAAAAAAGATAAAAAAGAAGGATTAAATATAAAAGATATAATTAATAAAGAAAGTTTAAAATAGCATGTTTTTACATGCTATTTTATTCAGACTGTTGACAAAGTTTTTTTGTTGACAGTCTTTTCTTTTTAGGAAAAATA
>CARYZD010000010.1 GCA_949106495.1 uncultured Clostridia bacterium
ATAAGCTTTTTTCTACCACATGCATAGCATGTGGTTTTCTCTAATACCAATAAAAGTCATACTTTTAAGGTATGACTAATATAATTATTGATTTTTATCCATATATCCAAATTTTGAAACAGATACTTCATATGCTGTTTTTTTCATTATTTCTCCATCAGGATTTTTCTTTTCATATGTTCTTGATTGTATTCTACCATTAAGCTTTACTAAATCGCCAACATTTAATGTTTCACAAAACTTTGCATTTCTTCCCCATAATATACATGGCACATAATCTGATTTTTTATATGTTCTATTAATAGCAATTAATACATCAGCAATTTCTCTTCCTAAAGGAGTTTTTCTATACACAGGTTCTTTACATATATAACCTACAAAATTAGCATCATTTAAAGTTAATACTTTTTCATCCTCTGTAAATTCAATTTCTTTTACAAAAATAGATAATAATAATCTATTTCTTGTTTCTGTTTGTAAATTATATGATCTAAATTGTCCAGATATTTTTACTATCTTTCCAACTTTTATATCTTCTAAATTAACTAATCTTTCTGATATTATTACTGGTAATATATCCTCATATTCACTAAGTCTTTTTGTTTTTATTAAAAATTTATAAAATTTCTCATCATATATTTCATGACTAAATTTTATTTCTTCTATTATTTCTCCACCAATTTCAACATTATTATTGTCCATATAATTTTCCACTATTTATCCTCCTTATTGTTTACTACTATATTTAATCTTATGTTTAAATTACAAAAAAAATTACTGTGATATCTGGATTATATCACAATAATTCTTTTTTGTAAACATTTTATGTAAATGTTAATATTAGTATTAATTAATTTAACTTCAATAATACATTATTTTCCTTCTTTTAATAAACCAAGCATATTCTTTTTATATGCCTCTACACCAGGTTGGTCAAAAGGATTAACTCCTAAAACATATCCACTAATTGCACAAGCTTTTTCAAAGAAATAAATTAATTGTCCTATATTATATTCAGTAACATCTTCAAGATTAATTACCATTGTTGGAACTCCGCCATCTATATGAGCTTTTAGAGTTCCTTTAAAAGCTTGCTTATTAATATAATCTATTTCTTTACCTGCTAAGTAGTTTAGATTATCAAAATTTTCTTCAACTTCTGGAAGGAATATTAAGCTTCTATCAACTTGAACATTAATCACTGTTTCAAATATATTTCTCTTACCATCTTGAATTAATTGACCCATTGAATGAAGATCTGTTGTTAAGTTAACTCCAGCAGGAAATATTCCCTTACCATCTTTTCCTTCACTCTCACCAAATAGTTGCTTATACCATTCAATAAAATATTGAAAACTTGGTTCATAACTTGCAAGTATTTCTATGTCTTTTTCTTTTTCTCTTAATATATTTCTATAAGCTGCATATTTGTAGCAATCGTTATTTGACACATCTCTATTATTAAATATAAATGATGCGAATTGTGCTCCATCTAATATATCTTCAAAATTAATATTTGCAACAGCCATAGGTAATAGTCCAACGGCAGTTAAAACAGAATATCTTCCACCAACATCATGTGGTATTTTAAACATTTCATATTCTTTTTTTACTGCTAAATCATGTAATATTCCCTTATCTGGGTCTGTTGTAACATATATTCTTGTTGCAGCCATAACATCCCCATATTTTTGCTCAAGTAATAATTTCAAAGTTCTAAATGTTACTGCAGGTTCTAAAGTAGAGCCAGATTTTGAAATTACATTTATTGCAAAGTCTTTATCTTGTAAATATTCAACTAAATTTCTTAAATATTTCCCACTCAAATTATTACCTGCAAATATAATTTGTGGATGTTTTCTTTCTGAATATGGTTCTAGATTTGCAAATGTATTATCAAAAAGATCTATTATTGCTTTTGCACCTAAGTATGAACCACCTATACCAATAACGACAAAAACGTCAGCTTGTTTATTTATTCTGTCAGCACATTTTTTTATTTTTTCTATTTCTTCTTCATCTCTATTTGCTGGTAAATTAATCCAACCAAGCATTTCTTTACCTTTTCCGTTTCCTTTTTCTAACATATCATGTGCCTTTTCTACTTTTTTGCACATTTTAGCATATTCTTCTTCTGTAATAAAATCTTTTATTCCTTCATCTTCTAAAAATATTCCTTGCATTTTCATCTACCTCCTCATATTACTTTATTATATTAAAAACCAGATAATTCTAATTTTTCTTTTAACTCTTTATACTTATAGTGTATTTTTATATTTGAATATTTTTCCCATTGTTCTTTATTATCACTAAGTAAGTATTCCCTCATTTTAGTAGCAGAAATTAACAAACTATTTCTATCCACATAAACTTCAGATAAATTTTTAACTGTCTCTTTTGAAAAGCATTTAAATATATCTTTATCTTTACCATAAATTATACAGCTTGGATTTTCCCCAAGAATTTTCTTAGCACTATCTAAAACATATTCTCCCCATTTTGGTGTTAAAATACTACTATCTTCCCAGTCATTTAATGGAGCTATAATTAACTTTCCTGATTCTATCTCATCTTTATATATTATTTCTATTAGTGATTTTCTATATTCATATGTATATGGATTTCTTCCTCCAATTTCTTGATTTGCAGAACCTATAAAAACAAGTAATTTATCACAAAGTTTTAACCCTATATTTATAAGCTTTTCATGACCTATATGTATATGTTGAAATCTTCCTACAATCAATCCATAATTAAAAATATCTTCCTGCATTATTTTATTCCTCCTGTCACACTATTATAATATCATAAAATTAAAAAAATCTATAGTTTTTTAATTTTTTTATTTAAAATATTTACAATCTTTATTTTTTTTGTTATAATACTAATTGTATTTAAAAGTCTCTTTAGCTCAGTTGGTAGAGCAGCTGCCTCTTAAGCAGTTTGTCCGGGGTTCGAGCCCCCGAAGGGGCACCATTTAAGAATAAGTAAAATTCCTGCAACTGTTGAAACAAACGAGTTATGGGGATTTTTTTCATTTCTTTTAAAAACGATTAAAACAGACTAAAAAACATTAAAGCCTACTAAAATATGGTATTGATTACCCTAAAATTACTCTACAATTTTTTTATTTAGATAAAAGGCGAGGATTATTCCTCGCCTTTTGTTTCAAAGAAGTTTTCTACTATTTGGTTTACTACACTATTAAATGTTATTCCATTTTTTTCTGCTATTTCATAAATATTGTCATAAATTTTCCCAGAAAATCTAATAGTATGAGTTATAGTATCTTTTCTCGTTTTCTTTTTAAATTCCATTTAAATCACCTCCAGGAAGTGATTATAACTTAATAATAAATAAAACGAGCGGAAATTTCTAGTATATTTTCATTTTTAGTAAATAAAAATGAAAGTAAACCAATTATATACTAAAAATTGATTTACTTTTCTTACATATAGCAATATATATTTTAATATTTAATACTTTGTATTTGACTTTTATATTTCACTTAAAATAGTCTATAAAATTATAATCTTTTTCTCTTATTTATTAGTAGCTAAATATACTAATAATATTGATAATGATTTATAACTAAATCTTACTTAATATTATACTTTTTGTTTAACAATAATTATACTACATTGCTATATTATAAATATTGTATGAAATTTAATTAATATTATACAAAAAATCAATTCTTCTTTTCCGCTTTTACATTAACAATTTTTCTTTTCTCTTTCTTTTTGTTAGAATTAAGCTTATTTATCATATCTGTAGTTATCATTGAAGAATAGTCTGAATTTTTTAACTCTTCTTTTCTTTTTACTTTCATAGTTGTTGTTTTTATAAAATCATCTTTTTTAATTTCTAATTCTTTAATTGCTTTATATGAAGACATCATTCTATTTACTTTCTTTATATCATCAGCAATCATTTTATATATTGACTCATCTGATGGTATATTCTCTCCATATCTTTCTTCTAATTCTTCCTTATCTAAAGTAACCCTTGCTGCAACAATAACATCTTTAGATTTTCCACTTTTTTTCTTTCCATATATCATTGATTCTGATACAAATGGAATCTTATTAATTAAATTTTCAAGTTCTTCTGGAAATATATTTTTTCCATTAGATGTAACAATAACATTTTTCTCTCTACCAGTTATTACTAAATTTCCTCTTAAATCAAAATAACCTAAATCTCCAGTATAGAACCAGCCATTTTTTAAAGATTTCTTAGTTTCATTTTCATCATCATAATAACCTAGCATAACATTGTCACCTTTTACTATGATTTGTCCAATATTACTATTCTCATCTTCATTACCACTTAAATCTATTCTAATATCAACACCTTCCACTGCTTTTCCAACAGTTCCTGAAGCATCACATTTTAATGATGTACCTGCTACCAAAGGAGATGTTTCTGTAAGTCCATATCCTTGTAAAAATTTAAATCCATAACCTTCCATTTTTGTAATTAACTCTAAATCAAGTGGAGCTGCACCACAGAATAAATATTTTAAGTTTCCACCAAAATTTTCATGTATTTTATTAAATACTTTTCTTCTAAAATCAATTCCAAATTTACTCATGCCATTAGCAAATTTTTTTATAGTTTTAATAACATTCTCTTTTCCAGAATCTTTTATACCTTTTTCTATTACTTTATTTATTCTTTCAATAAAAGCAGGAACTGCTAAAATAAAATCTGGTTTAATTATTTTTATATCTTTACTAAAATATTTAAGACCTTGGCAAATTCCAATAGTTCCACCAGCAGCTGTCATAAATAAATAATCAAGTGTAAATTCATATGTATGATGTAATGGAAGCACTGACATACATGTATAATCTCCAAACTGAGGAACAACACAAGAACATGAATATACATTAGAACATAAATTTTTATGTGATAACATTACGCCTTTTGATTTATCTGATGTACCTGATGTAAATAATAATATACTAAAAGCTTCATTATCTATTGGAACATTAATATAGCTTTCATCTCCTGTATTTATTTCATCTAGTCCTTTTTCTACTATTCTATCAAAAGATAAAGCTTCGTTATTTGACTCTTTCTTATTCATATCTATATAAATAATATCATTTGATAAATCTTTTCTTACATTAGTAATTTCTCCACTTTTTCTTGATGAATAAATTATAGCCTTAGCACCACTTCTATTTATTAAATTAACTATTTCATTTTCTGGTAAGCCTTTATCTATTGGTACAACTATTCCTACACCACAAACTATTGCCATATATGAAATATACCATCTTGATGAATTCTCTCCAATTACAGCTATTTTTTCACCTTTAAGATTTAAGTCATTTAATAAGTATGTTCCAAGTCCATTTATCTTATCTCTTACTTCCTTATATGTTATATTAGTAAATTCCTTACGATTAGGCTCTTTTTCAATAAATGCAACTTTATCTAAAAACAAATCAAATCTTTTATTTACAATATCTTTTAAAGAATTAAGTTCTTTTAACTCCTCCAAATTATCACCTCAATTAAAACTAATTATACTTTTAATTATATATAGTGAAAAAATAAAAGTCAATAAAACCTATGAATAATCTACAATATACACAGATTCGACAAAATTTAAATATTAAGCATAATTATTATCTAAAATTGACTTTTTATGTAAATCATGATATAATATAAATGTATTATAGTTTGTTTTATGAGAAGTTAATTAATGGTCTCAAGCCATTAGTCAACTTCTTTTATTTTGCCAGCAAACTAAAAATGTTCGGTATGCACTAAAGATAAAACATTTATAAACAAATCCGAAAAAATAATTATTAAAAAGGAGTGATTTAAATGGCAATACAAAAAAAAGGTGAAGGAAGAAGAAATAAAATAAAAAGAAAAGATAAAAAAGAGAGTATCTTTTCAAAAATTGGAAAAGCATTGAGTGAGCGTTCACAAAATGCTAAGACAGCAACTATTGTTTTATTAATAATGTTTTTACTTTCAGTAATAAGTGGAATATTTACATTCTACTTAGGAGAACCTGCAAAAGAAATATATATTAGTGAGTCTCAAATGATAAAAGAGACTAGAAGTATATATGACTTTGAGTCTGGTTCAGAAGAAAGAACTTCTCAAGAAGCACGTGCTAAAGAAGCAAGTGAATTCTATGGAAGTATTATGGATAAATACAGAAGTGATTCTAATACTTTAATAAAAAATTATGCTGCAATTCACAGCAATTTCTTTAAAGTATTAATAGCAGTTGCTATTGTATTTCCATTTATTGCAATAGCAATTATGTTTATTGGGAACCCAATAAATTTCATATTTGCAATTGCAAATATAGTAATTGTAGTTCCAATAAGAGCTATCAGTTACTTATATAATTCTTTTAGAATTGAGAGAAAACATTCTAAAAGAACTTCTTCAAAACACCAATTAAAATTAGAAGCAGCTAACTAAGCTGCTTCTTTTTTTATTCTTCTTCCTCATAAAATTCATCATCTAAATCGTCTTCATCAACATCTATGTCTATTACTTTAGTTTGTTTTCTTTTCTTTGCCTCTTTACTTGCCTTATTTTCGCATTTATCTATCTTCTTATTAATAAGGCCATCTATTTTATTTATTATATCTGGTATCATATCTACTGCTCTATCTACTACATTAATACCATCTACATTTAATACTTTAGCAGTACCATCTTTTATTACTAAAAAGCCTACTGGAGTAATATTAACACCAGCACCAGAGCCTCCACCAAATGGAAGCTTAGAATTTTCAGTATATTTATTTAATCTATTAGAGTTAAATTCACTTCCTCCTGCTGCAAAACCGAAACATACCTTAGATAAAGGTATAATTGTTGTATTGTCTGGAGTAACAATACTTTCCCCTATTATTGTATTAACATCTACCATACTTTCTATTGAAGTCATTGATGTAATCATTAGAGATTCTATTGGATGTTTTGTTTCCATTTTTTATACCACCTTTCAAATAATATTTAATTTAATATTATACTAATTATACTTTTCCCTATTAAACTAAATAATATACTTAAAAACTAAAAATAATCAAAAAAGTACATTTATTTATTTTTTGACTAATTATGTAAAATATGATATAATTATTATATTAATATTATTGAAGTAATAAGCTTTAATAAGCAAGTTGGAAAATTTTCGTCCATTTTGTTTATTAAAGCTTATTGCTTACTAAGGAGGAAAATTATGAAAAATTTAAAAATAAACTATAAAAGGAGAAGACTTATAGCATTAGCTATACGGAATAATCCTATTTATAGTGATTTGTAATGTTGTATGTTCAACATGCAGCTTTGCAAAAGAAAAATTGTATAATTATTTAGTGTCATGTGACGCTAATTATATTAACAATTTAAAAGAAAAAATAGAAGGAGGTGAACTAGAAGTTACACCATATGTTGTTTCTGATGGAGAACGTCTATGGAACATAGCAAGAGGCTATCAAAACGAAAAAGGTTTTGATATTACCTTAGACAAATTTGTTAGTATCGTAGGTGATATTAACGAAGCTATGGGAATAGATACATCAGTGCTACATATAGGAGATACTATCTATTTACCAAATTCTATTGAAGGAATAGTTTAAAAACTATTCTTTCTTTTTAATTTATTCATTATAATTTTATTAAGTATAATTCTTATTTAGTTCATTACTATAGTTTTTACTATTTTTATTATTTTTCATTTCACTAAGTTTACTTTTTAATACAATAAATAAAATCTTAAATATACTTGGTAAGTTTTTTAAAATTGAAACATATATTGTTGTATCAATTTTTAAGTCTATTACTTTTTGAGATACAAAAGTTGTATATCTAATATTTCTTAAATTAATACTGTTACCATTTTTAGCAAAATATAATGGTAAAATACTGTTTACTGCAGCAATTGAATAAGCATTTAATATTGGGTTATTTAAATTTAGTCCTAAGTCCATATCTAAGTCATGTACTTTTATACTTTTAAAAATTCTTGATACTATTTTTACTATTTCTTCTTTTTCCAAAGACTTTATTATTTGTCTTATAATCATAAAAACAGTATTAATTACCTGATTATTACTTTTCTTCTCAGTATGAATCTTTCTTTCAAATTTAATTTTTTTAATTCTAATTACTCCAAATAAATATAAACCAATATAATTTTTATTTTGAATTGTATTATCATTTTTATTTTTTTCTATATATTTAATTTTTATTTTCATATTAACACCACTAATATTATGTGTAATATTAGTGTATAATATATAATATATCTTTGACAAAACAAATAATATTTAGTATAATTTTGTAGTATTGGAGGTATGATGATATGACTCTCATATTCGGAGATAATGTATACTACAATCTAATATTTTTTATTACTATAACAATTGTATTTACTTGGTTAATTACTCAAACTTTTAAAGTATTACTAAAATGTTGGATTGGAAAAAAATTCTCGTTTAAAATGTTTCTAGCTGATGGAGATTTCCCATCAACACATACAGCTCTTGTAACTTGTAGTGTAATTTTAATATTATTTTTAAATGCTTGCAGTTTTAGTATTGAAGATATTTCTATAGTATCACAATATAATAGTGCAAAAGATTTTCTTATTATATTAACTCTTGCAGCAATTGTTATTAGAGATGCAATGGGACAAAGACATAGACAAGATAATACAAATAAAAATTTAAAAACACTTAAAGATTATATACAAGGAATGGGAATAGAAAGAAATGTAATTGAACATATTGATGCTACTTTCCAATCTATAGATAATGAGGCAATAAAAAGAGTAGGACATTTAAAGCATGAAGTATATGGTGGTATGATAATGGGTGCTCTATGTGCTTTATATCCAATTATATTTTTCTTCAATAGATATGATTGGCTAGCGTTTGCTATTACTTTAACAGTTATATATTTTGGAGCAATAATGGTATTTCTTAAATTAAAACCAGTAGTAATTAAAAAGATTACATATAAAAAGAAAAAATAATATAAAAATTAAGACAGAGAAAAAATCTCTGTCTTTTAATATATCATTATAATTCTGATGATATTAAATGTGTTATGCCATCACTTGTAATAGCTCCAACACATGGAATAATTTTTCCTGTTGCTCCAGTATAACTTAATCTTTTCAAAGCAACAACATTAATTAAATTATAATCTTTTATTTCTAATTCTGTATTTTCATTATCATTGTAACTTATAAATGTATATTTTATTGTCCCATCATCTAATAAAAACAATACAAAATTTGCACCATTATATCCAGGTGATTGATATGCGACATCTACTATATTAGCTTTATCTGATAAATTATATTTTCTTCCTTTATAATTAATTTGTGCTCCTAAATCGCCTGCTGGTCCTATCATATAATTAAAACTATTATCGTCCTCGTAAGTATAATTTCCTATTTCTTTTATATTAGTTGGTTTTGCACTTTCTCTTGCCGAAGTATCTACTTTACTACTATCAAATTTAGGTATAGATAAAACTTCTACAACTTGATTCCCTTCATTTTCAGTATTTGAACTATTTTGATCATTTATTACTTGTTCATTTTTTAAAATATCAACTTGTGAATTTAAAGCATTTACTTCATCTTTTGTTTTAAAATACTCATAACCAAAATAAAAAGATAAAGCTCCTAAAAATATAATTATAACTAATAAAATTACTAACGTTATTTTACTTTTCATATAAATTCCCTCCTAAATAATTTATAATCTTTTAAATATAGTTTAATTTTTAGTAAAGTAAGCTTTTACCAAGCTCCTCCACCACCTCCACCAGCACCTCGTCCAGCTGAGCCTCCACCAGTAGATGTATTTTCTCTTCTACTACTTGAAGAACTACTAGAGCTACTAGATGATGACGAAGAAGATGAAGAAGACGAATATGTTATTTTAGGTTTTGAATTATTAGCAGAACTAATTGTATTATTTAAAACTTTAGTTACACTTACAAATTCAAAACTATCTTCTCTTTCTGCTTTATACCATTCTGGTGATGACATATTTATTGTTGTAAATTTGCTTATCCATTTATCTGATACACCTAATACATATGTATATGGTAATATATCATAAAAGTATGTAGGATGTTCTTCTACTAATCTTTCAAGCTCTTCTTTTCTTGCATTTTCTAAAAATCTTTTAAATCCTAGTATTTTTCCTAAATATTTTTTACCATATTCTGTTCTTTTTTCTATATTAATTGGAAAAAATATTGTTGCTATCAATGATATAGATCCTAGTAATGTATAAATCCAATATGTAGGCTCTAAATACATTTCTCTTGTTGCCAAAAATATAATTGTCATGAATATTTCTGCAAAAGCAAAAAATATTCCTAATCTAATCCATAATTTTCCACTAAAATCTATTTTAGAATTATATTTACCACTCTTTGTTGCAGTAGTAACTATAATACCTTTTCTTTTTGTAACTTTAGCATTTATTCCAATAGCTAAAATAATGCATGTAATAATATTAAATATCCATAAAGCTATAACACCTTCTTCATTGCTACAACAATGTGCAATTGTAAATAATAAACTAAAACCAATAACTATTGCTGGCAATAATCTTAAACGTCTTTTTAATTTACTTTCTTGTATTATTATTTTTTCTCTATTATCTTTTCCATTTATATCATTATGTATTTTATATTCTACATTATAAAAAGATTCAGATAACTCTTCCTTTGTGATTTCATCTTTCTTTTCAAATAATCCTTCAAATACTTCTTTTTCATATTTATTTTCTCCATCATAATTTTTAAGTTTTATTATCTTAAAATCATCTTTATCCTCTTCAATTTTTAAATAACCTTTATTAGCTAAATATATAATCAATGACGTAATATCAATAATACTTACTCTTCCTTTATGTATAAACCCTAACTCTAAACTATTCAAATTATCTGGTGGATAAAATTCTACTGTTTCTATAATATTTTGTTTAGATTTCCATATATACCAAAATATAAATGGTACTGCTACACAAGCAAGATAACCTAAAACAATTGAAAGCTCAACATTATTGGCTATTGCAGTTATAATAGCTGATACAAAATATACTAAATTTATCCATAAATCTTCCCAAAAATCTAACTTAAAATATCCATCAGGTAATTCAAGTCTTATAGTAAGTGCCTCTCTTGGTTGAAGTATTTGTATAAACTCTCCAATAATTGTATTTCCATCTATTTCATAAAAAATCTTATCTGTTTCAATAGAATCTAGTATTCCATGGGTAAATCCTAATTTTTCTTCATTGAATTCTTTAGGCATTTGTATTTTAAAAGTTACTTTATCTATTGGAGCATTCCATCCTGTACCAATAATATTATAAAATAATTCATCAAATTCTTTACTATTATCTCCACTTAATTTATATGAATATTTTATAATATATTGTTTATCTCCTATTTCATACTTATTAGGATTTCCTATCTTTATATATTTATTACTATTTTGAACTGATTCACTATACATCTCATTTACACTTAAATTTGATATAGTCCCTCTATACTTTAAACTTGAACCATCTTCTCTATCAATCGTACCAAATAATGGTATTTCTCTAAATATCCCATGACTTTTATCATTAAAATATACATCTATAGTTTCTGTTATATTCAAAACATGATTTTCTGTTACTTGTATATCTACATCATAATTTTTTATATAATATGTATAGCTTATATGTCTTCCCTCATTATTTACACTTTCAGATGTACTATTTAAATCTTGTACTGCAAATATATTAGATGTAAATATAGTCATTAAAACTAAAAATATAATAAAGTTTAAAACTTTTTTCATTATAATTCCACCTTTATATTTTCCTTTTCATAATCTTTTGCTTCAAACATTTTTTCTTCTTTAAATCCAAAAATGCTAGCAATTAAATTATTTGGAAATTTTAAAATATCAATATTATAATTTTTTACTGTTCCATTGTAATATTTTCTTGAATTTTCAATATCGTTTTCTACTTGAACTAATTCTTTACTTAAATTAACAAAATTTTCACTTGCTTTTAAATCTGGATAAGACTCAGAAAGTATCATTATTTTAGATATTTGAGAAGCTATTTCCTCTCCTTTTTGTATTTTTTCACCATTGTTCATATTTTCATATTTTGAATTTCTAAGTTTAACTATTTCTTCTAAAGTTTCTTGTTCATGCTTTGTATACCCTTTTACACATTCAACAAGATTTGGAACTAAATCCCATCTCTTTTTCAAATACACGTCCATTGTTGAAAAAGCCTCTTTAACTAAATTTTTTGAAGCTACTAGTCTGTTATATGTTAATAATACAAATAACAAAATAATAACTATAAATACAATTATTCCATAAACCATGTTTTACCTCCTACAATTTACTAAATATAATTATTCCAAATATACATTAGCATAAATATA
Source organism: uncultured Clostridia bacterium (assembly GCA_949106495.1). GTDB lineage: Bacteria > Bacillota > Clostridia > TANB77 > CAG-465 > CAG-465. Next base: position 12,472 of record CARYZD010000010.1, read on the forward strand.
TATTTAAGTAAATATTTAGAATTTTAATACTACTATTAAATAAAATGAGTATTTTCAATACTTTCAGTAATATTATCTTTTAAGTTTTTATTTTATTTCATATTTATTTCAAATACAAAAAAAGCTTAGTAAATTCATAATCTACTAAGCTTTTTTAATTATTCACTATATTCTAATTGGTAACCTTCAATTTCAATAAAGTCTCCTTCTTGAATACCCATTTCTTTTAATTTATCCATTACGCCTATTTGCTTTAATACTTTTTGCATATATTGACGCGATTCAATATCAAAAACATTAACTTTACTCATAAGTCTTTCAATTGGTGCACCAGTAATAATATAGTATAAACCATCTTTTCTGTATTCTGTTTGAATATTCCATTCTTGGTCTACTATTTCATCTTCAATACCATACATTTCATCTATTTCAACTATATCTTCTTTTGGTATAGTCTTTAATTCTTGTGCTACATATTCTATAAGTTCATCTATACCTTCTCTTGTTGCGGCAGAAATTTTAAATAATTTTAAGTTTTGTTTTTTGCAAAGTTCTTCAACTTCATTTATTAAAGTCTCATCATTTGCAATATCCATTTTGTTAGCTACAATAATTTGCTTTTTAGATGCAAGTATTTGACTGTAATTTTTTAATTCATCATTTATCTTATTAAAATCTTCTACTGGATTTCTTCCCTCAGAACCGGCAACATCTAATACATGAAGTAATAATCTAGTTCTTTCAACATGCTTTAAAAATTGAATTCCAAGACCTACACCATCACTTGCTCCCTCAATTATACCAGGGATATCTGCCATAACAAAAGGTTCCCCTGTTTTAGGACTAACAACACCAAGGGCTGGGTCTAAAGTAGTGAAATGATAGTTTGCAATTTTAGGTTTTGCTGATGAAACCATAGAAATTAGAGTAGATTTTCCTACGTTTGGAAATCCTACAAGTCCTACATCTGCAAGCATTTTTAATTCTAATTCAAGATTTTTCTCTGCACCTTTTCTTCCTTGTTCTGCAAAGTTTGGTACTTGTCTTGTTGGAGTGGCAAAATGAGTATTTCCTCTTCCACCTCTTCCACCTTTTGCAATTAAAAACTCTTGTCCTTCTTCAGATAAATCTGCAACAACTACATCTTTATCTATATCTCTTACAATTGTTCCTTTTGGTACAGAAATATATAAATTCTGCCCAGATTTCCCTATTCTTCTTGCACCTTCGCCTCTTTTACCATCTTCTGCTTTAAATTTTTTCTTATATTTAAAATCTAATAATGTACTAGTGTTATTATCTACTTTAAGGTAAATACTTCCACCTCTTCCACCGTCTCCACCGTCTGGTCCACCTGCAGCAACATATTTTTCTCTTCTAAAACTTACTGCTCCATCTCCACCATCTCCAGCTTTAACAGATATTTTTACATAATCTATAACCATTTTTTTCTCCTATTTTTCAAAATAATTTATCTTTATTGCTTTTTTTACTTTATCCATTGTTTCTTCTGCTTTATTCTTTGCAATTTTAGTTCCATTTTTTAGTATTTCATCTACTTTATCTGGATTTTCTTCATAATATCTTCTTCTTTCCTTTATTGGTTGTAAGAAGTTTATCATATTTTTTGCAAGTTCCCTTTTACAATTTATACATCCTCTTGTTCCTGCTTTACATTCTGATGTAATAGTGTCTAAATTATCTTTACTTACAAGTTTATGATAATAATGTACCATACATATATCTGGATTTGCAGGGTCATCTTTATGTATTTTTTCTGGGTCAGTTTTTGCTTCCATAACCTTTTTAGTAATAGTATCTTCACTATCTACTAAAAATATAGCATTTCCTAAACTTTTTCCCATTTTTTCATTTCCATCAAGACCTTTAAGTCTTGGTATACTAGACAATAAATGCTCTGGTTCTTTTAATGTTTCACCATATATTGAATTAAATTTTCTAACAATTTCTCTTGCTTGTTCAATTAATGGTAATTGGTCTTCTCCAACTGGAACTAAAGTCCCACCAAGAGCAGTTATATCTGCTGCTTGACTTACTGGATAACCTAAGAATCCATAAGTTACACTTTCTCCACCTTGACCAAATAATTCTTTCTTTTGTGAAATTTCTGTTTTTATTGTTGGATTTCTTTCAAGTCTTGCAACTGTAACTAAGTTTGAATAATATATAGTAAGCTCCGCTATTTCTGGAATCATTGATTGAATAAATATTGTAGCTTTATTTGGATCTATTCCACACGCAAGTAAATCTAAAGTTAATTCTCTAACATTTTTTCTAACTTTATCTGGATTATTAAAATTATCTGTTAATGCTTGCACATCTGCAATCTCAATAAATTCATTATATTCTTCTTGAGATTTAACCCAGTTACCTACAGCTCCGAAATAATGTCCTAAATGTAAATTTCCAGTAGGTCTAATACCAGTTAAAATAATTTTTTTCTTCTCCATAATTTCTTCACCTCACGATATTAATACATTATACAATAAATAATAAAAAAAATCCACAAAATTTATACATTTTGTTTAATTTTATGTATACTTTTACATAATATTTCTTTAATTTTATAATTTTTCTTGACTATGAAACAATAGCAATATATAATAAGGGTATAAGTGAGTATTTATAAAATAATGACTATTATTTTTAGCCTAAAAAAGATAATTATTTTATATAATAAATTTAAAATAAGGAGGAGTTTTTTATGAGTAAAAATAATAAAGCAGATATGTATTTAGACATGATTGCACTTCATAAGGAAGTAACTGGCTCATGTATTCTTTGTAAGGTGAGGTTACCCAATAGAGAAACATTAAAATTTATTGTAGACTGTGGTTTATTTCAAGAAGAAAAATATAATTTTTCAAATTACTCTTTTCCATTTGAACCATCAGAAATTGATTTTGCTCTTGTGACACATACTCACATTGACCATATAGGTAGAATACCAAAACTATATAAAGATGGATTTAAAGGAAAAACTTATACAAACCTACTAGCTGCAGAATTAATGCCAATTGCTCTAAATAATACTGCTGAAATATTATCTTCAAATATTCAAAAAAATTCAAAGAAAAAAGTAATTGTTGATTCTTCAATTCCGGTATTTGATACTTCTAAGCCTTTATTTGATAATGAAGATGTAGCAAATGCAATGGAAAATGTTGTAGGAATAGACTTTAATAAAACATTTAGGATAAATGACCATGTTAATGTAACTTTTTTTATGAACCGGTCATACAGTAGGTTCTTCATGTATACTAGTAACTATACATTATAAAGGTCAAGAACCAATAAATATGTTATTTACTGGTGATTACGCTAGTTCAAATTCATTTTTTAATGTTGAAGATATCCCAGATAAATTTAAAAATTTATCTATAAATCTTGTTACCGAATCAACTTATGGTACTACTAGCAAAAAAGAAATAAAACACAATTTTAATGACTTAGTAATTAACTCAATAAAAAATAAAGAAACATTAATTATTACTCTTTTTGCTTTTGGAAGAATGCAAGAAATTAAATATGTACTAAAAAAATTACAAGATGATAAACTATTAAATAAAGATATTAAAATATACTCAGATGGAAAACTAGCTCATGAATATGATAATTTTTATATCTCACACAGTGATAAGTTCTGTATAAAAGACTTTATGCCCAAAAATATAACACCTGTAAATGGATTTGAGCAAAGAAATAGTATTCTAGCAGATAGAGACTGTAAAATTATTTTAACAACTTCTGGAATGGGCAATTATGGACCAGCACAGGTATATTTACCATATTATATCTCTAATCCTAAATGTACAGTTATATTTGGTGGATATACTGCTGAAAACACTCTTGGTAGAAAACTTCAAGAAGTTGAAGAACGGTGAATTATTTAATTTAAATGGTATTATGACAAAGAAAAAAGCTAAAGTACACTCAACTAACGAATTTTCTAGTCACGCTAAACAAGAAGACTTACTAGACTTAATGAGAAAATTCCCAAATTTAAAGTCTGTATCAATAAATCATGGTGAAACAAATGTTAAAGAAGCATTTGCAAAAAAAGTAATTAACGATATAAATCCTAAAAAAGTATCAATACTTGGACCAGAAAATTATATACGTTTTAGTGGTTATGGCATAATGAAGTCATTTGTAGCAACTGATTTAAATTTTAATATAACTAATTAAAATACAAAAAAGATGGAATATTTTTTCCATCTTTTATATTTTTAATATGGTAGTATTTCTATAGTCTTCTCTTTAGACCATATTTCATTTCTTGCTATTAATCTAAATCTTTTTCCCTTAGATTTTAAATATGCTGCAAAAAGTCTTATAAAGTTCTTATATTCTATAAATCCTTTTATTAAATGGTTGTTATTTAAGTATATAACTACATTCTCTTTTGCAAGTTTTGATTCATACTTTTTGTAAAAATATAGTATTTTGTTTTTTATTTTATGTATTTCATCTGATTCATCAAAATAATTTGTATTCTCTATAAATTCTTCAATAATTGTTTTATGTTTATTTCCAACTCCTTTATACGTTCCATCTAAAAGATATGCATTAATTAATAAAGTATATTGCGCTATATCTTTATATTTACATTCTTTCGATTTCAAATAATTTGGAAATAAATATACACCTTTAAGAATACTAGCCATTATTTTATCCTTTTCTTCACTAGTAAGATTAACTTTAGGAAAATTATATATTTTAATCTCATTTCTATCATGATTAAAATAAACATCTCCTTCTATTTCATGGTCTTCATCATAAACTGAATCCTTATATAAGAAAATCTTTTGATGACTTTCAAAAAACTCCACACTACAACTATCCTTTTTAAACATTTCCTCTCTCCTTTATTATAATATTCTAATAGAAAGTATTAACTTTCTATACTTCTTTTTTTAATACATGTATATTTTACCATAATTATGTAAATTAATCAAGTTTGTATTTTAGATATAAAAAAGCAACTAGATTTCTCTAGTTGCTTATATTATTATTCTTCTACAGGATATACGCTAACTTTTTTGTCGCTTCTTCCTTTTCTTTCGAATTTAACGACACCGTCAACTCTTGCGTATAAAGTATCATCGCTTCCGATACCAACGTTAGTACCTGGATGAACTTTAGTTCCTCTTTGTCTATATAATATATTTCCTGCTAAAACGTATTGACCATCTGCTCTTTTAGCTCCAAGTCTTTTAGCTTCACTATCTCTACCATTTTTAGTAGATCCGCCGCCTTTTTTATGTGCCATTTATCTCACTCCTTTTTTATTCACATTACGTCTTAAATTATTCTGCTACTTCTTCTGTAGCTTTTTTAGCTCTTGTTCCAGTTGTTATTTTTTCAATTTGAATTTTAGTATAAGGTTGTCTATGACCTCTAACTTTTCTTTCATTTTTCTTAGGTTTGTATTTAAATACTACAACCTTTTTAGCTTTTCCATGTCCAACAACTGTAGCTTTAACTTTAGCTCCTTTAACAGTATCAGTTCCAACTGTTACTTTATCTCCGTCTGAAACTAATAGAACTTTATCAAAAGTAGTTGTTTTACCTTCTTCTAATTCTTCTAGTCTGTCTACGAAAACAATGTCTCCTTCTTGAACTTTGTACTGTTTTCCACTGATTTCAACTATTGCGTACATAATGTTCCTCCTTAATTCTAACTTTCTCTCGCCATTAAGGTGCTTATGCTTAATACCTTTTCTGTGCGGAATACGTGTATTATTTTAACATAGTAATAAATAATTGTCAATGTTTTTTATCAATTTCTAATTTATTTAATCTTTTTTATTTATAAATTCTTCAACTATCTTACTTGCTTCATAAAAAACTTCGTCTACTTTTTCTAATTCATCTTTTTTAAATCTTTGTAATACAAAATCTGCCATATCTTGTTTTTCATGTTTTAATCCACCCAATCCAATTCTAATTCTTGGCATATTTTGACTAGATAACATTTGAACAATATTTTTCATACCATTATGAGAACCACCACTTCCTTTTTCTCTATATCTAAGTGTTCCAAATGGTATATCTATATCGTCAAATATAACAAGAATATCTTCATCTTCTAATTTATACCAATTTTTCAATTTAACTACTGAATTTCCACTTAAATTCATAAAAGTTGTAGGCTTAGCAAAAATAATTTTTTCTCCATTAATTTTAGTTTCGCCTGTTAAAGCATCACAATTATTTTTACTAACATCTACACCATAAATTTTAGATAAATAATCTATAAAAAGCCATCCAACATTATGTCTTGTTTTACTATATTTTTCTCCAGGATTTCCAAGTCCTACAATTATTTTCATTATATTTAAACCATCCTTTTTCTACGTTTTAAAAAATCTATCTTCTTTTTATCCTTAGTTTCGCAAAAACTCTTGAAAAAATAAGTATTTTATAGTATTATTATATATGAATTAGTTTAATATGTCAATTAGACATCTGTTAACTATTTATATTACTGAAAGTGGTGATTTCGTTTGATAAATAATCTTTTTAAGAAACTGCATATCAAAGCTAAGCCTGAGAAAGTTTTTACATATATTTTCTATGCTATTAGTATAATAGTAGCATTTTATTCTTTAACAAGAATATTAAGCTTAGCTGCTGGTACAATTAGAATTAGTGATTGGGTAACTATAGATTCACTATTACCTTATCTAACTTCTATTATATACTTAATTCCAGCACTTGCATTCTCATTTTTTGTAAACTCTGGAATTGCAAAAAATGATGATCATAAAATAAAAATGTTTATATTTACATGTGTTTTATTAGTATTACCAATACTTTACTCAGTTTCAACAACTGTAAACTTTATATCATGGAAAGTATTAGAACACTTACCAAATTATGAGAAAGTATTAAAAACATATCCTACACTTATAGCTCCAGCTATAAAGGCTCTATGTTTAGCAATACCATTTATATCTATTACATATATATTAGATTATTTTCTATCTATATATAATAGTGAAGATTTAACAAAATCAATTGCAGGTTATGTTGGTCTTACAATTAATGGTAAAAAGAAAAGTGATGCTTTTGATTGTAATACTGTAATTGGTAGTGCAAAAGGTACTTCTGTTCCAATTGTTGTTCCAGAGAAAAAACGTTATGAAGCAACACTTGTACAAGGAGCTACAGGTACTGGTAAAACAGCTACTGTATTATTACCAATGAGTGCTTTAGATATTGAGAAAAAATTCTTCTTTAGAGAATATTCTAAAAAAATTGGATATGCTATGTTAAAAAAAGGTATCGCATATATGAATGGTCCTTACGACAACAGATATGTAAATAGAAACTTTTCTTTAAATCTGTTAAGACCTAAAAATGGAATGGAAGATCAATTTGATAGTGAAGTTGCTCCTCTAGTTCAATATAAAGATAATGCAACAGGTGTTACAACCTATAGAAACTTAGGTATAACTATTGTTGAAAATGATGGTAACTTTATATCTCAATTTATTGGAGTTGCAAAAAACTTTGATATGGATGTATTATCTATTGACCCTGCAAATCCAGACACAACATTAAGCATAAATCCATTTGCTATACCAGACCCTGCTAAGGCAGCATCTATAGTAGCAGATGTTCTTATGGCAATGTATGGTAGCGATTCAAAAGGAAGCAGCGACCCATTCTTTACACAGGTTACAATTGATGCATTCCAAAACTTAACAATATTACTTAAAGAAATGTATCCTATTCTTCATAATGGAGAGATGGCATCTTTAGAAGATATGCTTGAATTATTATATAACTTTGATGCTGTTGAAGAAATGACTGAAGAAATGAAAAAAGTTCCAGAACTTGAACAAAAATATAAACTACTTATTAAATATTTTGAAAAGAATTTCTATAAACCAAGTTTAAATATAAATGGATATGAAATTCCTGGTACTCGTGGTAGTGGTAGAAAAGATACAGAAAAATTCTTATATGGTGCTATCACTCAACTTAATAACTTAGTTCGTAACCCAGGACTTAAAGCCGCATTATGTGGTAAGAAAAATGTAATCGATTTTGATAAAGCTCTTGCAAATGGTAGTATAATAACTGCATGCTCAAGAAAAGGTGACCTTGGTATAATCCAAGCTAAAGCTTTTGGTATGTTCTTTATATTACAATTCCAAGATGCTGTACTAAGAAGAAAAGGAAATGAAGAATCAAGAACACCTAACTTCTTATACATAGATGAGTTCCCAGAATACATCACAAAAGATATGGATGTAATGTTTACACTATTTAGAAAATATAGATGTGGTGTTACAGTTGCTATTCAAAACTTATCTCAACTTGAAAAATCTGGACACTCATACTACAGACAAACAGTACTTGCAAATACAAAAACTCAAATCGTATTTGGTGATACAGTACCAGAAGATAGCAAATACTGGAGTGGAGCTTTTGGTATGGAGAAAAAAGTAGATGCTACTACACCATATAAATTTGACGAAAAAGGTCAATTAAAAGCTGATGCAACTAAACTTGATGTTAAAGATAAAGAAAGAATTAAAATACACAAACTTGCAGAACTTGGATTTGGTTCTATGTTCTTTAAAACTAAAACAGCAAATGGTAAAACAGTATTTGGCGAAGGTAAAACAACTTTCTTAGCATCAAAATACAAAGAAAAACAAAATACACTTATGTTTAACTTTGAAAAATATATGATGTCAAAACCCGATACTCCAACTATAACAATGAAAGATAGTGACACTTCATCAAATGATGATAAATTATTTGGAGTTAACACAACAAATAGATTAAAAGAAGAAATTAAAAAATCTAGTAATATGTCTAATGTTAATGCAAATACAGATTTCATTAAAGTTGGAAATATTAATGATGCACCAAATGATGATTTTGAAATAATATTTGAAAATACAGAAGTTACATTAGATAAACAAGGAAATGGTGGAGCAATAACAGAACATTATGAATCTCCAATCATTAAAAGAAATAAAAAATAAAGTAAAAAGGTCTTGCTAACGCAAGGCTTTTTTACATAATATTGATTAATTTTATATTATATGCTATAATATTATTCATACAATTACAAATATTGATTTTACAATATAATTATGTGTAATGAAAATAAATTGTTAGGAGGTAGATAAGTATGCTATTAGAAAAAGAATGTGAAGAATGTAATGGTACAGGATATGTAACTTGCGAAACTTGTAAAGGTGATGGTCGTGTATTTTGGCCTGGCGTAAGTGGTAAAAACTATCCATGTTCAGAATGCCATTCAAAAGGCAAAGTAGAATGTGAGAATTGTCGTGGTAAAGGATATGTTTAATAAACAAAAAATCTGTGTAAAAACACAGATTTTTTTATGCTACTAATCATCATTATTTATCTTTTCCACAACATTGTTTATATTTTTTACCACTTCCACATGGACATGGGTCATTTCTTCCAACCTTTTTCTCTGCTGTAACAGGTTTTCTTTTTGGTGTATCTTCCCCACCTGCATTAGTAAACATGTTAGTAACTTTATTATTCATTTTTACATTCATTACTTCTTCTCTTTTTTTAGGTTTTAAAGAAAATACTGCTTTTACTGATTCTTCTCTTATTGATTTACTTAATTCTTCAAACATATTATATGATTCTATTTTATATGCTTGAATTGGATTTGTTTGTGCATAAGCTCTAAGTCCTATACCTTCTTTTAATGCCGTTATAGCATCAATATGATCCATCCATTTTTGATTTACTGTATTTAAAACTAAATATCTAGCAATTCTATTAAATTCATCTTCTATATTAAGTTTTTTAGCTTCTTCAAGTCTATTATTATAAATACTATCTACTTTTGACTTTAATGTTTCAATCATATCTTCTTCATTTAAGCTTTTTATATCTTCTTTTGAAATTATATCATCTTCCCCAAAATAGTTCTTTAAAATAGCATTTACGGCTGGATAATCCACACTTTCAATGTTGTCTGCATCTTCAAAGTATTCCTTTGAAATATTTACTAATAATCCAGAGTATAATTTTTTAATAATATCTGAGATATCTTTACTTTCAATTACTTCTCTTCTTTGAGAGTAAATTATTTCTCTTTGTTGATTCATTACATCATCATATTCAAGTACATTCTTTCTAATACTATAATTTCTGCCTTCAACCTTCTTTTGTGCAGTTTCTATTGTATTTGTAAGCATTCCTTGTTCAATTGGCATATCATCTGGTATTCCTAATCTATCAATTATAGCAGCCATTCTGTCTGAACCAAATAGTTTCATTAAATCATCATCCATAGCAATATAAAATCTTGAAGCTCCTGGGTCACCTTGACGTCCAGAACGACCTCTTAGCTGATTATCTATACGACGTGATTCATGTCTTTCACTACCAATAATTCTAAGTCCACCAGCTGCAATAACTTTTTCTTTTTCCTTTTGAATTTCTGGTCTGTACTTATCTTCTATTTCTTTCATATCTTTTTTAGCAGAAATAACTCTTTCATCTTTATTATCTATTGGAGTTATTGCAAGCTCAATTTCTTCTGGAGTATATCCTTTTTTAGCTAGTTCACTTCTAACAATAAATTCTAAATTTCCTCCAAGCATAATATCTGTACCACGTCCTGCCATATTAGTAGCAATTGTTACAGCTTTAAATTTACCAGCTTGAGCAATAATTTCAGCTTCTTTTTCATGGAATTTTGCGTTTAACACTTGATGTGGTATTTTCATTTTCTTAAGTAATCCACTAATTATCTCAGATTTATCTATTGATACTGTACCAACAAGAACAGGTTGACCTTTTTCATAACATTCAGCTACTTCTTTAGCTATAGCTTCAAACTTAGCTTTTTGATTTTTATATATGACATCATTAAAGTCTTGTCTTAGTATTGGTTTATTAGTTGGAATCTCTACTATATCTAATTTATATATTCCTTTAAATTCATCTTCTTCTGTTTTTGCTGTACCAGTCATACCAGCAAGCTTATTATATAATCTAAAATAATTTTGGAATGTAATTGTTGCAAGAGTTTGAGATTCATTAGCAATTGTAACTCCTTCTTTTGCCTCAATTGCTTGATGAAGTCCATCACTATACCTTCTTCCATCCATTACACGTCCTGTAAATTCATCTACAATTAGAACTTTTCCATCTCTAACTATATAGTCTATATCTCTATTCATTATTCCATAAGCTCTTAAAGCTTGGTTTACATGGTGAGATATAGCAAGATTTGATACATCAGATAATGATTCTATACCAAAATACTTTTCAGCTTTTTTAGTACCATTGTTTGTTAATGCTACAGTTTTAGCTTTCAAATCTATAATGTAGTCATAATCTTCATCTGCTTCATCAAATTCCTTATCATTATTTTCAATAATTTTTCTTGGTTTTAATGTTTTTGCAAAAGAATCTGCTCTCTTATATAAATCACTTTGCTTATTTACATTACCAGAAATTATAAGGGGAGTTCTTGCCTCATCAATTAAAATACTATCTATTTCATCTACTATTGCAAAATTTAAATCTCTTTGAACCATAGACTCTTTATCCATAGTCATATTATCTCTTAAATAATCAAAACCAAATTCATTATTTGTACCATAAGTAATATCAGCATTATATGCTTTTCTCTTTTCATCTGGTGACATATTAGGAACAACAAGACCAACTGTAAGTCCTAAAAAATTATATAATTTTCCCATCCATCTACTATCTCTTGTAGCAAGGTAATCATTTACTGTTACTACATGTACACCTTTTCCAGATAACGCATTTAAATATACTGGTAATGTTGCAACTAAAGTTTTACCTTCACCAGTTTTCATTTCTGCAATTCTTCCTTGGTGAATAATAATACCACCAATAAGTTGTACTCTAAAGTGTCTCATTCCAAGTACCCTACTTGAAGCCTCTGCAACTGTTGCATATGCTTCTGGTAAAATATCATCTAATGTTTCACCATTTTTTACTCTATCTTTAAACTCTTGTGTTTTATTTCTTAATTCTTCATCTGTTAATTTTTTTAAGTCTTCCTCTATGAGTTCTATTTTATCTACTAGTGGCTCAATTCTTTTAATTTCTCTACCACTATAACTTCCAAATATTTTTTCTAAAAGCTTCATACCTCATGTCCTCCATTTCGGACTAATTATATCATAAATGTAATAAAAATAAAATAGATAGTTATAATAATAGAACTTTATTTACTTTTATTAATTTATTAGTAATATTTGATTAAAAATTTAATATATATTTAATAGGAATAGTGGAGGAACTTTATGTTTGTTGTTAATATAAAAATGAATTATAAAAAAATACTAATAGCATGTGTAATTTGTGCTTTAATAATAGCTTCAGTAGTTGAATTTGGTGTAAAAGATAATTTTATTCTTACAAGTTCAAATATAGATAATTACGATTACGAGATTACTGATGATAATTTTATAAAAAATATAGAAAAAATACATAATAATATTGATGAAAATATAGGAAAAACAATAAAATTATCCGGTTTTGTATATACTATGCCAGACTTTAAAGAAGGTTTTTTTATTTGTGGTAGATATATAGAAATGGATAGTGAAACTCAAGTTGCAGGATACCTTTGTAATTATGTTGGAGATGCAACAATTGAAGAAAATGAATGGATTGAAGTTACAGGAAGCATTATAAAAGGAGATTATAATGGAGAAATACCAGTTATAAAAGTAAATACAATAACAAAAATACCTGCTCCTGCTAATATGTTTATACAGAAAAAATAATAAAAAAATCTCAAATATTAAATTAGTATTTGAGATTTTTTTATTATATACTATTTCCTTAAAGTCTTTTTTATATCTTCAAGTATTGTAACATCAATATCTTCTTCTTTTATTTCTGGGTCTGGATTTGTATCGCTAAAACACATTTTTACTTGTTTTGAATTCTTTATTTTTTCTATATGTGCCATAATTGTAGTATATAAAGTAATATATACTTCTATTTCATATCCTTCTTTTTCAATTAGTTTTCTTACATATTCAACCATTTCTGAATCTTGTGGATTAGCAAATGCTACATATACTTTATTTCCAACCTTTTCAAACGGTAATGCTCTATATGTAATTATAATATCTGATGGTAAAAAATTTAATGGATTTACAGATAATTTTCTCTCAATTATTGCAGATTTTACTTCCAAATTAGAAGATAAAACTTCAAGTAAATCTTCTTTATCACACATATCTAAAACATCAACAATTTCTCCAAATTTTAGTTCTGGATGCTCATTTTGATAATTTAAAACTATATTAACATCTTTTTTTGTAAGTACTTTTCTCTTTATAAATTCTTCACCAATTGGTAATTTTATCTCTTCGTTCATATTATTTTCCTCCTAAAAAAGTCAAATCAACTCATAAATATATTATAGCATATAAATTTATTTTTGAATACAATAAAAATAAAAGATGAAATAAAATTTCATCTTTTAAATTATTTATCATTTAAGTAAGTAATATTACCTTGTTTATCTATAATATAGTTTCTCAAATATGTATATATACAATTATCTATACCTATTTTATCTAATGAAACAATATATCTTGCCTCGTCTTCATTATTTTCTGCTACTTTAAAATTGTCTTTTCCATCTATAGTTTCTTTTACAATATATTTATATTCTTCATCTTTTTTTGTGACAAAATAAATATCTATATCACTTAAAGAACCAATATCTGCAATTTCTATTTTAGCATCAATACTAGTTTCTATTTTTTCAATTATTGCGCTTAATTTTTGTGTAGCATTTTCACACATATATTCAGATTCAACTTTAATATTTTGTTTTTCTATATCTTTATTTTTTTCTACTATTGTATCATCCTTTATTTTTAGAGCTAAAAAAACAGTAATTGCTATTATAATATTTACTAAAATTAAAATCCCTAAAGTCCTAAGAAATTTTTTCATAGAATTTTCTCCTTATTTTAAAATCAAACTATCGTAGTTATTATTCCACCAATCTATATCTCCATCTAGTTTAACTTTTATAAGGTCACCTTCTACAACATAAAAAGTTATACCTTCATAATTATCCATTTTAAGTTTTAAAGTTGTATTAACATATTCCATATTTAATTTATATGCTTTCTTATCTCCATCATAAGTTTCAGCATTTTCTTCTACTAATGTTGGAAGTAAATTATCTTGATTATCTTTGATTTTTTCTCCATCTTCTGTTTTACCTAGTAAAATTTCTTCTTTTGAATACACTCCAAAGGCATCAGAATATGAAGCGCCAACATAATATGATAAATTTGACTGTAATTTAATTACATCATCAAAGAATTTCCCTCCTTTTTCAGTTGATTTATATCCATTTGGTCCAAATATAATATATGCTATTGATAATACTAATAATATAACTAATAATATTATAACTAATGTACTTTTTTTATTTTTCATCAATTTTCACTCCTTAATTTTCATAATCATTTTTATACTACCATAAAAAAAAATTTTTTTCAACACTATAATATTATATTAACATTAGTTTTGAAGTTATTCAACAAATATACTAAAAAAAAGATATCTCGATGATATCTTTCACAAATTTCTCACACATTAATATTTTCAATTGTTATATCATTAGCTTTAATATTTAATTGGTCAACTATTGTTTGCATAATTTGAGCTGCTAAACTTTCTGTTAATTCTTGTGTTTTTATAATAACATTTGCTTTTTCTTTGTTTGTTACTACAATAACAATTTCATCTACACCCTTAGATTTTATTACATTTTCTACCATTAAAATTTGATTTTTCTCTTCAATTAATGAACTAAGTTTTTCTTGGTATTCTGCTACTGTTTCACTATTTGTATTTGAATTATTTATTATTTGTGAATAGTTATTTGCAAGTTCTGAATACATATTATCTCTATCATTCCTAAAGCGAGTAATTCTTTCATCATTATTATTAAAAACTGAATTTGCCTCTTTATATATGCCTACTTCATCATTATTTGAATTAACGTATACTGTTTGCCCTAAATCTTTTTCTCTTTCAGGGTTATACTTATAATTTATATATCCTGCTATAGTAACCATAAAGCAAAATGATAATACTGCCATTGATATTCTTTTTATTTTCTCTTTATTTTTCATATTAACCTCCTATTTTTCAAAAACTTGTACTTTATATGATGCAACACCTAATAGATTTCCTATTGCTGTTGCTATTTTTTGCTTAAGTTCAGAATTTTGAACTCCATTTGCAACTATTATTACACCTTCAACACTTGGTGTATTATACATTTGAATTATTGCTGTTTTCTTTCCACTTTCTTCGTTATATGCAACACTTTTTTCAATACTTAATACTTGACCATTATCATTTAATGTTTGTTTAGTATCATAAACAATATTATCATTACCATTATCTGAATAATTTATTATTATTGATACATCTGTTATTCCAGATATTTGATTTAAAACATCTACAATTTTAGATTCTAAATCCACTTTTTTTGTAACTTGTTCTTGTGTATTTTCAACCACAGTTGTTTGTTTTTTATCTTTATCCTCATTAAATATATAGTTTATACTTATTAAAAGTATTACTAATAATACAAGTAGTAATATTAAATTTTCTTTTTTTCTTTTAGAATCTTTAGTAATATTTTTTAATGTCTCTAAGTAGTTCATTATTTACCCTCCCTTTTGTATATTAATTTTACTTTTATCTACATCGTATTCTTTACTAATAAAAGATATAATATCAAAAGAAGTATCTCCATATAATGTAATATTTACTTTTTCTATATTATATGTATCTGTAATTTGTATATTTACATCAATTCCATTTTCAATATTACTAGATACTCTATTTTTAATATCTTCTTCAACACTACTTTTAAAGTTTTCTTTAACATTATTTTTATTAACATCTTCATAATTTGAAATATCTGTATAATTTATATCTGTTGCTCCAATATTACTTGTTGCATTTAGCAATATATTCTTAATAGTATTTGAATCAGAATTTTTAACCAGTGAAATTATAGGATTAGCTATTACAATTATTGTTATTATACCTATAAGTGAATAAATATATTTCTTTAAGTTTGAGTTTGGTAAAATAATTTTTATAATTGTAAATAAAATACCAATAGCTAAAATTGAGCTTATCCAATTTTTAAAAATATCCAACATAATATCCCTCCTATCCACTTATAGAACTTATCATTCCCATTATAATACCTGTTGTCATAATAAAAAGAATAAGTATTCCTGTAAGTATTCCAAGCATATCCTTATATACTTTAGTAAATCCATCAATAAAATCTGAAATTGTTTTGTCCTCATTAATTGGTTCACTAAATGCAGATAATAACTTATATAATATAACAACAATAAGTATTTTAAGAAGTGGAACACTTACAATAATTATTATTGATATTAAAGCAACTGCTCCACCAACTTTACCAATTAACTCTGTTGCACCAAGAACTGTTTCTAAGCTATCAGATAAAAATTTTCCTACTACTGGTACTACATCTGATACTATATTTTGAGTAGTTTTAAAATATATACTATCTATAGATTTAGTAACTGTTGACTCCATAGATAATATAAGTATAAATATAGCAATTACTGAACTAAAAATATATAATGATGATTTTCTAAAAATAGTAGACATCTTATCTAATTTAATATTATCCGATATTTTTGAAACTATATTTATTGCAATTGAAATTGTAAAAAAAGGTATAACTATATAATTTGTAATTACACATATAAAACTAGATACAAATAAAAGTAATGGTTGTATTATACCAGTTGATGTAATCTTTCCACTTGCTAGTAAAATACCTGTTAAAAATGTTGACACTATTTGCATTGCATATCCCAGTAAATTAACAATGTTTTTGAACATATCAACTATCTCGATATAGTTTTTAAGTAATATTGAACTAATACAAATTATAACTATTAACTTGGTTATTTTTATCACATCACTATTTTTATCTAACTCTAAGCTAGATAATACTGCCATTATAATTATTACGATAAATAATGTAGTAACACTTTTCATACTTGTCTTTACTTGCTTTAACAAATTAGAAACAAAAACATCTAATATATTTTCATATTTAATACCATTTCCTTGCAATAGCTCTGAATATAATTCATTTACATTAAATCCCTCAATATTATTTTCTTTTAAATAAATATCAAATGTATTTAAATACTTATTTATCTCTAAGCTGCTTCCTATTTGGTTTGTAATATCTGTTTCTTCTGCTAATATGTTTTGGTTAAAGTAAAAATATATGATAGAAAATAAAAGTAATATCTTACAAATTTTTCTCATTATACTATCTGTGCTACAATATCTACAAGAGATGCTATGATTGGTATTGAAAGCGATACAATTATCACTTTACCAGCCATTTCAATTTTGTTTGCTATTGCACTTTCTCCAGCATCTTTACATATATCTCTACCAAATTCAACTATATATGATATTCCTATTACTTTTAAGATAATTTTTATATAAAAACTATCTATTGAAGAATTTTCTATAAGGGAATTAATTAAGTTAATTACAGATTTTAATTCATCAAAAACTAAAGTTAACATTATTACTGATGAAGCAATAACACATATTAAAGCAATTTCTGGTTTTTGATTTTTTAAAATTATTATTAGAGATACAGCTATAATTCCAAATCCGACAATCTTAAAAATAGTCATTATTTCTCCTATAAATTAAAAGTATCTCTAACAGTATTAAATAGTTCGCTTATCTTTGAGATAACCATCATTAAAACAATAATCACACCTGTTAAAGTTGTCATCATTGCTTGATCTTCTCTTCCAGCTTTTGAAAGAATTTGGTTTAACACTGCTACAAGTATTCCTACTCCAGCTATTTTAAATAATAAATCTATATCCATACGCATTCCCCCTTATATGAATATAACAACAATAATTAATCCTGTAATAACTCCAATTGTTCTATATACTTTTGAATTTTTAACCTTATTAATATTAGCCTCTTTAATTTGTTTTTCTATTATAGTAACTGTATTTTCTATAATATTATTTTGTGAATCTATATCACTTCTACCTAAATTCTTCATAGTAGAAATAATAATATCTTTATCATAATCATTTAATGCTTCTAAAGTATTAACATTATTTGTAATACTTACATCTATTTTATCTGTACCATACTCAGACATATCTAGTGCAATTGCACCTATTACATCTTTTAATGGTGAACTTAATCTTTGTCTAGCCATTTCAAATGATACTGGTAAACTATTTGCCATATATATCATTTCATTTTGTAGTAATCTTAAAAATGTTATATAGTCTGTTAATATTTCTTCTCTTGATTTAAGAGCTGATGCCATTTCAATCCCTATATATGATGTTATACATAATATAGCAAGTGAAATTATTATTTTTATAAATATCATGCAACACCTCCCAAAGTTTGTGTATCATATACTTTTTCTACTATTCCTGGTACTTTTCCGTTTGATAAAATCACTATTTTTGAGAATATATTTAAATCTAATAATTCTTTTATATTTTGATTTTTTAAAATAGATTTTATAGAATCACCATGCATAGTAAAAATAACTTTTACTCCTGATAGAATTGCCTCTTTAATAGCGGTAATATCTTCTTTTTTACCAATCTCATCTGTTGCTATAATATCTGGTGCCATTGAACGTATCATCATCTTCATTCCACTTGCCTTATTTACATTACTCATTATATCTGTTCTAACACCTACATCTAAACTTGCTACTCCCTCATATACAGATGCAATTTCTCCTCTTTCATCTATTAAAGCTACATTTTTTCCTTTAAAATTTAGTGAAGGTATTCCATTACTAGTTTGTCTAATAATATCCCTTATTAATGTTGTTTTACCACAACCTGGTGGAGATACTATGAGCGTATTTAAAAATTCATTATTTACTATTATTTCAGATAAAATTCTATCTGCACATCCATATATTTGTCTTGCAACACGAATGTTTAAACTACAAATATTTTTTATGTTCTTTATTTTTCCATCTACATATACTACTTCTCCACTTATTCCAATTCTATGACCGCCTCTAATTACTACAAATCCGTTATTTAAATCATTCTGTATAGCATATATTGAATTTTTAGATACATTTAATAGTATATCCAGTATTACCTTAGGTGTTGTAATACAATCTAAAACAATTTCATTTTTACCACATACTATAATTATTTTACATTTAGTTCTAAGTCTAATTTCCGTTATATTCTGGCTACAATTTAATCTAATGATTTCATTTGAAATATAGCTTGGTAATACCTTTAATATTTCATCTATCATATAACCACCTCTTAGATACTAAAGTTATACTACTATTTAAATAAATAATTTGTATTAATATGTTTTATTCATATAAAAAAATATTCTTATTTTAGCAAAAAAAGAAGAAGATATTATTGCTATCTTCTTCAAATTTTTATATTTACTCAAATAATCCAAGTAACTCATCTTTAGACATTTGAGATATAAATGTCTCTCCAGATTTTATTACTGAATCAGTTAAATCTTGTTTTCTTTCTTGTAGTTTTTGAATTTTTTCTTCAATACTATTTTCACTTATTAATTTAAATACTTGAACATTATTTCTTTGACCAATTCTATATGCTCTATCTGTTGCCTGATTTTGTGCAGATAAATTCCACCATGGATCAAAATGTATAACCATATCTGCTCCTGTTAAATTAAGACCTGTTCCACCAGCTTTAAGTGAAATTAGGAAAACTTTTATATTATCATCTTTATTAAATTCATCAACCATTTCAATTCTAGTATCAACTTTAGTTTGACCTGTAAGCATTGAATATTCTATTCCTCTTTTTTCTAACTCTTTAGTTAAAATATCAAACATAGAAGTAAATCCTGAGAATAATAATATTTTATGTTTTGCAGCTATTGCTCCTTCAATTATTTCTAAACATTGATTTAATTTTGCACTTTCTCCATTATAATCTTCTAAGAATAGTTGAGGATGACAACATATCTGTCTAAGTCTTGTAATTAAAGATAATATTTTAAATTTACTCTTTTCAAATCCATATGATTCAATTTCTTGTTTCATCTTAACTTTAGCTAAAGCTAAGTAAGAATTGTATAGTTTTTGTTGTTCTTCATCCATCTTACTATACATTATTTGTTCTGTCTTATCTGGAAGTTCTTTTAATACTTCTTTCTTAATACGTCTTAATACAAATGGTGCAACTAATCTTTGTAATTTTTCCATTGTTGCATTATCATTTTCTTTTATTATTACAGTTTCAAACTCATCTTTAAATTTCTTATATGTATATAAATATCCAGGCATAATAAAATCAAATATAGACCATAATTCTGCAAGAGAATTTTCTATTGGTGTACCTGTAAGAGCAAATCTAACTTCACTTTTTATCTCTTTTAGAGCTTTAGCATTTTTAGTATTATTATTTTTAATATATTGTGCTTCATCTGCTATTACATATTTAAAATTAATATCTTTATATTGTTCTATATCTCTTTTTAACAAATCATATGAAGTTATTACTACATCATAGTCTGTAATACTTTTAATTAGATTTTCTCTTTGTTCTGCATTTCCAGAAATAATTAATGTTTTAATATTGTTTGAAAATCTATTTATTTCTTTTTCCCAGTTAATATATAATGAGCTTGGACATACAACTATTGATGTTTTACCAGTTCTTTTCTTTTCATCAAGTAGTAATGCAATAATTTGAACTGTTTTACCAAGTCCCATATCATCTGCAAGAATTCCACCAAATCCATATTTTTCTAATGTTTTTAACCAGCTAAATCCTGTTTTTTGATAACTTCTTAAAACACCTTTTAATTCTTCTGGTTCTTCAAATTTAACTTCATCAATATCTTTTATACTTTTTACTATTTCTCTAAAATCATTATCTAGGTTAATTGTAATATTAGAAGTATTATTTTTAGCTAAATTATCTATATATAAAGCTCTATATCTTGGTATTTCTACATTTCCACTTACTATATCTTTTTCTGTTATGTTTAAAGTCTTTGCTAGATTAACTAATGTACCAATTCCATCTGTATCTATATTGATAAAACTTCCATCTTTTAATCTATAATATTTCTTTCTTAATTTATATCTTTTAAATATGTCTTTTAACTCAGATTCATCTAGTCCTAATTCATTAAAATCTATGTCTAAGAAATTATTTTCAATTCTTACTCCCATGTTGAAAGTTTTTTGAGTTATAATTTGTTTATTTTTTAATTTATCTGTAATTAATACTTCAAATTTTTCCATAAATTTATCTATTCCTTCTGTTAAGAAACTATAGATATCTTCTTCTTTAGAAAGATAAATTATATGCTTTTTAAAGTTAATTACAAAATTATACATTTTAAATAGTTCTTTTGCTCTTGCTTCTTCAATTATATTTCTATTGCAAGTTACATTTAAATCTTTATCAAAAGGATTAAACTCTGTATCTCCATAACAAAATTTAACTTCTGCAACAATATTTCCTTTTGTGTCTATATCTAGGAATATTTTTGTTCCTAACTTTTCTGCCTTATATTTTTCTAATAATCCTTCCTCAATTGTAAGAGTGGTACTGTCTTTTAATGCTGGAATAACATACTCACAAAAACTAGTAGCACTACCTGATGAAATAGTAATTTTACCCTCTGGGTCTTTAGACAATTTCTCTATTAGAGGTAATACTTTTGTTTTAAATTCACTACTGCATCTATGCAATTTATCTTTATATAGGATATATGAATATTCTTGTCCATCAAACACATAATACTTTTCACTATTAGATATAACACATAGTCCGTTCTCTTTCATATCTAATATTTCAATATCAAAAGAAGGATCTCCTTCCTCTAATGTAACCATACCATATGCTTTTTCATAGTCATATCCATCTATTGATATTTTTTTATTCTTTAATAGTTCAAATATTTCATCAAGTAAAGAATATTTTAATTTAAAATTTGTTTTATATCTTTTATTTACTGTAAAATGATAAGTTCCAAGTTTTGAAAATTCATTATATTCTAGTGCTTTAGATACAATAAGCTTAGCTAATGCTTGAGATTCTTTAGTAAATGATTCTACAGAGTGCTTAAATTCAAGTTCTTTACCATACTTATTTACTGCTCCCTTTTGCATATCTTCACTAAATCTAAATAAGTCACGTAAAATATACATTCTATCTTTACCAATTTTAAATGATACTTCTAATTCTTTTTCAATATCATTAGTAAGATATAATAATGTTTCAATATTTACACTTTCTTTGTCTATATTTCTACTTAACTCAAGATTTTCATAATAGGCCATAAGCCCATTATTTTCTCTTTGCTCATTAATTTTATCTTTATATGATTTATTTTCTATTACATCATCATCAATATCTGCTGACTCACTATTTTTAACATAGTTAATATATGTTGATTCATTTATATACATATCAAAAATCATTGCAACAACATGCTTACAAATAACATCTTTTTTAGTATAAGTTGGACATTCACATTTATATGATAACACTCCATTTGTTTTTCTAATTTCAGTTTCATATATGTATGTTCCCTCAACATAAGCTTTTGCAACATAATTATTTTCAGAAATAAAATTAAAATCTGCTACTTTAACCCTATTTTGTTCAAAATACTTTTTACCTCTATTTGTTATATCTGTACCTGCTTCAAATAAGATACTGTTTATCTCTTCTGCATTTATTAACATTACTTCATCTCCCACTATTTCCATAAGTTATATTATACTATATTTTAACTCATTTGTGAATGTTTTATGTTAAATTTTATATAAAAAAGATGATATTTATTCATATTCATTAAAAAAAGAATAGCCTTTATAAAGACTATTCTTTATAATATAATTATTTAAGTTTTTCTCTTAATAAATTCCAAATATTTTCTGTTTCAAATCCCTTTTGCCATGCAGTAATACCGGCTAAATTATATTTAATAACAGTATCTGCTCTTTTTGACATAGATGTTTCATCTTCAATCCATAGTTTATATGTTACATCTCCTAAATTCATTGCGATATAATTTTGACCTGAAATATTATCCATTGTTGGAGTTAAATTATATTTTTCTAAAAATTCTTTTGAGTTACTCATGCTATAAACATTTGTAGTAAATGTTCCATCACTTTCTACCTTCCAAAGTCTTGTATAGAAAGGAACTCCTAAAATTATTTTTGAAGATGGAATATTTGAATCATTTATTAATGAATTAATATTTTTTTCTACCCAATTAATTTCTGAAATAGAACCAGGCTCCTTAGACCAATTTCCTCTTTGATCATATCCCATTAACATTACATAGTCGCAAGCTTTACCTACACCTTGTCTATCTATATAACTTGTAAAATAAATATCTACAGAAAGTTTTGCACCTGTCTCTTTAACTACAGGATAAAGCTCTCTTAAAAACTGAGTATACATATACTTGTCTTCTTCAAGCATTCCTTCAAAATCAATATTTATTCCTTCTAAATCATTTGTCTTAATTATATCTACTATATTTCTAATTAAATTTTCTCTTCTTGTCTCATCATTCATTATATCTGATGTAACTTGTTTTTTATCCATTTTAGAATTATCTAATCCATTAGTAATAATTGGCCAAATCTCATATCCATTTTGTTTAGCTTTATTATAATAATTTTTATTATAGTTAATTTCAACACTACCTTCGCTGTCTGAAATTGCATACCAAGTTGGCATTACAACATTTACGCCATCTATTTTTTCTCCTAATGTATCAAGATTACTTCCATATTGCCAAAACATTATTAATTTTTCTTTATTTTCTTCTTGTGGTTTATTCTCATTTTCTTCTTTTTTTGAATCTATTGTTACAGCGCTCTTATGTATATATCCAATTTTACCGCTATCACTTTTAACTTTATACCATCTACTATGCTTTAAACTATCTGTATATACTGTAACTGTATCTTTTGTATCAAGAATTTCCAGTATCTCAGATTTAGTATTTAAGTCACTATATAAACTTACTTTATTATAATTTAAATGAATATCACTAGTATCAAGTTTATCTATAGAAATAGTTTTAGTATCTTTATCATACTGACATTTAATATTATAGATATTTTTAACCATTTCCATATCTATATAAATTTTATCATCTATAATTTTACAACTTGTTTTGGCATCATACTCTTTTAGATTTTTAGTAGCAATATTTTCATTTAATTTAAATTTATATACTGCATCTTCTGTTGTAATTATTACTTTTTTAGTTTTATTATCATAAAAAATCTCTTCATCAATAAACTCACCTATAGTACTTGTTGATAAATAAATTTTATCATTTTCAACATAAGGTTTATATTTGCTTGATATTGTATCTCCATATATAATTAAATTTGCATCATTTGAAGAGCCTATTTTTTCATTTATATTCTTTGATAATGTAAATAATACAGATACTAAACTTAGCATTATTACACATTTTATTATATTTAAAATTTTTTCTTTCATATAATTTACCTCAATTACTAATGTAATTATACACTAAATATATTTTTTTGTGAAGATTGTATTTTCAATTTATTATATTAATACATAAAGTGGGCAAATACATTTGCCCACCTAATAATATAATTTGCTATTTATAATAAATTATTCCTAATATACTAACTATTATTTTTTTCCTGTCATATTTAATATATTAACATCTGTTGAATATGTTATTTTATCTCTTCTTTCTTTTCTTTTTATTGCATATCTAATAGCTCTATCTAATAATTCAGAAAAACTTATTCCTTTTGGTTGCCATAGATAGAAAGAAAGTGAACCAGGTATTGTATTAATTTCATTTACATAGATTTTATTACTATCTCCATCTATAATAAAATCTATTCTTGATATTCCCTCACAATTTAATGTTTTAAATGTTTCTTTTGCTAAAGAATAAATCTCATCTTCTTGTGATTTTGTAAGTTCTGCTGGAATTTTTCTTGAAAGAGAAGCCATTCCTGAACCTTTAGTTCCACTTAATTTTGAAGATTTTGCTCCAAGTTTTCCACTTTTTGAACCATCTCCCATATATTTATCTTTATAACTTAATATTTCATCATTTTTAATTGGTTCTTCAAGGACAGAAACATCTTGCTCTACAAAATTTCCTAAAACAGAACAGTTAATTTCCCTTAAATTTGTAACACATCTTTCTACAAGTACACTATCACAAAAAGCAAATACATTTTGCATTTTTTCTTTAAATTCATCTTTTTGTTTTATTACTTCTATTCCTACACTTGAACCTAAATTTGCAGGTTTTACAATTATTGGTAAAGACAATGTCCTAGTTATTTTCTCATAAGCCATATCTGCGTCTTCATTAAATTCCTCAACATTTAAAGTTTCATATTCTACTACTGGCAATTTAGATGCTTCTAATACTTTTTTAAATATTATTTTATTCATTCCAACTGCTGATGCACATACATCACAACCAACATATGGGATATTATACATTTCAAGCATACCTTCTAATGTTCCATCTTCTACATTTAGTCCATGCACTACAGGAAAAGCTATATCTATTTTTGCAAGCACCTTTTTAAATAATCCTCTTTTAGCGTTTAATACTAATTTTGAATCTTCACTTGTAAAATATACCTCATTTGACATTCTCTTTGTTTCTTCTAAATCTCTAAATTCCTCAACTTTTGTTAAAAGCTCTGATGTATAAAATTTATTATCTTTTGATATGTATACTGGTACAATATCATATTTTTCACTATCTAAGTTTTCAATAACTTGCATAGCAGAGATTATTGATACTTCATGTTCAACACTCTTTCCTCCAAAAAAAACTCCAACTACTGTTTTCATACTAATACTTCCTTTCTATTTTATATAACTATCTGGTAAATCATTTTCAAAAAGTGCAAGTAGATTTTCATGACTAATTTGAATTTCTTGTAATTTTTGAAAAGCTTCATATAAATCATTAACTACAATATAGTTTTTAAATCCTTTGTTTTCCATTCCTTTTTTTATATATTCAGTTGTTACTTTTCCAACTAATATTACATAGTCTAAACTTGATGCATATTCTCCAAACTTTTCATTTAATTCATCTGTTTTATCTCCAAGTTCAATCATACCTGGTGTTACTAATACTTTATACTTATCTTTAAACATACATAAAGTCTCTATTGCTGCTTTTGAACCTTCTGGATTAGAATTAAATGCATCATCTAGTGCAAGAACTCCTCCCATAGTTTTAAGCTCTAATCTGTGCTCAACTGGTTTGATTTTCTTAATTCCTCTTTTTATTTCTTCATTTGTCATTCCTAGTTCTTTTGCTATTGCAATAGCACAAACAATATTATATATATTGTGTTTTCCTAACAATTTAGTTTCTACTGTTATTCTATTGTCTTTATCTACAACATCAAAAATACTACCTTTGTCTGACATCTTAATATTTTCAACAGTATATCTACAATCATTATCATTTAAGCTATAGTTAATTACTTCTGTGTCTTTTGCATAAAGTTCTATTCCTTTTCTTATATAATCATTATCTACATTTAGAATTGCTTTTCTTTTTTTCTTAGCGTTTGTTATAATTTCAAATTTTCCTTTTATAATATTATCCATAGATTTAAAACTTGTTAAATGCTGTGGCCCTATAGATGTAATTACAGATATATCTGGTGTAGCAATATTACAAATTTCTTCTATTTCCCCTAGTCTTGCTGCTCCCATTTCACATACAAATACTTCTGTATATGGCTTTATTTGCTCGCGTATTGTTCTTACAACTCCAAGCGTTGTATTAAAGCTTTTAGGAGTCATAACAGTAATGTACTTTTCCTCAAGAAGAGATGCAACAATATTTTTTGTTGATGTCTTTCCATAACTTCCTGTTATTCCAATTACCTTCATATTCTTATTTGAAGCCATTATTTTTTTAGCCTCTTTAATATATCTTAAATTTATTAACTTTAATATTGGCTGTGCAATAAAGTTTCCTAAAAGCATAACTATAATTGAAACTATTTTATATAATGATAATACTCCAAACAGAATTGAAATGTATTTTAAACTGCTAATATAATATACTCCAATTATACTTAAAGTAATTATAATTGCAATCATGGTATATGTTATTTTTACTCTATTTGTATATACAAATTTCTTTTTTGCAATTGGTCTATTATTTATTGTACTATATGCAGTAAAAATACACATAATAGAATATAATATTAAAGTGTATGGATAAAAAAATGATATAATTGCTAATATTAATAATATAACTTCATATATCTTTATTTTAGCTGCTTTAGTTGTTTTTATTGCTGGTATAAATTCATCTATTTCATAAAATGACTGTTGAAAAATATGCATAAACTTATTCACATTAACCACAATTAAAAATAATGATATTATATATACTAATGTAATACCTATAGCTGTCATCTAATCACATCCTTCCAAAAATTTATTTACTACTGTTAAAAAATAACCTATATTATCTAAATAACTAAAATGCCCTGCGCCAGATATTGTAACAAGACCTGAATCTGGAATTAATTCTTCCATTTTTTTAGCATCACTTATTGGTGTATCTAAGTCTTTATCTCCCCAAATTAAAAGTGTAGATGTTTTTATATTTGGTAAATACTCTGTCAAATCTTCATTTATAACATTTTTAAATACCTCTTTCATTGTTTCATCTGCATTTTTATAATCTTCTGAACCAAGTTTATTTTTATACTTATCTATTATTTTTTTAGCTTTATTCTTTCCTAAAATTAAGTTTGCTATATTTTTTATACATTTAAAAATAGTCTCTTTAACTTTTGCTTTAAAACTTTTTTTAGGTTTAATTCCTGCACTATCTACAAGTATTATTTTTTGTGGTTTAAATCCAAGTTTTCCAGTTAGTTTTATTATTACTCTTCCACCAAACGAATGACCTACAAGTACTACTTTATCTAAATTCTTTTGGTTAATAAACTCAAGAACTAGTTTTGAGTAATCCTCTACACAATAACTTTTATCTGGATTTTCACTTTGACCAAATCCTGGGAAATCTATTGCATATACTTTAAAGCTCTTAGATAAGTTTTCAATTACTGGGTTAAAAGATGCAATATTTGCTCCCCAACCATGAAGTAACAAAATACTTGTTTTTGTATCTGGACCTTTTTCTATGTAATTTACTTTTAAATTTTTTAATTCAACTTGCATTATTTCACCTACTTTATAACTCTTTCTATTCTACTTCCTAAATTTGAAATTACTTCATATGTTATTTTATTAGATAGCTTTGCTATTTCCTTTAAATCATTTTCATAATCCCATATTATAGCTTCATCATTTACCTTAATATCCTTAACATCTGTTACATCTGCCATCATCATATCCATACAAATATTTCCTATTTGTCGACATTTTATACCATTTATAATTACATTAATATTATTAGATAAACTTCTACTAATTCCATCTGCATATCCAATCTTTATAACTGCAACTTTAGTATTAGGTTTTACTATAACTGTTCCACCATATCCAACTTTTGTATATTTATCTACATTAGTTACATTTATAACGGGGGCTGTTAGTTTGAGTACTGGTTTAGTATCTCCACAATAGCCATACATTATTATTCCAACCCTAACATGTGTATCAAAATCTACTTTATCTGAATAATACTCTACTCCATCAGAATTTAAAATATGTATGTATTTGAATTCATAATTTTTGCTTAAATTTTCTACAATATACTTAAATTCATTAATTTGATTATTTGTATACTCTTTATCTGAGTCAGCACATGAAAGATGAGTATATATTCCTTCAATTTTTATATTTTTATATTTTAAAATATTTGTAAAATTGATTATAATATTATCTTTACTAAATCCAAGTCTAGTCATACCTGTATCTATTTTTATATGTATTTTTGCTATTTTATTTTTCTGTTTTGCTATTTCATTTATATCTTTAATATTTTGAATATTTGAAACAGATATACTAATATCCTCTTCTATTGCACTTTCAATTTCTTTATCTACTAATACACTAGTAACAGTATCATGCCAGTAATATTATTATTTCTAAGCCTTATTGCTTCATCTATACATGCTACTCCAAAATTTTTTATACCCATATTTTGAAGTTCATTTGCAATAAGTGTATCTCCGACACCATAAGCATTAGCCTTTACCATTGCAATAATATTTTTTCTTTCCCCTATTTTATCTTTAATATAATCCATATTATATTTTAATATTTCTTTATTTACATATAATTTAGCTTTCATATAAAAATCCTCACTTTTTTCACATAATATTTATAATACACAATACTTTATTTTTTCAAGTTGGTTTTTGATTTTTTACTTATATTATGCTATAATATTATTGTTTTATATAACTATTATACGCAAAAAGATTTCTTTTTGCAACATATATTAAACTACACTAAAAAAGTGAAATCCACACTAAATTCACAAAGGAGAAAATATGAATAAAAAGAACTATGTTAAATTAAACAATAATAATAGACATTTATCTTTAGGTAATTTATTTAGAATATTAAAAGAGGAAACTAATAACAAAAATTTTACAATTCAATCTGAAATATTTTGTATTCTTTTTGATATTGACTCTATTTCTGATACAACTGTAAATAATTACTGTACTGGTGTTAGAGCAATAAATTCTAAATACAAATCTATATATGTTAATTGGAAACAAAAATATTTAAAGGATGAAACTATATTTAAAAATATAATACTAAATATAATTGCTACAATAGATAATAAAAATGTATTTATTACTAAAGACTATTTTAATCAATCAATTGATGTAATTAATAGTAATGTTAAATTTAATAAAGTTTGCTTAAGACTATATAATATATCTAAAAATGATTTAGAAGTAACAAAAGAATTTTCTTCTCTACTTAAAAGATTACTTGATGCTAAAAACCTATATAAATTTTTTATTGAAGTGTTATTTTTTGTTATTTTAGATAAAAAACAACCTGTATATATTGAAGATAAATTTATGGATACACTTGATGATTTTCTATATTCTTCTGAAGTATCCTCAGATGACGCAATAGATTTTGTAACAGTTCAACTTAAAGGCGGACTTTGGTCAATTAGAGGAATCCATGAACTTGCTAAAAAAGGAAATCCATATGCTTGTTTTGAAATGGGTTCACTTGAACTTTATGGTCAAGTAGCAGGATATCCAAGATATCAAGAAAGCTATGAATTTTATAAAACAGCAGCTCAAAAAAAACATCCAAATGCTATTTGGGCTTTAGGACACTTATACTATAACGGATTTGTTGGAACTAAATCTAGAGAAGATATGAAAAAAGCCTTTAGATATTTTAATAAAGCAAGAAAAGTTAATTGTATTGCAGCCATAAATAGTCTAGGAACAGTTTTTAAGGAAGGAAATGTACCTTTTATCTCTAAAGACTTAAAAAAGGCTAAAAAGCTATTTGAATTTGCAGCAAACAAAAATTATGTTTATGCTATAAACAATTTAGGAATAATGTATGAAGAAGAAGAAAATTATAAAAAAGCATTTGAACTATTTAAATCTTCTTCAGCTCAAGGTGAAAGCTGGGCATCAAATAAACTAGGACAAATGTATAGACAAGGTATTGGAACTAAAAAAAGTTTGAAAAAAGCGTTTGAGTATTATAATAAAGCAACTGATGCTACAATATACTCTGTATGTTTTTGGTCAAAATACAACTTAGCACATTATTTTTATGAAAATGGTGTTGCAGAAATTGGTATAGCAAAAGACATAGATAAAAGTATATCACTACTAGAAGAATGTATAAACCATAACATAACTAAAGCATATGAAGATTTAATAATTATATATTATTCAAAATACATAAAAAAAGGTGACATAGAATACTTAAATAAAGCAAAAGAATATGCTACAATTTATGAATCTAAACCTGAATGCGATATAGATAAAATAAATGAAATTATTAAAACAATAAAAAATACAGATAAAAATAAAATAATATTTTAAGATGTTCTAATTTTGAATATCTTTTATTGGTATAAAAAATGGCATTAAATACTAATGCCATTTTCTTATTAATATTGCACTTAACATTAAAATAATTCCAGATATAATGTATATAAATATACCTTTTCCACCTGTTTCTGGTAACTCTATTTTTAATTTATTACTAGCTTCTATATTTACTTGACTTTGCTTACTAGTAATATCTATTTCAACTGCATTTTTAGATAATTCATATCCTTCTGGTGCTTTTATTTCTGTTACTTTATACTTTCCAATACTTAATTCAGTAAATTCAATCTTTCCATTTTCATCTGTTGTTTTTTCTATTGGAGTAAAAGTAGAATCTATATTTCCCAAATTATCTAATTTTTCAAGTTTAAATATTGCGCCACTTAAAAATTTTGTACTATCAATTTTATCTACCTTTATTAAAGTTATTTTTCCTTTAATAGAACTATATAAATATACTACTTCTATTTTTTCTAAAGTCATTTTTCCTTTAGAATTTTCTGGTGTAGATATTAACTCATATCCTTCTATTTTCTTATCCTCTGATGTATAATCATCATTTTCAAATCCATCAATATGAATTGTTGGTAAAATCTCTTTTCCTGTATCCTTATCAATATATTTTATATCTACACCAGGAGAGAGTTTCTTGTATACATACACAACCTCCGTATCTGTACTTCCTACTTTTCCATTTGCATTTTTTGGTGTTGCATATAAACCATAATTACTTATAGTTTTTGGACTTGTTGTATAATTTTCATCGACCCAGTCATTAATAGTATCAGAATCTGCTAATTCATTTCCTAACTCATCTTCATATTTTACTATTACATTTGATTTATCCCAAATAACAATATTTGATGTTATCGCTCTTGTTTGCCACTTTTCACTTGGAACTAATGTTAAATAACTTAACTCATTTGTAGCATAGCTTTCAGCATTTGTTTTAACAAGTATTCTACCTCTCGTATAAGTATTAGGCTTAATTGTAAATGTAGGATGAGATGCATTTGTTGATACAAATTTATCATTTGCAGCTAAATACACATTCTGGTCACTTGGAAAAGTTCCTCCTGTTATTGTACATGTACCGTTTTGGTAAATAGCAGAACCATTTGTTGCTGTATTATCTCTTATTGTACCATTAGTTACAATTAATGAGCCAGCATTTTTTATACCTATTGTATTAGTATATATACTTCCACCACTAATAGTTGTATTTTTCCCATTAACTATTCCATTTTGATTACCATAAATACTTCCATTACTCATTTTTACTGTACCATAATTACTAATTCCATCAGTCCATCCAGTAATTTTTGCACCACTTCCTGTAATATTTATTGTCCCATTATTAAAATTATTTATTCCTATCTTAGTTTTATTTTTTCCACTTATTGTACCAGATGTAATATTTACTGTTCCACCATTATTGTGAATTCCTTCTGTACTACCAGAAATTGTTCCACCTTTAAGATTTACAATTCCTAAATTTCCTATTCCAGCAAAATTTCCTTCACTAGTTGAATTTCCTGATTCAAAATGACATGTACCAGTAGTATATACGTGAACACCTTGATTTCCATTTACAAAATTACAATTATTTTGAATATAGCATATTCCTCTTATTATAACATTTGTTGAACCATTTGTACTACTTATCATATTACTTGCATATCTACCATTAAAATTAACATTATTTAAATATACTGTTACTCCTCTAGGAATTTCTATACATGTATTTGAAACATCTCCTGGTTTTACATTTCCTGCAGTATCTAGATAATTCCATATTGTATGACCAAATCCATATATAATTTTTCTCCCTGTACTTGAGCAATAAATTGTTTCAGTAACTGGTATGTCTGCCTTTACATGTAAATCATAATCTCCTGCAGCTGTTAATCCTTCTTTTAAATCTGCAAAATTCCATACCTCTTTACCAACTACACCATAAACATCTTTTGTATTTATTATAAAAATAAATGAAAATAAAACAAATGCTAATTTTAAAATATTTGTTTTTTTCAATATATTAACCTCCGATTTTTTTCTTCTTTATTATTTTACATCAAAACAGAAAAAATTATCAAGATTATATTGTATTTATTAATCAATAATTAAAACACTATAAGCATTACATAATTATAATACTTTTAGTGTTTTAAAAAATTATTTAATTATTTCAAGTGGTGTATAGTTAGCCATAAGTCTTTTAAATCCAGAACCATCAAACATAATTTCTAATTTAAAATCATCACCCTCTGGTTCAATATTTTCAATTATTCCTATACCAAATTTTTTATGTTTAACCTCCATACCAACTTTATATTTAGTACTAGAATCTGCTATATTAGCTTTAGAAGTAACTTGTGCACCAGCTAAATTCTTTAAGAATGAGTCTACACTAACACCAATATTAGGTTTGGCTTTTCTTTCTACAGTTTCACTAACTCTATTTCTGTTAGATAAATATGTTTCAACTCTTTTATATTCACTATCAAGCCAAGTATTTTGTGTATTTTGACCTCTATTTTCTTTGTTATCCTTTGAATCTTCAGTTAGTAAAGTATCCGGTATTTCATTTATAAATCTTGATGGCATTGTAAATGTTGTAGAGCCATATAATGTTCTCTTTTTAGTATTGGTTAAATATAAATGTTGTTTTGCTCTTGTTATTGCAACATAACAAAGTCTTCTTTCCTCTTCTGTTTGTCCATCTTCTTCTATTGAACGTTTTGAAGGGAATAATCCTTCTTCCATTCCAACTAAAAATACATCTTCAAATTCAAGACCTTTTGCACTATGCATAGTCATAAGAGTTACTGCCTCTGTTGATTCGTCTAAATTATCTACATCCGATACAAGTGCAATACTTTCTAAAAAGTCTTCTAAAGAGTTTTCTGCATTTTCATTTTCAAACTCAATTGCAACACCAATAAATTCCATAAGGTTATCAAAACGAATTTCAGTTTCTTTTGTTCCTTCTGAATTTAACATATCTTCATATCCAGAGTCTTTTAATACTTTCTTAATAAGCTCTGATACTTTAATATTTTCTTTTTCCTTAACAATATTATTTATCATATCTCTAAAAATAATAATATTTCCAGCACTTCTAATTCCAGTTAAATTATTACTATCTTGTATTAATTCAAATATAGATACACCTTTTTCTGTTGCAAGCATATCTAATTTATCTACTGCTGTGTCTCCAATTCCTCTTTTAGGCTCATTTATTATTCTCTTTAATGCTATATTGTCATTTTTATTATTAATTAATTTTAGGTAACTAATTATATCTTTAATTTCTTTTCTAGCATAGAATTTAATTCCACCAATAAGTTTATATGGTGTACCAGATTTCATAAATACTTCTTCAAGAACACGAGCTTGTGCATTTGTTCTAAATAATACTGCAAAATCTGAATATTTCTTTTCTTCTTTTCTGCAAACTTCATCTATTTTATCTACTACATACTCTACTTCTTCATATTCGTTGTTTAAAGTTTTATAATCTATTTTATCTCCCTCTTTATTTTGAGTCCACAATACTTTATCAATTTTAGAAGAATTATTTTTTATAACTTCGTTTGCCGCATTTAGTATATTTTGAGTACTTCTATAGTTTTCCTCAAGCTTAACTATTTTTGCATTAGGAAATTCTTTTTCAAAATTTAATATATTTGTTATATCTGCCCCTCTAAATCCATATATACTTTGTGATTCATCTCCAACTACACAAATATTTCCTGTTCCAGATGAAAGTAGACTAATTAAAAGAAATTGTGTTTTATTTGTATCTTGATACTCATCTACAAGTATATAATTAAACTTCTCTTGGTAATATACAAGTCTATCTGGATTTTCTAAGAACAATTTAACTGTAAGCATTATAATATCATCAAAATCTATAGAATTATTTTTTCTTAAAGTTGTTTGATACATAGTATAAACTTTAGCTATTTCTTCTTTTCTAAAATCTCCCATAGCATCTTTTTGATATTGACTTTCATCTTTCATTACTTCTTTTGCTTTACTAATTTCAGATTTTAAAAGTCCAACTGGATATACTTTTTCATCTATATTTAATTTTTTCATTACTTCTTTAATAACTTTTTCTTTATCTATTTCATCAAAAATATTAAAGTCTCTAGTATATCCAAGTAGTTCAATTTCTCTTTTTAATATTCTTACACATACAGAGTGAAAAGTTCCAAGCCACATATCTTGAGCTGCTTGCCCAATTAATCCTTCAACTCTTTCTTTCATCTCTTTAGCTGCTTTATTTGTAAATGTAATTGCTAGTATTTGCCAAGGTTTAACTATTTCTTTTTCTAGTAAATATGCTATTTTATATGTTAAAACTCTAGTTTTTCCTGAACCTGCACCAGCAAGAATTAGAAGTGGTCCATCCATATATTCAACCGCTTCTTTTTGTCTATCATTTAATCCATTTAATAATTCACTCATTTTACACCTCTACTAATCCACCATAATCTATAACATCTAAATCTTTAAATTCTATTATTTTAAGATTTCTTTTTGTTATAAATTCTCTAATTTTATTATTTCTATCTATTTTTTCCAAATCTCCAAATATAACTATATTATTATCTACTCTTGCTATTGCTCCACCTATAAACCCTGTCATATTACTATAATTACCATATTCATCTTTAAGTTTTATATCTGGAACATAATCTAATAGCAATACACTAATATTATTTGCTATTAATTTTTCTGCTATTTTCTTATCTGTTGTAATAACACTTGAATCATCTATTACAGCAATTGAACAATTTGTATATCCTTGTTCAACATTTATTAGCTCATAGCTGTTATCATTTAACAGTTTAAGAACTGTTTTGTCTGTATATTTAAAATTATGTACTGCATAATTTCCTACAATACAAACATTATACTTTATATCATCTGGATAATTTAATCCTACTTCTTCTTTACCTGAAATAATATTATACTCAGTATTTTTTAACATAAAAACTAAGTCATCATATTTACTCTTCTCTACAATAAGTGTATCTCCAATTTTAGTAGTAAATATATCTACATGAGATGAAATTTCAGAATATACATTTTCACTCTTTTCTATTTCAACTAATCTATAACCTAGATACTTGAGAGTATTTTTCTCTATATTTCTCATTCTTTTATCTATTATTATATATTCCATATACCACCTCTAAACTTATGTTTGTTTTTACAAAAGCTATTATATCAAAAAAGAAAGTGTATTTCAAGGAGAATAATAATAACAATATAAATTTACAGAAAAAGTAAAAAGGTGAGCATTCGCCCACCTCCTTACGGTACTTAAAATCATAATTGTTTCAATATTCAGTTTTTTTGGAAATTAAGTTATCTCCATTTAACACACTCAAAGAATCCCTGATGTCTGGTTCATTTTGGAGCCTTGCTCTATGCTTCCTTTTCCTTTGCTGCCTTCTCAAGCGAAGAAGTATAATGCTCAAGCTGCTGCTTCAAGTAGAACTCCAAATTACGGATTTTTTCCACCTTTGCTTTCTTGCCTTTTTTAACTTCTTTCTTCAGGTCCTTGATAAGACTCTTGTCAATCCCGCCGATAGCCTTAAGCGCCTCATTATGCTCCTGATTAATTGCCATCTTGCCGCCATAAAGCTTTTCAAAGACTTCCTCAACACATTCCATATCCTCAGCCGCTTTCTCCAGAAGCTTTCCAAGCTCTTTTTGTCCAAGCATCTGAACATAGCTTACATCCAGTATAAACGGAGCTTTTCCGATATAGCTCACAGCTTCAGGCTTTTCAATTCTGAACATTCCTTCAGCATTACACTGGTCAAGCACAATAGCCCGCTCCTGAAACACAACAGGATTAACCACCCTGTAAATACTTGATAACATGTTAACGTCCTTGTTGTGGATATATGCCACCATAGTTCCACCTTCGATTACCATTTTCTTCATGCTTAATTCCTCCTTAAAAGAGTGTAATTATACTACCTACATAAAGTTTTCTGTTACGCTAATATTATAACATAGTTTACATATTATGACAATATTTTCACATATAAGTTAAATAAAAACTCATGATTTTAAATCATGAATTCTTATTTAACACTTATATATAACTTACATTGCCAAAGTTCCACCAGGTGTATCAAGTAATATATAAATTTTTTCTTGCACTAAGGTATCTGCATTAATATATATTAAATACTTTTTATCTTCTATGCTTCCTTCGAATTCATAAACTAGTACCTCATCTTTAGAATCTGTTGGAATAATACATAATCTTTCATTTTCAATTTTTATTTCATCATATAAGCTTGCTCTGGCTTCATCTATACTTTTTTGTGGATTAATTTCTCTTTCTTTATGATTATATATATATCCATTAGCCTCAAAATTCATTATTTCTCCATTATCTAATGCAAGCTTTACTTTAATTAAATCTGAATAAATAATTACATTGTCTTGTGTAGCAGCAAAAGATATAGTTATCATATTATCTGCTTTTAAAAAGTATGTTGGAGTAATATTATCTATACCTAATGAATTAATAAATTGTGATGCTTTTGTCTTTGCTTCTTCTACAGTTATATTTTCAACATTGCATTTTTTATCTGATATCATTTGATATATTTTTCCATCATCTTTAGTTGCATAAATTGTTTTTAAAGTTTCAATATTTTTCAATTTAACTTCATAAATATATAATGGTATTCTTCCATTTTGTTCTTCTTTAAATGTTATATTTTCAATATCTAACTTTTTCTTAAGCTCATTTTCTACTTCCTCTGATGTTAAGATATTTCCTGTCAAATATGCAGGTTTAAGTGTTAATATATGATTTGAAAAAGCACCATCATATATTATTCCTTCATATTCTGTAAATGTCTTTCCTATATAATTTACTTTTGATACTTCTTGTTCTGCACTACTATCATTTATTTTTGCATCACCAATTTTTTCTAACTCATCCCATTTTATTCTACCATCATTTAGTTCAACATATATATCTTCTACAACATTAGATAAACTACTTATTTTATCATAAAGTGTATCTATATTATCCTTATAATCTGATATATTATTTCCATTTAATAAATTTCTCATTAATACATAAGAAAAATCACTAAGTTGATTTAAAAACTTAGAAACATTGGATATACTATTTGCAGAAAAAGGTAAATTGTCTAAATTTGAATTTGCACTATTAGATTTAGCAAAAATACTTGCAAGTGTTGTCATAGTATATGTGTCATTTGTTGTAAGTCTTAATTTCAATATTTCATTTTCTATATTATTAACATTTGCCACAAAATCATACATAGACTTATTATATCCGTCTTGAACTTCTTGTTTTTGTATTTTATATCTCTTTAAAAATATCATAAAACCTAATGTAATTATACAAACCATTGCAAAAAAAATAATTCCAATATTTTTCTCTCCTAGTTTCTTTTTTATCTGTATTACTTTTTTTTCAAATTTTTCTAGCATCTTATTCCTCCAAAGCAAATACATGCTTACCTATTGTAGTAACTGTCTTTAGTGAGAATAACCATTTACTTTTAGTTTTAGAAGGATTATAAAAATAAAGAGCACCATTTGTTGGATCAACTCCATTCATTGCATCTTGTGCTGCTTTATATACTGTTGAATTTTCATCTATTGCAACATCAAACTGACCATCTGTAACAGAAGAAAATTGTTGATTTTGATATATTACACCTGCAATTGTATTCGGAAAAGATGCATCTTTTACTCTATTCATAATTACTGCTCCAACTGCTACTTGACCTATATATGGTTCTCCTCTTGCTTCTCCATTAATTAATCTTGCTAGTAATTCTACCATATTATCTCCAGATGCTTTTGTTGTTGAAATTGAGCTTTCTGCTTTTTGAGTTTGTGCATATACTACTATACTCAAAAATAAGAAACAAAACAAAAAAAGACACACTGTATATTTCTTTTTCATAACTTTCACCTACTATTATTTTGGTTAAGTTATACAAAAATATACAATATGCCACATTTTTAACTGTTTTATATTAAATAAAAAATCCAATTACGATTAATGCTATAACTCCTGGTACTCCTAAAATACCTGCAATTAAAGCTGTCACAATATTAAACGGAATTGTTATTCCTATTGTTGCTCCAAATGTATTAACAAGAACAATCATTACTATTCCAAGCACTATATTTAATGCTAATTTAATAATTTTCTTAACTGGCCATGCCAAAAGTTTAGCTACCACAATAACTGCTATTGCAGCAAATATTAAAACAACATATTCAGCCATATTATTCCCCCTATATTATTCTAATTATATCTTTTATAGTTACAAATAATGTTAATGCAAGAAGTAATCCAAGTCCAATATATGAAATAGCTACTTCTACGTTTTCAGATACTTTTTTTCTTGTAATTGATTCAATTAATACAATTACAATCTTTCCTCCATCAAGTGGTGGAAATGGTAATATATTTGCAACACCAACCGCCATACTAATCATTGCCATTAAGTAGAAGAAATTTAATATACCTGAGCTTTTAGACACTACTTCTCCTATACCAACAATTCCTGACATATTAGATATTGATACTTTTCCAGTAAATAAATTTACATATGAACCAACTATATTTTTTATATTTTCAAAAGTTTCTGTAA
This sequence comes from uncultured Clostridia bacterium, assembly GCA_949106495.1. Classification (GTDB taxonomy): domain Bacteria; phylum Bacillota; class Clostridia; order TANB77; family CAG-465; genus CAG-465. The sequence goes on from CARYZD010000010.1 coordinate 52,366, forward strand.
AAGCAGTACCTATTGTTGATTTAGTTGTAGCAACACTTGCAATTCCTAAATCAAAAACAGCTTTTTCTTCAGGGATTACAGTAAATTCTTTTATTTCTTCCCCTCTTTGAACCTTTACTTTAACTTCTTGGCCTGCTTTATCTTTAATTTCACTTATTATATCTAAAGCACCTGGTGTAGATACTTCATTTACTGATAAAATAATATCTCCAGATTTAAGTCCAACTTTTGCAGCACTTGTTCCTGCTCCAGTAAGCTCAATTACATTTGTTGATTTACCCTCATCATCTTGTTCAAAAGTAATACCAATTTTACCTTCTGTTCTTTGAGCATTTTTTACTGTAGTAGAATGAATTTCTCCATTTCTTTCATATTTTATCTCTATATCTGTTTCACCATTATCTAATGTAAAATTAGATATTTGACTATATAAATTAATTTTCTTTCCATTTATTTCTACAATCTTATCATCTGCTTGTAGTCCAGCTTCAATAAGAACTGAATCTTCATTATATGATTTTATTTGTGTTGTTGCAACGTTTCCTGGCATATAAACAGCAATAAATACTACAAGAGCTAAAATAAAATTAAATATAACTCCCATAGATAAAATTATTATTTTTTCAAAAGCATTTTTCTTTTGGTATGAAGTATCACTGTTTTTACTTTCTTCAGTTGCTTCTTCTCCTTCTATTGCACAATAACCTCCAAGAGGTAACCATCTAAGAGAATACATTGTACCTTTATATTTTTTTTGAACTATTTTAGGTCCAAAACCAATTGAAAATTCATCTACTCCAACACCTAGCATTTTACTTGCAATAAAATGTCCAAATTCATGAATAGTTGCAACACTAAGTATTATTACTAATAGTTTTATTATAGTTATTAAAAAACTAACCAATTTTTTTCCTCCTTATTATATTAGACTAATTAATTGTATAAAAATATATACCATTGGTGATATAAACATTATGCTATCAAATCTATCTAATATTCCGCCATGTCCTGGTAATAAATTACTAAAATCTTTTTGTATACAATATCTTTTAATTGATGAAGCAGCTAAGTCTCCAATTTGACCCACAATACTAAATACTGCTCCCATGATTATCATTATTATTATATTAAACTCAGTACTAAAATATGTATTTGTTATATAACATAGTATGCCAGTTGCTACCATTGCAGCGATAATTCCTGCAATCGTTCCTTCTATACTCTTCTTAGGACTAACAACTGGAGATAATTTATGTTTTCCAAATCTTGAACCAATTTCATATGCAAATGTATCTGTTGCTGTTGCACATACAAATGCTAAAATAACTAATATTCTACCATGTGGTTCTATAAATAATAATTTTATAAATGAAAATAAAAATGGTACATATAATATTGAAAAAAATGTAATAGCTATATCTATAATACTAACTTTTAATTCTTTTATAACAATATATGCAAATGATGCAACCATAAGTATCGGTAAAGCAATCATTACAATTTTTAATAACACTTCCAAACTAACATTTCCTATTAATGGAATCAACAAACAAGCTATATATCCAATTATAGATAGTGGATGATGTCCTTTAGCTTTAAAACATCTATTACATTCATACATTCCAAGAATAGATAACAATGTAACAAATATAGAATCAATTATTCTATTGTTAAAAACTAGAACTGATACTATAACCACTACAAAAACAATACCAGTTGTTATTCTTTTTATTCCTTCTCTCAATTTATTTTCTCCTAACCTTAATTATACTTCCATAACCTCTTTTTCTTTATCTGCAACAACTGTTTCTACTTTATTTGTATATTTATCTGTTATTTTTTGAATTTTTTCTTCTGCACCCTTTAATTCATCTTCAGTCATTTCATTATTATTTTTAAGTTTTTTAGCATCATCTATTCCATCTCTTCTAACATTTCTAATAGCAACTTTTGCTTCTTCACCTAAACTTCTAACTTCTTTTACTATTTGTTTTCTTCTTTCTTCATTTAACTCTGGAAATGTAAGTCTAATTCCATTACCATCATTAATTGGGTTTACTCCAATTTCTGCAACTTGAATTGCTTTTGTAATTGCACCAAGAAGTGATCTATCCCATGGTGTAATTAATATTTGTCTTGCTTCTGGTACAGAAATTGCACCTATTTGATTTAATGGAGTTTGTACTCCATAATATTCTACTGTAATTTTATTTAAAATAGCAGGATTTGCACGTCCAGCTCTAATAGCTGCTAATTCATCACATAAATAATCTACAGCCTTTTGCATTTTATCTTCAATTTCTTGATATTCCATAATTTAACTCTCCTTTAATTTTCTCATATAATTATTATACAATAAAATTATAAAAAAGCAATAATTAATATCCATACAAATACTCATTTCTACTTTTTTTAAATTTTAACACCTTATTTCTGACATAACTTTCTAATTTGTTCATAAATTCATCTGCTGAAATCTCTTTTTGTTCTACCATTGCAAGACCCTTTTCCCAGCTTGCTGTAAGTTCTGGATTTAGAATATCTGGTATAGTATTTACAACAATATCATATATTGCTTCTCCTCTTTTAGTTGGAGTCAATATTTGAGTTTTAGAATTTGTTGCAATATAGTCTATTCTTTCTAGTTTTTTTATTATTTCACCTCTAGTTGCACTTGTTCCTATTCCACTACCTTTTATTTGTTCTCTTAGTTCTTCATCTTCAATAAGTTTTCCTGCATTTTCCATCGCAAGAATCATTGCACCAGAATTATATCTTTTAGGTGGAGTTGTCTCTCCTTCCTTAATATTATATACTTTTATTTCTAAAACATCATTTTTCTTTAATTTTGAAAGTACTTCAATATTTTCGTTTGTACTCTCATCAGCATCTTTTGATTTTTCTTCATCTACTATTTTTATATTCTTATCATTCTTATATATTTCTAAATATCCAATATTAGTACATACTTTACCATTTGCAAAAAATCTTTCTTCTCCAACTTTTATTGTTATAGATAATCTATTGTATTCAGCAGCAGGATAAAATATTGCTAAAAATCTTTTAACTATTAATTCATATACATTTCTTTCTAATTCCGTTAATTTAGATAAATTTTCTTTTCCTTCTCCTGTTGGAATTATTGCGTAGTGATCAGTAATTTTACTATCATCAACATATTTTGTCTTTTCAAGTTTAGTACTATACTTTTCTGTTGACATTTTTTTAATCATTTCATTAATATCATCACTAATATTTAATTTTGCAATTCCATTTAAATTCTTAGTTATAACTTTCGCTATTGCAGTAGAAAGAACTCTTGCATCTGTTCTTGGATAAGTTACTAGCTTCTTTTCATATAAACTTTGAATTGTTTGAAGTGTTTGGTCTGGACTAATTTTAAATTTTCTAGTACATTCATTTTGTGCTTCTGCTAAATTAAATAATAATGGTGGATTTTCTTTTGTTTTCTTTTTAGTAATACTCTCTACAACTGCTTTATCTGATTTTTTTAAATACTCAATAAATTTTTCTGCATCTTCCTTTTTCTTAAATCCAGTTTCATTATATAATCTAGGTGATTCAAAAACACATGAGCCTTCAACTGATTTAAAATCTCCAAGAATATCCGCCTCTTTAGCAAATGTTCCTTGAATTTTATAAAAATTAACTTTTTTAAAATTTCTAATTTCTCTTTCCCTATTTACTATTAGACCAAGTACACATGTCATTACTCTACCTATTGAAATAACAGCTCTATCTTCATTCATAATTTTTGCTAAATTTCTTGCATACATAAGCGAAATTAGTCTTGAAAAATTAATTCCTATTAAATAATCTTCTTTTGCTCTTAAATATGCTGCATCAGATAAACTATTATATTCTGTTATATCTTTTGCTTCATTTATACCTCTTAAGATTTCTTCTTCAGTTTGTGAATCAATCCATACTCTTTTAAGTTTTGCGTTAGGATTAGGATTTGCCATCATAAATACAAGTCTTTGTATATATTCTCCCTCTCTTCCAGAGTCACCCGCATTATATATAGTATCTACATCTTCTCTTTGAAGTAATGTTTTAATTATATTAAATTGTTTACCTTGAACTCCTGGTAATATTTCATATTTCCACTCCTGTGGTAAAAATGGTAAAGTATCAAGTCTCCACATTTTTAACTTTTCATCATAAACTTCTGGATAACTCATTGTAACTAAATGTCCATAACACCATGTTATTATCCATTCGTCTGATTCAATATATCCATCTTTTCTATTTGTGTTTATTTTTAAAGCTTTAGCAAATTCCATTGCAACGCTTGGTTTTTCTGTTACTATTACTTTTTTTGCCATATCTATCTCCTCAAACTTTCTTTATTATACACTAAAAAAAAGAATAAAGCAAAAATTAATTATTATTATTTCTTGTATAATTTTGTATCAGAAAAGAAAAAACTCATCTAACTGTATTAGTTAGATAAGTTTTCTATTCTAATTCTATTGTCTACCACTATAAAACACTCTAGTTTTAGTAGTATCATAACCTTTTGCCTCTATAAGTTCAGAAACAGTAACAAACTCATATCCTGCCTCATCTAATTGTGATACTATTTTTTCCAAGGCTGGTATTGTAGTAGCATGAATATCATGTAATAATATAATATCTGCATCTTCAACATGTTCCATTACAAGTGGTACAATTTTACTTTCATCTCTACTTTTCCAATCCAATGAATCAATATTCCATAATATTAGTGGATATTCTTTTAATGCATTTTTTACATTATCATTTACTGAACCATATGGTGGTCTAACAAGTTTAGGCCTTTGACCTGTTATATTAAAAATAGCATCAGAAGTTCTACTTACCTCTTGTATAACTTCATCTGTTGATATTTTAGTAAGTTGCTTATGACTCCATGTATGTATCCCTATTTCACTTCCAGAATTATACACAGCTTTTACAACATTACTATTATTCTCTACATTTTGTCCAACCATAAAAAATGTAGCTTTAGCATTATGTTCTTTTAATATATCTAATACTTTTTGAGTATTTACAGGATGAGGTCCATCATCTAGTGTTATTGCTACCATCTTTTTAGAAGATTCTACTTTCTTTGAAAATAAATTATCATATTCTTCTTTGGTAATATTTAAATTTTTAACTGTAAGAATTTTACTATTTAAAAATTCTTTTAAATTACTATAATCATATGTACTCTTAACTGAGTCATTATAAAATTCAATTTCTTTTTCTTTTAAAAGATAATTATCTGAATATAAATTTGATAACTTTTCTTTATATTCAGGTTTGAACATATCATCTAATGTTATAATCTTTTGTTCCTTTAAATTATAGTTAAAAGTTTTAATATTTGTTTTATAGCCATCCTCATACACATTTTTAATAATATAAGTGATTTTAACACTTACAATATCATCATTTACTTTATATGTATCTATAACTTGTTTTAAAACTGCCTTTTCATTTTTCTTTACTTTATTTAATGTAGATGTACTTTCCCTTACACTATTTATTAAATTATTAGTATAATTATTAACTCCTTCATCAATAAAAGTATTAGAATTAATTTCATCATAATATAATTCATAACTTGTACTAATATCTTGTAAACTTAATACCTCCCCAAATTCAACTTTTTCTGAATTTAATACTGGTATTTCAAGTACAATATTCATGCTTGTCCATACTAGATTACAAATAATTAAAGTGATAATAACTGTAAGTATAGCTATAACTACTCTTGTTATTTTTTTCATATAAATTCCCCCTTACTTAATAATTTCTTTTCAAACGACAATAACTTCAATAAAAGCTATTTTTTCTACAATTTATGCATATAAATTATACACCTAATATTATGTAAAATCAAGATATTACAAAAATATAAATAATAAAAAGAGAAAATACAAAATATATTTTCTCAAAAATTATTACTCCATTGCTTTAGGTTCCTGATTTTGTACCATACTGTCAACATTTTGCCTTTCAATAGACTGTATATTTCTTTCTCTTTGTTCTCTTTCATGAGTATTTTTTTCTGAGACTTCAGGAGAATTTACTTTACCTCTAAGACTGCTTAAAAATTTGTTTTTTTCTTCATCTGTTTCAGCTAACTCATATTCGTTTAATCTCTTTTTTAAATGTTCTTGATTTCGTCTTATACCTTCAATATCTACTTCTGCCTCTTTTACATCAATTTGATTTTCTTCATCTTTTATTAGCTTATCTGCACCTAATAAAGTTCCAACTAGATTATCTATTTCTTTTTCACTTAGAAGTCCTTTTTTTATCTTTTCTTTTAATACTCTTTTTAATCTAATATCATCTAAAGCCTCCTTATCATCTTTAAAAACATCCTCTTCAATTACATCTCTTACTTCATCACTATCTAGTGCATAGCCCTCTTTTTGCAATTGACTAATTCTCTCTCCTATTGATTTATAATTTTTTTCCTCTTTTATTTTTCTATCTTGTTCCATCTTTGTCACCTCATATAATAATTATAACATAAAATAATATAAAAAAGCATCTAGCTAATGCTAAATGCTCTCTAATAATTAATTTGTAACTGTATCAGTTGATGTTATTTCATCACTTCCAAGAGTTATTTCTATATCTTTATTATCTCCTGCTCTATATATTTTTATTTTAATTTTATCTCCAACATTTTTTTGATTTTTAATATCATTTAATTCTTGTTTTGATGTTACTTTCTTACCATCAAACTCAACTATTACATCACCTTTTTGTATTCCTGCTTCTGCTGCTGGTGAACCACCATATACTTGATATACATATATACCTTCTACAAGTTTATTTCTTTTAGCTGTATTTTCATCTAAATCTAATCCATAAATTCCAATATATGGTCTAATTATTTTTCCTGATACTTTAAGTTCTTCTATTATTTTTAAAGCATCATCACTTGGAATGGCAAACCCTAACCCTTCAACTGAAGTATCATTAATTTTTGCCGTATTTATTCCTATTACTTCACCTTTACTATTTACTAATGCACCACCACTATTTCCTGGATTTATTGCAGCATCTGTTTGAAGTACATTATATGTTCTTCCATCTGATGTAATACTTCTATGAAGTGCAGATATATATCCTACTGTTACACTTCCTGCAAATTCTTTACCTAGTGGATTACCAATTGCTACTGCCATTTCTCCTACATTTAGCTCTGAAGAACTGCCAAACTTAGCAGCAGATAAACCTTTAGCGTCTATTTTTAATAATGCTAAATCTGTAACATCATCTGTACCAACAATTTCAGCTTCGTATTCTTCTTCATTGGATAATGTTATTTTTACAGCAGCACTTGAAGAATTAATTGCTTCTTCAATTACATGATAATTTGTAATTATATATCCATCATCTGAATAAATAATTCCTGAGCCTTCTGACTCACCTTCTGCAAGTTGTCCCCAAAAACTTTGTTCATAATATTTAACACTTACACCAACAACTGATGGACCAGCAATTTTTGCTACTGCTACTACTGGATTTTCCACATTTTCAACATTATATGTTGTATTATTTGAACCAGTAATCTGCATACCCTTTCCTTTAGTCATTACTAAATATGTTACAAGGGAACTTAAAACTGATGCAAATATTACAGCTATAATCATTACCAAAATCATTGGTGCTTTATTTCTTCTTTTTTCTGAAAAAAATTGTACATTGCTTGTTTTTATTTCATTATCTTCCATAATATCACTCCTTCTTAATTTCTTCCTGCTGCAACAGCAGTTGAAAATGCAATTTGTAAATTAAAACCACCTGTTAAAGCATCAACATCTAACACTTCTCCAGCAAAAAATAAATTTTGTATTACCTTTGATTCCATAGTTTTGGGATTTACTTGTTTTACATCAACACCGCCACATGTAATTATTGCTATATCAATTGGCATAAATCCTGATAAATTTATTTTTAATTCTTTTATGCTTTTTACTAAATTTGCTCTTTCTTCTTTAGTAATCTGATGTACTTTTTTATTTGAATCTATTCCACTTTTTTCTATTATTACTGGAATTAATTTTTGTGGTAGTAATTCATCTAATGAATTTTTAAACTCTTTATTTGTAAATTTTTCAAAATCTCTTTGAATTCTTTTATCTAGTACTTCAATTGTTAAAGCAGGTTTTAAATCTACTACTCCATTTATTTTTTTATCTTTTAACTTACTATCTACATTATCTATTCTATTTAAAATACTACTTCCACTAAGTATTATTGGACCTGTAAGTCCAAAATGTGCAAATAACATTTCTCCAAAAGAATCATAAATTACTTTATCTGAATCTTTAATCTTAAAAGCTACATTTCTTAATGTAAGACCTTGTAATCTTTTACAAATATCATCACTTGATTTAAGAGGAATAAGACCAGGTTTTAAATCTATTATGTTATGACCATATTTTCTTAATATATCATAACATTCGCCTGTACTTCCTGTTGTTTTATAACTCATACCACCTGTACAAAGTATAAACTTATCTGCATATATATCTAAGTTATTTGTCTTTATTCCTATTATATGCTCATCTTTAATAATAAAATCTTTTAAATATGTATTATATTTTATTTCTACATTATATTTATTTAAATTACTTATTAAAGCGTTTACAATATCTTCTGCTTTATCACTTATGGGAAATACTCTTCCACCACGTTCTACTTTTGTTAAAACGCCTAAATTTTCAAAATAATCAACAGTATCTTTATTTGTAAAATTCATAAAAGAACTATACATAAATTTTTCATTTTTTACTATATTACGTTTAAAATCGTCTATGTCTCCATCAAAAGTAACATTACATCTTCCTTTTCCTGTAATTTTTATTTTATTTCCAAGACTTGATGTCTTTTCAATTAATGTAACTTTATTTCCTTCTTTTGCACTGGTTATTGCAGCCATCATTCCAGCTGCGCCACCACCAATTACAACTACATTCATATTACTCTCCTAACATTTTTTGAGTAGCAATTAAAATTGCAAGTTTAGCTGATTCATATGAAAGTCCACCTTGCATATATGCTGCATATGGTTCTCTCATTGGAGAATCTGCTGAAAGTTCAATAGATGCTCCCTCCATAAATGTACCTGCTGCCATTATAACTTCATCTGCATAGCCTGGCATACTCCAAGGCATTGGTAAAACATTACTATCTATAGGAGATGCATATTGTATACCTTGAATAAATTTAATTAATTTCTCTCTATCCCCAAAATTTATTATTTGTACTATATCACTTCTTTTATCTGTTGATTTAGGAAATACATCCATCCCTAAATTTTCATATAATTTTGATGCAAATGTCATAGCTTTTAGTGCTGCTTCAACTACAGTTGGAGACATGAATAGTCCTTGAATTATATTTTGGTTTTGTCCTAAAGTTGAACCATTGTCTTTTTCAAGTCCAGGGCAATACAATTCTTGAACAACTTTATCTATTAAGTCTGCTTTACCACAAACATATCCACCCATTTCACATAGGCCACCACCTGCATTTTTAATTAAACTTCCACAACAAATATCTGCTCCCACAGCTGTTGGTTCTTTTGTTTCTGTGAATTCACCATAACAGTTATCTACAAATATTATTACATCCTTATCTACACTTCTTATTTCTTTAATTACATTTTCTATATCTGAAATTAATAATGCTTTTCTAACTGCATATCCTCTTGATCTTTGAATATGAATTAATTTTACTTTGTTATTTTTTAGATACTCTTTAATATCTTCACATTTAAAATTATCTTCTTCATCTAAATCTATTTGAGAATATTTTATACCTCTGCTAATTAATGACATATCATTTTCTTCAAGACCAATTACAGTACACAATGTATCATATGGTCTACCAGAAATTGCAAGCATCTCATCTCCATAGTTTAGTAACGCTTTAAGCGCTGTTCCTAATGTATGTGTACCACTAACAAATTGTACTCTAACTAAAGCATCTTCTGTCTCAAATATATTTGAATATAACTTTTCAATAGCTTCTCTTCCAATATCTCCATGTCCATATCCTGTAGATTTTCCAAAATGTGCTTGAGTTATTGGGACACTTTGAAAGGCTTTTAAAACTCTTGCTTGATTATATAAAGCATTCTCCTCCAATTCTTTAAAAATATCTTTTACTTCTTCTTCAGATTTTCTTGCTATTTTTTCTAAGTTCTCACTAATGTTAAATAATCTATATGCACTTTCCATTTCCTTTATCACCATGAGTTATTATACCACAGTAATTGGTAAAAATAAACATATTATGTCTCTTTTCACCAAAACTTCACTACTAACACAGACTTTTCAAATATATAAATATTAATTATATAATTAAAATATAAACATGAAATGATAATTGGTCTGATATAGCATGTTAAAGATTAGAACACTTGACATAATTTAACACGTATAGTATAATTATCTCGCATTTAATATATATTGTATCTATTAAAATTATAAGATAAATAAAAATTATATATTGTGTAATTTAATAAAGGAGGAAAAAATTTTTTCAAAGAAAATAATCAAAAGGAGGATATTATGAATTTTTTATTTATATGGATTCGGAACAATTATTGTTAGTTTTATTATGTTTATAGTAATATCTCTAAGAATGCTTAAAGACATGGCTGATGCAGGATATAAATTATATTTAAAACGTGAAACAAATACTTCAAATAATACATTAATTTACTTTTTTATTCCATTACTTAATATTATTTACATGCTAAAAGTTTCAATTGAATATGCTTATAATAGCAGCTTTATGTTAGATGAACTTAATGTATTAGGATATTTAGAAGAAATGACAGAAGATGAAAAGAAAGAATATAATAAAAATCCTACTAGTATTAATGCCATACTTATACCTTTGAAATCCTATGAAGAAATAAGACCAGTTCATTCACTAACTTTTAAAAATAAAAACGTTAGTAATGAAATATTGTTTAATATGAGTGACGATGGAGAAGAAATTAGAATTATACATGCTAATGGTTTTATTGCAAAACTTAGTGTTGATGAACAAAAACAATTAATTCAAAAAACAATTGCAAAAATAATATCAAAAGACTTTAGCAAATTCTTAAAAACAGGAAAATTTAAAGAAAAGACCTGCTATAAATTAAAAATTGCTGGATATGAAGTAACTTATAAAATTAAATTAAAAAAATGATAGTCATAAATTGACTATCATTTTTATTTTAATTATTATTCTTCGTCTTCTTCAATTCCTTGTTGTTTTAAGAATCTTGAATAAACATCTTTTAGTAAATCTTCATCAGTAAGTGTATCATATACTTGTTCTCCATCTTCTTCTTTTATTTCAAGAATAACAACTTCAACTTCTTCTTCATAATCTTCTTTTAATTCTGATACAATTAAGAAAGATCTTCCATCTTCTAGTACAACAACATCAAGTTTTTCAAAAGTAACTTCTTTACCATTCTCATCTGTTAATACTAAAACTGGTAGTGATTCTTCATCTGCTGAACCACATCCGCCACAAGAACCACAAGATCCTGAGCATCCTACTAATTCTTCATTATCCATTTTTATTTCCTCCTTATTAGTTGTTTGCTATATATTTAAATGCTATTTTGAAAGCATATTTAAATATCCTTCTAATATATATGTTGCAGCAAATCTATCTGCAACTCTGTTTTTTTCTTTTTGAGATATATTCATCTCACGCATAGTCCTATATGCTGAAACTGTTGTAAGTCTCTCATCCCATTTATGCACAATAAGTCCTAATTCCTCTAGTCTTGGTATAAGAGAGTCAACCTTTTCAGTTTTTTGAGACTTAGTTCCATCCATATTTTTAGGATATCCTATAACAACCTCTTCAAAGTCATATTCTTCTTTTAATTTTCTAATTCCAGCAATAAACTTTTTATCACTGCCATTAATTACAAGAGTTTCAAGCCCTTGAGCTGTTATACCTAATGGATCTGAAATAGCAAGACCTACTCTTACATCTCCATAATCTATTCCTAATATTCTTTTCATTATTCACCTTATAAATCTAAGTACTTTCTAATCATTTCTTGAAGTAAATCATCTCTTTCAATTTTGCAAATTAATGCTCTTGCATTATTATGAGATGTTATATAAGTTGGGTCTCCAGATAATATATATCCAATAATTTGACTTGTTGGTTCATATCCTTTGTCCTTTAGAGCTGCCACAACTTGCTCCATAATCTCCTTTACTCTTTTAGATTCATCTTTTTGTGGTTTAAAAACTGTAGTATTTTGATCCATATCTATCACACTCCTTTAAAATATAATCAAAAATGAGTTCTATTTTCTTCTAAATAATCCAAATCCACCTTTATTTTTACCAGTAGATTCCTCAGTGTAATGCTTTTCTTCTACACTAATAGCTCCTTTAGTTGGATAAATTGTATTAATAATTTGATTTAAATTATCTTGGAAATTCTTTGTAAAACTTGAAAATTTATTTGAATATTTATATACCATATCAATATATTTTTTATAGTTTTCTACATCAAATGGTAGTATAAAATATTGAATCTTTTTAGGATTAAATAATTCATCAAACATTTTCAAGTCATAACTAGTATATGTAGCAATACCATCAATAATGTCTTTTGACGATAAACTGCAATCAACATACTTATTTATGACAATTTTTACTTTTTCCATACCAATTCCACGTTGTTTTAATTCTCTTAAAAACATAGTTATTTGGTTTATATTAAGTATATTCATATCTTGCACAATATATATGTCTTGAGCAAGTCTAAAATAATCTAAAGGTGTACTAAAATCTGCGTCAATTAGTACAACATTATTATTTTTAACAATTGTATCTACTAATACACTTGGATTATATGACTTTCTGTCTTCTCCTGGAACAGCTGTATATATGCTTAACTTATCATAAATAAGTGGTTCATTTTTACCGCTTGAAGCATATCTTAAACTATCCCCTGCAATATTTCTTTTTCCAGTATTATCATAAGTATAAATAGTATATAAGTCTCTTTTTCTTGTCATATCTACCATAGCAGTTTTTACTTTTTGTTTAGCAAGATATGTTCCAATTGCATTTATACAAAATGTTGTTCCAACTTTTGGTGCACCAACAAAACAAACTGTTTTTCTATAGTCCTTGGGAACATCATAAAATTGTTTTACAACTTCTTTTTCAACTACTTGAGTAATAACTTTTGGAGGTGCTTCTTTAACTACCTCTTTAACTACTTCCTTTACAATTTGTTTTTCTACAACTTTTTCTTTTGGAACCTCTTTTATAACTATTTTTTCAGCAATTTCATTTCCGTTTTTAATCTCCACAGCATTAGTATTATTCTCATTAGTAACAATTTTTTGTTGCTGAACTGGAGCTTGAGGTAATTCCATATTAGTAAGGCTTAAGATATTTTTATAAGACTCACTATTTTCCTCCAAAAATTTAGTTATATCCTTTGGCAAACACTTTATTATTATTGCCATTTGTTCAGTTGTATATTGTGGTACTATCCTATCAAATATTTCACAATATTTACTTGTATCACCATCTGTATTTTTAAAGAATGTAATTATTCTTCTAAGTTCTATCTCGCTAACTTCTTCATATATATCCTTATTTTCGGGCGCATTTGTATAGTATTTTTTAGCTTCTTTTCTTGTATTAGGTGAGTTAATTGCTGCACAAACTTTACCTTTTGTTCTATCTGAACCAGTAAGTGTTGTATATATTCCAATTGTAAACAGTTTTCCTAAGAAATTATCTCCTAATTTTCTTCTTTCTGATGCAATTAGAATTAAATTTTTAGCTTCAAAATTATTTATTATTCCTTCTAAATATTCAAATAATAATTTATCTGCTTCAGCATAACTCTTTGTTGGCATTTTTTCTAATTCTTCACTAAGTACTGCTCTATCATAATCTCCATTAACAATTTTGCTTCTAAAGTCTCTTTGATATAAAGCAGTATCATATTCTATTTTCTCTTTGTATTTTTCTTCATAGTATCTAACAATGCCTTTAACAGTCTCTTCGTTACTTATTCCAAAAAGTACCTTCATATTCTCTATCCCTTCTAATCAATTTAATTTTAGGTTTTATATTAATTATAATATACTATAAATTTGTCCAATTTAAACTATAAAAAATGCATATACTAATGGTAAACATTGAATTACTACCATAAATATTGAGATTCCAACAACCATTTGTTGTCCTGCAATTTTATCTGCTATTACTTCTGATCCTTTTACATAGTATCTATATAAAGCATAAATCATAAATAAAGTAACAAAAGGCCATGAATATTTTTGTATCATAACTAATATATTCAAAGCTCCATCTAAAACAACATCATTTGTAATTGTATTTGATGCAGCAAAAACTAATTCATTAACAAATGCCATAAGCATCGCAACAAGTATTGATGAAGTTATAACTTTTTTATATGCCATAATGATTCCCCCATTATCTAAATAATTAAATTTATACATATATAATTATATTATAAATAAATTCAAATATCAAGTAATAGTTTTCAAAAAGTCTAAAAAAGCGTCAGTTTTACATAAAAAATTCTAAAGTAAGACTAATTTACTTTAGAATTTAACCATTAGAAACTTATTTTTCTCTTCATTTTTCTAAATTCTTTTCTTCCTGTTTTCATCAACCCACAGATTGTCTCATTGCCCATATATCCTATACAAGTACCAGCAATTATCCCAATTAAAGTACCCTTTACAAATTCCATATCAACTCTCTCCTTTCATAGTATTATTTTTATCCATTTTTATATTTTTTAAACTGACAATTATTTCATATAGACCTATAAATAGTAAGAAAAAATAAAATAAAATCTTAGTAATTTTTTCAGATATATATGTACTTGAAAACGACCCAATAATTGCTCCAATTACCAAAAATAATATACTCTTTAAATATTTTTTCTTTTCTTTTTTTATATTTTTAAAATTTTTTACACTTACTATAATCCCAACACTAATAAAAAGCAATAAATTATATGCTCTTGCTTCATTTAAATCTAACAATTTAAAAAGCATACTAAATAAAATAAATATTGAACCTCCACCAATTCCAAGTCCAGATAAGAATGAAGAAGCACAAGCTATTATATATATCATAAAATCCTCCATAAACTAATACTAGTAATTATTACTAAAAAAATACCTGATATTAAATTTAAAATATTAGGATTTATTTTTTTCATTGTAATATTACCTAAAAAGCCAAATGTAATTGATATAATTATTAATATAACGCTTATTTTTAAGTCTATATTACTCTTTATATAGTAAAATATAAATGTTGGAATTGATATTAGAGGCATTACAGTAAGAGAAAATTCGCGACATTTTTGTGTATCTTTTTTCAAAATGTATACTAAATAAAATATTAAAAGTTGACCTGCACCACTAGAAAATAATCCGTTAACTAGTCCAATTATTATATAAATTAAAATATTCATAAAAATATTATTTGTTTTTTATATAAAATTATAAAAAAGCACTTAAATTATTTTTAAAATTTAAGTACTTTTATTTATTATTCTTCTATAACATACTCTTTATATTTATTATATTGAGCATCTGTACATTCTACTTTTAATATTGTGCCTCTTTCATCATAATCTGTCTCCATTACATTTGCATGTTCATTTAAATATGCTACTATACTTCCTTCACTAAAAGGTATTAACATTTTGCATATTTTATAATTACTAAATATTTTATCTATAATCATATCAATTAGTTCATTCATTCCTCTTTTTTCTTTTATAGATAAATATATTTCATCTTCGTCAACTAAAGGAAGTTTATCTAACATAAACTCAGATTTATTATATACATAAATTATAGGTATATCCGATGCACCAATCTTTTCTAATGTTTCTTTAGTAACTTTAATATGTTCTGCAAAATCTGGGTCTGAATAATCTATCACTTCAAGTAATAAATCTGCATTTTTTATTTCTTCAAGAGTAGACCTAAATGCTTTTACCAAGTCATGTGGTAATTCACTTATAAAACCAACAGTATCAGATAATAAAAATTTTCTATTATCTTCTAATTCTATTTTTCTAACAGATGTCTCTAAAGTTGCAAATAACATATCTTCTTCAAAAACTCTTTTTTCCTTATCTTTTACAAATCTATCTACCATATAATTCATTAAAGTAGATTTACCTGCATTAGTATACCCCACAAGTGATACAAGCGGGATATCTGATTCTTCTCTTTTTTTTCTTTGTGTCTCCCTATCTTTTGAAAGTTCTTCTAATTCTCTTCTTAAATCTGTAAGTTTATCTTCAATTCTCCTTCTATCAAGTTCAATTTTCTTTTCTCCAGAACCTTTGTTAAAAAAGCCTGATCCACCACCTTGTCTTCCAAGGGATGTATGCATTCCAACAAGTCTTGGCATCATATATTCAAGACGTGCTACCTCTACTTGTAGCTTTGCCTCTTTAGTTCTTGCTCTTCTTGAAAATATCTCAAGTATTAATGCTGTTCTATCTAGTATTTCACAATTAATTATCTTAGATAAATTCCTCATTTGTTTTCCAGATAATTCATTATTAAAGATTACCATATCAATACCTAAAGCTCCAACTTTTTGAGCAATTTCTTCTGCCTTACCCTTTCCAATATATAATGAATTATTTATCTCAATCAAATTTTGAGTTTCTCTTCCTACAACCTCTATCTCACAAGCATTAGCTAAATTTTCTAATTCATCCATAAGCTTTAAAAAATTACCTTGTAAATCTATATTTGCACCAACTAATATTGCTTTTTCTTTCTCTTGTTCCATATTATCACCTAAAATCATTATATCATAAGGAATTGTAAAAATAAATAGCAAGTAACGTCGATTACTTGCTATTTGGATACCAAATATTTATTTTTTCATTTTTTAATACTTTGACTGGATTTTCACTTATTATCTTATATAATAATTCTTCATCTTTAACAACTTTTTTAATTGCTTTCATAGATTTTTCATACATTTCATATACAGATGTAGTATGAGAATCAGTTCCTAAAAAATGTACCATATTTAATTTCAACATTTTTTTAACATTTTTCTTAGCATCTTTACCATATTTTCCTGTAATACTTCCAATATTTGCTTGAAGTAATACTCCAGCCTCAATAAGAGGAAGTAAGCTATTAATGTCTTTTGTAACAAAATCATATCTTTCAGGATGAGCAAGTATCGGAATATATCCATTATCTTGCAAAATATTAAACTCATCATAAACATTCATTGGAACAATATTACTAAATAAAGGAAGTTCAATAAGTACATACCTAGAATCTCCTAAAGTACATACTTTTCCTTCATTAATTAAATCATATATACCATTGGTAAAAAAAACTTCATTACCATTATATATTTTAACATTAATATTTTCATCTTCAAATAATTTGTTTACTTTGTCTATATTTTCAACATAATCATTATTTACTAACTCATTATCATGAATTATATAATGTGATGTAGCAAATATTCCTGTATATCCAACTTCCTGAGCCTTTTTTCCCATTTTTATAGTTGCATCTGTATCAACAGCTCCATCATCTGTATATGGGATTATATGACAATGCATATCTATCATAATTTTTTCCTCCTATAAAAACAGAGTAAATATTAATACTTACTCTGTAATTTTATTATTCTATAACATATTTTTGATATGTTTTTTGATATTCTTTTCTTCTTTCAGTAGAAATTTGGTTTAAAATAATTCCTGGTATTTTTCCTCCTACTGATTCTATTGCTTTTTTAGTATTAAGTAATAATTCTTTTTTAGTTTTTCTTGAAGCAGCTACAATAAACATATAATCTACTTTATTTGCAAAAATTAATGCATCAGTAATTATTGATGCTGGTGGAGTATCTATAATTACTAAATCAAATTCTTTCTTTAATAAATCTAGTAAGAATTCTATATTAGCTGTTCCTAATAATTCCGATGGATTAAATGGAATAGGTCCTGATGATAATAAATATACATTTTGAACTTCTGTATCTTGTATTTTAACTGTAAGTTCTTCTTCTATTTTTGAAACATCATTTTCTGTTAAGTTTCCTCTTAAATTTTTTAATAAGTCAGATAAACCTGTTCTATTTGATTTTCTAAATATTCTATGTTGTCTACCTTTTCTTAAGTCTGCATCTATTACTAATACTTTTTTTCCATATTGAGCACATGATATAGCTAAATTTGCTGTAACCCAGCTTTTTCCTTCACTTGCATTAGAACTAGTTAAACAAACAACTTTACTCTCATCATTTTCAAATAAATATAATAAGTTAGTTCTAAACAATCTAAAAGACTCAGATACAGGTGAACGTGGAAAATCATTTACAATTATTTCGCTTTTTTCCATTTTAACATTCCTCCTTCAGCATTATCTTGTAGTTTTGGTATAGATGCTATAACTGGAATACCAATTATATTTTCTATATCTCTTTCATCTTTTATTGTATCATCAAAATATACTACAACAAATATAACTCCACATGATAAAACAAGACCAATTATAGCAAATAAAGCTATATTCTTAACTGTTCCTACATTATATGGAACTTCATTTGGTTCAGCAATATCTATTACAGATAAGTTATCTATTTTATATACATCATTTACTTTTTCTCTAAATACTTCTGCAAGAGAATTAGCAATATCTGCACTTAATTTAGGATTGCTATTTGATACTGTTATTTCAATTAATTCTGTATCATCTTTTGATGTAACTGATACATTAGATTTAAACTCAGATACAGTCATTTCTAATCCTAATGAGTTTATAACTTCTTTTGCTATTGTTTTACTTTTTATAATTTCACTATATGTTGAAACAAGTTTTGAGTTTAATGTTATATCACTTTGGGTGATAGCTTCATTACTTGTTTCTGATTGTGTAGTGCTCTCTTTTGATTTAGAAAGTACAAATGTTGTACTTGATTTATACATAGGTGTTACTAAAAACTTAGAATATATTAGACCTATTAGTGCAAATGCTACTACAGTTATTATAATATATTTTAGTTTGTTTTTTAGAGCATATAATAATTCGATTATATCTAACTCTTCCATTTCTTCCTCCCTTAAACACATACTTTATTATACCATACATTACATAATATTGCAACATTTATATTGTTTTTTGGTAAAAAAATATATTATCTTAAAAAAATTAAGATAATATTATTTCCCTAAAATAACTTCAACTATCTCTGGTCTATTAAAAAGTCTAATTGGAATTGTAGCATTTCCTATACCCGATGTTGTAATAATAGTTGTATTATTTAATGTATTTTTACCATATGAATATTTTGGAAAAAACTTTCTCCTTGGAGATAGTAAACAAATCTTTCCAAATCTAATAAGTCCTCCATGGATATGTCCTGAAAATATTAAATCTACATTTAATTTTTCGTACATTTCAAAATTTTCTGGGTCATGTGATATTAAAATATTGTATTCTTCTGTATTAATTTTGGGTAAAACTTCTTTCATATATCTAATATATTTTTGTTCTTTTTCTTTAGTTAAAATATTTGGTTGCATATTTTCTCTAAATTTTAAAAAGTTAATTATTATCTTTTCATTATTCCTTTCAAGATAACAAGAACCATTTTCTATAACTGTTACTCCATATTTTTTTAAATAATTTAAGTATACTTTATATTTATTATATCCAAGCTTTCTTTCATGATTTCCAATAGAATAATAT
This sequence comes from uncultured Clostridia bacterium, assembly GCA_949106495.1. Classification (GTDB taxonomy): domain Bacteria; phylum Bacillota; class Clostridia; order TANB77; family CAG-465; genus CAG-465. Next base: position 72,176 of record CARYZD010000010.1, read on the forward strand.
GTAGGATATTTTAAATAAAGTTCCTTAAAGTATTCAACATATTTTTTAATATCTTTACATGAATCATCTATAATATCTCCACTCATTATAATAATGTCTGGATTAATTTCTTTAACTTTATTAATGAATTTCTCATTGTTTTTACCAAATAATTTTCCATGAACATCACCAATATGTACTATTTTAAATTTATTAAAACTGTTTGGTATCTTTTTATTTCTAACTTTATACTTTGTAATTTTTAAGCAATTTTTACTAATATATATTAATATGGATAATATAATTAATATAACTAATATTATATATAAATAAATCATTTTTTCCCCTTTTTTATTAATAAAATGCAGATTTCTCTGCATTTTATTTTCTATTTAGATAATATTTTATTTGCAAATTCTTCTGCAATATTTTCTATTTGTTCTAAATCATAATCAGATGGATTTAATTTTGCTCTTACTGGTTCATAAGGCATATTAAATTTTAACATATTAAATCTTTCTGCAATATTTAATGCTGCTTCTCCACTCCATGCGTATGAACCAAATGAAATAGCATTCATGCCTTTATTTAAAATTGGATTTAAAACAGACATTACATCGTACACTTGTGGTAATGCATCAGATAAAATTGTTGGTGAACCTATAATAATTCCATTTGAAGTTGATACGTCTTCTTTAGCATCTTCCATATTATCTATTTCTAAATCATATTCTTTTACTTCTACACTAGTTCTTTTAAGCCCTCTCACAAAAGCTTTTGCCATTTTTTTAGTATATCCATATGATGAAACATAACAAACTGTAACTTTAGGTGTAGATGTATTTTCTTCATTGCACCAGTCCTTATACATTTGTATATATTTATCTACATCTTTTCTTATTATCATTCCATGTCCAGGACATATATAATCTATTGGTATTAAACTAATTTTATTTAAAGCATTCATTAAGAATGGTTTTTTAAATGAACCAAGTATAACATCAAAATAATATTTATATTGTTCTAAAATTATATCATTAGTTAAAACTTCGTTTGGTTCTTCTAAATCATTATATAACTTTTCACTTGCATAATGTAGTCCAAATGAATCGCAAGTAAATAATATTTTATCTTCTTTTAAATATGTATACATTGAGTCTGGCCAATGAAGCATTGGAAAAGCAAAGAATTTAAATTCTTTATCTCCTAAATCTAAACTATCATTTGCAGTAAGAACCATTGATTTAAAATCAAAATTTATTATATTTCTAACAAAATCAATTGCCATTTTTGTTCCACAAACTTCAATATTAGGATTAATCTCTAAAAGTTTTCCAATAGAGCCTGCGTGATCTGGCTCAGTATGATTTACAATTAAATAATCTATATTATTTATATCTACATATTTTTCAATATTAGACTTATATTCATCCCAAAACTCATTTTTTACAGTATCAATTAATGCAACTTTATCTTTTCCCTTTACTAAATATGAATTATATGAAGTTCCATATTTTGTACTCATTATTACATCAAATTTTCTAAGTTTTTCATCAATTACTCCAACATAATATATATTTTTTTTTATTTCCATATTTTTTCCTCTCTATTTCAATTTTATTCTAATTTTTACAGGTTGATGGTCACTATATGAGAAATTATTTTCAATAACTTCAACAGACCTTTTCTCTATATTAGGACTTAAAATATATCCATCAATTATATATAATTGTGTATTATCATAATTTCCGCTATACTCTTCATTTAATAATCTTGAAGTTGGTTTAGAATTATCTGTTACAAAATTCCATCCTTCAGATAAATACTCCTTTGATATTTGAGTTGGTACAAAATTTTTAGTATCAATTATTGGGAATTTTTCTATATTTACATCAGGAAATGTTTGGTTAAAATCTCCACCTGCTATAACATAATTTCCCTTTTTATATTCTTCTTCCATTAATCCTTTTAATCTATCTAATTGTTCAGTTTTACCATTTTTCTTTCCATAAGCATCCAAATGAATATTATACACAACTAATTCTTTTTCAGAATCTTTAATATTTATTCTTTGTTCCAAAAGGCAATTTTTATACATAACTGCTCTTTTAGGCCAACCATATGCACTTGGAAGAGAAACTCTAGTTGCCTCTTTAACATTATATTTATTTAAAGTGACAACTCCACTTTCAACATGACCTACTGTGTCAAAAATTGGATAAGGAATATATAAAGAATTAAACATATAAGCAAAGCTTGCTGTTCCATCAAAGGCAGATTTTATTCCTTCATATTCATTTATATTATATGACCTTTTAGCTTTAGTATCTACTTCTTGAAATAAAAATATATCTGCATCTTGATTTTCAATAAAATTCTTTACTGCAGCTAAGTTTTTAGTAACATTTGTAGCACTTTTTGGTCTTACATTTTTTCCTCCATCCATAAAAAAATCTTGTGTATTATCCAAAGATAGATAACCCAAATTATATGTTATTATATTAAAGCTTTTTCCTATTTCTAATTCTTTTTTACTTTCTCCATCTACTGATAAAGTTTCCCTTTCCTCAGGAAAGTATTCAGAAAAAACTAATATACAAAATCCTATTAAAAATACAAATAATATAACTAGTATAATTGCAATTACAACTTTATACCATGTTTTAGGCATAATAATCATCCTCCGGCTAAATTATATAATATAAACATTGTAAAAACAACATTTTTAGACAAATTTAATTAATTATTATTTTCCTGTAACTGGTAACTTTTCTTCAATAAATACATTATCATTTAATATTTGAGTACTTATATTATCTCCATCTTTTAATATTTCTACTTCTATTAACTCTTTATTAATCTCATAATATTCAATAGTTTTAATTTCTTTAATATAGTATTTACCTATTGGTAACTTTTTACTTTTAGCATATCCAAACTCATTTGTAATTAAAGTATCAACAACATTTTCATCTTTATCTAGGATTTGAAATTCAACATTCTTTAATGGTGAATTTTCTGGTAAATTTGTTAATTTATTATATTCTTTACTTTTTTTTATTATTTCAATTGTTCCTTTTTGCTTTTCGTTATATAACTCTATAAAATTCTCTTTATTAGGTATAACTTTAATATTATATGTAGTATCATCTAAGTTATATCCATCTTTTGCCTCTATCTCTTTTAAATACAGATTTAAATCATCAACATTATACACATTAAAATTTATTTTACCATTTTTATCTGTAATAAACTCACCAAATAACTTACCATCTTCAAATCTTACCTCATATTTTATACCTTGTAATTTTTCATTTGTATCTTTATCTTTTTTTAATATTGTAACTGTACTTTTAACATTTTTAAACTCTATCACTTTTAAAAGTGTATAATCAAAATTATTTTTTAAAGTTATAGCAACATCTTGAAATCCATCTAACCTACTTATACCAAGTAATGCAATATTTTCATTAGCATTAAAATTTACAAATAATTTTGTTTTATAATTATCTGAAACATCTTCAATAGGTACATAAACTTTATATTTATTATTCTGCTCTTTTTTAATAATAATATTTTTATCTGGACTTGTTAAATTAAAATGATTAATATTTTTATTATTAAATTCTAGCATCTTATAATAATACAATTTATTATCTATTTTTTCTGTTTGTTGTAAACTTTCTTTAAAATCTATATTTATATCTTTTTCACTTAAATCATTATCTTTTGAATTAAACATATTTTTTATTGCATTTACTACATTCATATTTGAGCTATTAATTGGTTCAATAAGGTCTAAATTTAAGTTTTCTGTATAACACCAAATAGCAAATTGCGTTGCAAACATAGCTTCATCTTTATTATTTAATCCTAATTCTTCAATTGTTTTATATGAATAAGAATTCAATATAATATTTTTTAATTTATTATCTGTTATCTGACTTCCACTAAATACAGTATATCCTTCTTCATATTCTTCTGCACCTTTCATTCCGAGATTTAAGCAATATGCTGGAATTTGATCACCATTCTTATTATTGTAATAATACTCGTAATTTGGTTGTGGCCTACCACTATACTTTATATACATATTAGGGTCCTTAAAACATAATATCTGATATTCACCATAACTTACATTTGAATTTTCTATTGCAAAAATAGAACTAATATTACAAGATAAAATTAAAGCTAACATTATGATTACTTTAATTCTTCTTATTTGATTTTGCTTAATATATGCAAAGATTCTTCTTTTGTTTTTTTGTATAACTTCTAATGTATTTTTATATTGGTACATCTTTACCATTTCTATCACTCCTCACAAACTGACTCTATACAAAGCCTTTGGTGAGGTGAGTTACTAATACATGTAACAAGAGTTAATTTATCTTTATTATCTAAATTTAAAATTGAGAAATCGTTTTCATTTATCACATATTTTCTTATGACCTTATATTTTTTTATTTTGTTATAATAGTTGTACTCTATGATATCACCATTTTCAAGCAAGGAGGCGCCTTGAAAATAGTTAAATTTATATCCAGAATTATGAGCTGCTAAACACACATTTCCTGTAAAAAATGAACTTGTAGGAAAATGACCTATATAGTTTTCTAATATATCACTACTTATACTATCTTTGATGGGAATATTTTTAAGATTTAACTTTTCAATTGTAAGACTCCAATTATCTTCATGAATAAAATATTTTTGTTCTTGATATAAATTTATATTATTTAGATTAAATTGTTTAGGGATAATTTTAATATTGCTAGAATGCAAAATTTGAATAAAAATTATTAGAATAAAAATTATACCTAAAGCAAAAAACGTTTTCTTAACATGCACGTTCTCACCTCCTTCAGGCAAGATTAATTATACAACCATATATTTTAAAAGTCAAAGAAAATCGTACCAAAAATTTCGACAAAAAAATAATAGAGTGAAATTCACTCTATTATTAGATTAAACTATTCTACACACGAACACAAGTACTCTTTTAATTCATCTGCTGGTAATAAACCTGCATAATTGTATTGTTTAAAAATACTTGAATCATAGCCTATTAAAACCCAGCTAATATCATTACTATTTTTTATTTCCTTTTGAGTTAATATATTAAAATATATAGAATTTTTATTCTCATATACATATTCTAAAACAAATCCTTCTTTTTTCAGGTTATTATCCATCATTGATAATTTTAAAGGACTTAATTTTTCTTTATTTCGTGCATAGTTTATTTCTATTATATTTTTATATTCTTCACTATTCTTACTAAATACTTTAGATTTACCCATATAATAAAAAATAATATTATCTGGTTCTGGAAGCTCTGTTAAAAATTCTACTTCCTTTGCATTATCATTTCCATTATTACTATAAATAGTTACATCTAAATCTTTGTCTGGTTTAAATTCTAAGCCAAATAGTACTTTCCAGTAATATGAGATTGTATTAAAATTATAATATATTACAAATATAATTATAGTAATTAATACAATAGTTAAACCAATAAAAATATATTTCTTATTCATAAATATCACTCCATTTATAATTAATATTATCATATAAGAAAATCAATGTCAAAAACAAATAAATTATTTAAAGCTACAAAAAAAGAAAGCTATTACACTTTCTCTTTTAAATTATAATTGCAAATAACAATAATACAAATACTATTACTACAATAAACATTCCTATACTTCCCATTATTCTAATTATAAATAACAAAAATTTCGCTAGTAAATATGCTAATGCCCCAGATATTATTCCTGAAATGAATGCTGAAATTAAAACAGGTAATGTAGCTGAAATACATATTGCGTTTAATACATGTAATATTGCAAAAGCAATACATGAACCTTTAAGTCCAATCTCTTCAAAAAATCTTAATAGTAAAATCATAAAGATAAATTCAATTAACAAAACAATCATAAGATTTCCTCCTTATAAAAAAGTATTTTTATATTTAAATCTCATTAGTGTCAAGAATTCAAATTAAATAATAATTTCTTACTACTTTAATTTTTTTAACATTTGTTTGTACTTAGAGATAATTTCTAATACGATAAATAACACTACTATACCAAGTACCACCAGAACAATATGTTCATAAGCCATATAAGCAATAATAATAAAAGCAGTTGTCATTCCATAAATAAAATCATTTAGTTGTGAATACAGAAAAATTCCGTAGACTTTGAATTGTCATATTATCTATAGATAATTTATATAATGCGTACATACCACAAATGAACATAAATAATAAATTATTAGATAAATCATAATCACAACGTCTTGGTAATGTTCTTGGTTTTAGGAGTCTTTTTAATATAACTAGAAAACAGTATATTAAAATTGCACTAACAAAAACCATTTTAAAAACCTCCTTAAAAATATTTATTTTTAAATCTATAAAAACATACAAAAAAATAGTAACATATTTGACCACAAAAATCAACAAATGTTACTATTATTATCTGTTTTTACCAAATCTTTAATTACATTATAGTATTTTTCATCTTCATCCCAGAAAATATCATCACCTACAAGCATATATGCTCTTAGTAAGAACTCTTTTGCTTGATTATCTTCCTCTGTCTCAACTAAAGTTTGACCTAACCTAAAAAGTACATATGGATTACTTACACCATTTGGGCAATTTTTAGCTTCAAAAAAATAATCTCTTGCCATATCAAATTTGCCACTTTTAAAATATAAATCCCCAATTGAAACTAAAATCCATGTTGCTGTCTCATATGATGTTTTAGGTTCAGGAATTATATCTAGTGCCTCTTTATATTTTCTATATGCTTCTTTAGTATTTCCTTCTACAACAAAGTCTTCAGCTGCTCTACATATTCTTTCAATATCTTCAGTAAAGCCCTTATTAAGCTGCATATTCTACCTCCTAAAAATTCGTTAGTGAATTCAAATAAAATTATAGCAAAAAAAGAATTATATGTATACATTTTTTTGCAAAATTTTAAAAAATATTTTTTTGACTTTGTATTTGCTATATGTTATAATCTTTCTATCAAGGTAGGTAATAATAATGGAAGAAGAAAGATTAGAAAAAACATTGTCATTAACCAAAAAAGGCTTTCCAGTAGTTTGGGTTCATACACAAAGATTTGCTGCTCCAAATGTTAGATATGGTCAATCTTGTGCCATATGCTCATCTAATGGGAAAATGACTAAAATTATTAGAACAATACAAGGATATACAAAAGTAAAACACCTTGTTAGGGTTTCATCAAAATGTGTTTACATACAATCTAAATATAATATAGATGGAAATATAGTAGAAATATATAAAGTAGAAAAGATAGATACAGAAAATAATAAATTAATTTTAAATAAAGTAGCAACATTTAAAGATGGTAAATGGGATAATTCTTCTTATCTTAAAAACTATAAAGAATGTATTCATTCAACTTTAATGAGAGCTAAAAAGTTTTATTCATTAAGAGATTTAGATTAATACTAATACAAAAAAGACTTCATATCCGAAGTCTTTTTTACATTATACTTTTCAAAACAAATTATATATATTGTTCTATTATATCTTCTATAGCATTAAAAATCTTATTTTCATCATTTTTTACAAAATCATAAGCTTTATTATTTATTTTTATTTGAGTTGGCATTATGATTATTTTTGTCTTAAGTTTATTTAAATTATCATTAAATAATAATACATATCCTTTTCCAATCATATTATTAAATGTATTTTTTACTTTAACATTACTTAAAACTTCTAATATTTTTTGTGTTGTATCGTTATCAATTAATTTATTTGTTCCTTTTTGAATATCTATCAATGATATTTCAACATTATCTACATTTCTAGTTGCTTTTTTATATTTATAAAGAGAATTAAAAGAAAAACCTATATAAAATCTCCATATTATTGCAAAAATTATAATCAATATTAATATTATAATTCCAATTAATATATTTTTCTTTTTCATATATTCTACACCTCTATAGAGATTATATTATATATTAGAATTTATATCAAGAAAAAATTGACATTGAATTTTTCAATGTCAATTTCAGAGTGTTGACAAACCCAGTAATATTTTTTACTGGGTTTGATTATTTTAGA
>CARYZD010000011.1 GCA_949106495.1 uncultured Clostridia bacterium
GAAAATACTTTGCTTATAAAGTTCCAGAAATTGAAGGATATAAAAGAGTTGGAGATGAAAAAATTAAAGCTCAATTTGTAGATGGAAGATTAGTATTTGAAGCTAAATATGAAAAATTACCAGAAAATAATACAGGAAATACTGATGAAGAAGAAAACAAACCATTTGATTTACCTAATACAGGAGATATAGATGTAGTATTATTTGCTTCTATTTCAATATTAAGTTTAATACTTATAAAGAAAAATTTAAAAAAAGTTATAAGTAAATAAAAAAAGATATACCCTAGATAAAATTCTAGGGTATATTTTTTAGTCATTAGCATCTCTTATAGCATCAACTATACAAGTAAGATATATAACTTTTTCCATATCTAATTTTGAATCTTTTATTTTTGTTATTGTATATGAATCAATTAATATATTAAAATCTTCTTTAATAGTATAGATTTTTTCGTTATTCATGTTATATATATCAAAATCATATAATAAGCTTAGTAACTCTTCTTTAGTATATGCATATTCATTTTTATTTAAGTCATAAAAATGAAATTTATATTTGCTAAGAGAGAAAAAATCTTGTATTACATCTTCACCAATATAACCGTATAGGATTATTAGATTTATCTCTAAGTTCAGCCATTCTATTTAATTTTATTCCCCAACGTTTAATTTGTTTTTCAGATGATATTATATAGCCATTTTTATCTTTGAATGTAAATATATCACCCGTAATATTAACGAATTTTCCAGATATACTTCCAATATAAGAATTATCTATATAAATGTTATATTTTTGGTTAAAGGATATTAATTCTTCTTCCACTCTTGCGTCATTTGCAGAGTTTAATTGCTCTAATACATTTAATTGTGTATCATTATTATTTTGAGGTATATTTTCTTGTGTAATAATTTCTTTTGATGCTGACTTAGTGTTAATTAAATTATTGACATTATTTATTGTAAAATATACACCAATTCCTATTAATATAAAAAAACTTAAAATAAATAATAAAATAATAAAAGTTAAAATTTTCTCTTTCATATTATCACCTCCTAAAATTATTTGAGATTTTATATATTAAAATTGTTGCTATATTATAACATAATAAATTTTAAAATACAATAATATTAAAAATAAGAAATAGCACCAAATTGGTGCTATTTTTTTCCGTTTAAGGAGAGTATATAAATGTATGTTATAGTAAGAAAGAATTTATCTAATGCTGAATGTTTTTTTACATTCAACTAATATATAGTATGATTTTAAATCTTTTTTGTTACTTAGTAATATTTTTTTTTTTAGAAAATATATATGTATTAAATGAGGAGGATAAAAATGGATATTAATACAAATAATATGAAATTAAATCTAAATAAATCTAAGATTGTGGAGAAGGATGAAAAATGGATAGAGCAAGATATTATTGTCCCAGATAATATGCCTGACGCTATAAAAATTATTAGTATATCGTCAATACCATATATTAATGATATTGAAATAAATAATGGAAGAGCGAAAGTCGTTGGAAAAATAAATTATTCTGTTATATATAGAGCAAATGATGATGAAATGAATATAAGAGGATTAAATGCTTCTTATCCATATACTGTCAATATAGAAAATAGTAATATTAAAAATAAAGAAGATGTTGTAGTTGATTCGAAATTAAAGAATATAATTTATTCTTTACCTAATGAGAGAAAAATTGCTATTAAAAATGAGATTTGTTTTGAAATTAATATAGACGAAAAAGTAACTGTAGATATAATAAAAGATTTTCAAAAATGTGATGATATAGAATTTAATAAATGTAAAAATTCATTTAATAATATTAAAGAGAGAAAAAGATGTATTATTTCATCAAATGAAGATATAATGTTACCTAAAGAAGCAAGTGCTGTATATGAGATTTTAAAAGTGTGCCCAAGAATAAAAGATACAGAGTATAAAGAAAGCTACAATAAATTAATGCTAAAAGGCATTATTGAAATTTCATTATTATATATTGGCGAGAATAGAAATATATGTAATGAAAAAGTTGAGGTACCATTTTCTTCAATGGTCGAACTTGAAAATATTTCAGATAATTCTCAATTTAAAATAGAGTATTGTATAAGAGATTTAAATGTAAGAATTAATCCAGATATAGATCAAAAGACATTGAATGTAGACTTTAAAATAGAGAGTAATGTCACTATGTTTGAAATGGAAGAGATAGAATATATAGACGATTTCTATAGTAGAACAAGAGATTTAAATTATGAAGTAAATGATATTGATATTGCAGCTAATAGATATAGCTCAGAAAAGGAAATAAATATATCTGAAAGTGTTAGTGATATTATACCAGAAAATCATAGATTAATAGAATATAGTTTAGATACAGCTGGAATTTTACCAGTTTTAGATAATAACACTATAAAAGTTAATGGAGTTGCTAAACTAAATATTATAACTCAAAATAAAGATACTAATGAATTAGAAAATAAAACAATAGATATAATGATAGATCAGTCATTCCCAGTTGAAGATTCATGGAAAAATTCTAATGTTAATATTAAAGTAAAAGATGTAAGACTAAATGTAATCCAAAATGGAAATAATTTAGATATAAAAATAACAATATATTTAGAAGTAAATGTTGAAAATGTATTAAAGATTAATTCTATAAATAAAATAGAAGATGCGCCAATAGATTTAAAAGATATTAGCAGTATAAACATATATGTAGTAAAACCAGGGGATAGTATTTGGAAAATTGCAAAAAAATATAAGACTAGTATGGAAAATATTATTAGAACTAATAAACTTGAAAATCCAGATTTAATAGATATAGGTCAAAAAATATTAGTAATTAGGTAGTAATGAGAATTAAATATTACAAATTATCTTTAAGGCAAATGAGAAAAGAAAAATCATTTGTCTTTTTTTTAATTCTTTTAGTAACATTTTCAAGTATTACTACATTATATAATCGAGTTATAGAACCAATTTTAATACAGTTTACAGAAGCTAATGCATATACGCTTGCAATGAGGTCTACAGAACAAGCAATAAGGGGAAATTTAGATAAAGTTACATATAATAGTATAATATCAGAAGTAACAGATGAAAATGGAAAAATAGTAGCATTACAAGCCAATACAAACGAATTAAATAGGATATCTAATAATTTGTCAATTGATATTGAAGATAATATAGCAAGTATTAATGAAAGTAGTTTAAAAATACCACTTGCTTTATTTTTTAATACAGGAATATTTGGTGGAGCTGGAATTAGAGTAAAAATAAAAACAGTTCCATTAGGAGATACTAAGATAGAATGCATTTCTCAGTTTGATAGTGTAGGAATTAATCAAACAAGACATAGAATTGTCCTAAATATTAAAACATATTTTACAATAATAGCACCTGTGTATATTAGAAATGAATGTTATGAAAAAGAAGTAGTTTTAGCAGAAACAATATTAAGTGGAGATATACCAAATACATATTATAGTTTAGATTTAAAAGATGGAAGTGAAATACTTAACTTGACTGAATAAAATAAATTATGATAAAATATTTTGGGTGAAAAAAATGAAAATATTAATAGCTACAAAAAATTCCACAAAAATTGAAGGAGCAAGGAGAGCTTTTTTAAGGTATTTTAAAGACTTTGAAATAAATGGTATACCTGTATCTTCAGATGTTAGTGATGAACCAGTTAATGAAGAGTTATATAATGGAGCAAGAAATAGAATTATAAACTTAAAAAAAGAGGCAAAAGAAAAAAATATAAATGCAGATTTTTATCTTTCAATTGAGTCAGGAATAACTAAACAATTAGGTGAGTGGCTTATTATAAATATGGCTATAATAGAGGATAAAAATGGTAAAGTAAGTGTAGGAAGTAGTTCTGGGTTTCCTGTACCAGATAAATATGTAGATGAAATAATTTCATCAGATTTAGGAAAACTAATGGATAGAATTTTTAATGAAAAAGAATTAAGAGCTAAACAAGGAGGCGTTTCATTTCTTACACAAAATGCAATTTCTAGATATGATTTAACAGAACAAGCTTTTGTTATGGCTCTTACAAGATTTATAAATGGAGATATATGGGAATAACTTAGATAATATCTAAGTTATTTATTTAGATAAGAAAGGAAAAGTAATGGAACAATTAAAAAATATAAAAGTAATATTTATTGATATAGATAGAACACTTACAAATGATAATCATAAGATACCAAAGTTAAATATTGAAGCTATTAAAGAGGCAACTCAAAAAGGAATTTTAGTTGTTTTATGTTCTGGAAGAGGATTAGCATATGCAAAAGAAAAGTCAATAGAAGCATTTGCTAGTAATTATATTATTACAAATAATGGAGCACAAATTTATGATTATTTAAATAAAAAATCAATTTATGAGAATAAAATGTCAAATGAAAATGTGGAAAAATTGTTAAAGGATTTTGAAGAAATGGGAATAGAGTGTATATTAAATACATCTTCAACAAGATTTGGTTCTAAGAAATTAGTAAGAAAAATATATGAAGGTGAACACTTTTTTTATACTTTAGATGATATAGGAAATGAAAATGTTTTACAAATTGTTGGAGAAGTCAATTCATTTCAAGATATGGATAAGATGGTTAGATGCGTGAATAAATATGATGAATTTATAATATTAAATCTTTCTAAAGCGTATTTAGAAAATAAAAGAAATGAAAAAAATTATTATGCAGATATTAATAATAGAAATACAAATAAAGGACAAGGTATAAAGAAATTTCTTGAAATATTTAATATAAATAAAGATGAAGCGATTTGTTTTGGAGATTATATAAATGATATAGATATGTTCAATGAATGTGGACATAAAGTTGCAATGAAAAATGCTAGCGAAGAACTAAAACAAAAAGCTAATTATATTACTCTTTCAAACAATGAAGGCGGAGTTGGTGATTTTATAAAAAAATATATTTTATAAATTTTTATCTAAAAAATAAAATTGTACTTGTTATTGTACACTAAATGTGATAAAATTCTTTATAGAAAATTATAAGAGTTTTAGAGAGGTGAATGTACATGCAAATACGACCAGTATCAGATTTACAAGATAAATATACTGAAATTGAAGATAAAGTATTAAATTCTAACGAAGTGATATATCTAACCAAAGAGGGACATGGTTCAATGGTTCTTATGAGTTTAGAAAAATATTCTGAATACATTAAAGAAGTTGAAGTTGAACTGCAAGAATATCCTATTTTAAATGGAGATATTGAACTTGAAGTAGGAGTTGAGGAATTTGAAAAATTCTTAGATAGCTCAAAAGAAGTAAAAGAAAAAGTTCATAAAAAAGCATTGGAAAATGCCAAAAAATTAGCTGACTAATAACATTAAAAATATTTTTGTTTAACTCGGATTTTTATATCTGAGTTATTTTTTATTATATTTAAATAAAAAAACCTCAGAAGTAATAATACTTCTGAGGTTTTGTATAAAGTCTTTGAAAAACCTATCTCTTTGAGAATTGAGGGGCTTTTCTTGCTTTTTTAAGACCGTATTTTCTTCTTTCTTTTACTCTAGAGTCTCTAGTTAAAAGGCCATTTCTTTTTAATACTGTTCTAACTTCTGGATCAGTAGTTGCTAAAGCTTTAGCGATACCATGAGAAACAGCACCTGCTTGACCAGCAAATCCACCACCATGAACTGTAGCTTCAACATCATATTTTTCCATCATGTTAGCAACTGTAAAAGGTTTTAAAACGATAGCTTTTAAAGTATCTAAAGTATAGATTTCGTTTAAGTCTTTTTTATTTATTGTTACTTTACCTGTTCCAGGAATAATGTTTACTCTTGCGATTGAAGATTTTCTTTTTCCTGTTGCATAAATATATTCTTTTTTTGCCATTTTTTAATTCCTCCTAAAAATTCCACATTTCAGGTTTTTGAGCTTCATGAGTATGCTCAGCACCTTTAAATACTCTTAATTTTGTTAACATTTGTCTACCTAAAGTATTGTGTGGTAGCATTCCTTTAACTGCTAGCATAACAGCTTTATCTGAATTGTTAGCCATTAAATCTTTATAAGAAACTTCTTTAAGACCAGTCATGTATGAAGAGTGTCTTCTGTATTTCTTATCTTCTAATTTGTTACCAGTTAAAACAGCTTTATCTGCATTTATAACTATAACATTATCTCCACAATCAATGTGTGTAGAATAAGTAGGTTTGTGTTTACCTCTTAAAAGTCTAGCTGCTTCTGTAGCTACTCTACCAAGTGGTCTATCAGTTGCGTCTAGAATATACCATTTTTTTTCAATTTCATTAGCTTTAACGCTATGTGTAGTATTGTTCATTTAATTTATCCTCCTAAAAATACTCTTAGAAAGTCAAATTTCCGGGGTTATAGTTTGACTAACTATACGATACTCAAATATTATACATTTTTTTTGTAAAAATGTCAACTAAATAAATAAAATCTTATGAAAAAAGTGAATATAGAAAATTTATATGTAAAATTAAAATACTTGCAAAAAGTCAATATTTATAGTAATATATTTTTATAAGAAAAATAGAGAGGAATAATTGATGATAAAGTACGAGGTATATGAAGGCGTTTTTGACATGGACTTTGCAGATACTTCTGCAACACTAGTTGACGCAACAGAAAAAGGAAGATTAAGAAATATTATAAATAATCTAGATATGTATGCAGATAATATAAAGACTGTTACAGAAATTTACACAAATGTATTTTTAGATGAAAACATTTCATATTTTTTACCTAAGATAACTCAACAAGATGTTTTTATGAGACATTTTCCAGAACTTTTTGTATATAACGAATATGGTGAAAATTTATTTAATTGCCAGCAAAATAGTAAATACCATAGATATAGTGTATTTCATCATATAGTATCAAGTATAGAAAATGCTAATGTAACAGAAATATCTATTGCTGACTGGCAAAAAAAGATAATAAAGTGGACTATGTTTTTACATGATATTGGAAAACCATATGTAAAAAAAGTATCTGATGATGGAGCAGAAAGCTTTGCAGGTCATGATGATAAGTCAGTAGAATTAGCTGATATAATATTAAATAGATTTAATTTTACAGATGACGAGAAAAGAATAATATTAACATTAATTAAATATCATGATAAATATTTAAATATTGAAGAGGTTACACAAGAAAACTTAACTTTCTTAGCAAAGGAATTAAATAATGATAGAGAACTATTTTATCTTTTAATAAATGTAAAAGATGCAGATGCAAAAGCAAAAAGTACAGAAGCATATAATAATTTTAAATTAGTAAAAGATAAGTTTTATGAATTTGCTAATTCATATTTTGAGCAAGGTTCTAGAAAGAAAATTGAGATAAAAGAAGTTACTAGTGTAGAGAATCAAAAAGAAGAGGACGAAGTTCCAGAACAAGATTTAAAATTAACAAGTAAAGATATTAAAGAATTGATTGATGAAATTATTACTAAAAAGAATATTAGAGTTAAATATCAACCAATTATAGATTTAAAAACACAATCCGTTTATGGTTACGAAGCATTATCTCAAATTACTTCAACTAAAAAGATTAAAATAGAAAAATTACTTGAGGTAGCAAAAGATTATCATGATTATGATAAATTGCAGCAAGTTTTATTTACAAATGCTGTAGAACAATTTGAAAATATTGTAAATAGAGAATCTAATGTAATAATGGTAAATATTGATTATGATAGCTACATAAACTATGTAAATAAACCAAGAATATATGATATGATGGCAAGAAATAAAGTGGTTATAGAATTTAAGAACTATGATAATAAAGATTTAACAGATATTCAAGAAACAATACAAACAATACATTTAAAGGGAGGAAAAGTCGCATTTGATAACTTTAAATTAAATAAGCTAAGTATTGAAGATATATGCTATTTAGATATAGATTATATAATTCCAGATATATCATTTGTAAAAGATATATATAAGGATTTTGAAAAGCAAAAATTTATAAATAGTTTAATAACTTATACTATATCAAAAGATATTAATTTAATTGCAGTTGGTGTTGAAAATAAAAAAATACTTGATACTTTAAAACTTG
Source organism: uncultured Clostridia bacterium (assembly GCA_949106495.1). Lineage (GTDB taxonomy): Bacteria > Bacillota > Clostridia > TANB77 > CAG-465 > CAG-465. Next base: position 8,105 of record CARYZD010000011.1, read on the forward strand.
TTGGAGTTAGAATGGTTCAAGGTTTCTATTTTGGAAAACCACTTACTGAAATTAATATGATAAATGACGATATATATAATTTATTAAATTCAGAAGAAGATCAATCTATAATGTAACAAAAAACAAGGATTTTTTCCTTGTTTTTTGTTGTAAAGTTTTTTGAAAAAAAGGGTTTACAAAATTGATTTTAAGAAATATAATAGAGTATATAAAAGGCTATCAAATGTAGTAATAAATAGCATTTCATTATATTTTTATATGTCGAAAAAATAATTTTAAAAATATTTTAAAATAAGTGTTGACAAACAAAAAAATTAATAGTATAATGATAAACGAACAAACGTTCTAAGACGTATAAGGGGGAGAAAATTATGATATCTGAAGAAAGAAAAAAAGCACTAGACATAGCAATGGCTCAAATAGAAAAAAACTTTGGTAAAGGTGCAGTAATGAAATTAGGTGAGGTTGGAGATGTAAGCATTGATACAGTTCCATCTGGAGCTTTAAGCTTAGATATAGCACTTGGTATAGGAGGATTTCCTAGAGGAAGAATAATAGAAATCTTTGGACCTGAATCATCAGGTAAGACAACAGTAGCATTACATGCAATTGCTGAAGCACAAAAACAAGGCGGAATAGCAGCATTTATTGATGCAGAACATGCTTTAGATCCAGTATATGCAAGAAATTTAGGTGTTGATGTAGATAACTTAATTGTTGCTCAACCAGATACAGGAGAACAAGCACTAGAAATTGCAGAACAATTAGTAAGAAGTGGAGCAGTTGATATTATTACTATTGACTCAGTTGCAGCACTTGTACCAAAAGCTGAAATAGATGGTGAAATGGGAGACTCACATGTTGGTTTACAAGCAAGACTTATGTCTCAAGCTTTAAGAAAATTAACAGGTGTTTTAAATAAATCAAATACAGTAGCAATATTTATTAACCAGTTACGTGAAAAGGTTGGTATAATGTTTGGAAATCCAGAGACAACTCCTGGTGGTAGAGCATTAAAATTCTATGCTTCTGTAAGACTTGACGTTAGAAAACAAGAAGCAATAAAAATAAATGGAGAAGTAATGGGAACTAGAACTAAAGTTAAAGTTGTTAAAAATAAAGTTGCACCTCCATTTAGAGAAGCTATTTTTGATATTGTATATGGTAAAGGTATCTCAAATGAAGGTTGTGTATTAGATTTAGCAACAGATATGAGTATTGTAGATAAGAGTGGTGCATGGTTTGCATACAATGGTCAAAAAATAGGGCAAGGAAGAGAAAATGCTAAAGCATTCTTAACTCAAAATCCTGAAATTATGAAAGAAATAGAAAGTAAAGTTAGAGAAAACTTTAATTTAGCTTTTGAAAATAGTATGACTGGAAATGTAGAATCAGAAGATGAAGATACAGAAGAATTTTTAGATGAAGAATAATATTAATAAAGACGCATGAAAATGCGTCTTTTAAAAGCTTGTGATAGTATATTATATAGATTTTAATTTGATTGAATTTGACCAAATTAAAACTGAATATGGAAAAAATTCCGCCAAAAGATTAATAAGACTAAATAATTCAGTAAGAAGACAAATGAAAGTATAAAAAGATAATAAAATTATAAAAAAATTAGAGACATTGAAAAATCAAGTGAATAATGATATAAAATTATTAAATGAAGATTAAGGAGAATATTATGAATTTTGATGAAGCAAAAGAAAAAGCTGTTAGATATTTAGTACTTCAGCTAAGAACAGAGGAAGAAGTTAAAAACAAACTAAAAAAAATAGATGTGCAAGAAGATATAATTATTGAAGTAACAGAATATTTAAAAAGTATAGGATATATAGATGATGTTAAGTATATAGAAGCGTATTTAAGACAATGTATAAGTATTCCTAAGTATTCAGTTTACGAGATAAAAATGAAACTTAAACAAAAAGGAATAAGTAAAAGTCTATTATCAGAAAAACTTAAAGAGTTTGATAGTTATAATTATGAGAAAGCACTTGTAAATAAGCTATTAAATGGCAAGCTTAAAAATATGGAATCATTAAAGCAAAAAGCATATTTATATAGAAGAGGATTTAATATTTCAAATATGTATGATGAATAAATTTACTTGCAAAAAATTATTATAAAGTATATAATCTAGTTATATTTTAGGAGGAATAGTATGAAAATTAATACACCAACACCACATAATGAAGCTAAACTTGGAGAAATAGCTAAAACAGTTTTAATGCCAGGAGACCCATTAAGAGCAAAATATATTGCAGAAAACTTTTTAGAAGATGCAAAATTATATAATAATGTTAGAGGAATGCTTGGATATACAGGAAAATATAAAGGAGTAACAGTTTCTGTTCAAGGAAGTGGAATGGGAGTTCCTTCAATGGGAATATATTCAAAAGAATTATTTGAAGGATATGATGTAGATAATATAATACGTATAGGTAGTGCAGGCTCACTAGATAATGATAATGCAAGTGAAGTATGTAAAAGTATAGATTTAGGAGACATAATAGTAGCAGAGGATGTTGAAACAGATTCAAATTATATAGAAGCAAATGAATATGATATATTTCCAGCAGCATCATTAAAACTTTTAGATATAGCAAAAGAGAAGAGTAAAAATATGAGTAATGTAAAATATGGTACTGTTTATACATCAGATACGTTTTATATGGAAAATAGATTACTTGAGGCTATGTCAAAAAAAGATGTATTAGGTGTAGAAATGGAAACACTTGCACTTTACACCAATGCACAAGTTGCAAATAAAAATGCATTAGCATTATTTACAGTTACAGATAAATTATTAAGGGGAATTTCTGTACCAGCACAAGATAGACAAACAGGCTTAAATTCAATGATAACTTTAGCATTAGATATAGCATATGAATTAGAAAAGGATAGAAAATAATATGAGTATTGAAAAAATAGAAGACTTTAAATTTAATATAGCTAATTTTGAAGGCCCACTAGATTTGTTATTATATTTAATATCTAAAAATAAAAAAGATATTTTTGAGATTTCTTTAAGTGAGCTTACAGATGAATATGTTGCATATCTTCAAGAAATGAATGAAAATAATATTGAGGTTGCATCAGAATTTGTTGTTATGGCAGCTACCCTTTTAGACGTTAAAGCGAGAAAGCTTTTACCACAACTTGAAGATGAAGAAGAAGAGGAACAAATATCTGAGGAAGAAATACTTAGAAGAATTTCTCAATATAAAATATATAAGGAAGCTTCAGAAAAAATAAATGAAATGTATAAAGAAAATTTTGGTTCTTTTGTTAAATCATTTGAAAAAATAAAATTCAATAAAAAAATCGAATATACAGGAGAAAAATTTACTAAAGATCAAATATCCAATTTATATTCAGATATTTTGTTTAGAAATCAAAATAAAATAAACAAACAAGCAAAAGAAATAGAAAAAATTGCTGTATATGAAAAATATACTGTACAAGATAAAGTAAAACAGATTGTTGGATATTTAAATCAAAATAAAAATATGGTATTTAACAATGTATTTAACTCTTCTTGTGATAATGTAGAAGTTGTTACAGCATTTTTAGGAGTACTTGAACTTGGAAGAATGAAGCAAGTAGATATTGAACAAAAATATTTATTTTCAGATATAAATGTTACAAGAAAAAATAATTGTGAGATAAATATAGATACATCAACTCTAAATTATTAAGAGATTTTCAATTAAATTTGAAAGTCTCTTTTTTGTTATATAATTTTTTTTCATGCATATATATTAATTAGGAGGGATAAAAATGTTAAGATGCATAGGAAAAAATATTATAGTAGAATTAAGTAACCAAAATGAATATGAGAAGAATGGAATTATAATTAAGAGTAATAATTCTCTAAATCTAATAGGAAATGTTATTTGTGTAGGAAATGAAGTAATGGAAATAAAAGTTGGAGATAAAGTTATATATAGTCAGAGCGATGCCAAAAAAATCATATATGAAAGTAATGAATATTATGTTTTAAATGAAAAAGATATTCTAGCAATAATATAAGGTGGTGTAAATTATGAAAAAAATATTATATGGAAATGATGCTAAAGAGGCAATCTTAAGAGGTGTAGATAAACTTGGCAATGCTGTAAATATAACTTTAGGTCCAAAAGGTAAAAATGTAGCTTTAAAAAGTGAATATTCATCTCCAGTAATAATAAATGATGGAGTTTCAATTGCAAAAGAAGTTGTTCTTCAAGATGAAATTGAAAATTTAGGAGCAGAATTATTAAAAGAGGTGGCATTAAAAACTAATGATATTGCAGGAGATGGAACAACAACTGCAACAGTGCTTGCACAAAGTATGGTAAAAGAAGGAATGAAAAATATAACTGCAGGTGCTAATCCAGTACAAATTAGAAATGGAATGAATAAAACTTTAAAAGAAGCGGTAAAGAGTATTAAGGAGATATCTCAAAAAATAGAGTCTAATGAACAAATAAAAGAAATAGCTGTTATTTCTTCTGGGGATTTAGAAATTGGAAAATTAATATATGAAGCAATAGATATGATAGGTAAAGAAGGAGTAATAACTGTAGATGAATCAAAAACTACAGAAACAAATCTTAATATAGTTGAAGGCTTAAAATTAAATAGTGGATATATTTCATCTTATATGGTTGCAGACAATATGAATATGGAAGAAGTGCTTGAAAATCCATACATTTTAATTACAAATAAAAAAATTGTAAATGTCCAAGAAATATTACCTATAATAGAAAAGGTATCTAAAACTAGTAGACCACTTGTTTTAATAGTTGAGGATATAGAAGGAGAAGCTTTAGCAACATTGATAGTAAATAAAATGAGAGGTACATTTAATTCTATAGCAATAAAAGCTCCAAGTTTTGGTGAAGGAAGAAGAGAGATTCTTGAAGATATTTCAATAGCAACTGGTGGGAAGTTTATAGATGAGGAAATACAATTAGATTTAAAAGAACTTGAACTTGATGATTTAGGCTCTGCAAAAAGTGTAAAAGTGTCAAAAGATAGTACAATAATTTTAAGAGGATGTGGAAAAGAAGAAATTATAACTAAAAAAATAGAAGAGACTAAAACAAGTATATTATCTGAGGCAAATGAGAGTGAGATAAGTAGATTAAGAAGAAGGCTTGCAAGACTTCTTGGAGGAGTTGCAGTAATAGAAGTAGGAGCAGCGACTCAGACAGAATTAAATGAGAAAAAATTAAGAATAGAAGATGCACTTTCTGCTACAAGAGCAGCAATAGAAGAGGGTATTGTTGATGGTGGAGGTAGAGCTTATATTACTGTTGCAAATAAAATAAGAGGATTTGTTAATAGCTTAAAAGAGGAAGAACGTGTTGGTGGAAATATAGTTTTAAAAGCTTTAGAAAAACCATTATATTATATTGCAGAAAATGCGGGTCAAAATGGTGATATAGTTGTTGAAAAAGTTAAAGAAAATAAAGAAGGACTTGGATATAATGCTAACCAAAATATATTGGTTAATATGAAAGATGAAGGAATAATTGATCCTACTAAAGTTACAAGAACAGCACTTGAAAATGCAGTATCAATCTCTTCAATGATTTTAACAACAGATGCAGCAATTTGTAGTATAGAAAATGAAAAATAATATAAAGAGGTGTACTTTGAAAGTACACCTCTAATTTTCTATAATTTAGATAAATTAATAACATTAGTACATCCAGCAATTATTGAGAGAGCTAAATATACGATTAATGCAAGTGAAGATAATATGAATGCTATTTTAGTAATAACATTTCTGCTATCTTTTTTCATTGATTTTTTAGATAAAATAAATGCTGGAACTACTAATACATATGAAAATATAATTTGCTTAAAAATTAATGGTATAGATATAATATCAAGTATAATAGATATTATAGAAATTAATTTTATTTTTTCTTTATTAATTTTAATTACATTTGATATATTCATAGTTATTATTAATAAAATAACACCAATTAATCCAGGAATAAGTCCATGATTATTATTTTTTATTATTATAAATGTACAAAATATAGCAAACAATACTAAAAATAATGTTACTAATTTTATAATAAGATTTTTTTCTTTAGTGTTTACATTTTCTCTCATAATTAACACCTCTTTTGAAAGTATTATATTATATAAATTTGTCAAAGTCAAATATAACTCGTACTGAAAGAAAGCAATACAGTTATAATCAATTATACTTGCAAATATTAATAAATTAAGATATAATATTATGTATATAAAGTAGGAGAAAAATATGGAAGAATATATAGAGAATATAGATATTCAAACTGTTCCTGCACAAACATTAGCATTTATTGGAGATGCTGTGTATAATGTTTATATAAGAAGTTATTTAGCAAGTATTTCGACAGCTAAAGCTGGGGCATTACATAAACTTTCAATAAAGTATGTAAGTGCTAAGGGACAATCTAAAATTATGGATAATATAATGGACATGCTATCTGAAGAGGAATTAGCAGTATATAAAAGAGGTAGAAATACAAATATAGCAACAGTTTCAAAGCATGTTGATGTAATAGAGTATAAAAAAGCTACTGGTTTTGAATGTTTAATAGGTTATTTATATGTAATGAAAAATAATAATAGATTAGATACAATAGTTAGAAAATGTATTGAAATATTTGAGTAGGAGGATAGTTTATGAGAGAAGATATGATAGACTTAGAAGAAGTATTTAGAAAAGAAGTTTTAAAATCTATGGATGATAAAATTTCAGAAAAAGAAAAAAAAGCACTAATTGAGGAAGCAAAAACTACATTAGATTTTTTAGATAAAATTGATGAAGTAGAATTACCAAGTGAAAATTATGTTATTTTTACAGATGGAAAAGAACAATTACTTTATGAAAATGGAGAATTCTATGTTATATCTACAACAGACAGTTTAAGACAAAAAGTTAAAAAAACTAAAAAGCAGGCAACTGACATGTATTTAGATTTCTTTATTAAATATCAATTAAACCCAATTTTAGATTTAAAATCAGAAAATAAAGAAAAAGAAATAAATAAAACTGTAAAAGAAAAAAATGTAAAACAAGTAGAAGAAAAAATAGAAGAGAAAAAATTAGAAGAAAAGAAAATAGAATTAGATATTGATGAACCAACACTATAAAAAATTAAACTACCTTTAAATTATATTAAAGGTAGTTTTTCTTTTTAAGATATACTATTTTTTACTTCTTCAAGATCTGCTTGACCGGCTGGGGCAGCAGGTACATAGTAACCTTTATCCTTAGCAATTAAATATATTTGCCATTGATAGTTTTCTAGTGAATTTCTAGAAGTTATTAAAGCATCCCTGAAATTTTTATCATTTGATTGTTGAATACTATAGTTTATTAAAGTTATTAAACTATTTAATGTTGATAATACATCATTTACACCAATTTTCTCTGTCATTTTAACCACCTCATAACATATTAGATAACTCAGATTTTAGATTTGTACATTCTGTGCAGATATCATCGAACACAGTAGTTACATTTGTATCTGATGTTAACGTTTTGTAATAATTAATTTTTGAACAAAACTCAGTTGCATGACCACAAATGTGTCTAATATTTTGAATTTCAATTTGATTTAAACCACTCATATATAACCTCCTTTTAAATCACTAAATATATTATTTGTATTATAAATAAAGTTATACAATTTTATTTTTAAATTTTTATTTAATAGTTGGTTTTGCAAATAGAGAGGCTAGAAATCCAAATATAACTGCTGCTGCAATTCCACCTGCTGTTGCTGTTACACCACCTGTAAATATTCCAATAAATCCATGCTCTCCAATAGCTTTTATTGTACCTTTATATAAGGAATATCCAAATCCAGATATAGGAACAGTTGCACCACATTTTCCAAAGTTGTATATTGGCTCATATATTCCTAAAAATCCTAGAATAACACCTAAAGTAACAAATAAAGTTAAAATTCTTGCAGGAGTTATTTTAGTTTTATCTATTAATATTTGACCTATAGTACATATAATACCTCCAGTTAAAAATACTTTTCCATATTCTATTATTAGTTCCATAAATTACACCTCATTTTCTATTGCAATAGCATGTGCTATTCCAGGAATTGATTCTCCTTGTGAAGAAGATAGAGGACTCATTAATGCACCAGTTGCAACAAGTAATATTTTATTTAAATTTTTTGCTTTTAATTCATTAAAGAAATAACCAGAAAATACACTTGCAATACAACCACATCCACTTCCTCCACAGTTTACATCTTGATTTTGTTCATCATATATTAGTACGCCACAATCTTTATGTTTTGTTGATATATCTATTCCTTCCCTTTTAAATAATTCAACTAACATATCACTTCCATGAATTCCCAAGTCTCCTGTAATTATTGCATCATAGTAATTAATATCTCTACCAGTATCAGTTAAATGATTACTTATAGTACTAAATGCAGCTGGTGCCATTGCAGCACCCATATTTGACATGTCTGTCACGCCTAAATCTATTATTTTTCCTGGTGTTACATGTGTAATATGTATTCCATTATCTGCAATACTTCTTTTTGTAACAAGAGCAGCACCACTTGCTGTAACTGTTGCTTGAGCAGTAGGACTTTTTTGATTACCATGTTCTAGTGGCATTCTAAATTGTCTTTCTGCGCTACAAAAATGAGATGAGGCAGCGTTTACAACTTGATTTACACAGTTAGTTTCATGAAGTAAAGATGAAATTAATAATCCTTCACAAAATGTTGAACATGCACCATAAAGACCCAAAAATGGAGTATCAAATGAACGTATAGCAAATCCAGAAGATATACATTGATTAAGTAAATCTCCAGAAAGAATTACATCTACATCATGCTCCGTAATACCAGTTTTTGCAAATAGATTATTAATACAACTTTCTAACATTTTAGTTTCACTTTTTTCAAAAGTTTTTTCTCCAAAAAATATATCATTTATATGTATATCAAAGTAATTAGAAAGTGGACCTTGCATTTCTTTGGGTCCTACTATACTTGATGTTGCATATATACATGGTTTGGACTCAATTTTAAAAGTTTGTTTTCCAATTTTCATATTAACCTCCTAAAAAATAAAATTAAATATGTAATATATTAGACCAAGTATTGCAGAAGATGTAATACCAAATACTAAAACCGGTCCTGCTACTTTAAACATATTTGCTCCAAGACCTAAAATATAGCCTTCACTTTTAAATTCAATTGCAGGAGCAACAACTGAATTAGAAAATCCTGTTATTGGAATTGTAGAACCTGCGCCTGCTACTCTACCTATTCTTGAGTATAAATTTATTGATGTTAAAAATGCACCAATAAAGATTAAACTAATACTAGTAATAGTTGCAGCTTTTTCTTGATCAACTCCAAGATTTAACATTTGATTTAATATAAATTGTCCAAGCATACATATTAAACCACCAATTACAAAAGCAAAAAAAATGTTTTTGGCAATTGGACTTTTTTGAGCTTTTTTGGAAATTAGCTCATCATATTCACTATTTGAAACATTTAAATTTGTATTCATAAATTATCACCAATAATAATATTTGCAAAAAAAAATCAATTATAAATTTTATACATATTTTTTCAAAAATATTGAAAATAAAAAAAGAATTTGTTATAATTATTCTATAAATATTGGAGCTTTTGGGGGTAGTAATATGGAAAACGAGAAAAAGTTTGGAACTGAGATGTTTGGCTATGATAAAAAAGAAGTAGAAGAATACGTAAAGGCTATGAAAGCAGAGTATGAAAGTAAATTACAAGCTGAACGTTCAGATGCTAATAGAATTGCAAATGAACTTTCTTTAGTAAAAAGAAAATTAGAAAAATATGAAACAGACTATATTGCAAAACAAGAAAAAGTTGCTAGTGCTCTAATAACTGCAGAAGACCAAGCAAAAAAGATTATTGAAAATTCTAGAAGTGAAGCTATTCAAGAAAAAGATAGAATTGAACATTTAATAGAAATGGAAAAAGAAAAACTCTTAGATATGAAAAGAGAAGTAATAGATTTAAAAGAAAAAACAGTTGGATTGTTAGATAAGTATAGTCAAGAAATCAATAATTTACTCGATTAGTAATTATATTTAAGTAACCGTAATAGAATAGAACATAGGAGAAGTGTTTTATGAAAGTTGCGGTTACTTTTTTTATAAATAAAAGAAAAAAGAATATTATAAGAAAAAAATATATACATATTAATGAATTAAGTAGTTTAAATGTAAAAAAATATGAAATATTAATATTATTATTTATTTCAGTAATAATAGTATTAAACAGCAGTAGTTTAGTTTGTTTAGGTAGTAATATAGTACAAGTTGAAAATATGGATATTTCTAAAGAAGAAATTATATCTTTAAATTATATGGCAAATATTAATAATTACATTTTTAGTGAAAAAAAAGAAGAAAATCCTATAGAAGAATTTGTAACAGATGAGGAATTAGCAATGGACGAACTTGCAAATAATTATACAGACGTTATGGCTTTTAATAATATTAATAAGGAAGATATACAAATAACAGTAGAAAACGGTACTTATCAAAAGCTTAAAGTTTGTGGGATAGATATAACAAATTATTCAACAAATAGAAATATAGATTTTGAAAAAATATTAAAAACTAATGATAAGTATTTTTCTAAAAGTATAGATGAAGTAATGATGTATACTACTCATACATCCGAATCGTATGCAAATAGTGAAAAGTATAAATTTGAATATACGAGTCCTAGACGTTCTGTAAATGGTGAGTTTAATATGCTATCTATTGCAAGTACATTAGCATCAAATTTAAACAATAAAGGAATAAATACTGTTTGTTGCTTGACACCTCATGACTATGGCGAGTATAATAGTGCATACATGAATTCAAGAAGAACATTTGAGTCACTTGTACAAGAAAATCCAAACATTGCAATTTCTATTGATGTACATAGAGATGCAATAGAAGACTTGGAGTTTGCACCTAAAACAGAATTAAAAGGATATAAAGTGGCATCTTTAATGTTAGTAATGGGGATAGGATATGATGATTCATATAATCCATATTATGAAGAGAATTTAAAACTTGCACTTGGAATTCAAATGCTTGCAAATAAAATATATCCAGGTCTTTTTAGACCAATGATAATACGTAATTCAATATATAATCAGGATATAAAATCAAATTCATTTTTAGTAGAAGTAGGTGCTTCTGGAAATACAATCGATGAAGCTAAACTTGCGACAAGATGTCTAGCAAATTTATTGAATATTTTGTATAAGGATTGATTTGAATATTTTATTTGTGATATAATCATAAATTGTATGAAAGGTTAGGAATTATAAATGGCAAAATTAGTTATAGTTGAGTCTCCATCTAAAGCCAAAACTATAAAAAAATATTTGGGAGGAGACTATGAAGTTATTGCTTCTCAAGGACATATTAGAGATTTACCTTCTAGTAAATTAGCTGTAGATGTAGAAAATGACTTTAAACCAGAGTATAAAACAATGAAAGGTAAAGCTAATATAATTAAAGAAATAAAAAATCTTGCAAAGGATAAAGAAATAGTTTATCTTGCAACCGACCCTGATAGGGAAGGAGAAGCTATTGCTTGGCATATAAAAAATGTTTTAGATATAAAAGATAATGAAAAATGTAGAATAGAATTTAATGAAATAACAAAAAATGCAGTAAAAAAAGCTGTTGAAAAACCAAGAGAGATAAATCAAGCATTAGTAGATGCACAACAAGCAAGACGTATATTAGATAGAATAGTTGGATATAAATTGTCTCCATTACTATGGAAAAAAGTAAAAAAAGGAACTAGTGCAGGAAGAGTTCAATCTGTTGCATTAAAAATAATTGTAGATAGAGAAAAAGAAATAAGAGAATTTAAACCAGAAGATTATTATATAATGTATGCAAAACTTGATACTGGAAAAGAGATTGTGCTTGCTAAATTCTATGGAGATATAAACGGAAAAATAGAATTAAAAGAAGAAAAACAAGTAAATACTATTTTAAATAAAATAGATAATAAAAAATATGAAGTTGTAGATATTAAAAAAAGTGAAAGAAGAAAAAATCCACCTGCTCCATTTACAACATCATCATTACAACAAGAAGCTTCAAGAAAACTTGGATTTGGTGTTAAAAAAACTATGATGGTTGCTCAGAAATTATATGAAGCTGGATTTATTACATATATGAGAACAGATTCAACTAGGTTATCTGATGATGCAAAAAAAATGGCAAAAGAATATATTACAACTAATTTTGGAGAAAAATATTATTTAAATAGAGAATTTAAAGCTAAAGAGAATGCCCAAGATGCTCACGAAGCAATAAGACCTTCACATTTAGATGTTAGTGTAGACCTTGGAAGAGATGAAGAAAAACTTTACAATTTAATATTAAATAGATTTTTAGCTTCTCAAATGTCTGTTGCTATATATGATACAACAAGAATAAAAGTAAATGTAGAAGATTATATATTCCATATAAATGGTAGTACAATTAAATTTGATGGATATATGAAATTATATATTGAAGGTAAAGATGATAAAGCTAAAACAAAAGTAGATACAGAAGAAGATGATGATGAAGTTAAAATTTTACCAGAATTTACTATTGGACAAATTTTAAAACAAAAAGAGCTTAAAGCAGATAAGAAAACAACAGAGCCACCTGCAAGATATACAGAAGCAAGTCTTGTAAAAGTTATGGAAGAAAAAGGTGTTGGAAGACCAAGTACATATGCTCCAACAATCTCTACTATTGAAGATAGGTTTTATATTGAAAAAGAAGGTAGGTACTTAAAACCAACAGAACTTGGAGAGGTAGTAAATAAACTACTTGAAGACAATTTTAAAGATATAGTAGATGTTAAGTTTACTGCAGATATGGAAAATCAACTTGATCAAGTTGCAGAATCTAAACAAAATTATGTTGAAATGCTAAGAGAATTTTATGAGCCATTTATAAAAAATTTAAACGAAGTTCAAGATAAAATTGAAAAAGTAAAGATTGCAGAACAAGAAACTGATGTAATATGTGAAAAATGTGGAAGAAATATGGTTATTAAACAAGGAAGATTTGGAAAATTTCTTGCATGTCCTGGATATCCAGAATGTTCAAATATAAAATCATATAATGAAACTATAGATGTTCCTTGTCCAGATTGTGGAGGAAAGGTATTAATAAAACATACTAAGACAAGAAGACCATTTTATGTTTGTGAAAATAATACAAATAGTGAAGATAGTAAATGTCATTATATTTCATGGACTAAACCACAATCAAAGAAAAAATAATATAAAAAATTTTTAAAGTAGACATTTTTTGTCTACTTTTTTTCTAAAAATTAACAATAATAATTTTATAATTAAAAGTATAAATAATTTTATGAAGCAAATATTAATTAATGAAAAAAGTAAGTTAAAGCCAAAAAGATAATTGGCTTTTTATTTATATATTTTTATGAGGTGTAATATGAAAAATAAAAAATTGCTAAAAATATTATTTAATATTTTTATGATTATTATAATAGGAAATAAGTTAAAATTACTTCATGCTTACTCTGTAGAAGTAAATAATTTAGGTTCATTTAAAGATTATTTGGAAAAATCAGAAGATAGTACAATAACTCTTACAAGAGCCATACAAGCCATTGATAGAGAAAAAATGACAAATGTTAAATATCATTTAAATTCAGCATCACCAAATACAGGAGATATAAATGTTGCAGCTATAATTATATTAAGTATAATATTTGTAGCAGGTATTATATATGCTATAAAACAATATAAGAAAAAATAAATATTTAGAATACTGTAAGAAAAATTACAGTATTCTTTATTTTTTGTTTTCAAACTAATTAAAAATATGTTTTCCTTGAAAAATAAAGTTTTGTATAATATAATAATCTTGAATGGAGAACTAAAAAATGGAAAAAGTTGTAAATATAATAGGAGCAGGTCTTGCAGGATGTGAATGTGCATACATACTTGCCAAAAATAATATAAAAGTTAAACTTTATGAAATGAAACCAATATGTAAAAGTGATGCACATAAGTCAAATGACTTTGCAGAACTTGTATGTAGTAATTCTCTAAAATCTGAATTAATAACAAATGCGTGTGGATTGTTAAAAAGAGAAATGGAAATGCTTGGAAGCATTTTTGTTGAATCTGCATATAATTCAAGAGTACCAGCAGGACAAGCACTTGCAGTTGACAGAGATATATTTTCAAAATATATTACAGATAAAATTAAATTAAATAAAAATATAGAAATTATAAGCAGAAAAGTAGAAAATATAGAAGATATAGAGGGAATAAAAGTTATAGCTACAGGTCCTTTAACAGATAACTCTTTAATGGATAATTTAAAAAATAAGTTAGGAGATAATAGTCTATATTTTTATGATGCTGCAGCTCCAATTATATCTAAAGAGTCAATAAATATGGATATTGCATATTGGGGAGATAGATATGAGCAAGAAAGAGCAAAAGATGAAACAGAAGAAGAATGGAAAGAAAGGCTTTCTAAAATGCCTGAAGCAGATTATTTAAATCTACCAATGAATAAAGAAGAATATGAAAATTTTTGTAATGAATTAATTAATGCAGAAGTTGTTACTCTTCATGAATTTGAAAAAAAAGAAATTTTTGAAGGTTGTATGCCAGTTGAAGTTATGGCAAAAAGAGGGATAGATACATTAAGATTTGGACCATTAAAACCAGTTGGATTTACTGACCCTAGAACTTGTAGAAGACCATATGCAAATGTTCAGCTTAGAATGGAAAATAAAGAAGGGGAATTATTTAATATAGTTGGTTTCCAAACAAATTTAAAATTTGGCGAACAAAAAAGAGTATTTTCTATGATACCTGGACTTGAAAATGCAGCATTTGAAAGATATGGAGTTATGCATAAAAATACATATATAAATGGTGGAAAATTATTAGATAATAATTTTTCATTAAAACAAGATAAAAATATATATTTTGCAGGTCAAATATCTGGAGTAGAAGGGTATGTAGAATCTGCTGCATCAGGAATGATGGTAGCATATAGTATAATTTCAAGATTTAGTGGAAAAAGTATAGAATTTCCAGATACAACAATACTTGGAAGTTTAGCAAAATATGTTTCTACTCAAAATGATAATTACCAACCAATGAATGCAAACTTTGGAATATTGAAACCACTGGATAAAAAAATAAGAGATAAAAAAGAAAGATATTCAAAACTTGCAGAAATTTCTTTGGATAGTATTATAAGATTTAAAGAAGAAAATAATATTAATATTTAGGAGAGGGAGTAATGAGTAATATTTATTTATTATATGGTGAGGAAAAATACGATATCAATCAAAAGATTGAGAAAATAAAAAAAGAGTTTTCTAATCTTGAAGTTGGAGTAAATTTATTCTATGTGAATTTAGATAATGTAAATGAGCTTGAAAGTATTACACAAGGAGTTACTTTCTTTGGAAGTGAAAAATTAATAATTATTAAAAATACAAATCTTAAATTTAATGTTAATCTTTTAAAAGAATTAGAAGATGATATTAAAGTAATAATAGTTGAGGATAATGTGGATAAAAGATTAACAGAATATAAGACTTTATCTAAAATAGCAGAATGTATAGAATATAAGCATTTTGATGAAAGACAAATGATTCAATTTATTATAGACATACTTAAAAAATATAATGTTAAAATATCATATGATGATGCAGAATATATGCAAAATGTATGTGGAAATGATAAGTATAATAATATAAACGAACTTCAAAAATTAGTAATATATGTTGGTAGTGGCTCTACAGTAACAAAAGAAATAATTGATACAGTATGTTCAAAAACACTTTCAGCAAAACTTTTTGATGTTTTAGATGATATTATAAACAAGAAAAAAGATATTGCTATTAAGCAATTAGATTTTTTATTAAAGCAAAAAGAGCCTATTGTAAAAATATATATAATGCTATATAAACAATTTAAGCAACTATATATGATTAAAGTATTAAAGCTAAAAGGAGAGAAAAATATAGCACAAGAACTAGGTATGGCACCATTTATAGTTAAAAAATTATCTATTGCTGCAGATAAATATACAGAGGAAGAATTGAAAAATATAATTTATGCTTTTGATGAGTATGACCAAAAAACCAAAAATGGAGATATGGATTTTGAAATAGGTTTAAAAAAGATTATATGTATGTTATAGAATAAAAACACCTTAATTTATACATAATTGTATATAGAGGTGTTTTTTATGTGTGAAATTAAATATAATACAGATATGGCTGATGAGAGAGTTGACGAATATAAAGTTATAAATAATATGAGCAGTATTGATGGAATTGAAATATTTGAAGAAAAATTTGATGAATTTAAAATAACTCAAGTAAATGTACTAAATGAAAATGGAGAAAAGGCAATAGATAAAAAAATAGGTAGTTACATTACATTTGAACTAGAAAATATTAAATATCTAGATGATAAAGAAAAAGTTGTTGAAAAATTAAAAGAACAGATTTTAGATTTAATAAAAGATAATAGTTCTGTTATGGTTGTGGGTCTTGGAAATTTATATGTTACACCTGATGCCCTGGGTTCTAAAGTGGTAAATAATATAGAAGTTACAAGGCACATTTTAAAAATGGCAAATGATATGCTTAGTTCAGATGCAAGAGAAGTAAGTGCAATTTGTCCAGGTGTTATGGGAAATACAGGGATACAAACAAGTGAAATAATTTCTGCTGTATCAAGTAGAGTGAACCCTAAATATATTATTGTAATTGATAGTCTTATGTCAAAATCAATAAAAAGAGTTGGTGCTTCTATTCAAATAAGTAATACTGGTATTACGCCTGGCTCTGGAATTACAGGGATAAATAATGCAATAAACAGTCAGTCAACAGGTGCAACAGTTATATCACTAGGAGTACCAATGGTTGTAGATATGGCAACAATAACTAATGATGCCTTAAATAAAATAGAAAATAAAATTGATGAAAGAGGAGAACGTTATTTTAAAATTGCAAGTGTCTTAGATACAGAAAATTATATTGTAACACCTAAAGATATTGATGAACTTATAGAAATAATGTCTGACATAATATCTGAAAGTATAAACAAAGCTATGTAAAGTATATATTGATTTTTCTTAATAAGTATTATACAATAAATAATATATTTAGGAGGAATAAAGATAATATGGTAAAAAATAAAATTGGAGCAATAATAGTTGCAGTATTTTTATGTATAATAACTTTAAATACAAGTTTTGCAATTGAAATTTTTGATAATAAAACTTTAAATGAAGTATATAAAGTAAGTGGAGATAATTCTGAATTTAATGTTCCATTTACTAGAATATCAAGTGAGAGAATAGAAATAGATAAATCTATATCTCAAATGGGGCTTTTTATGAGTCCAAAATCAATAGAAGTATCAGCACCTTTGAAAGGAATACAAGCTTTTTATAGCAATGATACAGTAAGAATAAATTCTGATACAGAATATCCTGTTATATTTTCATCAGGAAATGTAGTTATAAATGGTGTTGTAGAAAATACAACATTTGTTTATTCACAAGGATCAATTACAATAAATGAAAATGCAGATATTAAACAAAATCTAATTTGTTATGCACCTAAAGTTGAGATTAATTCAGAAATTACAGGTAACATATTGGGATACACTAATTCTTTAAATATAAATAATGTTGTAAACGGAAAAGTAAAGATGCAAGCATATGAAGTAAATTGTAGTGAAAATGCTAAAGTTGAAAAAGGAATAGAAATTAATACAACAAATACAGCATTAACTATAAATGAAAATATTGGTGAATCTAAAATAGATGTGATTTCAAAGAAATCAAAATTTGAAATTAAAGAGTATTTATTAAAGATTTTTACAGCAGCACTTGGAAATATAGTAATGTTTTTACTAATTTTAATTTTTGCTAAGAAAGAAAGATTAGATAAAATAGCAGAAAAATTACAAGATGGTAAATCTGTACTAAAAAATGGCATAATTTCATATTTTTTATTTATTGCTATGATATGCTTTGGTATTGTACTTTTAGTTTTACTTACTAAACTTGGAGTAGTATTACTAATATTTAGTATAGCTATGATGGTTATAATGACAATATTAAAAAATGTTATATTTGGAACATTTTTAGTAGAACTAGTTAATAAAAGATACGAGGAGGCTCAAACTAAACCAAATAGTATTTTAACTGCAATAATGACACTTATTATAATTGAATTACTTGAATCAATACCATATTTAGGTGAATTAATTAAATTTATAGTATTTATTTTATCACTTGGAATTATTGTTTCATTAATTTTAAAAAATAAAAATAAACAAAGTGATGAGTCAAAACAAGAAGTAATAGAAACAAAATAATTTTAATAGTCATAAAAATAATAATTGAACATAGACTATACCAGAAAGAAGGTATAACTATGTTCAATTTTTTTGGTGTGAGAAGAAATAGATGTAATAGAAGTTTAATATATAATTTAGTAGGATATGAAAAGGTTAGAGATATGATTTATGATAATGAAAATATTTTAATAGATGTAAGAAGTAAAAATGAGTATGATATAATGCATGTAATAAATGCTGTAAATATTCCTGTGTCAAAACTTAGATTTTGTGAAAGTGAATATAAAAATAAAAGATGTATTATACTATATTGTTCAAGTGGAATAAGGACTAAAGAGGCTATAACAATACTAAATAACATGGGATATAACAATTTATATATTTGGGAATATGGTTCATTATCTAATTTTCCATTTAAAGATATGTTAAAAATTTAATTATGTAAAAAATTTCTATATTTATCAATTTAATAATAAAAAAGTTAAATTATATTTTTTTATAGGTAATTTAAATGAAATATTTTTGTTCTTGAATTTAAATTTTAATTTTTGTATAATAAAAATACTTTTTGGAGGTTAAAAGTTTATTATGAAAAATGGAAAGTTATTAATGCTATACCCTAGTATTATGGAAATAGAACAAAAATGTGATGTTAATTCTTTTTGGAAAAGTGAATGGAAAAGAGTAAAAGAAGATATAAGTGATTTTAAAGCTTTTCTAGAATATATCTTTGAAATGAATTAAAAAATTATTGTAAACTATTACAAGCTTGAGTTTATATAAAAAGATACCTTTTAGTACAAAAAGCCAAATATGTAATTTTAATGAAATATAAATAAAATATTCCTGTTATTGCATTTTGAATTTCCTTTTAATATAATGAAATTACATATAATAGTGTATTATATCATGTACAAAAGAGGTGTTTTTAATGTTAGAATTTTGGAAAAATGAATGGAAATTATTTCTTGAAGATATTGACTCAGTAAAAAATGCTTTTGCAAAATTATTTGGAAGAAAACAAGATTATTTAATGCTAAAATCTGGAACACAAGAAGATGGAGAAGTCCTACCTACTGAAGAACCAGTTCAAGCATCATCAATATCTTTAGATAGTGTTTCATCTGAGGTTACTTTAGAAGCAGGTGAAGGAATTGGACTTGGAAATGTATTTTCTCAAGAAAATGGAGTATTTGCTGAAATGTCATCAGAGACATCAGAAGCTCAAGCTGTACAACCAACATATCAATTAGATGGAATTGACCACAAAGTTACAGCATATTTTGGAGAAAGTATTGACGAGCTTAGAATTAATATGAGTGGAGATAAAACTCAACATGAAGTATTAAGAGAATATGCTCAATACTTTAAACCATATACTGAAGCTCAAGATATGTGTAATAGCGCATTTAGAAAATATTATGATAGACATGCTTTAAAGATTGCTACAGAAGAACTTCCAGTAGAGCAAACAAGAATAATTCAAAACAATGTTGATTTATTTATCAAAGGTCAAGAAGTTTTTGGAGATAATGGACAATTTATTGATTCAAGAGTAGATACTATTTTTGAAAGAATTGGTATTGACCAAGTAAATAAAGTAGTAGGAATTTTACATGATAATACAGAAGAAGGAGTAAATGTACAAGGTGAAAGATTATTTGCTGAAGTTATTACTTATATGGTAGATAATGGAATTAAAGTAGAAAAAGATGCTAATGTACTTGAACCAATAAAATCTGTATTAGAAGAAAAATTAGACGATGTTCATAACAATCTTAAAAATCATGAAGATTGGAATGAAGAGTATCAATCATTACTTTCACAAGAAAGAAAATATCTATATGCGTTAAACAGAATAGAACAATATGAAACAGAGCAAAGAATATCTGAGTTTGAAGAAAAACTAAACGATATAGAATCTGTATAATTAATATGATTTTTAAAATATTGCTACATACGTAGCAATATTTTTTCTATTTTTATATGCATTTTTATACCAAAATTATAATTACATAAAATATTGAAAAAAGCTTTAGTATGTGGTATAATGTCATGGTAATTAACTATAATTATAAGTTTTTTATAAATTAAGGAGAGGATTTTATGAAATGTCTATTACTTTGTGCGGGATATGCAACTAGATTATTTCCGCTAACAAAAAATTTTCCAAAGGCTTTATTGGAAGTTGGAGGAAGGGCAATACTTGATTATATTATTGATGAAGTTAACACTTTAGATGAAGTTGATCAAATATATTTAGTTACAAATGATAAATACGCACCTCATTTTGAAAAATGGGCTGAAAATAAAAATAATATAAAACCAATAACAGTTTTTAATGATAAAACAACAAATAATGAAAATAGATTAGGTGCAATTGGAGATATTCAATTTATAATTGAAAATGCTAATATTGATGATGATATATTAGTAATGGCAACAGATAATTTATTTTCATTTAAATTAAGGGATTTTGTTGATTTTCAAAAGGCAAAAGGAACACCAGCAGTTTGTGTAAAAGAAGAAGATTATGAAAGCTTAAAAAGACTTGGTGTTGTTGAAGCGGATAAAAATAACAAAATAGTTGGATTTGAGGAAAAACCAGAACAACCTAAAGGTAAATTTGCAGCTTATGCTGAATATCTATATCCTAGAGAAGTTGTACCAGTATTTAAACAATATATTGATGAAGGAAATAATATTGATGCTCCAGGAAATTTTGTAGCATATTTATACAAAAAAATGCCTGTACATGCTTTTTCATTTACTGGTGAATGTTATGATATAGGTACACATGAAGCATTAGCGCAAGTTAATGATATATATTCTAATAAATAAATTTAGTATAAAGTGTGGTAAATAAATATGAGTAAAATTTCACGTAGTATAGTGGTAGCAATATTTGTAACATTAATTGTATTTTTGGGTATTTCTGACTTTGTTTATATAAATAAGGTTGGAGACACAGTAGGAACTATTAGTAATTGGATTAAAATAGGATATGTTTTACTTATTATTGTACTCATTTCTTTATATACTTATGTAAGAGAAAAGTTATCTAGATTAAAACTCCAAAAGTTTATTTCTATATTATATAGATATATTTATATATCATTAGTAATGCTTGCAACTACTTTTTTTAAAGTATATAAGATAATGGACATGTATCCTAAAAGAACATTAATATTATATTTTATATTAACGTTTTTTATAGGAATTATTGTTCAAAGAGTTATATTTAATGTATCTAAAAGTGATGTTTTATCTGTTTTAGGGATGTTTATATCATTTACACTTCCAAATATAATAGAGGATAAAACGATTAATTTAAATTCTAAAATAATAGAATTTACTTTATTAATGTCAATTTATGTATTACAAATATTACTTGACGAATTAAAACAATTAAATATAAAAAATAAAAAATATATTATTCAAGCTATAGTATTAGGAATATGTATTGGGTTTAGCATATTATGTGGTGTTAACTACTTAATATGGGAGATTATAGCAATAGTTTCAATATTTATTACATCAAATTTAGACTCAACAAGTTTAAATTTATCTAATAGACAAAATAAAACAATTAAAAGAAAAAAGAATAATTATTTTATATATAAAATAGAAAGAATAAAAATAAGTAAACTATTAATATCTTTATCTATAGTTATTTTAATTTCTTCTATGATGTATTTTGGTGGTAGAAATATAGTAAGAATAATGGCTAATAATTCTAATGGTGTATGCGGTAATATAGTAAATGATTTAACTGTAGGAATACATTCAGATATAGATACTAGCTTTTCTAATGTAAAGGCACAAGCATATAATTTTTCTAGTATGTCTACAAGATTATATATTTGTTGTTATATATATATAATTGCAATGGAAATATTGTCTATAGTATTACATAGAAAGTATGATACAAAATCAACAGTAATAAAATTATGCTTTGTATTATTATATACAATAATTACAATATTTAAATTAAATGTATTGTACTATCAACCAGTTCTTACAATATTGTTAATTATAATATGTATTGTAAATACTACAAATATTTATTACAATAGAGAAGAAAGAATAAAAATGATTGAAGCATAAGAAAGAAGGTGTAAGAAGTTGCCATATTATTCAAGTGATTTAATAGAGGAGGTTATATCTCAAAATGATATAGTTGAAGTCATATCTGAATATGTCACTCTAAAAAAAAGCGGAAGAAATTATATGGGACTATGTCCTTTTCATAGAGAAAAGTCACCTTCTTTTTGTGTATCAATGGATAAGCAAATTTTTAAATGTTTTGGCTGCTCAGAAGGCGGAAATGTTATTACTTTTATTATGAAAATTGAAAATGTAGATTTTTGGGAAGCAATAGAAATGCTTTCTGAAAGAGCAAATATTGATACAACTAGATTTGAGGTAAATACACAATATAATAAAAATGATTCAGCAAAAAAAGATTTAAAAGATACTATGTTTAAATTAAATAGAGATGTTGGATTATTTTATCATAATAATTTGATTGAGCTTTTAAAGGAAGAAAAAAATCCTATAAAAGACTATATTATTTCTAGAAAATTAGATATAAAAACAATTAATAAATTTGGAATAGGATATTCAACAGGAAAAGAACCATTATATGATTATTTAATAAATTTAGGATATACTAAAGATGAGATAATGGCTTCAGATATAATTTTACCTAGTAAAAATGGTAGAATGTATGATAGATTTTTTGACAGAATAATGTTTCCTATTTTTGATATAAGAGATAGAACTATAGCTTTTGGTGGTAGAGCATTTGGAGAAAAAGTAAATAATAAGCAAATTCCTAAGTATTATAATTCTCAGGAAAATGATATATATCATAAAGGAAAAACCTTATATTTAATGAATTTTGCAAAAAGAGAAAAGCTAGAAAATATAATAATAGTTGAAGGATATATGGATGCTATAGCTTTACAAAAATTTGGATTTTTAAATGCTGTAGCCTCTCTTGGTACAGCTCTTACTGAAAATCAAGCAAGATTAATTAAAAAGTATACAGACAATGTTATAATTGGATATGACCAAGATGGAGCTGGACAAGCAGCAACTTTAAGAGGGTTAGATATTTTAGCAAATCATGGACTTAATGTTAAAGTATTAAAACTTGATAGAGATGATGTAAAAGATCCAGATGAATATTTAAATAAGTATGGACCAGAAAGATTAAAGAATTGTATAGATAAAGCAATTTCATTAGTTGAGTTTAAAGTAGATATATTAGAAAAAGATTTAAATTTAGATAATTTCGATTCAAAAGTTAGATTTTTAACTGGTGTTTCTAATATATTAGCTAAAATAGACAATAATATTGAGAGAGATTTATATATAGATAAAATTTCAAAAAAATATGGAATGAGTCCAGGGCCAATAATAAAAGAGGTTGAAAAAGGAATAAAAACAAAAAAAGAAGACACTGTAGAACTTGATATGAATTCTTTAAATAAAAAAATGCAATTAATAACAAGTGTAAGAAAAAGACAAGAACAATATATTGTTGCACTACTTATTTCTAAAAAGAAGAATATACAAGAAGAAATAATAAATAATATTTCATCTTTTGATATTGAAGATGAAAATGTTAGAAAAATTTTTGATTTCATTTTATCTTTAAAAGATAAGTATGATATAAATAAAATTGATATCTTATCAAAAATACAAGATGAAGATATGATAAAGGAAATTACCGATATAATGTATATCGACATTTCAGGATATGAAGAAAAATTACTTCAGGATGTATTAAAGAATAAGAAAAAAGAAAAACTATTTACAAGAAGAGATGAAATTATAAAAAGACTTACTGAAAACATCTCAAATGATGAAAGTGAAATACTAAAAGTTGAGTTAAATCAAATTGTAATTGAGCTTTCTAAATTAAAGTAAAAAGGAGTTTATGCAAATGGAAAAAGAAGAAAAAAAGGTAACGAATAATAAAGAATTAACACAAAAAGAAAAAGTTAAAAATTTTATTGATGAAGCAATAAAATCTAAAAAGATTCAAATGAAAGATGTTATTGAATTTATTAGTAAAGAAAATATTGATTCAGAATTTGTAACTAAAATTTATGATGATTTAGATAAAGCTAAAGTAAATTTAGTTTTAGATGATGAAGATGAAGATAAAGATTTAATAATTGATGGAAAAATAAAAGAAGAACTTGAAACAGACCCAAATAAAAGAGAAGATGATAATATTGCAGTTGCAGATTTAGATATTGAACCAAATCTTGAAGATATTGATGAAACAGAAAAAGATTTACTTTTCCAAGATATGCAAGATATGTCTTTTGTAGATAATTTAAATGTAGATGATCCTGTAAAAATGTTCTTAAAAGAAATTGGAAAAATAAGATTATTGACATTTGAAGAAGAAAATGTTTTAGCAGAAAGAATGCTAAATGGAGATAAAGAAGCAAAGCAACAATTAATAGAATCAAATTTACGTCTTGTTGTAAGTATTGCAAAAAAATATATAGGTAGAGGTATGAATTTCTTAGATTTAATACAAGAAGGAAATTTAGGATTAATTAAAGCAGTAGATAAATTTGATCAAACTAAAGGGTATAAATTTTCTACATATGCTACATGGTGGATAAGACAAGCCATTACAAGAGCTATTGCTGACCAAGCAAGAACAATAAGAATACCTGTACATATGGTTGAAACAATAAATAAATTAATAAAAACATCAAGACACTTATTACAAACTCTAGGAAGAGAACCAACTCCTGAAGAAATTGCAGCAGAACTTGAAATGCCTGTTGAAAAAGTTAGAGACATTTTAAAAGTTTCTCAAGAACCTATATCTTTAGAAACTCCAGTTGGTGAGGAAGATGAAAGTAATTTAGGTAACTTTATTCCTGATGATGATGCACCATCTCCATCTGAACAAGCTGCAGATACTCTTTTAAGAGAACATATTGAAGAAGTAATGCAAACATTAACACCAAGAGAAGCAAAGGTTTTAAAATTAAGATTTGGACTTGAGGATGGAAGAATGAGAACTCTTGAAGAAGTTGGTAAAGAATTTGATGTTACTCGTGAGAGAATAAGACAAATTGAAGCAAAAGCATTAAGAAAATTAAGACATCCAAGTAGAAGCAAAAAACTTAAAGACTTTATGAGTAGCGATATATAAGATAAAAGGGGTAAATATATGACTACATTAGTTTTTCTAGTAATAATGATATATTTTATATTTTTTGTATTTGGATTTATATCATATGCATTTAATTCTTATGGATTATATGAAATTGCTAAAAAAGAAAATATAAAAAATCCATATATTGCATGGATTCCTTATATAAATAGATATATATTAGGAAAAATAGCTTTTAAATCTGTAATTAATGCTATTATGCTAGTATTATTAAATATAATAGAACTAATTTTATTATCTGTTATATTATTTGTAAAGAGTATAGAAGTATTATATCTTTTTGTAATTATAAGTTTAGTTTTATCTATAGTTGTAACTGTATATACATATTTCGCTCGTTATAAGTTATATAAAAAATATAGTAAAAGTACAATTATAATGACTATTTTAGATGTAGTATCATGTGGAATACTTGGTCCATTTTTTATATTTGCAATAAGAAATAATGAAGAAAATAAGTAAAATTGTAAATAAAATGTAGAAAGGTTTTTGACTTTTCTACATTTTTTTCTAAAATATGGACAAATTTTCTATATAAAGTATCATAATATATAGACTAATTAGATTATTTATATCAAATTATATAAATTAACATGTATTTTGAAAAAAATGTGACAAATTTTTCTATTAAAAAGTCTAATATATAGAATATATTATCAGAAAACATGAAAGGAGGATAAATTTTTTTCTAATAAGGTATATTGTCAAATAAATGAAAGGATGATATATATGGAAAATATTATAGTTAAGAAAAAATTTTATGGAGTAATAGTGCTATTTTTAGTTTTGATTTTTACTTCATGTATGGTCTTTGCATCACAAATAAGCAATAGTATTAATTCAAATAAAGTATTAGTAAATTATAAGAAAGAAAATATTGATTTGAGTTCTTCTATAGAGAAAGATATATCAGCAGAGGTGAGTGGACAAGCATATAAAATTAATGAACTAGGATTGCAGCTATTATCAAATTTGGATAAGGATATTTCGGAAGTACAGGAAACTAAAGTTATATATGATAAAATTCTTGATAGAACAGTTACAAGAATAAAAACAGATGATTTTGAGATTGATTTGGATGTTAATGGGGATGTAGTGACATACAAAAATTTAGATGATTATTCAACAATAGATAAGGATAAAAAAATTATGTTGAAAATGAAGAAGTGCCAGTTGAATATTATGAAATAGATAAAGAATCAAAATTATCAGATATTATTTTAACAATAGAGGAAGTATCTGAATTAAGTGATTATAAACTTATTGACTGTAGTAATAATATTAAAAGTGTATGGATTTTAACATGGTGTAAAGAATATGAAAATGGTTTAATTAATCCATATGAATGTGTTAATGTTGCAATTGATTCTAAAGATGGTTCTATTATGTTATATGGAAGAAATGATATGAAACCAAATTCAATTATTCCAATTATTTCAGATGAAGATGCAATAAAATATTCTAATTCAATAACATCAAAATATAAATATGATAATATTAATGTTAATTTAACTTTTACTAGACCAAATTTTTATTGGGAAACAGATAGCATTTATGAAATGGCTAATTTTGTTCGTTTATGCTGGAATGTTAGTTTAGATAATAGTGTTAATATTCAAATAGATGCAGAAACTGGTGAAATATTAGGTGGAGAAGAAACAAAAAATGATTCAGGACGTTCAATGTGTGTAGTAAATGATTTTGTAGGACAGTATGAAAGAGCAATGTTAGGATATAATGCTTTAGAAAGATTAGGATTTAATCAAACAAATTACGAACCTGTATATTGGTCTATTAGTCAAGCCGATATAGATTGGATGTTATCACGAGTTGATATGTATGGTTTATATTTAAACTGTCATGGAGGTGTAATTGATGGAAAATCTGTTTTAGCAGATTCCACTTATTTAAATAAGGCTAATTGGCAAGTATGGAGTGATAGAAATTTAGGATATTGGCATTTTGTATATTTGGATGCATGTGAAACATCATCAAATAATAATTTTGCTAATGCTTTTAATTGTACAGGTGCTGGCGAATGTTTTGTAGGATGGAATAATAGTGTATATACATCTACTGCTTTAGATTTTGATAGAAGAATGTTTCCAAGATTAGGATATATGACTGTATGTGATGCTGTAATTACATCTTTGTGGGAATCTAGAAATGCTGGATATAATGTTCCAGGAGGAAATATATGTGATCCTGGATTTATAGGAGATACTAATTATTATGGATGGGCTTGGTAGAATGGAGGTGCTATTTTAATGGATAAAAAAAATATAGTAATAGGTATAATTATATTATGTATTGTAATAATTGGAATATATATTATAATAAAAAATGCAGAATTAGATAAAAAATCAGAATTAAAATATACTCACGAGGAGTATATATATAACAATAATTATACATATCCAAAAGAATTAGAGGAACTAAAAGAAATTCCAATACCAACATCAATTATATTTTATTGTGAGGGAAAAGAATACATATTTAATTATGGAGAAGATACTTTTAATAAAATAATCTCACTTAATAATAAAAGAGATGCTGGAAATATAGGCTCAACACAAGGATTATTTTTTGAAGAAAAGTTAAAAAAAGAAGGAATGTTATTAGAATATAAATATAATAATTATGACTCTGTTTATTTTGAATTATCAATAGATAAAAAATCATACTTATTTAGTGTAGGATATAGTGAAGATGTATTTAATCAGAATGTTTATAGTGGATTAGATTCGTGTGATGAATTGCTCGATTATATTTTCTCAATAATATAATTAATAATAGATAAGTTAAGGAAGTATTTAAATTTATGAATACTTCCTTATTATTTTCTACATAATAAATATTGACAAATAATTTTTTTAGTTATATAATAGTCAAAGAAAGTCAAAGTTAAATAAAATCAAAAAAAGGAGGTAAAAATGAATTTATCAGATTTAATTGAAAATTATATTATGGAGGCGATAGCAGATTCAGAACAAGTTGAATTAAAAAGAAGTGAGATAGCACAAGAATTTAATTGTGTGCCATCTCAGATTAATTACGTTATATCAACAAGATTTATACCAGAACTTGGATTTTATGTTGAAAGTAAAAGAGGCGGAAACGGATATATTAAAATAAGTAGAATAAATCTTTCAAAAGTAGATTTTGTTCAAGATTTAATTTACAAAATTGGTAGAAAAATGTCGCAAAGTGTTATGGAAGTTTACTTAAGAGAACTACTTAGATATAATGTGATAGATAGTAAAAATGCAAGTATTATTAGTGCAGCATTATCTGAAAAAAGTTTAAGTCAGGTAGATAAGCTAAAAAGAGATAGTGTAAGAGCAGATAGTTTTAAAAATATACTTGTAAATTTAATATAATAAAATTAAGGAGGAAATTTAAAATGAAATGTTCAAATTGTGGAAAAAATACAGCAACTATAACATATAAACAAAATATAAATGGTGAAGTTACAAATTTAAATTTATGTGAAAGTTGTGCACATAAACTTGGTATATTTAATTCTTTTGAGAATATATTTTCTCCAATGATACTTGATATGGATTATATATTACCAGAAGAAATTAAATGTAAAAATTGTGGTTATACATTATCTAAATATAAAACTACAGGTTTATTTGGCTGTGGTAATTGTTATGATACCTTTAAAAATGAAATAGATAATATATTACTTAAAATTCAAGGAAAAAATAGACATGTTGGAAAATTAAATAAATCTAAAACAGATTTCAATGTTAAAGAAGAAAATAAGGTTTCTGATTTAAAAGAAAAATTACAAAAACTTATTAAAGAAGAAAAATTTGAAGAAGCAGCTATAATTAGAGACGAGATAAAGAAATTAGAAAAAGGAGGCAAGGATTAATATGGATAGATGTGAAGATGTAGTTTTAACAACAAGAATAAGGCTTGCCAGAAATGTAAAAGGATATAAATTTACAAATAATATGCTAGATAGAGAAAAACAAGAATTACTTGATAAAATAAAAAACAATTTAAAAGAAAAATATACTATTTTAGAGTTAAATAATATTGATGAAGTAACTAAGAAATCTTTAGTTGAAAAACATATTATATCTAAAGAATTGTTATTAAGTAATAATACAGCTTTATTAATGAGTGAAGATAATAATTTGGTAACAATGATTAATGAAGAAGACCATTTTAGAATTCAATCTTTTAAATCAGGATTAGATATAGAGTCTGCATATAATAATATAATTCAAATGGATAAAAATATATCAGAAAAAATTGAATATGCTTATAGTAATGATTATGGATATATAACTGCTTGTCCTACATGTATTGGAACAGGTATGAGAGTATCAGTTATGCTAAGTCTTCCTGCTTTAGAAAAAATAGGCGCATTAGATAAAGTTTTTTATGAAATATCTAACTTAGGTATATCAATAAGAGGAATGTACGGGGAAAATACAAAAGGTGAAGGCTCTATTTATCAGATTTCTAATCAAAAAACTCTTGGTATAAAAGAAGAAGATATTATTGAACAAGTAAAGCAAGTTACAAATTATATCGTAAAACAAGAAAGAAAAGCAAGAGAGATATTAAAAAATGAAATTGAAGTAGAAAACCAGATAATGAGAGCATATGGTATTGCTAAATATGCAAAAATTATTTCAAATAAAGAGGCGATGAAATTATTATCTAATATACGTATTGGAATAAATATGGGATATATTAACGATATTTCATTAGAAAAAATAGATAGTTTAATTGAAAATATTGGAATAAATACTTTAAGAAAGAATTTAAAAGAAGAATTTCCTAAAGAAGAGGAAAACATAAGAAGGGCAGATTATATAAGAAGCAATATATAGAAAGGAGATATAGAATATGTATGAATTTACAAATAGCGCAAGAAAAGTAATAGAACTTGCTAGAGAATTTTCATATGAGCACAATTATTCATATGTTGGAACAGAACATATATTATATGGATTAATTGCAGAAGATGAAGGTTTAGCAGCAACTATCTTAAAAAAACAAGATTTAACTAAAGAATATATAGAAGATGAAATAATAAAAATAGATGGAGCAATGAATACACTTATAGATGAAAATGATATAGACTTTACTCCTAGAGCAAAAAGAATAATTGCAAATAGTCAAAAAGAAGCTTTAAGAATGGGGCAAAATTATGTTGGTTCAGAGCATATATTGTTAGCACTTATGAGAGAAATAGATAGTGTTGCTGTAAGAATACTAATTGATTCAGATATAGACCCACAAAAAATATTTACAGAGCTATTAAGAATTTTAAGTGAAGATTCACCAATTTCAAAATCATATAGTGATCCAGCAGATATGGAATCAAGAACTACTGGTAATACTCCAACACTTAATCAATATGGAAAAGATTTAACAGAACTTGCTAAACAAAATAAATTAGACCCTGTAATTGGAAGGGAAAAAGAAATTGAAAGAGTAATAGAAATTTTAAGTAGACGTACAAAAAATAATCCTGTTTTAATAGGGGAGCCTGGTGTTGGTAAAACAGCTGTTGTAGAAGGACTTGCTCAAATGATTTATGAGAATAATGTACCAGAAATATTAAAGGGAAAAAGAGTAGTATCTCTTGATATGGCTTCTATGATTGCTGGGGCTAAATATAGAGGAGAATTTGAGGAAAGACTAAAAAAGGCACTTCAAGAGATGAAAACAGCTAAAAATATAATATTATTTATAGATGAGATACATACAATAGTAGGAGCAGGTTCTGCAGAAGGAGCAATGGACGCAGCAAATATATTAAAACCACTACTTTCAAGGGGAGAAATACAAGTTATAGGTGCAACTACTTTAAATGAATATAGAAAATATATAGAAAAAGATAGTGCTCTTGAAAGAAGGTTTCAAAGTGTAATTGTAGAAGAACCTAGTATTGAAGATACAATTGAGATTTTAAAGGGACTTAAAGATAAATATGAAGCACATCATAAGGTAAAAATTACAGATGATGCAATTAAAGAGGCAACAATTTTATCTGAAAGATATATTACAGATAGATTTTTACCAGATAAGGCTATAGATTTAATAGATGAGGCTTGTTCTAAAGTTAAAATAAAAAGTTTAACTAAACCAGAAAGCTATAAAAATCTAGAAAAAGAATTGGAAGAAAAATCTAAAGAAAAAGAAGAAGCGATAATATCTCAAAATTTTGAAAAGGCTGCAAAAATTAGAGACGAAGAGAAAGCTTTAAAAGAAAAAATAGAAAAGCAAGATAAAAAATGGAAAAAACAGGAAAGCAATAGCGATGTTTCTATAAGTAAAGAAGATATTTGTGCAGTAGTGTCTAATTGGACAAAAATACCAGCAACTAAACTTACAGAGACAGAAACAGAAAAATTAAAGAACTTAGATAAAGAACTAAAAAATAGAGTAATTGGTCAAGATGAAGCAATAGATGTTTTATCTAAAGCAATTAAAAGAGCAAGAGTAGGTCTTAAAGATGCTAATAGACCAATTGGCTCGTTTATGTTCTTAGGTCCAACAGGTGTTGGTAAAACAGAACTTACTAAAGCATTAGCTGCAAATATGTTTGGAACAGAAAATTCTATGATTAGACTTGATATGTCTGAATATATGGAACCACATAGTGTATCAAAGTTAATAGGTTCACCTCCAGGATATGTTGGTTATGATGATGGAGGACAATTAACAGAACAAGTAAGACGTAAACCATATTCTATTATACTATTTGATGAAATAGAAAAAGCACATCCAGATGTATTTAATATGTTACTTCAAATTTTAGATGATGGAAGACTTACAGATTCTAATGGTAGAACAGTAAGCTTTAAAAATACAGTAATTATTATGACATCAAATACAGGAGCAAGAAACATAGTAGAAAATAAAACAATAGGTTTTGCAAGTAAAGAAGATGCAAATGTAAGTTATGAGAAAAATAAAAGTGAAGTAATGTCAGAACTTAAGAAAACTTTTAGACCTGAATTTTTAAATAGACTTGATGAAATAATTGTATTTAGAAAACTAGATAAAGAATCTATTAAGAAAATTGCAAAAATAATGATTGATTTATCTATAAATAAATTGAAGGATAAAAATATTAATATTGAGGTTGATGATTCCTTAGTAGAATATATAGCAAAGGTTGGTTTTGATGATACATATGGCGCAAGGCCACTTAAAAGAGCAGTTCAATCCAAAATTGAAGATAAATTTGCTGAAGAAATTCTTGATGGTAATATTAAAGACGGAGATAACATTATAATAAAAGTAGATGGAGATAACGTTTTTATAAAAGTTAAATAGTTGAATTTATTTCATATTTGTGCTATAGTCATGTTATAGTATAAGGAGGAATGTATATGGAATTCATGAAAAAAGTAGAGGAAATTTCTAAAAAAGTTGGTGATACAGCTACTACTACATATAATACAGTTGCAGATAAATCTGGAAAATTAATTGAAGAAACTAAATTAAAGATTGCTATTTCAGATAAAGAAACCGATATTGATGAGATATATGAAGAAATCGGTAAAGCTGTGTATAATGCATATAAAGCTGGAGAAGATGTAGGAAAAGAATTTACTAAACAAGGAAAAAAGATAGATAGATTAAATGAAGAAATAAAAGAGATGAATAAAAAAATACTTTTTAATAAAAATTTAAGAGTATGTGAATCATGTGGAGAAACAATACCTCTATTAAGTAAATTCTGTACAAACTGTGGTGAAAAA
Source organism: uncultured Clostridia bacterium (assembly GCA_949106495.1). Taxonomy (GTDB): domain Bacteria; phylum Bacillota; class Clostridia; order TANB77; family CAG-465; genus CAG-465. Next base: position 41,498 of record CARYZD010000011.1, read on the forward strand.
CAAAAAGTAGTTAAATTTAAGGAAGAAAAGAAAGTAATTAAAAAAGAAGAAGTTGAAGTTGAAAAAGTATGTCCTGAATGCGGAGAAGTATGCGAACCTACAGTTAAATTCTGTAATAAATGTGGTCATAAATTTTAATATTATTAGGCTAGTTATGAAAATAACTAGCTTTTTTGTTGTTTATCTAAAATAAAATTATAAAAATAGTAAAATTTTCTTAGGTGATTATATGAAACAAAAAGGTAAGGTTATTAGTATTTTTATAATTATAATTTTTATTATAGTAACTTTTACAGTTAATTATAGTAAAAAAATTAAAGCTTCATCTGAAATAGATGTATTGACTAAAAATTCCATATTTGATATCATTTATAATGTAGATAGTATAGTAATTAATTGCATTTCAACAGACGGAGATAAACACTTATCAAAGACTAATAAATTAGATACTACAGTTATATATATAATAAATAATATAGAAAAATTTAAAGATTATATTATTACTTGTGAATATGATGGTAGTGAGATAAGATGCTTTGGAAAAATAGGTTTAGATAAGTTTAGGGAAATATATTTAGGTTTATTTGATTCTATGGATTATAATATTGAAGAATATAAATATTATAAAGAAGGATATGTAGAGTTATATTTTGAACCATGTAACTATCCAATGTGGGATAAAAAAGAAGTTATGAGTTTTACCTTTAAAGACAATAAATATAATTTAATTATAAAATATATTAGAAATTTAAATGATATACAAAATAATATATATATAAAATATGAATTAGATTGTAATTTGAAAATACAAAATGTTAGTATATTATCTTCAATAGTAAAATAAAAAAGGTGATATTATGAAAAAGAATAAATTAAATCGTAAATCTATTATATTAATTTAGAAGATAATAGTACAGTAGTATTTTGTAATGGTAAAAATATCTTTTTATATAAATCAACATATGAAAAGTTAAAAAATGATAATATTGATTTAATTATAAATAATGATAATTATATAGCTAGATTAAATAATGAAACGCTAAATAATAAATTTAGTGTTAATATAAAAATAAAACAAAATAATAATTATAGTTATGCATATGATTTGTATATTAATTCTAAAGAAATAGTAGAATTAAAAGTTAATTTACCAAATAATAGTAAACAATATATTAGTCAATATTGTAATGATGAGTTACTTACAAATAAAGCAATTGTTACAGATGAAGGTTTTACAGAAGTTGAATTAAAAGATGAAATATATGAATATAGATTAGCTTATATAATACCAGAAGAATTTGAACTTAATGATATAACAATAAATAAAGGTGCAAGTAAAAATATAGAACTAAACATTGAAGATAAAAATTATACATATGGTAGTGTTAATATTACTTGCGATAATGAGAATGCAGTAGAAATACACGACTTTAAGATTTTAGCCAAAGAGATTGGTGAATATAAAATATATGCTAAAACAGATAATTTAACTAAAGAGGCTAATTTAAAAATAGAACAATCAGTGGAAAAAAAATAGAATTAAGTGAATTGACCATTAATTTAGTAAAAGATACTACTTTTAAAATTAATGCAAATGTTATACCAGATAATTCAGTGAATAAAGAACTTATTTGGAAGTCAAGTGATGAGAATATAGCATCAGTTGATAACGAAGGAAATATTAAAGCATTAAATGAAGGAAATTGTGAGATTATAGTATCAACTAAAGAAGAGCCAATTGTTACAGAAAAACTTCTAGTTGAAGTAAAAACAAAGGCTATAGGTTCAATATCAAAAACTTATCCGCCATTTAATACTAAGATAGATGGTATAACATATATAAATGGAATAATGCTAGTAAATAAAAAATATTCAATACCACAAAGCTATGCTCCTGGTTTACAAAATATTGCATATAGTGCTTTCTTAGATTTAAAAAGAGATGCTGCTATTGCTGGATTTAATATTGATTTATTATCTGGATTTAGGTCATATGAAACACAAAATAGATTATATAATAATTATGTTGCTACATATGGACAAGCAGAAGCAGATACATTTTCAGCAAGACCTGGAACTTCAGAACACCAAACTGGTCTTGCGATGGATGTAGGCTGGATAGATGATTCCTATGGAGATACACCTTCTGGAAAATGGCTTGCAGCTAATTGCTATAAATATGGATTTATTATTAGATATCCTAAAAATAAAGAAAGTATAACAGGATATAAATATGAACCATGGCATATACGCTATTTAGGAACAGATATAGCAAAAGATGTTTACGATAGTGGATTGTGTTTAGAAGAATATTTAGGAGTCAAATAATCATTAAAAGTAGGGTGGTTTTAACTACCCTATTTTACTTTAAATATTGATAAATCAACGTTAGTTATAGCTTAGAAATAAAATTTTAAAAAAACTTTAATTTTTTTGTAAAAAAGTGTTGACAATTGAAACAAAAAGTAGTATTATAAATAGCGTCGCAAGGAGATAGAAAAAACACTTAAATATTTGTTAAAACTTTAGAGAAAAACTTTTAAAAATATTTTATAAAATGTGTTGACAAATCTTAACTCTTTGTGTTATAATAAAGTCGTTCTCAACGAGAGAACAAAACAGTACATTGAAAAATAAACAATGCAAGATAC
>CARYZD010000012.1 GCA_949106495.1 uncultured Clostridia bacterium
TTTCTTTATCTATTGGTTCAAATTCTTTCTTTTCTTTTGTTAGTGTATTGTATATTTTTAACATACTCTAACCACCTTTCCAGTCTAATACATTATATACTATTCTATGTTTTTTTTCAATTATATGTCAAATTTAATTATTGTTTTACTAAAATTATATTTTATTATACAAATAATTATATTGCTTTATTGAAAATATTTTTTTGATATTATATAATTTTATATATTAAGGAGGATATTATGGAAAAAGTAATTGAAACTTTAGGTACTTTTTTTGATGTAAAATCATTCTCAGTAAAAAGATTAATTATAGCTGCATTAGTACTTGCAAGCTTTTACATACTTAGAGGGCTATTCTCTACTATAATTATTAAGATATTTAAAGTAAAAGGAAAAATTAATATTAAATCTAATAATTTTTATAATCCATTAAGAGTATTTTTTGGAGGATTAGGATTATATACTTCACTTATAATACTTGGACCTACTGCTCCATTTAGAACTTTTTTAAATAAAATTTTAAGACTGTCTATAATTTTACTTGTAACTTACTCAATTGGAAACTTAGTTGCACCTCATTCTAAATTTGAGAAAAAATTAAGAACAAAAATGACAAAAGCTAATGATTCGCTCATTAGAATGATATGTAAATCTCTAAAATTAATTATATATATAATTGGTGGAGTTATATTAATTAGTGAACTTGGTTATAACATTAGTGGCTTAATAACAGGACTTGGAATAGGTGGTGTTGCAATAGCTCTTGCTGCACAAGATACAGCTTCAAATATTATTGGTGCTTTAATGATAGTTTTAGATAAACCATTTGAAATTGGAGACTGGATAAGAGTTGGTACAACAGAAGGTAGTATTGAAGAATTTACTTTTAGAAGTACAAGAATTAGAGAAGCAAAAAACTGTGTTGTTTCTATTCCTAATTCAGTTGTCGTAAATTCTGCAATAACAAATTGGAGTAGATTACAAAAAAGAAGAATAGATATAAATTTAGTATTAGAATTTGATACAACTTTAAAGAAAGTCGCAGATGTTCAAAATGATATTTTAATATTTTTAGAAAGTGAACAAAACATACTTAATGATGGATTATTTGTTAGATTTAGCGATATTACAGATGATGGATATAACTTAAAAATAGTTTGTTATACACCAATACTTAATTACTTAGATTATATGGAATATTTAGATAGTTTAAATTACAAAATAATGAGTATTTTACACAAGCACAAAGCATCACTTGCATACAATACCCAAACATTATATTTAAAAAATTCAAAATAAAAATACGAACTTATTAAGTTCGTATTTTTTTACTATATTTCTAACATATTAAATACTAATGCTTCAGAATCATATTTGTATAATATACTTGTATCTATAGACATAGCATATTTAGATATAAAATTAAGTGCATTATCTTTTTCTTCATATGCAACAAATACTAAACATTTATTATTTGCAATTGTTGTTGTTCCTTGATTAAATATAAGTCTTGCATTATCCATACTAATATTAAGTTTTAATTTATCTGCTGGAATACTTTTAAATTTATCCATTATATTTTGTTTTATACCAGCTAATGTATTTTCATCAATTGCCTCTCCTGACTCATTTACAAAATCTGTAACTGTTTCAGTATAGTCTTGTGGTACATTATATGGATTTCCATCATATTCAATTTCTTGTGAATTACTAACATTATTTCCACCTATAGTTTGATCTGTTCCATTTAGTGTAATTTCAGACTTATTACCAATAGCTTTACAAATTACTACTATTAATATTATTAAAATAACTAAAATAGTTATAAATATACTTAATCTTTTTTTATTAACTTTTGTTCCTTTTCTCATACAACTCACCTAGCAAAATTATACCAAAATATATAAAAAAAATCTACTCTTTTTTATATAATTCTATTTTTCCTTCTCTATTGCATTTTAATATATCTAGCCATATAGAGTTTTCCACATTTCTTTGTTTTTTAGGATGTACAAGAAATCTTAAATACAGCTCAATATGTGCGTCTACTACTTCTATATATATAATTGGTTCTAAATTATTAAAATATATTCTATATTCAGTTGAAGCGTCATTTACTTCATCTTCCATTTTATTTGGAATATTTCTAATTGTACTATTTTTCTTAACAATTTTATATAATTCTTTCTTAGTTTGGTAAACATCTGCATCAAGTGGTATATTAATCTTTATTTCATCCCAAATATACTTAAATGCTTTTATATAATTTTTTACAGGATATGTAAATATTAATGAATTAGGTACATGTACAATTCTTCCTGTACTTTGCTCCCCATTAACTCTGTCTCCAATTTCAAGTAAATCAAAACCAGTTTTATTTATATTTACAACATCTCCTTTTAGGCCGTTTATTTCTATTCTGTCTTCCAGTGAAAATAATTTACTAGTTCTAATATATATACCAGAAAAGAAATTAAATATAATATCTTTTAAAGATAAAGTAATAGCTGTAGAAATAAAAGTAATAAATGTTATAAAATTCTTTAAATAATCTACCCATACAAGTCCTAGTAAAATAAAAGTTATACAAGTAGCAATAGTGCTACCTTTTTTATTATACATATACTTTTCTTTTGAATTTAAATTCTTTTTTAAAGATGCTTTATATATTGCTATTTTTATAATCTTTACTATGAAAATAATAATTATAGATATTATTATTAAATATAAATAATTACTTTTAATTGTTGTTTCTGATTCAATATAATCACAAAATTCTTTCAAATATTTCATTTATAATCACTTCCTTTTTTACTATATTATATTATATTTATATTCTTCTAAAAAAACATAATTATTATTATACTATTATTTATAATATTTTACCAGCTTTTTCACAATATTTTCACTTTATTTGTTTACATAACGTTGAATAGAAACAAGAAAAAAAGCTAGGGAGAACCTAGCTATTATGGCTCCTCAAGTAGGGCTCGAACCTACGACCCTTCGGTTAACAGCCGAATGCTCTACCACTGAGCTATTGAGGAATATTTCTTATTACACAAATATAATATCATTTAATAAAAAAAATGTAAATAGTTAAGACAAAAAAATATATATTTTTTATTTACTTCAAAATATTTTGATTTAATACTGTTATACTATATAAAAATAATACATCTTGATTTTTAAAATTAATATATTTCTCTAATAATTTACTAGACATATATCGCAAATCTATTAATATAATATTTTTATAATTTTCAACTAATAATGGCGCTATGCTACTTCCAAATGAATCTCTAAATAATATTAAATCTTTTTCACTATTACTATTTTTATTTTCTATGTTAATAATTGGAACTGCTCCTGATAAAAATATATCATATGTATCATTTGTATAATTACTACTATATATTTTACCTTTAATATTACTTTCATAATTATATGTTATGCAATTGTCTATTGTATTATTAGTTAATATATACATTTTATCTGGTTTAATATCAATTCCTAATTGTCCATAATATGTACCATAAAAATCTCCTATTTCCATTTTATTGTACATAACATTATAATTGTTTTCTAGATTCATTTCCTTTTGTATTTTACTTACTATTTGCTGTAAATTTTCTTGTTTCCAATGTAAATCTGTCCTATAATAATCATCTAATTCTAAATTTTGTGTAATATCTATAAACTTTAAATTTTGTAAATTCTTTTTAATTATTTTAGTACATTCATCATATTTTATTTTTAAATGGTCATCATTTTCTAAATAATAGTTTTTATCTGGAATTATTGAATAATATACATTCATTCCCTTTAAATGTTTTTCATATACTTCACTAATTTTTTTGGCTGATGATTCAATATTTTTTTCTTTTAATGGATACTCCATCTTATATATTGCATTATCTTTTATAAATAAATCATCTGAATCTTTTTGCCTTAATATATTAATACTAAAATATGACTTTATTTTTCTAAATAAATCTCTTCCTATAAACTGGTCAGATACATACTTTTCTAATTTATTTGCAAAATTACCATTTATTAATTCAATAAATGTAATTTTAGGAAACTGTGAAAGTCTTCTTTTCTCTGTTTTTGATATATATTTATCTTCTTTAATTATATTAACTATAAATGTTAAAAATATAATTAATATAAAGCCTATTACAATAATTACATGTTTTGTCTTATCTTTCACAGTCTTACCTCCTAAAATCTAAAATATAAAAACGGATTAAATGAGTCATCTATTATATAACTTGTAGAAATAATAAATATAAATAATAAAAAAATGGGTTCTAATAAATTTTTAATTCCTTTTGGTTTAATTTTACTACAAATCATTTTTACTGCTGGTGTTGCTCCAATAATTCCTATAAGCAATACTACAAAATAGCTTTTTAAATAATATATACTCTCATCTGAAATTATTGAGCTGGTATTTATTCCTATTAGGCCTTCCAAACATTTTATTGTTTCAGATAATTTCTGATTATTAAAAACTATAAAACTTATCATTACTATAATTAAAGTATAAATTCTAGTAAATATTTTAGGTATTTTATTTAAATATTTTTGTAATATAATTTTTTCCAATATTAATAAAATTCCAAAATATAATCCCCATATTATAAAGTTCCATTGAGCTCCATGCCATAATCCTGTTAAAAACCATACAACTAATATATTTCTAATCCATTTTAAAGTACTAACCCTATTACCACCAAGTGGTATATATATATAATCCCTAAACCATGTGCTTAATGATATATGCCATCTTCTCCAAAAATCTGTTATAGATTTAGCTATATATGGATAATTAAAATTTTCTAAAAATTCAAAGCCAAACATTTTCCCAATTCCAATTGCCATATCTGAATAACCTGAAAAATCAAAATAAATTTGTAGCATTCCAGATATAGCATACAACCAATAAAATAATACACTATTATCATAAGTTGCTAAAAATTTATTAATTAAAACTCCTAAAATATTAGCTATTAATACTTTTTTACCTAAACCAATTATAAATCTCCTGATTCCATTACTAAACTTTTTAAATGAATATTCCCTTTTATCAATTTGATTTTCAATTGTTGTATATCTTACAATTGGACCTGCTATTAATTGTGGAAATAAAGAAACATACATAGCTAATTTTAAAATATTCTTTTGAACTTTAGCTTTTCCAATATATATATCAATAAGATAGCTAATTACTTGAAATGTATAAAAAGATATTCCTATTGGAAGTGCTAAATGTACAAAATCTAATTTATTACTAATAAAAAAATTAATATTTTCAACTATAAAATTAATATATTTAAAATAAATTAAATTGCCTGTAATTATAATTATTGATATAACTAACAATAATTTAGATTGTTTTCTATAATTATTAATTAAAATTCCAAATATATATGTAATAATTATAATGCTTATCATTAATAACACATATTTGGGCTCACCATAAAAATAAAATAGTAATGAAGATAATAATAATACAATATTTTTAAACTTACTTGGAGATAAATAATATACCACTAATACTATTGGTAAAAAATAAAATAAAAAAAATATACTAGAAAATACCATATATTTTCTCCTAACTAAAAATTATTTATTGGTTATTGTATAACTCAGGTGGTAACACTATATCTTCTTCAACTTTTTCATATTCTTCTCCAACTGTTCCTGCTAATTCTTTAAATTTATTATATAAAATTTCTGCTGTTTCTTTATTTGTCATAATCAAACATATAACATTTCCACTACTTGTTGCATAAAGTTGTTCAGCCGAAACGCAAACCCACTTGTTTAAATTAATTTTATTTTTCATCTCTTCTACAATTTTATCTGCATCTACTTCATCTTTCACTTTAGCTAATATTAGAGAATATGGAGTTGATGAAATCATTGGCTCTGAAACTACTAAATATTCAAAATCATTAGAATTTTGAATTCCTGTAAATAATTCTACTAATACAATATCTGATGTATCTACAATTTGCGTTTGAACACTTGGTGGTATTATTCCTTCATTTCCTTCATACATTTTTTCAACTATTTTAACTAATTCCTCTTCATTGCTTACTTCTAAATTACTTTTAGCTCTATTATTTAAATTTAATACTACTATTACTAATACCAAAACAATTAATATACTAGAAATAATTACTGGAATTGTTATTTTTTTTAATTTTTCCATATACTTTCCTCCTAATTTTTACATTTAAATTATACTATATAAGATATTTTTTTTCACTATTTTCATACTAATTAAACGCAAAAAAGCTAGGATTTCTCCTAGCTGTATCTTGGCTCCTCAAGTAGGGCTCGAACCTACGACCCTTCGGTTCAAATAAAACCATTGTTAATCATTTCTAACCTCTCTAAACCTGCTATTTTTCAGTACTTTTTATTTAAAACTTTCCTAATCTCCCATATTCATTCAAAACCAAGTTGGGAAAAAATCGGGAATTTTATTTTTTTATAATTTTTTAACTTTTTTCATTATTTTTCTCGACACTATGTACATAGTGTGATATAATATAAGTGTAATAAGGAAGGGGGTGAATAAATTGAAAAAGCTCAAACAATTATTACTAAAGTTCTTAAATAAAGAACAAAAAAATACTCCAGTTACCAGCTGGGCAACTAGAGTAGACAATTGGTTAGCTGACTTCCCAAATAACTAACCTAAAGAGAAAGAGAAAACTCTTCTCTTTCTCTATTATATTATTTTAAATTTTATTTGTCAAGGAGGTATATTATGGATAAATTTGATAAGAAAAAATATGATATAAACTATAAAAAAGAAAATCAAAAACGTATCTATATAGATATAAAAAAAGAAATTGGAGAAGAATTTGACAGATTATTAAAAGAAAATAATCAAACTAGAATGGATATATTATTACCAGCTATAAAAGAATATATTGAAAAAATGCAAAAAAAATAAGCAGGGATTACTCCCTGCTGTCTTTCTCTAAAAAATATTCTAATATTTGATTTACTACACTATTAAAGCTTATTTCGTTTTCTTCTGCTATTTTATAAATATTATCATACGTTTTGCCAGAAAATCTAATAGTTTGTGCTACAGAATCTTTTCTTATTTTCTTTTTAAATTCCATATAATCACCTCCAATCTGGAAATGATTATACAAAAATTTTATATTATGCGTAGTGTGTTACACAATTTTATAAAGTTCTGTAATGAGTTACGGTATTTTTTATATTGTTAATACTTGTCCAACAAAAATAAGATTTTGATTTTGTATTTTATTTTTATTTACTAAATTCGCTACTGTAGTTTTATATCTATTTGCTATTTTTTCTAAAGTATCACCATACTGTACTACATATTTTATTGTATTTCTAAATCCTAGTATTTCATTAACTTTGTTTTGAACTTCTGCAGCATTATAACCCGCACTAGAAAGTCTATTGTATCTTTCTTGTCCATTACCCCATTTTAAGTCTATTACTTCTCTTGCTATTTCATCTATAGATTTTCTATTATTACTATTTAGTATTTCGTTTACTTTATTTTGTACATCTATAGGGTTATATCCATCTGCAGATAATTTATCTTTTCTTTCTTGTCCATTTCCATAGTATCCATTTATTACATCTTTTGCTACTTCATCGATAGATTTTTTTACAGGATTTACTGATTCTACATTTGAACTTGCATTTGCATACTTTAACCATGTTTCTTTATCTCCATAGAAATAATTCATATCTACATCAGCATTATAACCTTGTATTCTTCCTTTTGAAGTATATTGCCATAGCGCATAAAACTTCCAATTTCTTACAACTGGTATTGATTGTGCTGTTCCGTTATTTGTTCCATATTGTGCTACCCATAATCCATAATCTGCATTTACTATGTCGGTAAAATTATATGAATTAATTACAGAACTTGAAGCATAAAGTAATGGTTTTATTCCTGATAGTTCATACACTTTATCTAAAAATCTTTTAGCATATGATGTGTTACTTAAATCTCCACTTTCCCAGTCTAAAATCAATATTGCTTCATTTAAATATCCTTTTATATTATCTACAAACCATTTAGCCTCTGCCTCTGCAGTATTTCCTAAATCTGGTCTTGCAAAATGATATACTCCTAATAGTTTTCCATCTCTTTTAGCTCTTTGATATAAAGCATCACAATATTTATCAACATATCCAACACCTTCTGTTGCTTTACAAATAACAAAATCCACATCATTTCCAAAACTATTTATATTATTTTGATAGCTTGATATATCTATTCCTTTTAACATAAAACTCATCCTTTCTAATCGCCATTTTAAGGCAGTTTTATTAAAGGGGTATAGTAATTACACCCCTGTATTTTTCTTGTTATATTCATCACTTGATAGTTTTAAGATTACTCCTAAAAATGTATCTATCGCTGTTATAGTTCCAACTATTTGCTCTCCATATGGAAATCCCCATATTCCTGCTAATGCAAAATATAATGTAGCTATAGCTGGTAAAACTATTTGTGCTATATATTTTAATATATCGTATACTTTATTACTCATTTTAAATTCCTCCTTTATATACTTTGTTCCATAAATCATGGACATAGCTATTAGATTTTAAATCTTTTGTATAATGTTCATATATTTCATGTGCAAGTACCTCTTCGTATTCGCTCTTTTCTACACCTCTTAGTTTCTCTTCTAAATGGTTAATTAAGAATATTCTGCACTGCATAATGTCCATTTTATTTATTTTATCATTTAAAGGAGCTTGAATTTTATCAAGCCCCTTGTCTATTGATTTTTTTATTACACCACATATGGTACTTAATGCACCAATAAATCCAGCTAGTGCAATAATAAATACTACTATTTGATTTATTGTTATATTACTCATCTTCTAACACCTCACTTTCTGAAGTGTTTATATCTGATATTATTTCTTGATCATAGTTTATATTCTCTTCAATGACGTTTTCTTCTGTAACTTCACTTAATGCTTGTACATCACTTCCTGGTATTCTTACTCCATATAATGTTACTTTTGTGCCTACACCTGTTCCTGCATTCCAATGCTTAATTTTTATTTCATTAATTTCACTAGCTTGAATTAAATTAAAGTTTTCTCTTGATTGAGTTGTGTTTGCAAAAACCGAATCAGTATTAATGTTAAAATCACTTCTAACTTTATAAATATTATTTGTTAACTTGTCTATGCGAACAATATATCTGCCATATTTTCCTACGTTCAAACCAGCACCCACGCCTATATTATTAAAATTATTTACAGTAGTTATTAACTCTCCTGGATTTGTTTCTCCAGTTGATGGCGTAGCTTCAAAATAAATAATTGCTTTTTCTAGTTTTAAATTTTCAAATTTAAATTCTTGTTGTTCTGTAGTAGATGTAATTTCTTTAATCAGCTCATAATTTCCATTTAAAGCAATTTGATTTTTTAAATCTATTATTTCTGTGTCTTTTTCTTCTAGTATTCTATAAAGCGACTTGTTATATTCAAACGAAAATGTACCATTCTCTATAGAAATAATATTTAAATCATTCATTAGTTCTATTGAATTTAACGTATTTTGTGTTCCTTCTGGTAAATCTTCTTCATATTCTTCATTTGTAATATATAGAATTTGAACAGGAGTGCCTGCTTCATATTGTTGAGCAAGAAAAATTTTCCACTCTTCAAGAGTCATGTTGTTATCGTTATGACACCTTACAAAATCCTTTCCTAATCCAAAGCTATTTCTTGCAGAACCACCACTATCAGACTTATAATGAGTACATAGCTTTTTGGAACTTGCACTTATTGTATCTATTTTTATATTATATAATCCAAATTTATTATCTGCTTCTTCATATATCCAATTTTCTTGCCCTGTTAAAGTAAGAATTTTTAAACGTCTCTTTAACTTATTACTTCCTATATAATTTTTATAACCATTAAAATTACCTATAAATTGTCCTTCTGATAAAGTTATTTGTTCTTTCTGACCTTTATATTGTTCGTACGGCATATCCTTATCTTCAATTCTTGTTATCATTGGATATTTTATTTCATTGTATGTTTGACCTGTAACTGCTTGCGCTGCCCTTACACCAGTTATTGGTGTATCTTCTTTTAAAGTTTTTGATTCGTTTTCTGCAATTAAAGTGTTTGGACCGCTAAAAATTCTAACATCTTTACAATAATATGTTCCCGCTTTTAAAACGAATATTGGAATATATCTGTCAAAACCACCTAAGAGCCAAACGTTGATTGCTGGATTTGTAGCAGTTCCAATATAGCTATAAGTACCATTGCTATTTACTATTACATTAACGCCATAACTTGAACCACCTTTTGCATTTGACATATCGAGAAAGTTCTTTTGATTATTTTGTATATCTACATTTTTAACTATATTTTTAAATTCGCTTGGATAATCTAAACTTGGCATAATGCCATATGGTTCGTACGACTTCTCCTCTGTGCCTGCATATATCATCAATTCAAATTCTTTTTCTATAGTGTTATTTGGATTGATTTGTATGTCTAACTGCTTTAAAGTCGTTTCTTTGTCTATAGTAAATTGAGCTGTATACTTTGCTAAAGGAATTTTATTATTATCTACATCATATAATAAATATGCTCCGACAGAAGTTAAATCCACGTTTGTATGGAAAGTATATGTTCCTGGCTCTAAAGTTTCATTTAAATTTGTAAGCCAGCAATTCGAAATTTTATCAGTTGTAGTCCCTGAAAGTTTTATTTTACCATTTTCTAATTTTGATTTTGTTATTCCATTAGCATTTCCTAGTACTAGTTTTGCAGTATCTAGTCTATTGTAGCCAGTTCTTGTTTTCTGTGTGATTTCATTACCTTTTATTACTAAATTATCTATAGTTTTATTTTCTGCATAAATCTGTGCTGTTTGTTTATTTTCTAAAATTCCTTTTAAAGCTTTAGAATATTTTTGGTCTGATATTTTTCTTTCTTTTAAAGTATTTTCTTCTATGACTTTCTTTATATTTCTGTTTGATTTAAAAGATATTTTACAGTCTTTACAATAAATATTGTTTATTCCTTTATATGTTTTTAAAGAATTGATTTTAAATTTATTTTCTATAGATAAGTCTTCTTTATATTCTTCATTAGTAATATATAATATTTGAGCAGGTTTTCCTTCTTCATATTTAGTTTTCAAAAATGCTTTAAGTAATTCTATTGTACTTAAATTGTATTTCTTATCTATTCTTATATATAAATTACCTTGATTTCCCCCAACAATCACAAGCCTATTTGGAGAAATATCGTTAAAATAATTCGATTTAACATTATTAATACATCTTTCATTTATAATCAGCCTATACTCATTATAATTTTCTCCATCAGGTAATTTTATAAAATTTTCTGTTCCATTAAAAGTAAGAATTTTTAAATGCCCTTTTACCTTATTTTCTTCGATATAATTTTTGTAGCCCTGAAAGTTTCCTAAGAATTGATTGTCAGATAATGTTAACTCTGTTTCATAACCATTATATGAACTATATTCTTTTAACTCCTTTCCTTCTGTTACTTGAATTTCATCATATATAATGGTTCCTGATTTACTTTTTCCAGTATAATTACAGTATAAGTAGAATTGTAATCTACCATTTTCATCCGTAGAAACATTTATAGTCAGTCTTTTATTTGTCTCTGTTGTAAGAAATCCTGCTGTATTATAGTTTTTTCCATCCCAAATACCTCGCGGAGTTTCAGTCAGTTCTCCTGTTGTTGAAGCTATTATACAACTTATATTATAGAACGTGTTAGGTTTTAATTTTTCTATTCTGACCCTTTCGCGAGACCAAATACTTATTGCTTTTATTTCTACACTATTATTATTTATTTTTCTTAAAAGATTAGCGTTGTTTTCACCATAAAAATTAATATTATTAGAATTAGCATTAAATATATTTCCTTGATTATTTGATATGTCTACATTTTTAACTATATTTTCAAAATCACTTGAATAATCTAAACTTGGCATAATGCCATATGGTTCATATTCTGGTAAAGTATCTTCAGTATATTCTCCTTCTAAAACCATTATTTTAAAAGTTTCATTATTAAAAGTTGCTCCGTTGAAAATGCTTAGATATAGATTTGCAATGTATTGTTCTTCAGTTAATTCTCTTGTTGTTAAATTCTTTTTGTAAGCACTAAAAACTCTAGCGACTCCGTTATACATATTAGTAGCAAACCTGTCCTGATTTGTATTTCCAATTATTGCTAAAGTATATTTACTTACTCCAAATTTTCTTTTTTCATTTGTAGATGTATCTCCCCATCTACCGAAGGCATATATGTCAGTATTTTTTGTTGCAGTGCCATTAAGTGTTACCTCGTTACCATTAAAAGAATATTCAACACCATCCTGAGTGCCACTTTTTTGTATATTATCTAAATAAAGTTTATTAATTCCATTTCTTTTCTCTTGCGTTATCTCTGGCAAATTCCCTTCTGCAGAAAATTCTTTCATATACCCGTCTTCATCTAATTCAACTTGTCCAGAACCATCAATTACTATCTCATCTGTTTCTATTGCTCTGGCATACTTTTTATCGCTTTCATTACGCTCGTTTTCAAGACTTTTTTCAACTTCTGTTTTAGCTTCTAAAGTTTCATTTTTAGCTTGTACAGTGTTATCATAGATACCTTGTGTATCAGTTCTAATCTGTTCTGTAGCAGTCTTGGTTTGTTCTACAGATGTCTTAATTTTTGAAACTTCATTTTTTGCTGTTTCTACAGCTTGTTTGTCTGCAGTTGTTTGATTAGCCATATTAGTAGCTATATCTGCTTGTTTTTTACTTTCAGCTGCTTGATTAGTTGCTTCTGTTACTGCTCCATTAACTTCTTCAACAGAATTGTCTACACTTTCTTTTTGCTCGTCTATGTGAGTTTTTGAAGTGTTTATATCTGTTTGAATACTAATTACATTAGTTAATATTTCTGATGCATTTTCAGCACTTTTTTGTGCGTTCTGCTCACTAGTCTTTGCATTGGTTTCACTTGCTTTTGCATTACTCTCTGATACACTTACTCTTTTTTCTATTTGTTCTATATCCGTTTTATTTTGTGTTACTTCTTTTGCTACTGTATCTATTTCCTTTTTCTTTTCATCATAATTGTTATTAAAGTCATCGGCTTTAGATTTAGCATTATTATTGTATTCTTCTAATTTTAAAACTGTATTGTCGTTATATTCCTTTGTTTTTTCATCTGCATTATTATTATATTCTTCAAGACTTTCGTTATAGAACTCTCTCATCTCTTGTAAGTATTGCTCGACAAGACTTGGTGTTATTTCTTCTGTATATGTTGCCTCTTTATCATATGCTCCTTCTATAACTTTTAAATCCTCAAAATTACTACAATATCTATCAATTAATGTACCATCTTTAGAATTAGGAGAAAATATACCAACATATAATTTACCTGGTTTCTCTAACACTTCGTGTGGAATTGTTACTATATTATTTGGACTCACTGGACTTATCTTCTTAACATTATCATTCTTAAAGTATAATATTAATTGTCTTCCATCATATGTGCTATCATATTCAACTTCTAAAAAGTATGTATTGACATTTCCAGACAATAATACTTCTTTTTTTTCTATTAGACAAAGTCTATTCTTTATTATCAGTTTCATAATATTCTCCTTTTACATTATACTACCTATATCTGCGCTTATTTTAAACCATGGTTTATAAGTGCCTTCAAAATTTCCCTCTGTACTTCTCATGTAAATTGCCCATTCTTTTGTATCAATAAAAAATTGTATCCATGGCTCATAAGCTCCTGAATCATCATGTATGCTAAATAAGAAACACATATTTCCATCTAACTGAGTAGATGATGGATCTACTTCATCAGGACAATTCTGACACGAAGGAGATACCTTATACAATCCATAACTATATAATCCATCACAATCAGTGATTATAGTATTTCTATTTACACCAAATAAATTTTTTATTTCTTGTTGCATAAGATTTAAGTTGTATGCAGAAATAGGTGTCTTGCCTTCATATACTGGCATTATTACTGGATAACGCTTACCATCTATTTCTACATATGCATCTGATTTTTTTTTTCCATTTTCAAAAGTCATAATCTAGCTCCTTTCGTATTTTAGTTTTACCTTACTCTTACCATATTTACTTACGGGATATACTATATAATAATATCCTCGCTCAACTGGATAGCGTAAATTGTCTACTATATCACTTTGTACAACTGCATATTTAAATACAACATATTCGTATTGACTAGCTAGAGGATATAAATTACTAAAAGGAAATAATTCATTTGATGGTAAAAGTTTTTCAATTGACAAATAATTATCTATTTCATTAAATTCTATTGTATTTTTATTTATTGAATATCCTATTTTGTTTATATCAAACTCTTTTTCAATTTTGTAATATTCATTTGTTGATAAACCTATAGATTTTAATATTCCATATCCATTACTATGTTCATCTGCAACAAATTCATTAGCTTTTCCTTCTAGCCCTTTTACAGATAAATGTAAAGGAAATTTTACTGCTTTTAAATCGCTTTTGAATATTCCATCTGTTTCAAAAATATCTTTTCTACTCATTGTCAATTTTTGGTCTTTCATCAGGAATAAATTATAATTTGATGTATCAATAACGGAGCACACTGGTATCATATCTGGTAAATCTGGTCTCCAATAAGTATTAAATGCAATTGCAGTAATTTTTCTATCATCAAAATCTCTTAATTTTTTAGTTTTATTATCAGAATAATCTAATACACTTATTTCCTTGTTACTATTATAAAAATATTCAACTATTATTTTATTACTAGATGCTATTTGTTTTGGTTCAAAAGAATCAAAAAGTAATGCAATATCAAAATCTTTATTTTGCAAAACGCTTTTTTCATCAAAAGAAATTGGATTATCCAGTTTTAATAGTATATATTTAAGTGATTTTGTATACTTAAGTCCATATAAAGATTCATAATTTGTTAATAGTTGTGAATCTATGAATTTCTTTATATATGAGTCTAATATCAAATTGTGAAATACATATTGTTTTTCTCCAATTTTCAATTTTACCTCTTCATTCTTTATTTTCATTATTCTACCACCTCAATTTCATGAATTTCTTTGATAGTTTCTTCTATGTATTCGCTTAATATTAGTGTAGATGTAGTATCTTCTACTGTTTGTTGTTCTATTGGCCTAAAAATATCAATATAACTACTAACTATATCAGCATTTTGCACTGTAACATCCCATTCTTTATCATCTTCATTGTTACAAGTATATTTAATACTACTAACAGCAAAATTTCCTTGAATATAAAAATTGGGCATATCTATTTTTATAATATCCCCAATTTCTAGTTGACAATCTTCATCAAATTTTAAATTAACAGTATTTATTGTATTTGTATTTTCAATAATCAATGATTTAGCATATTCTGTAATTTCATCTATTGTCGCCCATTTTTCCACATAATCAACAGTCTTCTCTATTTGTCCTGTTAATGATACAACACCTTTTAATTTTTGGATTTCTTTGTTATCCATAAACCTCATTGCTGTATATCTAAGAGCTGTGTTACTTTGAATTTCAATAATAGTAGAATCATCATCTATATTATACTTAA
Organism: uncultured Clostridia bacterium; assembly: GCA_949106495.1. Lineage (GTDB taxonomy): Bacteria > Bacillota > Clostridia > TANB77 > CAG-465 > CAG-465. Next base: position 15,699 of record CARYZD010000012.1, read on the forward strand.
AACCTGTTATAAGATTACTAAAGAAACTATCCTTTTGTAATACAATCTCGCCTTCATCTCCATCATTATCTTGAAATGTTATATCATCTGAGATTTTATAAGCATTATCTATAGGATCAATTCCAATAAAATATGTTTTTATCGTACCATCTGACTTTTGAATTGTAACTTTAAAATTGCAATTCATATACCAAGAATAAATATTTTCTGATTGAATATATTGGTTAAGGCGCTCTTCATCTACAACTATTGGATAATTTAGGGTTATAATATCCCCTTTCTTTATTTTTTTAGGTAGGTTTAATAGTATTCCTTCTCCTTGATTGTCAAGAATACTATTATAATAGGCATCTCTTTCGCTATAAAATAATCTTATATTCTTTATATTAATTACATTTGCATAGTCAGAAGCTTCTAATGATGGTTGTATATAAAACATTCCATTTTTATAACCTTTTTCATTCAGAACTAACTTATTTTCTTGGCTAAATAAGTAATCTAAAGAATTGACAAAAATATTTTTATTACTATCTATAAACCATAATATATTGCGTTTATGACCTATATCATTCATACAATAATCTATTGTCTGTAATACATGATTTAATGTTATTTGACCATCTTCTATATTTAATTCGGAAAGATTATAACCATCATCAATTAAAGGCTGTAATATTCTATTTACAGCCTCCTTAACTTTATAAGTTCCTATCAATGTAACACACCTAACTTGTGCCATTTTTAATGGTGATAATAAATTTAATGTTAATATTCTTTCCTCATCTGGTAATTTCATATCTGAAAAATCTGGACTATCAAAATATCCAGTAAATATAATTTTATTTTCTTTGTCATCTATTAATTTTATTTCTTGATATTTATATGGTAAATCTTCTAATTTGTAACCTGTAAAATCTATTGAAATAGAACTAAAATCAACGTTACTAACAGAATTTGATATATTATATGGATAAATAACTTTAAATTTTTTATCACCATACTCCAATTTTATCATTATCTTACCCCCACAGTTTTCATTGTTTTTATAATATGAGGTGTAGCAAATTGACCGACTTTTTTACCATCCATATTAACACCACCTAAATTCATATCAACTGTTATTACTTGATATCCAGTATTATTAGATTTAACAGTTGCATTTGCGTTTATATTTCCTGTTTCTAAATCTACTGATTTATTCATTTCTCTTATTATTTCATCGTCCATCCTATCTATAGCTTTTATGGCTTCAGAAGTATTCGCTTCAATACCTACTGCGACACCTTCTGGCACTCGTTTTCCAACTAAATCTCTTGCTTTTGAACTAGGTGAGTGTATGCCAAGAGCATCTTTCATTCCTTTTAAGATTCCGTTTGAAAATTCTACAACTTTTCCTATAAGCCAATCCTTTGCACCAACTATTCCATTCCATATTCCTGATACTATATTAGAGCCTATCTCTGCCATTTTATTTGGTAATTCGGAGAACCAAGTTACGACAGAATTGATTATGTTAGAGACACCCTCATTCATTTTCTGCTTAGTATTTGTTAGCCAATTTAATATATTATAATAGGTATTTAATAGCCAGTCCCATATTCTACCAGGTAATCTTGAAAACCACGATATTATTCCATTTATCGTATCGGAAATCCATTGTACAGCAGTATTATAACTGTCTATCCCCCATTGTAGTATATTATTATACGCATTAACGAGAAAATCCCATATTTTTCCTGGTAATTGTGAAAACCAGTCTAGTATTCCTCGTATAATTTCTGGTAAATCAACTGTTATCCAATTCCAAATTTCAACTCCAAAATTAATGACATTTCCTATAATTTGTCCTATAAAATAGCCTATGTTATATGGTAATTTAGCAATCCACGAAATGACATTTGAAATCCATTGTGGTATTGTATTTGAAAAAAATGAAACTATTGAGTTCCATCCATTTACAAAAAAATCTTTAATATTTTGAATAAAATTATTGACAAAATTTCTAAAAGATTCACAATTATCATAAAGTAACTTAAAAGCTCCAGCAAATGGATTTACAAGAAATAAGACTAATCCCTGCCAGTTTTCTTTAATAAACTCAATGACTTTTAAAACTACATTTTTTATATTTTCAAATAATTTTATCCAGAAATTTCTAAACCACTCACATTTTTTCCATAAAACAACAAAAATTGCTATCAGTGCCCCTACAGCTAAAACAACTAAGGCAATTGGATTTGCACTCATTACTGCATTTAATATAGCTTGAGCTTTTGATAATCCAGCTGTAGCTAATTCTGCTAAAGTAATCTTACCAGTAAAAAGTCCTACTAATGTTTCGCCTAAGGTTAAAGTACCATTAAAAAGTCCCTGTGCTATACTTGCGCCATTCGTTTCCATAGAATAAAGTGCTAAAGCTATTTTTGCACTTTGAAATCCTTGTACAGCATTCTGTATTGTTGTACCTATTTTCCAACTTAAAATACTAATTCCAATAGCTTCTATATAAGGAACCATATCTCTAATAAAATTAATTATATTGGGCAGATTTTCCGCTGCAAAATCTAAAACTTCTTTCGACTTTTTCCCAATATTAGATATAATTTCACTTATTCCACCTAAGCCTTCATCTTTTAAGAATTGATCTATTGCAGAAATAATATCTGCAACGCCTTTTACTATTTGTGTCTTTGCAACAGTAATAGAAGTTGATATCCCACCTGTTGAATTTCTTGCTTGCACTTCAAATGATTGAAATCCATTTACACCCTCATTATTTAACTTAACAATGGTATCCATAAATTCATCCATTGAAACTATGCCATTTCTTAAATCTTCTCCTAAAGCATCTGTACTAACATATCCCATAGCGGTTGCAACTTGTTTTAATTGTGCTGGCATGGCTGTCATTAAAGACCTCCATTCCATCATGTCTGGTTTACCCTTTGCATATGACTGTGATAATTGTTCCAATGCTGTGCTTTGTATATCTGTTGATGCTCCACCAGCTAAAATTGCATTATTCAAAGCTAAGAAATAATCAGTGCTCTTTTTTACATTTCCGTTAGCACTAGTAAATCTTTGTACTGCTAAAGCTCCATCATTTAATGTCGTTGGCAATCCTGATAATTTTTCGCTCATCTTATCTATAGATTTTTCAGCATCTTCACTTGCGATTCCAAGATTTGACATTACTTTAGGATAATTGTTTAAAGTATCTAATCTAGAGATTGCTCCATCAATTGAGCTTGTTATTGTAGTGAAAGCCATAGATATTATCTTATCTACACCTAATGCTGTTACAATTGACTTTATTTGATTGCCAGTTGTACTAGCACTAGATTTTAAACTATTCAAGCCCTTCTCAAAGCCACTTTTATCTATCTCAGTATCATAAGTTAAACTTCCTGCTACTGCCATTTTTTTGTCCTTCCTAGTAGACAAAAAAGTACTTAGATTTCTAAGTACTGTGATATCTTATTATTTTAATGTTTCATATAGTTTATCTAATCTTTCTTGTTCTGTTTTAGGCAATGGTAAAGCCCAGTATTCTTTTAAAGCTTGAATATTTTCATCTTTTCCATCATAAGCTCTGTATCCTTTTATTTTAACAAATTCTGTATCATCTTTTAATGATTTTAATAAAGCTTTAAATTTCCACCAATGAACTTTGTCTATAGATAAATCAATACCATATTGTTCTAAAAAAGCTCCATATATATACTCATCATCGTAATCATATGAATATATCTGTGATACTTCTACAGTTCCTTTTCCAGAAGGCTTATGATAATTTTCTCTTCCACATCTATAAAACCATACTATTTTTTCACAAGCTTCTTTATACAAAGCTGGATTTCTACATAAATTTATATAATTTTCGTTGTAAAAAAAATAAGGATAGAAACTTTTTATTAGTTTTTCTATCCTTTCACTTTTATTCATATTTTTATTTTGTACTATTTTTTCATAAGATATCATATTTCTAAAGTCTACATTTATTTTATATTTTTTCCCTTGTAAAATAACAAAATAAGGTAGCTTCTTAAACATATTCATATTAATATCCTCTACTTCTATATCCTCTATTATTTTTATTATAATTTCTTCTTTGTTCTCTATTAAAATTACTAGTATAACTGCTCATTTGATTATTAGCATTTTTTATCGCATTATTCACTTTTCCTAACACTCCATTAGTCATACTTTCTGCATAAGTTTCAAATATGCATCCTAAGATATTTAATTCAACATTTAAACTTAATTCACTATATCCATCATCTTTTCTTTTATCATTTATCTTTTCTATACAAGTTTGACCTAATATTTTTCTTAAATAAGTTTCAATAACATTTTTATCACTTTTGTCTAATTTTTCTATTTCTTTTATACTATTCAAATCTTTTATCTCAAAAACAATTCCATATAATTCAATTTCTATCTTTTTATCTGTATCCTCATAACCAAATTTTCTTATTCTTCTATCTTCCATTTTCCTACCTCACAATCTGATATTAATATTTATATATTTTTTTACTATTCTTCATCTTGGTTTTCTACAATATTATCTTTTATATCTTCTTTAGTATTTTCTAAATTTAATATATTTGCTTCTTTTCACTCTTCACCTTCGGTAAATGTTTTTGTTTCAAGATTAAATTTACCGTATATAAAGTCACCATTTCCTTTTAAATTACCAGTGAATTTCACACCTTCTCCTGGTGTTTCATTACAATCACTTATAATTATTGAATACATAAGTTTTCTAGCATATACTTCATTTTTATTATTTGCAACTGGTCTAAATAAATCAGCTAATACTAAATTTCTTTGTGCAGCAGTTCCAAGCTTTCTATAATACCAAATATCATATAATTCATCTATTACAGGCTCATTTTTAATTAAATCATTTTCTAATGAAATTTGATTGTCAAAACCTGTTACTTTCGTACTTTTAGCTTTGTTTCCCACGTAATGTTTTGAACTTTCTATAGGGTTTGAACTCTCATCTGCTTTTGTAACACCAATATTCATTAATTCATATTTTCCATCTATTTCTAGATATCTACCCACATCATAGCTCATAATTTCAATTTGTTCACTATCCATCTATTAATTTCCTCCTTTAATATCAAAGTATAATTGTAGATAATAGATACTAACATTTTGCTCTTCATCTGTTTCATATGTTATACCATTAGCACAACTTACCTTTTTTATTTGTTTATTTTCTAATTTTGGATAATTTCTATTAATTTTTTGTTCATCTATCCAATCACTTAAATCGTCTAACCAATCTAAGTTATCTAATCTTTGTGAATCATCTTCACTCATATTTTTTAAAAGTAAAATATATTGATATTGCCTATACCATCCTTTATCTCCAATATAAGGAAGAGGCAGAACTTCAACACCACTTCTTTGTAATGCTAAAGATTCTGCCCCATCTGGCAACTCTTCTGTATGTATTTCTGCAAATTCTTTAATTCTATCGTATTGCAATAGCCAATCATTAATTGCTTTTGTAATCTTATCCATTATCCACCTTCTTTGCATATGCAATTGTTTGTCTCAAAATACTGTCTCTTTTATCAGCTTTCATTCTTTCCCATGGTTTTGCTCCACGTTTTAAATCAGAACTATGATATTTTAAATTTCTTGATGTAACTATCTTTTTCTCTCCTCTTCTTGCCCAAGGAGAATGAGAATTGGTTCCAATCATAACTTTGCCTTCTGATTGAAATCTGGCATATGGAACGTTTATTATTATTTTTCCACTTCCTGGAACAGTTGCTAACTTTATACTTTTTTCCATAGTTCCAGAAGAAAACGAAACGTATTTTTGAAGATTTTGAGAAACTGTTTTGTCTAAAAACTGTTGCACTTTTCCTTTTTCTTCTAGTCCTAAACTTCTGTATATTTCTGATAATGTTTTAGTTTTTATAGTTAATGACATCTTATTTTGCTCCTATTTTTATATGATTTAATTCGATTAAATCTTCGTCTTTAAAAATAAATTTATCTATAGATGTAACTTTAAAAACATTGTCTTCTCCATATTTTTTTAAAAGTTGAGTATATGGAGTCGTACCTTCAATATCATCTGATACATCCATATCGACAATTATATCACCTTTTGCTACAAACCATTTAGAATTATATCCATTTATATCAAAAATTCTTATTAGGACTGTATCGACAGAACTATTACCATTTTTATTATGATTTAGTATAGATGTTTGCCTAAAACTTGCATCTATAACAAATCTATCATATCCTTTTTCTGTCTTATGATAAATTGTTATTTTTTGTTTTGGAAATTCATCCATTATAAATACCTCGTTAATTCATCTGGTAAAAATCCTAAGGCATTTCTTAACGATGCTTTATATTCTTCTACAGATATACTTTTAAAGGTTTTAGAAACTCCATCTATACTTAAAGAGTTTAACTTAGTATTATCACTCTTATTTTTATGCTCTAGTAAATCGACTAAGACACAAGCAGTATATTTCAACTCATCTTGTGCCTTTTTGCTCAATTTACTTATTTTAATTTCATCTAAAACAGTATTTATATTTCTATCAATTATTTTACTCGCTTTTAGTATTTGAGCTTTAAATGTTTCATCAGATAATTCTCCTATATACTCATTTGTATAGTAGTTATAATCTGCATATAGCATTTTTACCACTCCTATTCTGCTTTTTTATTAACTTCTTTATTTTTTCTTTCTGCTTTTTTATTAGCTTCCTGTAACTTTTTTATTTTTGCTTTTAATTCTTCATTTTCTTTTTCTAGATTTTTTTCTTTAAAAGAATATCCTACTCCTATTTTTTTAGACATTTTAATACCTCCTAGGCTTTATTTGATAAATAAATACCAGCGACTTTATTGTTATAGTATTCATTTAATCCATATAATCTATATAACCATTTGTAATTGTCTCCATCTTGGTCCTGATCTGGTGTAAATAATTTTATTTTGTTATGTTTTGTGTATTGTAATAAAGCTGGTTTATGAATAATCATAAAATTAATATCTTTAGAACCTTCTATTTTTTCATAGTAAGTTGCTATGCTTCCTACAACTGGTGATGCTACTGCTGTATATGTTTCCCCACTCTTTGTGTAGTAAATCTTTGTACTGTCAATAGCAGTGTCTGTTGTTAGTTCATATTTTTCTATTACTTTCTTAAACCCACCTTTTCTTTCTCCATCGCTGTCTTTACCACTTAACAATTCAATTACAGTTTGGAATCTAGCTTGTGGTACAACTTTAATACTTGCAAATTTACTTAATAAATCTTTAGATTTATAAGTATCCATATCTCTAATCATACCAAATAATGTAGGTGTAATTCTTAAATGTCTATTTTCTTCTGGTACCTCGTCATTTGTCATATCGTCCCACGCTTTAGCAATTGCTTTATATACTGCTTCTGCGTTTTCATAAGTTGCTTTTGTCTTAGAAATACCAGGAATAGAAGCATAAGTTGCATATCTTACTGCATCAACTTCTGGAATAACTTTTGTTCTTAAAAACTCTGCGGATAAGTTTCCTAAAATAACTCCTCCTGTTTCTTCATTATCAATTGTATCTGTTTTTAATTTTCTTCCTCTTTCATAATTAAATTTCTTAGTTTCATTTGTTAAAGATACATCCCCATCGATATATCCACTATTTCTGTCATAGTCTCCTAATCCGTCCATGTCTAATACTGGTACGTTTATTTCATTTGCATTTCTTCCAGGTTTTACTAATGCAGGATTAATATCAAAATCACTTGTTGTTGATTCTTTTTTATAAATTGTATCCAGTAACTCTGGAGCATTTTCTTTAAATAATTCAATTGAGTTCATAATATTTTCTCTCCTTTTCTATTTTTGTTCATTTTCTATTCCCATTGCTTCTTTAAGCATAGATAAATCATCTTTATCAGATGAACCTTGATGACTTCCACCCAAATCAATATCAATAGTTTTATCTGCTTTTTCATCATTAAATAAATATGAATAACTCTCTTTTACAGATTTTAATTGTTCATCTATACCTTTTACAGAATATTCACCTTTATCATCTTTTTCATATTGAATTTTACTCATATCTAATTTACTAACAACTAAATCGAAGTCTTTAGCTCCTTTAATAGAATTTTCTAAGGCTTTATTTTTCTTAAATTCTTCTACTTCCTTGGCTCCTTCTGTTTTTCCAAGTTCAAATTGTTCTTTCTTTAAAGCTTCTATGTCAACTTTATCATTTTCTTTAATTTTTTCGTTAAGTTGATCAACTAGTCCCTCTTTAACTTTCAAATCATTTTTTAGAGCCTCTGTCTTGGTCTTCTCTTTGGTAATATCTTTACCATTTTCATCCATAATACTATCTGATATTGATTTAATATCTTCTTCAGATATTCCTTTGTCTTTTAATAGACTTTCTACAAAACTTCTATTCATTTTACATCTCTCCTTCTACGATTTTATACGGGTTTTTCTTCCCTATAATTTGATATGTTTGCTATTTTTGTACGTGGTTTATGCCCCACCGTTTATTCAAAGCTAACTACGAAAAAACGCATAAAAAAAGAAGCATTTCTGCCTCTTAATACCAAATATATTTATTTTTTATTAAACCATTCATCTATCTTTCCTGATTTAACAGCTTCTTCAAATTCTCTATTTTTCCTTTTATCTTCTTCTGTAGGAGTTGTCTTTTTTCCTGTATTAATTATTCTTGGTATTTCATTAATCCATCTTGGATTTTTTTCTTTACTCATTTTTCTCCTCCCATAAAATATAATATTTATTATTTTTATATACCATATCTTTTACAACAAACTTGCTATTTCTTGGATATAATATTTCTTGCTCATTTGAATTATATTTCCTTAAATCTTTTCCATTTTTAGATTCTACATATATAACAATATTACTTTCATTATTATATCCTTCTTTAGTTGAAAATGATAAATATTCATTAAATATTATATCTTCATTAATTTTATTTCTTTCAATAAAACTTTTTAGTTTTTCTTTATCATTAATATCTAAAACACGTGTAACATTTCCTTTGTAATTATTACACTTTTTCAATGCCTTATCCAAATCTACGATTAATTTACTTACTTCGGATGAATATTCTTTCTCATATCTTAAGCTTTCATTTATTTTATAGGAATAAGAGCTTATATACTTATTTATCGCATATTTTTCGTTGATTGTCAATTTATTTGTGGATATTTTAGTTCTTGAATAATCTTTATTTAAACCAGTCTGTTCACAAAATTCATTTAATAAATTTAATTGTTTTAACAACTTAGCTCTTTCAGTGGTAGTATCTTGATTCTTATTTTCAAGTATCTCTATGCTTTTTTTTAATCTTCTTATATTATTCTCATATTGTCTCTGTTTTTGTCTTGCTTCATATAATGGTACTTTGTTACCATTTAAAGTAACTGTCGCATTCTCCATATCGTTCAATTCTTTTGCAGTATATTGTGGTTCACTTATTCCTAGTATTATTCCGAAATATGTATGTCTACAATTATATTCATTCCATAAATCTTTTACATTATTCCATAATTCTACTCCATATTCCTTAGCATCATTTATATTAAGTGCATATTGCTTTCCCTGTGCCTCAGCATGTGTTGGTCTGGCTCCACTATGTGCAGTTACTTCATACCCATTACATCCTAACTCTTTTTCTATATCTCTATTCATCAAATTAGCTGTTTGTTGTATACCACCAAAAACATTTCTACGTACCGCTACTTCTAATTGTACATTTCTTCCTGCTTTATCTTTTAATGTTATGCCTTGTTCTGCTACTTCTTTGACTGCTTGACTTATAGCTGTATTATAATCAAACGCTCCAGAAATCACTTTCATATATGCTTTATCCATTGCATTAACGTATAATTGTTTACTTGAAAAAGCTGTGGTTTTTGTTAAATTTCTTAGTGCTTTATTTGTAACATTATAGCCAGCATTTAAAATTTGAACTTGGTTATCGGATAATTTAAATTCTTTATTACGATAATAAAATAGTTCTTTATATCCTTTTAAATCTTCCTTGGCCATGTTTTCAAAAGTCTTTTTTAATTCATTTTTAGATGATTCATTCAGTAACTTTGTTTTATTCAACGTATTATAAAATATTTCATCTCCGTTTGTTTCTAAAATCCTTTCTAATTGTTGCAATGATGTTTCTGTAATTTCTTTCCCATGAAGTATTCTATCTATTACATCTTCTGTAATTTCTATATTTAGGTCAGTATATATTTTTACTATATTAGAATAGTCTAACATATCAAAATACTCTGGATTTAACATTTTGTTCCTCCAAACTGTTTATTATTTTTTCTCAAAATTTACTTCTTTACTTTCTTCTAGCTCATCTAAAAAAGATATATTATCTTCATTTTTTATTCTCTTCATTTCTTCTTTAGCTTCTTCATCTGTCATTCCTTTATATTTAGTTAAATATGTATATAGACTCATTGATCCTTGAGAGTATTCTTGTTGAGCTTTTTTTATTTTACTTTCATCATCTTCTAAGAAACCATCTACATCTTTTATATATATTTCTTGATTTTCATCAATATAAGAATTTCCTAACATTTTTTCACATAATAATAAAGACCTACATATACCAATTAAATAATTATTAACATTTTTTCTATTTTTTCTTGCATTGTTCACCAAATCTTGATTTGAAAGTATTGCCTCTGTTGCAGTATTTACCACTCCATTTTCAAAAGAATAGTATCGTGTTCCAAAACCACACTTAAATGATAAATTATCTAATGCAAACTGTACCCCCTCTTTATTATCTCCCACTCTTAAATCAGGATTATATTCATGAATATATGGTTTTTCTTGGTCAGTTGATGTAAGACTATCTCCTACCTCCATAAATTGTTGTTTTCTTATTTCAGAAGGATAAATAACTTTATCTCGAACTTTTATACTACCATCTTCAGCTTTATAATCTTCTTGTTCGACTCTAGTTAATTTTTTATTTATTATTAATAGCTTTTGACCTAACTTAAAGTCTGTTCCAAAATTATTATATACTAAATCTGTTATTGTTAATTGATCTATAGCATTTCCATATATAGAAATTCCTAATCCATTATTTTCTTCAATTGAATTGACCTTTTTCATTTTACAAATATTAAATAATGGTACATCAGATAAAGTATTATACGTCTCTAATACACCATTTGGCTTATACTCTATATCTTTTCCTTGTATAAAATACTTATTTGTTATTTGATAGCCCTTTTCCTTAAGTTCATGAATTTCTAAATAGTATACTTTTAATAACTCATTGTTTATTTTTTTAATGTGAGTACTAACAATAGCACAATTAATTATCTCATTATCTTCTATTGTTAATGGTATAAGTTGTTTTGCTGTAACATCTACTGTTTTTATTTTAGTTTTATTGTTCTTTATTATTATATAGTCATCATTAACTTTTTTTAATGTTGCATTTTTAATTCTTGTAACCGTTCCTATTGTACCTGTACATGCCATCATTTCTAGATTATCAGATAGCTTTTCCAAAACTTTAGCATCTTTTAAAAGTTTTTGTAATATTTTATCATCTTTTTTGGCTTTTATATCATAAGGTTCACTATCAATTATACTAGCAAAATCTTCGCATACCTGTTTTCCCATATCTAAACTATATAATGGAAAATTTTTATCATCAATAGTTTTTAAAACTAACCAATCTGCTTTGCCTTTCCATATCTTCATCCATTTATCTATATATGAATAATAAGATGTTTTTACATTAATATATCCTAATTCTCTCAAATAATTAAAAACTTTTTCCATCTTTTACCTTCCTAACATATAAGCAATCTTTACAAACCAAAATTCAAAAGAATATACAAAACTATCTAGACTGTCAATATCAGAAGTTTGTCCATCATCTATCCATCTATCGTCTTTTGCCTTTTCATCATATAATGCTGTTTGTAAAGCCTCTATAATTGTATCTGTTTGCCTCTTTATAAAAGTAAGCTTTTCTAAATTTAACAATCTATTTATTATCTCAATTCTATTTTTTATTTCAGTTTTTACACTATTACTTACTTTTAAATTAATTCCATTACTCAATAATTCTCCATTTAATGAGTTATTAAGAACTTGTTCGGCACTATCACAAAAAATAAATGATACAATACCATATTTGTCTTGTATCATTTTTATAAAATTTATTATCCATCTAAATATTTTTATTGTATTTGTCCCTGTAGCTTTCATTTTACTAGATGCTAATACTTGTATATTTCTAAAATCTCTGCTTATCTTTGTAGCTGTGATACTATGATCAGAACCATTTCCACCCCAGTCAATTCCAATTGATATAATTGAATTAGATTGTACTTTCTCTGTAATAAACCTTTTTTTATCGTTAGCAATTTGCATGAATATAATTCCTTCTGCATTACACCATTGTCCTAAAATATATCTGTTATAATATACAGTTCCTTGATATTCTATACATAATTGTTTAACATATTCTTTAGGTAAAAATGGATTATCAAAAAGAGTATAGTATTGAACATATATATCTGCATCACTCTCTATAAATTTCTTTATATAGTGTGTTCTGCTTTGTGGATTTCCACTACAATGAGCTATACTATATTCAAATGATAATCTTGATTTTAATAGCTCAAATACTTCTTTACAAATATCTACTACTTCATCTATATAAAGAAATTTTATTCTTGCTCCTCTATACTTTCTTACCATTCCTACATTGTCAGCACCAATACAATATACCTTTTCTCCAAATATAGTAGCAATATTATTACTTCCTATATCAGAAACCATATTAGTTCCAAACAGTTCCTGCATAGGTTCTATAACGTTTCTTTGTATAGTACCTTTACTAACACCAACTATAAAATTAAGTCCTGGTAATCCTCTTCTTTCTAATAAGCCTTCTGGAATAACATATAGAGTATCAATATATGTTTTACCACATTGTGTGGCTCCTAATTTAAAATTCCACCTATGGTGTGCATTTCTAATATACTCTGCTTGTTTTTTACTTATATTTAAAACATTAATCGGTATCTGCATTTGACACCTCTTTGATTTTTACCATTAAGTTTTGTATATCAGAAATTGCTTTTTCTTCGTTCCCTTTAGAACTATTTGTATTTTTTATATCATTAATATCTTTTAAAGCTCCTGCTAATAAGTTTAATCCTTTTCTATCTATCACACTTTCATAGTCTAATATTTCTTCTATCTCTTCGATAACTTCTTTTTTAGGTTTATTAGTTTTATAATCATATTCTACTATTTTACTTTTATTTGTTTTTTTAGCTATATGTTTATTTAGCTCTTCTATTGATTCTAATACTTTTTTGGCTAACTCATCAGCTATAGAATTTATATTTACTATTTCATTTGCTTCTTTTTCCGATTCCTTTTCAATAACTTTTTCTGCTATTTTGGATGATTTTTGGATGACTTTTGACTGCTTTTTATCATTCCAATCCTTTGTCTTATCTGTTGTACTTTTACCTCTGCTTATTCCTTTTTCTTTAAGGAACTCCCTTATACTTTTATAATCACCCAATATATATTCATTTTCTAGTGCTATCCAGTCATATTTTGCCACACTCCTCACCTGCTTATCTATATTTTTCTCTTATTAAAATTTTTACATCTATCTTCTTCAAGTTCTAGTCTACAATTATCTCTATTTCTTTTAGTACATATACTGCATTGCTCTTCTTTTATTTCATTTACTTTGAATTTGAAATCTTTACCCATTTTGTTTATTTCTATTTCGTCATATATTAGATTTTTATATTCTCTTTCTTTCATGTTTCTTTACCTTCTTATTATTAAATTTGTTCCAAAAATCATTAAAGAAATTTCTATATCTTGATAATAATTTTCTATTTTCTTTATTGTATTCTTCTTTTGCAATATTTCTTTTTACTTTTCTTCCAAATGCCATATTATATTCCCCCCTTTTATATACCTCTATATCTTGTTAACCTTCCACCATCTATAAATCCTACAAATTCAAATGGATTTTTATTTATATCGGCTTTAGCTTCTTCAATACATTTCTCTACAACTTCTTGCAATTCCACAATGATATTATTTTGATTATCTTCCATACTTTACTCCTTTTATCTATTTAATAAAGCAGAAAACACCTACATATTTAGTAGGTGTCATCTGAAATCCTAGTGTAATCTCAAATATAGTCCTGTGAGAATCCAGTGGCATTTGCTAGTCATTTGCCTTTACTATATTTACACTATATTAATCTAATTGTGTTTATTAAACACATAAAAAGAGAGCAGCTTTTACACTGCTCGTAATCATAAGAGGTTGATATATGAAAACTAAGGTTTTATCCTTGTTAGCATTCAATTGGATGAAGAAGTTGGATTCGAACCAACGAATACTAGAGTCAAAGTCTAGTGCCTTACCACTTGGCTATTCTTCAATAAATAAAGATATAGGTTAAGATTTGCACTTAACATACTACGACATTTCACAGATTTTGAAAGGAGGTGATAATGCAACATTTTTTTGTAGCGTAGTTTCACAGTCTACTCTGTCTACCTATTCCAGCACTATATCTTTTCTAAAACACATTTCTTAAATTAGCAAGACTTTCAATTTAAAAAACCTTACTATACATCAAAAAGGAAGAAGCATCTTTAACTTCTTCCAATTTTAACTACATACATTATAGCATAGTTAAAAATCAAGTAAAACCTTATTATTTCGTTAATTTTACGTTATTTATTACTTTTTCCATTTTTACTATCGCTATAGTAACTTTCTTTTGCGCTGCTTTTCTATCAGATAAATTTAATGTATTCGCTATTGTATCATAACTTAATTTATTAAAAAATCTCATTTGAATTGCAATTCTATCATTATTTTTAAGTGTTTTTAATGCATAATCTATTATTTCAATTCTCGCTTTTAAATCAGCTATCTTTTCCTCTATTTCTTTTATTCTGTCAGTCTTATTTATAATTTGATTTTCTATATTATTACTCATATATCCTTTAGGTCTAATATCTCCATTGACCTCAAAATTAGATCCAGATATTTTTGCCTCTTTATTTTGCTCTTTTCTTAATTCTTTATCCAATACCTTCAATTGACATTTATAATCATTGTATTTTTCTAATTCTTCTTTCATACTCTCCCTCCTATATTTTAATTATTCGATAATTTTATTTATGTTCCTGTACCAACTCATAAAGTTATTTCTTACTCCTGTTACCTCTACAATATATACTTGTCCTATATCTAATCTGTTATATATATCTGTAGAATTAAATTTACCTATAAAAAGTAAATCTGTTATTTCATAAGTATTGTTATTTGTATCTACTATCATATATACATCTTTAGCTGTTTCTCCACTTCCTTGTCTTTTTATATATTTATCTTTTATTTCAATTTGTATTGTTTCCTTATTGCTATATTCAATACTTGCTAATTTTATAATTACTACTCCTATTATTATAATTAGTAATGCTATTAATATTGATTTAAATATTTTCATTTTAGTTTCCTCCATTATTTATATTTCATATTCTATACTTTTTGTTTTAATTTTATAATTTCAATCTCTTTTCTCAAATTTTCGATTTCAATAGCCAAAGCTTTTAATGTAGGTCTTAACCCCATATTAATTGCATGTTGTAAATTATAGCTTCTTGTACACCATTCTAAATTTTCTACATTATTATTTGATTTATTACCATCAATATGATTCACATCTTTATAATTATTAGGATTAGATATAAATGCTTGCGCCACCAATCTATGAACTAAATAATATTTCTTTGTATGATTTTTATCTGTAAGTGGAACTCTATAATACTCACATTGTGAATTTGTTTGTTTTAATATTTTTTCTTTTGTATAATAATTTCCTCTTGTAGAATGTTTATATCTTGGCAATGCTTTTATTATTCCTGTATTAGATACTTCATAAAGTCCTTCAAAATCTTTAATTGGTTTCCATTCTATATTCGACACTTTTAAACATCTCCTTCGTTACAATTGATTTAATATCATCTATAAAAATATCTTTTCCACCTTCTAATCTAAGTGGATTTATAATATGTATATGTCTTCCTTTTAATTTACTCCAACTCATTTTTAATACTTCATATTTTCTACCATCTTTTAATACAATAATATCTCCTTCTTCTATTAAATCTATTATGTTTGAACTATGTTTTAATACTTCAATATCTGCTATTGTTCCTTTATCAGTATCAAAACTATGAAATGTTACTCCTATATTATTTTCATCATAAGTTTTTAAATCTTGATAAGCACAAATTTTAGCAATACTTCCTTTTTTAGTTCTTATATAATCATTTACTTTTATTTTTAACATTTAATCACCCTCCTTAACTACAATAATATTAAAAGGCATTATTGTTTCTTCACTATTATGTTTTTCTTCTATTACTCTTATCATTTTAGTAGTAAATCCTATTACTTTTCCTTTGAATAGCATATTTCTCCTTGAAGAACTTCCAGTCCTTCTTCCTGCTAAATAAGCTATTCTATCACCTACATTTATTTCTTTTCCTAAAAAATCTTTCATTTAATTACTCTCCTTTTTTATTCAATGTCATTTCTATAGTTGCCTCAATTCTACACTCTATTGAACAATATTTTTTTCTACGACTATTATCATCTATAAAAAACTCTTTTCCGCAACAAGGGCAAGTTTTTCTAGCTTTTTCAGTCCAACATCTAAAATTTCTAATATCTCTCATCAATGTTTTACAATTCCCATTAAAATTAATAGCTCTATCATCTACATACATTATTGCTGGAGGTTTCTCTGCTAATATATCATCAACTTGAATATTATACTTATTTAACCATTTTAAAATGTTTTGTTTTCCCTCTTCAGTAGAACTTCTTGTACTTACTATTACAACTCTATATTTTTTTCTTAATTCTTCAATTGTTTCTTTTATTCCCTTTGTTGGTTTATCATATATATTTCCATCTTGCCAACCTTTACTATATCTATGTATTACTCCATCAAAATCAAATACTATTGTTTTTTTCAATTTAATCACTCTCCTTTAATAACTCTGGATTATCATATATGTTTCCTATAATTTCAATTTCTGTTATATAGTAAGCATTTATGTTTTCAAATGTATATTCATTGTTTTCATCTTCCAAATCTACAAATAACCACATTCCTTTTACTTCATTATATATAACTTTAAACCTTCCAGAAAACTCTGGCTCTTGATATGAATAAGTATCAATATCCACTATATCTCCTTCATATATTTTTACTCCATTTTTATCTTTAAGTCCTGTATATTGTCCTACTGTTTCTGGTCTTACATAATACCATGTATCTGATGTTTCTTCATCTCCATACACTAATTTAACTTCTTTTCCGCCATCAGTAATGTCTATACCTGTACTATATAACCATTCATCACTTTCAAACGGTTTTCCTCTAAATTCTGTTTCTCTCATATCTATTCTCCTAATAATTCTTTTAAAATATTTATTTTTAAATCTATTTTATATATACCACTATCAAAAATCACATTTTTGTCTATTCTTAATTGTTCTTTTTCTTCTTTTAATTCTTTTATCTTTTCTCTTATTATCTCTTTAGGTATACTATTTGCTTTCAAATATAGATATTCTTTGTATTGCATTTTATTCACGCCTATGAATTGATTTTCTGAAAGATTATCTATATATTTTCCATTAAGAAATATCTCTTTCTTTTTATATTCTTCTATTTCTTTTTGTTGCTTCAGTATTATATCTAGCAATATTGGATTCTTACATCTTTTAATAGCTTTCTTTTCGCCTCTACTATATTCCATTATTTATCATCTCCAAATAATTCTTTAACTGTATATTTTTTAAACAATTTCATACCTATATACATTTTGCCTTTTTTGAAAAATGGTAAACATATTTCTTCGCTTGAATTTATTACTATATTTATACCCTCTTTATCTCCTGCATAATTATTTGCTTTATGTATATTGTCTATCTTATCTTTAAAAGGCTTAATTATGTTCCATAAATACTCTTTTTCTACTTCATCTAATATTTCTTTTTCTGGTATTTTCCAGGCATTTGGTGCTCCACTAAACATACATGTACAATCATCATTTATAAATTTACATTCATTGCAAAAATTATTTTCAGAACAATGATTTTTTATACACTTTAACATATCCAAAACGCATTTATCTATTTTTGCCATTTAATCATCTCCTTTCAAATTTTGTTTGTTTTTTCTTCTATCAACTCTATTCAGATATTTTTTTGCCCATTTTATCCATTGTCTACTTATGCAGTATATTCCTTTATGGTGTAATCTGTCTTGTATGTCATATTCCTTTGGAGTGTTAATATGAGATATTTTTTTACTCATTATTCTTGTTCCTCTACTTTCTTTATGAAATATTGTTTTATACAATCTGTACATTCATGGCTATCTTCATCAGAACATTCATTACATTTTGGAATAAATTCTATACATTCTGCCATTTCATCTATTACTTTATCTTTCTTCATATTGTCTGCAATAACATTACCATATTTATCTTCGCTATCTTTAAATCCTTTTAAATATGCCTTTTCATTTTCCTTTTTTAATGTTTCTAATTCTTTTAGTACATTTTCTATTGCTTTATCTCCATTTTCCAATTTTATAATATCCCATGTAGCTAATTCTTCTAATGTTTTTATATCTTCTTCCATACTATTTCTCCCATCCTTCTGGCATTTCGTATTTATCGCTTGTCCTTATATAGTCTACCAGTCTTTCATATTCTTTTTTTAAATCTTCATAAGCATTGTTTATTAAATTAGTTTGATAACTTACCTCGTTATATTTTCCATCAATTTCATCTACTTGTTTTAATAATTTATCATTTTCGTTTATAAAATATACTGAAGTTATTGCAAATATTATTGCATATAATCCTAATATTATTTCCCTAAAACTTAATATTGTTTCACTTATATTTGTTTTAATTTTTTTATATGTTCCCATATTGTTCCTCCTATATATAACTCTTTCCAAATATTTCTCTAAATTCTTCTTTTGTTTTATGGTAGTATTCCATAAATGCTTTTTGACCTATTATTTTGACTTCATTATCAAATTCTTTATTGTAATGAATACCTTTATTACTTAAATTATGCATTTCATCTGTTAAAAATATTACTAGTCCGTATTTAATACTTAATTTTCTTTGTTTGTTTCCAAAAAACACTTCATGCCTTTTTAAATTGCCTTTTCTTTCTATACTATACAAATTACTAGGAGGCATAATACAAAATTCTTTTTTGACTTTTTTAGGCTTGTCCTGAGCCTTCTTAATTTGGTCTTTAGGTTTTGGAAACATTAATCCTTTTGTATCCACTATTTCCATGCCTCCTTTAATCTTGATAGCTCTTCTGGTGTAGCTGTTTCTATTCCTTGCATTTTGCAATCATATACTATACTATCTATTAATCTACTCATTTCTTTAGTATCATAACTACTTGAACCATAATACGCTTTAACATTTGTATATCCTTCTATTTTACTTTTTCCTATGATTTCACAAATCCAGCCTATACCATTTTTTTGCCATGCTTGTATAAATTTTTCTACTGCTACATCTTTTATTGGTAATACTTCATATACTCCAATATCTTTTATTTCCATTTTATAAATATCTACAGCTTTTATATTCATCTTTTCAGATAATTTTCCTAGTAAAGTCCAGCAATATGCATTCGCATCTAAACTTCTTTTATTTCTATGTTTCTTAGCTTCAATATCAAGCAATGGCACATTTTCTATCTCTTCTAATGAATTTATATTACTATTTACTAAAAATGTTATTTTAGGCTTTCTTGTTTTTAAATCTATACTAATATCTGCTAGTGTTCCTTGTAGTTTCATTTACTTCCTCCTAGTTTTCTTTTATTATCTTTATACCTTTAAATTTACATACTTGAAGTTCTTGTTTAGTAATCCATTTTTGCCATCTTCCACATTCTCCACAATATAACCCTCTTCTAGTTCCTTGTTCTTCAACAAATAGTTTCTCACTACCACATTTATCACATTTTTTGTTCATAAACTTCCTCCATTTTGGGATATTTCCCCTCTTTTAAACATTTGGTTAAATACTTTAATCTTGGCATATATTCTTCTTGTATAAATCTTTCATCATATTTAACTTCAAACATTTCAATTCTACTTTTATCTATTGAATTAAAATAATTAATATAATCTTTTTCTACAAGCCCATAAGCCACTATATAAAGCTTTTTTATTCCAGAAGCATACATTTCTACTTGAGCTTGTCTCCAATACTGTTTTGACACTTTAAATTCTTTTTCAAACTTATGTGTTTTCACTTCGTATATACAAGTATCTGTATTACCATCTAAATTTACTCTTAATCTATCAATAATTATTTGGTTATCTTTTTGCATCCCTTCAATTTCTAAAGCATCTAATATTTTATGCTCATAATTATTTCCTGCTTTTATTGCTTCATTTGATAAATTGTTTTTATAAATCCCTATTTTTTCTAGCCACCATTTTTCAAAAGTTTTAGTATTCCAATTACCAACTACCATACTTGTATCAGAAGCTCCTATATATTCACTTCTATCTTGACTTTGTATCAAAATTTAATAAATCCTTTTCAAAATTACTTATTGTGTCAAAATAAATAAATACTGCTTTTATTTCATCTTCTGTCTTGTGAAGTCTTTCAGCAATTTCTTTAGTAGAAAATCCTTGCTTATGAATTTTTGTATATAGTTCTTGTACTCTTTCTTTAATTTTAAACAAATCATGTTTATTTAAATCATCATCTTGAGCTTCTTTGGAATTTCTTTCCTCTTCTTTTAACCATAAGTCAAATCCTAATCCAGTATATATAGCTACTCCTTTTACAAAACTTCTACACATTGAGTTCCATACTCTCTGTTGTGTCATAGAATTATCTTGAACAGGATTAGCTCCATTCATTACTGGGCTTTGCATTGTATAAACATTGTCGTCTATATGAATTTCTATTCTTGTCTCATAACACCTATTTGTTTTTTTATTATTTCCTGAACCATTTTCAAAAGTGTTATCACTCATAAACAAACTACTTCCTTTTTCATTTACAAGTGGGACAAAGTATACTTTTTCGGCACCATTTTCATGTAATAAGTCTATACATTTTGCCCAATTCAAATATTTTACACCATCTCTTTCGTCTACATATGGTGTTACATCTATTTTTCTTAATTCATCATAACTTTTTAAAGCCATTTTCTTCCCTCCTAAAATTCATGTTCATTTATACATCTTACTTCGTCTTCGTGTTCTTCATGTTCATACTTGTCCACTATTTCCACATCTTTTTCGATGCTTTCTTCTATTTCTTGTTTTATATCATCTAATATATTTGCATATACTCTAAAATCTACATCCCTGTCATCTTTATATGCATTAATAATTAAACTTAATGAATCTATTATATCTACACCTTTATCTACTCTCTCTTGAGATATTTCATATTCTTTTAATTTTTCAAAACTAGGCATTACAAATCTCCTTTCTATACAATTTGTCTTGTAACTCATTTCTTTTCTTACTGCAATGTCTTGACTCTCTATCTAATTCCTTAAGAGTATTTTCTTTTTCTTTTATACTCTCTATTTTCTTAGATTTAGTTCTATATAACTTGTCGTATTGAGATTGTATCTCTCTTATTTTTTTCTCTAGTGCTATTATTTCTTTATCTATTTTTCTATCTTCATCAGACATTTTGTATATAACTCTCTCATTACTCAGGTCTCTTCTCCAATCCACTCTCCTCTTTATCATCCTCACAACCATATTTGACTGCTATCTTGTGTACAGTTTCTATGAATGTTTCTTTATTAAATTCCATTATTCTTCAACCTCTTTCATTAATGATTTAAATAAATATTCTTCTGGATTATCTGGTGAATACTTTAACATATCTTCAAATTTTTCATTTAACTTTTTATCTGTTATCCAACATCCAGTTTCTAAAATTTTTTCGCGTACTATATTTAAAATATTTATTTTATTATTTAATATATAATCTAATCTATTATTGTTTGTTGTTATTGGTTTGTTCGTTTGTTTGTTATCTTGTTTGTTATCATTATCAATGGTATCTTGATAAAATGCGTATTTTTCAATAGTTATAAGACTATATTTGTTTGTTGATTTGATTGTTATCTCGTTTGTTGAAATTAATTTCTTTAATCCTGTTCTTACTTGCTGAACTGTCAAATTAACTTCGTTAGCTAAATGCTCAATCGATGTTAATCTTTGTCCACGCTTTATAAGTATATTTTTCCAATAACTATCTTTATGATTAGCTGTTAATACTAAATGTAAAAATATTCTTGAAGCATTTACATCTGAATACCATTCCCATTGTGTAAACTGTCTAAATAGTTTTATCCATCCTTCCTCCATTCATATCTTGCCTCCTACTTGTTTTTGTTCTTTATTAGTGGTAAAATATTTATAGAAGTTTTTAGATTTACTTCTGTGTTCAATAGAGTTTTAGCTGAGTCTATTGAACTTTTTATTGCATCATTTAAAGAATCTGCTAGATTAAATATCTTTAAAGTTCTATCATCTTTAATTACTATAGATTTTAAAATTTCTTCTACTCTTTCTTTATTTTCTTCTTCATTTTTTCTTGCTTCTTCTTCAATGTATTTTTCTAATTTATTTATTCTATTTTTATATTCTTGAATAACACTTTTTTGTATTTCATCAAGATTTTTTAACCTTAAATCTCGTATTTTTTCAAATACAATTTTTGCTATTTTCATATTTCCACCTCTTTCAATTTGTAGACAGCTACCATTCTATCTGTATCGAAATCATACTTCTTTCCAACAACTTCTACTTCTCCTCTAATCTTCATTTCTGTAAGTCTTGGAGCTACGTAATTTCTCTCTGGAAATCCTAATATGTTTGATATTTCCTTTGCTGTTAGTCCTTCTTTGTTTTTACTAAGGACTTCTCTTATTTGATAGCACCTTCTTTTCTTATCTACTTTGTGTAGACTATCTAATCTTGTTTCTTGTTCTATCATATCAACCTCATCTCCTTATATTTCACTACACATAACTTTTTGCACTTGTGAATATGAATGTGCTTTTATAACTGCTCTATCAAATTCACTTATTTTTCTTACTATTTTTCTTGTCTTCTTTTTAGTTACTAACTTTGATTTTATCCAACTAAATATTAAATCTAATATACATACTGCTAACAACATTGCTATTGAATAAATCATCATTAATCCTATTATTTCTTTATTTACTATAAAATAATTGCCTGGCATATATCCCACCTCCTTCTATATAATACTTGCCATATTAATTGTCTTTAGCTTTTCTTTTAATGCGGCATTTTCTCTTACTACTTCTTCGTACATTTCTTTTGATACTGCATCATCTCTTACTATTACTTTATAATGTCCTCCTACTGTTTTTGTTCCTTCTAATTTTCCAATATTAATTTGATGTTTAATTTCTTCAACGCCTAAACCAGATAACTTTGAATACTGTTCAGTTGTTAAATACTTTGGTGTTATTATTTCTTTCATTTTATCGCCTCCTTTTTAACGGTAATACCGTTATTTAATAGTAAAAAAATTTATATTACTATAATTTACACCAAAATGTGCTTCGATTTTTTTTAATATAGGTATATCTGGAAAAGTTATACCTTTTTCATAATTTGCCCATGTATCTGTGCTTACGCCTATTGCTTTTGCTGATTGTTCTTGAGTTTCTCCTTTATTAATTCTTATAGCTTTTAATGTTAATTGCATTATAAATCACCTCTCCTTCAAAACGGTTGTACCGTCATTATGCTTATATTATATCTAACGGTTTAACCGTTGTCAATAGTTTTTCCGTAATTTTTTAAATATTTTCTTGATTTTTTTACGATAAAGTCGTATAATAGTCTTAGGAGGTACTCTATGAGTGATTTAGGAAATAAAGAAATCTTTTCAAAAAATTTACAGTATTATATGAAAATTAACAATAAAGATAGAAATGATGTTTCTAGAGATTTAGAAATTCCTTATTCTACATTAACAGATTGGTATAATGGTAATATTTATCCTAGAATAGATAAAATTCAACTACTAGCTGATTACTTTGAAATAAAAAAGTCAGACTTGGTAGAAGAACGAAACCGTTCACAAAGAAAGAATAATATTCCAGTATTAGGAAATATACCTGCGGGTATACCAATGGAAATGATAGAAGATATTGGAGAGTTTGAAAGTATATCAGAAGATATGTTAAAAGGTGGCAAAGAATATTTTGCCTTAAAAATAGATGAAGAAAATGGACATAGTATGGAGCCAGAATATAAACCTGGAGATGTTTTAATTGTTTTAAAACAAGATACTTGCGAAAGTGGAGATGACTGCATCATTGCTGTAAATGGAGATGATGCTACATTTAAGAGAGTGTTTAAAAACGAAAATGGTATTATTCTACAACCACTAAATCCAAGTTATCCACCTATTATCTACTCTAATGATGATATTATATCAAAACCAGTTAAAATATTAGGTGTTGTTGTAGAATTTAGAAGAACTAAGAAAAGATAGGAGAATTATTATGACTAAAAAATATAAAATAATTATGGTAGTTGGTGTTTTTTTATGGTTTGTATTAGGATTTGCTTATCTTATAAATGATGCAAATGAAACAGTAAAACCTATAGACTATAAAGCTGTACTAGAACAAAATCGTTTAAACAACTCTAAAAAAATCAATAATCCTGAAACAAAAGAAATGAATGCTTTAGCAAATACTGATGTTCCAGAAAATTTAACTAATACATCTGATAATACACCTGTTGATAGTAGCTATAATGAAAATACTATACAAGAAGATGTAACTAATACAAATACTAATTCAGTTACTGAAGCACCTTCAAATAACCATGTAGAAGTACATAATGATACTACTGAAAAAACTGTATGGATTGGAGAAACAGGAACTAAATATCATCATAATAACTGTAGAACACTTAGAGGCAATAAATATGAGATAACTTTACAGGAAGCTTTAAATCAAGGGCGAGAACCTTGCAAAGTATGTAATCCTTAGGAGATGATAAAATGAAATATGGAATGAGAAAACCAAGTCTAAAAAAGAGTTTAAGTGCACGAACAACTGGAAGAGCTAAAAGAAGTTTAAAAAAAGCACTTATACCTGGATATGGTAAAAAAGGTATGGGGATTTTACATCCGAAAAAATCTTTATATAATAAAGTATATAATAAAACAACATTTAGTATATTTGACTTATTCAAATAAAAAAAATAATGTACCCTCCGCCAAGATAAGTACATTATAATAAAACTATTATACACACTTGAAAAGTGCTATATTAATATTATACCAATATTTTGCGCTCTTTTCAAGAAACATTTGTTCTAGAAAGGAGCTTTTATTGTGGCAAGAAAAACAAATTGTTTAAAAAATGGTAAATATGCCTACTTTAGAAAAACTAAAACTATAGGGCATGATATTAATGGAGAACCAATAAAAAAAGATTTTTATGGAAAAGGAGAAACTGATACAGTTAATAAAATTAAAGCGTATGAAAAAAGACTAGATGCGGGTTTACAAGTTGGAAAGGAAAAACAAACTATAGAGCAGCTCATGCATTATTGGTTATTTAATGTGCGCCTTTACTCCTCAAAGTCTAAATCAGCCAGTTTTGATAAAGATGAGGGTAAATATAGGAATTATATAAAAAAGTCTGACATAAGGTTTCTAAGCGTTTATACGATAACTACTCAACCTATACAAGAGTGGTATAATGAATTATATAAAAATGGTACAAGTTCTAATGTTATATTTGAAATAAACAAAACTTTACGCTCATTTTTTACATATTGTAAAGATACTAAAATTATAAGTGATAATCCATGCTCATTAAGAGTAATACAAATACCAGGTAATGCTGACGAAGACGGAATTGATGATGACTTTGATGATGACGAAAAAGTAATTGTATTTGATGATGAAGAACAGAAAAAAATTGTAGATGCTATAAAATATGAAGATGGCAAAGACAATACGTTTAACATGACAGTTCAACTTGGATTAGTAACAGGTTTAAGAAAGGGAGAAATTTTAGGACTACAAAGAAAGTATGTTGATTTAGAAAGATGTGTGATTAAAGTTAGAAAGACCCTAAAAAATGTAAAAGAATTTAAAATAGGTGCTAAAGACAGTAGTGAATATGAAAGAAAATTAAAATTAATCACTCCTAAATCTAAATCTTCTATAAGAACAGTTCCTTTTCCAAAAGATCTTGTGCCAACACTAAAAAAATATTTTAAGGAGCAAGAAGAAAAATATAAAAAACTAGGTTTAAAATTTAATGATGATAGTTTGATTTTTACCACTAGTACAGGTAACATGATTGAAAGTTCTAACCATAGAAAACAATGGATAAAGTTTTTGGATAAACTTGGGATACCTTACAGAAAGTTTCATGCTATAAGAGATACATTTGCAACAACACTTATAAGAAAAGGTGTTAGCATATTTGATGTAAAAGACTTACTAGGACATAGTTCAATAACAATTACAGAAAAATATTATATCTATTGCTATCCAAAAGATAAAAGCTATGCAGTTGCTTTACTCAGCAATTTTGTTCAATCATAAAAAACTAAGTCGGGAAAAAGTCGGGAAAAGATAAAAAAAGAGAGTCAAGGGAAAATAAGCAAATCCGCTTGGCTCTAATATTTTGTGGCTCCTCAAGTAGGGCTCGAACCTACGACCCTTCGGTTAACAGCCGAATGCTC
>CARYZD010000013.1 GCA_949106495.1 uncultured Clostridia bacterium
CATCGCTGAAAGCTTTACTGAACCCCCAGACTATCTGGGGGTTTTCTAAATACAATAAGAGAGCTTATGCCCTCTTATTTATTTTGCTCTATTGTAGCTTGTACAACATTTTCAAGTAAAGATAATACCGTTGTAAGTCCTACTCCTCCTGGTACAGGTGTAATCCTATCGCAAACATCTAATACGTTTTCTGTATCAACATCTCCAAGTATTTTTCCATCTACTCTATTAATTCCTACATCAATTACAATTGCATCTTTTTTTACCATATCTTTTGTAATTATATGTGGTCTACCTACTGCTGCAACTAATATATCTGCTTGTTTTGTAAATAAAGATATGTCTTTAGTTTTTGAATGACATACTGTAACTGTAGCTCCTCTTTTTAGGAGTAATTGTGAAATTGGCTTACCTACTATTCTACTTCTTCCAACTATTACAGCATGTTTTCCTTCACAATCGACTCCTATATCATCAAGTATTGTCATTATACCTTTAGGAGTACATGAAACAAAAGTTTCTTTTTCTCCAATAAATAGTTTTCCAAGTGTTAAAGGATGAAAGCCATCAACATCTTTTTTATCTGAAATTGAATCAAGTACTTCGTCCATGTCTAAATGTTTAAAAAGTGGCAATTGTACAAGTATTCCATTTACAGACTTGTCCATATTTAATTTTTTAACTATATTTACAACATCTTCCGTATTTACATTTTTATCTAAGATATATTCTTCTTGTTCAATTCCAAGTTCTTCACACATCTTACGTTTTTTCCCTACATATATTTTTGATGCTTCATCCTCACTTGCAAGTATAACAGCAAGTTTTGGTTGGATTCCCTTTTTCTTTAGAGAATCCACTTTTTGCTTTAGTTCTTCTTTTTTTCTTTTTACAATATCTTTTACATTAATTTTTTCTCCCATTTATCTTCCTCCTTCATTATATTTTCCAACGTTTCTTTTATATAAAGTGCTGCAGAATATGGCGAATCTTTTGATGGAACTGCTAAATACCAATTTGTATTAATTTCTCTTCTTGCAAGTTCTTCAAAGTCTACTCCACCAGGTACTGACGCAAGGTCAATAACACATGCACTTTTTTTCAAAAGCTTTACTCTTTTGTTATTTAAAATCATATGTGGAATTGTGTTAAATATTATATCCATTTGTGATAAAACATCATCTAAATTATCTAAATCCACTTCATTATATCCCATACTTTGAATTAATGCAATATCTTTATTCTTTCTTGCTTCACAATATATATTTGCTCCAAATCCTTCTAAATTTCTAGCTAAACACTTACCAATTCTACCAAATCCTAAAATTAATATATTAGATTTATTTAAAGTGATATCTGTCATCTCAATTGCTTTCTTAATTGCACCCTCACTTGTTGCTACAGCATTTTTTATAGCAAATTCCTCATATTCCATAATATCTATTACATCTATATTATTTTCTTTTAACTTATTTATTACATCTTCTTTTATAGCGCCTGTAATAAGTCTTTTATTTGTATTTTTAATGTTATTTATTAATTCATCAATAGTTATATTACTATTATTTACAATTTTACCATCCTTTGAAAATGGTATCGGACAAAATATAATATCTGCGTTTTCTATTTTTACTATATCATTCTCATATATTTTTCTTAAATTTACAGTTCTACTATCTTCTCCAATTATATGTATTTTCATATTTAATCACCTATAAAAGTATATAAAAAAAGAAGATAATTTATTCATCTTCTTTTATATTTTCTAATAAATAATATGCTGCTTTTTCTAAGTCCTTAAATTCCACATTCTCACATTTAAGTTTTGTTTGTATTATTAAATCATTAAAACTGTATATTTTATTTTTATTCATCTCTACTTTTTCTGATAAAAATTCGATTATATTTATTATTTGTTTTTTAAAGCTCTTAGTTTTTTTGTCTGACAATTTATCACTTAATTTTTTCATTGCTCTGTTAATAGCTACATCTACAATATTTTCTCCAACTTTATATTTAACTCCAACAAGCTTTACAAATTTTAAGGAAAATATGGGATTAAATAATTCCCTTATTTTATTAATAATATCATTATTAATTTTTTCTATAGCATATTTATTTCCATCATATCCCTTTATTTGTTTTACTGTGTCAATATATCCATATTCTAAGATATTTTTTAAATTATTAGTCTCAAAATTTAAAATAAAAGGTAATTCTTCACTTGGAATTATGGATTTTAAGTTCAAATCCTTTTTCTTAGATAATTTAGCATAATTCCTTATTCTATTTCTTCTTTTAAATATTCTTATAGCAACTATATCTTTATACCCCGCATCATATAGCATCTCTACTGAGCAATTATCATAAGCTCCACCATCTAAAAAACTTTTATCGTCTATTTTTTGTCTTTTAAACACTGGTAAATTTGATGTAGCAAGTAAATAATCTATTAGTTTTCCTTTTGGAATATCTTCAATAAATAATCTTTTAGGAGTCATATCTGATATACAAAATGTAACAAGTCCAAATCTTATATCACTATTTCTTATCTTATCTTCATCTATATACTTTTCAAGTATTTCTCTCATTAATTTTGTTTCAATTCCTTTTTCTTTAAAAGCCTTCACAGCATTTTTATATGCCCCTAATATAACTTGAGGGGTTAATTGCATATTAGCTAAGCTCTCACCAAGTTCATTATTTATATCCATTAAATCTTTAAAAGATAATGTATTCCATAAATCTTCTAATTTGTCTATATCATTTTGACAAATAAATGCTGCATTTATTGCTCCAATTGAAGTACCAATAATAGTATCAAATTCATATCCAAATTCATTTAATGCTCTTATTGCTCCTACCTGATATGCACCTCTTGCTCCTCCACCTTCAAGCACTAATGAATATTTTTTCATAAATGCTACCTCCTATTCTAATATTATTATAATGACTTTATTTATCTATGTAAATACATTTTATATTAAATTTCATTGAAATTTATATCGAAAAAATAATAACTAGTAATGTATACTAGTTATTATTTAAAATTATATTTATTTTCTAATTTTCCTAATACTATTGATATAATAATTACTATAAAACCAATCAAATTAAAGATAATTATTCTATTTCCACCTGTTTCAGGCAATATTAATTTTAGCCTATCAGATGCAATAATATTTTGTTCCCTTATATCTTTTGTTATTTCAACTTCTATTGGTCTACCAGATAATTCATATCCTTCTGGTGCTTTTATTTCTGTTATTCTGTATTTCCCAATTAATAACTCTGTAAATTCCACTTTACCATTATCATCTGTTGTTCTTTCTATTACATTAAATGTACTGTCTATATTACCTTCATTATCTAATTTTTCAATCTTAAATATTGCTCCACTTAATAATATTGTATTATCATTTTTATCTACTTTTGTTAAATTTATATTTCCCTTAACTAATTTAGTAGTTATCTCTATATTTTGTTTTATGTTTTCAACTACATTATTATTTGTAAACGTATATGTATAAACTCCTTGTGAATTTATATCTATAGAATTTATATCTATATTCTCACCATTAATTCTTACGCTTTCAAGTTCATATCTTTCATCTGGTTTAAATGTTACTTCTCTTGTATTATTTTCTCCCATCTTTACAGTATCTGTATTTGTATTAAAAGAAATTGTACCATTATCTATAGAAGCTTCTGTAACAATATCATATTTTAATTCTACAGCTTCACTAACAACACTATAATTCTCAGTATCAAAAATAGTATTTCCAGTCTCTATTAGACTATAAATACTTGGATTATTAACACCATGATTTTTGTTAAAAGCTTTTGGTATTGTAATTGTATATAAGTGATTGTAAAATTCTTTTGAAGATAAATACTCATTTTTTAGTTTTATTTCTATGTTTCCTGTAGAACTCTCTGGCCATGTTATATTAAAATATGAAGTAACATCACTTCCATTTTCATTTTCTATTTTTATTTCTCCTGCTTTATGTTCGTATTGACTCATTGGAAAACTAAAAACTGCTGAATTATATAACTCACTATTTCCAAGAAAATTAATTAAACTACCATGATAATTATTAGGAACATATTGTTCATATATTGTATTATATGCTTCTTCTTCATATACTATTTTTTTATTTGTTGCTATTGTTGGCTTTGGCAACTCAAATCTATATGGTGATAGAAATCCAAATAGTATTCCTCGACTACACCCACCATATTTTATTTTAAATTCTGCCTTTTTATTTCCCACTACAAAAGCAGATGTATTTTTAAAAATACCATTTGTATTTAAACGATTATTTACTCCAATTCCTCCATCTTTACTTAATATATTACTCGAACTTTTTGAATAATATATATTTGAATCACTTAAAGGTTTAAATCCTTCTGTACCACTAAACAATTCAGATTTTACATCGTATCCTGACCAAGCAGCACCATCAATATCATAAATCATAGCATTTGTACCATTAATATTGGCTATTTCATTTGTTCCAGACTTATAATATTGTAGTGTAAAATCCGCTGTTACAAAAAAGAACTCTAATCCAAATATTATAGGTCCTCCTGGATACTTTGAGTTATAATATGTATATTTTTGTCCATTTATATCACTCGAATTTGTAATTGAATACCCTCTTTGAATCATAAAATTTATACTTAGTAAATTAATTTGACTAGCACTAAGAGTAGGATAATCATTTTTCCACTGAGTATTGGTTGCTGGCCTATTCTTAAAATTTACTACATTATCTATTGTACATATAACATCACACATATCATTATCTTCATCAATTGCACAATTTGTTATTTTAACTTTTATAGTATCATTAGATTGAGCGGCAAATGCAACTTCAACAACATCAGAAATAGTGGTCTTATCATTATCGTTCCAAATTTCATAACGTGATTCCAAATTTATAATTTCTGTTTTATCTGTCCAAAAAAGTGTTCCATAGGAATATATAGTAGGTAATTTATTTATATCTGAATAATCATGATAATTTATAGTTATCGCACTTACTTCATTTATTCCACAATATATTAAAATTATTATAATTAATAATATTATAGTTTTTTTCATATAACTCCTCTAATTTTATTATTTTTATTATATCTTTTTTTATTATTATTTTGGCTATAATTTTAGCATTTTATATTATTTATTTAGCAAAATTTCAATATCCTATCTTTTATATTACATTATCAAAAAAAAAAAAAAAACATTTATGTTACAATAAATAATAAACAAAAAATAAAGCCAGGTTAATTAAATTAACTTAGCTTTATTCTTCTTAAAACATAGTTGAAAAAGTTGTAAGTATTGACTCAATTATTTTACTAAATATTGAACGTTTAATCCAATCCTTTAATTTTACTTCAATACATGAATTATTAATCATATTTAAAAAATCTTGTTTTATATCTTTTTCTGTTCCTGTATCATATACTAAACTTATACATTCATAATTTAAATTCATACTTCTATAATCCATATTGGCACTTCCAACAATACCAATTTTATCATCTGATACAAAAGTCTTAGAATGTATAAATCCTGGCTTATATTCATATACTTTAATTCCTGCTGAAAGTAATACTTCATAATATGACCTTGTTGACATCTGAACTATCTTCTTATCTGGAATATGAGGAAGTATAATTCTTATATCTACACCACTTCTTGCAGCATTTAATAGTGATGTAAGCATTTGCTCAGAAATTGCAAAATAAGGTGTTGTTATATATACATAATCTGTTGCTGTATTAATTATATTCATATATACGGCTTCTACAGGATTTTTTCTGTTATTTGGTCCATCAGACATAGCAACTGCAATTCCTTTTGGCTCACTATTATTTTTTTCTTTTATACTTATATTTTTGTATTTATCATAATCTATTTTAACATTTTTAGTAATTAATTCTAAATCTCTTAAGAACATCAATGTAAAATCCCATGAAATATCTCCCTCAAATCTAATACCAGCATCTTTCCAATGTCCATATTTTTCCTTAATATTTGCATATTCATCTGCTAAATTAAATCCACCTGTATAAGAAATTTTTCCATCAATTGATACAATTTTTCTATGTAGTCTATTATTAAAATATGAATTAATTAAAATAGATGGCGGATTAAAAGAATATATCTCTACACCAGCAGATTTTAAATCATTCTTCATTTTCTTTGTAAATTTAGTAAGACAACCATATGAATCATATATTAGTTTTACATCTAAACCTTCTTTTGCTTTTTTCTTTAATATATCAAAAATCTCATTTGCAATTTGTCCTTTATCTATTATGTAGAATTCCATAAAAATATAATCTTTTGCATTTAATAAGTCTTTTTTTAAATCTACAAAAACCTTATCTCCTAAATCATAATATTTACTAGATACATTACCACAAATAGGATAAGATGTAATATTTTGAATATATCTTAACATATTAAAAACATGCTTATCTTTACCTTTTATTTCTTCATCAATTTTAAATGAATTATCTAATAAATAATTGGTATTATTTTCTATTTCTTTAATAT
Source organism: uncultured Clostridia bacterium (assembly GCA_949106495.1). Classification (GTDB taxonomy): domain Bacteria; phylum Bacillota; class Clostridia; order TANB77; family CAG-465; genus CAG-465. The sequence goes on from CARYZD010000013.1 coordinate 6,575, forward strand.
CTATTTGTTTTTGACGTCTAAGTCTACTATTACCCCATAATATAAATACACATATACCTAAAACTGGCATAAACATTATAAATAATATCCAAGCTAATTTATATAACGCAGAGTCATGCTTTGCTAATATATAAATTACAGCAATTATTCTTATAGTATTATATATAAAATATTTTGATGTATAAATACTTCCTGTTGCTCTAAATAAAAAGATAAATACACCAATTTGAAGTGCCAAAGCCACAAAAATAAATATCAACTTAAAAAGACTTCTTAGTAATACATTTTCTGATTTCCTAACATGTCTTTTTAATTTTCTTGATTCCTTATCCATAAATCTACTCACCTGACTTATTATTTAGTATACCCATATTTTTTATAAAATTCATCTCTAAACTCAATTAATCGTTCTTCTTTAATAGCTTCCCTTACATCTTCCATTAATTTAACTAAAAATCTTAAATTGTGAATAGATAAAAGTCTTGCTCCTAATATTTCTTTTGTTTTAAATAAATGATTTAAATATGCTCTAGTATAATTTTTACAACAATAACAATCACATTCATCATCTAATGTTTCAAAAGCTCTCTTATGACAAGCATTTAATAAATTTACTTGACCATAATGAGTAAGTGCTGAACCATTTCTTGCCATTCTTGTCGGTAAAACACAATCACACATGTCTATTCCTGCAAGTGCTGCTTCAATTAAATAGTCTGGTGTTCCTACTCCCATTAAATATCTTGGTTTATTTTCTGGCATTTTAGGTGCTGTATATCTTAGTATATCTAAGAATTCTTCTTTAGGTTCACCAACACTTATTCCACCTATAGCATAACCTGGAAAATCTAATTTTACTAAATCTTCTAAACTTTTATCTCTTAAATCTTTATAAAAACCACCTTGAATTATTCCAAATAAAGCTTGTTTATCCACTGTTGTATGATAATCTTTACAACGTTTTGCCCAACGTGTTGTTCTCTCCATTGAATTCTTAACATATGTATAACTTGAACCATATGGAGCACACTCATCAAAAGCCATCATGATATCTGATCCTAGAGCTTCTTGTATTTCCATTGATTTTTCAGGAGAAATAAATTGCTTTGAGCCATCAATATGAGACCTAAACTCAACTCCTTCTTCTGTAATTTTTCTTAATGCGCCAAGACTAAATACTTGAAATCCACCACTATCTGTTAGTATATTTCTATCCCAATTCATAAATTTATGAAGACCACCAGCCTCTCTTACAAGTTCATGACCTGGTCTTAAGAATAAATGATAAGTATTAGATAATATAATATGACTATGAATCATATCTTTCATTTCATCTGGTGTCATAGCTTTAACTGTTGCTTGAGTCCCAACTGGCATAAATACTGGTGTTTCAACATCCCCATGAGGCAGATGCAAAACCCCAAGTCTTGCACCTGTTCTTGGGTCTACTTTTTTTACTTCAAAATTTAATGCTTCTTTTCTTTCTTCCATTATTTTTTATTTCCTTTCTAAATTTTTATAATATTCTTTCAACCACTGTAAATAGTACTGCTGAAAGAATTACTGTAACAAAAAACGTATAATCTCTAAATACGAATAAATTTTCTGTAATATTTAATTTTATCTTTCTATAATCTAATTGTTCTTTTAATTTTTGTATACTTTCTTCATCTTTAAGTTCCATAACTTTCTTATATAACATATATATTAAAATACAAAAGCCAACTGCATTTAATATAATTTGTGCATATGTAAATATTTCCATAAATGTCATATGGTTATAAAATAAAGCATCAATTACAGCTAAACCATTATTTAGTAAATGTAGTATCATAGTTGGATAAAGTTTACCTGTTTTTTCTCTTACAATTGCAAACAATATTCCAATTAAGAATGCAAATATAAATTGACTAAAATTCATATGTATTGTTGCAAATACAATCGAAGATACTATTGTTGCAAAAATCGCTCCTTTGCTTCTTAATACTCCATATACACCTTTACGTATAAATAACTCTTCAAATATTGCAGGTAAAATTGCAATTTCTAAAAATACTAAAATACTAGAAAGTTTACCTGTATAATTAAATAATCCTAATGCTTCTGTTACATCTGAACTAATACCAATTTTCTCTATTGCAAATGCACAAATCATTTGTATTATACTAATAACAGGTATAGATAAAACTATATATTTTATACATTTAATTATAGATTCTTTTCTTTCTTTTTTTAATTCTTCTTTAGTTTTATTTACCACTTTATCTTCTTTTAGAAGATACGCTTTAAGTATTAGATATGGTATATAAATTGACATTGCAAATACTATACACATAAATATTAGATTTATATTATCTTTAGAAATAAATGATATTCTTTGACTAATTGGCTCTATAAATACATTTACAAGAAGTCCTCCTATTACTTGTAATATAATTAATAATATTACAGATAATCCAATAATTAAACCTTTTTTAGAACTTTCTTTTCTATCAATCATTCTTTCTTGATATTCTCTTGTAGCAATTATCTTTTCAATTCCTTCAATTTTCTTATCTTTTTTTGCACTATAATCTAGTATTGCATTCTTAAATGGTTTTTGTGCAAGTATTAAACTTAGTGGTAATGATGCTATAAGTACTAGTAAAGAAATAATAATTTGTAATATATTTGCTTGCCCAATTACAAACATAGAAGGTACAAAATACATTGACGCTATAGGAACAACAGATAATATATATGAAATTACACCTGCACTTTTAAGTGGCGATACAAGTACTGTAACAACTGTATATAATAATAAATTTAACGTTACTAAAAATACTGTAGCATTTCCTGCTTCTTGAATATTAGTTGTCTTTGCAGACATTACAGATTGTATTATACCTTGTAAGAATGTTGTAAGACACATAAATACAAATGTTATAACAAAATATCCAACAGTTTTTAAAGATATAAAGCTTGTAATATCTACTGATTGCATGCCTTTAACATCAACATTTACTGTAACAAATAAAGATGATATCATAACTGCAATTAAAGTATACGTAACCATAAATATAAATTGTATCACAACTATTAAGCACATACTTACTACTTTTGATATCATATATTCTTTAGTTGTTATTGATGTAAGAATGTACTCTATGCTTTTTGACATTTTTTCCTGTGATATAGTATTAGCAATTTTATTTAAGCATAGTAATAATACAAAAAATATTAAATATGTTGAAAATAATTGTAATATTGATGTACTGTCTTTTGTATCTATATTTTCGGATAATATTATTCTATCAATAATAGCATCAGATTTTATAGTCTCAATCTCTTCTGCTGTTAGATTTTTGCTTTCTGCTATCATAGTGCTTTTTATACTAGTTAAAACATTTTCAATTTTTTCTATATAACTTGCAAGCACTGTTTCTTTGGTAATTAAACTACTTTTTATATATTCTGTTTTAGATTTTTCAACTTTTAATAATATAGCATTTTCAGATAATTCCTCATTTTTATATTCTTCAATAGATTGCTTTTTACTTACTTCTATGTCATTATTATCCTTAAATGCTTCTACTAATTTGTCATAAGCTAAATTACTTGAATCTTCAACATATATTTCCATCTTTTCTGAAAATGAAACATTATTATTTTTAAGTAAAGCTTTAAAATTTCCAAAATTCATTCCAACTACAGTAGTTACTAATAAAAGAAGATTTAAAATAACAAACCATTTATTTTTTATACTTCTTTCAACTTCATTTTTTACTATTGAACCTATTTTACTATTCTTCATATGCAGTACCTACCTTATCTAAAAATATATCATTTAAAGATACATTTAGCACACTAAATTTTGTTATATCACTTGTATATAAAAGTCTAAATACGTCACCTATTCTCTCTTTATTTGCTAAATTTACAATATATCTATTATTTTCTTTTTTCTCAATCATACCAAAAATACCAATTTGTTTTAATGTACTATCTGATATTTTCCCAGTAATATCTAATGTTTTACTTGCATACTCTTGTTTTATTTCTTCAAGATTACAATTTAATGCAACTTTACCATTATTTATTATTAATACATCCTCACAAAGCATTTCAACATGAGACATTATATGTGAAGAAAATACTATTGTCTTACCTTGTTCTTTAAGTTGTAAAATTATATTTTTAAAATATTCTACACTTACTGGATCAAGTCCTGAGAATGGTTCATCAAGTACAATTAAATCTGGATTATGTAATAATGAAATAATAAATTGTATTTTTTGTTTGTTTCCTTTAGATAGTTCCTTTATTTTCATATTTGCATATTCTACAATTCCAAATTTTTCTAATAAGTCAAACATATTGTTTTTAATATCTTCAATCTTCATTGATTTCATTTTACCATAATATACACATTGTTCATAAACAGTATATGAATCAATAAGAGAACCAACTTCAGGTAAATATCCTATTCTATCTGATATTTTACTATCAATCTTTTCTCCATTATATAATACTTCTCCTTCATCAGGCTCAAGTATATTTAATATCATTCTAAATATTGTAGATTTTCCTGCGCCATTTTTTCCAAGAACACCTAATATATGTCCTTGTTTTACTTTAAAAGATACATTATCTACAACCTTTTTTATACCAAAGTATTTGACTAAATTTCTAACCTCTAACATATATCTTTCCTTCCTATAATATTAACATACAATCTCCAAAGCTAAAAAATCTATATTTATTCTCGACTGCAATATTGTATGCGTTCATTATTTTATCTTTTGTTGCTAAAGCTGATACAAGCATGATTAATGTTGATTCAGGCAAATGAAAATTTGTAAGTAATCCATCAATCATTTTAAATTTATATCCTGGATAAATAAATATCTTTGTTTCTTCTGAATGTGGATATATAATTTCATCATCTGATGTAGCACTTTCAAGTACTCTACAAGATGTAGTCCCAACAGCTATCACTCTTTTTCCATTTTTCTTTGTTTGATTTATAATATCACATGCCTCTTTAGAAACAATATAATATTCACTATGCATATCATGTTTTGTTACATCATCTACTTTTACTGGTCTAAAAGTACCAAGACCAACATGAAGTGTAACATATACTAAATTTACACCTTTTTCTTCAAGCTCTTTTAAGACTTCTTTAGTAAAATGTAATCCTGCAGTAGGAGCTGCAGCACTTCCTCTATTTTTATTATATATTGTTTGATATCTATCTTGATTATCTAATTTTTCAGTAATATATGGTGGAAGTGGCATTGTTCCAAGTTCATCAAGAATTTCATTAAATATACCATTATATTTAAATTCAACTATTCTTTGCCCATCTTCTAATATATCTACAACTTCTAGAGAAAGTTTATCCGAAAATTCAATTATTTCACCAATTTTACATTTTTTACCTGGTTTTACTAATGTTTGCCATCTATCATTTTCTCTCTGTTTTAGTAATAATACTTCTATTTTTTCTTCTTTATCTTTTCTGTGTCCAAAAAGTCTTGCAGGAATTACTCTTGTATCATTTAATACTAATGTATCACCTGGATTTATATAATCTACAATATTTTCAAATATTTTATGTTCTATATTATCTTTTTCTCTATCTAACACCATCATTCTAGATTTTTGTCTATTTTCAAGGGGTGTTTGAGCAATTAATTCATGTGGTAAATCATAATAAAAATCACTTGTCTTCATTTTTCCTTATTTTTCTCCTTTTTTAACCCCTATATTATACCATAAAATATAAAAAAAAGATAGATTACGTAATCTATCTTAAAAAAATATTATATTGCATTTTATTTTACCATCTGCTACTTTTTCTACTCCTAAAGAAATTAATAAACACAAAACCAAGCCAATTCATATATCGTATCGCTATAAAAAAGAATAAGTTTTGCAGATTACAAAACTTATTCTTTAAAAATATATTTTTAATGTATATTAAATTTTATAATTATTTTACTAATTCTTTATTTTCTTTTTTGCTTTTAATAACAGCAATAGTCATAATACTAATACCAACTATTACAAATAATATAATTCCTATTCCACCAGTTTCTGGTAATGTAAATCCTTTTGAGTTTTTAACTTGTACTGCTGTATCATATGTTGTTTTACCAACTTTTACTTCTAATGGATTTAAAAGTAAGTTATATGATTTAGTAACTTCTTCTCCATTAACTGTAGTTGTATATGTTGGAGCTTGAGTCTCAACTAACCAGTATGTTGAATCATCTCCATTATCTTCATATGCTAATCCTTTTATATCTGCTATACCATTTACATCTGTTATAACTTCTATATCATTAGAATTATTATCTTGTACAAATATTCCAGCTTTTGCATTTTCTTTAGATGTCGCAATTTTAAATTTAGCACCTGCTAATTTTAATTCTACGTTTTTCTTATCTACCTTTTCTATTTTCAATGCTCCTGTATGTACTTCTGCTGTATCTGTTAGTTTTCCTGTTTCTGGTGATATAACATCATTAATTATTTCTTGTGGTATATTATTTGGATACTCGAGTGTAACTGTATTTATATTTCCTAGTCCACCTATTACTGCATTTTTCATATCTAAATGGGCAGTATATGATATTGTTATTTCAGAACAAAGACAATTAAGAACTACATCTATATTTTTCTTATCATCTGAAATTGTATGATGGCCACCATTATTTCCATCGTTACCAGTAATTGATAAACTTTCTTCATCTAAAATTAGTCCTTCTGGTAAAGTATCTTTTAAATTAAATTTTAAAAGATAGTTTAAATCTATAGCTGGATGACTTCCACTATCTATATCAAACATATCTGGAATACTTACTTTAATTTCAAAGTCTATTTTGTCATCTTTTCCCCAACTAGCACTATCTACCCAATTTGAGTTTCTATCTTTTACTTTCTTAGTAAGTGTTACTTTTTCATTTGCATATGTTACTGATGTTAAATTTTCTTGTTGAGTAACATTTTTTACATATTTTTTACCATACTCTGGTAACTTATCTATATCTCCATCATCTAATCCTGTTATTGGTTCATTATAATTTGTAACTACTTGTCCGTTTTCATCTACATAGAAGCAAAATCTACTAAGAGTATAATTATCCATTATATAACCATTTGGTGCAGATGTTTCTACTAATCTGTAAACAACATCTATACCATTGATTTTTCTTGGTAAATTATTTAATGTAATTTTTCCTTCTTCATTTGTTGTTAATGTTACATTATCACAGTCCATCCATTCACCAGAATCAACTGCTCCTGCAGTTATTCCACCTGTAGCAGGAGTAACTGCATATTTATATAAATATTGTACGTTAAAATCTACTTCTGATATTGGTTTATTATCCATATCCACTTTGCTTAATTCTAAATTTCCATAAACAGATTGGATTTTAGGTTCAACTGTAACATCATAATTTAAGCCATCACCTGTTACATTTGACATTGGTATCTCAACAAGAAAATGTTCAAATTTTTCTACACCAGCAGGTGTAGTAGGATTTACCTCTACAAAATATTTTCCAAGTTCTAAATCTGAAAAAATTATTTTACCTTCAGAGTTAGTTTTTCCTGTTTTTCTATTTCCAGAATTACCAGGAATCTTTAACCAAGTAACAGCTTCATCAGTAGTCTCTACTGATTCATCCACTTTATATATATTATATCCTACACCCTCAAGTGGTGTACTATTTTCTGTATCACCATTTTTTTGTTCGTGACAAATAATTGTAAGAGAACCTTTTTGCTCTCCTGCTGCATTTACTTTTATAGTTAAAGTTGATACCACTACCATAACTATAGCCATAAGTAAAAATGCGTAATTTCTTACTTTACTTTTCATAATTTCCTCCCTTTTTAACTTATTTGCTATTTCTTATAAATAATATATTTTTTTAATCCCCCCTTGCTTATATTTTTTACAAGAACTTACTAAATTAATTATATAATTTGTATTTAATATTTTGACATTTTTTAGAACCTTTTTGGCTATTTTTTTATATATAATTTCATATTTTTTACTGCATCATCACACCAAAAAGACATTTGTATTACATTTTCATTCATCAAAAAAGTAAGTTAAAAATAAAATTTATAACTTACTTGCATTAATTATATATTATTTTTTATTTTCATTGCTGGAAATTTATTAGTCATATAACTATTAGTAAATATCCTATCATAAAATTCTCCAATAAAAGTATTGGGTTCTATACCTTTATTTCTTGATGCCATTCTTCCAAAAGCACCATATGTAATGATTGAATTAAAAATCATAAATACAAGCACTGTTGTATATACTGGCTGAGCAACTTTATATGGTATACTTTCAAGCCATTTTGATATAAAAGGATATATAAGTTTAAGAAGTATTACACCAAGAATACCCCAAAACAACATAAAAGGAAGAGTTGTTTTTCCATCAATATTTAAAAAGTATCCATTATAATCCCAAAATTTAACACCAAATAAAGTTTCTATTACAAGTCCTACTCCATATTCTGCAACTCCACCTATTAGAACAGAATATAAATATGTTTTAATTATACTTCTTTTTTCATTATCCTTTCCTAGTATTAAAATAAATATAACTGCTGGTATTCCATAAATTGGATTAAATGGCCCAAATATCATTGCTTGCCTATTTGACCACTCCCTATGTGTTATAAAATGTAATATTTCTTCATAAAATGTCCCAAAAACACAACCTATTAAAAAAATTACAAATAACTTAGCAAAACATATTCCAGATTTAAATATTTTTTTATTTTCATTATTCATAAAATCACCTATCACTGTATATTATTTTTTCACCAAATTTCTATAATATACGTGATACAACGTTTTGCATTATATATCCTACAAAGTATCAAAAAAATACATTTATATTCCAATAAATAAGTACCAAGCTATTTTTAAACTTGGTACTTTAGTTTATATATTTTCTATTTGCCAATCAATTGGTTCTATTCCATTTTGTTTTAAAAATTGATTAGTTTTAACAAAATGATTGCATCCAAAAAATCCTGTTCTTGCAGAAAACGGACTTGGATGTGGAGCTTCTAAAACTAAATGTTTAGGATTAGTTATTAAATACTTTTTTGATTTTGCGAAACTTCCCCAAAGAAGAAATACTACTGGTTCATCTTTTTTATTTACTTCTTCTATAATTCTATCTGTGAAAGTTTCCCATCCCTTTCCTCTATGTGATGCAGGTGTATCTTTTTGCACAGTAAGTACTGAATTTAATAGCAATACACCTTGTTTTGACCATTTCATAAGATATCCATTATTTGGAATATAGCATCCTAATTCTTGATTTAACTCTTTATATATATTTTGGAGTGAAGGTGGTGTCTTAACCCCTGGACATACTGAAAATGCCATTCCATGTGCTTCACCAAGTCCATGATATGGATCTTGTCCTAAAATAACTACTTTAACATTTTCATATGGTGTATATTTTAATGCAGCAAATATATTCTTCCTATCTGGAAAAATTGTTTTCTCCTCATATGCTTTACAAACAAATTCATGTAAACTTTTATAATAATCTTTTTGACTTTCTTCTTCTATTATATCTTTAAAACGATTCATTTTGCCCTCCCTTTGCTATATCTATATATTACTACAAGTTATATAATTTTTCAATAAAACTGTCATATAAAGTAAATATATAAAAAAATATAGGAAGTTTTTAAACTTCCTAATTTAGTCTCCTGGTAAACGTCCCTCTCGTTCTTTTCCATAAAAATTTTCTACAAATTCCCTATTTTGGGGATTATGAAAATTGTATGAGAATAAAAACTTTAATGTCTCTTCATCTAAACTTTCTAAATCTTGTGAATTTTCTTTAGCCAAGCACATTATTCTCTCGATTTCGCTCGCTGCTTGCTCTGGGTCATCATTTATTACAAGCCAATCACATACTTGAAGTGAAAGTTTAAGTTGTGATTTATTACTGTTTAGTTCACTAGGATATTTAGTTTGCATTTGTTGTAAGACTTCTTCTTCACTTGAAGGAGTAACATACACACTTATTGAATTCTTGTGTTTTTGCTTAAACTCTCTTGCTCCTTCCACACCAATATCTAATATTACGTATTTATCTTTAAGATATGGTGTATCCATATCTAATACTGGTGTCCCGATAAGAATATCCATCAAGTTTTTTCTTTCCCATAAGTATGTTACCTCCATCTAAAGCATTAAAAGTCCTTTCTGACACAAAGGAAAATTCTTCTCCTTCTGTTTCATCTGATCTTTTAGGTCTAGTTGTAAATGAAGTTAGTCTAATATAATCTGATTTGTTTTTAGAAAGCAATTTATTTATAACTGTTTCTTTTCCGTTTTCCACTTGGACCAGAAATAATTACAAGTAAATTATCCATACATATCATCTCCTTTTAAAAATTTTATAGAAAAAATCATTTTTTATTGCCTAGATTTTAAGTTCTATATTTATATGACTTTATTTCTACCAATATTAATTTATAGATAATTTTTTATTAAGCTTGGGTATATTTTAACATAAAAGTAGTCATTTTTCAACTTTATGTAAATTTTGTGGTGAAATAAATTTAAGGAGAGTACTTTTGCTACTCTCCTTAAATCAAATCTTTTAAATCTTTTTCTGTACAATTTAATAATATTCTTCTTACCTCATTAAATGTATCTTCAATTCTTATATTAAAATTTCCATGTCCAGGATAAATATGGACTTCTTTAAAATCTTGATATAATCTACATAAAGATTTAGTCATATCTTCTATACTTGCAGATTCTAAATCACATCTTCCAAAACAATTTTCAAATAAAGTATCTCCTGTAATTAAAATATTGTCTTTTTCAATATAATAACAGCTGCTTCCTCTAGTATGACCTGATGTTTGAATTAATTTTACCTTTATATTTCCAATATTAAATTCATTATTATCATTTAAAAGTAAAAATTTATTTAAATCATATTTTACTTGTTGAAGTCCAAATACATTAGAGCAATCACTAACTTTTCCTTCTAACATATCCTTTTCTTTTGAACTTGCAATTACTTTTATATCTTTATATTTTTCTAATAATGGTAAAAGTGCAATTGTATGGTCATTATGTGCATGAGTAAGCATAATATATTTAAGATTTACTCCTAAATTTTCTATACTTTTTATAATTACTTCTTCATTATCTGCTGGATCTACTATAGCTGCCTCTTTAGTTTCTTTATCCCATATAATATAGCAATTTGTAACATGTTGACTACCTAATACATTAATTTTTATATTTTCTATCATTATTATTTTATTCTCCTTACATCAAAGACACTATCAATCTTTCTTAATGCTTTAATTACATTTTGTAAAGTATTTATATCTTTAATATTTGCACATAAATTTGTTATATTTTCTCTATCTTGTGTAACTTTTGTACTTATTTCTGTTATATCTACTTTAAGTTCTTTCATAGTTTTAAGTATATCCGCAAGTACACCTTCTCTGTCATTTGCTTTAACAACAAGTCTTGCATTAAATTCTGCATGTGTTTGTTCTTTCCATCTTACATTAATTGTTCTTGCTGCAATATCTAATGCTTTTAAATTTGAGCAATCTCTTCTGTGAATAGAAATACCATTTGCAAAAGTAATATATCCTATAATCTCATCTCCAGGAATTGGTGAACAACATTTTGCAAATTTTACTAAGCAATTATCTATTCCTTCAACTTCTACAAGCTCATTACTATTATTTTTTCTTTTTTTAGTAACTACTTTTAATTTTAAATCCTCTTCTGCTGGAGCTAAACTTTCTTCATATAACTCAACAATTTTATTTACAACTTTTACCGGAGAAATACTGCCAAATCCGATATTTTCATAACAATCATCTATTGTTTTACAATTAAATCTTCTAAGTGCTGGTTCTAAAAATTCGTCTTTTAAAAGTTCGTCTTTTGTATATTTTTGCTTTTTAAGTATTTTTTCAAATGATTCTTTACCACTTTGAATATTTGTCTCTCTACCTTCTTTTTTTAGAAAGCTAGTTATTTTATTCTTAGCACTAGATGTTTTAACATATTTTAGCCAATCTCTATTTGGACCTTTTGAATTTTTACTTGTTACTATTTCAACTACATCTTTATTTTCAAGTTTAGTATTAAGTGGTACCATTCTTCCATTTATTTTTGCTCCAACCATCTGCTCTGCAACTCTTTGATGTATAGAGTACGCAAAATCTATTGGTGTAGCACCTTTTGGCATTGATTTAATTTCGCCTTTTGGTGTAAATACAAATACTTCTTCTCCAAAAATCTCTGTTTTAATTTTGTCTATATTTTCAGTATTATCTGCAAGCTCCTTTTGAATTTCTAAAGTTTTTCTAAGCCATATAATCTTCTTATCTGCTTCAGATATTTTCTTGCTTTTTTCCTTATATGAAAAGTGAGCAGCAATACCACGTTCTGCAACATTGTGCATATCCCATGTACGTATTTGTATTTCAAAAGGTCTACCTTCTTCACCAAATACTGTAGTATGTAAGGATTGATACATATTTGTTTTTGGAACAGCTATATAATCTTTAAATCTACCTGGCATTGGTTTATACATATCATGGACAATACCTAATACATTATAACAGTCTTTAATTGAATTAACTATTACACGTATTGCAATTAAATCAAATAAATCCTCTGCGTCACATGACTTTGCTTTCATCTTTTTATATATACTATAAAAATGTTTTGGTCTACCATATATTGTTGCTTCAATATTTTGTTCTTTTAGTTTTTGTGATACTTCACTTATTCTATTTTCAATATATGATTCTCTTTCTTCTTTCTTTTGATCTATTTGTTCTTTTATATTATGATATTCTTGTGGTAATAATACTCTAAATGAAATATCTTCAAGTTCAGATTTTACTTTAGACATACCAAGTCTATGTGCAATTGGAGCATATATTTCTAAACATTCTTTTGCAACTTGTTCTTTTACAGCTTCATCTAAAGTACTCATTCTTCTCATATATGATAGTCTTTCTGTAATTTTTATAATTACAACTCGAATATCTTTTGCAATTGCCATAAACATATTTCTTAAAACTTCTGGGTTTGTAGCTATATTTATTTTATCTGTTGGCTTGTAATTTTCTTCTAATTTTTTTAGTGTTAATACCAAGTCTGCTGTTTCCTTACCAGCAACATCTATAAGCTCTTTTTCATCAAAATTATCATAATCTACAACTGGATATAATATTGCTGTATAAATAGATTTATCATCTAATCTAAGAGTAGCAACTTCTCCTGCTACCTCAGTTACAAAATCTATTGCGTTTTCATCTAAAATTTTTTTATCTAAATGTTTTTCAACACCATATTCTACTACTTTTTTTAATTCATCTTCCTCATATTTTATATTTTCATTACTTAGGATTTCTTTTATTTTTCCTAAATATTTTTCATTCTCCATAAGCATTTTCTCCTATTATTCAACTGACTTTTTAAAGTCTTGTAATACAAATTGAATTGTTTTTGGCGTATTATACGAATTTAATTCAATTTGTCCAACAATATCTATTTTATCTCCTATTCTTATTTCATCACGTCTTTGTCCCATAGAAAATCCCACTACATCTATTAAGCTCTTATCGTCCCTTAAAACTAATTTTAAATGTTTATCATCTTTTATAGTTCTTATTGCATTAACTTTTAGTCCTTTGTATAAGAAAACTGGTACTTGATTTGATTGTCCATATGGTTTCATCTCTCTTATATCTCTTATAATTTGTGCATTTAAGTCTTTTCTTTCTACTTGCGCATCTATATTTATTATTTGTTCACAAATAGCATCACTTCTTTTGGCAGCTGCAATTTCAAAAGCATTAATAAAATCTTGTATCTTTTCTTCTTCTATGCTAAGTCCTGCTGCAAGTTCATGTCCTCCAAATTGTACTACTTGTTCTTTACATTCTGTTAAAGCATCATAAATAGAAAAACCTGATGGACATCTTCCAGAACCTCTTATTACACCATGTTCCTTAGTTAAAAGAATAACTGGTTTATAATACATATTTACAAGACGAGATGCAACTATACCTATTACGCCATTATGCCATGAACTATTATATAATACAATACTATTTTTCTTCTCTAAATTTTTATCTTGTATCATCTTTAAAGATTCTTCATAAATAATTGTTTCTACACTTTTTCTTTCCTGATTTAAATTATCTAATTCGGCAGCAATACTTTCTGCCATTCTTTCATCTTTTTCTAAAAGTAATTTTACAGCAGCAGATGCATTTCCCATTCTTCCACAAGCATTAATTCTTGGTGCCATACCAAAAGATACCATCATACTATCTATTTCTTTTGGACTTACTAATTTTATTAATGCTTTAAGACCAATATTATTTGTATTTGACATCATTTTTAGTCCATATTTTGATATTATTCTATTTTCACCAATAAGTGGTACTATATCTGATATTGTTCCTATAGATACAATATCTAAAAATTTTAAATATTCTTCTTTAGGCAAATTATATTTTATTGCCACAGCTGTTATTACTTTAAAAGCAACTCCAACTCCAGCAAGTAGTTTAAATTCATAATTGTCATCTTTTCTTTTTGGATTAACAATCGCTAAAGCTTTAGGTAGTTCTTCTGTACATTCATGATGGTCTGTTATACATATGTCTAGTCCTATTTCTTTTGCATGTTCTACTTCTTCTATAGCTGTTATTCCACAGTCTACAGTTATTACCAAGCTAATTCCTTTTTTCTTAATTTCATCTAAAGCATTGTTATTTATTCCATACCCTTCTATTAGTCTGTCTGGTAAATAATACATAACATCTGCTCCAAGTTTAGTTAAAAATTGGTGCATAATAGTAATACTTGTAATACCATCTACATCATAATCTCCATATATACAAATCTTTTCATTATTTTTTATTGCAGCATCTATTCTATCTACTAGCTTATCCATATCTTTTATTTCATATGGATTTTTTAAATCATCTAATGTTCCATTTAAAAATCCACCGATATCGTCTAATTTTATATCTTTAGATATTAAAAGTTTTGCCATAATATCTGATACACCATACATACTTTTTATTTTTTCTACCAATTCATTATCATACTTTCTTAAATCCCATGTTTTTTGCATATTTACCTCCTTCTTAATAGTATAAATTCATTGACAACTATATTCTACCATAAATAAATATAAATTTGAAGAAAATTGCGACTTAATTTAGAAAAAACCAAAAAATAGATAATACAAAAATTATTGTATTATCTATTTTTAATTACTTATATCCTGCAATATCTTCTTCAGGATTAAATTTGTATTCTAGTTTTTTATTATATGCTTTTTCATATACTTGCTTTTTAAGTTCATAATCTATATTTCTCATTTCATCTTTATTCTCTTTTAATGTCTTTGTGTTATCTGGATAAATTGGTGACATTATATAAAGTGTATATTTAGATTTTCTAAATCCATTATCCTCAAACTCATCTGTATCTTCAATTTTAATAAAACAAGGAATAATTGGAACATTATATTTGGCTGCATAATGATATGCACCAGGTTTAGGTGGTCTTGGCTTTTTATAATTAAACCACATTTCTTCTTCTGGATAAATTAAAATAAAGCTTTTGTTTTCTAACATTTCTTTTATTGTTGGAATAAAGTTATTTGACATATAATTATGGTCTAAACTAAGTGGTATTGTCTTATTATTTCTAATTAACCAGCCAATAACTCCTGGCATGAAAAAGTTAGATTCTTGAACAATAATGCCAAAATCTTTAGCCTTATGTATTTTATTAATCATAAAACGTATAACAGTATTATCTACTTTATTAAAATGATTACATGTAATAATTGCACCAGTATTTATATTATTTAAATTTTCAAGTCCTATTATTTGAGTATCTTTATTTACTTTATTTGTAATACTATCTGTTAAACTTTTAGCAAAATAATATTCAACTTTATTTCTTAATTTTGTCTTTTTAGTATCATAATTTAAAATAACTGTTTCTCTATCTTCTTTTGATACAATAGGGTCTCCCTCTTCTACCTTCGCATTAAAGTTATTACTTTCTATAGCTTTTTTTATATTTTCTATAACAGTTACTCTATCTTGACTTTTTTCCATATATATATTCCTTTACTTTAAATTGATTTAAAATAATCTTTACCAATCATTTTCTTAAATGTGAAACCTGACGATGATATTCTTTTACTTTGATTTACTAGATTTATAAATCCTTCATCATCTCTTTTTATATCTTCTTTAGTATAATTACCTTTCATTCTAATTATTTCATCATAACAATTAGATTTTTGGGCACATTCCCAATAAATGTTTTCATATAATATATTATCATAATTCCATGGTTTATGGAAGTTATTATAATGTATTATATGTAAATTTTTGTCATCAAAATCTTTATCTTCAATTGGCATTCTATCCCAGCCTTTATCTAAATATTTAACTTTATCTTTACACAAAAAATTCAAGTAGTCTTGGTCAGGACAAATAACATCAAAATTAAATTTATTTAATAAATGTAGAAATTTTTCCTCTATATTGTCTTTTCTAAATTCTATCAAATTCATTAGTAAAACACCAGAATTAAAATATTTTTCTGGTTCTATACCAATCATTTCTCTTGAATATTCTTTAAATGCTTCATGACTCATAATAACATCATCATTTACAGATGCAACAAGATATCCATTTAAATCCTCATTATACATTTTAGCTATATCGTCTATAACTACAATATCTGCATCTAAATATATTGCCTTTTTATAATTAGGAAATAATGATGGTATAAATAATCTATAATATATTGATAATGAATAGTAATCTCTTAGTCTTAAAGATAAATCATCCATTATATTTTCTATTTTGCTTTTTACATCTTCAAATATTACCTTAACTCCCTCTTTTTCATATGCTTTTATTTTTTTCATATTTTCTTCATTTATGTTTGAACTTAAAACTATAATATCATAATTATAGTTTTTATTTGCATGTTCTAATAATGAACTTATTGCAACAGATAAAAATGGTATATAATTATCATCTGATGCAAAAAATATTGGAATTGTTTCTTTATTCATTTATTTTATCTCTCCTTTTATTATTAAATACTTATCTAAGATATCATCAAAATCATGAATATTATATATTTCATGTATTGCCTCTATGTTCCATGGCTTTACGTTTAAAAATTTTAAAAATGGAATATTTTTAAGTATTGAACAATTTTTCTTTATTAGTTTTCTTTTTTTAGAACTAATTGTAAACATTAGCTTCATTGTCATACTATAATGCCTAATTACTGTATCAACTTGACGTTTGCTTTGCTCATTATACTTTCTTTCAATATATTTTTTATCATTACATATTTTATTTAAAGCTGTTTGGTCTGGAAGAAGCATTTTCTTATTTATAACCATCTTTCTACATTTCTCAAAAGAATTTTCTTGTTTCATTTTTTTTATATTCATAAGTAACACGCCTGAATTTATATAGTTTTTACTTATAAATACTTTACCAATCTCATCTATACAAGCTGCATAGTCATATGACTCTATTTTCATGTTATATAATGGTTCAATATTATTATATATTACTAAATCGCTATCTAAATATAATACTTTATCTGGTAGCTCTTTTACCTTATCTGAAAATAATCTTACAAGTATGTATGGAGTATAATGTGTTTTTATATTAACACTATTTAACATTTCTTCCTTAAAATAATTTGTAATATCAATAAGATGAATTTTACTTTTTGAGTTTTCTTTTTTTATTATTTTTTCTAAAACATTAGCATGCTCTATAGTTATTGGCTTGTAATTTTCGTTCATATCACTTAAATCCATTGTTAAAACATATATATTTAATTGCTTTTTACAATATTTTACTATAGATAATAACGAAATTATCATTCCATCTATTACTTTATCATTTCCACAAAACATTAGGTTAATCATATTTAACCTCCTCTTGGCTATCTACTTTTATGTATTTATAATATTCAACATCTGTATTTTTAGCTCTTTCACACATTTTATCATACACTACATTTCTTAACTCTTCTTGAGCTTTTTTAGTATTTAAGTTTTTATTTGGATAAAATGGGCCATCTATATATACAGTAATTTTTGGTCTTCTTCCTTTTCTTTCTTTATATGTTGTTGTAAAAGAAAAAACAGGTTTATTAAATTTTACAGGATATTTAAACGATGTTGAAACAAAATTCCTAATTTTGCTGTAATATGGCCATATATGTGCTTCTGGATATACAGATATCACATTTTTTTTTGAAATAAATTCCTCCATTGCATTAAAAAAATTCTTTGTTGTTTTTATATCTGATGGTATTGGAAAACCACCCATCATTTTATTAAAAGTTCCAAGAAATGGTATTGAAATATTATCTGGATGTGCTACTATATGACATTTTCTTGGAAAGTTCCCAAGCGTTGGTATAAATGGATCTAATACTTTTTGAGTATGATTTCCAAATATAAAGTATCCTGTATCTCTGCAATCTTTTAAAACATTTTTATTTTCAAACTTTAATCCATAAACAATCTTTGAATAAATAAATGCAATTGGCATAGCTATTAATCTATACACAATAAATGATGATAATTTCCAAAATACATTTTTGTGAATATATTTATAATTTTCATCTATAGTAGTTGGATTTATATTTTCTCCTGCAAAATCATCATTTAGTTCATCTTTATAATAATATATTTTATTATCCATTAATTACATTCACCTAGCTTCTTTTCTGCTTCTTTTACAAGAGATATTTTATCATCTACTTCATCTTTTATATCTAACATTTTTTCTATTATATTCTCAATACATGCCCCCATAAGTAATCTCGCTTTGATATTTGCTTGGTTAGTACTTATGCCACTAATTTCTTCTAAATAACTATTAGTAATTAAGTTAATAATCTTATTCCAAAAATTCTTTAAAACTTTTTGTAATTTTTTATCTACTTGTGATTGTGCCATTATAGTTATTAAAAGTTTATCTGTCTTTGTATCTTCCTTTATAACCATTTTAACTCCCTCAGTAATTGCATTGATTTTATTATCACTTTCAATAATTCTTCTTTCAAATTCAACATAAAATACTTCTAATGCCTCTTTAACAACTGAAACAATAAGATTATTTTTTGTTTTATAATAATATGTAAGTTGACCCAAAGCAACATTCGCTTCTTTAGCAATATTTCTCATAGAAACAGCATCATAGCCATCTTCTGCAAGAAGATTTAGTGTTGCTTCTTTTATTTTTTCTAATGGATCTTTTTTATGTATAGTAAAATGTATCATAACTTTTTCTCCTTTTTAATACACTTGTACTAATTTTAGCACAAACGTACAATTTTTGTCAAGCATATTAAAAACAAGAGGCTAGTATTATAAAATACTAACCTCTTGTATACTATCCTAATTTTTCTAAAATCCCATCTTTAGTAAGCAATTCTTGCTCTCCTGTTTCCATATTTTTTAGAGTGTACATTTTCTTTTCAATTTCTTCTTCACCTATTATTATTGTATAAGGTATTTCAAGATTATTTGCATAACTAAATTTAGCTTTTATTTTTGATTCTTCTTTATATATCTCATTTGGTATATTATTTTCTCTTAGTATATTAGAAATTTCAACAGCTTTTTCAAGACCAACTCCCATTGTTATAATATCTACTTTTGATATAGATTTTTTCTTAGTTGTTAGTAGTCCTAATTCTTTTAAATTATAGAAAAGTCTTGTAAGACCAATTGATATTCCTACACCTGGTAAATCTTTTTTAGTATAATATCCTGCTAAGTTCTCATATCTTCCACCAGAACATACACTTCCAATTGATTCATATCCTTTTAAATTAGTTTCGTATACAGTTCCAGTATAATAATCTAGTCCCCTTGCAATTGTTAAATCTACCATAAAGTTTTCTTCTTCAACTTTAAATAATCTAACATATTTAATTACTTCTTCTAATTCTTCTAAACCTTTTTTAAATATATCACTACTAAATTTTAACTCTTTTAATTTTGTTATTTTTTCATCTGTAGTTCCATTTATGTTTAAGAATTCTTCTATTTTTAAAATATTTTCATCTGTTAAACCTAATTTTTTTAACTCTTCTTTAACAGCATCCATTCCGATTTTTTCTAATTTATCTACTATAATTAATATCTCTGTCATTTTATCTGAGATATTTAATTCATCAAATAAACCATTTAATATTTTTCTATTATTTATTTTAATAACAAAATTAGAAAATCCTAAATTTTTAAATGTTGTATAGATTATACTTGGAATTTCTGCATCATTTATTATGCTTAATTTTCCATCTCCTATAATATCTATATCGCATTGATAAAATTCTCTATATCTTCCTTTTTGGGCTCTTTCTCCCCTAAAAACTTTTCCCACTTGATATCTTCTATATGGAAAAGTTAAATCATTGTAGTATTCTGCCACATATTTTGCAAGTGGTACTGTTAAATCAAATCTAAGACTTAAATCCTTGTCTCCCTTTTTAAATGAATATATTTGTTTTTCTGTTTCTCCTCCAGCTTTTGCAAGTAATACTTCAGATGATTCAATTATAGGTGTTTCTTGTGGTAAAAAACCGTATAATTCATAAGTCTTTCTAATTGTTTCTAACATTTCATTAAATTTTATTTGATCTTGTGGTAATAATTCCATAAATCCACTTAAAGTTCTTGGTTCTACTCTTTTTATTTCTTCCATTTTAATCTCTCCCTATCTATATTATAATATTTATGTTTTTTAAAATAAAAAAACACGTAAGTTCTTGGCCTTACGTGTAAGTATATCACACATCAGGCACAACAAACTATGCCTGAGTTAACTTCTAGTTAAAACGCAGACATAGAATAAATATGATGATGTGCTAATGTGTTTATATTATTTTGTTTATTCATTTTTATTCTACTCCTTCCAAAAATTTATATATACATTATACAATACTCACTTTTTTTTGTCAACTAGAAAAGTATTATAGATAATAAAGAATACATAAAAAATGTTCCTAAAAATACTATATATGTTATACATGATGCAAATATTAAACCTGATTTTTTCCTACAAGTATTCTCTATATTCTTTGTAATACCTACTCTCCAAAAACATATAATAAATTCTATTACACTTGCAAAATAAATTGAAAATAGTGGTATTAAAAAGCTTATATTCCAAACTTTAGGAATATTATAAAAATTATTTATTATACCTATAATTAATAAAACTATCATTGTAACTATTGTAAAAACTTTTAATATGTTTATGGCACTATTAATTATTAATTCATAGATTTTATCTTTATCGTTCATATTCTCTCACCATTTTTATTATATCACTAATTTGAATAATAATTAATAAAAAAATAGAGAATTTTTTATTCTCTATTTTTCAGAGTGTTGACAAACCCAGTAATATTTTTTACTGGGTTTGATTATTTTAGA
>CARYZD010000014.1 GCA_949106495.1 uncultured Clostridia bacterium
TATAGGCTTTTAGCCGAAAATGAAAAACCACCAGCTAGGCTGGTGGAAATTTATTATATTAGAGAAAAACTATACTATAAATGTAGCATTAGATATTAGTATTATATATTAATTATTATAATTCGTTACTTTCACTTATTTTAGTATAGTAAGTATTTAATATTTTATTAATAAAAATTTTCGGAGAAGGAAAATTATTATATGTAATAAAGCTATTTATTATCTCTTTATTTGTGCAATTATTCATTGATTGTATAGCTTTAGATATATTCCATTCTAATTGGGAGGAACTTATATTATTATATTTTAACTCTATTTCTTTGTAAAGATCCTTTATGGATGAAATAGAGGTATAATTGTTTTCTATACAAAAAGTTAAGCATTTCAAAATATATAAATATCCTTTAGTATTTTTATTAAAATTAAAATCTTTTAATAAATAAGTTAGTTTATTTTCAATCTTTTTAGGTGATTCAGAAAAAGTATATAAAGTATCTATTAATTTTGTGATGTTTATGGGCTTTACAAAAAACTGATAAATGTCAATATTATTATTTATAATATTAACTATAGAATCAGTTTTTTTAGAAATAAGAATTACTTTTATAACTATACTATTTATTAATATTTTATCCAATAAAATTTTAGCATTTTTAGTATCTAAATCTAAAATTATAATATCTATATTACCATTTAGTAAGTATAATAATGCATCTTTTTCATTATTACATATTCCTACTATTTTTATAGAAGAATTTAAAGTTTTATTTATATTATTATAAATATTTTGAAGTTCTTTATAATCATTACTAACAATTAAAATTTTTTGCATAAATATCCTCCCTAATATATAGACTCAAAAAATAGCCAAAATGTCACATAAAATTACAATTTTAGTAAAAAATATACATAATATACTAAAATGTAAAAGTATGTCTATAATATAGATAAGAATTATACGAAAAAAGTCTAAATAATTTAAAAAATTATAAAAATAATATATAATTTCTAAAAATATGTATTATTTTGAAACTTTTCGTTTTAAAACAGTATCTATATAGTTAAATAGAGTAAAAGGGGGTGTATTGATGGATAAATTAATAAAAAAGGCAATAAAAGGAGATAAAAAAGCTTTTATTTAAATAATTCAACTACTAGAAAGAAAGTTATATATCATAGCTAAATCCAAGTTAAAAAATGAAGAAGATGCTAAAGATGCTATACAAGAAACTTTATATTATGGATATAGAAATATAACTCAATTAAGAGAAACAGAAAAATTCGAAAGTTGGATTATATCTATTTTAATCAATAATTGTAATAAATTTTATAAACAATATGATAACACTTATCATATTGAAAAAGAAATAGATAAAATAATCAGAAAAAGCTATGAGGATGTAGAAATACCTAAGGACATATTTGAAGAGACTTATGAGAATTTAAAAGAAAAAAGAGATAATACAACAATAATAAAATATTTATCTGGAGTTGCAGCAATTATAATCGTAATATTTATAGTACTTACTATAAATATAATTCCAAAAGATAAAGAAAATAGTAGTATTCCAATTATAGATGGTAAAAATGAGGTTGTACAATCAGAACTTCCTGTTGCATCAGGTACAATAAATGAACTGGGAGAATCTTATCAGCAAATGTTTAACCATTTAACTTCTCCTATAGGAATGAGTCTAATAGAAGAAGATTCACAGTTTGTTGGAGTAGTTAAAATTAAGGAAATAAAAGGATATACAAACTATATAAAGAAAACAAATTCATATTTTCCAGCACCATTTATAATATCAGAAGTAACAATTGAAAAAGTCTTTAAAGGAAATTTAAGCGGAGAGTTAGAAATCATGTCTTATGGTGGCGTAATAACTGTAAGTGACTATATAAAATCTAAACTTCCTGGGCAATCAATAGATAGTAAATATAAAAATTTAACTGATGAGGAAAAGGAAAATACATATATAAGAGTTATGAATGCATTTACATTACCAACAATTGAACCAGAAGTTGGTAAATACTATTTAGTATTTATGAATTATAATAATGATTTAGAATGTTATCAAGTTCTTGATGATTTAATATATGAATATGATATAGAAAACGATAAGACCAAAAATACAAATACTAATGAATGGGAACATTATGAATTTGGAGTAAGGTGAGATATATAACGTATAAAAAATATGAATTAATTATAGGTAGTAATAAAGTGAATTATATTATATAATATTAAATAATTAAAAGAATTAAATTTGTGATTTTTATTCAGCCAAATTTATTAAAAGTAAAAATCAATAGAGAAGGGAGGGTATGATATATTTAAATTTTAAATACATCATACAAGAAAGACATGAAAAAGGGATTATTATTAAGTACTATTATAGTAGTTATTACAGGAGGAATTATATTAAGTACATATTTAATTAATGAATATAAAAATGTAAATGATGACTTATCTAAAGATAAAGATAATGAAGTTATTTCAACATATGATAGTCCTAAAATTCCAAAAGGTTTTAAATGTGTTGAAACAGACATTGCAAGTTGGACTCTTGATGAAAATAGAAAACCAAAGGGATGGAACAATGGATTAGTAATTGAAGATGAAATTGGTAATCAATTTGTATGGGTACCAGTAAAAACAACGAATGTAGACAAAGAATTATTCTGGTATAATATAAAACAAAATGAAGAACTAGCAGAAGTAGAAAATCAAATTGGAAAATTTGGTGGATTTTATATGGCAAGGTATGAAGCTGGAATATCAGATGATATGCAAGAAAATATTAAAATATTTTCAGCAAAAACAAATGATATAGAAGGTATACCAGTAAGTAGGAAAAATAGGATTCCTTGGAATTATATTACATTAAAAAATGCTTTGAAAAATGCACAAGCAATGTATGAAAATAATGAATATGTTAAAAGTGATTTGATTAGTGCAAGGCAATGGATATATGTATTACAATGGTTAAAAGATACAGGAATTGATATAGAAAACTCTGGAAAATTTGCAAATTATACTGATACACAATTTATATTTTCTGGATATTATTCAAAGTATGATGAAGAAAGTGAAAGTAATGAAGCTGAATATGAATATATTGATAATGGAAATAAGGATATGAAAGCTATGCTTATTTCTACTGGTTCAACTGAATACACAAATACAAATAATATATATGATTTAGCTGGAAATGTAGTAGAATATACTAATACTTATTCAGAAGATTGGGGATATTGTAGTGTAGGTGGATATTATACACAAATTTCTGGATATCAAAGTTTTATGGATGCTAGTCCAATAGGAGATAAGTCACCACTTAAGAAATTTGGATATAGAGTTGTATTATTTTTAAAATAAAAATGAATATAAAAAATACTTAAATATAATATACAAAATAGTAAACAATATATACAAGGAAAAAATGATATTATTGTATAGTAAAAAAACGTTATTTAGCATTAAATAATCCACCAAATTAAATTTGTAACTTTGTTAGGAAAAATATTATTTAAATCACAAAAAAGGAGAAAATAAGAGGAAGGGAGTTTTAAAAATAGAAAAAACTTACCAAGAGAATGGGCAGGACTTAGAGATGAAGCTTTACAAAAAGTAACAGGTGTAAAAACTGCAAGATTTTACCACACTGCATGTTTTATTTGTATGGCAGAAACTAAAGAAGATGCAATAAAACATGCTAATAATATTTAAAATAAAAGGAACATATCATATTATTTTGATATGTTCCTATATTTAGCTATTGTTATTATTAATTATTTCTAAAATTCTATTAAAAATTTCTAAATGTGATTTTTCATCTTCTATTATTCGTGATATTATTTCAGAAATATTTTCATTTTGAGATTTATTAACTATTTCATTATATTCATTTATTGCACTTTTTTCTAACGAAATATTATAAAGAATAAAATTTTTTACATCAGTTATATATTTTAAGTAGTCACTTGACCAACTAGAGCAAATATTATAGTTATTATCTATATACCTACAAAATTTAGGATTGATACCTTGTGAAAGCAATATTTGACTTAATATTTCTAAATGTTGCATTTCTTTTATAGATATTTGCTCTAATAATCTAGATAGTCCAATATAATTTTCATTTGGTTTTACTATAAAACTTTGGTAAATATATTGTGAAAGTGAAGTAAATTCTCCTTTAGAGCCACTGTATGAATAAATTAAATCTGGGATTATTCCTTCATCTTTTTCATGAGTAGTTACTTTAGGGTATGGTGTTTTTACTTCATAGTCATTATAATTTATACTTTCAAAATTCATTTTAATTATCACCTATAATATTATAGTTAATTTAAATACATAATATGTCAAAATAATACATTTAAATAACAAATAGTAATAAATTAATATAATTAGTACAAATGTTTGTTTTAACATTGCTTTTTATTTTTAAAAATGATAGAATTACATATATATAAATTACACAAAATATAAAAAAATAAGTTTCATATAAAAAGGAGAAAATATGTTTAAATTACATTCAAAATATAAGCCAACTGGAGATCAACCAGAAGCAATAAAAACTTTAGTTGATGGCATAAAAAATGGTAATAAAGGTGAAACATTACTTGGCGTTACAGGCTCTGGTAAGACATTTACTATAGCAAATGTTATAGCACAAGTAAATAAGCCAACGATAGTTATGGCTCATAATAAAACACTTGCTGGACAACTTTATTCGGAACTTAAAGAGTTTTTTCCAGAAAATGCAGTAGAATATTTCATTTCATATTACGATTATTATCAGCCAGAGGCATATATTGCATCTACTGATACATATATTGAAAAAGAGAGTCAAATAAATGATGAAATAGATAAATTAAGACATAGTGCAACAGCAGCACTTTTTGAAAGAAAAGATGTAATTATTGTTGCATCAGTATCATCAATATATTCTTTGGGCTCTCCAGAAGATTATAGTTCAATGGTATTATCTGTAAGACCAGGTATGAAAATAGAAAGAGACGCAGTACTTGAAAAATTAATTGAAATGCAGTATACAAGAAGTGAAATGGACTTTAAACGCGGTGAATTCAGAGTAAAGGGTGATGTACTAGACATTTTTCCAGCAGGTAATGGAGAAGAGGCAATTAGACTTGAATTTTTTGGAGATGAAATAGATAGAGTATGCTTAATTGAAGCAATTACTGGAAAAGTAAAGGCTACTTCAAAACATGAATTTATATATCCAAAGTCTCATTATGTTATTCAAAAAGAAAAAATAGATGGAGCAATTGATAAAATAAAAGAAGAACTTGCAGAAAGAATAAAATATTTTAAAGAGAAAGATAAAATAGTAGAGGCATATAGAATTGAACAAAGAACTAATTTTGATATTGAAATGTTAAGAGAAACTGGTTTTTGCCAAGGAATAGAAAATTACTCTGCTGTTTTATCTGGTAGAGGTAAAGGTTCTACACCATATACACTTTTTGATTATATGGGTGATGATTTCTTAGTTGTTGTAGATGAATCACATGTTACAGTTCCACAAATTAGAGGAATGTATAATGGAGATAGAGCAAGAAAAGAATCTTTAGTAGAAAATGGATTTAGATTACCATCTGCCTTTGATAATAGACCATTAAGATTTGAAGAATGGGAGAAAAAAGTAAAGCAAATTGTATTTGTAAGTGCAACTCCTGCAGATTATGAAAAAGTACATTCGCAAGTTGTTGCAGAGCAGATTATTAGACCAACTGGCTTACTTGACCCAAAAATTGTTGTAAAACCTACTGATGGACAAATTGAAGATTTAACCAAAAATATAAAAGAGGTTGTATCATCAGGAGAAAGAGTACTTGTTACAACTTTAACTAAAAAAATGGCAGAAGAACTTACAGCATACTTATCTGAAAAGGATATAAAAGTTAGATATATGCATTCAGATATAGAAGCATTAGATAGACTTGAGATAATTAGAGATTTAAGAATGGGAAAATTTGATGTTCTTGTAGGTATAAATTTATTAAGAGAAGGATTAGATATCCCAGAAGTATCTTTAGTAACTATTCTTGATGCAGATAAAGAAGGATTTTTACGTAGTGAAAGGTCATTAATTCAAACTATAGGAAGAGCTGCTAGAAATTCTAATGGTAGAGTAATAATGTATGCAGATGAACTTACTGAATCAATGGAAAAAGCAATTCATGAAACAAATAGAAGAAGAGAAATACAAATGAAGTATAATGAAGAACATGGAATTGTACCACATACTATAATTAAAGAAATTAGGGATAGTGTAAAAGCTACATTTAAAGAAGAGGAAGAGCAAGAAAATATTAATGTTAAAAAAGGCGAAACAATAGAGGAATCTATTGAAAGACTAACAGAAGAAATGATGGCATATGCAAGAAAGTATGAATTTGAAAAGGCAGCAACTATTAGAGACTTTATAGAAGAGTTAAAGAATATGAAATAAAGGTGAATAATATGGGCTTTATAATTATAGATAAAATTAAAAATAATAATAAAAAAATTATGATATTTGTTGAAGGAACTATTTTAAAACCTAAACACAATAATATAATATCAAGAATATGTGTAAATAGTTATGTTCCAATAGATAATGCAACTGAAAAATTAAAGTTATGGCAAGAACAAGGTTTTGAAATACTATATTTAACATCGCTAAAAGGAAGAAAAGCTATGACTATGGCACAACATTTAGATGAGCTTGGCTTTGTGGGTTCTATGGTTGGATATAGAGAAAGAAATCAGGATTATGCTACGTTAATAAAAGAAGAATTACCAGATATACTAATTGAGGATAATTGTAAAAGTATTGGTGGAGAAAAGAATATGTGTTATAACCTTTTAAATGATGATTTAAAAAAAGAAATAAAGCATATTGTAGTTGAGGAATTTAAAGGAATAGATAATGTTTCTCTATATTAGATGGATATTAAAATATATCCATCTTTTTTTGAATAAAAAATAATGTAATGCATATATAATAATAGGTGATTGAACATGGAAGATAAAAATAAACAATTCAAAGAGCAAAATATTGTAATTCAAAACAGAGAAAAAGCAGTAGTTACTGGTGTAGATGATATTTTAAGTTTTGATGATGAACTAGTTATAGTTCAAACAGATTTAGGACTTTTAACAATTAAAGGGGAGAGTCTAAAGATGAATAAATTAAACTTAGATAATAATGAGTTAATAATTGAGGGAAGAACTAGTGCAATTGCTTATTCTGATGCTGCTCAAAATAAGAAACAAGGACTTATGAATAAGTTATTTAAATAGTAATGTCAGTAGTAAAACAATTTAATGACTTTATATTTTTTATATTACTTGGAATTATAATATCTTGTATTTTTGATATATTTAGAACTTTAAGAAAGGTACGAAAGAAAAATTCTATATATGTTGTTATGATACAAGATGTTATATTTTTTGTCATTATTACAATATTAACAGCAATATATATGATTAATGTTATTGATGATAGAATTAGATTATATATGTTTTTGGCTATGGGAATAGGAGTAGCTATAAGTAGAAAGATTATAAGTAAATCTTTAATTAAAATATATAGTGCAATTTATTATACAGTTAGTAACTGTGTAAAATTCTTATGTGTTCCTTTAGAGCTATGGAAGAGTGTTATTTGTAAAATAATAAAAAAAGTTATCAAAAAATGTTGCAAATTGTTTTCTCTTATGATAAATTTAAAATGTAAACTACTATCGATTTTTAACAAGAAGAATAATTTTAGAAGAAGAGGGTTGAAAAATGGTAAGGAATCAAGAAATGAAAGGAAGAAGAAAAATAAAAAAGAGAAAAAAGTCTCTTAATATAGTTCATGTAATTTCTATTGTGTTTATTGCGTATTTTGGATTTACATTTTTCAATCAACAACTAAAACTTAATAAATATAACTCTCAAATTGAAATGTATACAAAAGAAATCGAAGCAAAACAATATTTAGTAGAATATTATAATAATAAAAATGAAAATATATCATCAGATCAATATATAGAATCTGTAGCAAGAGAAAAATTAGGGCTAGTAAAGCCATATGAAACTGTATATGTAGATTCAAATAAATAGAGCAATCAAGATTAATTTGATTGCTCTATTTTATACATTCTTATTGTAACAGAATAATTATCATTTTCTGCAGTTATTTTTAAGTCATTAGGTGTATTATTTATAAATTTTAAATCTAGAGTAGGATAGTAAATTGTTGCATCTTTATCAATGGGAACATAACTAACTCTTCTACTATGTGCATGTCGTTCAGTGATTTCTAAATTTGAAAGAAGAGCAACATTATATAAGGTACTGCTAACTTGACACATTCCACCACCACTTATTTGAATAAGTTTTCCATTTGAATCAAAACCAGTTGCTTTTTTAAATCCATTTTCTTCTCCCATAGGACCAATTGTGTTATTAAAAGAGAATTCTTCTCCAGACTTTATTACTTTTCCATTAAGACTAGAACAAGCTTTAGAAATGTTAAAAACTCTACTTTCTTGATTATCATATAATGTTGATGAGTAACTTGCAATTTCTGTTTCAGTAAATACAAGTTCTTTTTGTGCAATTACATTTTCATCAACATCGCTTGGTATACTGTTATCATTAATATTAGTTGATATATTTTTATCTTCTATAGTATTATTATTTAGAAGTTTGTTATTTTTATATACCATATATGAAATATAAAGTATTATTAGCAAAATTATAATTACAGCTAAAACACTAACATAATTAGAATTATTATTTTCTTCAACTCTTTTATCCATAATTTTTAACCTCAAATATATTATTTGACATTTTATTTAAAATATAACTTAAAATAATAAAATTAAAAAAACAAGATTGAGGTAAAAAAATGTCCTAAAAGCTTGACATTATTATGTAAAATATGCTATAATACTTTAGGCAATTTTTTAAAGAGACAACAAAAAATTAATATTTAATGTGGAAATTATATTTAAATAAATAAAAGGGAGGAGCGATTTGTATGCAATTATGTGAAACTGGAAAAAGAACTAAGTACAGAATTTACTTTAATGAGCTAGAGACAAACAATCTTATTAAAATTTTAGGAAATAATATAAGCATTAGGAATATTCAATTGTGTAGTTATATAGAAAAAATATTACCTAAAAATTTTGATATATGTAATAATAAACGAATTATGGTTTTAAATATTTTTAATAATGCATTAAATATTAGTGCAGATGTATTATTGCAAGATATAAATGTAGAATTTTTAAAACCAAAAGAAAAATTTCATTATTTTAAAATAACACAAATTACTTTTAAGGATGGATATGTATTTAAAAATTGGTTATTGCAAAATAAGTATTCATATAAAATAATTGATGTGGCACATAATAATAATGTAAAAGTACTTATATATAATATGACAGAAAATGATGAAATGAATCTTTCAGAAATAGGTGCCGAAATTGAAGAAAGTTGTAATATGGCAAAATATTTAATATTACATACAGCAGACAAATTGGAAAAGTACTTAAATCAAATAGCATAAATAGAGCCTAAAAAAGGCTTTATTTTTTTGTATTTTATACTATATTTCTGTTTATAATATTTATAATAGTATTTATAAATAAAAATTGTTTATTACAAAAAATAAGATTATAATTAATTATAATATATTGCATTTAATAAATTTTTAATTATTAGTAAAATAATAAATAATAATATATAATGGCGAGGATAATATATGAAAAAATATAAGATTATATTAGGTTTAGTGGCATACTTTTTATTTACAATTTTATTTAATTCAAGTTGTAATGCTGCTGAAACTGTAAGATTTGAAGGAATAGGTAGATATGGTGTTGCAATTGCTGGTAATAATAATGCATATTATGCATCTTCAGACCATGGCAATGATTATGGACTAATATTACAAGGTTCTGTTGCAGAATCTGGTTTAGACATAAAAGATTGGAGTTCTTATGAAGGAAATATTCCTTTGGATATAAGAAACAGAATAAATAATATGAGTGGTAGTTGGTTAAGATTTAATGGAAATGTTGTAAAATCTTTTCTTACTACTTTTGATTGTAAAACAAACATAGGAACATATTTTAATAGCGATATATTAATAGTTAATGCAAGCAAAGGTACATATAAAGTATATCATGGTTCTTCTCAAGTTGTTGATGTTTCTGACTTTGTTAATCAAATGGGATGGTATTATGTATCAATATTAGATGCAGATAGACAGCCTCATGAAAGTTGGTCAATTACTACAATATATGAAAACTCTACCCAAAGTTTAAAATATATTAAGTTTATTGAACCTAATAGAAATGTAAGTAATGGTCGTAATGAGACAATATACTTTAATAGTGCATATACCATAAAAAAGGATGCAACATTATTTGGAGTCGCAATTGGTGGTGGATATGGAGGACGACCAATCCAAGGACTTACAGAAGATAGAGCATATGCAGTACTTGAAGATGGCTCTTTAAAGAAATTATATCAACAAAGTTATAATGGTAGGACTATATTTCAGGGAAGATATGCAACTGAAATGGGGTCTAGTAGAAATGATTTTATTAATGGAACGTTTAATACAGATAGAAGGCCATATATGAGTGCTGGTGGAGAAATGGATATCTTTAATGAAACTTTAGGTAGAGATTTTTTCGGTGGAAAACAGATAGTAGGATATAGGTTTTATAAAGATGGATCAGATGGCTTTGTTGTAATGACATTAGGACTTTCAATAGAAATATATTATCCAGATATAAATATAACAACAGATATTATAGATAGTACACCAGAAACAATTGTAATGGGAGAAACTATACATACTAGTGTTACGGTAACCAATAGACCAATATCTGGGGAAAATAATATAGCATATAATACAACAATAGTGTCTAATCTAGATAGTGCATTATCTAATGCTACTAATATAAAAGTAAAATATAATGGAAGCGATTATACAAGTATTCAAGCAGTATATGATTCTTCATATAATAGGATTACTCTTTCTAATGTTCCAATGATGAATCCAAGTGATAATATAGTTATTGAATATGATGCAGTAGTAAATAGTAATATTCAAAGTAAAGTAACAAGTTCAAACACTGTAAGTTTATCTACAAATTCAACAGTAAAGTCTTATCCAATTAACTTAGATAATCTTTCTGCATCAGATAGAACCAAATATTCTAATTTTTCATTAAATGGCTCTGCAAATGATAGCACAACTGGTAGTTTAAAAGCAGGAGGAATAACTATTAATTATATAGATAAGAAAAATAATAATATATTAGAAACTAAAAATATCAATGGAAATATAGGGGAAAATGTATCAACTTCTTCAATAAATATTTCAGGATATGTTTTAGAGGAGTCACCAGCAACAGAAAATTATACACTTACTGTCGCATCTCAAACTGTAAACTACTATTATTTAAAACAATCAAATGTTATAACTAAATTTATTGATGAAATTACAGGAGAAAGAATTGAAAATATTGACGAAGTTGTTGTTACATATAAAGAAGGAGATAGTTATACAACAACTCCTAAGGAAATAGATGGATATAAACTTTTTACTACTCCAAATAATGCTAATGGAACTATAGAAAGAGATAACATAGAAGTTGTTTATAAATATAAAAAAATATCTCTTGGTGTAGATGTTAAATATATTGATGAGAATACAGGAGATGAAATAGCAAAATCAGAACATATAGATGGACTTGAAAATGATGATTATACAACAGAAGAAAAAGAAATTGAAGGATATGAACTAACTTATACTCCAGATAATGCAAATGGTAAAATGATAGAAGGAAAAATAGAAGTTATATATAGTTATAGCTTAATAAGAGGAAAAATAATTGTAACAAAAGTAGATAAAAACAATAATACAAAATATTTGAGTGGAGCTTCATTTAGAATTGAGAATATAGATGACTTAGGGAATGTGAATAATTCTTTTAAAGTAGAGGAGAAAACAACAGAAGATAATGGAAAAGTAGAATTTACAGACTTACCTGTTGGAAGATACAAAATAACAGAAACTAAAGCACCAGATGGATATGAACTGTCTAAAGAGGCAATTGATGTAGAAATAAATAGTGAACAAAGAGAAATAAATATAGTAGCGACAGATAAATTAAAATTAGAGTTACCAAATACAGGAGGAGAAGGAATACTTTTTACAACATTACTTGGAATAAATTTGATTTTAGTAGCAATTATTATTAAAAAATACAGTATGCAAAAATAAGGCCTATGTTTTAGGCTTTATTTTTATATATATTATGCTTTTTGTGACAAAAAGTAAACATTTTAATTACAAAAAATAAAATCATCACATAATAATATAAATAATTTGAAAATTTTAAATTTTAATTATAAAATGATTATAGATAAATATAAAATTTTTTAAAGGAGAAATATATATGAAAATTAAAAATACAAAAGTGTTAATTCTATTCATGATTTTTAGTATTATTTTTAACTGCTTTTCCAATGTAAAAGCAGCAAAATATTCAACATATATCAATGAATATCCAGTAACTTCATATACAGAAGATAAAAATACATTAAAAGATATGACAACATTAAATGATGGAGAGGTTGATGTAAATAAATCTGTAGAATATAATAATGGGAGTTTTAATATTAATTTAATGGCAGAAGGGAAAAGTTTTGTAACCAATCTTACAGAAGAATCTGAATATAATATAGTTTTTATATTAGATAATAGTGGTTCTATGTATAATACTCCTTCAAGAATTAAAGGTAGTACAGAAGCAATAAATCAAATAATAAGAGATTTATCACCATATGGTAAAATAAACATAGCTGTAGTAGCTTATGGAAGTGTTATAAATAATCAGCCAGCTGGCTCTTTACCAGCAGATACCTTACTAAATTTAGGACATTATAATTCTACAAGTAGCACTCAAAAATTTATAGAATATATAGATAATTGGGATTCTTCAAAGTCTGAAATATATAGTACAGATTATTTTTTAAATAGATGTTTAAAAGTTGTTACATCACAAAATTCAAGCAGAAATGGATTTATTTATTCTGCTGGTGGAACATTTACTCAAGCAGGAATTGTAAGGGGATATGAAGTTTTAAATAATGCAAGTAATAAAGATACAGCTAAACCTGTTATTATTTTAATGAGTGATGGTGAAGCTACAGGTATGACTTGGACAAAAAATGGTGATCCTTTAAAAGATTATAAGTGGGAAATACAAAGTATAAGTGATTTGGTAAATAAATATAGTTCTGGAACATATGGTTATGATTCTTTTACAACTAATTCAATTATGCCATATGTTACTATAAGAACAGCTATTTATTTAAAAAATAAACTAAATCAAAGTTATGTTCAAGATTGTAATTTTTACACTTTTGGATATGATATTAGTCCAGATTATTATTATTCATTATCTACGTTAAATCCAACTAAAAATAATATAGATGCACTTAAAAACTTCATGCAATCTGGATATGAGCAATATGGCTTATATAGTTTAGTATATAATTCCGAATTATCATGGAATGAGTTAATGTATACTGATGGATACTATTCCAATGCAAATGGTAAGTCTGCAGCAGAA
The DNA here is from genome assembly GCA_949106495.1 of uncultured Clostridia bacterium. Lineage (GTDB taxonomy): Bacteria > Bacillota > Clostridia > TANB77 > CAG-465 > CAG-465. The sequence goes on from CARYZD010000014.1 coordinate 13,666, forward strand.
ATATATAATAAAATTTTATTTGAAGATTCTCGAGCAGAAAATCCATGTGTGAAGTCAAAAACTTATTTAACAATAAATGATACTATAGGAGATGGTATGGAGATAATGCCATCAAATAACACAATAAGAATGACTTTAAATTTAGATAATAAAGATAAAACAATAACTTTAACTAGTACTAATAATACTATGTATTCATATGCTGATAGAAATGTTCAAGTAAAATATAATACTGTAACCAATGAAGTAGAATGGAAAATATTAGGAGATTATTTCTATAATAAAAAAGCAAATTTAAAATATAGTGTTTCATTAAAGAAATCTTCAATAGGAGAAATAAGTGGAAAAACATATTATACTAATTCACAAGCTTCATATAGATACGAAACAAGTAAATATAATCCAATATATAAAGGAGCAAATATTAATAGGAATTTAGATGTTAGTGGAAGTATAACATTAACAAAAATACCCGCAAATGTAATAGTAAAATATGTAGATGAATATGGAAACGAAATAGCAGAGCAAAAAAATATAGATGGATATATACATGACGAATATACTACAGATTCATTAGATATTGAAGGGTATTCATTAATAGAAGTACCAAATAATGCTAATGGAATTATGACTGAAGATACAATAACTGTAATATATAGATATGAAAAGAAAGTTAATGTAACAACAAAATATATAGATTGGTATACAGGAAAAGAAATAGAGACTAAAGAAGTTGATACATACAAAGAAGGAGATACATATTCAACAATTAAAAAGACAGTAGATGGATATACATTTATAAGTGTGTCAGATAATAACAAAGGAACTATAGGTAGAGAAGATATAGAAGTAGTA
>CARYZD010000015.1 GCA_949106495.1 uncultured Clostridia bacterium
CGCGCGTGGTTTGGGACCATGAGGTCGCAGGTTCGATCCCTGTCACCTCGACCATCTAAGAGAGTTTTTTAAACTCTCTTATTTTTTTGCATTTTTTCTCAAACTCTATTATTTCAAGCCTTTTCGGTTGTTAATCTTTCTCAAACTTTTTTAAAATTTCTCAAAATTTATCATTATTTTTGTAATTTACTCAACAATTTACTCAACAAAAGTAAGCCAAAAAAAATTTGTTGAGTAAATATAACTTTTCTTTCTAACACTTGATATATCTATATCTCAAGTCGTCTTTTTGTTCTTTTTTACTCAACAAATTCTATATAATTTTTCAAACTTTATATAACTTTTTTAGTTACTTTTGCAATTCATTATTTTCTTCAAAAAACATATCGTTTTTATCAAAAAAGTTATATAATTCTCTTAATTGTTCCTCTTGAAAGTCCTCATCTGCTGTTATGTAATATTGTTTTGTTATGTTTATGTCAGAATGTCCCATTAAGTATTGTAATACTACATCTTTCATTCCAGAATGTGCACATCTTGTTGCATAAGTATGCCTTAAACTATGCGTACTAACACTAGTTATACCTAGTTTATCTAATATCTTATGTAATGACCTATTAACATTCCTATGGTCAACTAAATTATCATTTTTACTTAAAAATAATTGACCATCTCTGTTATTTTTCGATATTTCTAATTGTTCCAATATATATGGCATTATTCTATCTGGTATAGGTAGTATTCTAATTCCGTCTTCTGTCTTTGGAGTTTTTCCCATTATAACTTTTCCGTTTTCATCAGTAGTAAGAGTTTTGCATATACTAATTGTTTTATCTTCTAAATCAACATCTGTATTTCGTAATGCTAGAGTTTCTCCAACTCTTAATCCCATATATAATTGCATTAAAAATTCATTTTTATATGGTTCTTCTTTTATAGTAGACTTTTCAAGATACTTTGTTAATTTTTGTTGTTCTTTAATACGTAATGGTTTTACTTTCTTCGCCTTTTTCTTACTTCCAGGATTATAAACATCTGTCATTGGTGTTCTAGCAATATACTTTTTATCTAAAGCATAATAAAAAGCTTGAGAAAATTGTTGATAGTGTTTTTTTATTTCTGACTTACTATATTTCTTTTCTTCCTTTATGTGGTTTAAGTAATTTTGTATTTCTTTTGAAGTTACATCTTCAATTTTCTTATCTTTAAATACATTCTCAATACTCTTAATTGTTTTTAATAATCTTCCATATTGATTAGCCTTAATTTTTTCCTCTTTATATTTTCTTTCTGTTAGAACTTTCATCAATTCACAAAGTGGTATTCCATTATGTTTTATATATAAACTATCTTCTCTTTGATATGCTAGGACTTCTAGATATTTTTCGGCTTCTTCTTTTGTTTCAAAACTTTTCTTTTGTAGTTTTATTTCTCCATTTTCTGTTTCTGGTGGTTGAGCAGTCCAAGTATTTCTTTGCTTATTATAGAAAACAGAGCCTTTGCCAGTTCCTTTTTTTCTTCCCATATAAACACCACCTTACTGTCTTTTTTCCATTTTCCAAAGTAAATAGGCAAGTAAAGTAACTGTTTTCTGTTTACCAATATTTACAGAGGGAAAGTCATTTCTTCTAAATAAAGCATTAGTTAAGTTTTCACCCATTTTTAAATCTTTTGCAACATCTTTAACTGTTAGATTTCTAAATGGATTATCTACTTTTTTAATTGCTTCTATAATTAATCTTTCTTTTGCATTAAAAAACTCTTTTGTATCAATTAAATTATTTTCTATTATTTCTTTCATCATTTTTGTTCCCCTTAATATATCTATTTATTATTGATTTAAGTCTATCTATGGGGAAGTCAAACATTATACTTACACATTCAAAAGTTTTATTTAAACAATGTTTTAGCCATTTATTACTTCTATGCAGTTTGTAAACATTTTCTTTTAAAGATTCATAATCTCTCTGTATATTTTGAACTTTTATTAAAGTATTATCATTTGTTGCTTTAATTTTTGTATATTGATTTGCTAAAGTATTAAATTTCTTTATTACTCTCTTATATTCAGTTTTTAATTCATTTATATTATTAGTATTAATCTCCTTTTCATATTGAATAGTCTGTTTCTCAAATTGTTGCATTTCATAATTAGTAATAGTTTTTAGTTGTTCTATTGGAATATGCTTATTATTTTCTGCTTGTCCACGCTCTAAATTAAAACCAGCTCTAGTCATATATTTATAAAAGTTATCTTGTAAAACTTTATAGCTATTTTTACCTTTCCAAAATTCAGTACAAGATACTTTATCAACTGCTTTTCCACTTTCTTTGTCTAAATTGTGTACAACAGGAATAAAAACTAAATGAAGATGTGGTGTAGACTCGTCCATGTGAACTTTAGCTGAAATAATATATTTTTCTCCTAAATTTTTAAAATTACAAACGAATTTATAAGCTGTTTCAAAATATCTTTTTGTTTCTTCTTCTCCAATTTCTTCAAAAAATTCTTTACTAGAAGTTATGATGTATTCACAAGCTACATTAGATGTCTTTTTTATTCTGCCTTGTAAATTATAAGTATTTTTTATTTCATTAAAACTCTTTGAATATGGTATATTACATTGTTTAATTGAGTAATTATAAATGCCTTTTGATTTATCTATTTCTTTATTTGAATAATTCGTATTTTTTCGTTCATTATGTCTAAAAATAACGTTCAACTGTCCCATAGTATATTTAGTGTTTCTAATTATTGCATAATTCACATTTTAAATACCTATCTTTCTCTAGAATCTTTTTGTTTATTTTTATAGTAGTATTTTGTAACATCTGCAATTGATTCTCCAACTGAATTTTCCATACTATCACTTAAATAATTAAATCCGTCATCTAGCCAGTCATCGTAAAAACTTGTTAATACATCTTTTTCCTCTAATAGAGCGATAATTTCTTTATCGTCTAAATCCATATCAGAAAGCAAATTTTGAATTTGCTCTTTACAAGTTATCTCATAAGATTTATCTAATATGTCATACTTTGATTTTCCTATCAAACCTCTTATAAATTTTGCATATTCTCTTAATAATTTTCTTTCTAATTGTTCTTGCAAAGTTAAGTCGCTACTATTTGTCTTTGAAATTTCTTCGTCATATTCCTCGTAACTAATAAGTCCTTTTTTATACTTATCTAATATATCTTTACAATTCATATTTTTATTTCTCCTTTTATTCTTATATTTATTTCTGTAATATCTTCTTGTATTTGCCCTAGAACTTTCTTCCTCTATAATAGAGGAAGAAAGCATAAAGGGGTTATTAGGGTACTCCCTAATCATACAGAGGAACTTTGTTCCTCTAGTATGTTATAGCAACAAAATTGCTCGTGTATTTTTAGTAAATTTTCTATAGTAATTTTAACGTTCTTCTTGCTCATGCTTATAAAAATCAGTATTTTTGCCAAGACATAATCCGTCAAGAAATGCTTCAACTTCATTCCATGTTTTGAAACAATTTTTTCTATCGATTGAATACCAGTCTTTTTGTTCAGTATTTCTTTCTATAATTGCTATTGCTTTGTTATATGTATAAATGCTTGATGTAGTTAACAATAGTATTTGTTTATCACTATTTGAAAGCATATATTCATTTAGTCCATTAACTCTTAAACTAATATCGGATTTATTCAATATTTTTTTCCTCCTCGTTAACTAAATAACCAAAAGTCTTTTTAAATTCATCGTGTATTGTTTCTAAAAGAATATTGAAATCATCTGCACTTAATTGTTCATTCATAATTATTTTTTCTGCAATAGATCCTCGTTTATTTTGCTTTTCTAAATCTTCAATTCTACTCATAAAAAATCCTTTCTACTAATTATTTCTATTTTGAATTAGATGTTTTAAAAGAGTTTTTTGAATATCTAAAATAACATTCAATTCATTATTCGATTTTTCTTTTTGCTTTTCTGGACTATCTTCATTTGAGTTTGAATTATTGTTGTTTGAAGTGCATTTATTAATTTTGTTTTTCCATTTTTTATATTTGTTGTATCTGAAAGATTTTCGATTTAAGTTGTCCATGTAATAAAAGACCTCATTATTATTTAAACTCCTAAAATCTTTTTTGCCTTTGTCATAACCTATTAAAATTAAATCTCCTGCAATATTGCTAAAATTTAAAACAATGTTAGGAACAAATCCTTTATTTTGTTTTTTACTGTTGCAAATAATGATACAGTCATCATAACGAACCATTAATAAATTACCTTTTACAATTTGTTCTTTAATTTTTTGAGTATTTTCTATAAGATGAATTTTAGGTAAATCACCAGTTCTTTTAGAAAGTGTATACATTTTTTTATTCATTATTTGCACCACCTTCGTAATCAGTTTCAATTTGCTTTTTTAAATATTCTTTAAATGTATGAGAATCTATGAAATTTATATTTTTCATATCTTTTAAAGATATTATTTGAATTAACAAAACAAAGTCTAAATTTTCAATTTCTTTTAACTCATCATTAGTACAAATTGGCTTTTTCTTTTTACTCATTTTAACCTCCAAAATTTGAGGTTATCGATAACCTTATTTGTTCGAACTAATTACATGATACTCCGATTTTTAGTTTCATTTAGAATAAAGTGAGATAAATTGGAATAAATTGAAGTAAAGTGTAAGAAAGTGAAAAAAATGTTTTTAAGAAATGCTTGTAATATGCCAAAATTAAATAAAAAAAGAACGTGAACTTAAAATTTCACGTCTATATAATATTAATCTATTTATTCTTCATAATCAGCTTTATTATTAATATTTATGTACCAAGCATCTTGTCTTTTTATATTTTCTAATTCTTCATTTGTAACTTTCAACATATTTAGCATTTTTTCGGAAAAAGCTATATCTTCTTTAGATATGATACATTTTCTCTCATTTGGAACATAATTGCCATTTGTTGCGCTCAATGAACCTAACATTAAGCCATTAAAATTATTTGAGATATTTACAGTAATCTTTGTTACTTCTAGTCTAGGGCTATCAGCTTTGTAATTTTCAAATACCATTATAGCAATATTATTGTCTGATAGCATATAACCTGTCATATAAATTTTATTTGTTTTATAATCTAAAAAGTTTATTTCAATATTTTCTGTTCTTTCAATTATTTCTATTTTAAATTTTAATTTTGCTGTTTTTTTAGAAGTTGGGTAGATACCTTTATAATATAGATACAACATTTTAGTTTTAAAAACATTTTTACTATTCTCTTTATTTACAATTTTTGTATTAGAAGATAGTAAATCACTCACAAATATATCTAGTTCATCACAAATAATAGATATTTGTTCTATGTCTGGTAATAATCTACCACTTTCAAATCTACTAATAGTAGCCGGATTTACATTTAGACTATTAGCTAGATTTTCTTGAGTTAATCCTTTTTGTTTTCTAATTTTTTTAAGTCTTTCTCCAAAAGATTTTTTATTAAAAGTTGCCATATAACCACCTCTTAAATAAAATAACTCTACTCTTTAATTATACCATAATTAGTTATTATTTTCAAATTAACAAATACTTGTAAATGGCTTGTAAATTGAATTTGAAAGCAAAATGTGGTATAATATAATTAACTAAAGATAGATAGAATGATTTATGATTTAATTAAGTAATCATTCCATAAGCAGTGCTTGTGATTAATCGAAAAAGTCCAAGCATTGCAGTGCTTGGGTTTGATATACGAATTTCAACAATGTTGATTCTCCGTATTTCTAGATTAATTATTTATTCAATAGAATAATCGTGGAAACGGAGATAGACTTGTAGAAATGAAAATGTCATTGTTAGGTGGACGGATGCCCAGGAACACTACCAATTATCTAGGTCATTCGGTTTTGGAGGAGTAATTCCTCCTTTTCTATTTGAATAATTGATATTTATAGAAAATTAAGTTATAATATAAATAGTATTAATAAGTTAACTGCAATTAATTTGTTAATATAGAAACGTGGGAATTCTTATCTACAAGTCTAATTCTCACGTTTTGGCTTTATAAAACTTGCACTATATGCAAAATTTTATTAATTTATAAGATTTTACAAATTTTTTTCAAAAATAAATAGTATATTTCATAAAAATAAATATAAAACTTGCACTATACGCAAATTTTCTTGCATATAGTGCAAGTTTTTAATTTTTGAATAGTTTACATAAATGTAGTATGTTTAATTTATAATTAGTTAAGAAATCATTTTGAAACTTTTCGGAGGTATTCTGTGAGTAGTACAAGTAATAAAAATACTAACTTAATAACTTCAACTTTAGCTTTAGTTATATCTAATAAGCTTCGTTCTCTTGGAATTAAAACAAGCAATAATGGATATAAATTTTTAGTTAGAGCTATAACAATTAAAGTTATAGAATATGATGATAATGATTTTTCTAACTTTAATACAATTTATGAAAAAGTTTCTAACAGCTTTAATAATACAAAAACTCCAATACAAATTGATGACTGTATATATTATTCTATTAACCATAGAAATAACAAATTAACGAAAAATAACTTTGAAAAAGTATTTGGATTTGAATATGATGAATTTATTTTTACCAATAAAAACTTTATTGACGAAATATCTAGTATAATTAGATATAATAATTGATTACAATGAAATAAATAAGATATTAAATATATACAGATATCTTGCAACCAATTTATATGTTTTAAACATCTAACGTATGTATTTATAAATATAATTTTTTAAAAGGAGGTAATAAATTGGATAATAATGCTTTAGTAGAAAGAGCCCAAAATGGAGATAAAGAAGCTTTTTCTCAACTTATAAAAAATGTAGAAAATGAATTATACAAAATTGCACGAACTAGATTTTATAATCAATATGATATAGAAGATGTTGTACAAGAAACGATAGTCCAGTCTCTAAAATCTATTAAAAGCTTAAAATATCCACAATATTTTAACACATGGATAATACGAATTTTAATTAATAATTGTAATATTATGTATAAGAAAAAAGGTAATACAGAATTTGAAGAAGCACAATATTCGTATATTGATAATAGCGAAGATATAAATAATAAATTAAATTTTGATAATATTATGAAAAAATTAAATTATGATGAGAGAATAGCAATAACATTATATTATATGGAAGGATATACCAATAAAGAAATAAGTAAATTACTTGAAACTAAAGTAGGTACTATAAAATCAAGAATATCACGAGCAAAACAAAAAATAAAAGAAATATATAAGGAGGAAATTAAAAATGGACAATTTTGAACGAGAAATGAATAAAATTTTTAGTAAAGATTTTACACCACCTATTAGATATAAGAAAGCTGTTGAAAAGGCAATAGAAAAAGCACAGTATAATAATGAAAAGAATAAAATATTTTTAATGTCTAATGTAAGAAATATGGTTGCAAGTTTTGCTATTGGAATTATTATGTTATCAGGAGTAACATATGCAGGTGTAAAATTATATGAGAATATTTGGAAAAAACCAAAAGAAACAAATATTAATGAATTTTTAATAAATAATAATGATAAAAACGCACTTTTAGATGAAACTACTTTAATTAATTTAGCAATAGAAGAATTCAAAAGAATAGGTTATAATAACATTAAAGTAGAAAGTTCAGAATATATTAAGAATCCATATTCAAATGATATTTTATCTTTTCAAGTATTTGCTTACAATGAAACTGATAAAAATTTAAGTATTGTATTAAATGCTACTACAGGTAAATTTATTTCATTTGGAACTGATTTAGACTTGCAACCACAAAATTATAGAGATAATAGATATAATATAGAAAAAAAAGCTAAAGAAATTTATATAGAATTAGGTTATGAAGAACTTGAGTACGAATTAGTAGATTTAGTGGGAAATTATCTTAATGATGAGCAAAAATCTTGGTTTTGGATAGCTACTTTTGCAAAAAAATATAATAATGTAGTAAATAAATATGAAGAGATTTCTATAAGTTTTATACCTCAAATTAATAAAGTTATAATTTTGCAAGAAGTTAATTGTGATTTTGAAAATAATGATATAGTATTAACAAAAGACGAAGCAATAGAAATTGCTAAAAATAAGGAAAAAGAGTTATATCAGAGTATAGACAATATCGAAATAGACTGTAAGCTAGATATAGAGAAAATGAATTCTACTATATATATGATTGAAAATAATATTCAAAGTAATTTTAATTCTAAAAATGAAAAGGATGAAATTATTAATGGAAACAAATATTATACAGAAAATATTGTTAGAAATGTATATAATGTAAAAATAGCATATAAAACAACTAATAGAATAATAAATTATTTTGTAGATACAACAACAGGAGAAATAATTGGAGGAGAGATTTTTGATTTTTAATATAATAAAAGAAAAGGTATCTTTAAGATGCCTTTTCTTTTATTATTATATTATCTAAAATAATACATATAACTTCTTTTGCTTTTGGAACTTCTCCATCATATAAATAAAAATACTCTTTCAAAATACTTTCTTCACAGTCAACACACATAATTTTTATCGCTAATGCTATACTAGATTTTATATTATTTAAACTCTTATTATATTTTTTAGCAATTATTGGATAAATATCTCTTTGTAAATTATAGTAGTTATAATTCTTTTTTATATATAATTCAAAAAGTACATCTTTAATATATCTTGTACCATTATATGAATAATTAAAGTTTAAATATTTTAATTCATTTGATATTATATTTTTTATTCTATAATAATTATTATTATTTTCCTCATAATAGTTTATAAGTATATTCGATAATTTTCCTAATATAT
>CARYZD010000016.1 GCA_949106495.1 uncultured Clostridia bacterium
CGCTGAAAGCTTTACTGAACCCCCAGACTATCTGGGGGTTTTCTAAATACAAAAAAATAGGTAATGAATACATTACCTATTTTGATTTTAATTATGTATTACTCATATAAAAAAATTCTTTAATTAAACAATAATTTTAAAAAGCTTTTTAAGTTGTATATACAAGTATTTATAATGCTCTTAAACTTAGTAATTGCAATACTTTGAGGGTAACTTTGGGTCGTAAAATTATGAGCATTTTTTAAGAATATTTTGTCAAAAAAAGAGACATAATTATATTACTAATTATATCTCGCTTATTTTAGTTGTTAACTTTATTTTTTATTATAAATCTTGCAATTATAATCAAACTAATTCCTATAATTGTAAATATTACTTTTCCCATTCCACCTGTTACTGGTAATTTTAATTTTAATCTATCTGTAGCTATTATATTTTGTTCTTTTAAATCTTTTGTTATTTCTACTTCTATTGCATTTTTTGAAAGTTCATACCCTTCAGGTGCTTTTGTTTCTGTTATTCTGTATTTTCCAACTAATAATTCTGTAAATTCTGCTATACCTTTTCCTTCTGTTGTCTTTTCAATAACTGTAAAGTTTTCATCTATTGTATCATCCTCTGTTAGTTTTTCTATCTTAAATGTTGCACCACTTAAATATTTTGTATTATCTTTTTTATCTACCTTTGTTATTGTTATTTTTCCTTTTACTAAGCTATATACATATACTACTTCTATTTGTTCTTCTTGCATTGTTCCTTTGGCATTTTCTGGTACTACTTTTATTTCATATTCTTCAAACTCTTTTTTATCTGTTTCATATTCATCATCTATTCTTCCATTTAATATTTCTGGTTCTACTAAATCTACTCCTTCTTCAGTTTGATGTTTTACTATTATACTTGTTACCTTCTTTACAAATCCTACATTTACATTTGATACTGTTATTTCTGGTAAATCTATTGAATCAAGTTTTGTTATCTCATCTGTTTCTCTTGCCTCTATATTAAACTTACTATTTATCTTACTATTTGTTCCTATTTCTTTTTCTGTTATTCCATAACTTGAATCAAATACTACTACTTGTATATAATATTTTCCTTTTGGTAGATTCTCAAATTTATAGTATCCTTTTTCATCTGTTCTTACACTTGATACTTTATTTCCATTTACATCTGTTACTTGATTTCCCAAACTATCTGTTAACGATAACTCAATATTTTTTAATACTTCTTCTCCATCATCTTTTACACCATTAGCATTTACATCTTCCCATGCTATTCCTTCTATTTTTCTTTCTACTACTTGACTTACTACATTACTTGTTGTTATTTCCTCTGTAGCTTTATATACTTGTGCTGTTGCACTATTTACATACTTATCTAATCCTTTATTATTCTCTGTTTTTAAGTATACGTCTATTGTTACTTTCCCTTGCGCTCCTACTTCTCCTTTTACCGCTATTGCTGTTGCATTTTGTTTTATATTTTCACTAATTACAGTATTCCACCCAAGGCCTAAGTTTTCGTCTTTACTTGTTACATTTCTTGATTCCTCATCATTTGTATATAGTATTTGTAAATTATTGTTGGCTAATTTATTTCCATTTCCATCTTCTTGTATTACCATAATTCTATCTAATGTATATGTTCCTGTATAATTTGTGCCTCTTGTGTCCCCATTATATGGTAATATATCTAGTAACTGAAAATCTGGTATTGTTTCATCTGTATTATTTTTATATGATAATGTAAAATGTATTTCTCCATTTTTCTCTATTACTGGTGTATTCATTGTTTTATATAATCTATGTGATGATAGGTTTGTTATTTGTATTGTATTAGTTGCTGTTCTTTTAGTAATAATCGTGTTGCCAATTAAATCGTTATCTGCAGATATTACAGCTATATTTTCATATTGTATTCCATTGGAAGTTTCAGCATAAATATTTGCATCAAAAGTAATTGGTTCTATTTTTTCTCCAACTGTACAATTATATATCTTCCACACTAGAGTCGTTGTTCCATTATCATTTTCTGTTATTTCTGGATCTCCATAATTTGAACTTCCTGGTACATATGTTAGCCTATTTGGTAACGTATCTGTAATTGTTACAGTTACACCGCTTATATTTGGCACTTTAGTTACATCTGGATTTGTTAGCGATGGTGTTATTTTATATGTTACTGTATTTTCATTTTTACCTAAATCATAATTTACTTTATTGTAACCATTATTATCTATAGTTTCTAAAGTAATTCCCTGATTTGCTCCTACTACAAGAATTGTTTGCCCATAGACACAGCCACCATTATGTGTTCCAGAAATTATCTCTCCATTTTCATCATATTCTGTTTTTATATAATTTTGATGTTCTGCTTTCCATGTTTCTTTTGGATATTCTATACCTTTATTTTTTATATTATATATGCTTCTATCTATTGTATCTATCCACATTTTTGTACTTTGTGTTAGTCCATATGTTTGACCAATAGTAGCAGTATCTTTTATTTTAGCAGGAAAATATGTATAATTATTGTCTCCTGATGAAACAGCTAAATTTCCATCAATTGATTCGTAAAATACACCTATACAAATATCTCCTTCTGGTATATCTTCCATATTTTCATATACTATCATATCTTCTATATCTGCATTATTCATTTCTTGTTGAGAGCTCCAATTTGTTCCATCTGGCTTTGTAACATAATATACATTAAATCTCATAGATCCATGAAAAGATCTAACTTTATATTTTTTACCATCACTATAAGTAGTTGGTTCTATTAAATCTCCATCAAATTTTACAAATTTTTCTGCTGTATATATATCATAATCATTTGCAACTGATATATTAAATTTGGTCATAATTTCTATACTTTGTCCTATATAAGCATAACCATCTCCTGTCATGCCTGTACTACTTAGTAGCTTTCCATTTAGTCCTCTTATAGAAATATTATGAGTATAGGTACCTTTTTTATATATTACATGTTGAATTTTGTTAGAATCATCTGACGCTATCACTTGATTATTAGTAACATTATTTGAAACTGATGTTGATAAAAAATTACTATCTGATACTGTCAAATAATAGTTTCTATCTTCAATAATTGTAGCTTCTTTATCTGGTACAAATATTTGAAAATAAGATGTATTAAAATATCCAATATTAGAAGTATATTGTATTGATGTATGTGGTGCTCCATTATAGTCATATTGATATATAGGGAACTCTCCATCAAAGCTATAATCTGATATTGTAACGCTTATTTTACTTCCATTTTGTATCATTTTAATATTTCCAGAATTATATACACTATCTTTCCTCAATTCAGTTTTTATACCATATGGCAAACCATAATTATATCTATGATATTGATTTCCCCAACTCATTGGTCTACCTACTATATTTCCAGATATAGGTGCATCTGGCGTTAAATTACTCACATTTACTTTATAATTCCATAAAATTGGAGTACATTCATCTGTTATATCTTCAAGAGTAATGCTTCCACTAAAAGTACTTCTCTCAAGTTTTAAATCTATATCAAAAGTAATATCTCCTTTAGGGTATTCTATTCCTTTTAATCCTTTGGAAACATCAGTATTATATAGTTGTAATCCCAATCCATAACCATACATTCTTCCTGAAACATCACCTTCACCGTAATCTACTGTTACTTTATTTGCTAAATTTCCATTACGTAATAATACTACATTATATCTAGGTGCTGCACTTACAATTGTCTTTTCTGGTATAGTTACAACATAATTATCTTCATTATTTCCCATAAGCCATGTTTTTATTGTTGGTTGAAATTCTATTCCATTTGCTGCTCCATATAACTTAGCTACAAAAATTAATGACTGTTTTCCTGGTACTGTAATACCTATATTACTCATTTGATAATATCCACTAATAGTTAGACCATTTTCTGATACCTTAACATTTTCTATCCATTCCATAGAATCCAAATCCCACTCTATAGTTTTAGATGTAAATACATCTGGCAATGTTGCTTCAAAATATATTCTCCCACCTGTATAGCTATTTGATGAATGGTCATTTAATACAAATGTATTTTCTATAGTCCATGTTACTTGGTCAAATGAACGTACAATATTATTATCTTCGCCTGAATCATTTCCAGGCTCATCATTATCATCCCATGGGCCTGTTCCTGTTTTTGTTTGTATTACTTGTGCAGAAGAAATTCTTGCTCCGTTGTTTGGCAATTCTTCTGTTGCATTTACCTTATTTATACTAATTGCTGTTATAAAAAATAATAGTATAAATATCAATATTTTAATTTTAAGTTGTTTTTTACATTTCATACACTCACCATATTTCCTTTTTGTACACTATTATTTTATAATTAATTGTAACTTTTCTTAATGCATTATAGTAAACTTTTATATATTTAAATCATTTATTTTATGCAGGTTTCTTTTATGTTACAGTCACAAAAAAAAAAAATGTCATTATTATTACAAAATAAAAATGAGCTCTATTATTTTAGAACTCATTCATTATTTATTATAAACTTTTTTCATCTATTATATCTAATATATGTGGTTTACTTTGTAAGGCTTTTACAACATCATTTTCTACATTATCTATATATATTGCATCTTCTATATATTCAAAAGCATCAGCAAATTTTTGTTTATCATTATATAATACAGTAAGAATAGTATCCCCTTCTTTAACTTTGTCTCCTACTTTTTTAACAAACTCAAATCCAACTGAATAGTCTATTTTGTCTTCTTTTTTGTTTCTTCCGCCACCAAGTGCTACAAGTGCTTCTCCAATTTTTTTACTATCAATAGAAACAATATATCCATCGGATTGAGCATGAATTTCTTTTAAGAAACGTACTTTATCGTCAAGCACAGGCATATCTAAACTCATTCCTATCCAGTCCATATATACATTATATATATGGCCACCTTGAGCTTTAATTAATTCTATAAATTTGTCATAAGCTGCTCTTGAAGTTATAGCTTTTGTAATATCTGCTTTATTTTTCTCCATATCTTCACATACACCAGACATTTTTATCATCTGTGCTGCTATTTCATATACAACTTCTTTTAAATCTCTTATTTCATCACTTGCAAGTGTTTCTTCATCAGATAAAAGAAAAGATATAACTTCTTTTATCTCTAAAGCATTCCCTACATTTCTTCCTAAAGGTTCACTCATAGATGTAATAACAGCTCTTGTTTCAACTCCTGCAAGTCTTCCAATCTTAACCATAGTTTTAGAAAGCTTCTTTGCATCTTCAAGTGTTTTCATAAAAGCACCTGTTCCAACAGTTACTTCAAGTAGTATTTTATCTACTCCTGATGCAAGTTTTTTTGACATTATAGAAGAAGCTATTAAATCTATAGATTCAACTGTTGCTGTTGTATCACGTAAAGCATATATTTTTTTATCTGCTACAGCAATCTCAGGACTTTGAGATATTAAACATACACCAATATCTTGTACTTGTCTTATAGCATCATTAATTGGAATATTTACATTATATCCTGTAATAGATTCTAGCTTATCTGCAGTTCCTCCAGTAAATCCAAGACCTCTACCACTCATTTTACATACTCCAACACCTAAAGCTGCAACTATTGGTAACACAATAAGTGTAATTTTATCCCCAACGCCACCTGTAGAATGTTTATCTACTATATATTTACCAGGAATTTTTATACTTGTTAAATCTAATGTCTTAGCAGAATTTGCCATTGCAAATGTCAGATTTTTAAGTTCTTCATCTGTAAGCCCGTTTAAAAATATAGCCATTAATAATGCAGACATTTGATAATCTGGAATTTCTCCTTTACTGTATCCATTTACAAAAAATTCTATTTCTTCCCCTGTTAATTCTTGCTTATCTCTTTTTTTCTCTATTATTTCATACATTCTCATAATTTATTTCTACCTCTCTTTTTACTTATATTCTTACTTCTTTTGTCCATTGTTTTTCTTGTTCATCATTACCTATGTATATAAGTTTACCTTGCTCAATTTTAAATTTAGACATATCTGTTTCAATAATATTTGGAATAACAGATTTTAATTCTATTCCACAAACATTAAAATTTTCATCACTATATCCTTCTGTCTGAGCTAACTGTGTTTTGTAGTCTTCAATTTCTAAGTAATATTCGTAAACATTAAGTTTAAAAGCCTCTTCTTGAACTTTATCTATCCCATTGTTATCAAAAATTCTACTAACAAATACTATTGCAAAGCTCATAACAGCTATTACTATAACAAATAATATCAAGCTCTTACCTGATTTTTTCTTATTTAACATACAACCACCCCTTATATACTTCTATAATTTAATACTACATTAAAAGTATACAATTTTCAACAAATTTCACAAAAATTTAACTATTAAATATTCATAAAAAAGCAGTTGTATTAATATTATTAAATGAGGTGATATTATGTGTGGTATCTGTGGATACATACAAAAAGATAAAATAAAAACTAATGATACTATTTTATCTATGAAAGATAGTATTATACGAAGGGGAAATTCAGACAATAACATATATGTAAATAACAATGTTGCTCTAGGTCATGCACGTCTTAGCATAATTGATGTAAAAAATGGAAAGCAGCCTATGAAAAGATGTATAAATGGAAGAAACTATGCTATTTCATATAATGGTGAATTATATAATACTAATGTATTAAGAAATATCTTAATTACTAGAGGATATGAATTTGAAACTGAATCAGATACAGAAGTTCTTTTATTATTATATGTAGAATTTAAAGAAAAAATGTTGAAATTTGTAAATGGTATATTTGCTTTTGCAATTCATGATGAAGAAAATTCATCTGTATTTTTAGCAAAAGATAGACTAGGTATAAAACCATTATTCTATTCACTAGTAGACGATAAATTAATATTTTCTTCTGAAATAAAAGGTATACTAGCAAGTAAATATGTAAAACCTATTGTTTCTAAAGAAGAGTTACTTGAATTATTTTCTTTAGGTCCAGCTCATAGTCCAGGAAAAACATACTTTAAAGATATATATGAACTACAAGCTGGTCACTATGCTTATTATAAAGATAATACATTAGATATTATTAAATATTGGGATTTATGTGAAAAGAAAATGATAGATAGTGATGATGAAATAATAGATAATGTAAAATATTTAGTAAATGATGCGACAAGAAAACAGTTAGTATCAGATGTAGGTGTATCCACTATGTTATCTGGAGGACTTGACTCAAGTATCGTTACAAAAATAGCAACAGACAATGTATTTAATCTTCATACTTATTCTATAAACTATGAAAATAATGATAAAGATTTTGTTGCAAATAGTTATCAACAAACAAAAGATAGTGATTTTGTAAAAGTAATGACTAAATACTTAAATACAAAACATAAGGATATAATTGTAACTGACGAAGACTTATTTAATAATTTATTTGAATCAGTTATTGCAAGAGATATGCCTGGTATGGCAGATATTGATAGCTCAATGTTTGTATTTTGCAGGGAAATTACAAATAATAATGAAAAAGTTGTTCTTTCTGGAGAATGTTCAGACGAAATCTTTGGAGGCTATCCTTGGTTTTATAAAGATCACCTAAAAAATACAGATGGTTTCCCTTGGGCTTTATCTGAAAATTTAAGACAAAATATAATAAAAAAAGATTTAGTAAATGATGGTGATATTGTAGAATATATAAAAACTGTAAAAAATAATACGCTAAAAAATGTATCTCATATATCTCTTGATTCATTTGAAAATGAATTTAAAGAAATTAATTATTTAACTATAAAATATTTCATGAATACATTAATTGAAAGAACAGATAGGATGTCTATGAGAAATTCTTTAGAAGTTCGTGTTCCATATGCTGATCATAGAATATTTGAATATGTATATAATGTTGATGCAAAATTAAAACTAGGATTACGAAATTCTAATAATGAAATTTGTGAAAAATATATATTAAAACAAGCATTTAAAAATGATTTACCAACAGATATAACAAATAGAAAAAAATCTCCATTCCCTAAAACTTATAGTAAAAAATATCTTGAAATGTTAGAAAATAAATTATCTCAAATTTTAGATAATCCAAGTTCTAGAATTCATGAAGTTATAAATACCAATTATGTTAGAAATTTAATTAATACACATGGAAATGAATTAAAAGAAAACCTATTTGGTCAACTTATGACATATCCACAAACACTTGCATATATTATCCAAATAGATTACTGGCTAACTGCATATAACATAGAAATAAGAGGCTAAACAGCCTCTTATTTTATTAATTTCTTTTTATTTTTAATTAAAATATAGCTACCAACTATTGTGCAAATTAATAATATAAATATAATTCTATATATTTCAATATCCCCTGTAGTTGGTAAATCGATTATTGGCTCATAGACTATATCAAATACTAATTCTCCATTTACAAATATTGCATTTACTATTTTTTCTCCTACAATTCTGTATCCTTCTATTTCTGGCGCTTCTATATAAAATTCTTCTCCTACTATATTTTCTTCTA
>CARYZD010000017.1 GCA_949106495.1 uncultured Clostridia bacterium
GTATCTTGCATTGTTTATTTTTCAATGTACTGTTTTGTTCTCTCGTTGAGAACGATTTTATTATAACATAAAGAGTCAACTTTTGTCAACACATTTTTTATAAAAAATTAAAAGTTTTTTTAACCAACTTTTGCCTTATAAATTTTATGTTTAGTCATCTCTTTGCGACGTCTATTATGATACTACTTTTTGTTTCAGTTGTCAACACTTTTTCTAAAAAAATTTAACTTTTTTTAATTATTTATTTATAAGTTATTTTTTTATAGCTATATTTCAACTAAAATAACGTCTTCTCCAATCTTTTTTATATCTTTCCATTCTATAGTCACATTACTTTTACTATTAACGTTATTAAATATCTTTCCAGTCTTTGCTACTACAATAGAATGTATTTCTCCTTTTTCAAAATCAGCTTGAACATCAATTACAAACCCTAGTATCTTTCCATCATTAATATTAATAACTTCCTTTTGTTTAAAATCAATTCCTCTTGCCATATTTATCACCTCTACATTATATGAAAAAGGATTTCATTTAATTCATGAAATCCCTTTTTAAATTTTCTACTATATTATTTACATTCATTACATTAGAGCCTTTAAAATATATAACATCATTTTTATTCATAATTTCTCTTAATTTATTTTCGGCATGAGCTGAATCTTCACAATAATATATAGTATCTACATATTTATATGCAATATCAATTAAATACCTAATATCATCTCCATAAGCTATTATAATATCATAATTTATATTTTTGAATACTTCTCCAAGTTTAGTATGAAGTTCTCTAGCATAATCTCCTAGTTCAACAATATCTGCAAGTACCGCTATTTTTCTTCTGCCTTGTATTTTATCTACTGATATCAAACCAGATTCTGTAGAACTTGGACTAGCATTATATGTATCATCTATTAATGTAATATTATTTTTTAAATTTATTTTTTCCATTCTTCTATTAAAGTTCTTATAATTTAAAATTCCCTCTTTTATTTTTTGAGTAGGAATGTTATAAATTTCTGCTATTCTAATTGCAACTAAGGAATTTAAAATATTATGATCTCCAATAGCATTTATTTTTATATGTTCTAAATTATTATATATAACAGTATCATATTCTATACTATTATCACCTACTAGAATATTTAATGCATCATTCTTACTATAATATTTTATATTTACATCTAGATTAGAATAGTTTTTTAAATATTCATCATCTGCATTTATAAGTAATATTTTTTTGCCTTTAAGTCCTTTAGCTATTTTTGTTTTCTCTTGATATATTATTTCTTGACTACCAAACTTACCAATATGTGAAGTGCCTATATTAGTAACTACAGCCACATCTGGTACTAGTAATTCATTTAATATATCCATTTCACCAACAAAATCTATTCCTGCTTCTAAAACAGCTAATTCCTGATTATCCAACATCAAATCCATTAATGGCATACCTATATGACTATTCATATTTCTTTGTGTAACCATTACATTTAATGCTTCGGACAAAACAGATGAAACCATTTCCCTCGTGCTAGTCTTACCTACACTACCTGTTATAGCTACAACATCAATATTTATATGTTTATTTCTATTATATTTTCCTATATCAATAAGAGCTTGTTTAGTATCTTCAACTTTTATTATTATAATGTTATTATTTATAGATATTATTTCTTTTATATCTATATCATTATTTGATATAAAAAATCCTGAGCATTCATTCTTTACACAATCTATAATAAACTTATGTCCATCAACATTTTCTCCAATCAATGGAATATAAAAGTCGCCCTTTTTAATTATTCTACTATCTATATTATAGTTTAAAATATTAGTATTTATATTTCCATTTAATAATTCACCATTTGTTGCTCTAAGTATTTCTCTTATGTTTAACATTATTTATCACCTAAACTTATTATACTATATAATTATGTATTTGCAAGTGATGAAAAATAATTATTAATTCCTGTAACTATTGCTTCTGCAATTTGCTCTTCATTATTTATTATCCAAGTTGCATCTTCTGGATTATCGTGAAAAGCCACCTCTAATAATACAGCAGGAGCATTAGTTCTTATTATTTCATAAAGACTACTAGTAAACAATACACCTCTTCCTTTATCTGGATTTGGATATATAGAAATAATTTCATCATAAATTGCATTTGCAAGTTTATCTCCTGGTGTGTTTGGTCTATTGGCAAATATTTCTGGACCTTGTGCATTATATCCTTGCCCACTTGCATTACTGTGTAAAGCTACATGTATATCTGGTCCTATTTCATTACTTTTTCTTACCGCTTCACTAAGTTTTTCATTAGGATTATTTCTATATACAGTATATCCTTGATTTTTTAATAACCTCTCAACGATATCTCCTATTCTGTTCATTCTATATTCTTCTGAACCAAAATCTCCATACCCTAAGTTAAATTCTTGAGTAGATGGACTTAAAAAAATTACTTTCTCTTCCATAACATACCTCCTTTTTAATAATATTAAAAAGACTGGTAAAATATACCAGTCTTAATTTTCATTCATTAAATCTACTAATGTTTGCATTTCATCTTCAGATAAAGTTATTCCTTTACCCATCTTTTCATGATTTTCGTCCCAATCTCTAATATCATATTTAGGAGCTCTATCATTCCAGCTAACTAAATTTAATTCTTTTTTCCACCCATTAGCACTTTCAGATAGTACTCCTATAGATTTAACTATCTCATATTTTATTTCTGCCATAATATCCTCCTCACTAACTAAAGTAGAGTATATCATTAATAATTATATTTGTATAGTATTTTATTATAATTTTTAATTTAGTGTTTCTCCAAGTTTATTTTTCATTCTAAGTAATGCTCCTTTTTCTATTCTTGATATTTGAGCTTGAGATACACCAAGTTCATCTGCAAGTTCAACTTGAGTTTTATCCTTAAAATATCTTTTTTCTATTATATATCTCTCTTTATCTGATAATCTATCAAGCATTTGTTCAATAGAAATATGTGTAATTAAATCATCTGATTCTTCTTTTTCATTTTTAAGTTGGTCTAGTAAAAATATTTGATCACCACCATCATTATATACTGTATCATATATAGACATTGGAGCAACAGTACTATCTATTGCTAAAACAATTTGTTCTCTATTTGCACCAGTTAATTTTACAAGTTCTTCTACAGTTGGCTCTTCATTATGTTCAGCAATATATTTTTCTCTTTCTTGAGAAATCAAATAAGATAAATCTCTTAATGACCTTGTTACTCTAAATGCACTATTATCTCTTAAGTATCTTTTTATTTCACCAAGTATCATAGGAACTGCATATGTACTAAATTGAACTTCTTGTGTAATATCAAAATTATCTATTGCTTTAATAAGTCCAATAACTCCAACTTGAAATATATCGTTTATATTTTCTCCTCTTCCATTAAATTTTTTAACTAGACTTAAAACTAATCTTAGATTTGCATTAACAAACTCATCCTTATATTCTACATGCCCTTCTTTTATTTTCTTTAACATTTCCATTTGTTCACTTTGAGATAATTTTGGAAGTTTAGATGTATCCATTCCTTGTATCTCTACTTTAACATTTGTACCATTCATATGTATCTCTCCTTTATCATTAATATCTTTTTACATATGATTACTTATTATTCTCATTCGACTTTTCTTTACTTTTTTAGTTAAAAACTAAATATAAAGATAAAATCTCTAGTATATTTATATGCATATATTAAAAATTAATGATTTAAATACATATGAAAAAAAGAGCAAAATTTGCTCCTTTTATATTTTGTTTACTATTTGCCCTTCTCTTGTGTCTTTTACATCAAATCCATG
>CARYZD010000018.1 GCA_949106495.1 uncultured Clostridia bacterium
TGAAGTGACCCACAAAAGTTGGACAAGTGTCTATGCTGTTTTAGGGTAGAAATCCATTCTGTACTGAATTGGACTTTTACCATTTAGCCTTAACTTTATTCTACTATTATTGTAGTAATTTATATATTCATCTAGTTCTTGTCTAAACTGATTTATACTTTTGAATTCTCTGTTATAAAAGAATTCTGATTTTAATATACTAAAGAAATTTTCAGCACATGCATTATCTAAACAATTGCCTTTTCTAGACATGCTTTGTCTTATTCCTTTATCTTTTAAACGATTTTGATACCTTGTCATTTGATATTGCCACCCTTGGTCAGAATGCAATATTAAATTAGTATCATCTGGAATTTTAGCAAAAGCTTTGTCTAACATATCTCTATTTGATGAAAATATGGTCTTTCAGATAGATTATAACTTACAACTTCACCATTATACAAGTCTATAATTGGTGATAAATACATACGTGTATTTAATAAGGCAAACTGTGTAATATCTGTAACCCATTTTTGATTTGGTTTATTTGCTTTAAAATTACGATTTAAAAGATTTATAGCTACATAACTACCATAACCGCCTTTATATGAACGATACTTTCTAATCTTAACAAATGACTGTATTTTAAGTTCTTTCATAAATTTATACACTGTTTTTCTGTTAAGTTTATAACCTCTATTATATAGTTCTAAAGTAACTCTACGATAACCATATCTACCTTTATTAGAATGATAAATTTGTTTAATTACATCTTTTACTTCTGCATATTTATCTGTTCTAGATAAAGTATTAATAATGTAATAATATGTACTTTTAGATAATTTTGCCTTTTGTAATAGAGCCGTTATTTTATATTTGTGCCTTAATTCGTAAACGGCTAATGCTTTTTCTTTTTTGGTTGGTTGATTCTTTTTTGAACTAAGGCATCTAATTTTTTTAAGTAGTCGTTCTCCATTCTTAAATCTTCGATTTCTTTTAAAAGTTCTTCTTTACTTTTATCTGTTAAATCTGAAGTATTGGGGTTTGAGCTTTTTCTCATTCTTTTATTTCGTTCTACTTGCATGTGATTAATTGCTATTGAGCGATTATTTAGCAAGTATTCACGACCTTTCTCGTCATACATTTGCTTCCATAATACTATGATTGTTGAAGAAGGCAATTTAAAATGCATTCTTGTCTTTTCAAAAGATAAATGGTTTGCATACATATATTCTACTACGCTAACCTTAAAATTTCCATCATATTTTCTAATTTTTTGCGGTTTTAAACCATCTTTACCAGAATTTCTGTAAAGATTACACCAAACTCGAATTTGTTCCTGATGGATATGATATTTTTGGGAAGCCTGTTTATATGAATGCTTACCTTCAATAACAAAATTAACAATTTCGAGTTTTAACTCAAAATGGTGTCTAAACATATTGGTGGACCTCCATTCATACTAAATTTTAGTCCAATATTTTTGGTTCACCTCACACTTTTTAGTTGTGTTATATTAGCTGGTTTATAAAGTATTAGAACATAAGCAATAGCCTACGAAGATTTACCCTAAAAAATAAAAAGGAGATTTTAAAATGTGAGCTATGCAATAATAAGAAATGAAAATTATAAAATGGGACAATTACCATATATTTATAGGCACAATGAAAGAAAAAACACTAACTATTCTAATAAAGATATAAATAAAAGTAATTCCATTAAAAACTATTCTCTTAAAACTATAAATACATCATATCAAAAAGCCTTTAATCTTATAAAAGAAAAATACAAATTAAAGGTTAAAATAAAGAAAGTTAGTAATGTAATGTGTGAATTGATTATCACATCTGATAAAGATTTTTTTGAAAGAATTGGAGAACAAGAAACAAAACGATATTTCAAGTTAGCCTATGACTTTGTTGTTAATTACAATAATTTAGGCGAAGAATTTATAGTATCTGCAAAAGTCCATAATGACGAAACTACCCCACATCTCCATATTGTATTTATACCAGTAGTTCATACAACAAATAAAAAAGGAAAAGAAATAAATAAAATAGCTTGTAGTGAATTTTGGAAAGGCAAAGAAAGTTATAGAATTTTGCAAGATAGATTTTATAAATATGTAACTGATAACGGTTTTGATTTAGAGCGAGGAAATACCAAAGATAATGAGCATATACCAATAGAAAAATTAAAAAAGATTACTAATTTTGAAGTGCAAGAAATTTTTAAAGATACAAACTGTTTAGAACAAGAGAAAATAACTGATAATATTGAAGTTATGAGAAATGATTATAAACGAGTAATAAACAAGTTTAATACACTTGCTAAACGATATACTAGAATTAAGAATATTGTTGAAGAAACAATGTATAAAACTGAACAGATACAAAAAGAAAACTATACTTTAAAGCAAGAAAACAAAGAATTGGAAAAAGAAGTTTTAACATTAAGAGATTATATTGATAAAACTTTCGAGTATGTTAGT
>CARYZD010000019.1 GCA_949106495.1 uncultured Clostridia bacterium
TGGATCATATGAAGTATCATTTATTACTAAATCTTGATATTTAGTTATTGTACTTGCTCCATAGTTAAAGCTTGCTACTGGATTTCCTATTCCTATATATTTTGTTGTATAGCTTGTACATTCTTGGAAATCTGTAACTTCAAGTTTAATAACATATATTTCATTTTTATCATATGAAGTTAATTTTCCTTCTGTCCATGTTGAATCATTTGGTTTTTTATAAAACCATTTTTCTTCTTTAATACCTTTTCCATATCCAATATCTTCATCACTATCTAAGTCAAAAGAACTTGATGTTAAATTAATATTTGAATCATTAAGGTCAATTACAAAATCTGCAATTGGTCTTCTATGTGCATAAACTGTTCCAACTAATTCATCATCAAAATAAATTAAATATTCACCTGGTTTATCAAAATTACCTAATAAATTTGGTGTATAAACTTCTGTATAAGCTGATTGTCCTAAATTATTTGCAAAATATGTATAATTGTGATGTAATTTCCATCTACCATTTGGAAAATCCTCTGATACTGCACCATTTTTTAAATCTGATGGTTCTACAGCTAAATCATTATCTTCACCAACTATTACATAGCTATTTTGATTTTGTTGTTCAATTAAATTTTTAATGTATATTGCTGTTTGTTCTACGCAGTTTGCATAGTCACTATTATCTACGAAAAGACCTTTTTCATCGTTTTTACCAACGAAGTCATTAGTTACTGATTGGTTTGTACTAGTACCCCATTGAATAAAATGAATATTATCATTTAATGTACGAGTTAAAATTTCACCTATAGTCTCTGTTCCTGTTAATGTTTCATCAACTGTGTCATCAACATTTACTACTATATGATGAGCATTTTCTCTCCAACTAGGTTCTCTTAAAACATTTTGGAATTCTTTAATTATAGTATAAGAAACTGTATAGTTAGCAAACATTGCAGGTTGTGACCAGTTTACTAAACCAAATGAACCTTTACTTATTGGAGTTGCTGATGTATCTGTATAATTAATTATTTGAGTACCATTTCTATAAGCTTTAATATTATTTCCTTCTACAACAAATTTATAATGTGTCCATGTATTCTTTTTAGGATATCCAGAACTAGATCTTGCTACTGGATTACCATATAAAGATGCTATATTATTTCCTTGTGAATCTGTAGGAATAAGTACTTTATCTTGTATTTTATACAACCCATTTGGAGCTTTAAAGTCTGTTACTCCATTCATTTGCTCTATGTACATATACGTTGTTGCTTTTTTACTTGCTTGGGCTGTAGTCTCAGGAGAATTCATATTAAAACGTAAAAATACACCTATATAGTCATCATCTGAGTCTGTTGTACGCATATCAAAATCTATAGTCGCATCCTTAATATTATAATTATCCTTTGAATAGAAACCTGTTGCTCCATTTGTATTTAATTTATTCCAAATTACACTTGTACCATTGTATGTTGTTAATACCCAGTTTCCTGCAACACCAATTTTTCCCCATTCATTAAAAATTTGGCTTGCATCTTGAGCATTTGTAGAAAGTGATGCTCTTTCTACTGTTTGAAATTCAACATTAGTTGTATCTACACCTAAATCTTGTAATTTTCCTCTTACATCATCTTCAAAATTATCTAGATTTACATTTGTATCTTTAGATGTTAACATTACATCTACTATTGGTTTATTAGATACACTTATATTTACTTTACCTTCAGTTTCTGAATTGGCAGTGGTACTATCTGCACTATATTCATTAACTTTTGTAAGTTTTTCATCATTTCTTTTAGCATTACTTGCAATACTAGCTGTAATTAAAGTCATGCAAAAAAATACTAATAGAAATATTGTTAATTTTTTATTAATTTTTTTCATATGCCTTACCACCTTATGATTAAATTTTATATCAAAAAAAATTTTATATCTAGTAAACCTTTGACTTTTAATTTTGCAATTATTATTATATTTTTTGGTGTAATATCTTTGTAATATTACTGAGATTTCATTATAATATACTTTATATTTTATTTATAAAAAATGACCTAGATTAATCTCTAGGTCATTCTATTTTTTTATTTACTTATAACATTTTTAATATTTTTCTTTATAAGTACTAAACTTAATATTGCAATAGAAGTAAATAATATTACATTTATATCTCCTGTATTTGGTAGATCAAATGGTTTATTTTCTTCTGGATCAGTATTTCCTGTATTATTTTCTGGTACTTTTTCATATTTTGCTTCAAATACTAATCTTCCATCTACAAATTGAGCTTTTATTTTTTCTTCTCCAACTCTTTTATATCCTTCAATTTCTGGAACTTTATAAGCAAAGTATTTTC
>CARYZD010000020.1:0-396 GCA_949106495.1 uncultured Clostridia bacterium
AAAAGCAACAACTGAAATATCCTCTCCTATAAAAATGGATATTAATGGTTATACTATATATATAGGTAAAAATAATAAGCAAAATGACTATTTGACGCTTAAATTTGCTAATAATAATGATATATGGTTTCATACTAAAGATATTCATGGTAGTCATTTAATTTTAGTGACCAATGGAAAAGAAATTAGCCAGGAGCTTATTAATAAATGTGCAGGTATTGCTGCTTTTTATAGCAAAGCAAAAGATTCTTCTAATGTTCCTGTTGATTACACTTTGGTTAAATATGTAAAGAAGCCATCAGGTGCTAAACCTGGTATGGTAATTTATACTAATTACACAACTGTAAATGTTCAGCCTATATCAAACTTTATCTAATATAAAGAATAGTAAGTGTA
>CARYZD010000020.1:406-2101 GCA_949106495.1 uncultured Clostridia bacterium
ATATTTTATCTGCAAAAGTGCATTATGATGAGAAATCTCCTCATATGTACTGAACCCAAAAAATTGGACATTTTTTGACTAGGTACTAGGCAACTTGGGAATGAACTCTGTATTGTACAGGGCTCATTCCTTTTAATTTGCCCTTTATCCTTTTATTATTATAATAATCTATATATTCTATTATATCTTTTTCTAATTCTTCTATGGTTTTATATTCTTTCATATAAAATAATTCTGATTTTAATAAACCAAAGAAATTTTCTGCTAATGAATTATCTAAGCAATTTCCTTTTCTTGACATACTTTGTCTAATACCTTTTTCTTTTAACAAATGTTGATATTGTTTCATTTGGTATTGCCATCCTTGGTCTGAATGTAATATTAAATCAGTATTATTTGGTATTTTACTAAAAGCTTTTTCTAACATATCAACTACTTGTGCAAACACGGGATGTCTGGACAGATTAAAACTTATTACTTCTCCATTAAATAAATCTACTATTGGTGATAAATATAGTTTTTCGTTGTGCACTTTAAATTCTGTTACATCAGTAACCCACTTTTGATATGGTTCTTCAGCATGAAATTCTCTATTTAAAAGATTATCACATATTTTTCCTACTTCACCTTTATATGATTTATATTTTTGTGCTCTTACAAAACATTGTAATCCTAGTTCTTTCATAAGTTTTCTTACTGTTTTATGATTAATACAAAAATCCCTATTATGAAGTTCTAATGTTATTCTTCTATATCCATATCTTCCTTTATTTTCATGATATATAGCTGTTATTTCTTCTTTTACTTCTTTGTATTTATCTGGTTCCTTCATTCTATTTAATTGATAATAAAATGTACTTCTTGTTACTTCTGCATATTTTAACAAAGCCTCTAATTTAAATTCATGCCTTAATTCATCTATTACTATTACTTTTTCGATTGTTTTGGCTTTGTTCTTTCCTGAACTAAGGCTTGCAATTTTTTTAAGTATGCATTTTCCATTCTAAGTCTCTGATTTTCTGCTATTAAATCTTCTTCTACTTCTTTAGATAGCTTCTTTTTTCTTGTTTTAGAACTCATATTTTTATTTCTACCACGTCGTTCCTTATATAGACCTTGTGGTCCTTCCTCATAATATATACGTTCCCATTTAGTTGCTTGGTCTACACTTCCTAAATTAAAGTGTATAGCTGTTTCGTTAGCAGATAAATGGTTTGTATGCATATATTCTACCACATTCTGTTTAAATTCTCCACTATAAGATGATTTAAAATTTTTTAATAATCCTTTTTCTCCATGTTCATTATATTTTTTTACCCATCTTGTTACTGTTAAATCTGAACCTATATTAAAGTGGTTTGCAGTTCTTTTTAAGCCTCCATTTTTTAAATAATAATTAACAACTTCTAATTTAAACTCGTTTGAAAATTTACTCATATAAAATGAACCCTCCTTATTAAACTTTTTTGTCTAATAATTTGGGTTCACTTCAATATGCACTTACTTTTTTTACCTGTTGTTCATACAGTAGATAAAAAAGGAAATCCTATTGATAAATTAGCTTGTAGTGAATTTTGGAAAGCTAAAGATAGTTACAGACAATTACAAAATGCTTTTTTTGAATATATGGTGTCAAATGGATTTGAATTACAAAGAGGCTTACCAAAAGAAGAAACAGAAAGAGTTCATTATACA